>CBIHOG010000045.1:0-46310 GCA_966211435.1 uncultured Variovorax sp. | reverse complement strand
CAACGCCATCGCCGCCAACGTGGCGCTCGACCTCAAGTGGTGAGCCGGCGCCGCCGCCGAAGAGACAAGGCACCGCCGCAGGCCGTCGGCCCGCGCCTGCTTGCCGCCGCGCTCGCGCTGTCGTTCGCGCCAGCCGGCCACGCGGCATCGCTGAGCTGGGATGCCGATGGCGTGGGCGCACCGGGCGCGGTGGGCGGCTCAGGCGCATGGAATACCGCCACCCCGCTGTGGTGGACGGGCACCGCATACCGCCCCTGGACCAATACCTCCGCCGATGACGCCGTGTTCGGCGGCACGGCCGGCACCGTCACGCTGGGGAGCGCCATCACGGTCCACGCCCTGGGCTTCGCCACGAGCGGCTACCGGATCGCGGGCGGCACGCTGACCCTCGCCGGCACGGCGCCCACGGCAAGCACAGCCGCCTTCGACGCACGCATCGATTCGGTCATCGCAGGTGGCGGCAGCCTCGCCAAGTCCGGCAGCGGCACGCTCACGCTCGGCGGCATCAACAGCTACACGGGCGGCACCGTCGTCAACGCCGGAAGCTTGCGCCTCGCCGCCAACAACGCCTTGCCCGCGAACCGCGCGGTGACCGTCCTCGGCCTCGGCGCGGGCACAAGCTCCACGCTGGACCTGAATGGTTTCAACGCCACCATCAACGCGCTGACGCTGGGCGGCACGGGCTCCAGCGCGACCAGCGCCGTCAGCGTGACGACCGGTACCGGCACGCTCACGCTCAACGGCAACATCACGGTGAACGCGCTCGGCACGCCGCTGGCACCGGTGATCAGCGGCAACCTGAATCTCGGGGGTGCCACGCGGACGATCAACTTCATCAACGGCAACCTCAACACAAACCGCCTGCGGATCGATGCCGTCATCGCCAATGGCGGGCTCGCGGCAAGTTCCGGCACCGGCTCCGCCACCCTCGTGCTGAGCGCGGCGAACACCTACGCCGGGCCCACCACGCTGGCGGGCGAATTCGCGCTCGAATTCAACTCGATCCGCGACGTCGGCGGCGGACCGAGCGCGCTGGGCGCTCCCGCCACCGCGGCCAATGGCACCATTTCGTGGGGCTACGCGGCGTCGGGCCCCAGCATCCTGCGCTACACCGGCAGCGGCGACACGACGAATCGCGTCCTGCGGATGCAGTTGGGCAACACCTGGCTCGAATCCAGCGGCAGCGGGCCGCTGGTCTTCACGAGCGCGCCGGTCAACGCCTTCACCACGGCATCGAACGCGAGCTTGACATTGGCCGGCACGAACACCGGCGCTAACGGCATGCTCGGGGTGCTCGCCAACGCGGCGGTGCCCTTGCAGCTGCACAAGATGGGCACGGGCCACTGGGTGCTGGGCGGCGGAAACACCTACACGGGCAGCACCCACGTCAGCGCCGGCACCTTGACGGCGCCCGTGCTGGCCGACGGCGGAAGCGCCAGCAGCATCGGCGCATCGAGCGCGAGCGCCGCCAACCTGGTCTTCGACGGCGGCACGCTGCGCTACACCGGCGCCACGGTGACGATCGACCGCGGCTACACGCTCACCAACAACACGCGCAGCGGCATCGAGGTCAGCGACCCGGGGACCACGCTCACGATCTCCGGCGCCACCCCCGCGACCACCGGCGCTTTCGCGAAGCGCGGCGGCGGGACGCTGGTGCTCACCGGCACGCACCTCGCGAGCGGCACCACCACCATCGAGGCCGGCACGCTGAAGCTGGGCGGCGGCGGTGCCGGTGGGAGCCTCGGAAGCGGCGCGATCATCAATGACGCCACGCTGGTCTTCGATCGCGGCAATGCCTACCGGGTCGACAACACGATCTCCGGAACGGGCACGCTGACGCAGACGGGCAGCGGCACGACCACGCTCACCGCGCCCGTCAATGCGGCCGGACACACGAACGTGACGGGCGGGACGCTCGAAGTCCTGAACGCCCTGAGCAGCGACACGCTCACGCTGGGCAACGGCCGCCTCAGCATCGGCGGCAGTTTCCAGGCGGCGGGCGGCCCGGCGGTCCTCGGGAACGTGGCAGGCAGCGCGAGCACCCTGCGTGTCGAGAACGGGGGCAGCCTGCGCGTGACCGGCGATCTGGGGGACGGCGACGACACGGTCTTCGTGGCCGGCACGCTCGATGGCGGCAACGGCGCGATCACGCTGGGCAGCGGAGGCGACCGGCTGGAAATCAGCGATGCCGGCGCCATCGCAGCCGCGACCCGGCTCGGCGGCGGCGCGGGCGCGGACACGCTGGTCCTCGGCGGCGCGGCCGGCGGCCGCTTCGACGTCGGCCGCATCGACCATGGCATCGACGGATTCGAACTGCTGCGCAAGGAAGGGGCCGGCACCTGGACCCTCACCGGTACCGGCTCGCCAACGCGGAAATGGACCATCGCGGACGGCATCCTCGTGGCCGACACCGGCAGCCTGCAAGGCGACGTCGTCAACGAAGGCAGGCTCGTCTTCGACCAAGGCACCGACGGCATCCATGCCGGCGCGCTCAGCGGCACCGGCAGTCTCCTCAAGACCGGTGCCGGCATGCTCGATCTCCGCGGCGACAGCACCATGACCGGACCCGCGACCGTCGGGCGAGGCCGGCTTCAGGTGACGGGGTCGATCGCCTCACCCGTCACGGTCAATGCCGGTGCCGAGCTTGGCGGCACGGGCGTGGTGCGCGGCAAGGTCGGCAATGCCGGCACCGTGAGCCCCGGCACATCCGCCAGGCTCGGGACCTTGACGGTGCAAGGCGACTACGAAGGCCTCGGCGGCCAGCTCGACATCCGTTCGGTGCTCGGCGGCGGCGACGCCGCCACCGACCGGCTTCTCGTCGATGGCGGACGCGCTGGCGGCAGCACGCGGATCAAGGTGCGCAACCAGGGCGGCCTCGGCGGGCTCACGGGCGGCCAGGGCATCCAGATCGTGGGCCTGGCGAACGGCGCGACCAGCAGCGCCTCCGCGTTTGTGCTGGTCGCACCGGTGGTGGCAGGCCCCTTTCAGTACGAACTCTTCCAGGATGCGCACGAGGGCTGGTATCTGCGCTCCAAGGACAACCGCCCTGTCGAGGTACCACCGCCCTCGGCCGGCCCGGACCTTCCGGTTCCGCCGGCCGCCGTCGCCGCGCTGCCGCGTGTCGTGGCGGCCGCCAGTCCGGAAGTCTCGCTGAACAACGCGTTGGCCGCGATGGCGCAGAACCTCGGCCTGCAGGCCCTCGCCACCGCGGACACACGCCACGGCCGCACCCGCGAAGGTGGAACGCACTACTGGGCGCGCGCCTTCGCCACCGATGGGCGCGTGCGGGGTGGCGGCCTGCAGGCACGGGGCGCCGATTTCGACTACGGCGGCGGCGGCGTGCAAGCCGGGGCCGACACGCCGCTCTGGCGCGGCGACGCGATCGAGGACCGCATCGGCGGCTACGCGAGCGCGGGCGGCCAACAGGCCAGCGTGATGCATTTCGACGGCAGCGCCGCGGGACGCAACACCCTGCGGGCCCGGGGCGTGGGCAGCTACTGGACGCGGACGAGCAACGAAGGCTGGTATCTCGACGCGGTGGGCCAGTACCTGCGCTACGCACAGGTGCGCACGCGCTCGGTGCAAGGCATCACCGGGCAGACCACCGGCTGGGGCGCGGCAGCCTCGCTCGAAGCGGGCCGGTCGATCCCGCTGGACGCACGGACCCGCGTGGAACCGCAGGCCCAATGGATCGTCCAGCGCGCGCACCTCGACGGCTTGCGCGACAGCCATGGCAACGCCGTGCGCCTGGGCGGCAGCACCAGCGTGCTCGGCCGCGCGGGCGCGCGCGTGGTGCGCGACTGGGGCGAAGCGAATCCCGGCGATCCGGCCGGCAGTGCCTGGCTGCGCGTGAACGCATGGCATGAATTCGCCGGCCGGAGCGCCGCGCGCTACGACACCGCGAATGGCGCGCTGGCCTACCGTCGCGACATGGGCGGAACGTGGGGCGAGCTGGAGATCGGATTCCGTGCATCGCTCTCGTCGGGCACGTCGTTCCATGCAAGCGTCGGCATCCACCACGGCCTCGGCGGCACGCGACGCGAAGGCACGAGCGCCAGCGGCGGCGGCGCCATCGGCCTGGGCCTGAGCATGCAGCTCACGCGCAACGCGAGGCTCAGTTCCGGGCTGGGCTACGACAGCGGCGCCGGCACCGACGGCGGCCTCAACGCGAGGGTGGCGCTCGACCTGAAGTGGTGAGAGGGCGTCAGCCGGCGGCGCCGATCGCGGGCCACGCAGGCGGATGGCTGCCTGGGGGCATCGAGGGCCGCGTCCATCCGGCCGGCGTGCGCGACAGCCGGGCGCCGTGGCGCAGCCCCCGCAGTTCGCCGAACCCGGAGGCAGAACTTTCGATGCAAGGGGTCATGTCGGGCTTCTGGATCTTCAAGCCATCTTCGACGCGCCCCAGCCCGCGCAGCCACTGCCCCGTCTGCGCCAGCGAGAGCTGCACGTGCCAGCTTCCGCCTTCGCGCTGCTGGCGCCACATCGCCGCGGCCGCGCCCATCGCGATCAGGCAGCCAGTTGCCTCGTCCAGGATCTGCATCGGCAGCGGCCTGGGCTTGCCCTCCCCGGCCGCTTCGCCCTCCGCGTGGTTGAAGCCCATGGCCGTCTGCACGAGCGAGTCGAAACCGCGCCGCCGTGCCCACGGCCCCTGCGTGCCGTAGGCGGTGAGCGAGACGTAGACGATGCCGGGCCGATGTCGGGCCGCGTCCTGCGGCCCGAAGCCGAGCGACGCGAGCCCGCCGGGCCGGTAGCCCTGGATGAACACGTGCGCGTCGCCCAGCAAGCCCGTGAGCGCATCGCGCCCCGCGCCGGCGCGCAGGTCCGCATGCGCGGAGAGCTTGCCCCGGCTGGTGTCCGCGATGGCCTCGATGTTGGGCAGGTGGGGCGAATTGACCAGCATCACGTCCGCGCCATAGGCGGCGAGCGCGCGTCCACCGACCGGGCCGGCAAGGATGCGCGTCAGGTCGAGCACGCGCAGGCCGCTGAGCGGGCGTTGCATCTCGCCCAGCGGCGGCAGCTCGCGCGGTGGAGCATCGCCGATGCGCTCGATGGTGAAGAGTGGCTGCGCGGCCACCGCGCGGCCTTGCGGCGTGGCATCCCATTCATCGAAGCGGCGCATCGCGGCGACGACGAGGCCGGCCTCGGCGGCCGCATTCTCGTAGTCCAGCGCCTTCCATTTCGTCAGTGCCACCTCCGCGTCGGCACGCGTGGCCTTGGCGGGGTCGAGCCCGAGAATGCGCAGTGCCCCCTCGCGGTGATGCGCGAAGTTGGCATGGATGCGCACCCAGCCGTCGGCGCAGCGGTACAGCCCGGAGAACGGATCCCAGAGGTCCGGCACGCGGCCGTCGATGCTGAACCACGCCGTGCATTCGAGCGCGGCGTGCAGCATGTCGACGGTAACCTGCTGCCGCGCTGTGCCGCGCAGGTGGCCCAGTTCGCAGGCCGCGAGCGCGGCCGCGGCAAGGCTGGCCTGCGCCGCCGCGCCCACCGCGAAGGACGAAGGCAGCACCGGGTCGGCACCTGTCAGCACCGCACAAGCCAGCGCCTCCACGGGCAACCCAGCCCGCCGCCAGATGCCGTGCAATGCGTCGGTGGCGTTCGGCACGGCGAGGTGCCTCAGCGGATCAGCGCAACCCCGGTCTTGGCCTGCAGCGCGTCGAAGCTCACGCCCTCGGCCAGCTCGATGACCTTGAGGCCCTCCGGCGTCACGTCCATGACGGCCAGGTCGGTGATGATGCGGTCGACCACGCCCACGCCGGTCAGCGGCAGCGTGCACTTCTCGAGGATCTTCAGGTCCTCGGTGCCGTCCTTCTTCTTCGCGACGTGCTCCATCAGCACGATGACGCGCTTCACGCCGGCGACGAGATCCATCGCGCCGCCCATGCCCTTCACCATCTTGCCGGGGATCATCCAGTTGGCGAGGTCGCCCTTGGCGCTCACCTGCATGGCGCCGAGGATGGAGAGGTTGATCTTGCCGCCGCGGATCATGGCGAAGCTGTCGTGGCTTCCGAAGATGGCGCTGCCCGGCAGCGTGGTCACGGTCTGCTTGCCGGCGTTGATGAGGTCGGCGTCGACCTGGTCTTCGGTCGGAAAGGGGCCGATGCCCAGCATGCCGTTCTCGCTCTGCAGCCAGACTTCCTTGTCGCCGACGAAGTTGGCGACAAGGGTCGGGATGCCGATGCCGAGGTTCACGTAGAAACCGTCCTCGAGTTCCTGTGCCGCGCGCGCGGCCATCTGGTCTTGGGTCCAGGGCATGTCAGGCTCCTTCTTTCCTGTTGACGGGTACCTTGGGCACGGGGATCTCGCTGCCGGCCGCGGCCTGCGCGATGGCGGCCTGGGCCTCGACCTTGGCTGCCGCCGCGTCGACCGGCGCGGCGGCGCTCACGGTGCGCTTCTCGATGCGCTTCTCGGGGTGCGCGTTGAGCACGATGCGATGCACGTAGATGCCCGGCAGGTGGATGTCGTCCGGCGCGAGTTCGCCGACCTCGACGATCTTCTCGACCTCGACCACGCAGATCTTGCCGGCCATCGCGGCGGCCGGATTGAAGTTGCGCGCCGTGAGGCGGAAGCGCAGGTTGCCCGCCTTGTCGGCCACGTCGGCCTTGACCAGCGCCACGTCGGGCACCAGCGAGTGCTCCATGACGTAGGTCTCGCCGCCGAACTCGCGCAGCTCCTTGCCCTCGGCCACCTGCGTGCCGACGCCCGTCTTGGTGAAGAAGGCGGGGATGCCGGCGCCGCCGGCGCGCAGCTTCTCGGCCAGCGTGCCCTGGGGCGTGAACTCGAGCTCGAGTTCGCCGGCCAGGTACTGGCGCTCGAACTCCTTGTTCTCGCCGACGTAGCTCGCGATCATCTTCTTGATCTGGCGCGTGCCGAGCAGCTTGCCCAGGCCGAAGCCGTCGACGCCCGCATTGTTGGAGATGCAGGTGAGGTCCTTGACGCCGGAATCGCGCAGCGCGTCGATCAGCGCCTCGGGGATCCCGCAGAGGCCGAAGCCGCCGACCGCCAGGGTCTGGCCGTCGGCCACGATGCCATTGAGCGCCGCGTCGGCGGAGGGGTAGATTTTGTTCGCCATGGTTCCTCGCAGGTGATGGTGGAGGTGGATGCTTGAGAGTCTGAGACGATACTACGTACAGGCATACGTAGTATTTCGTAATGGAGACACCCGACAGCATTCTGGAGGACATCGACTACCGGCTGGCTTTCGAGCAGGCGCCGGTGGGCATGGTGCTGTCGCGCCACCGCATGATCGTGGACTGCAACGTCCAGCTGTGCGAGATGTTCGGCGCCTCGCGGAGCGACCTCGTCGGACAGTCCTTCCTGGTGCTCTATCCGAGCCTGGCCGAGTTCGAGCGCATCGGCAAGCGCATGGAGCCGATCCTCAACGCCAGCGGGCGCTATGCCGACAACCGCATGATGAAGCGGCTCGGCAGCCTGCACGGCGCCTTCGCGGGCGAGACCTTCTGGTGCCACGTGAGCGGTCGGGCGCTCAACCGCGCCGCGCCGCACGAGGCCGGCATCTGGACCTTCGAGGACCTGGGCTCGCGCCGGGTGGCGAAGGCGCAACTGACGCCGCGCGAGCGCGAGGTCGCGGCGCAGGTGATGAAGGGGCTGACCTCGAAGGAGATCGGCAAGGCGCTGGCCATCAGCCACCGGACGGTCGAGATCCATCGCGCGAGGCTCATGCGCAAGTACGCGGCCGCGACGACGGCGGAACTGGTTCAGAAGCTGATCGCGGGTTGAGCCGCGCCTACCCCGCCCGGCGAAAGGTGAGATTGATGCGCATGGCACCGGTCGAAGGATGCGCCGCTTCTTTCAGCGTCATGACGCCGTGGTGGTGCAAGCGTGCCGGGCCGCCCCAGACCACCACGTCGCCGTGCTGGAGCGGCACGCGCAACGTCTTGTCCGCCCGCTTCGCGCCGCCCCAGAGAAAGACCGCCGGGATGCCCAGCGACACCGAGACGATCGGGTGGCGCCGGTCGCGCTCGTCGCGGTCCTGGTGCAGCGAGAGCTTGGCGCCGGGCGCATAGCGGTTGATGAGGCAGGCGTCCGGCGCGAAGCCTTCGAAGCCGGCGTCGGCCGCCGCCTCGCGGGCCAGCCGCGCGAAGGCCGCGGGCATCGCGGGCCATGGCTTGCCGCTTTCCGGATCGTGCGGGCCGTAGCGGTAGCCCGCGAGGTCGGTGATCCAGCCCAGTTCGCCGCAGTTGGTCATCGCGACCGACATGCGGAAGCCGCCCGGCGTGACCATGTGGCGCAGCGGCGCCTGCGCGCTCACCGCCTCCACGCCCGCGAGCAGTTCCGCCGCGCGCGACCGGGCGAAGCCGCGCAGCACGACCGCGCCAGGCTCCAGCGGCTCGCGCCAAGGCGCCTCGGGCTCGATCAGCGATTCGAAAAGATCCGGTGTCATCACGGCATGGGGTTCAGGCGGCGTCGTGGAAGATGATCCCCGCGGTGTGCCGCCGCCCAGCGCGCACCTTGCTCACGCCGTGCCGCAGGTTGACGCGGTACACGCCGCGCGTGCCCTGCACCGGCCGGTGGTGCACCGCGATCACGGCCGCATCGCCCTGCCGCAGCGGCAGCACCATGGGACGCGACTGCATGCGGGGGCGCTGCTCCGTCATCACGAATTCGCCGCCGGTGAAATCCCGCCCGGGCTCGGACAACAGGATGACGACCTGCAGAGGGAAGACGTGCTCGCCGTAGAGATCCTGATGCAGGCAGTTGTAGTCCTGCGGGCCATATTGCAAGAGCAGGGGCGTGGGCCGCGTCTGCCCCGCCGCATGGCAGCGCGCGATGAAATCGGCGTGCGCTGGCGGGTAGCGCACGTCGAGGCCCATCACCTCGTTCCATCGGTTGGCGATCGGCGCCAGATGCGGATAGAAGGCCTCGCGCAACGCGGCCACGCGTCCGGGCAGCGGGTAGTCGAAGTACTTGTACTCGCCACGCCCGAAGCCGTGCCGCTCCATCACGACGCGGCTGCGAAAGGGCGCGTCCTGGGCATAGAGCCCCGCGAGCGCGGCACAGGCCTGCGGCTTCAGCAAGCCCTCGATCACCGCGCCGCCCTGCTCGTCGAGATCGACCGCCACCCGGTCCCAGTCGATCATGCCTCGCCCGCCTCCCGCTTCAGCAGCGCGCCCTTGCGCTCCACGCCCCAGCGGTAGCCCGAGAGCCGTCCGTCGCTGCGCACCACGCGGTGGCAAGGGATGGCCACGGCCAGCGTGTTGGCGCCGCAGGCCTGCGCCACCGCGCGCACGGACTTCGGAGAGCCGATGCGCCGCGCGATCTCGGCATAGCTCGCCGTGCGGCCTGCCGGAATCTCCCGCAAGGCCTGCCACACACGCTGCTGGAAGGCCGTGCCGCGCACGTCCAGCGGCAGGTCGAGGCCCACGCCCGGCGCCTCGACGAAGCCCACCACCCTGGCGACGAGCGCCTCGAAGCCGGCATCGCCGCCGGTCAGCCGCGCCTGCGGGAAGCGGTCCTGCAGCTCGCGCGCCAGCACGTCGGGGTCCTCGCCCAATGCGATGGCGCAGACACCCCGCGCGCTTTGCGCCACCAGGATCGCGCCCAGCGCGCACTGGCCGATGGCGAAGCGGATGTCGGTGTCGGCGCCGCCCGCGCGCCAGGCGGTCGGCGTCATGCCCAGCACCGCGTTGGAAGTCTCGTAGAAGCGGCCGTTGGAGTTGTAGCCCGCGCCGTAGATGGCATCCGTCACGGTGCCGCTGCCGGCCAGCGCCTCGCGCACGCGCCGCGCACGGTGAGCCGCGGCGTAGGCCTTGGGCGTGAGGCCCGTGACGTCCTTGAAGACGCGGTGCAGGTGGAAGCTGCTCATCCCGGCGCGCCGCGCGAGCGCTTCCAGCGTGGGAGCCTGCTCCGCCGCCTCGATGAACCGGCAGAGTTCCGCCACCATCGCGGCCTGCTGTCCGGCCAGCACGGGCTGGTCCGGCTTGCAGCGCTTGCACGGACGAAAGCCCGCGCGCTCGGCCTCGGCGGTGGTGGCGTGGAACTGCACGTTCTCGGGTCGCGCCGCACGCGCGCCGCAAGACGGCCGGCAATACACGCCGGTCGTGCGCACCGAATAGAAGAAGCACCCGTCGGCGGCCGTGTCGCGCGCCATCACCGCGGCCCAGCGCGGATCGCTCACTGTCGCGAGTGCCCGTGTTTCATGGAGGTTGCTCATGTTCATTTGCATCCTTTCGAGATGTCGTGGATCGATGGCTCCACTGTAGGAAGCCAGGCCCGGATGCGCACTCCGGGCCTTGCTCTTGAATTCGCATGTAGGACGAGACCCATGGCCGCCAGGCCGTTTCCGGTCTCCACCTACGGGGCCTGCCGCGCGGGCTCGTTAACATTCCCGCCAATGATCGATCGTCGCTCACTCCTCACCGCCGGTGGCGCCTCCCTGGCGCTCGCCGCCCTCGGCCTTTCTCCCGAAGCCCTCGCGGCCAACGGCCTCACCCTCAGCCAGCCGAGGCCATTTTCCTTCGACCGGCTCGTGGCCCGCGCCAAGGCGCTGGCCGCCAAACCCTACGTCGCGGAAGGCTCGCTGCCCACCGACGTGCTCGAACGCATCGACTACGAGCAGCACGGCAAGATCAAGTTCGAGCCCGAGAACGCGCTGTTCCGCGACGGGCCGGGGCCCTTCCCCGTCACCTTCTTCCACCTCGGCCGCTACTTCCAGGTGCCGGTTCACATGTACGTGCTGGAGTCCGCGAGCGGCGACGGCTTCGCGCGCGAGATCGTCTACGACGCGGCCTACTTCTCGATGCCGCCGGACAGCCCCGCGCGCAAGCTGCCCGACGGCGTGGGCTTCGCGGGCTTCCGCCTGCAGGAAAGCCGCCTGGGCGACCAGAAGAAGCTGCCCTGGCAGACCAACGACTGGGCTGCCTTCCTCGGCGCCTCGTATTTCCGCGCCATCGGCGAGCTCTACCAATACGGACTCTCGGCGCGCGGGGTCGCACTCGACGCCGCCATGCCGGACCGGCCGGAGGAATTCCCGACCTTCACCCGCTTCTTCTTCGAGCCGCCCGCCGACAACGGCTCGAACACGATGACCATCTACGCCCTGCTCGAAGGTCCCGGCATCACGGGCGCCTACAAGTTCGTGCTCCAGCGCGGCAAGGCGGTGCTGATGGACATCGACTGCCGCCTCTTCCTGCGCCGCGACATCGGCCGCTTCGGCCTCGTGCCGCTGACCTCGATGTACTGGTACTCCGAAGCCACCCAGTCCAACGGCGCGGACTGGCGCCCCGAGGTGCACGACTCCGACGGCCTCGCCATCTGGAACGGCGCCGGCGAGCGCATCTGGCGGCCGCTCAACAATCCGAAGCAGACGCGCGCCTCGGCCTTCAGCGACACGCGCCCGCGCGGCTTCGGCCTGCTGCAGCGCGACCGCAACTTCGACCACTACCAGGATGGCGTGTACTACGACCGGCGCCCCAGCCTCTGGGTCGAGCCGCTCGGCGACTGGGGCGAAGGCTCGGTGCAACTCATCGAGATCCCGACGGACGACGAGATCCACGACAACATCCTCGCCTGCTGGGTGCCCAAGGCGCCGGCCACGGCCGGCAGCAGCCACGAACTCAAGTACCGCCTGTACTGGAGCGCGGATGAGCCCTTCCCCTCCCCGCTCGCGCGCTGCGTGGCGACACGCATGGGCCGCGGCGGCCAGCCCGGCCAGCCGCGGCCGGCGGGCGTGCGCAAGTTCATGGTGGAGTTCATCGGGCAGCCGCTGGAGGGCCTGCCCTTCGGCGTCAAGCCGGAACTGGTGCTGACCGCCTCGCGCGGCAAGTTCTCGTACGTCTTCTCGGAGGCGGTGCCCAACGGCGTGCCGGGGCACTGGCGCGCACAGTTCGACTTCACCTCCGAGGGCACCGAGCCGGTGGACATGCGCCTCTTCCTCAAGAACGGGGACCAGACGCTGACGGAGACCTGGCTCTACCAGTTCCAGCCGGGCTGAACGCCTGCCGGCTCGATGGCGCGCAGACGCGCGACGCGCACGGCGTCGCGGCGAACGGGCCTCAGGCCTTCTTGCGCAGCACGATCTCCGTCAGGGGCGCGCTGCGGCCGTCGGCGGTCTTGCAGATCCGGACGTTCACGTTGGTCAGCCCCATGTCTTGCGGAAGGTCGAAGGCCCGCATGACCTTGTTGTTGCCCGAGACCGCGGGCAGCGCGTGGTAGTTCATGCCGGCGTCGAAGGAATAGAGGACCTCGATGTCCACGGCGCCGTGGCGGGTGAACACCATGTCCTCCGAGGGCTGCACCGCGTTGAGCCAGTCGTCCTGCCGCGACACGACCACGATCTGGTTGGCCTGCGGAGGCGCCTGCTCCTCGTCGACCCACTGCAGGCCGGTTTCAACGCACTGGCCGGCCTGCAGCGCCGCGGGCACTTCGGGCAGCGGGTTCGTTCCGTCCCAGCCCTTCTGGGCCAGGTCGCCGTCGAACAGTTCGGGCTGGGCACTGCCGACGACCTCGTCGTTGAAGACGGACCACAGCGCGTACGGCGGCATCGACTGTGCCTGGGCGGCGAAGCCCGCGCCGGCGCCCGCGGCCGCGAGGGCCACGAGCGACACGGCGCGCGCGAGACGGCGGGGCAGGCAGGACGTGCGCGAAGCGCGGGATGGATTCGATGTATTCATGGTGTTCCTTGAATGAGAAAGAAGAGATGAAAGGACCGCCTCGCCGGCAATCGGCCGCCGTGGCGGTCAGGGCACCCGGGCGCTCACGCCCGGGCATCTGGCGCGCTCAGCGAACCAGGATCTCGGTCACGGGCGCGGTCTTGCCGTCGGCCGTCTTGCAGATGGCGACGTGCACGTTGGTCAGCGGCGGCGTTCCCGCGGGCAGGTCGAAGACACGCATGACCTTGTTGTTCTCCATGGCGGGCGGATCCACGTCCTTCCAGGTGGCGTTGCTGTCGGAGGAGTAGGAGACCCAGATCTCCTTCGCGCCATGCTTGGTGAACTCCGTGCTTTCCGTGGGTTGGGCGGCATTGGCCCAATCGTCCTGCCTGGAGACGATCACGACCTGCTTCGCCGGGACCGCATCGCCCGTGCTCTTCAGGCCGAACTGCAGGCACTGGCCATCCGGCAGCGACGCCGGAACCAAGGCGGGAAGAATCCGGCCGTCCCAGCCCTTCTGGGCCAGGTCGCCATCCATCAGCTCCCTGGGTGCGTCGCCGATCACCCTGTCCGGATAGACGACGAAGGAATCCCAGGCCTTGAGAGGGTTCTCGGTCGGCAGGCACTTGCCATCCGCGGCGGTGCCGTTGGCGCAGTCGAGCGGCGTCACCGGGCCCTGCACGCTCACCTTGAGGTTGCGCACCTCGTGGTTGGAGCCGCCCGCGCCGGTGGTCGCGGCCAGGCCCATGACGAGTTCGTCCGGCGCGGCGTAGGGGAAGCTCAGGTCCTTGAGGATCTCGCGGCCGTTGATCTTCAGGTTCAGCACGTAGCCTGAACCGGCGGGCATGCTCGGCACCATGTCGAGCACCACGCGGCGCACGGCGGCCGCATCCACCTGGGCACGGTCGGTGCAGGTGCCGCAGATGTTCTTGCGTTCGTCCATCGAGACGCTGTGGACGTAGGGGTACTTTTCGGATTGCGGGCCGCGCACGGACACGGCGTCGCCATGGGTCTCGATGCCGCTCACGTCCGCCATCGACTGGCCGCAGCCCCAGCGCGAGAAGTTGCCGGTGTTGTCGATGCCGACGCCCAGGTAGGCGCCTTCCATGCCGCAGTAGCCCAGGCCGCCGCCCGGCTTGCCACCCTTGCCGGCGGAAGCCGCACTTGCGTCGGCGAAGTAGATGGCGAGACCATCGTCGCCGACGCTGCCCCAGCTCAGGTAGTCGAACTCCACGCGCACGGGCACGTTGGAGCGCAGCTTGGACTTGGCCTGCACCTGGCCGATGACAACGTCCATCGTGCTGGCCAGGCGCAGCCAGCCGCTGCCGTCGGTGGTGGGCACGTTGCGGGTGTCGCCCCAGCGCGAGCCGGAGATCGTCCAGCCCGGTGCGCTGTCGACACCGGTGAAGACGCCTTCGAGGACCTGGGTGTCCGCCTGCGCATGCGCCGAAAAGGTGGAGACGAGGCCGCCGGCGACAAGGCACGCGGCCGACGCGATGCGTGCCAGCCGGCTCGGAGCGCGGCGCCCGCGCAGGGTGAGGGATTGATTCATGATTTTCTCTGAACAGGTGGGAGGAGGAGACCACCGCGGCCGCGATCCGGACGTGGGGGTGCCTGCGAACCGTCAGGAGAAAAAAGGAGCGCGGCGGCGAGACGCGTGCCGCCGACGGATGAGGGAGCGCGCGAGAGGATGGCGCGCATGGCATGACGCGCCCTGCGGCGCGGCTGACTCGACATTCTTCTTCGCTCCCTGAAACGGCGGCCGCGTCGCGAACACGTGGCGCCTTCGATCTTCCTGACGCCATCGCGGCGCCTGTGACAAGGCGCCGCGATGGAGCCCTGGATTCTGCGCCGGGAACGCGGCATCAAAACTGCAGAATTCTGACGACGCCACGCCTCCGGCGCAGGGCAACGCGAGGGTGCGCGACACCGGGCATCGCGCCCGGCCGCGTGCGCACCCCCGACGAAGTCGGCAAGGCGATGGTGTTCCTTGCCTCGGACGACAGCGGTTTCGTGAACGGTGTCGAGCGATTCGTCGATGGCGGGACGGCGCGGATCAGCGTGCCGCCCCGCGCCGCGAAGGAGGGGCTTACAGCTTCTTGCGCAGCAGCAGCTCAGTCATCGGCGCCGTCTTGCCGTCGGCGGTCTTGCAGATGCTGACGTGGGCGTTGGTGATGGTGGTGCCCTTCGGCAGATCGAGCACGCGCATCACCTTGTTGTTGTCGACGATGGCGGGCAAGGAGTTCCACGTCTGCGAGAAATCGGTGGAATAGCTGACCTCGATGTCCACGGCACCGTGCTTGGTGAACACCATGCTCTCCGACGGCTCGACGGCGTTCTGCCAGTCGTCCTGTCTCGACACGATGACGAGCTGCTCAACCTCCGGAGGCCGCTTGTCGCCGCTTCGCCACTGGATGCCCATCTCGTAGCACTTGTTCGGCTCCAGGATCGAAGGAACGGCAGGCGACTTGTGCTTGCCATCCCAGCCCCGCTGGGCCAGGTTGCCGTCGATCAGTTCCGGCGGAGCCTGGTCCACGACGGCGTTGTCGACGACGGACCACACCGCGTAGTTCGCGAACTCGTTCTCCACGGGCATGCACATGCCGTCAGGCCCGACCCCATTGAGGCAATCGACCGCCGTGACCGTGCCCTGGACGCTGACCTTGAGATCGCGGATCTCGTTGTTCGCCGCACCCGCTCCCGTGGTCGAGGCAATGCCCATCAGCAGTTCCGCCGGCGGCGCGTAGGGGAAGTCCACGCCCTTGAGGACTTCGCGGCCGTTCACCTTCGCGCTCAGCACGTAGCCGGAGTTCGCGGGCGAACGCGGCACCAGGTCGATCACCACGCGACGCACGGAGCCCAGGGCCTGGTCACGGTCCGTGCAGGTGCCGCACATCTGGGCCTGGTCGTCGATGGAGGCGCTGGTCACGTACGGATAGTCGCTGGACTGGGGGCCCCGCACGGCGACGGCGTTGCCGTGTCCCGGGTTGCCGCTCTGGGCGATGCCGGCCTCGCCGCCCAGGCCGCAGTGCCAGCGCGAGAACCAGCCGCCCTCGTCCATGGCGATGCCGAGGTAGGCGCCCGACATGCCGCAATAGCCCGATGCAGCGCCGCCCTTGCCGTTCTTCCCGGCGGACGGCGCGCTGGCGTCCGCGAAGTACACGGCCAGGTTGCCGTAGGGGCCGCCCCAGTAGACCCAGTCGAACTCGACCCGCACCGGCACGCCGGAGGCGATCTTGGCATTGGCCTTGAGCAGGCTGATGATGCCGTCGTCCAGGCTGGTCAGGCGCAGCCAGCCGCTGCCGTCCGTCGTCGGCAGCTGGGAGACGTTGTAGCGCGAGCCGGCGATCGTCCAGTCGGGCGCGTTGTCGACGCTGGTGAAGACGCCCTTCAGGGTTTTCGTGTCGGACTGGGCGTGCGCGGCGACGCCGGTGGCGAGGCCAGCGGCCACCAGACAGGCGGCCGACGCGATGCGCGCGAGACGACGCGGAAGGCGCGCGCGCGAGGTATGGAAATGATTCATGACTTGCTATTGAAGGAGATGGAAACGAGATCGCCCCGGCCGCATTCGCAGCCGCCGGAACGAATCCAGACCGTCAAGAGGAAGTCGGGCGCGGCCGTGGAACGGACTGCCGGCAAGAAAGGAAGTGCGCGCGCGCAAGACCTGCGCGCGCGGATTGACACACCTCGCGGTGCGGATGCTCTGTCATTCTTCTTCGCTCCCTGAAACGGCATGCCGCGTCGCGAACACGCGCTGCCTTCGACCACTTGACGCCACCGCATCGCCCGTGACAAGGCGCTGCGCTGGAGGCCGGATTTTCAGTGAGAACCGCGCCGTCAATCCTGCAGAATTGTGATGGCGCCCTCCGGGATCAACGCTTGGTGACGGAGATCAATTCGATCTCGAAATTCAGCGTCGCGTTGGGCGGAATCACGCCACCCGCGCCGCGCGAGCCGTAGGCGATGGAGGGCGGGCAGGTGAGCTTCGCCTTGCCGCCCGGCTTCATCTTCTGCACGCCTTCCGTCCAGCAGGGGATCACGCCGTTGAGCGGGAACTCGGTCGGCTCGTTGCGCTTGTAGGAGCTGTCGAACTCCTTGCCGTCGAGGAAGGTGCCGCGGTAGTGCACCTTCACCACGTCGGTGGCCGCGGGCGACGCGCCGCTGCCCTCCTTCAGGGATTGGTAGACCAGGCCGCTCGCCGTGGTGACGGGCGCCTGCGCCCAGGCGGAGGAGACGGCGCAAACGGAAGCGAGGGCTGCGATGAGCAAGGAACGCACGGGATTTCCTGGATGAGTGAAAACAGTCCATTATTGCGAAGCATCATGGCATCGCTCTTGCAAGACCAAGACGTCGCCTCACCAGGGAATCCAACATGTCCTCGGGTTTGAAAAAAGTGCTCGGCCCCTTCCAGCTCTGGGGCATCGCGGTCGGCCTCGTCATCTCGGGCGAATACTTCGGCTGGAGCTACGGCTGGAACACGGCCGGCACCCTCGGCTTCCTGATCGCCACCGTGCTGGTCGCGACCATGTACACGACCTTCATCTTCAGCTTCACCGAGCTCTCCACCGCCATCCCGCACGCGGGCGGTCCCTTCGCGTACGCGCGGCGGGCCTTCGGGCCCCATGGCGGCTTCGTCGCCGGCTTCGCGACGCTGGTGGAGTTCGTCTTCGCGCCGCCGGCCATCGCGCTGGCCATCGGCGCGTACCTGAACGTGCAGTTCCCGGGCATCAACCCGAAGTGGTTCGCGCTGGCCGCATACGTGGTCTTCGTCGGGCTCAACTGGGTCGGCATCGGAATCGCCGCCGCCTTCGAACTCTTCGTCACGGTGCTGGCCATCCTCGAACTGCTGGTGTTCATGGGCGTGGTGACGCCGGGCTGGTCGATGGCGAACTTCACGGCCCACGGCTGGGCGGGCGGCGATGTGCTGAATGCCGCCGCGGTCTCCGGCATCTTCGCCTCCATCCCTTTCGCGATCTGGTTCTTCCTGGCCATCGAAGGCGCGGCGATGGCGGCCGAGGAGGCGCGCGATCCGCACCGCACCATCCCGATCGCCTACACCACCGGCATCCTCACGCTGGTGGTGCTCGCCTTCGGCGTGATGATCTTCGCCGGCGGCGTGGGCGACTGGCGCAAGCTCGCCAACATCAACGACCCGCTGCCGCAGGCCATGAAGGCGGTGGTGGGCGACAACAGCGGCTGGCTGCACATGCTGGTGTGGATCGGGCTCTTCGGGCTCATCGCCTCGTTCCACGGGATCATCATGGGCTACTCGCGCCAGATCTTCGCCCTCGCCCGCGCGGGCTACCTGCCCGCCACCTTCGCGGCGCTGAGCCCGCGCTTCAACACGCCGCACCGCGCGCTGGTGGCCGGCGGCGTCATCGGCGTGGCCGCGATCTTCAGCGACGAGTGGGTGCAGTTCGGCGGCCAGACCTTGACCGCCAACATCGTGACCATGGCCGTGCTGGGCGCCATCGTGATGTACCTGGTCTCCATGGCCGCGCTCTTCAAGCTGCGGCGCGGCGAGCCCGGGCTGGAGCGCAGCTACCGCGCGCCCTTCTACCCTGTCTTCCCGGCCGTCGCGCTCGGGCTGGGCGTGGTGTGCCTGGGCGCGATGATCTGGTTCAACGGCATGCTGAGCCTGCTCTTCCTCATCCTGATGGCATTGGCCTACGGCTATTTCCGAATGACGGCCGAACAACGCAGGACGGCGGCGCCGGACGATATGCTTTCAACCACCACGTGACGGCACGCCCTTTCGTCCCACGACAGCACGTTCCACCCATCCGATGCGCTACCGCACCACCATCGACTCACAGGCCTTCGTCTTCGACGACCTGAAGCAGGTCATGGCGGTCGCGAGCCCGGCGCGCTCGGGCGACTACCTGGCCGGCATCGGCGCGGCGACGGCGCAGCACCGGATGGCGGCGCGGCACGTGCTCGCGGAGACACCGCTCGCGCGGTTCCTCACCGAGGCGCTCGTGCCCTATGAAGAGGACAACATCACACGCCTCATCATCGACGGCCACGATGCACGGGCCTTCGCGCCGGTGGCGCACCTGACGGTGGGAGACTTCCGCGACTGGCTGCTGTCGGAGCGCGCGGACACGGCCGCGCTGTCGGCGCTGGCGCCGGGGCTCACGCCCGAGATGGCAGCGGCAGCGTCGAAGCTCATGCGCAACCAGGACCTCATCGCCGTCGCGCGCAAATGCAGCGTGGTCACGCGCTTTCGCGACACCATCGGGCTGCCCGGGCACCTGTCGGTGCGGCTGCAGCCCAATCATCCGACCGACGACCTGCGCGGCGTCGCGGCCTCGACGCTGGATGGCCTGCTCATGGGCGCGGGCGACGCGGTGATCGGCCTGAACCCGGCCTCGGACAGCATGCCGGTGCTCGGCCAGCTGCTGCGCATGCTCGACGAAGTCATCCAGCACTTCGAGATCCCGACCCAGAGTTGCGTGCTGACCCACGTCACGAACACCCTGAAGCTGGTGGAATCCGGCGCACCGGTCGACCTCGTCTTCCAGTCGATCGGCGGCACCGAGAAGACCAACCGCTCCTTCGGCGTCACCCCCGAGCTTCTGGACGAAGCGTACGCCGCCGCGCTGTCGCTGA
Organism: uncultured Variovorax sp.; assembly: GCA_966211435.1. Classification (GTDB taxonomy): domain Bacteria; phylum Pseudomonadota; class Gammaproteobacteria; order Burkholderiales; family Burkholderiaceae_C; genus Variovorax. Next base: position 27,084 of record CBIHOG010000045.1, on the reverse strand, counting down.
AGCGCGGCACGGTGGGCGAGAACCTCATGTACTTCGAGACCGGCCAGGGCAGCGCACTCTCGGCCGACGCGAACTTCGGTGTCGACCAACAGACCTGCGAGGCGCGCGCCTATGCGCTGGCGCGGCGCTACAAGCCGCTGCTCATCAACACCGTCGTCGGCTTCATCGGGCCGGAGTATCTTTTCGACGGCAAGCAGATCATCCGCGCCGGACTGGAGGATCACTTCTGCGGCAAGCTGCTGGGCCTGCCCCTCGGGTGCGACGTCTGCTACACCAACCACGCGGAGGCCGACCAGGACGACATGGACACGCTGCTGGTGCTGCTGGGCACGGCGGGCATCAACTTCATCATGGGCGTGCCCGGCGCGGACGACGTGATGCTCAACTACCAGAGCACCTCCTTCCACGATGCGCTCTTCCTGCGCGAGACGCTGGGCCTGAAGCGCGCGCCGGAGTTCGAAAACTGGCTCCAGCGCATGCGCATCACGGGCGCCGATGGACGGCTGGAGCCGCCCTCCTCCAACCGGCTGCTGTCGGACATGCAGGCGCTGAAGGCCCTGGCCGCATGACGGACGAGATCGTCACCCGCAGCCCCTGGAGCGAGTGGCGCCAGGCCACGCCGGCACGGCTGGCGCTGGGCCGCGCAGGCGCCGGCATGCCGACGGACGAGGTGCTGCGCTTCGGCTGGGCGCACGCGATGGCGCGCGACGCGATCCATGCGGCGCTCGACGTGCCGGCGCTCGAAGACAGCCTGCGCGCCGGCGGCTGGGAGGTGGCGCAGGCACGCAGCCGCGCGCCCGACCGCGCCAGCTACCTGCGGCGCCCCGACCTCGGACGCCAGCTCGATCCGGACGCGGCGCAGACGCTGCGGCTCGGCGCGGGCGCGGCCCACGAGCTCTGCATCGTGATCGGCGACGGGCTGTCTTCACTCGCCGTCGCGCGGCATGCGGTGCCGCTGCTGGCGGCGTTGCGCCCGCACCTGCCCCCGGAACTGGGCATCGCCCCCATCGTCATCGCCACGCAGGCCCGGGTTGCGCTGGCCGACGAAGTGGGCGAACTGTTCGGCGCCCGGCTGGCGGTGATGCTGATCGGAGAACGGCCGGGCCTCAGCTCGCCGGACAGCCTGGGCATCTACGTCACGCACGCGCCACGACGCGGGCGCAGCGACGCGGAGCGCAACTGCATCTCGAACGTGCGGCCCGAAGGGCTCTCCTACAGCCTCGCCGCCTTCAAGCTGGCGTGGCTGATGCGCGAGGCATTGCGTCGCCAGCTCACCGGCGTGGACCTCAAGGACGAGAGCGATCTGTCCGTGATCGCATCGCGGGAGCAGCCACCTTCCCTATGATGTCCTTCCGCAAGCGAACGGAGACATCCCATGACATCACGCTACCCCATGGCCGAGCTGGCCGGACTGCCCGAGGACATGCGCAAGACGATCCTGGAGGTGCAGGAGAAGGCAGGCTTCGTGCCCAACGTCTTCCTCGCGCTGGCGCGGCGCCCGGCCGAATGGCGCGCGTTCTTCGCCTACCACGACGCGCTGATGCTGAAGGAGGAAGGCTCGCTCACCAAGGGCGACCGCGAGATGATCGTCACGGCCACGAGCGCGGTGAACCAGTGTCTCTACTGCGTGGTCGCGCACGGCGCCTTGCTGCGCATCTACGAGAAGAAGCCGCTGGTGGCGGACCAGGTGGCGGTGAACTGGCGCAAGGCGGACATCACGCCGCGTCAGTACGCGATGCTGGAGTTCGCCATGAAGGTCTGCGAGCGTTCGCACGAGATCGATGAACGTGACTTTCCACCACTGCATGCGCACGGCTTCAGCGACGAGGATATCTGGGACATCGCGGCGATCACGGCTTTCTTCGGGCTGTCGAACCGGATGGCCAGCTTCAGCGGGATGCAGCCGAATGCGGAGTTCTTCTTGATGGGGCGGGTGGCGCGCGAGAAGAAGTAGCGCTGGTGTTTTTTCTGCTTGTGTGTCGCTTGTCTTGAGCGGGCGCCCGGCATGCGGTGTGCCAGGAGCGACCCTGGAGCAGGTCCGAGCCAATGGACTTCAAAGCGTTCAGGCGGGTACGGCCGGGAGTGTCAGATCATTGAAATCTGAACTTTCGTCGCGACGAGGGTGGGCTCAGGACGACCAGGGCTAGATTGATCCCTTTTTCCAGGGGAGCAGTCGTTTGATTCAATGCGCGTCCAACAGCCTTCGCGCGGCTTCGCGTCGAGCGTTGCTTCAATGAGCCGCTTGAAGGGCGAAGGCAGAGGGGACTCACTGCGCGTCCTCGCGTGGCCCAGCTCCGCCGAATGGGCCGGCGCCTTCCTGGCTGGCGCGGTCGTTCACCTGTTCCTGCTGGTCCCGACGCTGGTCACGCTGCAGATCTACGACCGCGTGCTTTCCAGCCGAAGCATGGCGACCCTCTGGATGTTGCTCGCCGCGGCTGCCTTGTCGCTCGCGGCGTGGTGGGTGGTCGATTCCGCCCGGGTCCGCTGGCACGCGGCGCGTGCAGCCGGCATGGAGGATCAACTCACCCGGGCACTGATGCCCTTGACGCTTCATGTCCCGGCCGTTCAGGCGGGCTCGGTGGCTCAGCAACTCTTTCGGGACATAGGCACGCTGCGCGCGTTCGTCGGTGGCCCCGCGCTGCTGGCGCTGATCGATCTGCCGTGGTGCGTGGTCTATCTGCTGGTTCTCACGGCTTTTCATCCTCTTCTTGGCGCGGTGGCCCTCGCGGGCATGCTGGCGCTGCTCGGCCTCGCATGGCTCACCGAATGGCGTTTGCGCGGTGTGGTCGGCCTGGCCGAGCAGGCCTGCGTGCGAGCGCACCACATGAGCGGCGAAGTCGCATCGTTCACCGACGTTCTTCATGCACATGGACAGCAACACCAGGTCGGCAATGCACTGATCGCCATCAGGCGCGAGGCGACGATGGCGCAGATGGCGGCTGACATGCCGGGCCACGCGCTGAAAGGGATCGGCAAGCTCGCGCGGCAGGCGCTGCAGATCGCCATGCTCGCGACGGGCGCCTGGCTGGTCCTGCAGGGGCTGGCCACGGGCGGCGTGATGATCGCGGGCAGCATCCTTCTGGGCAAGGCACTCGCGCCGCTGGAGATGCTTGTCGGGGGATGGAAGCAGCAATTGGAGGCCCGCGAGGCGCTCCATCGCCTGCGGCATGCACTGGCGTCCGAAGCGTACGCCGCGAATCGACTGCCCGAGACGATCCTGCCGCCCAGCAAGGGCGAATTGCGCGTGAGTCACGTTGGGGTCAGGCCACCACCGGGCGACGCGGCCATCCTGCGCAACCTCAGTTTCGAGTTGCCGGCCGGGGGCATGCTCGCGGTGCTCGGCCCCAGCGGCAGCGGCAAGAGCACCCTCGCGCGCGTGCTCGGGGGTGTTCAGGCCCCGACCCACGGCGAGGTCGCGCTCGATGGCGCCGCGCTGCATCAGTACGGGGCCCGGGCCCGCGGACAGAGCACGGGTTTCCTTCCAGAAGACGTGCTGCTGCACGCGGGAACCGTGGCTCACAATATCGCGCGCCTGTGGCGTCCGATCGGCAAGCTGACGCAAGCGCAAAGCGATGCGGTGGTGCTCGCGGCACAGCGCGCGGGCGCGCACCAACTGATCACGGCTCTCCCCAAGGGCTATGACACCCTGCTTGGCAACGAAGCCGGCGCGCATGTCCTCTCGGGCGGGCAACGCCAGCGTATCGCCCTGGCCCGCGCGATCTACGCGACGCCGGGCGCGGGCGAGCCCAGCCTCGTTGTGCTGGATGAACCCAATAGCCAACTCGACGCCGAAGGCGAGGCCGCGCTGGAGCGCTGCCTGCACGGCCTGCGCGAGCGCGGGCGCACCGTCGTCGTGATCACCCACCGCCCGCACCTGATCGAACTCGCGAGTCATGTGCTGATACTCGGACAGGGAGCGATCGAACAGTTCGGCCCGAACGAGCAGGTCCGGCAATGGATGGTGAAGCGCAATCAGGCCCTGATCGCCAATCGGGAGGCCCAGTCATGAACGTGCTGGACCAACCCGCCGCCAACGATCCCGCCGCTGACGCCGCACCACCCTGGCAACAGGAGATGCACCGCGCGCTGCGCGCGGGCATTCGCGGCACCGTCCTGGGGAGCGTGGCCCTGAGTGCATGGGCTGCACTCGCGCCGCTCGCCGCCGCCGTCATCGCGGAAGGGACCGTGAAGTCTGCGGGCAATCGCAAGACGGTGCAGCACGCCGAGGGCGGCATCGTCGCCGCGATCCATGTGAAGGACGGCGACCGGGTGACGCGGGGCCAGCCCCTCATCACGCTGGCCGACGCGCGCGTCGCCGCAGGCGCACAGGCCCTGCGAGAGCAATGGGCCGCGGGCACCCTCAAGGCGCAGCGACTGGGCGCCGAGACGCGCGGCGTTCCCTTCGTGCCAGACTTCCACGCGCTGGAGCAACCGGAGGATCGCGCGAGCGACAGCGAGGCGGAGAAGGCACATGTCGCGCTGCTGGCCCGGCGCGAACAGGAACTCTTCGCCGCGCGCGCCCGCCAGCAATCGGAGCAGGCCCAGTGGCTGAGCGAGCAGCTCTCGCAGATTCAGAGCGAGATGAAGACGCAAGGCGAATTGATCGCCACCACCGAATCGGCTCTCGGGCTCGCACGGCAAGACCTCGCGATGAACGAGAAGCTCAAGGCGAGCGGCTTCATCACCGAAGCGCGGCTCGTCGAACTGCAAAGGGTCGTGGCTGACTATCGCGCGCGCGTGCAGGCGGGGCAGAGCCAACTCTCGCAGGCCCGCCAGAAGGCGGCCGACACGCGCCTCAAGCTCTCTGCCCAGCGGACCGAGTTCGCGCGCGCGGCGGCCGATGAATTGAAGGAGGTCACCACGCTGCTTGCGCAGACCAACCAGGCGCTGCGTCCCGCGCTCGACGCACAGACGCGTCAGCAACTGGCGGCCCCGGTGGACGGCGAAGTGGTGGATCTGAAGGTACACACCGTGGGCGCCGCCATCGGCCCGCGCGAACCCCTGCTCGACATCGTGCCGGCCGGCTCCGATCTGGTCATCGAGGCGCGCATCGTGCCGACCGATATCAGGGATGCGCAGAAGGCCATGGCGCACGGCGCGCTCGCGCATGTGATGCTGTCCGTCAGCAGCACGGACGTGAACGGTAGCCACCCCTGGGCGTTCATCGAGACGCACTACGAACAGGGCCGTGTCGACTGGAGCAGCACGTCGATGGACGATGGCAGCCGCCACTGGACCGACATCAACCAGAGCGATCAACCGGGTTGGACCCACCTGACCTCCCGTTTCGATGCCGCCGGCCGCGAGGACTACGCCAACCTGCATCTGACGGGGGGCGGGCGCCTCGAATATGACTACGACCAGGACGGCAGTCAGCCGTGACGCTGAGACGAAGGATGATCCGCCGCCCGCCACGGCCACGCATCGGCGCAAGAACAAAAAAACGGGCCCCCAGGCCCGTGAACGCCGCTTCGGAGCGACGAGGAGACACCTCTTCCGTATGTCGTGTTTCGCGCCTACCTGTTCGACTGCGGCGTGAGCCGCGCCGAATCGCGGCCGGTGCTCGCCGGGCAGGTGACCGTCGTGCGCACCGGGCCGTCGCTCGAGTCCTGCGTGAAGTCCGGGGCGATGTCGCCGAGTCGAAGGGTTGCCATGGGTTGCTCCGTGTGTAAAAGGCCGGCCGCCCATTGTCCGAAGCAGCCTGCACGCGGCCAACGACGAACTTCGTGCTTGGGTATGGCCTTTTCGCATAAGCGCACGGAACTCAGGACGACGGCGACACCTTGCCGGCCACCGCCTCCGCGATGCCGCCCGGGCTGCTCACTGCAACCCGCCGAGCGCCGCCTGGATGCGCTGCCCCTGCGCAGGCGTGATCAGGCCCGTCAGCACTTCGACGAAGTGCGGATGCGCGGCGCCGGAGAGGATGTATTGCCAGCGGTAGGCCGCGAGCATCGTGTCGCCGATCTTCTTCACTTCCCCGTCGTCGAGCACGCCGGCCTGGGGCTTGTTGGCCATGAAGTACGCGGTGTCGGCCGCTGCCTGCATCTGCAGCATGCCGTCGACGCCCGCCACCAGCGCGATGAAGTCGTCCACGGCACGGTCGCGCTCCTCCACGCCGAGCTTCGCATCCTCACGCAGCCACTCCAGTTCGTCGAGCACGGCATGCTGCGACTCCTCCTTCCAGTGGAAGAGGAACACGTCCTTGAACAGGCCGGAGATGTGGTCGGCGCACGCGATGCTCTCGCGGTAATGCACCTGCGAGAACAACTCGATGTGGCAGGTCAGCGCCAGCACCGCCCAGGTCGACTTGCCCAGCACGAATTGCGCGACCGTGTTGGGCTCCGGGCCGAAAAGGTAGCCCACCGGCATGCAGCGCGCGGTCAGCAGCTCGATGCGGCGGAAGAGCTCCTGGTGCTTCAGCTCCTCGTCGGTCATGCGCACCAGCGCCTCCAGCGCGGTCTGGTCGCCGAGCCAGTGGTCACGGCTCAACTCCAGCACCTTCGCGCCGATGAAGCGCTCGACCAAGCCGAACATGTTGGCATAGGTGCGGCCCTGGATCTGGCTCAGGAAGCGGCGCGCGCCGGGGCTGAGGAAGTCCAGCCGGTCGAGGTAGGAGAGGCCGTCCGGCAGGAAGGTCTCGCGCGAGTCGAAGGCGCGGCCGCGGATCACGTCGCGGTCGATGTCCCAGCGGATGCGCTTCGAGTTCTCGATGCACTTCGCGTAGCGCGCGGCGGGCGCGGGGCGGACGGAGATGGCTTGGGTCTGCATCATGACGGGCTCCTTCGGATGAACGTGTCTTGTTGGAAGAGAGCTCATTGTTCGAGGAAGAGCCCTCGCGGCCCATGAGACCCTGGTCCCGGTTCGCGCGCCGGGACGGCGCAAGGCGCGCATGCGCCCGGGACGACAGTCCCGGGTGGCTCAGGACGCCCGGCCCAGGCCGGCCTCGCGCGCCAGCACGATGGCCTGCGAGCGGTTCTCCACCTGCAGCTTCGCGAACACGCCGGTGATGTGGTTGCGCACCGTCTTCTCGCTGAGCGCGAGCACGGCCGCGATCTGCGCGTTGTCGCGCCCCTGCGCGATGAGCTCCAGCACCTCGCGCTCGCGCGCAGTCAGCTGGGCCAGCGCCGGATGCGCGTCCGCCTCCGCGGCGGGCATGCCGAGGAAGTCCTGCACCTCCTCCACCCAGCGCGGCCACACCTTGTCCTGCTCCAGCATCAGGTGGTGCATGCTGTCGAGCGGAACGAAGCGCGCCTGCTCGATGCCACCCGCGATGAGCCGACCCTCGTCGAAAGGCACGCGCAGGTCGCCGGTGGAGTGCAGCACGAGCGTGGGGCACCGCACCATCGGCAGCAACGCGACCACGTCGTACAGGTCGAAGATGCGCAGCATGCGCGCGGCATTGCGCGGCGAGGTCGACACCCGCTCCAGCTCGTTGAACCAGTGGTGCTGCTCGGGCGTGCCCTGCGGCAGGAACTGGCTGGTGAAGAACTGGCGGAAGGCCGCGTCCGGCCGCCCCCAGCCGAGTTCCATGAGCTTGGCCTGCATCTCCGCCTCCTCGTCGAAAGCCGGCCCGCCGCCGCGCAAACGCCGCCCGCGCGCATAGCCACCGTGCAACACCAGGTGGGAGACGCGCTCCGGATGGCGCGCGGCGTAGGCGATGGCCAGGCCCGCGCCCTGCGAGATGGCCAGCATCGGGAAGCGATCCAGGGCGGCCGCGTCGGCCACGGTCTCCAGGTCGCGCAGCCACACGTCGAAGGACATGTTCTCGACCTCGCGGTCCGACAGGCCCGTGCCGCGCTGGTCGTAGCGCACCAGCGTGTGGCGCGACGACAGCGCCTCCAGCAGATGACCCCACACCGGGCTGGTGAGGTCGAATTCGAGATGCGACAGCCAGTTGCCGACTTTCAGCAGGCTCGGGCCCTTGCCACTCGTGGCATAGGCGATCCGCACGCCGTCGGGCGCGGTGCAGAAGCGGATCTGCTGTCGAAGCGGCATGCCCGGACTCTCCTTCCCACGGTTCGGTCGCAAGGATGGTGCCATGGCCGATGGGCGGTGTCAGCCGAGCGAAGGGGGTAGATCGGACTCATCGACCCCACCCAGGGCGGCGCCGAGCGGGCCGACAACCCGGCGGGACGCCATGAGTTCGCGCCGGCGTGCGAGAACGGGAGGGCTGGGCCGAACATGGAATCCGAATTAAGTTTTAGACGATTTCAGTTTTCTTTTCAGCTAAATATATGGTTCGCAGTTTTCCGCCTGCCCACCCTTCAGAACCAATTCATTCAAAAGATTTCCCCATGCCGGCGAGGTGATTCACCGGTCTTCGTATTTCTACAAATACACTGGCCGAGTCAATGGCCGGGCCGGTGACTCGACCCGCCCATCGACTGATCCTTCCGGATCTTTGGCTTCTTCGGAAGCCTTTTTTTTGATTGTGTACATTCCAATTCAATAACCGACGCGTTGCGGACAGCCAACACCATGCATCCACCCACAAAACCCCTTCCCCAGACACCGCTCGGCCGCTTCAGGCATTACAAAGGCGGGGAATACGAAGTGCTCCACCATGCCCGCCACAGCGAAACCGAGGAAGAACTTGTCGTCTACAGGCAGATCGACAAGGACACGGGCTGGTGGGTTCGCCCGCGTGCCATGTTTTTCGAAGAGGTGACCGTCGACGGCGTCACCCGCCCGAGATTCAGGCTGGTCACCGGGCCGGAGGAAATCAATCCGGAAGTTCGATCACGACCTTCCCGGCATTTTTGAACCTGGCGAAGTCCTGAAGAGCCTTCTTGGCATCGGAGAACTTGTAGCGCGCGGAGATGACGGGCTTGATCTTGTGCTTTTCAATGAGCGAGAGCGTGTCCCTGAGATCCGCCGTGCTGCCCACGTTGACCCCGCGGATCGATACCTGGCGGATCACGATCTCCAGCGCCGAGAGGGAGGGATAGTCCCAGCCGGACAAACCGCCGATCACCGCGATCTCGCCACCGGTGCGAACGGCCTTGAGCGAGTGGGCAATGGTTTCCCTGCCGCCGAGCTCCAAGACCAGATCCGCACCTTGCCCGTCGGTGAGATCCAGCACTTCCCGCGACCAATCCGGGGTCTCGACGTAGTTGATGACCCGGTGGACGGGAAGCGCGCCGAGCGGCTTCAGCTTTTCGAACGACGACGTGGTCACGATGGACCGAAGCCCGGCGGCAGCGGCGAACTGCAAGGCCCAGACCGCGACGCCGCCCGTACCTTGGATGACGAGCGTGGAACCTTTCTTGGGACGAGAAGAATTGAACATCGCAGACCAGGCCGTGACCGCCGCGCAGGGAACGCAAGCTGCGTCGGAAAAATCGAGCGACTCCGGGATCCTGGCCAGCGCTCGTGCGTCGACAACGGCCTCGGTGGTCAGCCAGCCATCGACTTCGCAGCCATACGTCGCCTTCAGTGCGCCGGTTGCGGGGTGCCCATCGTGCCAGTCGCGGAAGAAGCCACCGACCACCCGCTCGCCGGGAGTGACTTCGAACACCTCCTTGCCGATCTCCATCACGACCCCCGCGCCGTCCGAGCAAGGGACGAGCGATCTTCCCGCAGTCGATGGATATTGCCCGGACACAATACCGATATCCCGCGCATTCAGAGATATCGCTTTTACGCTTATTCTCACCTCCTTCGGCCCCAGCGAATTCTGTCGACCGTTCTTGAATGTTAAATTTTCGGCGCTCGGCGCCGGAGTTGTACGATATTCGAGCATGCTTTTCGATAACTTTTTGCTTCATTCAGAAGCATTGGGGTTCTTTCAATCTCGCGTACCGAGATCGATAGGATGAGACGAGGCGTTCAACCTCAATAATTCAGTCGAAATTTTGTATGACTAATGACATTTCTTCTCCCAAACTGGTGACAGAGTTGTTGAGCAGGCTGAGCATTCCCGAGGAAAGCTGGGCGCCCCTGGTCAGCGAAATTATAAAATCCAGCAAAGATACAGCCAGAAGAAGGCTGATGAATCAGGGGGATTTTTCACTCGACGAACTGACGCAGATTGCGCACCGGTTCCATACGACCGTTTCAAAAATGCTGCGGGAGACCTCATCCGCAGAAAATATCGATCCGGCTGCGGAAGATGCGCATATTCACATTGGAGGCCAAAGAATGCCATGTCGTGTGGTGACCAAATCCGTTCATCACATGGCAACGACCGGGCTTTTTGCCTACACGAATGTGCTCGGTGACATCCGTGGCGCTGAGGCCGATGGCCTTTTCCCCGCTGACCGGATCGATTCCGGGATGGCAGGTGAGGTCGAAGGTTCTGACCCCCGCGACGGTGCGCATATCGCATTCACCGCGAAAGATATTTCCCTGGTTGATGTACTCGACGATCAATCTGGCATCCGCAGGATTGGCGAAGGTCTCTTGCAAGAACAGGGGTTGCGACACATTCTCAAGATTTCCCCAAGCCCTGACGGCCGCGGGATTGCCATAGAGCAATCTGCCACTGAATGCGTAGAGAGCCACCAGCAGCGGCGTGTAGAGCAAGACTTGAACGCCGCGTCGCTCCGTGTCAGGCAAAGCCTTCAGGTTGTTGGCAACGAACAGCAAGCCATGGGTTGGTCCTTCGGAGTTGACCACCACGTTGCTCTGCAAGAGCACTTCCTTTGCATGGCCGCCCGGGTAGAGCGTCCAGTATTCCTCCAGACATTGGCCTGAGCACGCAGCCCTGCGCGCGAGGTCAAGACGCTCCCTTGTGACCCGGGTGACGTCGTCGAATGACCGCGTGCGGAGTTCATCGAGCGACGCGGCATCCCAGAAGCCCAACGCGGCGTTGTTCGCCCACGTGATCCTGAGCGCTTGGCAATCGAACACCCACATGGGCACGGACAACCATTCATAGCCGGAAAGTTGATTTTCATTAATCATTTTTCGCTACCAAAAAGCAATTCAAAAGCAAAATCAATAAACAAAAAATCTACAAAAGAATTCTTCAGATTTGAAAATCACGTAAATCTGCAACAACATTGATATGCTGTTGCAAATTTCTGTTTATAAGAGTTAGCGGATGCGTTTTACGTTCATCACGCTTGATGCTTCAAATTTCGTTTCTTGGGAGAGAACAATGCAGAAAGCTCGCCGAGGCCATTTCGCCTCGCGTCAACTCGCAAAAGTGCGGAGGATATTTAGTCGCAACGCAACGTTGATTGGGCGATGGCTTCGGCCAAGCACCGCTGCGTCAAGAATGCCGACGCGCAGGGCAGCGCCTACCGCCTCGGAGAGCAAAAACCTCGAAGCCGACGGAGTGTACGAGCCAACGCAAGGCCCGACGAACCGCGTCGCGCCGCCCGCCCCAGCAGCGAACCCCTCGCATGCTTCGGACGGCAAATGGATCGACCACTGGGAATTGCCCGTACAGGACGACTTGTCGACATGGACCGTGGCGGCGGTCCTGATCATCGTCTACGCGCTGGTGATTGCGGTCGCCTACATCACCCACTCACCAGCCTGCGCTTGAAGGGCCGGGGCGTCGAAGCCTAGAGAGGCTTCAGGCCGGCCGCCTTCACCACCGCCCCCCAGCGGCGCAATTCGGCCTGCATGAACTCCCCGTACTGCGACGCGCCCGCCCATCGGATTTCGGCGTCGGTCGCGGCGATCCGCGCGCGCAGCGCCGGGTCTTGCAGCACCTTCTCCAGCGCACCGCCCAGCCGCGCCGTCACGTCGGCCGGCACGTGCGCAGGGGTCATGAAGCCGGACCACGCGCCGAGGTCCAGCCCGGGCGCGACCGTCTCGGCCAGCGTGGGCACGTCTCGGATCGAGTCGATGCGCTTCAGGCTGGTGACGGCCAGGCCCTTGAGCCGCTTCTCCTTCACCTGCGGAATGATGGCGTTGGCATTGCCGACGTAGAAGTCGATGTGGCCGCCCAGCAGGTCGTTGAGCGCTGGCGCCTCGCTCTTGTAGGGTGCGTGCACGGCGCGCGTGCCGGTGGCCTGGAGCACCTGCACCGCGGCAAGGTGCGTGATGTTGCCGGCGCCCGAGGACCCGTAGGTCAGCTTGTCCGGGTTGGCCTTGAGGTAGGCGACGAACTCCTGCACGTTGGAGAACGGCGCGTTCGGCGACGCCACCAGCACCAGCGGAATGCTCGCCGTCAGCGCCAGCGGCGCGAGGTCGCGGTTCAGGTCGTAGCCCAGTTGCGCATACAGGTACGGACTGATGACGATCGACGAGGTGTTGTAGAGCAAGGTATAGCCATCGGCCGGGGCGCGGGCGACCGCCTCGCCGGCGATGTTGGCGTTGGCGCCCGGGCGGTTGTCGACGATCACCGGAACGCCCAGCGCATCCGACAGCTTCTGGCTGATCGCGCGCACCACGGCATCGGTGCCGCCGCCGGCCGCGAATCCGAAGATGACGCGGATCGGGCGCTGAGGAAAGCCGGGCTCGGCGCTTGCCGCCAGCGGCAAGGCCGGCGCGGCGGCGAAGGCAAGGCATTGCGCGGCAAAACGGCGGCGGGTGGATGCGGGGGTTGGCATGGGTGTCTCCTTGGGCATGTCGAGGCGGTCTTGAGAAACCGCTTACTCAATTCTGCCGTCCACAGTTCCGGCATCGGATTCGGGGGAACCCTAGAATCCTGCTCTTGCGCCACGCCGCCATGGACTCGATCGACTCGTCTAGGGTTTCCCCGCAATGCTCGCTGCTGTACTCATCGTTAGTATTTGAGAAACCGCTTTCTCATTACAACGCGTGGAGTCGCCATGTCTTTCCCTCCCCTTCCCGCCGTCGCACGCCGCTTGCTCTGCTGCGCCTTTCTCGCCGCCGCGGTGGTCTCGCCGGCGGCCGCCCAGGGCTATCCGGAGCGGCCGATCCGCATGCTGGTCGGCTTCCCGCCCGGCGGCGGCGTGGACATCGCGGCACGCCTGATGGCCGTGGAGATGCAGAAGACGCTGGGCCAGCCGATCACGGTCGAGAACCGCTCCGGCGCGGCGGGCAATATCGCGACCGATGCCGCCGCCAAGGCCGCGCCGGACGGCTACATGCTGCTGATGGGCAACACGGGTTCGCTCAGCATCAACCCCGCGCTCTACCCCAAGCTTGCCTTCGACGTGCAGCGCGATTTGGCGCCGGTCGGCCTGGTCTCGACCAGCCCGCTGGTGGTGCTCGTGCATCCCTCGCAGCCGGCGAAGACCCTGGCCGAGCTCATCGCGCAGGGCAAGAAGGACAAGGGTCGCATTTCGTATGGCACCGGGGGCGCGGGCAGCATCTCGCACCTGGCCTTCGAGTTGCTCAAGGCGCAGACCGGCGCGGACATGGTGCACGTGCCCTACCGTGGCGGCGCACCCGCCATCACCGACCTGCTGGCGGGCCAGTTGCAGGTGGTGGTGGAAGGCGTGCCGATCGCCGCGCCCTTCCTGAGTTCGCAGAAGTTGCGCGCGCTGGCCGTCACCTCGCCCAAGCGCTCGCCCGCCCTGCCGGAGGTGCCCACCGCCGCCGAGGCCGGCTTCCCGGATTTCACGGCCACGGCCTGGTACGGCATTGCCGTGCCGGCGGGCACGCCGGCGCCCATCGTGGCAAAGCTCAACGCCGCCATCAACACGGCATTGCGCGACCCCGGCCTGCGCGAGAAGCTCGCGCAGCAGGGCTCGGAGCCGGCGGGCGGCACGCCGGCTCAGTTCGGCGACTTCCTCCACAAGGAACTGGCACGATGGGCGAACGCCGTCAAAGTCTCCGGCGCCAAGATCGACTGACCCCACAGGACACACAGCCTTGACCACCACCCCCATCGGCCTCTCGCGGGGCCTCACCAACTACGGCGACGCCGATTTCTCGCTCTACCTGCGCCGCACCTTCGCCAAGCAGGCGGGTTATTCGCAGGAAATGCTGACGCGCCCGGTGGTCGGCATCGCGCAGTCGGCCAGCGGCTTCAACCCCTGCCACCGGAACTTTCCCGAGATCGTGGAGGCCATCAAGCGCGGCGTGCTTGCCGCCGGCGGGCTGCCGCTGGATTTCCCCACCATTTCGCTGGGCGAATCCTTCACCAGCCCGACGACGATGAAGTTCCGCAACCTGATGTCGATGGATGTGGAGGAGATGATCCGCGCGCAGCCGATGGACGCGGTGGTGCTGCTGGGCGGCTGCGACAAGACGGTGCCCGCGCTGCTGATGGGCGCCGCGTCGGCCGACGTGCCGGCGATCCAGCTGGTGCCGGGGCCGATGCTGCCGATGCCCTTCCAGGGCGAGCGGCTGGGCGCGTGCACGGACTGCCGCCGTTTCTGGGGCAAGTTCCGCGCGGGCGAGATCGGCGGCGAGGCCATCCAGGAGGTGGAAGGCAAGCTCGCCGCCACCGCCGGCACCTGCGGCGTGATGGGCACGGCCAGCACCATGGCTTCGATCGCGGAGACGCTGGGCATGTCCTTGCCCGGCACGGCGGCGATCCCGGCGGTGCATTCGGACCGGCTGCGCGCGGCGGAGGCCAGCGGGCGGCAGGCGGTGCAGCTGGCGCTGCACCCGATCCGGCCGAGCCAGATCATCACGGAGAAGTCGGTGGAGAACGCGCTGCGCGTGCTGCTGGCCATCGGCGGCTCGACCAACGCGCTGATCCACCTCACGGCCATCGCGGGGCGCCGTGGCATCGAGGTCTCGCTGCGCCGGCTCAACGAGCTTTCGTACACCACGCCGGTGCTGGTGGACCTGAAGCCCACGGGGCAGCACTACATGTCGGACCTGTTCGCGGCCGGCGGCATCGGCGCGGTACTGCGCGAGATCAAGCCGCTGCTGCACCTGGATTGCATCACCGTGACGGGCGAGACGCTGGGCGAGCGCCTGGCGGGCGAGTCGCCCTGGGTGGACCGCGCGGTGGTGCGCAGCTTCGACCAGCCCATCCAGCCCCAGGGCGGGCTGGCCTCGCTCTTCGGCACGCTGGCGCCCAAGGGCTGCATCATCAAGCGCTCGGCGGCCGACCCGCGCATGTTCGAGCGCACTGGCCGCGCGGTGGTGTTCAGTTCGCTGGCGGACCTGGCCGCGCGCATCGACTCGCCGGACCTGGACGTGACGGCCGATGACTTCCTCGTGCTGCAGAACGCGGGCCCGACCAGCAGCGCCGCGATGCCCGAGGCGGGCTACCTGCCGATTCCGGCCAAGCTGGCACAGGCCGGCGTGAAGGACATGGTGCGCATCTCGGACGCGCGCATGAGCGGCACGGCCTACGGCACGGTCGTCCTGCACGTCTCGCCCGAGGCCGCCGCCGGCGGGCCGCTGGGACTGGTGCGCGACGGCGACCGCATCCGCATCTCGGTGAGCGAGTCGCGCCTGGACCTGCTGGTCGACGAGGCGGAGCTCGCCGCGCGCCGCGCCGCGATGCCGCCGCCCGAGCCACTGCCCAGGCGCGGCTACGGGCTGCTCTACCAGCGCAGCACGCTGCAAGCCGAGGACGGCTGCGATTTCGATTTCCTGCGCGGCTGACGCGCACGCCACAAGGAGTGAACACATGGATCTGGGACTGAAGGGGCGCACCGCGCTCGTGCTGGGCGCCGGCGGCGGCCTCGGCGGCGCGATCGCGGCCACGCTGGCGGCCGAGGGCGCGAATGTCGCGCTGGCCGACGTGAATGCCGAGGCGCTGGAGCGCAGCGCGCAGGCGGTGCGGCAGGCAGGCGCGCGCGCGTTGCCGCTGGTGTGGAACCTGGGCGATCTCGCCTCCATCGACGCCCACGTTGCCGCCGTCGAGCGCGAACTCGGCCCGGTGGACATCCTCATCAACAACACCGGCGGCCCGCCGCCCACGCCCGCGGCCGGACAGAGCGAGGAGACCTGGCGCGCGAGCTTCGAGTCGATGGTGCTGGCCGTGATCAAGATCACCGACCGCGTGCTGCCCGGCATGCGCGAGCGCCGCTGGGGCCGCATCGTGACCAGCACCTCTTCGGGCGTGGTCGCGCCGATTCCGAACCTGGGCATCTCCAACGCGCTGCGGCTGTCGCTGGTCGGCTGGTCGAAGACGCTGGCGCGCGAAGTGGCGCCGCACGGCATCACGGCCAACATCGTGCTGCCCGGCCGCATCGAGACCGACCGCATCCGCTTCCTCGACAAGGCCAAGGCCGAGCGCGAAGGCCGCGCGGTGGCGGACGTGACGGCCGAGAGCACCGGCAGCATTCCCATGGGCCGCTACGGCACGCCGCAGGAATACGCGCAGGTGGTCGCTTTCCTGGCGAGCAACGCGGCTTCGTACCTCACCGGCTCGGTGGTCCGCGTGGACGGCGGGCTCATCGCCAGCGTCTGAACCCGACCGATTTCCCGGAGCATTCCATGGACACCCAGGATCTTTCCCTCGCCCCCGAGGTCGTGCAGGCGCTGTGCGCCATCACCACCGCGACCATCAGCACCATCCTCTTCAAGAAGGGCTTGCGCAACGTCTGGCTGCGCGGGCCGGCGCCGCTCGGGCCGAAGCAGGGCCGCGTGGCCGGGCGTGCCTTCACGATGCGCTTCATTCCGGCGCGCGAGGATCTTTCCAACCCGCAGGCCTGGTCCTCGCCGCGCTCCACGCGCGTGGCGGTGGAGCAGATGCCGGCCGGCTGTATCGCCGTGGTCGACGCCATGGGGGTGACGGACGCGGGCATCTTCGGCGACATCCTGTGCGCGCGCATGCACGTTCGCGGCGTCGCCGGGCTGGTGACCGATGGCGTGGTGCGCGACATCACGGGCGTGGTGGCCAGCGGGCTGCCGACCTGGGCGCGCGGCACCGCGGCGCCCGCGGCCGTGGCCAGCCTCACCTTCGTCAACTGGCAGGACCCGGTGGCCTGCGGTGGTGTCGCCGTGTTCCCGGGCGACATCGTGGTGGCGGACGACGACGGCGCGGTGCTGATCCCCGACGCCTACCTCGACGAGGTGCTCGCGTCCGGCCCGGAGCAGGAGCAGCTCGAAGCCTGGGTGCTGGCCGAGGTGGAAAGCGGGGCCGCGCTGCCGGGGCTCTATCCGCCGAACGCGGACAACGTGGCGCGTTACGAGCGCACGAGGAAGCCGGCAAGCTGAGCGGCGGGCGGCGGCACCCCTGGCAGAATCCCCCGCTGCCGAATTTCCTGGCAGGGAGCCACTCACGCATGACGAATCCCGGCGACACGTCGGACGCTGGTCCTCTTTCACCCAAGGCGCGCATGCCCCGGCCGAAGGGCGGGGGCAACACGGTGCGCGAGGTCGCGCTGGCGGCGGGCGTTTCGGTCGCGACGGTCTCGCGCGTGCTCAACGGCAAGGCCACTGTCGCGCCGGAACTGCGCCAGACCGTGCTGGCCGCCGCCGAGAAGCTGCACTACACGCCGCACGCCGCCGCGCGCGCATTGGCGTCGCAGCGCTTCATGACCATCGGCGCCATCGTGCCGACGCTGGAAGACGCCAACTTCGCCAATGGCGTGGCGGCCTTGCAGAAGCGCCTGAACGAGGCCGGCTACACCCTGCTGCTGGCCAATTCGAACTACGACCCGCAGGAGGAGCTGCGGCAGGTGCAGGCCATGGCCTCGCACGGCATCGCGGGCATGCTGCTGGTCGGCGCGCGCCACGCGCCGGGCGTGTACGAGATGCTGGACGCCAAGCGCATCCCCTACGTCAACACCTGGGTGCTGGACGACGCGCATCCCTGCGTCGGCTTCGACAACCACGCCATCGGCCGCACCGTCGCCAACTACCTGCTGGACCTGGGCCACACGGAGTTCGGCGTGATCGCGCAGTACTCGGACCACAGCGACCGCGCCGCCGCGCGCCTGGCCGGCATCCGCGCCGCGCTGTCCGAGCGCGGCGTGGAGCTGCCGCAGGAGCGGCTGATCGAGCGCTCGCACAAGATCGTCGACGGCCAGCTCGCGCTTCGCACCTTGCTGCAATCGCCGCGCCGGCCGACGGCCGTCATCTGCGGCACCGACACGCTCGCCTTCGGCGCGCTGGTGGAGGCGCTCGCGAGCGGCCTGCGCGTGCCGCAGGATCTTTCGGTCACGGGCATCAACGACGTGGAGTTCGCCGCGCATCTGGCGCCGCCGCTCACCACCATCCGGCTTCCGGTGGAAGAGGTCGGCACGCGCGCGGCGGAGTACCTGCTGGGCCGCATCGCCGGGCGGCCGGTGGTCGAGATGACGCCGGTGCAGTTCGGGCTGATCGTGCGCGGCAGCACGGCGGGCGTGGCGCGAAGGGGCTGACCCCTCTCAGGCGCGTGCGATTTCCTGGGGAACAACGTTCAGGTAGAGCTGCCGCGCCCCGCGCAGCACCCGCACCACGCAATGCTTGCCGATGCGCGAAGCGTCGAGCAAGCGCTGGAGGTCGTCCACGCTGCGCGCGGGAAAGCCGTCGATGCCGACCAGCAGGTCGTCGGTGCGCAGGCCGCCGTTCGCGGCTGGCGAGTCGGGTTGCACTTCCGACACCAGCACGGCGCTGCCTTGCTCGACGCCCAGGAAGCGGGACACGCGCCGCGAGACAGGCACCGTCGAGCCCGACAGCCCGATGAAGGCCCGGCGCACGCGCCCGTGCGCGAGCAACTGCGGCACCACCCACTTCGCGGAGTTGATGGCGACCGCGAAGCTCAGCGCCTGGGCGCCGCGAATGATGGCGGTGTTCACGCCGATGGCGCGGCCGCGCGAATCCAGCAGCGGCCCGCCGGAGTTGCCGGGGTTGAGCGCGGCGTCGGTCTGGATGATGTTGTCCATCATCCGGCCGCTCGCGGAGCGCAGCGAGCGGCCGAGGGCCGACACGATGCCGCTCGTCACGCTATGGGTGAAGCCCAGCGGGCTTCCGATGGCGATGGCGATCTGGCCGACACGCAGCTTCGCGGAGTCGCCCAGCTCCAGGTGCGGCAGGAAGCGGCTCGATCCGATGCGCAGCACGGCAAGGTCGGTGTCGACGTCGTCGCCGATCAGTTGCGCCTCGGCGCGCGTGCCGTCCGGCCGCGACACTTCCAGCGTCGCGGCGCCGCGCACCACGTGCGAGTTGGTGAGGACGTAGCCGTCGGGCGTGAAGACGAAGCCGGAGCCGGTGCCGCCCTGCTGCGGGCCGCGCGCGGCGATGAAGACGACGGCGTCGCGTGCCCGCTCCACGGTCGAGGCCACGGTTTCGGAATACGCGTCCAGCAGTTCGTCGTCCGGCTGAACGTTCTCTATTCCAGGAATTGGCTCGCGTGCACCCATCGAAGATCTCCAACAGGCTTCGCAGGTTGCGGCGGCGCCGGCAATGTCAAGGGGCCGGCTGGAGAAGCTGCTGCAGCCGCCGCAGCAAGGCATCGAGCTGCACGGGCTTGACGAAGTGGTCGTCGAAGCCGGCGTCCATCGCCTGCCGGCGGTCCGGGTCACGGCCGTAGCCGGTGAGGGCCAGCAGCACCATGGCGCGCGTGCGTTCTTCGGCGCGCAGGCTCTGCGCGAGCTCGTAGCCGTTCATGCCCGGCAGGCCGATGTCGAGGATCGCGGCTTCGGGCACGTCCTGGCGCAGGAGGTCCAGCGCCTCCTCGGCACTGCCGGCGATGCGGACTTCGTGCCCTTCCAGCGTCAGGAACTGGGCCAGCGCGTCCGCCGCATCGAGGTTGTCGTCGACCAGCAGCAGGCGGATGGCGCGCGTGGCGCGCGCCGAGGCGGGCGCCTCCGGCGCGATGGCCGAGGCGGCTTCCTCGATGATGGGCAGTTCCACCGTGAAGCGGCTGCCCTTGCCCACCTCGCTCTCGGCGCGGATCAGGCCGCCGTGCAGCCGGGCCAGGCTCTGCGCGATGGGCAGGCCCAGGCCCAGCCCGCCGCTGGCGCGCTGGAGCGCCTGCTCCCCTTGCACGAAGCGCTCGAAGACATGCGGCAGCAGCGCTTCCGGGATGCCCATGCCTTCGTCGCTGACCGACAGCAGCGCCCTGCCCCCGGCGGGCTCGAGCGCGATGCCGATGCGGCGATCGCGCGGCGTGAACTTGGCCGCGTTCTGCAGCAGGTTGCACACCACCTGGGCCAGGCGCAGCGGATCGCCCTTCACCAGCACCGGCCGGTCGGGCACGCTGACCCAGGGCATGGCCTCGCGCTGCTGCAGGGCCGGCAGCGTGAGCTCCAGCGAGCGGTGGATGACGTCGCGCAAGTCCAGCGGCTCCATGTTCAGGTGGATCTTGCCGGAGATGATGCGCGAGACGTCGAGGAGGTCGTCGACCATGCGCGCAAGATGCCGCACCTGGCGCTCGATGATCTGGCGCTCGCGCGGGAAGACCGTGCTGTCGCGGCGCGACATGAGTTCCAGCGCCGTCACGATCGGCGACAGCGGGTTGCGCAGCTCGTGGCCCAGCATGGCGAGGAATTCGTCCTTCGCGCGGTTGGCCACCTTCGCCTCCGCCAGTGCCGCCTTGGCCTCGGCGAAAAGGCGCACGTTGTCCAGCGCCATCGCTGCGCGCTGCGCGAGTTCGCCGACCAGCGCACCGTCCTCGGCGGAAAAGCGGCGGCCGGATTCGGATTGCAGCGCCGCCATGGCGCCGATGGTGCGGCCGCGCGCGACCAGCGGCACCACGCAGGCGCCGCAGATGCCGAAGGTGCGCACGAACTCGCGCATCTGCGGCTCGGCAATCTGGTTCACCTCCGGGTCTTCGATGTTGTGCAGGAAGGTCTTGCCGGTGGCGATGGCCCAGGGGAAGGAGCCCGGCGTGTCGGCCGGCGCGACCCGCGTGCTGACGGCGTCGATGATCTGCTGCGCGCGGCGCGGATCGGCGTGGTACGTCAGCTTGCGCTGCAGCACCCCGTCGGCGTCGAGCAGGTCGATGCGGCAGATGTCGGCGACCTCCGGCACGATGACGGAGGCGATGGCGGCCAGCGTGGACTCCTCCTCTAGCGAGAGCGACAGACGCGCGCTCGCGCTGACGAGCTGCTGCAGCCGGTGCTCGGCCTTCTCGGCGGCGTCGCGCGCGACGCGCTCGGCGCCGAGCAACTGCTCGCGCTCGGCCTCGCCGCGCGAGCGCGTGGCGGCCGCGTCGACCAGCGCGTGCGAGACGGCATCGATCTCGGCCACGCCGCTTTCATGCCGCGCGACCGATTCGCCGCGCCCGAGCGCCGTGGCTTCGTCACGCAACCGCGCCATCGGCCGCGTGATGCTGCGCGACAGGCCCCAGGCCGCGAGGCTGCCGAGGATCAGCGACACCAGCAGGCCGCCGCCATAGGCGTAGATCGAATCCAGGACGAAGCGCGAGGTGGCGGCCAGCGGCGCACCGAGGGTGACCGTCCAGCGCGCCCACTCCACGCGCGCGATGGCTGACTGGACCGGCGCTCCGTCGATGGTCAGGGAGGCGCCGACGGCGTCGCGGCGGCCCTCGGTCCGTGTCAGCAATGCCTGCAGGCTCTCGCTGGGCGCGGTGCCGACGAACTTCGGGCCGCGCGAACTGGCGACCCGGCGGTTGGCGCCGTCGAAGACCGAGACGACCCAGCCGTCGGGCACGCGCTGCCGGGCGAACACGCGGTTGATGGCGTCCGGCATCACGATGGCCGTGAGCACGTAGCGCAGCACGCCCTCGCGCATCACCGGCACGCGCACGGTGAAGGCCAGGGTGCCGGCCGGGCCGCGTGCCAGCCGGCCGACCGCGGGCTCCTGGGTGCGCAGGACTTCGGCCAGGCTGTCGGGCTCGACCACGCCGCCGCCCTGCACGCCCAGCGGGCGCTCGGAGCCGAAGAGGAGTTCGCCGTCCGGCCGGATCAGCAGCACGCCGCGCCACTCGGGCCGGGAGGCCCGCACGGCCTTGGCCAGGGCGTAGGCGGCGCCCATGTCGCCCTCGTCCATCGCCTGGAGGGGCTCCATCGCGGCCAGGGCCTGCAAGGCGGTGACGCTGACGCGCAATTCGCTGTCGACGGCGGTCGCCAGCGCCCGCGCCAGCCCGAGCGTGGACTGCTCGACCTGGGCCTGCTGCTGCCGGTGCAGTGCCGTCAAGGCCAGACCGCAGGTCAGTGCCAGGGGAAGGATGGCCGCCGATACGAAGAGCACCAGCCGGCTGGGCAGGGAGAACGCGCGCATGACCTTTGACGGAAGAATGAGTGCGACAGGCGCCGACGGCTGTCTGCCCGGGCGGAATCATGCCTGACCGCAGTCAAAGCCGTGCATTGGACCGCAGCCGGCCGCGCCGGGCAACCGCCCGCCGCGGCCGGTGTTGTATTCAGAGCGGATCGATGCCCGAGTGCAGGATCATCGAGAGGTCTTCGCGGGTTTCCTCCAGCTGCACCAGCGTGGCCTGCCGGGCGCCCAGGGCGTCGCGGTTCAGCAGCGCAGTGAGGATGGCCTTGTGGCGCGGCAGCGAGAGCGCGTGCGTGTTGGGGTGCTTGCTGCTGAGCTTGATGCGAGAGCACGTTGCCGATGTAGGCCAGCAGGTCGTTGCCGGTGGCCTCGGCCGATGCGGCGGTGGAAGGCCAGGTCGGGCTCCAGCAGCTACGACCAGCACCCGCGTCGCCTCGCGCAGTGCCGGGCGGCATGGCCATCCAATTAAGTATGACTACATAATCCGCGCCATCTTTCCTGCCAGAGCGACGCCATGCCCTCCTTCGCCCGCTACCCCAGCCTTGCCGGCCGCACGGCCCTGATCACCGGCGGCGCGACAGGCATCGGCGCCACGCTGGTCGAGGAGTTCGCCGCGCAGGGCGCGAAGGTGGGCTTCATCGACATCGATGCGAAGTCCGGCGCTGCGCTGGCGACGCGGCTGGCGGGTGCCGCGCATCCGCCGCTTTTCGTGGCCGCGGACCTGACCGACATCGCCGCGCTGGAGGCCGCGATCGACGCGGTGCGCAAGCACTTCGGGCCGATCGCCGCGCTGCTGAACAACGCCGCCAACGACCGCCGCCACCGCATCGAGGACACCACGCCCGAGAGCTGGGACGCGGGCATCGCGGTGAACCTGCGCCACCAGTTCTTCGCAGCGCGCAACGTGGCCGCGGACATGCGCCAGGCAGGCGGCGGCTCGATCGTCAACTTCGGCTCGGTGAGCTGGATGCTCAAGCAGGGCGGCATGCCGGTCTACACCACCGCGAAGGCGGCGGTGCAGGGGCTCACGCGCAGCCTCGCGCGCGACCTGGGGCCCTTCGGCATCCGCGTGAACACGCTGGTGCCCGGCTGGGTGATGACGCAGAAGCAGGTACGCCTGTGGGTCGACGACGCGGCGCGCGCCGAGATCGCGCGCGGCCAGTGCATCAACCAGCCACTCCTGGCCGAGCACATCGCGCGCATGGCGATGTTCCTCGCGGCCGACGACAGCGCGATGTGCACGGCGCAGGACTTCGTGGTGGACGGAGGCTGGGTGTGACCGCACGGCTGTTGGTCGACGCGCAGGCGCGGCTCGGCGAATGCGCGCTGTGGTGCGAGCGCGAAGGAGCGCTGTACTGGACCGACATCGAGAGTTCGACGCTGAGCCGCTGGCGCGCGACCGACGGCGGCGTGCGGCAATGGACGCTGCCGGAGCGCGTCGGCAGCTTCGCGCTGTGCGAGGGCGATTCGACCCTGCTGCTGGGCCTGGCTTCGGGCATCGCGCTCTTCGACACGGCGAGCGAGAGGCTGTCGCCCGTCGTGCCGGTCGAGGCCGGCGAGCCGGAGACGCGCATCAACGACGGCCGCTGCGACCGGCAGGGACGCTTCGTCTTCGGCATGTTCAACCGCGCGGAGGCGCCGATCGGCGGCTTCTACCGCGTGCATTCGGATCTGCATGTCGAGCGGCTTGCGCTGCCTCCGGTGGGCGTCGCGAACAGCATCGCCTTCAGCCCTGACGGCGAGACCATGTTCTTCACCGATTCGCCGACGCGCACGATCTGGCGCGTGGCCTACGGCGCGGACGGCCGCATCGGCACGCCGCAGGTCTTCGTGCAGCTGTCGGCGCATGAGGGCTTCGCCGACGGCTCCACGGTCGATGCGGACGGCGGCTTGTGGAATGCGCAATGGGAAGGCGGCCACGTGGTGCGCTACGACGCCACGGGTGTCGAATCGGCGCGCTTCGAATTACCGGCCTCGCGGCTCACTTGCCCGGCCTTCGGCGGTGCCTTGCTGGATCAGCTCTACGTGACCTCGGCTCGCATCGGGCTGGGCGCCGAGGCGCTGGCGCGCGAGCCGCACGCGGGCGGGGTCTTCGTGCTTGAGCCGGGGCGGCGCGGCCTGCCGGAGGCGCGTTTCGCGCACGGGCGATGACAGGCAGCGCCAGCCTGCGCAGCCGCGTGTACGGGCATCTCGCCGATGGCCGCGAGGTGCGCGAGTACACGCTGGACAACGGCGAGGGCCTCGCGCTCAGCGCCATCAACCTCGGCGGCATCGTCACCGCGCTGCGCGTGCCGAACCGGCATGGCGAGATCGACAACGTCGTGCTCGGCTTCGAGACGTTGGCCGACTACGAGGCGCCGCATCCGCACCTGGGCACCATCGTCGGCCGGCATGCCAATCGCATGGCGCGCGGCCGCTTCGCCATCGACGGCGAGCATTTTCAGCTCGGCCTGAACGACGGCGCGCATTCGTTGCACGGCGGGCCGCTCGGCTTCGGAAAGCGCTGGTGGGACATTGCGGAACTGCCGGCAGGCGAAGACGGCAGCGTGGGCATCGCGCTCCAGCTCGTGAGCGAGCATGGCGACCAGGGCTATCCCGGCCGGCTCGAGGCGCGGGTGCGCTACACGCTGACGCGGCGCAACGAGTGGCGCATCGACTACAACGCGCGGTGTGATCGCAGCACGGTCGTCAACCTCACGCACCACGACTACTTCAATCTGGCCGGGCGCGGAAGCATCGAGGCGCATGTGCTGACGATCGCCGCCGGCCGCTACTGCCCGGTGGATGCGGGGCTGATCCCTGAAGGCATCGCGCCGGTGGACGGCACGCCCTTCGACTTCCGCCATGCGACCGCCATCGGCGCGCGCTTGCGCGACACGCATCCGCAATTGCTGCGCGCGCATGGCTACGACCACAACTGGGTGCTCGACGCATCCGCGCCGGCCGCTCTGCATTTCGCCGCTCGGCTCGAAGACCCCGCCTCCGGCCGCGTGATGGACATCGAGACCACCGAGCCGGGCCTGCAGTTCTATTCAGGCAACTTCCTCGACGGCAGCCTCGCCGGCGCGTGCGGCGAGGCCTTGCGCCAGGGCGCCGGCCTTTGCCTTGAGACGCAACATTTCCCGGACGCGCCGAACCAGCCCGGATTTCCCTCCACCCTGCTGCGGCCGGGCGAGACGTGGTCCAGCAGCACGGTGCACCGCTTCAGCCTTCGTGACAACTGATCCAAGAGAGACGGACATGACCTCAGCCCCCCAACCCCCCTACAAGGGCGTCTTCCCCGTGGTGCCGACCACGTTCACCGAGGAGGGGGAGCTCGACCTCGAAAGCCAGAAGCGCTGCGTCGATTTCATGATCGACGCAGGCTCCACCGGCCTGTGCATCCTGGCCAACTTCTCCGAGCAGTTCGTGCTGGCGGACGAGGAGCGCGAGGTGCTCACGCGCACGATCATCGAGCACGTGGCGGGGCGCGTGCCGGTCATCGTCACGACCACGCACTTCGGCACGCGCGTGTGCGCCGAGCGCAGTCGCCGCGCGCAGGACGCGGGCGCCGCGATGGTGATGGTGATGCCGCCCTACCACGGTGCCACGCTGCGCGCGCCGGAAGCGCAGATCTTCGAGTTCTTCGCGCGCGTGTCGGATGCCATCGACATTCCCATCATGATCCAGGACGCGCCGGTCAGCGGCACGGTCCTTAGCGCGGCCTTCCTCGCGCGCATGGCGCGGGAGATCGAGCAGGTGCGCTATTTCAAGATCGAGACCGCGGGCGCGGCGACGAAGCTGCGCGAGTTGATCCGCCTCGGGGGCGATGCGATCGAGGGGCCCTGGGACGGCGAGGAAGCCATCACCCTGCTGCCCGACCTGGACGCCGGGGCCACCGGCGCGATGACCGGCGGCGGCTATCCGGACGGCATTCGCGAAATCATGGATGCCTGGCAGGCCGGCAATCGCGAGGGTGCGTCCACGGCCTATGCGAAATGGCTGCCGCTCATCAACTACGAGAACCGGCAGGGTGGCATCCTCAGTGCGAAGGCGCTGATGAAGGAAGGGGGCGTGATCGCCTGCGAGGCGCCGCGACATCCCTTCCCGTCGATGCACCCCGCGGTGCGGGCGGGGTTGCTCGAGACGGCACGGCGGCTGGACCCGCTCGTGCTGCGCTGGGGCCGATAGGAGGCCGCGCGGCGGTGCTATAGCTTGTAGGCTTCCAGCTCCACGACGGACGGGCCGTCGCTCGCTGCACGCTCGACCCGCACCTGGACCCGCACGTAGAGCGCCACCGGGAAGCTGAACACGCGCTTCACCAGGTTGTTGCCGGAAACCCGCCCGATCTCGACCCAGTCCTCGGAGCCGTCCGGCTGCGCGATGACGTCGAAATCGACCGCGCCATGCTGAGTGAACGTGGTGGTGTCGGAGGGCTCTTTCTGAGTACCGTCGTCCTGGCGGGAGAACACCATGATGGTGTTCATCTCGACGGCGCCGCTGCCCTCGGGCGCGGCGCAGGGGCCGTCCGATTCCACGCAGCCCGCGCCGCTGAGATCGACGCCGTAGGCGACGTATCCGGTGAGTTCCTTTCCCCATTTGCCGGAGCCGTCCCAGCCGGCGTGAACGACGTTGCCGTCATTCAGCTGAGGGTAGTAGTGGATGACGTCCTGCGCCGTCGTGATGTAGCTGGGCACGTTCTTCAGAAGGTGATCGTGCGCCTGGACCGACGGGTTCGTTCCTGATTGAGTGGCCATTCGATTGCTCCCTGTTCGACTTGTGGTCCGGACTGGACCCTGTTTGCCATCATCCGATGACGGGTGCCGCGCAGGCAACTTCGATGCCATCGCCCGCGGTGCTGGGGGCGAAAGGGAGTCTTGAAGGGGGAGGCTTGAGGGAAGAAACTCGCGCTCGCCGCGGATGCCATGGCAGGCTCGCGGCGAAATGGGGACATCGCGGCCGGGTTCGTCACGCCGCGGCGACAGGCCGGAATGCACGCCAGTGGCGCCGCTGGCGGACCAGCGCCAGGACATCCTTGAAGGCCGGATGCTCCGCCGAGCGCGGCGCGCTACAGCTTCTAGCCTTCCAACTGCACGACGGACGGTCCATCGCTCGCGGTGAGATCGACCCCCACCAGCTTGTAGGCTTCCAGCTGCACGATGG
>CBIHOG010000044.1:0-46972 GCA_966211435.1 uncultured Variovorax sp. | reverse complement strand
TCGTTGTTCGTTGTTCGTTGTTCGTTGTTCGTTGTTCGTTGTTCGTTGTTCGTTGGGGAGGGCGCCCGGCATGCGGTGTGCCCGCAGCGACCCCGGTGCGCCGGCCCTTCGGGCTTCCTTGCGGTGCTCGCCTTTGGCGGGGTCTCGCTCAAACTCGCCTTCGGCTCAGACAGTCGCGAGCCCTGATCCGCCAAAGGCTGCGCTCCTCAGCGGCGCACAGGGGTCGCTGCGGGCACACCGCATGCCGGGCTCAAGGGTGTTCAGTCGTCCTCTTCCTCTGGAACGAGGGGTTCTGAACCTGGGTGGCGGATGGCATGTTGTGCTGAATTGATCGCTGCCTTGAGAGCCCTAATGCGGCGGTCGAATTCTTCGTTCACCAGACGCACAAGTGCGCTCAGTTCAGTGCGTGACGCCTGGATCTCTTCGGCGTCTCCCGAGCCCATGGGTGCGATGAGGACTTCAAGGCCCGCATAGGCACTTTGAACATCGTCGAGGTTGGATGCTTCGTCTCGCGCACGGCAGAGGAATGATGAAGACGAAGCGACGGACGGCGCGGGCGCGCAGGTACAACAAGCCATGAATGGCCTCCGTGGATTGCGGTTTGCTACAACCGCCGCACCCGCTTCCAAACGAGGGCGGCGACTCGAACGGGTTGGAAGACCGAGCAATCCGTGCGGAAAATCGGCAGGGTTTGCACCCTCCCGTCCGAGCCGCCAAAACTGGAGGCGCAAACGAGAAAGCCGCAAACTCATGCGGTGAGATTCGCGACTTTCGTCGCACGATTTGCACGGGCTTCCAAACCCGATCACGTCTTTTTGTGACGTGACGGCGGCAGTATAGCGACAAGGGTGCCCTAAAGGGATGAACCCACAGCGTGTCCACGGAGGCGGGCGGTGTGCCCACAGCAACCCCTGTGCGCCGCCGAAGCGCGCAGCTTTTCGCGGATCAGGGCTCACGCTTGTCTGAGCGCAGCGAGTTGCGTGAGACCCCGCGGAAAGCGAGCACTGCAGGGAAGCCCGAAGGGCCGGCGCACCGGGGTTGCTGTGGGCACACCGCCCGCCTCCGCAACCCCGCTCCAAAGCCCGCAAGCACTCAAGCACTCAAGCACTCACAAGACCAGAGCCCCCAACGACCCGCTATGTTCCTCAACTTGCGCCCGCCACTGCGCAGTCTGCAGCAACGCCAGCGCCGCATCGAGCGCCCGCGAGGGCCGCACCCCCGTCTGCGTCATGAACCCGATCGGCGTCTTCACCTCGGGCTCGACCAGCGGCAACGCTTCCAGCTCGCGATAGCTTCGCACCGCCGCGACCATCGCACCAGGCAGCACGCTGCACACCTGCCCCGCCACCACCGACAGCGCAAGCGTCAGCACCGAGTTGGTCTCGATGGCCGGCATCACGCTGGCGCCCGCGCTGCGCAGCGCCTGGTCGATGATGGAGCGGTTGTGCATCTCGGAGGTGAGAAGGCACAAAGGCAGCGCACCGGCCTCGGCCCATCGCATGGACGCCCCGATGCGCAGCATGTCGGCGGACGGCTCCGCCGCGCGCCTCAACAGGAAGTAGTGCTCGATGCTCTGCGGCCACGCCGTGAGCTTGACCCCCGGCAGATCCATGCGCTCGGTGTAACCCAGCGCGAGGTCGAGCGAGAGGTTCTCCAGCCCCGTCTCCAGCTGCTGCGAACTCATCGACAGCACCACCGGCACGATCCCTGGATGCCGCTGCTGCAGCATCGCGCCGAAACGCGCCAGGATGGGCATCGCGGTCGGCACCGCCGCCATGTGCAGCGTACCGCGCGGATGGCCCTCCTCGCTGCGCAGCTCCTGCTGCAACACCTCGTTGTCGCGCAACATGCGCTGTGCCGTGGCCAGCACGCGGTCGCCCTCGTGCGTGAGGCCGACGTACGCGCGGCCGCGCTTCACGATGACCACGCCGAACTCCTCCTCCAGCGCCTTCAACGCGTTCGACAGCGCCGGCTGCGTGATGTGGCAGGCCTGCGCCGCGCGGCCGAAATGGCGGTGCTCGCTCAGCGCCACCAGGTAGCGCATGGAGGCCAGCAGGTTCATGCTCAGGCGGTTCCGGAAACGCCGCCTGGCTGGCCCCGCCGGCCTGCCGGCGCGGCACCCCGCAAGGCGCCGGGCCGCCACGCGCAGTGGGCAGGCCTGGGGCTATGCCTCATGTATTCTTGCTGACCGTGATGGTCGGGAACTTGGCGGAGAAGTCCTTCGCCTTCTCGGCGATCCCCACGGCCACGCGCCGCGCCACGGCCTTGTAGATCCCGGCCACCTCACCGTCCGGGTCCGCCACCACCGTCGGCTTGCCGCTGTCCGCCTGCAGCCGGATGTTGATGTCCAGCGGCAGCGCGCCAAGGTAGTCCATCTTGTACTGCTCGGCCATCTTGCGGCCGCCGTCGGCACCGAAGATGTGCTCCACGTGGCCGCAGTTGGAACACACGTGCACTGCCATGTTCTCCACGATGCCCAGGATCGGAACGCCCACCTTCTCGAACATCTTGATGCCCTTCTTCGCGTCGAGCAGCGCGATGTCCTGCGGCGTGGTGACGATCACCGCGCCCGTCATCGGCACGCGCTGCGAGAGCGTGAGCTGGATGTCGCCGGTGCCGGGCGGCATGTCGACGATGAGGTAGTCCAGGTCCTTCCAGTTGGTCTGGCGCAGCAGCTGCTCCAGCGCCTGCGTGGCCATCGGGCCGCGCCAGATCATGGCCTCGTCCTGGTCCACCAGGAAGCCGATGGACATGACCTGCACGCCGTGGTTCTCCAGCGGCTCCATGGTCTTGCCGTCCTCGCTCTCGGGACGGCGGTCGATGCCGAGCATCATGGGCTGGCTGGGGCCGTAGATGTCGGCGTCCAGCAAGCCCACGGCCGCGCCTTCGGCGGCGAGCGCCAGTGCCAGGTTGGCGGCAGTCGTGCTCTTGCCCACGCCGCCCTTGCCGGAAGCGACGGCGATGATGTTCTTCACGTTGGGCATCAGCTGCACGCCGCGCTGCACGGCATGGCTCACGACCTTGGTGGCGATGTTGACGGACACGTTGTCGACGCCCGCCACGGTCTTCGCCGCAGCCACGAGCGCCTTGCGCATCGCGGGGATCTGGCTCTTGGCCGGGTAGCCGAGCTCGATGTCGAAGGAGACGTCGCCCTCCTGGATATGGAGGTTCCTCAGCGACTTGCTGCTGATGAAATCCTTGCCGGTGTTGGGGTCGAGGACCGCCTTGAGCGCATCCTCGAGCGACGCTTGCGTAACTGCCATGGGTAACTCCTGAATGGCAGATAGTCTAGGGCCTGCGCAGTGGGCGCTGCCCAGGTGTGGCCTTCCGAGGCCCGGGGCTCAGACGACGCGAAAGTCGTGGGTCCCGTCCGCCGCCAGTTGCGCGACGAGACCGGCCTCCCAGTCGAGGTAGCCCTGCATGGCCTCCACCGGCGCATCCGTGCCCTCATAGGGACGGCGATAGCGGTCGGTTGGCGGCGTCGCGGCGCGCGTCAGCCCGCTCTCGGCGGGCAGGCCCGCCGCGAACCAGGCGTCGTTGCCGCCGGCCAGCACGGCGACTTCCGCATCGCTTCCGCGCGCATCGAGCAACGCGCGCAACTCGGGCGCGGCGAAGCGCGCGAGCCCGCTGCTTCCGCAGGTGAGCACGTAGCGGCGGGCGGGCGGGATGGCATCCAGTGCCTGTGCAAGCT
Organism: uncultured Variovorax sp.; assembly: GCA_966211435.1. Lineage (GTDB taxonomy): Bacteria > Pseudomonadota > Gammaproteobacteria > Burkholderiales > Burkholderiaceae_C > Variovorax. The sequence continues at coordinate 43,281 of CBIHOG010000044.1, read as the reverse complement.
GCGCGCGGATCGCGAACCACGCGCCGGGGACATGGCGCTTCGCATGCCTGGCGCTGCTCGTCACGTCGATGACCGCGATCTCCTCGGCTGCATCCTTCAGCAGCGCCGACAGGGCGGCCGGCGCGATCTCGGCCACCTCCGGCGCAGGCGGCTGTTCCACCGCCGCGGGCCCGCTCGCACTGCGGGCGGATGCGGGATGCGCCTCGAGCACATGCACGTCCCAGCCCATCTGCGCGAGCCATGAGCCCGTCATCGCCGCACGCACGCCATCGTCGTCCGCCAGCACGATGCGCGCGCCGCGCACCGGGACGTGGTGGTCCGTCTCCTGTACCAGCTGCCCGCCCGGCGCGCTGGCGAAGCCTGGCAGGTGCCCGGCCTCGTACTCCTGCGGCGTGCGCACGTCGAAGCGATGGAGCGTGCGCCCCGGCGCCTCCAGCGAGGCGAGCGCGTCGAGCCCGATCCATTGCACACCCGCGCGACGAGCGACGGCCCGCGCCCCCTCCCGCGCCGCCGCACGGCCTGCCTCGCCGGGCTCGGGCGCGCGGCGCGCGGCACCGTGGTCGAGTTCCTGCCCGGCGAGCTTCCAGCCGATGGTGCCGTTGCGCAGCGCCGCGACCGGGTTGGGAATGCCTGCGTTCACCAGCGACTGCGTGCCGATGATGCTTCGGGTGCGGCCCGCGCAGTTGACGATCACCCGCGTCGCCGGGTCAGGCGCCAGCTCGCGCACGCGCAGCACCAGCTCGGCGCCGGGCACGCTGGTGCCGGTGGGGATGCTCATGGTCTGGTATTCGTCGAAGCGGCGCGCGTCGAGCACCACCACGTCCGCCTTCGCGTCGATCAGCGCCTTGACCTCCTGCGCCGACAGCGAGGGCGTATGACGCTCGTGCTCGACCAGCTCGCCGAAGGACTTGCTCGGCACGTTGACATCGCGGAAGAGTTCGCCGCCGGCGCGGCGCCAGCCCTCCAGCCCGCCTTCGAGCAGGTGCACGCGGGTGTAGCCCAGCGCAGCCAGCTTCGCGGCGGCCCGCGGCGCGAGGTCGATGCCTTCGTGCGCGCCGTAGACCACCAGCAACGTGTCGCGGCGCGGGATGCGGCGCCAGGCATCGAGCTCGATGCGCGAGAGCGCGAGATTGGCGGCCCACAGCGGGTGCGCCTGGGCGAAGGGGTCTTCCTCGCGCACGTCGAGGAGCGCGATCTCCTCCCGCGCGAGCAGGCGCTCGCGCACCTCGGCGAAGGAAAGGCTCGGGAAGTCTGTGCGGCGTTCGGCGGATGCGGCAGTCATGCGTGTCGGAATTCGGCGGATCGGTCCCAGAGATTGGGCAGCAAGGTATTGGAATAGCCCGAGACGAAGGGCTTGCGCCCGCCGCCGGCCGGGTAAGTATGGCGCCGCACCGCCCCGATGTTCGCGCCGTAGACATGGATGCTGATGGAGACGCGGTCGTCGTAGGCGTTGTGCACGCGGTGCACGTCGCCGAGCGTGGGCGACACCGCCTCCACCTGGCCCGGAGCCAGCCGCACCGGGCGCCCGTCGTGCACCAGCGTGCCTTCGTGCTCGCGGAAGCCCTGGCTGTACTCGGCGCCGCGCAGCATGCCGATCAAGCCCCACACGCGGTGGTCGTGAACCGGCGTGGCCTGACCGGGGCCCCACACGAAGCTGACGACCGAGAAGCGCTCGGTCGAGTCGGCATGCAGGAGGAACTGCCGGTAGTGCACCGGGTCGGGCTGCGCGAAGGCCTCGGGCAGCCAGTCGTCGCGCGCCACCAGTCGGCGCAGCAGTTCACCACCTTCGGCGACGATGCGCGGCTCGGCGGGGCTCTGGTCGAGCAGGCGGCCGAAAGCGGTGACGAAATCGCGCAGCGGGGCCAGGCTGCTCACGTGGCCGCCTTCCAGGCCTGCGTGTCGCTGATGGCGCGCACGTCCAAGCGCAATGGCAGGGTGCCGTCGCGCGGACCGCCGCGTCGATGGCGGCGCGTCATGCGGCCGCTCCCAGCGCGGCCTTGCCCGCCGCGACCAGGATCGCATCGTTCTGCGGTGTGTGGATGCGACTGCACAGCACGTCGCGGTAGTGCCGCTCCAGCGGGTTCTGGCGCGCGAGGCCATGGTTGCCGCTGAGCTGCAGCGCCAGCTCGACGCTTCGGATCGCGTTGCCGGTGACGGTGTACTTGAGCAGCCCGCTGTCGGACGCGGAGGGCGCGCGCCCCGCGTCCACCTCCGCCGCCGCATGGTCGAGCAGCACGCGGTTGGCGCGCAGCAGCGCGGCCGCCTCGCCCACCGTCTCCTGCACGCGCGGCAGGCTGGCCAGCGGCGCACCGAGCCCGCTGGGTGCGCGGCGGTTGAGGAAGCCGAGCAGCCAGTCGTGGGCGGCGCGCGCCACGGCGTCGTAGAGCGTGCCCAGCAGCAGCACCATCCAGGCTTGCTGCGTGGCGTGCGCGTCGATGTCGGTCTGGCTGCCCGCGTCGGGCGCCCAATCGGCGGGCGCGCGCAGGTCGACGGCGTGGTCGAGCGGAATCTCGACGTTTTCGAACACGACCTCGTGGCTGCCGGAAGCGCGCAGGCCCAGGTGGTCCCAGCTCGGAATGACGCGAATGCCCGCCGCGTGGCGCGGAACGAGGAACACGCCGGCGCGTGGCGAGGGCTCGTCCGTACGCCCCCAGACCGACAACCAGCCCAGCCCCTCGATGCCGGTGGTGTAGAGCTTGTGCCCGTCGATCTTCCAGCCCTCGCCCTCCCGACGTGCGGTCGTGGCGGGCAGGCCGCCGCGCGAAGGCGAGCCGAGCGCGGGCTCGACGCGCAGCGAATTGATCAGCGTGCCGTCGCGCACGGCGTCGCGCAGCACACGCTCGCGCAGGTGCGCGGGCCAGCGGTTGTCGCCGCGGCCGATGGCCTGGTGCTGCAGCCAGGTCATGGTGAGGATGAGCGCCGTCGCAGGCTCCCCGTAGGCTACGGCCGCGAGCACGCGGCGCGCGGTGGCAAGCGATGCGCCCCCGCCGCCGTGGGCGCGCGGCGCGACAAGGCCGATCAGCCCGTGCGCATGCAGCACCTCGAAGTTCGCGCGCGGAAAGGCCCCGGCGGCATCGTGGTCGGCCGCGGTCTGCGCGAACAGGGCAGACAGCCGCGCCAGCACGGCATCGTGGGATTCAGGCGCCGCGGGCTCCGGGCGGCGAAGGGCTTGTGAACTCATGGTGCCGGACCTTAGCCGCCGCCGCGCGCGCGGGAAACGACGGAAGCCGCATATCCAAACTCGTTTTCATGCGTTCGCATCCAGCCGCGCGCGCCTTACGGTCACGCCTCGCCAACGAGCAAGAGGACCGCGCAAGCCATGACACACCATCCCCCTCCCACCGAAGCCGTGGCCTGGTCGCGCCGCCGCTGGCTGCATGCGGCGGGCGCCGCCACCGCCTTCGGCGCGGCCGGCCCGCTGGCGTCCCTCGCCGGCGCGGCGACGGCGGCGGACCTGTCCGGCCTGACGCTGCGCATCGGCACCTACAAGGGCCTCTGGCGTCCGTTGATCGAAGCCTCCGGCCAGGGCAAGACGCCCTACAAGATCGACTGGCGCGAGCTGAACAACGGCGTGCTGCACATCGAGGCCATCAACGGCGACGCGCTCGACGTGGGCTCCGGCAGCGAAATCCCGGCCACCTTCGCGGCGCGGCAGAAGGCGCACGTGCGCTTCATCGCCGTCATCCACGAGGACTTGAACAACCAGGCCACGCTGGCGCGCAAGGATGCGCCCATCCGCGGCATCGCCGACTTCAAGGGAAAGCGCGTGGGCTACGTCCGCGCCACGACGGCCCACTACTACCTGGCCAAGCAGCTCGCGGAGGCCGGCCTGTCCTTCAGCGACATCCAGGCCGTCAACCTGACCCCGGCCGACGGCCTCTCGGCCTTCGCGCGCGGCGACCTCGACGCCTGGGCCATCTACGGCTACAACGGGCAGCTCGCGCGCACGCAGTACGGCGCGCGCACCATCAAGACCGGAAAGGGCTACCTCTCGGGCAACTTCCCCGTGTACGCCAACCCGCGCGCGGTGGACGACCCGCTGCGCCACGCGGCCATCGCCGACTTCCTGCTGCGGCTGCAGCGCGCCTATGCCTGGGCCAACGACAACTACCTGCTCTATGCGCGCGCGCAGTCGGCCGAAACGCGGGTGCCGGTGGGCGACCTGATCGAGCTCTTCAACGGCCGCAGCAACGACTACGGCCTGGGCCCCGTCACGAACACCGTGATAAGCAGCCACCAGGAGGTGGCCGACACCTTCCTGAAGCTCGGCGTGCTGGACGGCCCGGCGGATGTGGCGCCGCTGTGGGACCGGGGCTTCGGCAACGCGCTGCAGCGCGGCGGCAACCCGGCCTGAGCGCTTCTTTTCTCCCCTCGCGTTTTTTGATTCAAGGACAAACCCATGAGCGACATCGAATTCATCGGCATGATCCAGGGCCAGAAGGTCTCGGAGATCCACCCCGCGCGCGGCCCGGCCATCGACCGGGACTACGTGCGCGCCTTCGCGCAGGCGCACGAGCAGGCGGGCTTCGATCGCATCCTCGTGCCACACCACTCCACCGGCCCCGACGCCACGCTCACCGTGGCCTATGCGGCATCGGTGACCGAGCGCATCCACTTCATGCTGGCGCACCGGCCCGGCTTCGTCTCGCCCACCTTGGCGGCGCGGCAATTCGCGTCGCTCGACCAGTTCAGCGGCGGGCGGCTGGCGGTGCACTACATCTCCGGCGGCTCGGACGACGAGCAGAAGCGCGACGGCGACTGGCTCGACCATGACCAGCGCTATGCACGCACCGACGAATACCTCGACGTGCTGCGCAAGGTGTGGACCGCCGACAAGCCCTTCGACCACGAAGGCGCGCTCTACCGCTTCAAGGATGCCTTCTCGGAAGTGAAGCCCTTGCAGACGCTGAATGGCCGGCCGCACGTGCCGGTGTACTTCGGCGGCGCGTCGGAGGCCGCGATTCCCGTGGCCGGCAGGCATGCGGACGTGTACGCGCTGTGGGGCGAGTCGCTCGCTCAGGTGGGCGAGCTCACCGGCCGCGTGCGCGCGGAAGCCGCAAGGCACGGGCGCAGCCTGCGCTTCTCGGTCTCCTTCCGGCCCATCCTGGCGGAGACGGAAGCGAAGGCCTGGGAACGCGCCGACGACATCCTGGCCGAGACCAGGCGCCTGCGCGTGGTCCAGGGCTTTGGCCGCGGCGGACCGCAGCAGAGCGAAGGCGCGCGGCGCCTGCTGGCGGCGGCCGGCGAAGGCACGCGCGCCGACAAGCGCCTGTGGACGGCCGTGGCGCAGGAGATCGGCGGGCGCTCCAACAGCACGGCCCTGGTCGGCACGCCGGAGCAGGTGGCCGATGCGCTGCTCGACTATTACGACCTCGGTGTCACGACCTTCCTCATCCGCGGCTTCGACCCGCTGGAAGACGCGACCGACTACGGCCGCGAGCTGATCCCGCGCACGCGCCAGCTGGTGGCACAACGCATCGCCGCGCGGCGCAAGGCAGCATGACCATGAGCGCAGTCCTCGAAGTCCCCCGCACCCGCCTTGCCCTCACCCCGAATCCGCGGCAGAAGTACTGGTTCGACCCTCCCGCGCCGCGCCACGGCGTCGAGGCGGAGCGCCGCCACCGCCAGGAGCGCCTGGCCGGCGCCTTCCGTCTCTTCGCGCGCTTCGGCTTCGCGCAGGGCCTTGCCGGCCACATCACGGCGCGCGATCCGGAGCTGACCGACCACTTCTGGGTCAACCCGCTGGGCGTGCACTTCTCGCGCATCAAGGTGTCGGACTTGCTGCTGGTCAACGCCAAGGGCCAGACGGTGATCGGCGACCGGCCGCTCAACAAGGCGGCCTTCGCCATCCATGCGGCGATCCACGAATACAACCCCCGGATTGTCGCGGCGGCGCACACGCACTCGACCTACGGCAAGGCCTGGTCGACGCTCGGCCGCAAGCTCGACACGCTGACGCAGGACAGTTGCGTCTTCCACGAGGACCACGCGCTCTTCGACGATTTCACCGGCATGGTGGTCGACGAGGGCGAGGGCCTGCGCATCGCGAAGGCCCTGGGGGAGCGCAAGGGCGCGATCCTGAAGAACCACGGCATCCTCACCGCCGGGCCGACGGTGGAGGCCGCCGCGTGGTGGTACATCGCGCTCGACAACGCCTGCCACACGCAACTGCTGGCGGAGGCGGCCGGCAAGCCGCAGCCGATCGACGAGGCGGTGGCCCGCCACACGCACGGGCAGATCGGCGGGCCGGAAGGCGCGGTGCATGCGTTCGAGAGTCTCTACGAGGGCTTGGTCGAAGCCGAGCCGGAGCTGCTGCTGTGAGCCGCGCATCCATCTCCCGCCGCGCCGTGCTTCGCGCCGGCGGCGCCGCCGCGCTTGCATCGGCCGGGCTCCTGCATGCGCAATCCCGCCCCGTGCTCAAGGCCGGCGACCAGAAGGGCGGGCTGCGCGCACTGCTCGAAGCCGCTGGCGGCCTCGACGGCGTGGGCTACGACATCCAATGGTCCGAGTTCCCGGCGGCGGCGCCGCTGGCCGAGGCGCTCAACGCGGCCGCGGTGGACTCGGGCCCCATCGGCGACGCGCCGCTCATCTTCGCGCTGGCGGCGGGCACACGTGTGAAGGCCATCGGCGCCAACCGCTCGGATTCCTACGGCACGGCCGTGCTCGTGCGGCCCGACTCGCCGCTCAAGACCGCCGCCGACCTGAAGGGCAAGAGCATCGCGACCAACCGCGGCTCGATCGGCCACTACGTGACGCTCAAGGCCGTCACCGCGGCCGGGCTCAAACCCGAGGACGTGAACCTGCGCTTCCTCGCGCCGGCCGATGCCAAGCTCGCCTTGACGCAGGGCTCGGTGGACGCCTGGGCCACATGGGAACCCTACACCGCGCTGGCCGAAACGAGCAAGCACGCGCGCGTGCTGGTGAGCGGGCGCGGGCTGCTGCCGGGCCTGAGCTACCTCGCCGCCACCGACGCGGCGATCGCGTCGAAGCGGCCGGTGCTGCAGGACTTCCTCCAGCGGGTGGTGAAGGCGCAGCAATGGTCGTACCGCAATGCCGACGCCTTCTCGGCCACGCTGGCGCGCATCATCGGCATCCCGCCCGAAGCGGCCAAGCTGCAGTTCGAGCGGCGGCAGCAGAAGTGGGTGCCCATCGATGCGCAGGTCATCGCGGACCAGCAGAAGACGGCGGACTTCTATCACCAGGTGGGGCTGATCAAGCAGACGCTGGAAGTGCGCGGCACCTTCGACACCGGCTTCGACACCAGCGCCTGAGACCGCCCTCAGATGTTTTGCCTATTTGGAATCAACGAATCGGTTGTTCCTTTCATTTGAACGGCTGCGGACAATGGCCTGCCACGCCATGGATGGCGTCCGTTCTCCGCTTGCCTATGAATTTCCAACAACTGCGCTCGGTCCGCGAGGCCGTGCGCTGCGGCTTCAACCTGACCGAGGTCGCGCACAGCCTTCACACCTCTCAGCCCGGCGTGAGCCGGCAGATTCGCGAACTCGAGGAGGAACTCGGCATCGCGCTCTTCGTGCGCGCGGGCAAGCGCCTGACCGGTCTCACGGAGCCCGGCGGGCACGTGCTGCCCATCATCGAGCGCGTGCTGATGGAGAGCAGCAATCTGAAGCAGGCCGGGCAGGAATTCGTCGCGCGCGAAAGTGGCCTGCTCTCGGTCGCGGCCACGCACTCACAGGCGCGCTATGCGCTGCCGGTGGCGGTACAGGAATTCCGCGAGCGCTTTCCCAACGTGAAGCTGCACCTGCACCAAGGCTCGCCCAAGCAGGTGGCGCAGATGCTGATCGATGGCGAGGTCGACGTCGGCATCGCGACCGAGGCGCTGGGCGACTACCCTCAGCTGGTGGCCCTGCCTTGCTACCGCTGGACGCACTCGGTGATCGTGCCGCCGGGGCATGCGCTGCTGGAAGCCCCGCTCACGCTGGAGGCGCTGGCGCGTCATCCGCTCATCACCTACGACATGGGCTTCACCGGCCGCCCGCGCATCGACCGGACCTTCGAGGAGCATGGGCTGGCGCCGAACATCGTGCTGACCGCGATGGATGCCGACGTGATCAAGACCTACGTGCAACTCGGCATGGGCGTGGGCATCGTCGCGGGCATCGCCTACGAGGCCGAGCGCGACACCCAACTGCGGGCGCTGGACGCCGGGCCGCTCTTCGGCATCAACCTCACCAAGCTCGCGGTGCGGCGCGGCAACTACCTGCGCGGCTACGTGCACGTCTTCATCGAGTCCTTCGCGCCGACGTTGACGCGCGAGGCGGTCGAGCAGGCGCTGGCGACGGACGCGGGCGAAGGCGAAGCCGCGCTCAGGGCGCGAGAACCGTGACGCGCCCCGTCATGTAGGGGTGCACCGAGCACACGTAGTCATACATCCCCGCCTTCGAGAAGACGCGACTGAAATCGCGGCCGGGCAGCATCAGCTCCATGCCCGGCGAACCGTCCTTGAAGGCGACGCCATGCGGGGCGCCGTCGTCGTTGGTCCAGCGCACGCGCTGCCCGGCATGTACCGTGAGTTGCGCGGGGTCGAAGACGAAGTTGCTGATGGAAACCTTCGCCCCGGCCGGCTCCGCGTGCTGGGCGGCGACCTTGCGCGGCGCATTGCCCACCGCGATGGTGGCCGTGCGGCCGCCCGACAGGTCGACCACGCTCACGTCGTTCGAGCCTTCATTGGTGACCAGCGCCTTCTTGCCCCCCGGCAGGATGTCGACCCAGTGCGGCTGGCTGCCGACCGCGATGGCGCGCAGCGGCGCCCGGCTGGCAGGGTCGAACAGCATGAGCTCCCCCGGCCCCTGCACCACCACGACGCCGGCCGCGGTGCCCGCGAAATGCTGCGCGATATGGGGTGAGGCGCCGGTCGGGATCTGGGCCACGATCCGGTTGGCCTCCGGGTCGATCACCTGCACCGCGCTCACGCCCGCGAGCGTGAGGTAGAGCGACTTGCCGTCGGGGCCGAATTCCAGGTCTCGCGGCGTCTTCTCCAGCGGCATGCCGCCCGCGACGGCGCGCGTGGCGAGATCGATGACGACCAGCGCGAAGTGCCCCGGCTCCTGGGACGACACATAGGCCCGCCGGCCATCCGGCTGGACCGCGATGGTGTGCGGCTTGGGCACCGGCACGCTGCCCACCACGGCGCGGGTGGCGGTGTCGATGAAGGCCACGCGGTCATCCCCGTTCACCGCCGCGAGCAGCCAGCGGCCGTCGGGCGTCATCGCCAGGCCCTGCGGTCCCTTGCCGACCGTGACGTCGCCGACGACGCGGTCGCTGGCCGCATCGATGACGCTGAGGCTGCTGGCGCTGGCACCGCTGACGAACACCATCGCGTCGTCGCGCGTGACGGCAATGCCGTCCGGCCCGGCGGCCACGGGCACGGTGGCCACCACGCGTGCGGCGGCGGTGTCGATCACGCTGACGGTGTTGTCCTTGAAGTTGCCGACGTAGGCCTTGGGACCGGCGGCACCGGCCGGCGTCGCAAGGCACAAGGCAGCGAGCGCGGAAAAGAGAATCGAAAGCGGCTTCATGGGTGGGCTCCTGGTCAGGGTGGAAGAGAACAGAATCGACGCCATGCATGACGGCCGAGGGGCCCGGTCTATTCCCGAGACGGAGGCTGGCCGGGAATAAAACGGCATCCCGGCCAGTCATGCACGGAAGGACTCCGTTGAACGACCGCACCCGCCGATTCGAGAGCGCGGCCCTGCCGCACCTGCCCGCCGCGTACAACCTCGCGCGCTGGCTGCTGCGCGACGCCCGGGCGGCCGAGGATGCGGTTCAGGAGGCGTACCTGCGCGCCTTCCGGGCGTTCGACGGGCTGCGGGGCGAAAGCGCGCGGCCATGGCTCCTGGGCATCGTGCGCAATGCATGCCATGACGCGATGCGCCAGCATCGGCAGCTGGCGGACCAGGTCGAGTTCGACGAGTTGCGCGACAGCGGCGCGGACCCGCCCGGTGCCGCGGCCCGGCCGGAGCACGGCGGCGACCCTGCTGCGCTTTGGGAGCAGCACGCCCGGGGCCGGCGCGTCAACGCGGCCATCGAGGCGCTGGCACCCGTCTTCCGGGAGGTGATCGTATTGCGGGAACTGGAAGAGATGAGCTACGAAGACATCGCCCGTGTCGCCGGAATTCCGATCGGCACGGTGATGTCGCGTCTGTCGCGTGCACGCGCCCTGCTCAGGGATGCCCTGCGCACCGAAGCGCCCGGCCTGAAACCCGGAAGGGAACGAGATGCAAGTGCCTGAGGACGACGAGATCGCCGCGCTCGTGCGGCGCGAAGCCCGGCGCCATGCGCCGCCCGCCACCCTGGGCCCGCGCATCCAGGAGGCCGTGCGCGCAAGCCAGCCTCCGGTCGAACCGGCACGGCGAAGGCCGCCATGGCGCTGGCTCCAGTCCCTCGCCATCTTCGGCGCCGGTGCCGCGACGGCCTGGGGCCTGGCGCTCAGCCTCTGGGTCGCGCCGACTGCCGATGCCGTGGGCGAGGCGGTCGCGGCAAGCCATGTGCGCTCGCTGATGGGTTCGCATCTCACCGACGTCGCATCGTCCGACCATCACACGGTGAAGCCGTGGTTCTCCGGCAAGCTCGACTTCTCGCCGCCCGTGGTCGAACTGGCCGACCGTGGCCTGCCACTGGCTGGCGGCCGGCTCGACTACCTCGATGGACGGCCGGTGGCGGCGCTGGTCTACACCTCGGGTTCGCACGTCATCAACCTCTTCGCCTGGCCCGCGCGAACAAGCGCGGCCAGCGCGCCCCAGGCCCGCACGCGCCTCGGCTACAACCTGATCGACTGGACGCAGGCAGGCATGCGCTTCTGGGCCGTGTCCGACCTGAACGCGAAGGAGCTGGAAGCCTTCGCCGCGCTGGTGCGCGAGCGGGCGGAGGCGTCGCGCTAGAGATCGAGCACCAGCGTGCCGCGCGCGCAGCGAGAGACGCAGATCATCATGCTCTTGCTGGCCGCGCGCTCGGCCTTGGTGAGGATGCTGTCATGGTGCTCGACCTCGCCCGAGATCACCTTGGTCTCGCAGGCGCCGCACATGCCTTCCCTGCAGCTGTGGTCGGCGTCGATGCCGGCTTCCAGCACGGCATCGAGCACCGAGCGGCCCGGCGCGATCGGGATCGTCCGGCCGCTGCGGCGAAGCTCCAGCGTGCAGGCCTCGCCATCGGTCGCGGCCGGCGGCGGCGCCAGCGCCGCGAAGCGCTCGACGTGCGCGTTCGCGTAGCCCAGCGCCTCGCACGCGCTCTCGAAGGCGGCCAGCATCGGTGCCGGGCCGCAGCTGTAGAAGTGCGTGGCGGGCGAGCGGCCCCGCAGCCATTTCATCAGGTCCGGCGGCGCACCGGCCTCGTCGTCGAAGTGCCAGTGCAGACGAACCCTCTCGCCGGCCATCGCCTCGATCTCCGCGGCAAAAGCCGCATCCTTGCGCGAGCGTGCGCAGTAGCAGAAATCCACCGGCCGCCCCAGCGCGACCAGGCGCCGCAACATCGCGAACAGCGGCGTCACGCCGATGCCGCCGGCCACCAGCACGCTGGCCTCGGCGTCCTCATGAAGCCGGAAGTTGTTGCGCGGCGCCGAGATCGGCAGCGTGCTGCCCACGCGCAACTGCTGGTGCACGTAGCGCGAGCCGCCGCGGCTGCCGCGGTCGTCCTGCACCGCCACCACGTAGCGGTGCCGCTCGCCGGCCGGGTTGATCAGCGAATAGCTGCGCACCATGCCGTTGGGCAGGTGCAGGTCGACGTGCGCGCCCGGCTCGAAGGCCGGAAACTCGGCCGCGCCGCCCTGCGGCCGCAGCTCGATGCTGATGATGCCCGCCGCCTCGTGGCGCAGCGTGTGGACCAGCGCCTCGATGGTGCTCATGCTCATGGGCCTCGCCATCCTTACATGATGTGCAGGCCGCCATCCACCATCAGCGTGGTGCCGGTGATGAAGGAGGCCTCGTCGGAGGCGAACCACAGGATGGGGCGCGCGATTTCCTCCGGCGCCGCCCAGCGGCCGAGCAGCGAGGTGGTCTGGCGTTCGCCCTTGAGCGTGTCGACGCTCTTGCCCGCCTTGTCGGCGCGCGCGACGTGAAAGTCGGTGAGCGTGGAGCCCGGGCACACCGCGTTCGCGCGGATGCCATGCTCGGCCTCCTCGAAGGCCAGCGTGCGCGTCATCGCGAGTTGCGCGGCCTTGGTGGCGTCGTAGAGGCCCATGCCCTTGCGGCCGGTCACGGCGTAGCAGGAGGACACGTTGACGATGCTGCCGCTGCCCGACTTGCGCAATGCGGGCAGGGCCGCGCGAATGTAGTTCGCGCCGCCGACGAGGTTCACCGAGACCATCGCCTGCCATTCCGCGGGCTGCGCCTGCGCCAGCGCGCTGTAGTTGCGCATCGCGGCGTTGTTGACCAGCACGTCGAGCCGGCCGAAGTCCGCCAGCGCCTGCGCGACGGCCTTCGCCGCCTGCTCCGCGTCGGACACGTCGGCCGCGAAGGCCGCGATGCGGGCGCCCGGTACCTCGGCACGCACCTTCGCCACCGTGCGTTCGAGCGCCGCCGCGTCGGCGTCGACGATGGTCACCGCCGCGCCCTCGGCGCAGAACAGCAGCGCCGTGGCCGCGCCGATCCCCGCGCCGCCGCCCGTCACGAGCGCGGCCTTGTTGGACAGTCGTGCCATGCGCTCAGTCCACCTTCGCGCCGGTGGCCTTGATGACCTTGCCCCAGCGCGGGATCTCGGACTTGATCCAGCTGCCGAACTCGGCGGGCGAGCTGGCGACCACCTCGAACTCCATGCCTTCGAGTTTTTCCTTCACGTCGGGCATGTGCAGGATCTTCACCATCTCCTTGTTGTAGCGGTCGATGATGTTCTTGGGCGTGCCGGCCGGCGCGAGGAAGCCGATCCACGAGGTCGCGACGAAGTCGGGGTACCCCGACTCGGCGAGCGTCGGCACGTTGGGCGTGCTGGGGAAGCGCTTCTGGCCGGAGGTGGCGATCATGCGCAGGCGCCCTTCCTTCACGAACTGCTGCACGTTGCCGGGCACCAGGAAGGCGGCCTGCACCTGGCCCGCGACCAGGTCGGTCACGGCCGGGCCGGCGCCCTTGTACGGCACGTGCGTGGCCTCGAAGTGGGCGGCCGCCTTGAACATCTCCATCGTCAGGTGCGAGGCGCTGCCGGTCGCCACCGAGGCGTAGGACAGCTGGCCCTTGTTGGTCTTCGCCCAGTCCACGAACTCCTTCACCGTCTTCACCGGCATGCTGGGGTTGACGACCAGGTACTGCGGCGAACTGACGGCCAGCGTGATGGGCGTCAGGTCCTTCAACGGATCGAAGGGCATCTTCTCGAACAGCGTCGGGTTGATGGCGAGCGGGCCGTTGTAGCCGACCAGCAGCGTGAGGCCATCGGGCGGCGACTTGGCGACGAAGTCAGCGCCGATGTTGCCGCCGGCGCCCGGCCGGTTCTCGACGACCACGGGCTGGCCGATCAGGTCCGAGAGCTTGGCCGCGACGATGCGGCCGAGCACGTCGTTGGTGCTGCCGGTGATCGGCACGATGATGCGCACGGGCTTCGCCGGCGACCACTCCTGCGCCGGGGCCGTGCCGACCAGCAGGAGGCCGGCGCCGAGCGCCGCGAGGGTCTTGAGAAACGCTTTCATGGTGGAGCCTGTCTTCTTCGTGGGGGGTTTTCGTGAAAGGTCGGGTCGCGATCAGATCGAATACACCGGCTGGTTCTTGCCGTCCGCCAGGTGTTCCTTGGCCCACGCGGTCGGGTCCTGGTCGCGCGGCAGCAGCACGCCGGCCGCTCGCACGTGCTGCATGGCGGCGTCGAGCGCCGGCGGCTCGATGCCGTCGGCCATGCCCTGCACGGCCTCGTGCAGCATGCGGCGTGCCATGACGATCGCCTTGTCGGTGGGCAGCAGGCGCTCGGCCTCGTGGTCCTGGATCGGGCCCATGCTTTCCTGCAGCGAGGCGTCCTGCATCGAGAACCCGAACACGCCGCTGTAGGCACGCTTCTCCTGCTGGGCGCGGCGGTCGATCAGGTAGTCGTTGTCCTTGTTGGCCTTGGGGCGGAAGCTGCCTTCCTCGTACTCGACGTGGATGCCCTTGCCGGCCTCCATGTCGCGGCGCTCCTCGTCCGACAGCGGCTTGTCGGGATGGAAGTTGATGCTCCAGGCCCAGCAGTTGTGGTCATCGATCGGCACCCACACGTGGCCGCCGAGCGCATGGTCGCCGAAGGGCGGAATAAGCGTGAACCACGGGAAGAGCCACTGCGTCACGCGCCAGTAGTACGAGTCCGGCTCGCCGTTGCGACGGCCGAAGAGCGTGAGGCCGAAGGGGTTCTTCTCGATGTCGAAGATCACGTTGCCGTCGGCCTTGATGTAGTCGTTGGCCTTGGTGCCCTGGTGCATCGGGTCGGTGTCGACCTCGTAGCGGTGCACGTAGGAGACGTGGCTGGTGTCGATGCCGCCTTCCATCGCCTGCAGGTAGTTGCTCTCCTGGTGGCGCTTGGAGATGAAGACGTGGCTGGCCGGCAGGTTGCACCACTCCACGCCGGGCGGCGCGGGCTCCTTGCCGGCCGGGCCCATGTAGGCCCACACCAGGCCGGCGCGCTCGATGCACGGGTAGGCCGTGATGTTCATGCGCTCGCAGGCATTCGGCGCCGAAGGCACGTCCACGCACTTGCCGTCGCGGTTGAACTTGAGGCCGTGGTACGCACAGCGGATGCCGTTCTCTTCATTGCGGCCGAAGTACAGCGAGACGCCGCGGTGCGAGCAGAACTCGCTGATGAGGCCGGGCTTGCCCTCGGTGTCGCGGAAGGCGATCAGCTTCTCGCCCAGGATCTGCACGCGCACCTGCGGCCCGTCGGGCTGCGCGATCTCGCTGGATTGCAGGATGGGCACCCAGTAGCGCCGCATCAGGTTGCCCATGGGGGTACCGGGGCCGGTGCGAACCAGCGTTTCAGCCATTTCCTTGTTCATTCGTGGGGTCCTCGACTTTTGATGAAAATCAACGTTTTGTCCGTCTGATGAGATTAGTATCCGTTCTGTGGACATCAAAAGTCAAGCCCGGCCTGCACGGCGGGGGCTTGGCCGCGCATACCATTCGTGCCCGCATGCACCAAGGGAAGAAGGAAGAAGCAATTGGCCGACAACGAAAAGCTGAACGACAGCGTCCGCGCCGTGGACAGGGCGCTGGAGATCCTGCTGGCCTTCACCCCCACCGACAACGAGCTGTCGGTGGGAGAGCTGCTCAAGCGCGTCGAGCTGAGCCGGCCCACGCTCTACCGGCTGCTCTACACGCTGGAGCAGAGCGGATTCGTCGTGTCCGTCGGCGAGCCGCAGCGCTTCCGCCTCGGGCCGGCGGTGGCGCGGCTCGCGCACGTCTGGACTTCGACGCAGGACATGGGCGCCATCGCGCAGCCGATGATGCAGCGCCTGCGCGAGCTGACGGGCGAGACGGTCGCGCTCTTCGTGCAGCAGGGCGTCTACCGCGTCTGCGTGGCCGAGGTGGCGAGCAACCAGGCGCTGAGCTTCAAGCGCGGCGTGGGCTACTCGGAACGCATCGTCGTCGGCGCGAGCGGCCGGGCGATCCTGGCGCACCTCGCGCTCGGAGAAGGCGAGCTGGCGCGCTATGCGGAAGGCACCAAGGTCGAACTGGCCGGCTATCCGAAGGAACTCGAATCCATCCGCAAGCGCGGCTATGCCACCAGCCGTGATGAGTTGCTGCAAGGCGCGGTCGCCATCGCCGCGCCTTACTTCAACGGCGCGGGCCAGGTCATGGGCTCGATCGCCGTCTTCGGCCCGAGCGCCCGGGTGCACGCGCCGGAGGTGGAGGCCTTCGGCAAGCTGCTGGTGGAAGAGGCGCGGGCGCTGTCGAAGGCGCTGGGGAGCCCCTAGGCACGCCGGGTCAGATCGCCACGAGCTGGCGCACGCCCTGCGCCTCCATGTCCTTGCCCAGGCCGCGCGCGATGACCTCGCCGCGTTCCATGACGAGGTAGTCGTCGGCGAGTTCCTGCGCGAAGTCGTAGTACTGCTCGCACAGGATGATGGCCATGTCGCCACGGTCGGCCAGCATGCGGATCACGCGGCCGATGTCCTTGATGATGCTGGGCTGGATGCCCTCGGTCGGCTCGTCGAGGATCAGCAGCCGGGGCTTGGGCGCCAGCGCGCGCGCGATGGCCAGTTGCTGCTGCTGGCCGCCGGAGAGGTCGCCGCCGCGGCGGTTCAGCATCTGCTTGAGGACCGGGAACAGTTCGTAGAGCTCCGGCGGCACCGGCGTGCTGCCGGACTTGTAGGCCAGGCCCATGCGGAGGTTTTCCTCCACCGTGAGCCGCGCGAAGATCTCCCGCCCCTGCGGCACGAAGCCGATGCCCGCGCGGGCGCGTTCGTAGGGCGTGCTCTTCTGGATCTGCGCGCCGTTGAACTCGATGGTGCCGCTCTTGATCGGCACGAGGCCCATCAGCGACTTGAGCAGCGTGGTCTTGCCCACGCCGTTGCGGCCGAGGAGAACGGTGACCTTGCCTGCGTGGGCTTCGACGCTCACGTCACGCAGGATGTGCGAGCCGCCGTAGTACTGTTGGATGTTCTTGACGTTCAGCATGGATTCATCGCCCCAGGTAGACCTCGATCACGCGCTCGTCGGCCTGCACTTCATCCAGCGTGCCTTGCGCCAGCACGGACCCATCGCACAGCACGGTCACGATCTCGGAGATGGTGCGGATGAAGCTCATGTCATGCTCCACCACCATCAGCGAATGCTTGCCCTTCAGCTTCAGGAACAGCTCCGCCGTCCGCGCCGTTTCCTCATCGGTCATGCCGGCGACCGGTTCGTCCAGCAGCAGCAGCTTCGGATCCTGCATCAGCAGCATCCCGATCTCCAGCCACTGCTTCTGACCATGACTGAGGTTGCCGGCCATGCGCAGCACGCTGCTTTCCAGGTGGATGGTGTGCAGCACTTCCGCCAGCCGGTCGCACTGCTCCGAATCCAGCTTGAACAGCATCGAGGCCTTCACGCCCTTGTCCGTCTTCAGCGCCAGCTCGAGGTTCTCGAACACCGTCAGTTGCTCGAACACCGTCGGCTTCTGGAACTTGCGGCCGATGCCGAGCTGAGCGATCTCCGCCTCCTTGTGCCGCAGCAGGTCGATGGTGCTGCCGAAGAACACCGTGCCCTCGTCCGGCCGTGTCTTGCCGGTGATGATGTCCATCATCGTCGTCTTGCCCGCGCCGTTCGGCCCGATGATGCAGCGCAGCTCGCCCGGCGCGATGTCCAGCGACAGCTTGTTGATCGCCTTGAAGCCGTCGAAGCTCACGCTCACGTCCTCCAGGTAGAGAATGCGCCCGTGCGTGGTGTCCACCTCGCCGGTCGCGTGGCGGCCGTAGCCCGCCGCACGCCCGCCGGATTCCGTGAGCGGCGCGAAGTCGCCGTGGCCGTGCCGTGCGATGCGCTCCGCGCCCGCGTCCATCAAGTCCGGCGTCATGCCCGCGCTCCCTTCGTTTCCACCACCAGCGGCGTCAGCGCCGCCGGCTCCATGCCCTGCTCCGCCGCCATGGCGCGCTGCGCTTCGCGGCGGCCCTCGGACGGCGCCTTCTCCTTCTCCCCCCGGGCCGCCCACTTCTTGACCAGGCCCACGATGCCGTTCGGAAGGAACAGCGTGACAGCAATGAAGAGGGCCCCCAGGAAGTAGAGCCAGTATTCAGGGTAGGCCACCGTCAGCCAGCTCTTCGCGCCGTTGACGATGAAGGCGCCGATGATCGGCCCGATCAGCGTGGCGCGGCCGCCCACCGCCGCCCAGATCGCGATCTCGATCGAGTTCGCCGCACTCATCTCGCCCGGGTTGATGATGCCCACCTGCGGCACATAGAGCGCGCCGGCCACGCCGCACATGATCGCGGAGATGACCCAGATGCACAGCTTGTAGCCCAGCGGGTTGTAGCCCGAGAACATGACCCGCGTCTCCGCGTCGCGGATCGCCTGCAGCACGCGCCCGAACTTGCTGCCGATCAGCCACTTCGAGAACAGGAAGAAGCCCAGCAGCGTGAGGCCGGTGAGCACGAACAGCGTCATGCGCATCTCCTGCGTTGCCATCGGGATGCCGAGGATCCGCTTGAAATCAGTGAAGCCGTTGTTGCCGCCGAAGCCCGTCTCGTTGCGAAAGAAGAGCAGCATCGCCGCGAAGGTCATGGCCTGCGTGATGATCGAGAAATACACGCCCTTGATGCGCGAACGGAAGGCGAAGAAGCCGAACACGAAGGCGATCAGGCCCGGCACCGCCACGATGAGGATCAAGGTCGCGATGAAGCTGTCGCTGAAGGTCCAGTGCCAGGGAAGCGTCTTCCAGTCCAGGAACACCATGAAGTCCGGCAGGTCGCTCTTGTAGTTGCCGTCGCGGCCGATCTGGCGCATGAGGTACATGCCCATCATGTAGCCACCCAGCGCGAAGAAGAGCCCGTGGCCGAGCGAGAGGATGCCGGTGTAGCCCCAGATCAGGTCCATCGCCAGCGCGCAGATGGCATAGCACATGATCTTGCCGACCAGCGCGACCGCGTAGTCGCTCATGTGCAGCGCGCTGCCTGGCGCCACCACCATGTTGAGCACCGGCGCCAGCGCGCAGACCACGATCAGCGCGACGAAGAAGGCCGTCCAGCCCTTGCCGCTGAGCAGCGGACCCTTGGAAGGAAGCTTTACTTGATTCATGGCGACGTAGGCGTTGGGTCCGGAAGCACCGCGGAACCGGCCCCGCCCGGCCGCGGGTGTTGCCCCCTTGAGGGGGTTGGCGAAGCGACACGAAGTGCGCGAAGACCGGGAGTGTTCATGCCTCCGCGCTCCGGCCCTTCATGGCGAAGATGCCTTGCGGCCTCTTCTGGATGAAGATGATGATGAAGACCAGCACCGCGATCTTGGCGAGCACCGCGCCCGCCCAGCCTTCGATGAACTTGTTGAGGATGCCCAGGCCCATGGCCGCGTAGACCGTGCCCGCGAGCTGGCCCACGCCGCCCATCACGACCACCATGAACGAATCCACGATGTAGCTCTGGCCCAGGTCCGGCCCGACGTTGCCGATCTGCGAGAGCGCGCAACCCGCGAGCCCCGCGATGCCCGAGCCCAGCGCGAAGGCGTAGGTGTCGATGCGCGCCGTGTTCACGCCCATGCAGGAGGCGATCGGCCGGTTCTGCGTCACGCCGCGCACGAAGAGCCCGAGACGCGTGCGGCCGATGAGCCAGCCCATGGCCAGCAGCACCAGGACCGCGAAGATGATGATGCAGATGCGGTTCCAGGGCAGCGTGACGTTGCTGAGCATCGTGAAGCCGCCGCTCATCCAGCCCGGGTTCTCCACGCCCACGTTCTGCGCGCCGAAGAGCGTGCGCACGAGTTGCTGCAGCATCAGGCTGATGCCCCAGGTGGCCAGCAGCGTCTCCAGCGGCCGGCCGTAGAGGAAGCGGATCACGCCGCGCTCCAGCACCGCGCCCACCAGCGCCGAGCTCAGGAAGGCGGCGGGAATGGCGGCCACCAGGTAGAGGCCGAAAGCGGCCTCCGGCAGGTAGCGCTGGAAGATGCCCTGCATCACGTAGGTCGCGTAGGCGCCGATCATCATCAGCTCGCCGTGCGCCATGTTGATCACGCCCATCAGCCCGTAGGTGATGGCGAGGCCGAGCGCGGCCAGCAGCAGTACCGAGCCCAGGCTGATGCCGCTGAAGACGGCGTTGATGCGGTCGCCCCACACCAGCGCGCCGTCGATGTGGCGGATCGAGGTGGCGATGGCGGCCTTGACCTCCGTGTCGCTTTCCTCCGAGAGGCGCTCGTTGAGCAGCAGCTTGGTCTCGGGGCTGCGGCTGTCGCCGAGCATCTCGGCCGCGGAGATGCGCTTGTCCTTGTCGGCGCTGTTGAGCATGCTCGCCGCGCGCACCAGTTCGAGCTGCGCCTTGATCTTCGGGTTCGTCTCGGCGGCCAGGGCCTTGACGATCAGCGGCAGGCGCGACTCGTCGGGCTCCTTGAAGAGCGCCTGCGCCGCCTCGGCGCGGACGGCCTCGTCCTTGCTCGCGAGCTTGAGCGCGGCTTGCGCGGCATCGAGCGCGCCGCGCATGAGATTGTTGTTGACCACGTCCTCGGCGGTGTCGGGGAGCTTCAGCTCCGCGCCGGTGACCGGGTCGTAGGCCTTGTCGTCCTTGATGACGAAGACCTTGTCCTCGGTGTACTTGACGGCGTCGTCGGACATCGCCTGGATGAACGCGGCGGTCTTTTCGTCGGCGGTGGTCACCGCCTTGTTCAGCGCCGCGATGCGGGCCTCGGACTCGCCGGATGCGATGGCCTTCGCCTCGTCGGCGGTCAACGCATGCGCGGACCCCGCCACCAGGAGCGCAACCGCCAGCGCGCGGTAAAAAGTGGAGCGCAAAGATTTGTACACAGCGTTCTCGATCCGTGAAACACCGCGGCCCGGCTCCGCCGGGCCGCAGGTGTTGCCCCTTGAGGGGGTATTCCGCTACAGGAGGTGAGCGGATACGGGGGTGGACCTCCTCACATCGACTTGCCGGAGGGGTAGTCCGGCTTCTTGTCGTTGCCTTCGATGTACGGGCTCCACGGCTTGGCCTTCACCGGGCCCGGCGTCTTCCACACCACGTTGAATTGGCCATCGGCCTTGATCTCGCCGATGAACACGCTCTTGTGCAGGTGGTGGTTCTTCTCGTCCATCTTCGACACGATGCCCGAAGGCGCGGTGAAGGTCTGGCCGGCCATCGCCGCGATCACCTTGTCGGTGTCCGTGCTCTTGGCCTTCTCGACCGCCTGCTTCCACATGTGGATGCCGATCCAGGTGGCTTCCATCGGGTCGTTGGTGAGCGGCTTGTCCTTGTGGCCGGCGATGTTCTTGGCCTTGGCGTATTCGCTCCACTGCTTGATGAACGCCGTGTTGGTCGGGTTCTTGATGCTCATGAAGTAGTTCCACGCGGCCAGGTGGCCGACCAGCGGCTTCGTGTCCACGCCGCGCAGCTCTTCCTCGCCCACGGAGAAGGCGACGACCGGCACGTCCTTGGCCTTCAGGCCGGCGTTGCCCAGTTCCTTGTAGAAAGGCACGTTGGAGTCGCCGTTGATGGTCGACACCACGGCCGTCTTGCCGCCGGCGGAGAACTTCTTGATGTCGGCGACGATGGTCTGGTAGTCGCTGTGGCCGAAGGGGGTGTACTTCTCGTCGATGTCCGATTCCTTCACGCCCTTGCTCTTGAGGTAGGCGCGCAGGATCTTGTTGGTGGTGCGGGGGTACACGTAGTCGGTGCCCAGCAGCACCCAGCGCTTGGCGCCGCCGCCTTCCTTGCTCATGAGGTAGTCGACCGCGGGGATGGCTTGCTGGTTGGGCGCGGCGCCGGTATAGAACACGTTCTTGGAGAGTTCCTCGCCCTCGTACTGCACCGGGTAGAACAGCAGGCCGTTCATTTCCTCGACGACTGGCAGCACCGACTTGCGCGAGACCGAGGTCCAGCAGCCGAAGATGACGGAGACCTTGTCCTGGCCGAGCAGCTGCTTGGTCTTCTCGGCGAAGAGGGGCCAGTTGGAGGCGGGGTCGACCACCACGGGCTCGAGCTTCTTGCCGAGCACGCCGCCCTTGGCATTGATCTCGTCGATGGCCATGAGCACGGTGTCTTTCAACACGGTCTCGGAGATCGCCATGGTGCCGGAGAGCGAGTGCAGCACGCCGACCTTGATGGTGTCCTGCGCGAACGCAGGCGCGGCGGAGAGGCCGGCGAGGGCCACGGCGGCGGTGAGCGCCTTGAGTGTGAAACGACGTTGCATGGTGACTTCCTTCTCCTGTCAGAGGTGTGAACGATGAAGGGGAGTCTGCGGAATCGGTCACGCAGCGGGAATACGCCGGGTGGCGTACGAGGCTCAGGCGCGCGTGGGCTGCTGATGCTGCGTCTTCAAGTGGTCCTTCAGCATGCGCAGGAGCCTGGCGGCGTGCTTGGCCGATTCCTTCGCCGTCTTGGCGTCGACGGCCTCGCCGGTGTAGGTGTTGGAGTTGCGCTAGCGGCGCAGGGCATCGAGGATGACCAGGAGTTCGCTGGAGATGCCCAGCGTGTGCGGCAGCGACTGGATGAGGATCGCGTGGTGCCCGGGTTCACGGGCCGCGGGACGGAAGCCGGCCGCGAGCATGGCGGCGAAGGCGCATCGCATGATCGCCTTGTACGCGATGTCGAAACGGCTTTCGTGGCTGAGGGTGGCCAAGGCCGAATCAGGCAGGTTCTTTTCGATGGCGGTGAGGATGCGCTCGATCTCCTGCCTGGATGGGCGGTGTTCATCGAGTTTTCTGATCCTCTGCAGGTTTTGCAAGGACATTCTTTGTCTCCCTTTTGGGGGCGTATTCTGAAGCGCGTTGCGGGGCTGGTGGCAATGCCCTCTGCTTTCTTGCGCTTTCTCTTGCGGGCTCGCGTCTTCCTCCGGCGCCACCCACATCTCGCGCGCCGCAACCTACTCCCGGTCCAGCCCCAAGGGAGGCGCCACTTCCTCCAGCGGCTTGCGCTCCGCGTTGACCGCATACCGCAGCGCAAGCAGCCCGGCCACGATCACCAGCACAGCACCGATCGCATAGCCGGCGGCAACGGCGCCGCGACTTCCGGTCTCGATCAGCGCCCCGAACAACACCGGCGCGACGAACCCCCCGGCTCCAGTGCCGACGGCATAGAAGATCGAAATGGCGATCGCGCGCATCTCCAGCGGGAACACCTCGCTCACCGTGAGGTAGGCCGAACTCGCCGCCGCGGACGCGAGGAAAAACACCGCTGACCAGCACAGCGCCTGGCTGCGCGCGTCGAGCCAGCCCTCCATGAAGGCCCAACCGGTCAACGCCAGCCCGACGCCGGAGAACACATAGGTCAGCGCGATCATCCGGCGCCGGCCGATGCGGTCGAAGAGCGGGCCCAGCAGCAACGGCCCCAGCACATTGCCCAGCGCGAACGGAAAGATGTACAGCGCCACCCTGCCCTCGGGCACATGGTGGAAGCGCGTCAGCACCAGCGCGTAGGTGAAGAAGATCGCGTTGTAGAAGAAGGCCTGTGAAATCATCAGCGCCATCGCGACCATGCTGCGCCGCGGATAGCGCTTCAGCAGCACGCGCGCCACCTCGCCCCAGCTCGGACTCCCGCCGCCGCCATGGCGCACGCGCCCGACGGCCTCGGGCAACGGGCCGTGCCGCGCGCTGACCTCCGCCTCGATCGCGGCGACGATGCGCTCGGCCTCCTCCGCGCGACCGTGGGCCAGCAACCAGCGCGGGCTCTCCGGTACATCGCGCCGCACCAGCAGGATCGCCACCGCCAGCACGGCACCCAGGCCGAAACCCACGCGCCAGCCCCACACCGGACCCAGCACATGCGGATCCAGCAGGAACAGGCTCAAGCCCGCGCCAAGCGCCGCACCGATCCAGAAGCTGCCGTTGATCGCCAGGTTCACCCGGCCGCGCACGCGCGCCGGGATCAGTTCGTCGATGGCCGAGTTGATCGCCGCGTACTCGCCGCCGATGCCCAGGCCGGTGAAGAAGCGGCACAGCGCGAAGAACGCGAAATTCGGCGAGAAGGCCGTGGCCAGCGTCGCCGCCGCATACACGGCCAGCGTCAGCAGGAAGAGCCTCTTGCGCCCCAGCCGGTCGGCCAGGCGCCCGAACACCAGCGCGCCGATCACCGCGCCGCCGATGTAGAGCGAACCGGTCCACCCGATCTGCGCGGCACTCAGCGCCAGCGTGTCCGGCCGCTCCAGCACGCCGCCGATCGAGCCGACCAGCGTGACCTCCAGGCCGTCCAGCACCCAGGCCACGCCCAGCGCGATCACCACGCGCCAGTGCCAGCGCGACCAGGGCAGGCGGTCCAGCCGCGCCGGGATGTCGCTGGGCGCGACACTCATGGGAGCTTGCGCTCGGCGAGCGGCGGCGGCGTCCATTCGTAGAGCCAGGTCTCGCTGAGCACGCGCTCGACACCGGCGATCGTGCCCTTGAGGTGCATGCGCAAGGTGATCGGCTCCACGCCGTCGCCCGGCACCACATCGAACATCGCGCGCACGCCCTTGACCGAAGCCAGCGGACGCGCCGAGGTGATCTCCACCCCGCCGCTCGATGCCGTGATGACCGGCTCGACCTTCGCCGCGTTCACGTCCAGTCCCGCCAGCGGACCGCCGCTGAAGTCCAGCGCGAAGCGCCACGACCAATGGGTACGCTTCTGGCCGATCACGCCGCCGGCTCCGGTGCGCGTGGCAACGCACACCGCGAGCGCGGGCTTCACCGGTGCGTCTGCGCCCCAGTAGAGGCGGTAGCCGTACAGCAGCTCCTCGCCCGGCTGCGGCTTCCTCGCCGGATTCCAGAAGGCCACGACGTTGTCGAAGGTCTCGTCCGCGGTCGGTATCTCCACCAGCGTCACCGCGCCCTCGCCCCATGCGCCCTTGGGTTCCACCCACAGCGAGGGGCGCCGGTCGTAGAACACGCCGTCGTCCTGGTAGTGGTCGAAGTCGCGGTCCCGCTGCATCAGGCCGAAGCCCTTCGGGTCCTTGTCGGCGAAGGCATTGAAGCGCAGCGCGGCCGGGTTGGCGAGCGGGCGCCAGATCCATTCGCCGACGCCGCTGTACATCGCGAGGCCGTCGGAGTCGTGGATCTCGGGGCGCCAGTCGTTGGCGACGCGGCGGTCGTTCTCGCCGGTCTGGAACATGCTGGTGCAAGGCGCGATGCCCAGGCGCTCGATCTCCTTGCGGGGATAGAGCGCGGCATCGACGTCCATCAGCAGCACCGGGCCTGGCGTGATCGCGAAGCGGTAGGCGCCGGCGACGCTCGGCGAGTCGAGCATCGCGTAGACCACGAGCGTCCTCGAATCGGGCGCGGGCCGCTCGAAATAGAAATCCGTGAAATCCGGGAACTCCTCGTCGCGCGGAAGCGCGGTGTCGACCGCGAGGCCGCGCGCGGACAGGCCATACTGCCCCTCGGCCCCGACGGCGCGGAAGTAGCTCGCGCCCAGGAAGGCGGCGACGTCGTTCTTGAACGCGGGCGCGACATTGACGCGAAAGCCCGCGAAGCCCAGGTCCTTCGGCTGCCGGGCGCCATCGAGGCCGCTCTTGCCATAGTCGAACATCGCGGGGTCGTAGGCCAGTTCCTGTGCACGGCCGCCGGCCACGTCGAACATGCGCACGGGCCGCTTGAAGAACAGGCCGAGATGGAAGAGCCGGATCTGGAAGCGCGTGCCCGCGTCGGCCCAGAGCCCATGGTCGGACTTGAACTTGATCGCCTGGTAGCGATCCCAGTCGAGCGCGGCCACGTCAATGGGCAGGGTGCGGCCGTGGGGCTTGTAGGGCGCGGCGGCAAGATCGCGCGCAGCGCCCTTGAGCCAGGCGTAGTCGAAGCGCTCGGGCGTGCCCAGGGGCTGCAGGCCTGCGGCCTGGGCGGCGGGGTTGATGGGCACGCCGGTGCAGCCCGTGGCCGCCAGCGCGCCGGCCGCGCCAAGAACACTTCTTCTCTGCATGACGAGGCAGTCTAGGCAGCGCCGCCACGCCGCCTCGTCGGACGAGCGCCTGTTTCCGTGGCCTACATCGCCCAGATGCGCGGCGACGTGCCCGTCATGTTCCACAGTTCGGAGCGCCATGCCTTCCATACCTGGCGCAGCAACTGCATGGCGGGCTCGACCACCGGCGCGAGCACGCGCACGACGATGAGCTCGGCATGCGGGCTGGTCGCCCCCGCGCTTTCGCGCAAGGCATGCGCGTCGATGAGCACGCGCGCGGCCTCGAGTGCCGCGTCGCGCCGCGCGCGCGCGATGGGCGAACCGGCGAAGAAGAAGATCGATGCCAGGCAGCGCTGCCCCGCGAGGCCGATGGGGCTGTCGAGCAGCCGCCGGTCGGCCGCATCGATGCGCCCGCGTTCCAGCCAGACGCCCGGCGCCTCGATGTGCTGGCGCAGGCTGCCGGCCTCGAACGGCTTGTCCGCGCCGGGCAAGCCAAGTGCGGTGACGTCCCAGCCGATCAGCTCGGCGCCTTCCGCCGCGCGCAGGGTCAGCCGGTTCTCGGCCTCGCAGCCGCTGTAGCAGATGGCCTCCAGCGGCAGCCATTCGAGGCGCGCGCCGGCGTCGAGAACCAGCTCGGTGCGTTGCAGCGCCAGTTCCCCTTCGGAGCGATAGAAGCGCGAAGCGCCGGGCGTGGTGATGAGGCCGTGGCTGCCGGCCGCGGCGCGCACGCGGATGTCCAGCGTGTCCCCGCCGACCAGGCCGCCCGGCGGGTGCACGAGCACGTTGTGGCACACCGCATCGCCCTCAGGGTAGAGGCTTTGCAGAATGCGAAGGGGGCCGTCATGGCGGAAACGGGCGACGCTGCGCCCGCCTTCCATCTTGTAGTCGAGGTCGAGGTGCGCGTGCCAGGGCATGGGGGCCGAGTTTAGGAGGTCGCGGCAGGCGCCCTCCCGCCTCAGACCATCGCCAGCGGCTTCTTGCGGCGGGGCGGTGGATGGAGTGCATCGATCTCCGCGAGGTCGTCCGCGCCAAGCACCAGGCCGGCTGCCGCGAGGTTGTCGCGCAGATGTGCCTCGCGCACGGCCTTCGGGATCGCCACCACGCCGGGCTGCGCGAGCACCCAGGCCAGCGCCAACTGCGCGGTGCTCACGCCAAGGCGACGCGCGATGGTCGCGAGGCCGGCGTCCTCGGCCAGCGCGCCCTGGCCGATCGGGCTGTAGGCCATCAAGGGCATGCCGGCGGCGCGCAGCCACGGCAGCAGGCTGAACTCGGGCCCGCGCTCGCTGGCGGCGTAGTAGACCTGGTCCACCGCGCAGTCTTGCACCTCGCCGCAGACGGCGGCGAGTTCCTCCATGTCGTCCGTGTCGAGGTTGCTCACGCCCCAGCGCGCGATGCGGCCCTGCGTGACCAGCGACCGCATCGCGTCACAGGTCTCTTCCAGCGCATGTCCGCCTCGCCAGTGCAGCAGGTACAGGTCGATGCGCTCCAGCCCGAGGCGCGAGAGGCTGCGCGCGCACGCCGCGGGCGTGCCCTTGCGGCTGGCGTTGTGCGGGTAGACCTTGCTCACGATGAAGAGCTGCTCGCGCGTCACGTCGCCGGCGCGCAGGGCCTCTGCCACGGCCTGGCCGACCACTTCTTCCGCGCCGCCCTCGCCATACATCTCGGCCGTGTCGATCATGCGGTAGCCCATCTGGATGGCCGCGCGCACGGCGGCGACCTCCTCCTTGCGCCGGCCCGACACTTCGCCCATCCGCCACGTTCCCAGGCCGAGCACCGGCATCGCGGCGCCGTCGAAAAGTCCCACTGTTCGCATGTGCGTGCTCCAGGTGTGCCGCGCGGGTGCGGCGGGCCGAATACTTTAAACGCGCGATCGCCGGCGCCGGGATGTCCGGCGCCGGCCGCCCCGGGAATACCCCCACGGAAAATCCGCGGATCTTGCCTACATTGCTTGCATGCAAGACGTCAACGATCTTGCATGCAATATCACACGGAGATCCGCCATGCCCCGTTTTGCCAGATCGCTCTTCGGTCAGGTCGTCATCGCGCTGGTTCTGGGCGTGCTGACCGGCCTCTTCTTTCCCGAGTTCGCCGCGAAGCTCAAGCCCCTGGGCGACGGCTTCATCAAGCTCATCAAGATGATCATCCCGGTGCTGGTCTTCTGCGTGGTGGTGCACGGCATCGCCGGCGCGGGCGACCTGAAGCGCGTAGGCCGCGTCGGCATCAAGGCGCTGATCTACTTCGAGGTGCTCACCACCGTGGCGCTGGCGCTCGGCCTGGTGCTGGCCTTCGTCTTCAAGCCCGGCGTGGGCATGAACGTCGACCCCTCCAGGCTCGACCCCGCCGCCATGAGCGCCTACGCGTCGACCGCCGACAAGCTCGCCAGCGGGGGCACGGTCGAGTTCCTGATGAAGCTGATCCCCACCACCGTGGTCAACGCCTTCGCCACGGGCGACGTGCTGCAGGTGCTGCTCTTCGCGGTGCTCTTCGGCTGCGCGCTCACGCTGCTGGGCGAGCGCGGCCGGCCGGTTGCCGTGGTGGTGGATGCGCTCTCGCTCGTGCTCTTCAAGATCATGGGCATCATCATCAAGCTGGCACCGCTGGGCGTGCTGGGCGCCATCGCCTTCACGGTGGGGCAGTACGGCATCGGCTCGCTCAAGCAACTGGGCATGCTCGTGGGCCTGTTCTATGTCTCGGTGCTGCTCTTCGTCTTCGTGGTGCTGGGGCTGGTGATGCGGCTGTCGGGCTTCAGCCTGGTGAAACTGCTGCGCTACCTGCGCGAAGAGCTCGCCATCGTCTTCGCGACCACTTCGTCGGACAGCGTGCTGCCGCAGATCATGGCCAAGCTGCGCCACATGGGCATCCGCGACTCGACGGTGGGCCTGGTGATCCCGACCGGTTACTCCTTCAACCTCGACGCCTTCTCGATCTACATCACGCTGGCGGCCGTCTTCATCGCGCAGGCGACCAACACGCCGATCTCGATGGCCGACCTGCTGACCATCCTGGCGATCGCGCTGGTGACCTCCAAGGGCGCGCACGGCGTGCCCGGCTCGGCCATCGTGGTGCTGGCCGCCACGCTGCACGCCATTCCGGCGATTCCCGCCATCGGGCTGGTGCTGGTGCTGTCGGTGGACTGGTTCATGGGCATCGCGCGGGCGGTGGGCAACCTGATCGGCAACTGCGTCGCCACGGTCGCCATCGCCGCCTGGGAAGGCGACATCGACCGCGAGCGCGCCCACGCGGTGCTGGACGGCACGCACTCGCCCGAGGACGAGCCGCTGGCAGAGCCCGGCTCGCCAGCCGCGCCGGTGGGCGCGGTCACGCCGGCGCATTGAGGCGCTCGACGAGAATCGCCACATGAGCGCAGCGCCGGGCCACACCAAGCAAGCGCGCACCGCGGTGCGCGGCACGAAGGCACGCCAATGAGCGAGCCCGTCACCCCCACCACCATCGCCGAGCGCGTGGTCGAAGCCATCCTGGCGCAGAAGCTCTCGCCCGGCGAGCGGCTGGGGGAGCAGGCGCTGGCGGAGAACTTCGGCGTGAGTCGCACGATGGTGCGCGAGGCGCTGATGCAGCTTCAGGCGCGCGGCTTCGTGGAGGTGCAGTCGCGTCGCGGGTGGTACGTGGTGGAGCCTTCGGCCGAGGAGGCGCGCGACGCCTTCGCGGCCCGGCGCATCGTCGAGGCCGGCATCCTGGCCGAGTCCGGCAGGCCGCTCGCGAAGGTGATCCGCAAGCTGCGCGAGCACATCGCCGACGAGAAGCGCGCCATCGCGGGCGCCGACGCGGCCACCCGCGCCTTCCTGCTGGCGGACTTCCACGTCTGCCTGGCCGACCAGATGGGCCACCGGCTGCTCTGCGACGTGCTGCGCGACCTGACGGCGCGAACCACGCTGGCGGCCACGCTATTCCAGTCGAAGCACGAGGCCGCGCAGTCCTGCGCCGAGCATGCCGCCATCGTGGCCGCGCTGGAGGCCGGCGACACGGCGCGCGCGCGGCAACTCATGGTCGAGCACATCGGCAATGTGGAAGAAGCACTGCAGGTCGAGGTCGCCGCGAGCCCCGCGCCGGACGAGCGCCTGCGCGCCACGCTGGCGCGGGTGGCGCTGCCGCGCGCGGCGCGCTGAAGGGCGGGCCGGCGCGAAGGTCGGCTAAAGTCGGCCTGCCTATGAATTCTCCCGAACTCCAGCGCGGCGCCTTCCTCTTCCTGCTGGCCGTGGTCACGCTCGCCTTCGGCTGGATCCTCTTTCCCTTCTTCGGCGCGGTGATGTGGGGCGTGGCGCTGGCCATCCTCTTCACGCCGCTCTACAAGCGGCTCGTCAAGAAGATGGGCGGCCGGCGCAACATCGCCGCCATCGCGACGCTGTCGCTGGCGCTCATCATCGTGATCATCCCGCTCACCGTGATCACGGTGTCGCTGGTGGATGAGGTGTCGCTGGTGGCCCAGCGCATCCGCTCGGGCGACATCAACTTCGCCAACTACTTCCAGCAGGTGGTGGACGCCGTCCCGCGCTGGGTGCTCAACCTGCTCGACCGCTTCGGGCTGGGCAACCTGGAAGGCCTGATCAGCCAGGTCTCCACACGCGCCGCGCAAGGCAGCCAGGCCATCGCCTCGCACGCGGTGAGCATCGGCCAGAACACCTTCGACTTCCTGGTGAGCTTCGCGCTGATGCTGTACCTGTTGTTCTTCCTGCTGCGCGACGGGCCTGAACTGTCGAAGGTGGTGCGCAACTCGCTGCCGCTCGCACGGCCGCACACGCACTACCTGCTCAACAAGTTCACCACCGTGATCCGCGCGACCATCAAGGGCAACATCGCGGTCGCCGCGGCGCAGGGGATCATCGGCGGGCTGGCCTTCTGGTTCCTCGGCGTGCAGGGCTCGCTGCTGTGGGGGGTGCTGATGGCCTTCCTGTCGCTGCTGCCGGCCATTGGCGCGGCGCTGATCTGGCTGCCGGTGGCCATCTACTTCCTGGCGACGGGCGCGATCTGGCAGGGGCTGACGCTGATCTTCATCGGCGTCTTCGTGGTCGGCCTGGTCGACAACATCCTGCGGCCGCTGCTGGTCGGCAAGGACACGCAGATGCCCGACTACATCGTGCTGATGTCCACCATCGGCGGCATCGCGCTCTTCGGCATCAACGGCTTCGTGATCGGCCCCGTCATCGCGGCGCTGTTCATGGCCGCGTGGGACCTTTTCGCCTCCTCGAACGACGAAGACGGCAACGCGCCGCGCCTGCCCTGAGTTCAGTCCTCGAAGAGGTTGCGCCGGATCTGGTCCAGGTGCTCGACCAGCAGGCGCGCGGCGCCGGCCGCATCGCGGTCCCGCAAGGCGTCGACCAGCGCGCGGTGCTGCTGCTCGTATTGCGCGCGCCGCGCCGCGGTCAGTGACTTCGCCTTCAGGCGGCCCCACTCGCCCTGGTCGCGCACGCGCTGCGTGAGCTCCAGGATGCGCACGAAGAAGGCGTTGTGCGTCGCCAGGGCGAGGGCCTTGTGCAGTTCGCCGTCCCAGTGCTCGAAGGCCTCGATGCTTTGCGCCGCCTCGGACTGGCGGATGCATTCCTGCATGGCCGCGAAGTCGGCGGCGGTGCCGTTGCGCACGATCAGCGCCGGCATCAGCGGCTCGATCAGGCGGCGTGCCTCCATCAGCTCAGCCGGGCTCACGTCGCCATCCGGCAGCGACCCGGCGCCGGCCGGCGACGCCTCGCCCGGCGTGCCGGCGACGAAGGTGCCGCTGCCCACCGCCTGGACGATCAGCCCGCGCTCGCGAAAACTCGACAGCACGCGCCGCACCGCACCGCGCGAAGCGCCGAAGCGCTCGCTCAGCTCGCGCTCGGCCGGCAGTTTGACGCCAGCGCGCAGGCGGCCGGTGGCCATGCCCTCGTGCAGGTAGCGCGACAGCGCCTTGGCGCCTGCGGCCTTGGGCGCGGCGCCCGCCTCCTCGACGTCCTGCTGGCTCATTCGAAACCCCCGCGACGCGTCATCGTGCAACCTTGGTTGATGAACCAATTGGTCCGTAAATTTTCATAATTGGTCTTGAACCTTGGCCATTTTGGTTCTACATTGCGCTTCCCGCAACCCATTCGAGCTATTTTGCCGCTGACGCGGCGGCCCACGTCGACATGAAATTCGCATCCCTCTCCCTGGCCGGCAAGCCCACCCCCGCACTCGTCGACACCGTCGCGGCGACCTACTGGCCGGTCGCCGAACTCGCGCCCGCGTTCAACGGCGACCTGGTCGACCTGGTCGCGAACTTCGAATCGCTGAAAGGCCAATTGGTCCCCAAGACCGCCGGCAAGCCACTGGCCGGCGTGAAGGTGCTGGCCCCGGTCGCCAGCCCGCGCCGCAACATCTTCTGCGTCGGCAAGAACTACCACGAGCATGCGATCGAGTTCAGCAAGTCGGGCTTCGACAGCAGTGCCAAGGAAGGCGAGCACGCGCCAGAGGCGCCGGTGGTCTTCACCAAGGCCTTCAACACCGTCATCGGCCCGGGCGACACGATCCCGCCGCACAAGGAGGTGGTGAAGCAACTGGACTACGAGGCCGAGCTGACCATCGTCATCGGCAAGGCCGGACGCGGCATCAAGAAGGCCGATGCGCTCAAGCACGTGTTCGGCTACACCATCGTCAACGACATGACCGCGCGCGACTTGCAGAAGCTGCACCGCCAGTGGTTCCTCGGCAAGTCGCTCGACGGCTTCTGCCCCATGGGCCCGTACATCGTGACCGCGGATGAACTCGACGCCGCCAAGCTCGACGTGAAGTGCTGGATCAACGGCGAGCTGCGCCAGAACGCCAACACCGCGCAGCTGATCTTCGACATCCCGACGCTCATCGAGACCATCTCCGCCGGCATCGAGCTGCGGCCTGGCGACCTGATCGCGACCGGCACGCCGGCGGGCGTGGGCATCGGCTTCAACCCGCCGAAGTTCCTGCAATCGGGTGATGCGATCCGCATCGAGATCCAGAACATCGGCGTGCTGGAAAACACGGTCGGCTGATCCCGACCAACGAAGAAAAAGGAGACAAGAGATGAACTGGAAGCTCCGCGGCGGATTCGCCGCCGCCTTCGCCGCCGCCGCGTTCTCGGTCGTGCCGGCGGCACGGGCCCAGGGCGACGCCTACCCCTCGCGCCCCGTCACCATCGTCGTGCCCTTCGGCCCCGGCGGCTCGGCCGACGTGTACGCGCGCATCCTGGCGCAGCAGCTGGGCAAGGACACCGGCAAGTCCTTCATCGTCGAGAACCGGCCGGGCGCCGGCGCGGTGATCGGCACGCAGTACGTCGCCAAGTCGGCGCCGGACGGCTACACGCTGCTGATGATGTCGAACACGCAGACGGTCAACGAGTCGCTGCTGCGCCAGAAGCCCTACGAACTGATGCGCGACTTCGTGGCCGTGGCGCCGGTGAACGAGGCGCCGCTGGTGCTGGTCGTGCGCGCGGACCTGCCGCCCAAGACGCTGCCCGAGTTGATCCAGCAGGCCAAGGCGGCGCCGGGCAAGCTCAACTACGCGTCTTCCGGCACGGGGACGCCCTATCACATGGCCGGCGAACTCTTCAAGAGCATGGCGGGAATCAACGTCGTTCACATCCCGTACAAGAGCAGCGGCGCGGCCCGCACCGACGTGCTGGGCGGCCAGGTGGACATGATGTTCGACGCCGTCAGCACCATGACCGACCTGATCGCCACCGGCAAGGTGCGCGCGCTGGCGACCACGGGCACGACGCGCTCCAGCGTGCTGCCCAAAGTGCCGACCATGGCCGAACTCGGCCTGCCCGGCTACACGGCGACGATCTGGCTCGGCATCCTCGCGCCCAAGGGCACGCCGCAGCCCATCGTGGACATGCTGAACCAGAAGATCGGCAAGATCGTGGCGGAGCCGGAGATCCGCGCGACCTGGGGCAAGACCGGCGTCGACGGCATGACGATGACGCCCGTCGCCTTCACGCAGTACCTGAACCAGGACATCGCGAAGTGGCGCAAGATCGTGGAATCGGCGCACATCACGGTGGATTGATCCCATGGAATTGACGGTCAACGGCCAGCGGCGCGCGCTGGCGGTGGACCCGGAGCGTTCGCTGCTCGACGTGCTGCGCAACGACCTGGGCCTGCGGGCCAGCCACTTCGGTTGCGGCGAAGGCGAGTGCGGCGCCTGCATGGTGCTGCTGGATGGCCAGCCGGTGCCGAGTTGCGACACGCCCATGTGGTCGGTGGAAGGCAAGCGCGTGCAGACTTCCGAGGGGCTGGGTACGCGTGCCGCGCCGCACCCGGTGCAGAGCGCCTTCATCGCGGAGCAGGCCGCGCAGTGCGGCTATTGCACCTCGGGAATGCTGGTCTCCGCCGCCGCCGTGCTCCAGCGCCATCCCCGGCCGACCGATGCGCAGATGCGCGAAGGCATGGCGCGCAACCTGTGCCGCTGCGGGACGCATCCGCGCGTGCTGCGCGCGATCGAGCGCGCGGCGGGCGAGCAAGGCTGAGCGCATGGCGGAGAACAAGAAGGCCTCGTTGCCCGCGAGCCTGCTGGCCAACGGCCGGCTGGGCACCTGGCTGCGCATCGATCCGGCCGGACGCGCGGAGGTCTACTCCGGCAAGGTGGAGCTGGGCCAGGGCATCTTGAATGCGCTGGCGCAGATCGCCGCGGAAGAACTCGATCTCGGCTTCCACCAGGTGCGCATGGTCCCTGCGCTGACCGGCACGAGCCCGGACGAGGCAGTCACCTCCGGCAGCCTCTCGGTGCAGCATTCGGGCGCCGCGCTGCGCCATGTCTGCGCGCAGGCGCGTGGCATCTACCTCGCCGAAGCGGCACGGCGGCACGACGCACCGCTCGGCGAGCTGGCCGTCGCGCAAGGCGTCATCCACCATGGCGAGCGGCGGCTGTGCAGCTACTGGGAGATCGCGGACGACGCGTTGCTCGACGTCGCCGCGACCGAGGGCGTGATGCCGAAGGAGGCGGCCGGCTACCGACTGGTCGGGCAGTCGCAGGCGCGCGAGGACATCGCGGAAAAGGTGTTCGGCGAGTTCGCCTTCATCCACGACATGGTGCTGCCGGGCATGGCGCACGGGCGCATCGTGCGGCCGCCTTCGCCGCAGGCTGAACTGCTCGGATGGGACAGCGAGGAAGTGGCCGCCTGGGACGGCG
This sequence comes from uncultured Variovorax sp., assembly GCA_966211435.1. GTDB lineage: Bacteria > Pseudomonadota > Gammaproteobacteria > Burkholderiales > Burkholderiaceae_C > Variovorax. Next base: position 8,720 of record CBIHOG010000044.1, on the reverse strand, counting down.
TGATCGCGGTCGTGCGGGACGGATCGCAACTCGGCGTGGTCGCGCAGACCGAGGCGCTGGCCGAGCGCGCGGCGAAGCGACTCGCGGGCCGAGCCACATGGCGCGAGGCGGCGGCGCTCCCGGAGGCCGGCGAGCTGGCGGCTTGGCTCAAGACGCTGCCGTCCACCGCGCTCGAACTCGGGCATGACGGGCCTGCGGCGACGCCGGCCGCGACGCTGCGCGCCGCCTATTCGAAGCCCTTCATCCGCCACGCCTCCATCGGCCCATCCTGCGCGCTGGCGCTGCTGTCCGAAGGCATGTTGAAGGTGTGGAGCCACAGCCAGGGCATCTACAACCTGCGCAAGGACCTCGCCCTGGCGCTGGCGATGCCGCCGGAAGACGTTGTCGTGCAGCACGTGCAGGGCGCCGGCTGCTACGGCCACAACGGCGCGGACGACGTCGCTTTCGACGCGGCCTGGCTCGCGCGTGCCTGCGGCGGGCGACCGGTGCGGGTGCAGTGGTCGCGGGCCGATGAACTCTGCTGGTCGCCCGTCGGGCCCGCGATGGCGGTCGAGCTCGAAGCCGATGTGGACGAGGCCGGCCGCGTGCTGGCGTGGCGGCACGAATCATGGAGCCCGGGCCACGGCTTGCGCCCCGGGCGCGGCGCGACGCCCACCCTGCTCGGTTCCTGGTATCTTGCCCAGCCGTTCGAGCGCGTGCCGGCCTCCGACGCCGCGCGCGCGGTCGGTGGCGGCGGCGACCGCAATGCCGATCCGCTCTACGCCTTTCCCGTGCTTTCCGTGACCTGCCGGCGCGTGCTGGACGTGCCGATGCGCACCTCCGCCCTGCGCGCGCTCGGCGCCTTCGCGAACGTCTTCGCGATCGAATCCTTCATGGACGAACTCGCCCTCGCCGCCGCCTGCGATCCGCTGGAATACCGCATCGGCCAGCTGACGGATGCACGCGCCGCCGGCGTGCTGCGCGCCGTGGCCGCGCAGGCCGGCTGGAAGGCGCGCGCGGAACCGGCCGGCGAAGGCACCGGCCGCGGCATCGGCTTCGCGCGCTACAAGAACACGGGCGCCTACTGCGCGGTGGTGGCCGAGGTCGAGGCCGCCGAGCGCGTGCGCGTTCGCAAGCTGCACATCGCGGTGGACGTGGGCCTCGCCATCAACCCCGACGGCGTGCGCCAGCAGATCGAGGGTGGCGCGCTGCAGGCGACAAGCTGGGCGTTGATGGAGGCGGCGCACTTCGATCGCACCCGCATGCTCGATGAAGGCTGGGCGCACTACCCCATCCTCCGCTTCCAGGATGCACCCGAGATCGAGGTCACGCTGGTCTCGGCCACCGCCGCCGGGAGCGACCCGCCGCTCGGCGCGGGCGAGGCCTCGCTCGGCCCGACCGCGGCGGCGATCGCGAACGCGGTGTTCGATGCGCTCGGCGTGCGGGTGCGCGACCTGCCGCTCACGCCCGAGCGGATCATCCAGGCCATGGCGCTGTGACGCGCGCCGGCCATTGACTTCTTTTCAAGGACTCCCATGAAACTGACTCTCTTCAGCGGCGGCGCCGCGCAGGCCGTCGTGACCGGCCTGCAACAGGATTTCGAGAAAGCCAACGGCTGCACGCTGGACGCGAGCTTCGACGCCGTTGGCGCGATGCGCGACAAGCTCCTGGCTGGCGCACCTTGCGACCTGCTGGTGCTCTCCGCCGCGCTCATCGAGCAGCTGACCCAACAGGGCCACCTGGCGGCCGGCAGCGCCCGCGCGCTGGGCACGGTGGCCACCGGCATCGCGGTGCCGGAGGGGGCCCCCGCCATCGAGGTCGGCAGCAGCGAGGCGCTGAGGAAGACACTCTTGGCCGCCACCGGCTTCTACGTGCCCAGCCTCAGCAAGTCGAGCGCCGGCATCCACATCGCCGGCATGCTGAAGAAGCTGGGCATCGACGGCGAACTCGCGGGCCGCATCCACGAGTACCCCAACGGCGCCACGGCCATGCGCGAGCTCGCGAAGAGCGGCGCCACGGGCGTGATCGGCTGCACGCAGGTGACGGAGATCCTGTACACGCCCGGCATCCGGCTCGTGGCCGAGCTGCCGGCGGACCATGCGCTGAGCACGGTCTACACGGCCGCCGTCTGCACCCGCGCGGCGCAGCCCGCGCTGGCGGCACGCTTCATCGACGAGATGACCGGCGAGCGCTCGGTGGCGCTGCGGCGCGGGTCGGGCTTCGGCGTCTGAAGACGTCTCCCGCGCGGCGGCGCGGGCGGGAGGCTCGAGCGTTTATATGTCATGTCGTGATATATTTGCCAGCCCTCCCGAGCACCTGTTTCCATGCCCGCCGCGACGCGCACGCTGACGAAGAAGAACTTCGAATCCCTGTCCGAGTTCCGCTACCAGATGCGCCGCTTCGAGCGCTTCTCGGAGCAGGCCGCGCAGGGCGAAGGCATCACGCCGCAGCAATACCTGCTGCTGCTTCACGTCAAGGGTTTTCCGGGCCGCGAATGGGCCTCGGTCGGCGAACTGGCGCACCGCCTGCAGATGCAGCCGCACGGCGCGGTCGCGCTCGTCACGCGCTGCGAGGCGCTCGGTCTGGTCGAGCGCCGGGCGAGCGAGACCGACCGCCGCCAGGTCCAGGTGCACCTGCTCGACAAGGGCGAGCACCTGCTCGCGCGCCTGGCCGACCTGCATCGCGCCGAGCTCAGATCGCTCAAGGGGGTGTTCCAGATTCCGGACATCGACTACGCCCCGCCACCATGACCCATCCTCACCGCGGCGATTTCGCGCTGGACGCACGGCTGCTGCGCATCACCGCCATGGCGGCCGTGATCGGGGGGCTGAGCACGCTCGCGGCCCATGTGCTGCTTGACCTGATCCGCTTCTTCACCAACCTCTTCTTCTTCCAGACCTTCTCCCTGGCCGAGCGCTCGCCGGCAGGGAACACGCTGGGGGCCTGGATGATCGCCGTGCCGGTCGTGGGCGGCCTTGTCGTGGGGCTGATGGCGCGCTTCGGCTCGGAGAAGATCCGCGGCCACGGCATACCGGAGGCGATCGAGGCCATCCTGTTCGGAAAAAGCAAGATGTCGCCGAAGGTCGCGCTGCTGAAGCCGCTGTCCTCCGGCATCGTGATCGGCAGCGGCGGCCCATTCGGCGCGGAGGGGCCGATCATCATGACGGGCGGCGCCATCGGTTCTCTGGTCGCGCAGCACTTCCACCTGAGCGCCGCGGAGCGCAAGGCGCTGCTGGTGGCGGGAGCCACGGCCGGCATGACGGCCGTCTTCGGCACGCCGGTGGCGGCCGTGCTGCTGGCGGTCGAGCTGCTGCTGTTCGAGCTGCGGCCGCGCAGCCTCCTGCCCGTCGCGGTGGCCTGCGCCGTCGCCGGATCCACCCGGCCGCTGCTGATGGACCCTGGCCCGCTCTTTCCCCTGCAGACAGCCGCGCCGGGCCCGCTCACGATGCTGTCCTGCCTGCTGGCCGGAGTGCTCTGCGGCGGGCTGGCGGCGGCGCTGTCGACCTCGCTCTACAAAGTGGAGGATCTCTTCGCCCGGCTCCCGCTCCACTGGATGTGGTGGCCGGCCATCGGCGGCCTGGCGGTCGGCATTGGCGGCTACCTGCAGCCGCGCGCGCTCGGCGTCGGCTACGACGTGATCGGCGACCTGCTGCACAACCACCTGGCGCTGGGCATGGTGCTCGCGCTGCTGGGCGTGAAGGCGATCATCTGGGTCGTGGCGCTCGGCTCGGGCACCTCGGGCGGCGTGCTGGCGCCCTTGCTCATGATGGGCGCCGGGCTCGGCGTGGTGCTGACGCCCGTGCTGCCGGGCAATGACCCGATGCTGTGGCCGCTGGTCTGCATGGCCGCCACGCTGGGTGGCGTGATGCGCGCGCCGCTCACCGCGACGATCTTCGCCTTCGGGCTCACGCACGACGGCAACGCGCTCCTGCCGCTGCTCGCGACCTCGGCGGTCGCCTGCGGCTTCACGGTACTGACGATGCGACGCTCGATCCTGACCGAGAAGATCGCGCGCCGCGGCTATCACATCTACCGCGAGTACGGTGTCGATCCGCTCGAGCGGCATTTCGTCGAGGAGGTCATGACGCGCGAGGTGCGCAGCATCGACGCGGCGGCGACGGTCGCGCAGGCCCTGGCCACGCACTTCGGCGCCGGGCAGGCGCATCGCGCCTTTCCGGTGCTGCGCGACGGACGGTTGGTCGGAATGGCGGACCGCGCCACGCTTTCGGCGGCTCTCGCAAGCGACGGCGCCACGGTGGGCGAAGCGTGCGGCCCGGCCCCGCCCATGGTGGCGCTGCCGGGCGAGAACTGCCGCGGCGTGGCCACGCGGCTCGCGCTGCACCGGCTGGAGCGGCTGCCGGTGGTGAGCGACGCGAGATCGATGCAGCTCGTGGGCGTCGTGGCGCGCAGCGACCTGATCAAGCCCTCGCTCGCCCATTTCGACGAGGAGGAGAAGCGCGAACGCATGCGGGGCCTGCCCTGGCAGGCGCAGCAGCCCTGAGCCGGCCGCAACAGGCCCTGGTCAGGCTCGCGCTTCATACTCCAAGGAGATCGGAGCAATTTTCCTTTGACGAGTCAACGCGGCCCCAGCGTGAAATACGCGACCAGCCCCCTGCTGGCCAGCAAGACGCCGGTATGGCGCAGCAAGTTCATCGTCGCCGGCATCGCGCTGGGCTTCCTGGTGCTGGCGGGCCGCGCGGCCTACGTGCAGGTGATTGCCAACAGTTTCTTCCAGCGCCAGGGCGAGATGCGCTTCGTGCGCACGCTGGAGCTGCCGGCGAGCCGCGGCCGCATCCTCGACCGCAACGGCCTGATCCTCGCGTCCGACATTCCCGCGCCCAGCATCTGGGCCATTCCGGAAGACGTGGACAACGACGACCCCGCGACGCAAGCCAAGCTGCGGCAGGTCGCGAAGCTGCTGGGCATGCCGCAGAAGGAGTTCGACAAGAAGCTCGAGGATGACGACAAGAGCTTCGTCTGGATCAAGCGCCAGGTGGACGATGCGGTGGCCCGCCAGATCGCGGACCTCCACGTCAAGGGCATCTACCAGCGCAAGGAATACCGGCGCAGCTACCCCGAGGGCGAAGCCGCGGCGCACGTCGCGGGCTTCACCAACATCGAGAACGTGGGCCAGGAAGGCGTCGAGCTTGCCTTCGACAAGGAGCTTGCCGGCAAGGCCGGCTCCCGTCGCGTCATCAAGGACCGGCTGGGCGCGGTGGTGGAGGACATGGGCGAGCAGGTGCCGCCGATCGACGGCCAGGATATCCAGCTGAGCCTGGACGACCGCGTGCAGGCCGTCGCGTACGAGAAGCTGCGCGATGCCGTGATCGACAACAAGGCGCGCGCCGGCAGCGTGGTGGTGGTGGATGCGCGCACCGGCGAACTGCTGGCCATGGCCAACTACCCGAGCTACAACCCCAACGATCGCCGCAACCTCAACGGCGAGGAGCTGCGCAACCGCGCGATGACCGACGTGTTCGAGCCTGGCTCGACGATGAAGCCCATCACCGTCGCGACCGCGCTGCAGCTCGGGCGCGTGAAGCCGCAGACGATCATCGACACCAACCCCGGCCGCATCACCGTGGCCGGCGCGACCATCCACGACGACGAGAACTTCGGCGTGCTGACGGTGGAAGGCGTGATCCAGAAATCCAGCAACGTCGGCGCCACCAAGATTTCACAGCGCATGTCGGCGCAGGAAATGTGGGATTCGTTCACCGCCGTCGGCTTCGGGCAGAAGCCGCAGACGCATTTCCCGGGCGCGGTCACCGGACGGCTTCGGCCCTGGAAGTCCTGGCGCCCGATCGAGCAGGCCACGATGTCCTACGGCTACGGCTTGTCGGCCTCGCTGTTCCAGATCGCGCATGCATACACGGCTTTCGCGCACGGCGGCGAAGTCATCCCGGTGACGATGCTGAAGACCGACGCCGCGCCCGCGGGCGTGCCGGTGTTCACGCCAGAGGTGGCGAGCGAGGTGCGCAAGATGATGCACATGGCGGCCGCGCCAGGCGGCACCGCGCCGCTGGCGCAGACGGTGGGCTACTCCGTGGGCGGCAAGACGGGCACCGCCCACAAGCAGGTCGGCAACGGCTACGCGAGCAACAAGTACCGCGCCTGGTACACCGGCATGTCGCCGATCGACAAGCCGCGCATCATCGTCGCCGTGATGATCGACGAGCCGAGCGCGGGCAAGTATTTCGGCGGGCTGGTGGCCGCGCCGGTGTTCAGCCAGGTGGTGCAGCAGACGTTGCGGATCCTCAACGTGATGCCGGACCTGGCTTTCGAGTCACAGGCGCACTAGGCGCTGGCGCCTCCTCCCGCGCGGCACGCCCGCGTTTCGCTCAGTCGGCCAGGCCGAGTTGCAGGTAGCCGCCGTACCACGCGCTCATGCCGTTGGAAGCTCCCACCATGGCGACCAACTTGCTGCTTTGCAGCGCGAAGAACACGGCCGGATTCTGGTTGATCACCCGAAGCCCGGCGGGTTGCGATGGCGCCGTCGCCATGAAGGGATAGGTCGCTGTCGCGGACGTGCCGCTGAAGGTCACGCCCGCGCCGCTGAAGCTCGATGCGCTGAAGGTGTAGGTGCTCCAGCCGCCCTGCCCGTCGCCACCGTAGGACACGCTGGCAGGCCACGCGCTCGTTTCCGGAAAGCCGATGCCGAACACGTTGCTCGCGGGCGGTGCGACGGTGGTGCCGGCCTGGAGGTAGATGTTTTCCCCGTTCACACGCGCGATCGCGAAGGCCAGCTTGTCGCTGGCGTTGGCCGTGTTGGTGAACACCCAATTGCCGGCAACCGGCGCGGCCGCGGCGGTGTAGTGAAGAATGGAGCCCGCACAGCTCGCGAGGCGCGAGATGGTGACAGTCTCGTCGCACATCAGGAGCTCGGTGCCGCCGGAGCCGATCCGGACCTGCCGGACGCGGCTTGCGAGCGAGGGCAGGCCGCCGGACGGCGTGAAGCTGATGTCGATCCGGTTGTAGGTTCCGGCAAGGTCGGCTTGCGACGTCACGAAACTGCGCGCGGCGACGAAGGAGGCGCTCTGGAAGGTCGTCGGCGACGTCGCGGCGGGGAAGGGATAGGAACCCACGATCGCGTCGCCGCCAACCCGGAACCGCGCGTTGTTCACTGGCAGGGACTGGGTCAGCGCATCCTTGAACAGATAGGTGCCGGCCTGCGTCGTGTCGGCCACGATCGTGCCGGAGTTGATCCTCGTGCCTGCAACGTCGGTGATGCCGTAGGTCTGGATGTCGAAGTTGAGCGCAAGCTTCACCTCGGTGCCGTTGCCGGTGAAGGCGCGGTAAGTGTCGTTGCGGGCATCGCCAGCGGCGACCTTGAAGCTCAGCGTCTTGGTCGCGCTGTCCGCTGACTTCAGCTTCGCCGAGACCGTGAAGATCTGCTCCGCGGGCTTGGTGTTGACGAGTTGAGCGGACCACTTGCTGCCCGTGATGCTCGTCTTGAGCAGGGTGATCGTGCCGAGCGCCGCGCTGTTGTCGCTCCACACCGCCTCGGGGCTGGCCGTGACCTCGATCGTGTCGCCGGGCTTCACCGCGATGACGCCGTTGACGTCGGGCGCGGCGGCGCCGCCGTTCAGCAGGATCGCCGTGCTCGGCGCCGGGATGGTCGCCGGCACCTCCGCGGAAGCGGCCGGCGAGGCATTGCCGTCCCCGCCGCCCCCTCCTCCTCCTCCGCCGCCGCATGCGGCAAGACCCAATACCAGCGCCGAGATGCAGGCGCCCCTCGATAAAGACCTCATCACAATCCTCTTTTCTTTGTGTTGTTGCACCAATGCAAACAAATGGATGCACTTTGGCGCGCAGGATCGTAACTGAAAGTTTTAATTTGTGAATGCCTAAGTTCTAGAAATTTAGAGTTTTTCGTTGCGCACTTGTCATCACGGAGACACGAAGACCGTCTTCAGGGCGCCCACCAGCGTTCACCGAAGCGGCCTTGCAGGAATGCGATGAAGCTCGACACCTTGCCCGGCACCAGCTTTGGCGAGGGAAACACAGCGTGGATTTCCTGCGCCGCCAGCGCGTGGTCCGGCAGGACTTCCACCACCTGCCCGGCGGCCAGCGAATCGCTGGCCACGTAGCGCGGCATCAGCGCGATGCCGAGGCCCGCGCGCGCGGCCGCGAGCACGGCGGAGACGTTGTTCGAGCGCAGCCGGCCCGACACCGGCACCGTCACCGGCTCACCCTTGGGCGTGTGCAGGTGCCATACGTCGTCGCCCACCACGCTGCTGTAGATCAGCGCCACGTGCCCGCTCAGGTCCTGCGCCTTCTTCGGCACGCCGTGCTTCCTGAGGTACGCGGGTGCCGCGACCATCACCCACGGGTTCATGCCGAGGAAGCGCGCACCCAGCGAGGAATCCGCCAGCTTGCCCATGCGGATCGCCACGTCGATCCCCTGCGCCACCAGGTCCACGTAACGGTCCTCGAAGCTGAGGTCCACCTGCACCTGCGGATGCCTGGCCATGAACTCCAGCGCCAGCGGCACGACGACGCGGCGGCCGAAGGCGGTGGAAGTGCCGATGCGCAGCAGGCCCTGCGCCTGCGACTGCCGCAGCTTCACGATGCTCTCGGCCTCTTCGGCGTCGCGCACGATGTGCTTGCACTTCTCGTAGTAAAGCGCGCCCGATTCCGTGAGGCTCACCCCGCGCGTGTTGCGGTTGAGCAGCCGCGCCTTCAAGCGCGCCTCGGTGGCCGCGACCTGCTTGGTCACGGTGGGCTGGGTGGTGTTGAAC
>CBIHOG010000043.1:0-46991 GCA_966211435.1 uncultured Variovorax sp. | reverse complement strand
GCGCCATGGCGCGAGTTGAGCGTTTGGTTCTCGCCCCTCGCGATGAGGGGCGCGGCGCGCCGGAAGGCGCGGCTTGGGAGTTTGCCGGGGCCGGGGGGCCGTGGGCGGGGCGGCCGCGCGGGATCCCCCCGCCGCCCCAACCGCCGCCGTCGGACAGGCCGCGCATGCGCGACGTCTTGCCAGCGCCGTTGGGGCCGATCAGTCCCACGAGCTCGCCGGCCTTTGCTTCCAGGTCGATGCCCCGCAGCACCTTCAGGCTGCCGAAGCTTCGGGTGACGCCGCGCATGGTCAGCGCGGGCGTGCGAGACGGCGGCACGGGTGCGCCCGCACTTTCCTTGAGCGCGGGAATGCATGCGGCCAGCCGGCCCCATCCCAGGGGCTTGAGAAGAAGGGGCACCAGGCCCTGCGGCAGCAGCACGATCACCAACACGAAGGCGATGCCCAGGACCAGTTGCCATGCGAAGGGCATGCTGCCGCTCAGGTAGGCCGTGGCGACATTGATCGCCACCGTGCCGATCAAGGGTCCCCACAGGGTGCCGCGGCCGCCGAGGGCAACCCAGATGATGAGCTCCGTGCCGAAGACGAAGCCCGCCAGTTCCGGCGCCACCACGCCGCTGAATGCGCCGTAGCCGAAACCGGCGAGGCCCGCGACCGCCGCGGCACCGGCAAGCAGTGCGATCTTCACGGCGGCGGCATTGATGCCGAGATAGGCGCAGCGCGGTTCGTTGTCCCGGATCGCGGCCAGCACCCGGCCGGCGTCGCTGCGCACGATCATCCAGCCCAGGAGCGTGACGGCGGCGAGTGCCGTCCCGGCCACCCAGTACCACGCCTCGAGCGAGAGATCGAAACTCCGGTAGCCCGTCAGTCCGGAGCTGGAGCCGGTCCAGCCGCCGCCGGAGAGCAGCAGCTGGGTCAGCACGATGGGCAGCACGAGCGAGATGACCGTCGCGAAGAAGGGCGATGCCCCGCGGTAGAAGGACAGCCAGCCGATGATGCCCGCCACCGTCACCGCCACCAGGACCGCGGCACACAGCGCCAGTCCCGCGGTGGATGGCGAGAAGCCCAGGTGCGTGAACACGAGTCCCGCCGCATACGCGCCGATGCCGAAGAAGGCGGATTGGCCGAAGCTCAGGTAGCCGGTGTAGCCCCAGAGGACGTCGACCGTGATCGCGGCGATGGCGAAGAAGAAGGCCTTGATGAGGACGTTCAGCAGGTAGGTGTCGAAGATCCAGGGGCCGATCGCGACGAGCAGCAGGCCGGCCGCGCCAAGCGTCGCCAGGCTGCGGCCGGAGCGCGTGCGCGCGGAGTGCCCGTGCACCTGCGACAGTGGAAGCGCCGCTTCAGTCATGGGCAAACCCCTTGGGACGAATTCTCAGCGTCACGGCGGCGAGCACCGCGATCGTCAGCCCGCCGAGCACCGGGCTCGCATAGGTGCTCACCAGCGTCTGGCAGGCGCCGAAGACGAGGCAGGTCAGCATGAGGCCGGGCATCGAGTGGCCCGAGACCATCACCAGCATGAAGGCGCTCACCAGCCAGGGCACGCCCATGTTCGGATCGACGCTCGACATCGGCGTGATCATCGCTCCGGCCAGGGTGCCGAGGCCGGCGCCGAGGCTGAAGGTGATGAAGCGCACCCGGCCTGAATGGATGCCGAGTCCGCTGGCGAGTTGCTCGTTCATGATGACGGCGCGGGTGCGGACGCCGAAGCGCGTGCCATTCAGCAGGCCGGAGAGCAGCAGGCACATCGCGATCGCGACCGGCACGAGCAGCAGCCTGTAGGCGGAGTAGTCCACCCCTGCAATCGACCAGGTGCCGGACACGGGCGCATCCGCGAACTGGACTTCACGCCCGAAGACCATCACGACCAGTTGGCCGACGACGATGCCGAGGCCCCAGGTCGCGAGGATGGCATCGAGCGGCCGCTTGTAGAGCGGCTGGACGATGAGCCGCTCCACAAGCATGCCCACGCCCAGGCCGGCCGCGAAGGCCAGCGGCCAGCCCCACCACGGATCGAGCCTGAGTTGCGTGATCACGAAGCTCGCATAAGCTCCCAGCGTCAGCAGCGCGCCGTGCGCGAAGTTGACGATCTTCATCACGCCGAAGATCAGCATCAACCCCGCCGTGACGACGAACAGCATGGCCGCCGTCGTCAGTACATCGAGTACGAGCACCATCGGTTCTCCCTGATTGCGGCGGCCGGGGTTGCCCGGCCGCCAGTGTGACAAACGAAGCCGTGCGCCCTCAGTTGATGTCCGGGCACTGCTCGCCCGGGTCCACCTTGGGGAGGGTCTCGAGGATCCGGATCGACCCGTCCGCCTGGACCTGGCCCAGGCGCATCGAGAGCGGCGCATGGCGGCTCTTGTTCATTTGCACGTTGCCGCGCGGACCGTCGTACGAGACCTCGTCCAGCACCTTGATCACCTTGGCGGAATCGGTGGAGCCGGCCTTCTCGACGGCCGCCTTGTAGAGATGGAAGGCTTCGTACTGCGGCACGGAGAGTTCGTTGGGCGTCTTGGTGCCGCCGCCGAACTTCCTGGACATCGCCTCCATGAACTTCTTGTTCTCGCGCGTGTCGATGCCGGTCAGGTAGGAGGCGGACATGTACATGCCCGCCGCCACCTCGCCCATGGTCTTCGCCGTGCCTTCGTCGATGGCGAGGTTGCCGTAGGGCAACGTGAGTCCGGCCGCCTTCAGCTGCTTGGCCAGCGAGACGTTGGGTGCGCCGCCGGCGGTCGCGCTGATCAGCGCGTCGGGCTTCGCGGCGCGGATCTTCGAGACGACGGAGGTCCAGTCGCTGCCGTCGATCGGGAGATATTCCTCGCCGATCACCTTGCCGCCCTTGCGCTCGATGTATTTCCGGGTGAACTCGAGCATGCCGCGTCCGAAGGCATAGTCGTTGCCGACCAGGAAGAAGTTCTTCGCGTCCTTGCTGCCTGAGAAATAGTCGACGACCGGCGCCACCTGTTGCTCGGGCACCCAGCCGTTCGCGTACATCCAGTTGTTGCAGGAGCGGCCCTCGTAGAAGGAGGTGTAGATGTAGGGGACCTTGCCCTTGGAAACGATCGGCAGTGCGGCGTTGCGCGCGGCGCTGGTCTCCATGGCGATGATGGCATTGACCTTCTTCTGGAACACCAGGGTGTCGAAGGCCTTCTGGGCGCCGACGGCGCCGGAGGCGTCGTCGACGATCTCCAGCTCGACCTTGCGCCCGAGGATGCCGCCGGCCGCGTTGATCTCGTCCACCGCGAGTTGCGATGACTGGACTACGGCCGGGGCGACGACGCTGTTGGCGCCGGACAGGCCGACGGCGACGCCGATCCGTATCGGGTCCGCGGCGTGCGCGTTCAAGGTGCTCACCGCGGCTGCGGCGACGATGCTCGAATAGACGAGACGTTCAAGGGCTTTCATGAGAGATCCTCCTGGTTGAAAAAAACGGGTTGGCGAAAAGATTGAGGAAAGGGGAGCGGCGTGGCGCACGGCCGGGTGTCGCCCGGCACCGGGCCGTAGATGTCCTGCCTGCGGTCGCGCAACAGGTCGTTGAGCGGGTTGAGGCGCCGGCCGTGGCGTGTGCGCCGGAGGTTGATGCTCGCGCAGAGGATCTCCTCGCGATCGCGGCTGGCGGGGCCGGCGATCGGCCAGCCATCGGGCCCGACGATCAGGCTCTGGCCGATGAAATGCTGGCCGCGTTCGGTGCCGATGCGGTTGGCGCAGACGATGTTGATTCCGTTGCAGTGGGCGTTCGCCATCGCAAGGGTGGCGGCCATTGCCATGCCCTCGCTCGACGGAGCGGACATCGGCACCCAGTTCGTCGGCATGCAGACGATGTCGGCGCCCTGCGCCGCAAGCAGGCGATACACCTCCGGGAACCAGCCGTCGTAGCAGATGGCGACGCCCACCCGCCCGATCGCGCTGCGGAAGACGGGCAGGCCCAGGTCGCCAGGCTCGAAGAACAGGTGTTCGTCGCTCCACAGATGGAGCTTGCGGTAGCTGCCGATGTAGCCTTCCGGCCCGGCCAGCATCGCGGTGTTGTAGAGGCGGTCCGAGACTCGCTCCGCGATGCCCGCGACCACGTGGATGTTGCATCGTCGCGCCAGTTCGATCCAGGCGCGGGCGCTTTCGCCGCCGGGGACGCGCTCGGCCAGTTCGAAGGCTTCTTCGCGGCATGAGAACGCATAGCCGGTGTTCGCGAGTTCGGGCAGCACCGCGAGCTTCGCGCCCCGGCTCGCCGCTTCCTCCACCAGTTCAATGGACCTGCGCATATTGGCGGCCTTCGCTCCGACGCGCGGCGCCATCTGGATGCTGGCCACGAGAAGATCGGGAAACTTGCTTTCTTCCTGGGCGTCGTGGGGACTCGACATCTGAACTCCAAAAAAAAAGCCCCCGATCACGCTTTCGCGTCGATCGAGGGCTTTCATAGCTCGTATGTGAAGCAGCACTGTTGCTGCCCGACGCCATCGTATCGATGGCTGTCGTGGGGGAGGAGATTAAAAATCCCGCCCGTGCATGTCAACCGGAATGTGGGAGCGCTGGCTCGGTGCTAACCCTAGGCCGGCCTCGATCGGCAAGGGCGAGCAGGCCTTGGCTAAACCTTTCTTTTCTCGGCGAGGCTGGGCTCGGCCGGTTTCCAGTCCACGTCGTAGAGCGGATAGTCGCGGTCGAAATCGAACTCCGCGACGTTCAGCGCGGCGCCGTTGTTGCGCGCGACATGAAGCACCGCGTCGATCGCGGACCTGAAGCACGGCTCGCTCCAGCCCGCGTCGACGTGGTATGCCTCGCCAGCGAAATAGACCTTCGAGTTGCGGCTGTACTCCTGGTTGTAGGCCATGGGCAGCTGCGTATCCATCCACTCTCGCTGGTTGTACAGCCGGGCCGCGCCCTTGTAGGTTGGAAGCGTCTCCCAGCGGATGACCCAACTGTCGGCGAAGTCGACGTAGTCCGAGATCTTCTGCCCGACGTTGGTGGACTGCATGAGGATCCGGTCCAGCTCGCTCACGCATTTCTGCACCAGGTCGGCGTCGGTATAGGAAAGCAGCTTGGTCGCGTCGCGCCACCATGTGTAGCTCGCCAGGAGGACGGGCTTCTGAACCGGGCCGCCCGCGGGGCCCACGTTCGCCACGAGAGCGTAGGCATCGTGGACGAAGGTGTCACTGGTGATGACCTGCGGGATCTTGTTCCCGGTCTTCTGCCAATACGCTTCCTTCAGTCCGACGAAGACCTTGCACGCGGGCTCCCAGTCCGCCCGGCTGAAGTAGCTCTGCAACTCGAAGGGCCAGCTCGATTGCGCCGAAGCGGCGTCGTCGAGGAAGCCGACGCTGATATCGGTGCCGAACTGCCAGGTCGGAACGGTGAAGATGACGGCGTCGTACTCCAGCGAGAAGGGGATCTGGTTTCGCGGGTCGATGCCCGTGAGGCGCGTCCTGCTCGTGCCGCTGGTGGCTCGCCGGACATCCGTGATGCGGGTCTTGAAATGAAGGTTGACGTCGAAGCCCATCGTGCTCTCATTGCGCGAAAGGGCGTAGATGGAGGTGTTGAAGGCCGTCGACCCACTGGGTGTCCGAACGTTGAGGTCGTTCATGAAGAGCATGCAGTCATCGAGCGCGCAGGCGCCGATGTACTGCGGCGGCGGGATCTTCTGCCCCCAGTGGTCCACCAGGTTCTGGTTCTGGTAGTACGGGCCCGGCTCCAGCGCGCCGCTGCCGCTGTTGAAGCGTCCCTGCAACAGGAAGAGGTTGCTGCCGAAGCCATGCACGAAGGTCCGATAGGCGTAGAGGAAGCTGAGGTTGTAGAAGGCGCCCCAACTGCCGTCGCCGCCTCCGATGAGGTAGAAGAGCGTCGATTCCTCCTCCGTCATGCCGGCGCCGCCGAAATTGCCGGGATCCGTCGGGTCGTAGGCGATGGAGCGATCCAGCACGACATCCCTGAAAGTCTTGTGCCAGTAGTTGTCGACGATCTTTTTCCAGAATGTCGGCCAATTCGGCGTCACGTACTGCCTGGAAACTTCTTCGGTGATTCTTCTTGCAAAGGCCTGCCATTTGCCGTGGACCGTTTTCAAGGCCTGCGTCGGTGGTGCAGCCTCGGTCTTGTTCCACATGGCCATGATCGGCGTCGGCTCGTCGCTGAGCCACCCATTGTTGTAGTAGATTCCCGTGTCGGCGGCGGGGCTTCCCGGATTCGGGAAAGGCTCACCGGTGAGCTGGAAAGCCTTCATGTAATAGGAGAGGATGGAGCATCCATTGTGGATATTCGTCTCGCCCGGCGGCAGGAACGGAGGGAAGCGCATGGCTCCGGCGTCCATCGGCGTGTATTGGTCTGCCGCGCTGGGCGTCCTGGTGTAGTGCCGGCCACCGTACCGCTCGCTGGCCTCGAAGATGTCGACTTTCGTGTAGCCGCATCTCAGGAGCTCCCGGGCGGCCGTCAGGCCCGCAATGCCTGCGCCGACGATTCCGATTCGCAGGTTGGGATTGGTATTTCTTGCAATTCCACCGAGCCGTTGACCATCCAGGACAACATTGTCCAGAAGCTTCCGGTAATTGAAATTGATATCCGCTGGATTGGGGAACGATGCGCCCCATTCCGTGTTGGAAACCCTGCGATGCGTCGAGTCAAGTTCGAATGCCTTGCCGAATGACATGTTTTTCCCCCTGATGAATTTATGCCTGTAGTTTCTGGATTTATCGCCCGCGCGGGCCATTCGGAATTACCCTGCGTACTTTGATTTGGCCCTGCTCGAATTCAATTGTTTGCTTTTGTCGGCAATTGTCCTTGGCGTTCTGGAAGTTCTTGGCATGCTCCTTGCGGGCAGCCACTCCCGTCGGCTTGCCACAGCCTGGCTAGACAGCTTCGAAGCAGCTCCGCGCACTGGAGCAGGGCGCGGAACGACGCAGATTGGGGCGCAGGCTGGGTTAACCTGTATATACAGGTGCATGGCAGTGAACGAAGCTCGGCAGCCCTGGACGGTGAATCGTCCTGGAAAGCCGGACATTTTTGAAACGCAACAGGAGAACCTTGATGGTCAAGACGGTCGGAAAAATCGCCTCGCTGGTGGCGGCAGCCGCGTGCATCGCGGGCCTGGCGACGAGCGCCAGCGCACAGGAAACCAAGATCGTGCTCGGCATGTCCGGCTGGACGGGCTTCGCGCCGCTCACGTTGGCCGACAAGGCCGGCATCTTCAAGAAGAACGGGCTGGACGTGGAGCTCAAGATGATCCCGCAGAAGGACCGCCACCTTGCGCTGGCTTCCGGCGCCATCCAGTGCGCCGCCACCACGGTGGAGACGCACGTTGCCTGGAACGCCAACGGCGTGCCGATCGTGCAGATCTTCCAGATGGACAAGTCCTATGGCGCCGACGGCCTGGCCGTGCGCAACGACGTGAAGGGCTTCGCCGACCTCAAGGGCAAGGCCATCGGCGTGAGCGCGCCCGGCACCGCGCCATACTTCGGCCTGGCCTGGATGCTCAACAAGAACGGCATGAGCATGAAGGATGTGAAGCTCGTCTCGCTCGAGCCGCAGCCCGCCGCGCAAGCCTTCGTCGCCGGCCAGAACGACGCCGCGATGACCTACGAGCCCTACCTCTCGACCGTTCGCGCCAACCCGAGCGCCGGCAAGATCCTCGCGACCACGCTCGACTACCCGATGGTGATGGACACGGTCGGCTGCGCGCCGCCCTGGCTCAAGGCCAACGCGAAGGCGGCACAGGCACTGACGCAGTCGTACTTCGACGCGATCGAGATGATCAAGACCGACCCGGCCAAGTCCAACGAGATCATGGGCGCGGCCGTCAAGCAGACGGGCGAGCAGTTCGCGAAGTCCTCGGCCTACCTGCGCTGGTCGGACAAGGCGGCGAACCAGAAGTTCTTCGCCACCGACATCGTGCCCTTCATGAAGGATGCGCAGGCGATCCTGCTGGAGGCCGGCGTGATCCGCAAGGCGCCTGATGACCTGGCCGTCACATACGACACGAGCTTCATCAAGTAAATCCCGAGCAAGGCCCCGCCATGGACGCGACGCCCGTCATGAACTCTTCCAAGCCGGTGAAAGAGCCGGCCCATCCTGCCGGGCCGCTCGCCTCCGCCGCCGCGCCGCGCCGGCGCCGCGCGCTGGCGCCGCTCGAGCCCGTCGGCGCGCGTGCGCGCTGGCTGCTGGGCTTGAGCTTCTTCGTGTTCTTCGTCGTGGTGTGGGGCTTCTTCACGCTCGGCGGCTTCGTGTCGCCGACTTTCCTGGCGAGCCCGGTCACGATGCTGAAGGAAGGCGTGCTTCTTTTCACCGAGTACAACTTCCTGCACGACATCGGCATGACGGTGTGGCGGGTCTTCGGCGGCTTCGTGCTGGCCGCGATCGTCGCGGTGCCGCTGGGCATCGCGATGGGCACGTGGAAGAGTGTCGAGGCTTTCTTCGAGCCCTTCGTCTCCTTCTGCCGCTACCTGCCGGCCTCGGCCTTCATCCCGCTTCTCATCCTATGGGCCGGCATCGGCGAGGCGCAGAAGTTGCTGGTGATCTTCATAGGCTCGGTGTTCCAGATCACGTTGATGGTGGCGGTCACCGTCGGCGGCGCGCGGCGCGACCTGGTCGAAGCGGCCTACACGCTGGGTGCGACGAGCCGTGGCATCGTCGCGCGGGTGCTCATCCCCGGCGCGGCGCCGGGTATCGCCGAGACGCTGCGGCTGGTGCTGGGCTGGGCCTGGACCTATGTGATCGTGGCGGAACTGATCGGCTCATCCTCGGGCATCGGCCACATGATCACGGACAGCCAGGCGCTGCTGAACACGGGGCAGATCATCTTCGGGATCATCGTGATCGGGATCATCGGCCTCATCTCGGACTTCGCCTTCAAGGCCTTGAATCGCAGTCTCTTCGCATGGAGCACGCTGTGAAATGGCACACCCCCAGGCTTCGCGCACTTCGTGTCGCATCGCCTTCCCCCTTGCAGGGGGCAATGCCGGCGGACCGGCGGAGCCGGGTCCGCGGTGTTCCTGGAACTCGCTACAAGAAGCGCTCGTCGTCCGAGGGAGAGCTTGCATGAATCAATTGTCCATCCGCGGCGTGTCGCGCACCTTCGCCGGCGCCAAGGGCCAGAGCACGCAGGCGCTGCTGCCCATCGACTTCGAGGTGCAGGAGAACGACTTCGTCACCATCCTCGGTCCCTCGGGATGCGGCAAGTCCACACTGCTGCGCATCGTGGCCGGCCTCGACTACCCGACCGAGGGGCGCGTGCTGCTCGACGGGCAGGCCATCGAAGGCCCGGGCGCGGACCGGGGCGTGGTATTCCAGAGCTACACGCTCTTTCCCTGGCTCACCATCGCTCAGAACATCCGCTTCGGCTTGCGCGAGCGCGGCATGAGCGAAGCCGCGCAGAAGGAGCGCAGCGACTACTTCATCGCCAAGGTGGGGCTGCGCGGCTTCGAGAACCACTATCCCAAGCAGCTCTCGGGCGGCATGCAGCAGCGCACGGCGATCGCGCGCGCGCTCGCGAACGACCCGAAGATGCTGCTGCTCGACGAGCCCTTCGGCGCGCTGGACAACCAGACGCGCGTGCTGATGCAGGAACTGTTGCTCGGCATCTGGGAGTCGGCGCGCAAGACGGTGCTCTTCGTCACGCACGACATCGACGAGGCCATCTTCATGGCCAACCGCGTGGCGGTGTTCAGCGCGCGGCCGGGGCGCATCAAGACGGAGATCCCGGTGGACTTTCCGCATCCGCGTCACTACACGATCAAGACTTCGCCGGAATTCATGGAGATCAAGGCGCGCTTGACGGAAGAAATCCGCGCCGAATCCATGGCCGCCGCAGCATGAAGCCCACCCCCAGTCTCCGCGGGCTTCGCGTCGCTGCGACATCCCCCTTGCAGGGGGCGGCGCCTGCGGCCCGGCAAAGCCGTGTCCGCGGCACTTCAGGCAGTGGCGGCGATTCAATGCCCGCGATGGCGCTTTACGAGCAGGTCAAGGCCTTCATCACGCACAAGATCCAGGACGGCTCCTGGCCCGCCGGGCACCGCTTGCCGTCGGAGAGCGAACTGGTCGCGCAGTTCGGCATCGCGCGCATGACGGTCAACCGCGCGCTGCGCGAGCTGGTGGAGCAGGGGCGCATCGTGCGCGTGGCCGGCGTGGGCAGCTTCGTCGCGGAGAACAAGCCTCAGTCCACGTTGCTGCAGATCGCGAACATCGCAAGCGAGATCCGGGTGCGCGGCCATGACTACCGCTGCGAGTTCCTGGTGGCCGAGCGCATCGCGGCGCCGCCGGACGTGGCCGTGTGGCTGGACCTGCGCCCGGGCGAGTCGGTCTTCCACACCGTGTGCCTGCACCTGGAGAACGACCTGCCCGTGCAGCTCGAGGACCGGCACGTGAACCCGCGCGTCGTGCCCACCTTCCTGGACCAGGATTTCTCCACCGTGTCACCCAGCGAATACCTGGTGCGCAACGTGCCCTTCGACCAGATCGAGCACGTGGTCGACGCCGTGCTGCCGACGGCCGAGCAGGCCGAGCGCCTCGCGATGCCGGTGACCGACCCCTGCCTGCTGCTGACGCGCCGCACCTGGACGCGCACGCAGCCGGTGACGATGGTGCGCTGCCTGCACCCCGCCTCGCGCTACCGCCTCGGCAGCCGCTTCCGCGCTGACGGCAACCCTTCCTTCGGCTGAGCGGCGGATCGACTTCTATCCTTCGCGACGCCGCTCCTTGTATAGACAGGAACGACCATGGACAACGCATCCCTCGCAGCCACCGCGCCGGTCGTGCTCACGCCCGGCGAGGTCGACCTGGCCACGCTGCGCCGCGTGCATGCGGGCGGCGTGCGGCTCGCCCTGCATTCCTCGGCGCGCGCCGGCCTGCTCGCCGCGCAGGCCACGGTGCGACGCATCGTGGATTCGGGCGAGGTGGTCTACGGCATCAATACCGGCTTCGGCAAGTTGGCGCAGACGATCATCCCGCACGAGCGCCTGGCCGAGCTCCAGCGCAATCTCGTGCTCTCGCACAGCGCGGGCACGGGGGAGCCGCTTGCACCCGGCGTGGTGCGGCTGGTGCTCGCGACCAAGGCGGTGAGCCTGGCGCGCGGGCACTCCGGCGTGCGGCCGGAGCTGGTCGATGCGCTGCTCGGGCTGTGCAACGCGGGCCTCCTGCCGCGCATTCCATCCAAGGGCTCGGTCGGTGCGTCCGGCGACCTCGCGCCGCTCGCCCACCTGGCCTGCGTGCTGATCGGCGAAGGCGAAGTCACGGCGCCCGGCGGCGAGGTGATCGGCGGCGCGGATGCGCTCGGCCGTCTCGGCATCGCGCCCTTCGTGCTGGGGCCGAAGGAGGGGCTGGCGCTGCTCAACGGCACGCAGGTCTCGACCGCGCTCGCGCTCGCGGGCCTCTTCGGCGCGGAGGACGTGTTCGCCGCCGGGCTGGTAGCGGGTGCGCTCTCCCTCGAGGCGATCCAGGGATCGATCAAGCCCTTCGACCCGCGCATCCACGCGGCGCGCGGCCAGCCGGGCCAGATCGCGGTGGCCGGTGCCGTGCGCGCGCTGCTGGAGGGAAGCGAGATCGTGCCCTCGCACGCGGACTGCGGCCGCGTGCAGGACCCGTATTCCATCCGTTGCGTGCCGCAGGTCATGGGCGCCTGCCTCGACAACCTCGCGCACGCTGCGCGCGTGCTGCGCATCGAGGCCAACGCGGCCTCCGACAACCCGCTGGTCTTCGACAACGGCGACGTGATCTCCGGCGGCAACTTCCACGCCGAGCCGGTGGCCTTCGCGGCCGACATCGTCGCGCTCGCCATCAGCGAGATCGGCGCGATCTCCGAGCGCCGCATGGCGCTGCTGCTGGACAGCGGACTCTCCGGCCTGCCGCCCTTCCTGGTGCGCGACGGCGGTGTGAACTCCGGCTTCATGATCGCGCAGGTCACGGCCGCGGCGCTGGCGTCGGAGAACAAGTCGCTCGCGCATCCGGCCAGCGTGGACAGCCTGCCGACCTCCGCCAACCAGGAGGACCATGTGTCGATGGCCACCTTTGCCGCGCGCCGACTGGCGGACATGGTCGAGAACACCGCCGTGGTCGTCGGCATCGAGGCCATGGCCGCGGCGCAGGGTATCGAGCTCAAACGAGGCCCGAAGAGTTCGCCCTTGCTCGAAGCCGAATTCGCCGCCATCCGCGAGCACGTCGCCTTCATCGAACAGGATCGCTTCCTCGCACCGTCCATCGAGGCCATGCGCCAGTGGGCGCGGCGGGGCACGTGGCCCGAGGCCCTTCAGGCCATCCTGCCAAGCCATTCCTGAAAACACCGCCCAGCTTCCGTCATCGAAAGGAAACCGCCATGAACGCCCCCGACAAATTCCTCGCCGCCAAGGCCGACGCCCGGCATGACGAGAGCCGCGTGATCCGCGCGCCGCGCGGCAGCACACTCAGCTGCAAGAGCTGGCTGACCGAGGCGCCCTTCCGCATGCTGCAGAACAATCTCGACCCGGAGGTGGCCGAGCGGCCGCAGGACCTGGTGGTCTACGGCGGCATCGGCCGCGCGGCGCGCGACTGGGCCTGCTTCGACCAGATCCTCGCGAGCCTGAAGGAGTTGAACGACGACGAGACGCTGCTCGTGCAGTCGGGCAAGCCCGTCGGCGTCTTCAAGACGCATGAGAACGCGCCGCGGGTGCTCATCGCCAACTCCAACCTCGTACCCAAGTGGGCGACCTGGGAGCACTTCAGCGAACTCGACCGCAAGGGCCTGATGATGTACGGCCAGATGACGGCCGGGAGCTGGATCTACATCGGCAGCCAGGGCATCGTGCAAGGCACCTTCGAGACTTTCGTCGAGGCCGGCCGCCAGCACTACGGCAACGACCTCGCGGGCAAGTGGATCCTCACCGCCGGGCTGGGCGGCATGGGCGGCGCGCAGCCGCTGGCCGCCACGCTGGCGGGCGCGGTGTCGCTCAACATCGAGTGCCAGCAGGCGAGCATCGACTTCCGCTTGCGCACCCGCTACCTGGACAAGCAGGCGAAGGACATCGACGACGCGCTGGCGCTGATCCAGCACCACACGGCGCGCAAGGAAGCCGTCTCCATCGGCCTGCTGGGCAACGCGGCCGAAGTGCTGCCCGAATTGGTGAAGCGCGCGAAGGCCGGCGGCATCAAGCCCGACCTCGTGACGGACCAGACCTCGGCGCACGACCTCGCCAGCGGCTACCTGCCCATCGGCTGGTCGCTTGCGCAGTGGGAGGCCGCCAAGGCCGACGCGGCGCAACACCCGGCGCTGCGCCAGGCGGCGGCCAGGTCCTGTGCGGTGCATGTGCAGGCCATGCTCGACTTCCAGGCCATGGGCATCCCCACGGTCGACTATGGCAACAACATCCGCCAGGTCGCCTTCGACGAAGGCGTGAAGAACGCATTCGACTTCCCCGGCTTCGTGCCGGCCTACATCCGGCCCCTCTTCTGCGAAGGCAAAGGCCCCTTCCGGTGGGTTGCGCTTTCGGGCGATCCGGAAGACATCTACAAGACGGACGCGAAGATCAAGGAGCTGTTCCCGGAGAACACGCACACCCACCGATGGCTCGACATGGCGCGCGAGCGCATCGCCTTCCAGGGCCTGCCGGCGCGCATCTGCTGGCTGGGGCTGGGCGAGCGCCACAAGGCGGGCCTGGCCTTCAACGAGATGGTGAAGTCCGGTGAGCTCAAGGGCCCGATCGTCATCGGTCGCGACCACCTCGACACCGGCTCGGTTGCAAGCCCGAACCGCGAGACCGAATCGATGAAGGACGGCAGCGACGCCGTGTCGGACTGGCCGCTGCTCAATGCGCTGCTCAACACCGCCGGCGGCGCCACCTGGGTCAGCCTGCACCACGGCGGCGGCGTGGGCATGGGCTACTCGCAGCACTCGGGCGTGGTCATCGTCTGCGACGGCACCGACGCCGCGGCGAAGCGCATCGAGCGCGTGTTGTGGAACGACCCCGCCACCGGCGTGATGCGCCACGCGGATGCCGGCTACGAAGCCGCTGTCGCCACCGCGAAGAAGCACGGCCTGAACCTGCCGATGATCAACAAGGGTTGAAGCACATGTCCGAAATCTACCTGCACTACCTGAACCATCCCGACGTCCAGGCCCTGGCGATGACCGATGCCGAGATCGTCGCGGCCGTCGAGGACGGCCTGCTCGCGCAGGGGCGCGGCCAGACCACCATCGAGCCGCGCATGCACCTCGTGCCCGAGAAAGACTACCCTGGCCACTTCAACGTGCTGCGCGGCTACGTGCGTCCGCTGGGCGTGGCGGGCGTGAAGGTGGTGGGCGATTTCTATCGCAACTACCAGGTGGGTCTGCCCTCGGAACTGGCGATCCTGAACCTGTTCGATCCGAAGACGGGTGTGCCGGTGGCCGTCATCGACGCTTCCGACATCACCGACATGCGCACCGGCGCCGTGACGGCGATCGGCGCCAAGCACCTCGCGCGCAAGGATTCGAAGATCCTCGGCCACATCGGCGCGCGCGGCACCTCGTACTGGAACGTGCGCTTGCTGCACTCCATCTTCAAGTTCGACGAGATCCGCGTGCACTCGCGCCGCCCGGAGAGCCGCAACGCGTTCGCGCAGGAGCTGGAACGCGACCTTGGCATGAAGATCACGGTCACGGACGACTGGGAATCCTGCGTGCGCGGCGCCGACATCGTGGTCGAGGCCTCGCGGCTGGAGAAGCCCGAGCCGATGCTGAAGACCGAGTGGATCAAGAAGGGTGCCTGCGTCATTCCTTACGGCACCATGAGCGCGGTCGAGCTGTCGCTCACCGACATCATGGACAAGATGGTGATGGACGACTGGGGCCAGGCCAAGGCCGGCCCCTTCGGTTCGCTGCGAGCGCACGTGGACAGCGGCCGGCTCTCCGAGAAGACGCTGCATGCCGAGCTCGGCCAGATCGTCGCGGGCCTGAAGCCGGGCCGCGAGAGCGAGGAAGAGACCAACCTGTTCTGGCACCGTGGCCTGTCGCTTTCGGACATCGCGCTCGGCTCGGCGATGCTGGAGAAGGCGAAGAAGATGGGGCTGGGGCAGAAGCTGCGCTTCCGCTGAGGTCCGAGGCCTTCCGATGACGCTTGTCGCCAATGCGCGGATGTATTCCGCCACCGCGTCGGCCCGCGCTGACTGGAGGGTGCTGCTCGCGTGGGTGCTGCGGCAGGCCGAGCTCGCGTGGCAGGTCGTCGACTACGACGCGCCCGCGCCGCTGTCGGCGCTTTGGGCGCGCGATGACCTCGGCCTCGCGATGATGTGCGGCCTGCCTTTCTCGCGGCGCGCGCCACGCCCGACGCTGGTGGCCGCGCCGGTGCCTTCGCCCGCGCGCTATGGCGGCAAGCCGATCTACTTCACGGACATCGTGGTGCGGGCCGATGCCGCGTGCCGGAGCCTGGAAGACACATTCGGCGGCACGGTGGGCTACACGCTGGCCGATTCGATGTCGGGCGGCGTCGCGTTGCGCAACCACCTTGCGCCCTACAGCGCCGCGCGCGGCACGCGGCTCTATCGCGGCGCGGTGGGAAACCTCATTCATGCACGCGGCGTGATCGAGGCGCTCGCGGCCGGCGTCATCGACGTCGGCCCGCTCGACAGCTACTACCACGACCTGCTGAGGCGCAACGAACCCGCGCTCGCCAGCCAGGTGCGCATCATCGCGAGGACGCAGGCGATGCCGATCCCGCCGCTGGTTGCAACAGCGAACGTGGCGCCGGACGAACTCGCCCGCCTGCGCGACGCATTGCGCGCCGTGCCCGCGGCTCCCGAACTGGCGGGCGTCACGGAACGCTTGTTGCTTTCAGGCTTTGCCGTGCCCGATCCCGCGGACTACGACATGCTCGCGGCGATCGCCCTTCGTGACATTCCCGCTTTCGAGGACATCTGATGAAGCGTTCCGCCTTCCTGCTGACCCTGCTGCTGTGTGCCGCGCCCTTCGCGGCCCAGGCGCAGGCCTATCCGGCCAAGCCGGTCCACCTGATCGTGCCTTTCGCGCCGGGCGGCCCGGCCGACGTGCTCGGCCGCGTGCTGGGCCAGGAACTCGCCGACACGATGGGCCAGCCCTTCGTGGTCGACAACAAGGTCGGCGCCGCCGGCAACATCGGCGTCGACCTCATCGCGAAAGCGCCGGCCGACGGCTACACGTTGGGTGTGGTGCCGGCGGGCAATATCGCCGTCAACCCGAGCCTCTTCCCCTCGCTGCCCTACAAGGCGGCCGACCTGCAGCCGGTGGCCATGCTCGGTACTGTGGAAAACGTGCTGGTCGTGAACGCCGAGGTGCCGGCGAAGAGCCTCAAGGACCTGCTGGCCCTCGCGAAGCAGAAGCCCGGCACGCTGAGCTTCGCGTCGCCTGGCGCGGGCAGCCAGGCCCACCTGGCCGGCGAACTGATGGCGCTGGATGCCGGCGTGCAGCTGATCCACGTGCCCTACAAGGGCATCGGCCCCGCGCTCAACGACGTGATCGGCGGGCAGGTGACGATGATGTTCGGCGCGATGTCGGCCGTGCTGCCGCACATCAAGACCGGAAAGTTGCGCGCGCTCGGCGTCGCCAGCCTCAAGCGCTCGGCCAGCCTGCCGGAGTTGCCGACCATTGCGGAGCAGGGCTTGCCGAAGTTCGAGGCCGTGTCCTGGTATGCGTTGATGGCGCCGGCCGGCACGCCCGCCGCCATCGTCGACAAGCTCAACGCCGAGAGCGCGCGCATGCTCGCCAAGCCCGCGATGAAGGAGAAGTTCAGCGCCCTCGGCCTGGAGCCGGGCGGCGGCAAGCCGCAGGAGCTCGCGGCCACCATCCAGGCGGAAACGGCGCGCTGGTCCGAGGTGATCCGCAAACGGGACATCAAGCCTGAATAATCGGGGCCATCCGGTAATTCGAGCAACTCAAGAATGGCAGTGCGCAACTTCACGCGTGAAACCCTCACCGCAACCCCATGGAAGAACGGCGGTGGCACGACAAGGGAGATTGCGTCCTGGCCCGCGGGCGCGGCGCTGGACGACTTCGGCTGGCGCGTGAGCATCGCGACCATCGCCGCGCCGGGTCCCTTCTCGATCTTTCCGGGCGTGGATCGCAACATCATGCTGCTCGACGGTGATGGCGTGCGCCTGCGTTCGGACGATGGCGAGATCGACCATCGCCTGGATGCGCCGCACAAGCCCTTCGCCTTCAGCGGCGACGCGGCCATCGACTGCACGCTCTTCGGCGGTGCGTCGAGCGATTTCAACGTCATGACGCGGCGCGGCGCCTGGCAGGCGGACGTGCAGGTGGTGCGGCGAGCCATGCCCATCGCGCCCGCGCCGCACGGCGTGCTGCTGGCGGTGCGCGGCAGCTGGCACCTGAAGGTGGGCGGCGCGCGCTGCCGCGAAGGCGACGGGCTGTGCTGGCTGGACGAGGAGCAGGCATGGCAGGCGATGCCGACCGACCCCGGGGCGCTGCTGCTCGTCGTTCGCATCGTGCCGGCGTGAGGCCTGAATTTATCCAATGAGCGGGGCAAGCATGAAACCGGCGATTGAACTTCCATCCGCGGACGGTCTCTGGACCGGTCTGAGGCTCGCGTCCGGCGCGGCGCCCGATGCGGCGCTGGCCGAAGGCGCGGAGGCCGCGATCGTGGTGGCGCAAGGTGCGATCCAGTGGATCGGCGCACGCGGCGCCGTGCCGGCCGGGTTCGCGGGGCTGCCATTGCACGACGGCGGCGATGCGCTGGTCACGCCGGGCCTGGTCGATTGCCATACCCATCTCGTCTATGGCGGGCAGCGCGCGAGCGAATTCGCGATGCGATTGGCTGGCGCGAGCTACGAGGAAGTGGCCAGGGCCGGCGGCGGCATCGTGTCTTCAGTGCGCGCGACGCGCGAAGCCGATGAGGACACGCTCTTCGCGCAGGCGGCCGGCCGGCTGGAGCAGCTTCTGGCGGATGGCGTGTGCACCATCGAGATCAAGTCGGGCTACGGGCTCGCGGTGGAACACGAGCGCAAGCAGTTGCGTGTCGCACGGCGGCTCGGCGAGGCTTATGGCGTCACCGTGCGCACGACCTTCCTCGGTGCCCATGCGCTGCCGCCCGAGTACGCCGGGCGCAGCGGCGACTACATCGCGTTGGTCTGCGACGAGATGCTGCCCGCGCTGGCGGCGGAGGGGCTGGTCGACGCGGTCGACGTGTTCTGCGAGCGCATCGCCTTCTCGCTCGAGGAGACGGAGCGCGTCTTCAAGGCGGCGCGTGCGCTCGGCCTGCCGGTCAAGTTGCATGCGGAGCAGCTGTCGAACATGGGCGGCGCGGCGCTCGCCGCGCGCTACGGCGCGCTGTCGTGTGACCACATCGAGCACCTGTCCGCCGAAGGCATCCAGGCGATGCGCGAGGCGGGGACGGTCGCGGTGCTTCTGCCGGGCGCCTACTACACGCTGCGCGACACGCACTTGCCGCCCATCGATGCGCTGCGTGCATCCGGCGTGCCGATGGCCGTTTCCACCGACCACAACCCCGGTACCTCACCCACGCTCAGCCTGCTGCTGATGGTGAACATGGCGTGCACGCTGTTCCGGCTGACCGTTCCCGAGGCGCTGGCCGGCGTCACGGTCAACGCGGCTCGCGCGCTGGGGCTCCAGGATTCGCATGGCGTCATCCGGGCCGGCATGCCCGCGAACTTCGTGCTCTGGGATGTGCGCGATGCTTCGGAACTCGCCTACTGGTTTGGCCAGCGGCCCGCAAAGCGGATCGTCCGGCAAGGGCGGTGCGCCCGATGAGCGCGACGCTGTTCGCAGCCGATGCGCTGTTGCCTTCAGGCTGGGCGCGCAATGTCCTGCTCGGCTGGACCGACGCTGGCGAGCTGAACCAGGTCCTGGCCGATGCGCAACCCGCGGCCGGCACGCCGATCGCGCAAGGCCCGGTGCTCCCGGGCATGCCCAATCTCCATTCGCACGCCTTCCAGCGCGCCTTCGGCGGCCTCACCGAGTTCCGCGCCGCCGCGCAGGACAGCTTCTGGAGCTGGCGCACGCTGATGTACCGCTTCGCCGCGCAGCTCTCACCGGAGCAGGTCGAGGCGATCGCCACCTGGCTCTATGTCGAGATGATCGAAGCGGGCTACACCTCGGTCTGCGAATTCCATTACGTGCACCACGACCGCGACGGCCTGCCGTATGCGGACGATGCCGAACTGGCCCTGGCGCTCATGCGCGCGGCACGCCGCACCGGCCTTGGCCTCACGCTGCTTCCGGTGCTGTATCAGACGAGCGGCTTCGGCGGCCTGCCACCCGGCGAGGGCCAGCGCCGCTTCATTCGCTCCACCGACTCGATGCTGCGGCTGCTGGAGCGCCTTCATCCCCTGTGCGCGTCGCAAGGCGCGCGGCTCGGCCTCGCGCCGCATTCGCTGCGCGCGGTCACGCCCGAAGCCTTGCGCGAGGCGCTCGCGGGGCTGGATGCGATCGATGCCACCGCGCCCATCCACATCCACGTCGCCGAGCAGAAGGCGGAGGTCGAGGCCTGCCTTGCCTGGAGCGGCCAGCGCCCGGTGGCCTGGCTGCTGGACCATGCGCCGCTCGGTCCGCGTTGGTGCCTGGTGCATGCGACCCACATGGATGCGGACGAGTACCGGCGTGCGGGCGCGAGCGGCGCGGTCGCCGGCCTGTGCCCGACCACAGAGGCCAACCTGGGCGACGGAATCTTCGACTTCAGCGCATGGCGCGCGGCGGACGGCCGCTGGGGCGTGGGCTCCGACAGTCATGCCTGCGTGAACGCGGCCGAGGAGCTGCTGATGCTCGAATACAGTCAGCGCCTCGCGACGCTGCAGCGCAACGTCGGCGCCGAGCCGGCGCAGCCTTCGGTGGCGACGGCGATGATGCTCGGCGCGCTGCGGGGCGGCGCTCAAGCGTCGGGCCGCGCCATCGCGGGCCTGCAGCCAGGCCAGCGGGCTGACTTCGTCGTGCTGGATGCCACGCATCCCGCGCTGCAAGGCTTGCACGCCGCCGACATGCTCTCGGCCCACGTCTTCGCCAGCCACCGAACCAGCGCCATCGACGCGGTCTGGGCCGGCGGCCGGCCGCTCGCGCCGCGCGGGCGTCACGCTCTCCACGACAGCGCCGCGGCGGGTTTCGTCGCCGCGCGCGCACAATTGCTCAACCCATGATGTTCCAGTCCACCGAGCCTCCATTCCGCTTCCATCAAGGTACGCAGCCACTGCTGATCTCAATGCCGCATGTCGGCACGCACGTGCCCCCCGCACTAGCCGCGCGCCTGACCGACGAGGCCCGTCACGTGCCCGACACCGACTGGCATCTCGAACGCCTGTACGACTTCGCCGTCGGCCTCGGCGCCTCGGTGCTGGTGGCAACGCACTCGCGCTACGTCATCGACCTCAACCGTCCGCCGGACGGTGCGAGCCTCTACCCTGGCCAGAGCGTGACCGGCCTGTGCCCCATCGACACCTTCGATTCGACGCCCGTCTATCGCGACCCGGCCGATCTGCCCAACGAGGCGGAAGTGGCCGAGCGGCGAGACGCGATCTGGTACCCCTACCACCGCCAGCTCGAAGGCGAGCTGGCACGCCTGAAGGACATGCATGGCATCGCCGTGCTGTGGGATGCCCATTCGATCCGCTCGGTCCTGCCGCGCTTCTTCGAAGGCAAGCTCACGGACTTCAACTTCGGCACCGCCAAGGGCGCGAGCTGCGATCCGGCGCTGTCCGATGCGGTGATGGCCATCGCCGGCCAGGTGCCGGGGCACACGGCGGTGTTGAACGGCCGCTTCACCGGCGGCCACATCACGCGGCAGCACGGGGACCCGCGGAAGGGTGTGCATGCCATCCAGCTCGAGATGACGCAGAGCAGCTACATGCAGGAGGCCTTGCCCTTCGACTATCTGCCGGACGTGGCGGGCCGTATCCAGCCCCACCTGCGCCGCATGGTCGAGGCGGCGCTGGCTTTCGCCTTGGCGAAGGCCCGGGGCACGAAGGCCTGAGACCGTTCCTCGGCGAGGGGCAGGGGCGGCTCCCTACAATCCGGACCATGAAGCCCGTCTACACCCGCGCCCTGCAGCTGCCCGGCATCCTGGCCGAACGCATCGTCCTCCTCGACGGCGCGATGGGCACCATGATCCAGCGCTTCAAGCTCACGGAAGAACAGTATCGGGGCGAGCGCTTCAAGGACTTTCCACGTGACGTGAAGGGCAACAACGAACTGCTCTCGCTCACGCGGCCCGACGTCATCCGCGACATCCATGAGGGCTACCTCGCGGCTGGCGCCGACCTGGTCGAAACCAACACCTTCGGCGCGACCCGCATCGCGCAGGAGGATTACAAGATGGCCGATCTCGCGCGCGAGATGAACCTCGAATCCGCCCGGCTCGCGCGCGCGGCCTGCGACAAGTTCAGCACGCCCGGCAAGCCGCGCTTCGTGGCCGGCGCCCTCGGCCCGACGCCGAAGACGGCCAGCATCAGCCCCGATGTGAACGACCCCGGCGCGCGCAACGTGAGCTTCGAGGAACTGCGCGCGTCCTACTACGAGCAAGTGGAAGCCCTGGTCGAAGGCGGCGCCGACGTGCTGCTGGTCGAGACCATCTTCGACACGCTCAATGCCAAGGCCGCGCTGTTCGCGGTCGACGAGTACTTCGAGGCCAGCGGAGAACGGCTGCCGCTCATCATCAGCGGCACGGTGACCGATGCCTCCGGGCGCATCCTGAGCGGCCAGACCGTGACCGCTTTCTGGCACAGCGTGCGCCATGCGCAGCCGCTGGCCATCGGCCTGAACTGCGCGCTCGGCGCGGCGCTGATGCGGCCCTACATCCAGGAACTGGCGCGCGTCGCGGAAGACACCTTCATCAGCTGCTATCCGAATGCGGGCCTGCCCAACCCGATGAGCGAGACCGGCTTCGACGAGACGCCGGACGTCACCTCGCGCCTGCTGCACGAGTTCGCGGCGGAGGGGCTGGTCAACATCGTGGGCGGATGCTGCGGCACCACGCCCGAGCACATCGCGGCGATCGGCAGGGCGGTGGCGCCGGTCGCGGGGCGGGTGCTGCATCGGATGGGCTTCTATAGCGAAGCCGCCTGAGCGGGCGCGCGGCGGCGCTCCACTTGGCGGCCACCGCCGATTGACAGGCAGCGAGGGGGGCGCCTACCCTGGGTCCGCAAAGGAACCCGACTCATGCTCATGAACGCGAAGCGCTGGATCGCCATCGGCGCGCTCACCCTGCTTCTCCCGGTCGCCGCCTCGGCGCAACAGGCCTTCGCGCGCGGCGCGCTCAACCTGCGTGCGGGGCCCTCCGGCGACTACCCGCTGGTGGCCCGACTCGCGCCGGGCCAGCCGGTCGACGTGATGGGTTGCACCAGCGGCTACGGCTGGTGCGACGTCGTGCTGCCGGACGGGCTGCGCGGCTGGGTTTACGCGCCGAACCTCGACTATGCCTATGAAGACCGCCGCGTGCCGCTCGCGACCTACGGCGCCGTGATCGGCGTCCCGATCGTGAGCTTCGTGATCGGCAATTACTGGTCCAGCTACTACCGCGACCGGCCGTGGTACGGCGACCGGCGCTGGTGGCGCGGCAGGCCGCCGCCGCCGGTTGCCGGCTGGCGCCCGCCGCCGCCCTCGCGGCCGGATTGGCGGCCGCAGCCGCCGCGCCCGGGGTTCAACCCCGGGCCGGGCTACCGGCCGCAGCCCGACTACAGGCCGCCACGCCCGCCCGGCGTCCGCCCGCCCCACGAGAACACGATGCGGCCGCAACGGCCCCCACAGGAAGTCCGGCCTCCGAGGCCCGGTCCCGAGATGCGTCCACAGCCCTCGCAGCGGCCGGATGTTCGCCCGCCACCGGGCGCCGGAGGGCCGCCCAATGCCGGGCGCCCGCCCAACCCGGGCCGCCCGCAGGGTGGTGGCGGGCGAGCGCCCGGAGGCGGGGCACCCCAAGGCGGGGGCGGCCAGGGTGGAGAAGGCCCGGCCAACACGATGGCGCCACGCCGCTGAGGCGCAGGCCTCTCAGTCTTTCTTGCGCGCGATCAGCGTGACGAAGCGCTGCGCGCCCAGGCCCAGCGGGCGCTCGCGCGACCAGACCACGTCGACCCAAAGGTCGAGTCCGTTCGAGAGGTTCTCGAAGGGAATCTCCACCAGCGCGCCCGTGGCCACGTGCGGCCGGGCGAAATTGCGCGGCAGCCAGCCCCAGCCCAGGCCGGCGGTGATCAGGCTCAGCGCCGCGAGCGCGTTGTCGGTGCGCCAGACGTGCCGCGCGAAGACGAAACGCGGATCGCTGGTGGCGAGATCGCGTCCCGCCACCACGATCTGTCGCGTAGTCGTCAGGTGGTCCTCGCGCAGACGACCGCCGGCCGCGGCCAGCACGGGGTGGCCGGGCGCCATCACCGCGACCATCGTGTCGCTGGCGACCTCCTGGAAGCCCTCTCGGCCGTCCAAGCTGGGGCGCTCGAACACCAGCGCCAGCTGGGCTCGGCCGCTGTGCAGGAGCGCCAGCGCATCGGCCTGCGGCGCGGCCAGCACCTCGACTTCCAGCAACGGGTATTCCTGCGCCAGCGCGGCCAGCGGGCCACTCCATGGAGCGGCGAGCAACTCGGGCGCGATCGCCAGCGTGAGGCGGTTCTCCAGGCCTTGGGTCAAGGCCAGCGCCTGAACCTGCAATTGCTTCAACTGGGCGGCAAGCAGACGCGCCTGCGGCTCCAGCGAGCGCGCGGCGGCCGTGGGCTGGGGCTCACGGCCGCCGCGGTCGAAAAGAGGGAGGGCAAGTTCGGCCTCCAGGTTCGCGATCGCCATGCTCACGGCCGAGGGCACGCGGCGCAGCGCTCGTGCGGCGGCAGAGAAAGAGCCATGGTCCAGCACGGCGAGGAACACCAGGGCGTTGTCGCTGGTAAAGCTCATGGCGACCAATCTATCAATAAATCTGAAGGAAGATGACTTTTTATATCAGAGATAGACACATAAAGTCGTCTTCAAACCCGAATCCAGAAGGAACATCCATGCAAGGGCTCAAGCGCCGTGTCGTCTACATCACGCTCTACGAAGGCATCGCCATCGTCGCGGCGAGCGTAGGCCTGTCGCTGATGTCGGGGCAGGGGATGGGCCATTCGGGCGTGCTGGCGGTCATCGCCTCCGTCATCGCGGTATTGTGGAATCTCGCGTTCAATGCGCTGTTCGAGCGCTGGGAGTCGCGCCAGGCTGTGCGCGGGCGCAGCATCCGGCGTCGCGTCGCCCATGCGATCGGCTTCGAGGGTGGGCTGGTCGCCTTCCTTGTGCCGATCTTCGCGTGGTGGCTGGGCGTGAGCCTCTGGCAGGCGCTGGTCATGGACCTGGGCCTGGTCGTGTTCTTCCTGGCCTACACCTTCGTCTTCAACTGGAGCTTCGACCTCGTCTTCGGCTTGCCCGCATCGGCGGCCGGCGCGGCGCAGGCAGCGTAAAATCCGCGGCTCCCAAGGAGCGTTGCAGCGCGACGGTCGGCTTTCCGATCCTTCCGCGTCAGGCTTGGGCTTCCAGCCGCTGGATTGCAACGACGCTCACCCCGAACCCATGTTTCGCAGGTGAGCCCATGTCTTCCTCCACTGATACCGTTTCGTCTCCCGTCACCGTCCCGCCGATGAAGCTGTCCGGCCTGGAGCCGGTGCAGATCGGCGAGGGCGCGCTCTTCGTCAACATCGGCGAGCGCACCAACGTCACCGGCTCCAAGGCTTTCGCGCGGATGATCCTCAATGGCCAGTTCGAGGAAGCGCTCGCGGTCGCGCGCCAGCAGGTGGAGAACGGCGCGCAGGTGATCGACATCAACATGGACGAGGCCATGCTCGACAGCAAGGCCGCGATGGTGCGCTTCCTGAACCTGATCGCGAGCGAGCCCGACATCGCGCGCGTGCCGATCATGGTCGACAGCTCCAAGTGGGAGGTGATCGAGGCCGGCCTGCGCTGCATCCAGGGCAAAGGTATCGTCAACTCGATCAGCATGAAGGAAGGCGAGGCGCAGTTCAAGCACCAGGCGAAGCTGCTGCGACGCTATGGCGCGGCGGCGGTCGTGATGGCTTTCGACGAGAAGGGCCAGGCCGACACCTACGAACGCAAGATCGAGATCTGCGAGCGTGCCTACCGC
Source organism: uncultured Variovorax sp. (assembly GCA_966211435.1). GTDB lineage: Bacteria > Pseudomonadota > Gammaproteobacteria > Burkholderiales > Burkholderiaceae_C > Variovorax. Next base: position 21,996 of record CBIHOG010000043.1, on the reverse strand, counting down.
ATCCTGGTCGACGAGATCGGCTTCCCGCCCGAAGACATCATCTTCGACCCGAACATCTTCGCGATCGCCACCGGCATCGAGGAGCACAACAACTACGCGGTGGACTTCATCAACGCCACGCGCTGGATCAAGCAGAACCTGCCGGGCGCGAAGGTGTCGGGAGGCGTCTCGAACGTGAGCTTCAGCTTCCGTGGCAACGACCCGGTGCGCGAGGCGATCCACACCGTGTTCCTGTACCACGCCATCAAGGCGGGCATGGACATGGGCATCGTGAACGCGGGCATGGTGGGCGTCTACGACGACCTGGAACCCGAGCTGCGCGAGCGCGTGGAAGACGTGGTGCTGAATCGCCGCCCGGACGCCGGCGAGCGTCTGGTCGAGGTGGCCGAGAGCGCCAAGAGCGGCGCCAAGGACGAGAGCAGGAAGCTCGAATGGCGCGGCACGCCGGAGCACCCGGTGCACGTGAACCAGCGCCTTTCGCACGCGATGGTGCACGGGATCACCGACTTCATCGTCGAGGACACCGAGGAGGCCTACCGTCAGATCCTCGCGACCGGCGGACGACCGCTGCACGTGATCGAAGGCCCGCTGATGGACGGCATGAACATCGTGGGCGACCTGTTCGGCCAGGGCAAGATGTTCCTGCCGCAGGTGGTGAAGTCGGCGCGCGTGATGAAGTCGGCCGTGGCGCACCTTATTCCCTATATCGAGGAAGAGAAGCGCCAGGACGAGGCCGCCGGCCGCGACGTGCGCACCAAGGGCAAGATCATCATCGCCACCGTGAAGGGCGATGTGCACGACATCGGCAAGAACATCGTGACCGTCGTGCTCCAGTGCAACAACTTCGAGGTGGTGAACATGGGCGTGATGGTCCCGTGCCACGAGATCCTCGCGCGGGCGAAGGTGGAGGGCGCTGACATCGTGGGGCTCTCCGGCCTGATCACGCCGAGTCTGGAGGAGATGCAGTACGTCGCGGGCGAGATGCAGAAGGACGAGCACTTCCGCATTCGCAAGATCCCGCTGCTGATCGGCGGTGCTACCACCAGCCGGGTGCATACGGCGGTCAAGATCGCGCCTCACTACGAAGGGCCGGTGGTCTACGTGCCCGACGCCTCGCGCAGCGTGAGCGTGGCGCAGTCGCTGTTGTCGGAGCAGGCGGCCAGGTACATCGACGAGATCAACGCCGACTACGACAAGGTGCGCCACCAGCATGCGAACAAGAAGCAGGTGCCGCTGTGGCCGCTCGCGAAGGCGCGCGCCAACAAGACGCCCGTCGACTGGTCGTCCTATGTGCCGCATGTGCCGAAGTTCATCGGCCGGCGCGTCTTCAGGAATTTCGACCTGACGGAGCTGGCGAAGTACATCGACTGGGGTCCGTTCTTCCAGACTTGGGATCTTGCGGGCCCCTTCCCGGCAATCCTGAAGGACGAGGTGGTCGGCACCGAAGCCGTGCGCGTCTATGCCGACGGCCAGCGCATGCTCAAGCGCCTGATCGAGGGGCGCTGGCTCACCGCCAGCGGCGTGGTCGGCTTCTGGCCTGCCAACACGGAGAACGACGACGACATCGTGCTCTACACCGACGAGTCACGCAGCCAGGCCGTTCTCACCTGGTACGGCCTTCGCCAGCAGACCGAGAAGCAGGAGATCGATGGCGTGATGCGGCCGAGCCGCTGCCTGGCCGATTTCGTCGCGCCGCGAGCGAGCGGGCTGAAGGACTACGTCGGCATGTTCGCGGTCACGGCCGGCTTGGGCGTCGAGAAGAAGGAGAAGTACTTCATGGACGACCTCGACGACTACTCGGCCATCATGCTGAAGGCCTTGGCCGACCGTCTGGCCGAGGCCTTCGCCGAGGCGCTGCACCATCGCGTGCGCACCGACCTCTGGGGCTATGCACCGGAAGAGAGCCTGAGCAACGAGGACATGATCAGCGAGAAGTACCGCGGCATCCGGCCCGCGCCGGGCTACCCGGCCTGCCCGGACCACAGCGTGAAGCGGCCGATGTTCGACGTGCTGAACTGCGGCGAGATCGGCATGACGCTGACGGAGAGCCTGGCGATGATGCCGGCCGCGAGCGTCAGCGGCTTCTACCTCGCGCACCCCGAGTCGACCTATTTCAATGTCGGCAAGATCGGGCACGACCAACTGCAGGACATGGCCGCGCGCCGCAAGGAAAGCGAAGCCGACCTCGAAAGACTCCTGGCGCCGAACCTCTGAGGACGCGGCGCCTCAGTGCGCGCCGGAGACGACGACGGGAATCTCGGTCGCCGGCGGCGTGTTGCGGCTGCGGCCGCAGCGAACGATGCCGTCGATCATCACCATGCCGACGCCCGGGATGTCGCCGAGCTGCACGCTTTCGAGCAGGCCCGCCGCCGGCGAATGCTGCGCCCGGTCCATGAAGACGAAGTCCGCCGCGCGGCCCACCTCGATCAGTCCGCAGTTGAGCTTGCGGATGCGCGCCGTGTTGCCGGTCGCGAAGCAGAACACCAGCTCGGCCGGGATGTTCGCGATGGACGACAGCATCGCGACCATGCGCAGGATGCCCAGCGGCTGCACGCCCGAGCCTGCCGGGCCGTCGGTGCCGAGGATCACGCGATGCGGGCACTTGAGATCCAGCGCGGCCTTGGCGGCGGCGATGGCGACGCGCTCGTTGCCGTTGTGCACGATCTCGATCGCGCGCGAGGACTTCTCGCACAGCTCGCACACATGCGCCTCCGGCAGGGAGGTGTGGCCGCCGTTGATGTGGCCGATGATGTCGGCGTCGGCCTCGAGCACCACGTCCTTGTCGATCAGGCCCGAGCCCGGGATCGACGGGCCGCCCGTGTGGATGGTGCTCTGGATGCCGTACTTGCGCGCCCACGCCACCATTTCCTTGGCTTCGTAGCCCGCCTTGACGGAGCCGAGGCCGACCTCGCCCAGCAGACCGACACCGGCCTCGGCGAGTTCCTTGAAGTCGCTCTCGACCATGCCCTTCTCGATCACCGGAGCGCCGGCCAGCACCTTGACGCCGCCGGGGCGGAAGTTGTCGAAGGCGCGCTGGGCGGTGATGGCCAGCGCCTTCAGTCCCACGATGTCCTTCGGCCGGCCGGGCAGGTGCACCTCGCCGGCCGAGATCATGGTGGTGACGCCGCCGTTCATCGTCGAGTCGATCCAGCCGAGCTGGCTCTGGCGCGGCGTCCAGTCGCCGAAGACGGGGTGCACGTGGCTGTCGATGAGGCCCGGCGCGACGCAGGTGTTCCTGCAGTCAATGACGGTCTGTGCGCCTTCCAGGTCGCAGTCCTTCTCCTTGCCTACCGCGATGATCAATCCGTCATTCGCGACGATGGTGTCCGCGTCCAGGATGGGCTTGTCGATATCGCCCGAGAGCAGCAGGCCTATGTTCCGGATGACGACCTTGCCCGACTTTGCGCCAGTTGCGACTTCTGCCATTTCTTTGCCTCGTGGGGTGGGGATTGCGTGGTTTCTTCTTCGGGAGCTCCGGCATCGACCGTGCGCAGCACGGTCTCGATGACGAAATCTTCCCAATGCGTGACGGCCTCGGGCGTCTCCAGCGGCTCGCCCAGAAAAGCCGTGAGCGTGTGGCGGTTCGACGTGTAGAAGTAGCCCGTCGACGCGATCAGCAGGTAGAGGTCGCGCGCCGCGACGTCTTCACGGAAAAGGCCCTGCGCGACGCCGCTTGCCAGCAGTTCCTGGATGATCGCGATCGCGCGCGACGAGTACTCGCTCGCCCGCAGCGACTTCGCGATGTGCCGGCCCTTGTGCAGGTTCTCGGTGTTGAGCAGCGTCACGAACTCGGGATTGCGGCGGTAGTAGCCCAGCACGAAGCGGATCACCGCGGCGAGGGATTCGACCGGCCGCGTCGCGTCCAGGTCCAGCGCGGCCTCCGCGTCGTCCATGCGCCGGTAGATGCCTTCGAGCACCGCGATGAAGAGGCCTTCCTTGCTGCCGAAGTAGTAGTAGATCATCCGGTCGTACGACTTCGCGGCCTTCGAGATCTTCTCGACGCTGCCGCCGTCGTAGCCGTACTTGGCGAACACCTTGGTGGCCGCGCGCAGGATGCTGTCGCGCGTGGCCTGCGCGGCGGCCTCGCGCACGCCGGTGCGGCGCGTTGCCGCTTTCGGCGCGCTCTTGCGTGCTGCTGCCTTGTCGGCCATGTGCGGCGTGCTCTTATTTTTCGGCGAAGGCGCGCTCGACGACGAAGTCGCCGGGCGTGGACGTGTTGCCTTCCTTGAAGCCGCGTGCCTCGAGCAAGTGCTTCATGTCGACCAGCAGGCCCGGGCTGCCGCAGAGCATCACGCGGTCTTCCGCGGGATTGAGCGGCGGCAGGCCGAGGTCGTCGGTGAGCTTGTTGGTCTCGATCAGCTCGGTGATACGGCCCATGTTGCGGAACTCCTCGCGCGTGACGGTCGGGTAGTAGAGCAGCTGCTTCGCGATCATCTCGCCCAGGAACTCGTGCCGTGGCAGGTGGTCGGTCACGAGGTCGTGGTAGGCCAATTCATCGACCTGGCGCACGCCATGCACCAGGATGACCTTCTCGAACTTCTCGTAGGTGTCCGGGTCACGGATGATGCTCATGAACGGTGCGAGGCCGGTTCCGGTGCCGAACAGATAGAGGCGTTTGCCAGGCAGCGTGTAGTCGATCAGCAGCGTGCCGGTGGGCTTGCGGCCCACGATGATGGTGTCGCCGACCTGGATGTGCTGCAGCCGCGAGGTGAGCGGGCCTTCCTCGACCTTGATGCTCAGGAACTCCAGGTGCTCCTCGTAGTTCGGGCTCACGATGCTGTAGGCGCGCAGCAGCGGCTTGTTGTTGACCTTGAGGCCGATCATCGTGAAGTGGCCGTTCGAGAAGCGCAGCGCCGGGTCGCGCGTGGTGGTGAAGGTGAACAGGCGGTCGGTCCAGTGGTGGACGCTCAACACGCGTTCTTCGCTGAATGCACTCATAGGGATCAGGGATGGTTAAGAACGGAAGGGGACTCGCCGATTGTCGGCGACCGCCGCGAAAACACCATTGCAAGCTTCAGGCCTGTTTGCTACATTGACCTTCAATGTAGTGATTGCCACATGAAAGTGTAGGGAATGCTACACAAACGTCAGTTCCGGCACAAGCGGGCCCCCGGCACATTTGTTGCACGCCCGATTGGCCCGATCCCCATGAGAAGCCCGCGATGACCGAACACACGAAGACAGACGGACTGCCCGGCATGGACATGCCGATCCTGCCCGAAGCCACCGGCAAGGCGCCGCCGCGCAACGAGCGCATGAACGCGAGCAAGGTCGAGTGCAACGCCTGCCCCGTGCTGTGCCAGATCTCGGAAGGCCGTACCGGTGCCTGCGACCGCTACGCCAACCGCGAGGGCGTGCTGGTGCGCACGGATCCCGTCGTGCTGTTGCGCCGTGAACTTGCGAGCCCGTCGCCCGCGCTGGTTCCGTTCGTCCCGGCGGGCGATGCGGACGAGGCCGCGAAAGATCCGGACTGGAACGGCGATCTCCTGCACGCCGACGAGGTCTTCGTCACCGGCGTGGGTTCGTCCACCACCTACCCCGACTACAAGCCTGCACCCTTCATCGTGGCCTCGAAGGCGCAGGGCGTGGACATGATCACGGTCGTGACCGAAGGGATCTTCAGCTATTGCAGCTTCAAGGTGAAGATCGACACCGACCGCTTCCTCGGCGCCGAGCAGGCCAACGTGCGCTACCGCGGCGAGGTGGTCGGCCACGTGACGACGGCGGAGTACGGCTCGCAGATGCTGTCGCTCGGCGGCGTGCACCATCTCACCGGTGGCAGCAAGAAAGAAGGCCGCATGACGGTCGAGATGATGCAACTGCTCGGCAACAAGAAGGCCGTCGAGTGCGTCATCGACGGTGGCGCCAGCATGGTGATCCAGGCCGGCAAGGCGCCCGTCGTCAACGGCGTGGAAGAAAAGCGCATGCGCGTGGGCTGCGGTTCGGCGGCCATTGGCATCTTCGCGCGGCAGTTCTTCGGCCAGGCCGACGAGGTGGTGGTGGTCGACGACCACATCACCGGCGTGCTCACCGAGCACCAGGCGGGGCGCTGTCTCGACATGCCGTCCTCGGGCATCCAGATGCGCGGCCGCAAGTCGACGCCGGGGCGCTACTTCCAGGTGGCGAACCCGGGCAACGGCTGGGGCGGCACGGATATCGACGACCCACTCTCCATCATCGAAGGCTGGGAGGAGGGTGTCGCGCGGCCGGGCCTGCGCCTGCTCATGACATCCACCACGGGCGAGCATGCGCAGTGGTACGTGCTCGATGACCACCTGCGGCCGGTGGAGCAGCCCATGCCGGCCGAGGTGCGCCGCACCGTCGAGCGCATCGGCGAGAACTGCGAGCCCTCGCTGTGCACCGTGCTCTTCCTCGGCGGCGCCGGCGGCAGCCTGCGCGCGGGCGTGACCGAGAATCCGGTGCTGTTGACACGTGCCATCAAGCGCGCCCTCGTCAACGTGACCTGCGGCGGCGCTCCGGCCTATGTGTGGCCCGGCGGTGGCATCACGGTGATGGCGGACGTGCTGCGCATGCCCGACAACAGCTTCGGCACCGTCCCGACGCCCGCGATCGTCGCGCCTATCGAATTCAGTATGCGGCGTGAGGACTATGCCGCGCTCGGCGGGCACATGGAGCATGTGTTCTCGCTGGAGCAGGCGCTCGCGCGCGGCGCATGGCAGGACGACGGGGCGCCGCTCGCGCGCCGATGGCTGCCCATGGATGCCGCCAATCCCTGGCCGTTGGGCCAGCCCCCCATGCTCGGCTGAGCGGAACTTCTTCCATGAGCGCCGAACGCACCGCACTCGACGGCGGCCGGTGGCATCTCAACCACGGCCCGATCGACATCGTCGCCGAGGCGCATGGCGACCCGGTCGAGGTCGCCGTCGCGCATGAGCACGCGTGGCGGCGCTTCGGCGCCGTGCTCGGCGAACTTGTCGGCGAACTGCCGCTGTTGCGCCAGCCGGTGGGCGCCGATTGCGCGCTCCAGGGCCGCATCGCGCAGCGCATGTGGAATGCCTGCGCGCCGTTCCGTAGCGGCTTCATCACGCCGATGGCGGCCGTGGCGGGTGCGGTGGCGCAGGAGCTCATCGCCTGCTACGAACGCCCCGGCATCGAGCGCGCGTGGATCAACAACGGCGGCGACATCGCGCTGCATCTGGCGCCGGGCCAGTCCGCGCGCGTCGGCCTGTTCGCCGACCTCGCGCGATTCGATCTCCGGGATGCCGGCCCGCTCGTCACCGATGGCCAGTTCGAACTGCGCGCCGGCATGCCCGTGCGCGGCGTCGCGACCAGCGGCTGGCGCGGGCGAAGCTTCTCGCTGGGCATCGCCGACAGCGTGACCGTGCTCGCCGCCACCGCGGCCCAGGCCGATGCCGCGGCGACCGTCATTGCCAATGCGGTGAACGTCGAAGATCCCGCCATCCATCGCCTGCCCGCGAGCGCGTGCAAGGACGACAGTGACCTGGGCGACATCCCCGTGACCACGGAAGTCGAGACCCTCGCGCCTGCGCAGGTGCGCCGCGCACTGGATGCGGGCGCCGCGCGCGCCGCCGTGTTGCAGCAGGCGGGCCTCGCATGGGCCGCCGTGCTCGTTTGCCAGGGGCAGTGGACGATGGTCGAGCCCTTAAGCTCGGAGCTCTCAGGCGCGTTGCGATGGACGAATCGCGGCGCTTCCGATGCAGTTGGTTCAGTATTTGCTTAACGAAAAGCAGGGCTACTTTTCATGATCGATATCCGTCGCGTCTTCACCCATGTCGAGCACATCCACCACGAATTCGGGCCGCGCGCCGCGACGCCGCTGGTGCGTGGCGCCATCGGCGCCGTGCTGACCAATCCTTTCGCGGGCCGCTATGAGCCCGACATCCTGCCGATGATGAGTCTGCTCGATCCCGTCGGGCTCGACATGGCGCGTCGCCTGCATGCGGCGATGGACGTGCCGCTGGAGCGCATCGCGACCTACGGCAAGGGCGCCATCGTCGGCGCGGCCGGCGAACTGGAGCACGGTGCGTTGTGGCATGTGCCCGGCGGCTACGCCATGCGCGAACTGCTCGGCTGGAAGGGCGACCGCAACGCCTACCGCAAGGGCGAGGCGGAGGAGAAGACCGGCCAGCCGGGCAACGCGCTGTCGATCGTGCCCTCCACCAAGAAGGTGGGGCCTCCGGGCGCGGCGCTGGACGTGCCACTCACCAACATCAACGCCAGTTACGTGCGCGGCCAGTTCGACGCCATCGAGGTCCGCGTGCCCGGTGCGCCGGCGGCCGACGAAATCGTCTTCATCCTCGCGATGAGCACCGGCTACCGCGTGCATGATCGCGTCGGCGGCCTGCGTGCCGAGAACATCACCAAGTGGGACGGCCTGCGCTGAGCGGACCGGACCTCGAATCCAGAGACAAGGAACAATCCATGAGCGCCAACATCCGCAAGCTCCTCGTGCAGGTCGACGAAACCCGCAAGGAAATGGGCCAGACCATCGAGCCCCCCACCCGCCGCGCCGTCGCCATCGCGGTCATCGAGAACCCTTATGCCGGCCGCTACAGCGAATCGCTGGACGAGCTGGTCGCCATCGGCGAGGAACTTGGCGCATTGCTGGGCGAGAAGGCCGTGAAGGCGCTCGGCATCGCGCCGGGCCAGGCGCAGAGCTACGGCAAGGCCGCGATCGTGGGCGAGAGCGGCGAGCTCGAACATGCTGCCGCCATCCTCCATCCCAAGCTCGGTGCGCCGCTGCGCGTGGCCGTCGAAAAGGGCGCCGCGCTCGTGCCCTCCGCCAAGAAGCGCGGCACCCTCGGCACCTCCATCGACGTGCCGCTCGGCCACAAGGATGCCGCCTTCGTGCGCAGCCATTTCGACGCCGTCGAGGCCCGCGTGTCCGACGCGCCGCGCGCCAACGAGATCGTCGTGGCCGTGGCCGTCACCGACAGCGGCCGCCCCCTGCCGCGCATAGGCGGTCTCCAGGTTTCCGAGATCAAGGGCGAAGACGGATTGCGATGAGCATACCCCCAGGCTTGCCCACGTCGCGTGCCCGCACGCCCCCTTGGAGGGGGCCGCACCGGCGGTCCGGCAAGACCGGTTCCGCGGTGCTGCTGGCCGGATACCCTTTGCCCTCTTTCGATTGTTTTTGTACCTAAGGAGCTTCTGATGAACCCACTGCGTCATGTCTTCAGCGCGGCCGCCGTCGCCACCCTCGCCACCGCACTCGTGCCCGCGCATGCGCAGGGCGTGATCAAGATCGGCGAGATCAACAGCTACAAGGCACAACCCGCCTTCCTCGAGCCCTACAAGAAGGGGATGGAGCTGGCGGTGGACGAGATCAATGCCGCCGGCGGCGTCAACGGCAAGAAGATCGAGTTGATCAGCCGCGACGACAACGCCAACCCCGGCGATGCCGTGCGGGTGGCCGAAGAACTGGTGTCGCGCGAGAAGGTGGACGTGCTGACCGGCACCTTCCTGTCGAACACCGGCCTGGCCGTGGCCGACTTCGCGAAGCAGAAGAAGTTCTTCTTCCTTGGCGGCGAGCCGCTGACCGACAAGATGACGTGGCAGGGCGGCAACCAGTACACCTTCCGCCTGCGCCCCGGCACCTACATGCAGGCCGCGATGCTGGTGCCCGAGGCGGTGAAGCTCAAGAAGAAGCGCTGGGCCGTCGTCTACCCCAACTACGAGTACGGCCAGTCGGCCGTGGCTGCGTTCAAGCAACTGATGCAGGCAGCGCAGCCCGACGTGGAATTCGTGGCCGAGCAGGCCACGCCGCTTGGCAAGGTCGACGCCGGCAGCGTGGTGCAGGCGCTGGCCGACGCCAAGCCCGACGCGATCTTCAACGTGCTCTTCGGCGCGGATCTCTCGAAGTTCGTGCGCGAGGGCAACACCCGCGGCCTCTTCAAGGACCGCGAAGTCGTGAGCGTGCTCACCGGCGAACCGGAGTACATGGACCCGCTCAAGGACGAGGCACCCAACGGCTGGATCGTCACCGGCTACCCCTGGTATGGCATCACCACGCCCGCGCACAAGGCCTTTGAGCAGGCCTACCAGGCCAAGTTCAAGGACTATCCGCGCCTGGGCTCCGTGGTGGGCTACAGCATGATCAAGTCCGCCGCCGCCGGCATCGCCAAGGCCAAGAGCACCGACACCGACAAGCTCGTCGCCGCCTTCAAGGGCCTGCAGGTCGACACGCCCTTCGGCAAGATCACCTACCGCCCCGAAGACCACCAGTCGACCATGGGTGCCTTCGTTGGCCGTACCAAGAACGACGGCGGCAAGGGCGTGATGGTGAACTACGTCTACCTCGACGGCGCGGACGCGAAGTACCAGCCGTCCGCGGCCGACGTGAAGAAGTCGCGCGCCGCCGACTGATCGAGGACGAACGGGCCATGAGCTTTTCAGGTTTCATCGTCCAGCTCCTGAACGGGCTGGCGAGCGCGTCGTCGCTGTTTCTCGTGGCGGCGGGTTTGTCGCTGATTTTCGGCGTCACCCGGATCGTGAACTTCGCGCATGGCTCGTTCTTCATGGTGGGCATCTACATCGCCTACACCCTGGTCGACCGGCTGGGCACGGGCTTCGGCTTCTGGCCCGCGCTTGTCATGGCCGCGCTCTCGGTCGGCGTGCTGGGCGCGCTGATCGAGGTGGTGCTCCTGCGGCGCATCTACAAGGCGCCTGAACTCTTCCAGCTCCTCGCGACCTTCGCGCTGGTGCTGGTGATCAAGGACGCGGTGCTCTATCTCTGGGGGCCGGACGAGCTGCTCGGGCCGCGTGCGCCCGGCCTCTCGGGCTCCGTCACGATCCTGGGGCGCCAGTTTCCCTCCTACGACCTGTTCCTGATCGTCGTCGGGCCGGTGGTGCTCGGGCTGGTCTGGATGCTGCTCACGCGCACGCGCTTCGGCACGCTGGTGCGCGCTGCCACGCAGGACCGCGAGATGGTCAGCGCGCTCGGTGTCAACCAGGCCTGGCTCTTCACGGCCGTGTTCGCGCTGGGCGCCTTGCTCGCGGGCCTGGGCGGCGCGCTGCAGCTGCCGCGCGAGCCGGCGACGCTGGAGATGGACCTCAACACCATCGGCGCGGCCTTCGTGGTGGTGGTGGTCGGCGGCATGGGTTCGCTGCCTGGGGCCTACGCCGCCGCGCTGCTCATCGCGGAAATCAAGGCCATCTGCATCTGGCTCGGCGTGGTCGACATCTTCGGTATCAGCGTTTCCTTCTCCAAGCTGACGCTGGTGGTCGACTTCCTCGTCATGGCGGTCGTGCTGGTCTGGCGTCCCTGGGGCCTGTTCGGCAAGCCGCAAGCGCCGAGCCGCTATGTCGGCATGCAGGAGGAGCCCTTGCGCCGTCCGGGCAAGGCCTACCTGATCGCGGCGGGCTTGTTCGGCCTGGTGCTCGCGCTCATGCCCTTCCTCACGGCGGACTCGCCCTACACGACGGTGCTGATGATCGACCTGATGGTCGCGGCGCTTTTCGCGGCCAGCCTGCACTTCATCATGGGTCCGGCCGGCATGCATTCCTTCGGCCACGCCGCGTATTTCGGGCTCGGCGCCTACGGTGCGGCCCTGCTGGTGCGCGCCAGCGGCATGCCGATGGAACTCGCGCTGGTCGTCGGGCCGCTGGTCGCGGCGGCAGGCGCGCTCGTCTACGGCTGGTTCGCCGTGCGGCTCTCGGGCGTGTACCTCGCGATGCTCACGCTCGCCTTCGCGCAGATCACCTGGGCCATCACCTATCAGTGGGACAGCTTCACGGGCGGCAGCAATGGCCTCACCGGCGTGTGGCCCTCCGCGTGGCTTTCAGACAAGCGCGCCTACTACTGGCTCACGCTGGTGCTGGTCGCGCTCGGCGTGCTGTGGCTGCGACGCGTGCTCTTCTCGCCTTTCGGCTACGCGCTGCGCGCGGGGCGCGACTCGGTGCTGCGGGCCGACGCGATCGGCATCGACGTGAAGCGCATGCAATGGGCCGCCTTCGTCATCGCGGGCGCGGCGGCGGGCCTGGCGGGTGCGCTGTATGCGTTCTCCAAGGGCAGCATCTCGCCGGAATCCCTGAGCGTGGGCAAGTCGGTCGACGGGCTGGTCATGGTGCTGCTGGGCGGCATCCAGACGCTGGCCGGTCCCGTGGTGGGCGCGGTCACCTTCACATGGCTGCACGACACGGTGGCGCGCAACACCGACTACTGGCGCGCGATGCTGGGCGGCATCATCTTGCTGCTCGTCCTGCTCTTCCCGCAGGGCATCGCAGGCTTCGCCAAGCAGCTTTTCGAACGGCGCCGCGGATCGGTCAAGGCCGCGGACCTGAAGGAGGCCAAGGCATGAGCCTCCTGCAAGTCAAGGAACTCGGCAAGTCCTTCGGCGGCGTCAAGGCCGTTGACGGCATCACCTTTGAACTCGCGGCCGGCGAGCTGCTGGCGCTGATCGGTCCGAATGGCGCGGGCAAGTCCACCACTTTCAACATGGTCAACGGCCAGCTCCAGGCCGATCGCGGCTCGATCCTGCTCGACGGACAGGAACTCGTCGGGCGCAAGCCGCGCGAGATCTGGCGCATGGGCGTGGGCCGCACCTTCCAAATCGCGGAAACCTTCGCTTCCCTCACAGTGGTCGAGAACGTGCAGATGGCGCTGCTCTCGCATGACCGCAAGCTCTTCTCGACCTGGCGCCGCGCCGCCGACCACAAGCGCGAGGAGGCCATCGCCCTGCTCGACCAGGTCGGCATGAAGGTGCAGGCCGACCGGCCCTGCAGCGTGCTCGCCTACGGCGACGTGAAGCGCGTCGAACTCGCCATCGCGATGGCCAACAGCCCCAAGCTCCTGCTCATGGACGAGCCCACGGCCGGCATGGCGCCGAAGGAGCGCAATTCATTGATGGCGTTGACCAAGCAGCTCGTGATCGACCGCGGCATGGCCGTGCTCTTCACCGAGCACAGCATGGACGTGGTCTTTGCCTATGCCGACCGCATGATCGTGCTTGCGCGCGGGCGCCTGATCGCCCAAGGCAAGCCGCTGGAGATTCGCGACCATCCGAAGGTGCAGGAGGTCTACTTCGGCAGCGGCAAGACCTTCGAGAAGATCGCGGAGAAGGCTGCCGCCGTGGCCGCCGCGACGGGAGCGGAAGCATGAGCAAGCACGAGGTACTGCTCGAGGCGAAGGCGCTGGGGGCCTGGTACGGCGCTGCCCAGATTCTCTATGACGTCGATCTGGAGGTGCGGCGCGGCGAGGTGGTCGCGCTCATGGGCCGCAACGGCGCCGGCAAGTCCACCACGCTGAAGGCGCTGATCGGCATGCTGGCCAAGCGGCGCGGTGCGGTGCGCTTCCTCGGCCACGACATCTCGAAGAGTGAGCCGCACCATGCCGCGCGCCTGGGTCTTGGCTTCGTGCCCGAGGACCGCCGCGTCTTCACCGACCTGACGGTGATGGAGAACCTCGAAGTGGGCAAGCAGCCGGCCCGTCGCTGGGCCGACGGCACGGATGCACCGCTGTGGACGCCGGAGCGTCTCTTCAAGCTCTTCCCCAATCTCGGCGAGATGCCGAACCGGCCGGGCGGCCGCATGAGCGGCGGCGAACAGCAGATGCTGACGGTCGCGCGCACGCTGATGGGCAATCCATATCTCGTGCTGCTGGACGAGCCCTCCGAAGGCGTCGCGCCGGTCATCGTCGAGCAGATGGCGAACATGATCCTCGAACTGAAGGCGCAGGGCGTGAGTATCCTGCTGTCGGAGCAGAACATGCATTTCGCCGAGCTGGTCTCCGATCGCGCGTATGTGCTGGAGAAGGGGCAGATACGCTACCAGGCATCGATGGCCGAATTGGCGGCCAACGATGAGGTCAGGCGCGCTTATCTCAGCGTCTGAGTTTTCAACCAGGAGGAGCACATCATGAACAACACGTCCCGCAGGAATCTGCTGAAGGCGACCGGCGCGCTCGGTATCGCCGGTGGGTTCGGAATCTCGCTGCCGCTTCTCGCGGCCACCAGGCTCAAGCCCGCGGCCAACGCGGCGCTCATCGTCGTCGATGTGCAGAACTGCTTCGTCGACGGCGGCACGCTGCCGGTCAAGGGCGGCGCCGAGGTCGTGCCCGTGATCAACAAGCTCGCGGGCGCCTTCGAGAACATCGTGGTCACGCAGGACTGGCACACGCAGGGCCACGCATCCTTCGCCAGCACCTATCCCGGCAAGAAAGCCTTCGAGACCACGAAGCTGAGCTATGGCACCCAGGTGCTGTGGCCCGACCACTGCGTGCAGGGCACCGACGATGCCGCCCTCCACAAGGACCTGAAGCTGCCGACCGCGCAGGTCATCATCCGCAAGGGCTTTCACAAGGGCGTCGACAGCTACTCGGCCTTCGAGGAGGCGGACCGCAAGACCGCGACCGGCCTGGGCGGCTATCTCAAGCAGCGCGGCGTGAAGACAGTGTTCGTCACCGGCCTCGCGACCGACTTCTGCGTCGCCTGGACGGCATTGGATGCGCGCAAGGCCGGCTTCGAGGTCTATGTGATCGAAGACGCGACGCGCGCCATCGACCTCAACGGCTCGCTGGCCGCCGCCTGGAAGCAGATGGCCGCCAAGGGCGTGAAGCGCATCCAGTCAGCCGACATCGAAGGCGCCTGAGCCACCGCACGGATGCCCGAGTTCGCCCTGAAGGTCAACGGACGCAAGGTCGAGCTTGCGATTCCGCGCGAGGCATCGTTGCTGCACGTGCTGCGCAACGACCTGGGATTGAACGGGCCCAAGTACGGCTGCGGGCTCGGCCAGTGCGGCGCCTGCACGGTGTGGGTGGACGGCGTCGCCGCGCGCGCCTGCGTGATTCCCGCGCACGGCGTGGCGGGCCGCGAGATCACGACCCTCGAAGGCCTGGGTTCCCGCGAACACTGGCATCCGGTACAGCAGGGTTTCGAGGACGCGCAGGCCGCGCAGTGCGGCTATTGCCTCAACGGCATGGTGATGCAGGTTGCGGCGCTGCTGGCCCGTGAACCGAACCCGACCGAGGCACGCGTCCGCAGCGAGCTTTCAGGCAACCTCTGCCGGTGCGGCACGCACATCGAGATCCTGGAGGCGGTGAGCCGTGCCGCCTTGCGCATGGCAAAGGGCGCCGCCTCGTGACGCGGCGAGCCGACCAGCCACGCACGCGCAGCGAATTCCTCCAGGCGGAGGGCGTGCTCGTCATCGCGCGCGAGACGCCGCCCGCCCCGCCGCCGGCCAAGGGCCAGCCGGCGCTGGTCGTCGGCAACCCGGCCGAAGGTCCCGAGGTGCTGCTGGCCGTCTGGGACGACGGCAGCGTGACCGCGCTCAACGGCCATGTGGATCTGGGCACCGGCATCCAGACCTCGCTGGCGCAGATCGTGGCCGAGGAACTGGACGTGCCGATGGCACGGGTCCGCATGATGCTCGGCGACACCGCGCGCGTGCCCAACCAGGGCGCGACGATCGCCAGCGCCTCGCTGCAAATTCACGCGGCCCCTCTTCGCCAGGCGGCGGCGCAGGCACGCGCATGGTTGCTGCAACAGGCCTCGGAGCGTTTCGGCGTGCAGCCTTCAATCCTGTCCGTGCGCGATGGCCGCATTCATGCAGGCGAAGGCGCGGCCTTCAGCGCGGGCTTCGGCGAGCTCGTTGCCGGCGCGCGGACGCTGCTGCAACTGGACACCGCCGCGCGGCTGAAGAAACCCGAGGACTACCGCATCGTCGGCAGCAGCGTCCCGCGCGTCGACATCCCAGGCAAGCTGGCGGGCGAGCTGGTCTTCGTGCACGACATGCGCGTGCCCGGCATGCTGCACGGCCGGGTCGTGCGGCCGCCCTACGCGGGCGCGGACCATGGTGAATTCATCGGCAACACGCTGGAATCCGTGGACGAGTCCTCGATAGCTCACATTCCCGGCATTCGCGCGGTGGTCGTGATCCGCGACTTCGTCGGCATCGTCGCCGAGCGAGAGGAACACGCGGAGCAGGCCCTGCGCGAACTGCGTGTGCGCTGGAAAAGCTGGCCCGGCCTGCCATCACTCGACGATCTCGAAGGCGCCATCCGCGCCAATCCGGCGACGCAGCGCCTGCTGGTGGACGAAGGCGACGTCGACGGCGCGCTGGCGAGCGCCGCGCAGGACATGTCACGCACCTATGTCTGGCCTTACCAGATGCATGCGTCCATCGGGCCGTCCTGCGCACTGGCGGACTGGGGGCCGGAAGATGGCGGGTGCAGGCTGCGCGTCTGGGCCGGCTCGCAGAATCCGCATGTGCTGCGCGCGGATCTCGCCAGACTCATGGGCCTGGAAGACATCGCCGTCGACGTGGTGCGCATGGAGGCGGCCGGCTGTTATGGCCGCAATGGCGCGGACGACGTCGCGGCGGACGCCGCGCTGCTCGCACGCGCCGTCGGCGCGCCCGTGCGCGTGCAGCTGACGCGCGAACAGGAGCACCTGTGGGAGCCGAAGGGCGCCGCGCAGCTGATGCAGATCCGAGGTGGGCTCGATGCCGAGGGCGGCGTCGCCGCCTACGACTTCGAGACCTCCTACCCCTCCAACGGTGCGCCCACGCTCGCGCTGCTGCTCACGCGCACGATCGAGCCGGTGGCGCAGGCCTTTGAGATGGGCGACCGAACCGCACGACCGCCCTATGCCTACGGCAACCTGCGCGTGAAGGTCAACGACATGGCGCCGATCGTGCGCGCCTCGTGGCTGCGCGGCGTGTCGGCCTTGCCCAGTTCTTTCGCGCACGAGTCCTACGTCGACGAACTCGCCACCGCCGCCGGCGTCGATCCGGTCGCGTTCCGCCTGCGGCACCTCCAGGATCCGCGCGCGGCCGAACTGGTGCGCGAGACGGCACGGAAGGCCGGCTGGCGAATGCGCACCGGCCCGCAAGAGAACGCCGACGGCGGGTTGGGGGAAGGCTGCGACGTGCTCTTCGGCCAAGGCTTCGCCTATGCGCGCTACGTGCACAGCAAGTGGCCCGGCTATGGCGCCGCATGGTCGGCCTGGGTGGCCGATGTCGAGGTCAACCGCAAGACCGGCGAGGTGCACGTGCGCCGCGTCGTCGTGGGCCATGATGCGGGCCTGATGGTGAACCCGGCCGGGGTCGAGCACCAGATCCACGGCAACGTGATCCAGACCACCAGCCGCGCGTTGAAAGAGCGCGTGCCCTTCGCGCCACGTACGGCGCCGGACGCAGGCATTGTGGCGACGCGCGAGTGGGGCAGCTACCCGATCATCAACTTCCGCGAAGTACCGGTGATCGAAGTGATGCACATGCAGCGGCCAGGCGAGCCGCCGCTGGGCTCGGGCGAGTCCTCGTCGGTGCCGGGCACGGCGGCGATCGCCAATGCGATCTTCGATGCGACCGGCGTGCGCTTTCGCGCGCCGCCGTTCACGCCCGAGGTCGTTCGCGCCGCATTGAATCCGCTTCCTTCGGCGACGGATGCGGGCCGGGGCGAGGTCATGCAGCGCCAGGACAGGCAAGCCGCCGTGTCCGCATCCCAGTCCTTTCCCAAGACGAAAAGACGCATGACGGCGTGGGCGACGGGCCTCGTTGTCGGCGGCTTCGGCGTCCTCGCAGGGCTCATGGGCTGGCGCTCCACCATCGCGCCCGTCTCCCTCAGCGCACCCGTCTACAGCCAGGCCACCATCGAACGCGGCCGCACGCTTGCAGCGCTCGGCGACTGCGCCGTGTGCCACACCACGCCGGGCGGCCAGCCGAACACCGGCGGCCGCGCGATGGAGACGCCCTTCGGCACCGTCTACACCACCAACCTCACGCCGGATCCCGACACCGGCCTCGGCCACTGGTCCTTCAGCGCCTTCCAGCGCGCGATGCGCGAGGGCGTCTCGCGTGACGGCCACCACCTGTATCCCGCCTTCCCGTACACCGCCTTCGCGAAGACGAGCGATGACGATCTGCAGGCGCTCTACGCGTTTTTCATGTCGTTGCCCGCGGTGCGCGCGCAGACGCCGCCGGCCCAACTCAAGTTCCCCTTCGGCCTGCGGCCGCTGATGGCGGGCTGGAACGCGCTGTTCCACGACCCCACGCCCTACCAGCCGGTCGCGGCGCAGGGTGCCGAATGGAACCGCGGCGCCTACCTCGTCAACGGCCTTGGCCATTGTGGTGCCTGCCACACGCCGCGCAACGCCATGGGCGCGGAGCAGGGTGGCGCGGCCTTTCTTTCCGGCGCCATGATCGACGGCTGGGAGGCGCCGGCGCTGGGCCCGCGGTCGAAGGCCGCCGTCCCATGGGATGCCGACGCGCTCTACCGCTACCTGCGCAACGGCCACGCGCCCCATCATGGCGTCGCCGGCGGGCCGATGGCGGAGGTGGTCCGCGAACTCGCCGCGGTGCCGGATGCCGACATCCGTGCGATGGCCACCTATCTCGCCTCTTTCAACCCTGCGTCCACGCAGGACGCGGCCCGCGCACAGGCCCAGCGCGCCGTCGCGACCGCCGCTGCCGGCCAGGGCCGCCTGCTCGGGCCCGCCCAACGCATGTTCGACAGCGCCTGCGCCGCCTGCCACCACGACGGCGATGGCCCGACCCTGCTGGGCGCCAACACCCCGCTCGCGCTCAATACCAATCTCACGAGCGCGCGGCCGGACAACCTGTTGCGCACCATCCTCGACGGCGTGCGCGAGCCGGCCTCGAAGGACATCGGCTTCATGCCAGCCTTCCGCGATGCGTTGGACGACGCGCAGATCGCGGAGCTGGCCGGCTACATGCGCGCGCGCTTCGCACCGCAGGAGCCGCCGTGGAGGGACTTGCCGCGCAGTGTCGCGCGCTTGCGGGCGGAGGACACGTCGAAGACGCCGCGCTGACAGTCCCGTACGATCGGGGCAGAGGCCGGAAACGCCGGCCCGATCATCTGGAGACCCGCATGCCCTCGTCCCTCACGTCCGCACGTTCCCTGCCTCGCGATGCCGAGCGCGCCACTCTCATTGGACGCCTCTGGCAACCCGATGTGGGCCCGGTGCTGGTCGCGGTGCACGAAGGCGGCCTGCATGACCTGTCCCGCATCGCCGCGACGGCGAGCCAGTTGCTGGAGTTCGACGATCCCGTCGGCGCCGTGCGCCAGGGCCTGCGCGACAACCTCGCGCCGCGCGTCGCCTCGGTGGATGCGGCGCTCGCCAACAGCGAGGAGTCGAAACGCGACCCGGCGCATCCCTGGCTGCTCGCGCCTTGCGACCTGCAGGCCGTGAAGGCCAGCGGCGTCACCTTCGTCGCCAGCCTGCTGGAGCGTGTCATCGAGGAGCAGTCGCGCGGCGATGCCTCCAAGGCCGACTCGATCCGCGCCGCGCTGGGGGGCGTGCTGGGCGACAACCTCGCGGGCATCGTGCCCGGCTCGCCGGAGGCCATGAAGGTCAAGGACGTGCTGATCGCGCAGGGCGCGTGGTCGCAGTACCTCGAGGTCGGCATCGGCCCCGACGCCGAAATCTTCACCAAGGCGCCGGTGCTCGCTGCCGTCGGCACGGGCGCGGACGTCGGCATCCATTCCGGATCGGTCTGGAACAATCCCGAGCCGGAGGTCGTGCTGGCCGTGAACAGCCGCGGCCAGACCCTGGGCGCGACGCTGGGCAACGACGTCAACCTGCGTGACTTCGAAGGCCGCAGCGCGCTGCTGCTGGGCAAGGCCAAGGACAACAACGCGTCCTGCGCGATCGGCCCTTTCATCCGGCTCTTCGACGACCATTTCGGCATCGACGACGTACGGCGTATCACGGTGGCGCTGCGGGTCGCGGGCCCGGAGGGCTTCACGCTCGAAGGCTCCAGCTCGCTGTCGCAGATCAGCCGCGATCCACTGGACCTCGCCTCGCAGGCCATCGGCCCGCACCATGCCTATCCCGACGGGCTGATGCTCTTCCTCGGCACCATGTTCGCGCCCACGCAGGATCGCCACGGACCGGGACAGGGCTTCACCCACGTGGTGGGGGACAGGGTCACCATCTCCGCGCCCGAACTCGGCGCGCTGGAGAACCGCGTCGTGCACTCGGACCAGGCCGAGCGCTGGTCCTTCGGCATCGGCGCGCTGATGCGGAATCTGGCGGGACGCGGGTTGATCTGAAGTCGGCAGCGGGCGCTCATGCCGCCGCGTGCAGCGCCCGCCGGTACTGGACCGCCTCCGCCACGTGCGGGACGGTCACCTCGGCCGAGCCGGCCAGGTCGGCAATCGTGCGCGCGACCTTCAATACGCGATGCGTGCTGCGCGCCGACCAGCCCAGCTTCGCGGCCGCCGTGTGCATGAAGTTCATGGCCGCCGGCGCCAGCGCGGCGTGCTGGTCGATCTCGGCGCCCTGCAGCGCCTGGTTGGGCTTGCCCTGGCGCGCAAGCGCCCGCTCGCGCGCGGCGCCGACACGATCGCGGATGCCTGCCGTCGCTTCGCCCGCCGGTGCTTCGAGCAACTGCCGCGCGGAGACCGCGGGCACCTCGATATGCAGGTCGATGCGATCGAGCAAGGGGCCGCTCAGCTTGCCCTGGTAGCGTGAGACCTGGTCGGGCGTGCAGCGGCATGCCTTGAGCGTCGAGCCCAGATAGCCGCAAGGGCAAGGGTTCATTGCGGCGATGAGCTGGAAGCGGGCCGGGAACTCCGCCCGTCGCGCGGCGCGGGCAATCGTGATGGTGCCTGTCTCCAGCGGCTCGCGCAGCGCCTCCAAGGCCGAGCGCGCGAACTCCGGGAATTCGTCGAGGAACAGCACGCCATGGTGGGCCAGCGAGATCTCGCCGGGTCGAGGCGGCGACCCCCTGGTCAGCAAGGTGATATTTGAGAAAATTAGTCTCGATATTTGAGAAAAGTACGGCCGCTGGCTCTCCGCCTGTGCCGTGCTTGAAATCACGGGGGAAGGTTTGCAACCCAACAGGGCAACAGTCCTGCTGTGGGATCGCACAGATGCTGATCCGACACCGCGCGACATATCAACGGCTTGCGCACCAACTCTGATTCGCGGCGTCGTGGCCGCCGCTGCAGTACTTGAGCCTGCCCGATGGGGCCGGCAAAGTTGATGAGCTTTCCCAGCGCCGGCCGTCCGCTTTTCGGCGATGTCTACAGCCGCTTTGGGCCGAGGCTGTGTGAAAACTCCGTTCGGCCCTGTTTTCAGGGGTCCTCGCCCCTTGGCCCATTCGAGAAAATGCAACCTGACCCCATCTGAGAGGTCGAGTTTCGGAGTGGTGCCGACCGCATCGAGTTTTCACACAGCCTCGGCCCCAAGCGGACGTTCAAAATAGCTCATTAGGCGAAGTTTTAACGGCTAGAAGTATGGCGAAGGCTTGAGCCCAGATATATCCACGATGAGAGGGTTGGTCACAGGCTGGTTTCCCGACACACACCTGATTCGCACTGCAATGTGAGTTTGAGAAGCCTCCCAAACAGCCCTGTCGACCAGGTTGACTAATTCATATATGGTCTGAACCGACAACGCATCCAAGCTCGATAGCAGTGTTGACAGCGGTGTATTTTTGTCCATGTGACCGATCAGTTTGTTTCGGTGTTGCCGGACTTGGGCATATAAGCTCTTAAATACCGGATCAGAATGAAGCGTCGTTAGCGCCGAAGTGTTCCCGATATTCTCGGCAGTCATTACATCGAGGAGTCCATCGATGGAGTGAGAGTTGTGCGTGTCTTTGAACACACTGTCGGCCAAGTTTTGAGCATGAAGAAGCATGTCAAGTTTCGCGTGACGAGCCGCCCAAAGTAGGTTCGCGTGCGAGTGTGTGTTGTTATAAAGGTACTGACCGAGTTGAAACAGGGCCATCGAACTGTGGTATCGGTAGAAGACGCCTGGCAAAGGCCCCGAACTCACCTCTTGAATGCTACCGCCGGTAAAGCACAAATGATTGTTGATAATTCGAAACCCCGATAGAAAGTCGTTGTGAAATTCGCTGAACACAAGGGGCATTAGATTCGAGAAATACTTATGCGCCGCTGGATCGGAGAGTTCAGGAATTGCATACACAGGATCGGGCGCTTGCGTTTCTGTTGCCATGAACGTTAGCAGCGGAGCTATCGTAGAGTTGGTGATTTTGTGTGGATCTGCCGCAGATTGCGCCGTTGTTTCCGCGATTTGGTTGCCTCGA
>CBIHOG010000042.1:0-50019 GCA_966211435.1 uncultured Variovorax sp. | reverse complement strand
GGGTGGGTCAGCATTCAGTGGAAATCTTGGGTCAGAGATCGACGGAACTCAACACATCAGCACGTCTGCGCACACCGTCCGCACCGGTCCATTCGATGGAGCAGGGCTGGGTGTCGAAAATCTGGCCGTGCTTCGCGGCCAGGGAAAGGTACCCCACGACGCTGCCCAGCCCCTGCTCCGCGTCAAAGCGTTCCAGCAGTTCGGCGAGGCTCACAACTTCCTTGTCTTCAAGGAGGGTGAGGATGTTGCGTTTTAGGGCGCGAAGGTCGATTTCCGAGCGACGAACCATTGCCGCGATTTCATCCATGGAGAGCTCGCCCTCAGGCACTTTCTCCATGGTGGTGTCCGCCATTCGCATTTCTGGGTCGAGCATGCCCCACTGCGCGGCCGAGGCCACTCGCGCACCAGTCGAGGTGAGGGTGAAACCAATGTTGGCGGTGGTGCGGAGCTGGTCTTTGACCTGCACCGCACTGCGCTGCGCCATGCCTAGTAGCTGGTGCAGCCGCCGGTTTTCCATGAACTCGCGACTTTGGACGAAATGTTTGAGGCCTCGGGCAAAGCTTTGCTGCACCTCATGCACGGTCGAGCCCTCCTTGAGCAGCAAGCTCGTGAGGTTGCGCAGCATCCGACGGTCGGTGTCACTCAGACTCCGTGAGAATGAGCGTGAGTTCAGCGCATCGACCGCGTCATCCAGGATGGCCGACTGCTCGTAATCATTGAGGAGCCGCCAAAAGGCCTGGAAAGTACGCCCAGCGTCGCTGTCGCCGATGACGTCCACGCCGCTGAACAGTTTCTCGAGGACATGGCCGCGGCTGCCCTCGTGGTCCATCAGGGTTGCGCGCAGGTCGCGGTTGAGCCGTTCGAATTCGTCGCGAACCTGGCGGAAGTCCGAGACCAGCTCCTCGGCCAGAAAGATGATGTCGCGAGCGCGCTCCAGCGCCCGATCATCGGCCAGGGTGGTGACCTGGCCGTTGTTGACACGTTCGATTTCTCGGTCAATTCGGTCGCGCTGCTCCATCAGCGACTCCAGGCGGCTTTTGCGGTCTCCGTCGGTTTCCTCGGCAAGGCGCTGGAGTTGGTTGATGACAGTGGCCAGTCGACTTTCGGTCGCGCTGCGGCGCGGCTGGGTGGAACTCACGATGAAGCGCACGGCATTTGCTGCGTCGGTCGTCAGGCTAAGCTCCTCCTCGGGGGCGCCTTGCGCCAGGCGACGCGACAGCCAACCCTGGTCAATCCACTCCCGCACGTAAGCGGCCGCCGCATAGGGCAGCTCATAGCCCTGTGCTCGCAGCGTTTCGATGTCCCGCGTGAGCCGTTCTTCGAGGGTGGACGCAGAAAGCACTTTCTCGTCCTGAAGCAGCAGGTTGTCCAGCAGCGCGGCGATGACGGGCGCGCGGTCGGCAGCAAGCAGCTTCCACATGGGCTGCTCGCGAAGATTGCGCAGCGTGGCTGCGCTGCGCAAGATACTCATACCTTAGCTAGCGTCTCCCACAAAAGGCTCGTTTCCACCGCGAAAGGGCCAATGCGCTCAGACTTGAAAGCGACAGGCAGCGACTTGACTACGGCATTGTAGAAACGATTGCTTACGCATGAGCGTGAATGTTCCACACCATCACCATATTCGTGTCATCAGATTTGGTGAGCCCTAGTTGTGGGAAAGGAATCTTTGAACCTGCCGGCGTCGAGCACGCCCTCCAAGAGGAGGATTCAGTTGCGCCGACCCGACCCGACCCGACCCCACCCCCCGAGCCGATCATAGCTGATCTGAGCTTAGCTGAGCTGAGCTGAGCTGAGCTGAGCGGGGCGGCGCGGGACGACTCCCCGCCGACAGCGAAAACAACCTTCAAACAAGGGCAGTTTCGGGATATATTGCAGTGAATCGGAGTTCTTGATTGCTGCCAATTCGCTCGTTCGCCGTTCGCTCGGTCGGCTCGGCTTGAAGCTTGGGTGGCTGCTCAGGAGATTTCGTCTGAAAGGATGAAATTCTCAACTTATGGGTAGTTCCGTCTCAGCTTATGCGTCGCTGGCTGCGACAACCCATTGATTCATAAGCGGGACGTTTCTCGTCTTTTGAGACGCCCTACAGGCGGCCAGGTCCGCGGATGCGGGCCATGAAATAGTGCTCATGCGGCCTGTGCCCGGGCTTTGCCTTGCGCGCCACTGCGCGTAAACGCTATACCTAGCCCGACTCTTGCTAAGCAAAATTCCCGGCGGACTTCACGCCTCATTTTGAGCAAGGACAGGACTGCAATGAACGCAACCCGGATTTCGTGGCCCGTGGCGGCTTTGGCTCTTTTCGGTGCGCTGGCTTCGGCGCACGCCATGACGAATCCGCCCATCCAGGTGGCGCAGGGCATCGAATACATGTGCGGCGGCAGGAGCAGCGACGAGGCTTCGTTCATGCAGACCGTTGCGCCGCGCTGGGCCGCCGCCTTGGAATTCGCGGTCAGCCGAGGGAAGGCAGGTGAATTTCCCATGGATGTGAAGGTCGTGGTGCGGGAGCGCTACACGGGCCGGCAGGTGATGGAAGCCTCCACGGGTGCGCGCTTCATGCTGGCGCGGCTCAATCCCGGCGCCTATGACGTCGAGGCCACGATGGGCGGCGTCACGCTCCAGCAGCCGCTCACCGTGTTCAACGGCCTGTCGGCGCGTGCGGCCTTCGTCTGGCCTTCGAACGTCGATTTCGCCGCGGCCGCAGGCCTCTCGCAACCGGAGCACCAGGCTTCGGCACGCACCGGCAACTGAGCCGGGTGGGCATCCGCTCATTCAGTTTCGTCTAAGGCTCGCTGTCGATAGTGGCGGCGTGAAATTCTCTTCACGCCTCATTCGAGAAAGGACACGGCCATGAACACGAACCGGTTCTGGCGGCCCCTGGCCGCTTTCGCCATTGGCGGCACGTCGCTACTTGGTGCGCTCGCGGCGCACGCCGTCTACAACCCGCCAATCCACATGGTGAACGGTATCGAATACATGAGCGGCGGCGTCAGCAGCGACGAAGCCTCGCTGATGCAGACCGTCTCGCCGCGATGGCCGGCGACGTTCGAATTCGCGGTCAAGGACGGAAGCCGATCGGATTTTGCCGCCGACGTTGCCGTGACGGTGCGTGATGCCTCGGGACGTGTGCTGCTGAGCCAGGTCAGGTCGGACGGTCCCTTCATGGTCGCGCGCCTCGACCCTGGGCGCTACGACGTCGAGGCAACGCTTGCCGGCCAGACCTTGAAGCAACAGGTCGAGGTGCGCCAGGGCGGCCCGACCCGCGCGCTTTTCGTGTGGCCCGCCGGAGCCAACGTCAGCGCGCATTCCTGACACGGGGCGGCAAGGGCGCCGCATGCAGGGAAAATAAGGGGCTGTCACACTGTGGCACGCGCCTTGAATGTGAAGAGATCCGCTCGCACATGGTGTGTCCGGGCTTTGCCTAACCTGCCAGGCTCTCATGCCGCTTCGCCCCCTGATCCTTCTCACCACGCTGCTGCACGTCTACATCGGACTGCGGCTGCTGCCTTCGCTTGGCGCCTTCGGCGCCGGCTGGCCATGGCTGTTGGGCGCCGCGCTCACAGTCTCGGCCGCGACGATGCCCCTGCCCTTCGTCAACATGCGTTCGTCGGGCCCGCAATTCGCCGATGCCTGGAAATGGGCCGGTCTGATCAGCATGGGCTGGTTCTCGTCCATGTTCGTGCTCACGGTGGTGCGCGACGCCGGCTTGCTGCTGATCTGGCTCGCCACGATGGCGGGCGGCTGGCTTGCCGATTGGCCGCGCTGGTTGCGCTGGAGCGCGGCAGCAGTGCCTGTGGCTGCGACCGCCACATCCTTGATCGGCTTTCTCAACGCGCGCCGCACGGCAGGCGTGGTTCGCGTCGATGTTCCCATCCGCGACCTGCCGGCAGCGCTGAGCGGATTCACGATCGCACAGCTGAGCGACATCCATGTGGGGCCGACCATCAAGCGCAGCTACATCCAGCGCATCGTGGATTCCGTCAACGCGCTGGGTGCCGACATGGTCGCGATCACGGGCGACCTGGTGGACGGCACCGTGGCCGAACTGCGCGACCACATCGCGCCGCTGGGAGACCTGCGCGCGCGGCACGGCACCTTCGTGGTGACGGGCAACCATGAGTACTACGCCGGCGCTCATGCCTGGATCGCAGAATTGCGGCGACTCGGCTTGCGCGTGCTCCTCAACGAGCATGTGGTGCTGCAGACGCGCAATGTGAAGGGCGCCCAGACGGATGAGGAAATTCTCGAAAGTGCACTCGTGATCGCCGGCGTCACCGACTACACGGCGGCCCATTTCGATGCCGCGCATGCCAGCGATCCGCATCGTGCTGTGCACGATGCGCCGCCCTTGGTGCACACGCGCGTCCTGCTCGCCCATCAGCCGCGCAGCGCTCCCGCGGCGGCGGAAGCGGGCTATCACCTGCAACTCTCCGGCCACACCCACGGCGGCCAGTTCTTCCCGTGGAACCTGTTCGTCCCGCTGCAGCAGCCCTTCACCGCCGGCCTGCACAAGCTGAGGGAAATGTGGGTCTACACGAGTCGGGGCACCGGCTACTGGGGCCCGCCCAAGCGCTTCGGCGCGCCTTCCGAGATCACCTTGCTCACATTGGTGCCCGCGGACTGACCGAGCCGCCGCGCGTTCGAGGTCGCGCGCGCGTGGATCGGCTTCAGGCCGCGCTGCACGATGCGCGCGCCGGCGCTCGACAACTGGCTCAACGTCACGGCGGAACGTGTGACAGCGCTGTTGAAAGCATCCACATGGACAACGGCTTGCGCCGGACTGGTGCTGGTCGCGATCCTGAAGAGCGCCGAAGCGCCACCCGCCCACTGTTGCACCGCACGGTTGACAAGCGCGAAGTGGGTCGTGTGAAGCTGGTTGGCAATCGCCGCGCCAGATTCGGTGGCAGCCTCGAGCTTCTCCTGTCCCATCCTTTGCAGTTCCAGCAAGTCATCCTCGCTGGGACTGAGCCCGGCCTTCGCGATGCGCTGTGTGCGCACCTGGATCACCGAGGTGGAGGACAGCAGCATCTCGTTGGTCTTGAGCGCGACATCCACCCAGAGCATCAAAGGGTTGAAGAAACGCGTGGAGGGAAAAGTGGACGACATGGGTTCTCGCGAAGGGTTGCAGGCAACTATAGGCTCAACGCCCGGTTTTTGCTGCGTTGCAGCATCGCTTTCATGAAAGTCCTACGCCTGAAGGGGACAAGAGTCACTTTGTGTAATACGCTCGGCCAGCCACGCTGTGTTTAACTTCATCCCGCTCTCAAAGAATCGAATGTCTCCTTTGTCCTCCGGCGCCAAGGCACTGATGTGTGTTGGGCTGTTGTCGCTTTCTCTCTCCGCCGCCGCTTTCGAGGACCGTGCCATGGGCATGTACCTGGAGTACGGCCGAACGCCGCACGAGACGGCCACCGACATGGCCGCGGTCGGCGTGATGGTGCCGTGGACGGTTTTCGGATTCGGCCAGAGCGGTGCGTCTTCGCTCTACTGGGACTTCTTCATCGGCAACTGGCGCGGCCCAACTCCCGACCAGTCCGAGACCCGCAGCTATACGCAGATCGGTGCCATCGCCAACTGGCGCTACCGCTTCGGCGAAGGCACTTCGCCCTGGTTCACCGAGCTGGGTATCGGCGGCACGCTGATGGACTCGATGTACCACACGCCCGCTCGTACCTGGAGCACGCGCTTCCAGTTCAGCGAACACCTGGGCGTTGGCCGCAGCTTCGGCCAGCGTGGCGAGCATGAAGTCTCGGTGCGGATCCAGCATCTTTCCAACGCGAACATCAAGAAGCCGAATCCGGGCGAAAACTTCGTCCGGGTCCGCTACATGTACCGCTTCTAGGCGTCAGTCGGCGCGCGTCTTGCGGCGCGGGACCGAAGCATCGAGGTATTCGTTGGCCAGGGACAGGTCGTCCACCCACTGCTTGTAGGCCGCCTCGTGAGTTTGCGGGTCGCCGCGGAGCAGGGCGGAGGGATGCAGCGTGACCAGAACCTGCTGACCATGCGCATTGGTGTGCCACCGGCCTCGCTCGCTCATCACTGCCACGTGCCGGCCCAACAGGGCACGCGCGGCGGTTGCGCCTAGCGCGATGAGCGCGGCAGGCCGTACTTGGTCGATCTCGCTTTCCAGCCAGTGCAGACAAGCTGCCACCTCGCTCTGCGCCGGCGTCTTGTGCATACGCCGCCGGCCCCGCAGTTCGAACTTGAAGTGCTTGACCGCGTTGGTCACGTAGAGCTTGTCGCGCTCCCACCCGAGTTGCGCGATGGCGCGGTCGAAGAGCTTGCCCGCGGGCCCGACGAAAGGGCGGCCCTGCAGGTCTTCCTGGTCGCCAGGCTGTTCGCCTACAACCATCAGCCTCGCCTTCACCGGCCCCTCGCCGAAAACGGATTGCGTCGCGAATTCGCCAATCGGGCATTCGCGGCAGCGGTCGGTCGCCTCGCGGAGTCTGGCCAGCGCTTCCTCGGCGTCGATGGGAAGGGGGGATGAGCCGGATGTCCTGGGCATGTCGCCCTCCTTCGATGACGGCGCGCCCGCGACCCGGGGGATGCGCCGCGAGGTTGCGGTGGCCGGCGTATCGATCATCCGGGCGCTGCGTGCCGACGCTTCCGCCACGAGCGGTGCAATGAGGCCGGCCTCTGGCAGGTTGTGCCAGTACTTGCGCGGCATCTCCTTCTGCATCATCGCGAGCTTGAGACGCGCCGGGTTGAAGATGCTGCGGTAGTAGGTGAGCCACAGGGCTTCGCCTGCGTCCGCGGGTGGTGCCTGGTCGCGTCGTCCGCCGGGCCCGAATTCCAGCACCTCGCCATTCCAGCGCACGCTGCGTTCGGGCGTCAGGATGGCCCAGCGCACCTGCGCGAAGCGCCGCATGAAGAAGGGCGCGACCGCCTCGACGATGTGGTGGGCGGGCTCGAACCACGCCGCGTGCAGAAGGCCTCCCTCTCCGCCGTCGTCCACTGGCCGGAAGCGGACGAAAGCCTTCATCTTGTGCATGTCGCGCCGCACGGCCTGGGCCATGTGCTGCGCACGCAGCCGGTCTGGATCCAGTGGGTCATTGCGAAGGGCGGGCTCGTGCACCAGGCGCCACAACAGACGATAGAGCAGCGCGAAGCGCATGTCGTCGTCATGCAAGATGACTGTTTCGCACAGGGACATGAAGGAGCGAGGCACCACCGGATTCATGCTGCCTGGCCCGGCAAGTTCGGTGTGCGCAAGGCGCGAGGCCTGGTCCCGGAACAAGTCGCCTGCCGCCTCGGGGCGCGCATGCCAACTCACGTATTCGGGCGGCACCAACCGCGCCAGCAGCGTGCGCGCCTCGCGCCTGAAGCCGGGCCAGTCGGTTTCGCCGTCGAGCGTGACAGTGTGCTGCACCATGGTCCCAAGCTAGGGCGTGCCGCGCGGCGAACCTGTAGGCGCTTAGCCGGAAAACAGCGAGGCCTGCACTGGCGCGGGCTTGAAGCGGGACGCGAAGTCTTCAGCCTCCAGCGCGCGGCCGGGCCGATGGTCCGCCAGCAGCACGAAAGGCATCACCTTGGCCAGCGGCACGTGCAGGCGCTTCATGTCCTCGCCGCGCAGTTGCCGCACCCGGCGCGCAATGAGCAGGCGGTCGACCGCTTTCGCGCCCAGGCCGGGCACGCGCAGCAGCATCTCGCGCGGCGCGCGATTGAGGTCCACCGGGAAGCGCTCGCGATGCGCCAGCGCCCATGCGAGCTTGGGGTCCATCTCCAGCGAGAGCATGCCCTGCCCGGAAGGCGCGGCTGGCACGATTTCGTCGTGCGCGAAGCCGTAGAAGCGAATCAGCCAGTCGGCCTGGTAGAGCCGATGCTCGCGCACCATCGGTGGTGCCCGCAACGGCAACGATGCCGAGGCGTCGGGAATCGGGCTGAAGGCTGAGTAGTACACCCGCCGCAACCCATAGGCACCGTACAGGTTGGCGCTGGTCGCGAGGATGGTACGGTCATCGGCTGCGTCCGCGCCCACGATCATCTGCGTACTCTGCCCTGCGGGCGCGAATGGCGGCGGTGCCGCCCGGCGTGGCGTTCGCTGCGGCAGCGAGACAGGCGCCGTCCGGCACGCGTCGCGGGCGGCATCCTTCGCATCGTCGATGTGCACGCGCAGGCTCGCCATCGTGCGTCGGATGGCGGCGCCATCCTTCTCCGGCGCCAGCGTGGCCAACCCTTGCACGGTAGGGAGCTCGATGTTGATGCTGAGCCGGTCCGCATAGCGGCCCGCGCGTTGCAGCAACTCGGGCGACGCATCGGGGATGGTCTTGAGATGGATGTATCCGCGGAAGTCATGCATCTCGCGCAGCACGCGGGCAACCTCCACCACCTGTTCCATCGTGTAGTCGGGGCTGCGGATGATGCCGGAGCTCAGGAACAGGCCCTCGATGCAGTTGCGCCGGTAGAAGTCCAGCGTGAGCGCGACCACCTCCTCGACCGTGAAGCGGGCGCGGCGCACATTGCTCGTGACCCGATTGACGCAGTAGAGGCAATCGAAGCTGCAGAAGTTGGTGAGGAGGATCTTGAGCAAGGAAATGCAGCGGCCGTCGGGCGCATAGCTGTGGCAGATGCCCGAGCCCTCCGTCGAGCCGATGCCACGGCCGCCGAGCGAATTCCGCGGGCGTGTGCCGCTCGACGCGCAGGAAGCGTCGTACTTGGCCGCGTCGGCCAGAATGGCGAGCTTCTGGTGAACATCCACTGTATGAATATACAGCGAATGATCGCCGCCCTACAGCCCGTTCATCGGGAGCGCTGCGCCTGTCGCAGGCGTCGGGCACGCAACTCAGTGAGGACGTACGCGCAGGTCGCGATTGCCAGCGGCAGCAGGTAGTAGAGGGCGCGGTAGGCCAGCAGGGCGCCCAGCAGCCGGGTTTCCGCTACCTCGTGCGAGAGCAGTGCCACAAACACGGCCTCCAGCACGCCCAGGCCCGCGGGCACATGTGTGATCACCCCAGCCACCGCCGCCACCAGCAGCACGGCCAGGACGTGTGGATACGGCAGCGGCTCCTGCAACAGCACCCAGATCACGCCGCCGATCAGGCACCAGTTGGCGCTGGACATCGCCATCTGCAACAACGCCATGCGCAGCGCTGGCGTCTGCAGTTCGTGGCCCCGTAGCGTCCACGTGTGCTCGCGCGCGACGGCGCACAGCGCCAGATAGCCGGCCGCCAGTACCAGCAACACCGCGCCCAGGATGCGCAATTGGTCGCTATCGATCTTCCAGGACGGCGGCAGGGTGAGCGGCCAGAAGAAGAAAGCCGCGCCCGCCACCACCAGGTAGCCGAACCAGTTCGTCAGCATGCTGAAGCCCAGCACGCGCGTGATCGTGTTGTTGTCCAGCCCCAGCCGCGAGTAGAGCCGGTAGCGGAAGGCCACGCCGCCCACCAGCGAACCCAGGTTGAGGTTGAAGGCGTAGCTGATGAAGGTCACCCCCATGACCGTGCGCGCGTGCAGCCGGTGGCCCGTCATCGCGCGCCCCAGCAGGTCGTAGGTGCTGTAGAGCGCGAAGCTGCACGCGGCCAGCGCCGCCGCCAGGAGCAGGGCCGGCGGCGGAATTTCGACGACTGCGACCAGCACCTCGTCCCAGTCGATGGTGCGGGCCTGGCGGACCAGCAGCCATGCGACCAGCGCGAAGAAAACCCATGCCGCAATGCGCTTCGTCCAGAACCATCCGCCGTGCGCCGGCCTCGGCGATGTTGGCGCGGGCGGAAGTCCGGACGCGTTCATCGCGGGCCGAGGTGTCGTCACGCCACGTCCGTCTGCGTCGCACCGCCGCCGCGGGGCTCGGGTGTCTCGAGCGGCTTGAGGCGCGGCGCGTGCCGCGGCAGCCACCCGGCCCAGGAGGGGTACCAGCGCAAGAGGTGAAAGATGAAGAAGCTACGCACCAGGCGCCAGCCGCTCCACTCGGTGAGTTCCGAGGCTTCGACCTTCTTGCAGCTGTGGCGCATGAGGTGCTCCAGCCGTCCGTGCAGCATCTCGTTGAAGGCCTTGTCGCGCACGATCACGTTCGCCTCCAGGTTCAGCGACAGGCTCAGCGGGTCGAGGTTGCTAGAACCGACCGTGCTCCACTGGTCGTCTGCCAGCGCGACCTTTCCGTGCAGCGGCCGCTCGCAGTATTCGTAGATCTGCACGCCTGCGTGCAGCAGGTGGTGATAGAGCATGCTGGCCGCGACCTTCACGATCGGCATGTCCGGCTCGCCCTGGAGAATGAGCCGCACGTCGACGCCGCGCCGTGCTGCCCTGCGCATTTCCTTGATCAACCGGTAGCCGGGGAAGAAGTATGCGTTGGCAATCACGATGCGTTGCCGAGCGCTGCGGATCGCGGCGCGGTAGTGGCGCTCGATGTCGGTGGTGTGCCGCCGGTTGTCCCGAGTCACGAACTGCACGTCGGCCGTGCCGGCTTGCGCACCCTTCTGTTCTTCTTGCGACGCGGCGCGCAGCCGGCGTCGAAACCAGCCCGGCCCCTTGCCGCCGACGGCGATCGCGTGCAGCACGAAGCGATGGATTTCCGAGACGATCGGCCCTTCGAGCTGGACCGCGTAGTCCTGCTTGGCCTTGGGCCCGAAGTCCATCAAGTGGTCGGCCGAATAGTTGATGCCGCCCACGAAGGCGCGCGCGCCGTCGATCACCACGATCTTGCGGTGCATGCGTCGAAACACATTGAGCCGTTGGCCGAAGAGGCGGCTGCCCGGATCGAAGACACGCACCTTCACGCCCGCGGAAGTCAGCCCCTCGATGAACTCAGGCGACAGGTCCGGCGAGCCGAAGCCGTCGATCATCAGGTCGACCTTCACGCCCCGCAGTGCGGCCGTGCGCATCGCGCCATGGAGTTCCTTGCCGACTTTGTCCTCGAAGAGGATGAAGGTCTCCACGATCACCTCTCGCGTCGCTGTACGGATGGCCTCGAATACGCGCGGGAAGAACTGCTCCCCGTTCTCCAGCAGTTCAACACGGTTGCCGCTGATCCAGCGTTGACTCATGGCCTGTGTTCCTTCTCACAACTCGATTTCGGCTACCAGCGGCGCATGGTCCGACAGGTGCGACCATGGCTTGCGCGGCAGGACGATCGGCGAGTGCACGCCAGCGTTGCGAACGTAGATGCGGTCCAGCGACAGCAGCGGGAAGCGCGAGGGAAAGGTCTTGGCCGACTTGCCGTTCGCCTGGACGAACACCTCTCGCAGCGCGGCGCCCTGCTCGAGTATCTCGTGCGCGCGTCCGCGCCAGTCGTTGAAGTCGCCCGCCACGATCAGCGGCGCATCCGCCGGCACCTCGTCTCTCACGATGTGGCAGAGCAACTCCAGTTGCTGCACGCGGTGCGCCTCGGCCAGGCCCAGGTGGGCACAAATCACATGCACGTCCACCGGCCGCCCCGGCAAGCGCAGCACGCAGTGCAGCAGGCCGCGCTTTTCCGGCCCGGTGATGGACACATCATGGTTCTTGAAGTGGACGATCGGGAATTTGGACAATACCGCGTTCCCGTGGTGGCCCTTCGGATAGACCGCGTTGCGACCATAGGCGAACTGGGGCCACATCGTGTCCGCCAGGAATTCGTAATGCGGCGCCTCGGGCCAGTTGTCGACCTTGCGCGAGTGCTTCGAATGCGTGCCGAGCACCTCCTGGAGGAACACGACGTCCGCGCCCACCGTGCGCACCGCCTCGCGCAACTCCGGAAGAATGAACTTCCGGTTCAGCGCTGTGAAGCCCTTGTGGGTGTTCACGGTCATCACCTTCAGCGATGTGGGAGAGGCCGTCACGGCAGTGGAATGGGTTGAGGGCTTCACGCATGCAGTTGTACGGCGCCTCATGCGCACCGGCTGTAGGAACGCGCCACCTCCTTGCCCGGCCTTCGCGGGCCGGCGGCCGGCTCCTACAGGGATGGCTGCCGCATCCCCACACGGTCCGGCTTCGGGCACTCCTAGCTTGACCACAGAGCTTGAAGAAAAGGGCTCGCCAACCTTTGAACCAGAGACACAAGGAGCCATCTCATGAAGCAAGGATTGATCGCAAGCACCGTACTCGCCGGCATGCTGGGCCTGTCGGGCGCCGCGCTGGCGCAGAGCACGTCCACCTCCATCCCCGCGCAGCCCGACCCATCCAAGGGCGCCGAGGCCAGCACGAAGACGCCGGCCGGCGCGGTGAACCCGACACAGCGGCCCGACGGCACCGCGCCGGCGTCGCGTGAAGCCGTGAAGGCCGAAGCACGCGCGCACAACCGCAACAACGCGAACAACCTCGTGCCGAAGGGCGAGGCGTCGACCACCGTCAATGCACAGCCGAACGCGATGCCACAGCCGACAGGCGAGATGTCGCGTACGCAAGTGAGCCAGGAAGGCCGCAAGGTCAAGCCGCAGTTCGGCCAGCGCGGCGAGAGGCCGGACGTGCCTACGAATCCGAAGGACAAGACAGGGACCCCGCAATAGGCGGCAGTTCAGGCCCATCCATGAAAAAGCCCGCAACGTTCGCACGTTGCGGGCTTCTTTCATGGAAGAACCGGCGCCGAATCAGCCCTTGGCAGGCGCTTCGCCATGATGGCGATGCTCGCCCCGCGGGCCGTGGCCGAACCGGCGCATCGACTCCGCGTCGAAGGTCTTCTGCTGGTCCGGCGTCAGAGCGGCATAGAAGCTGCGCGTGGCATCCGCACGCTTCGCGAACATGGCGGTGCGTGCGGCTTGTCGGGCCTGCATGCGATCCAGGCGTTCAGGCGTCGTCAGCTTGGCGAATTCGGCGCGCGCCTGGCGAGCGTGACCGGGCGTGCCC
The DNA here is from genome assembly GCA_966211435.1 of uncultured Variovorax sp. GTDB lineage: Bacteria > Pseudomonadota > Gammaproteobacteria > Burkholderiales > Burkholderiaceae_C > Variovorax. The sequence goes on along the minus strand of CBIHOG010000042.1, from coordinate 37,269 downwards.
GCAGGGGGCTTTTGAGCCTCGGCAAAGCTGCTCCACGCACTTTCCTGTGCCGGGCTGAGCTTGAGCTTTTCCTTCAGCGCCGCCATGCGTTGCGCGCGGTGCTGCTGCATGCGCTCGAAGCGTTGCGCGCGGTCGGCACGGGTGTGCTGGTGGGCTTCGGCGGCCGGCGGCGCGGGCGCGGTCAGCGGCGCCTGGGGCGCCTGCGCGAAAGCGCCGGAGGACGCGAGGGTTGCCGTGGCCAACAAGCCGGCCCAGAGAAGGCTTTTGCGAGACGTGATCATGAGAGTGCTTCCTTTCGAAGAAGCCTGCCACCGATGGGCAGCAGGTGAAGGCGAGTGTGGAAGCACTCTGTTTCGCGGGCGTGAGCCTGGTGTCAGCGCGCGTAAAGAAGAATGAAGCCCCTCGTTTCGCATGCGGACGGGTCAGCCCGGCGTCAGCCGCCCGGTCTTTTCCGACGGAGGTGCTGCCATGCAACCGAGGACGCGCGGGCGGGGCATGGGACTTGCGTTAAGTTCGCGGCACCATGGACATCGACTTCAGCACCATCACCGAATACCAGCGCTACAAGCTCATGGCCAGCCTGATCGTGCCGCGGCCGATCGCGCTGGTCACGACGCTCGGCCCCACCGGCGTCGTCAACGCCGCGCCCTTCAGCATGTTCAACATGCTGGGCGAGGAGCCACCCATCGTGATGATCAGCATCAACCGGCTCGACGACGGCTCGCTCAAGGACACGGCGCAGAACATCGTGCGCACGCGCGAGTTCGTCGTCCACCTGACCGACGAGGCCATGGTCACGGAGATGCATCGTTGCGGCGAACGCGTGTCGCCCGAGGTGAGCGAGCTGGCCCACGTCGGCCTGCATGCGCGCCCGTCCAAGGCCGTGGCGCCGCCCTGCATCGTCGAGGCACCCGTAGCCTTCGAGTGCAGCTTGTGGGAGACGCTGGAGACGAGCAGCCGGCAGATCTTCATCGGGCGGGTGCTGTGGATGCACGCGCGCGAAGGCCTGGTGGACACCGAGCAATGGCGCGTGCGGCTGGAGAACTACCACCCCGTCGGCCGCTTCGGCGCCAGCTTCTACGTGCGCACGCGCGACCGCTTCGCCATCGCCGCCGACGATGCGCCCGCGTCCCGGCAGACGCCCATCGACGAGCTCTAGCTCACAGCTTGCCGTTCTGGAAGTCATGCATCGCCTGCATGACTTCCTCGCGCGTATTCATGACGAAGGGGCCGTACTGCGCGATCGGCTCGTGCAGCGGCTTGCCTGCGATGAGCAACGCGCGCGCCGGGCTGTGGTTCGAGGCCTGCGCGCGCAGCACCACGCCGTCGCTGCCGGCGTCGTTGGCAAGGATGGCCATGCGCTTGGTCGGTATCTCGCTGCCCGCGATGTAGAGCGATTCGCGGAACACGTAGACCAGCGCGTTGCGGTCGTCGGGCAGCGGCTGGACGAATTCGGCGCCTGGTGGCAGCGTGATGTCGAGGTAGAGGGGCTCGGTGAGTGCACGCTGCATCGCGCCCTGCACGCCGTGGCTTTCGCCCGCGATCACGCGCACATGCACGCCCGCCGGCGTCCTGAACTCGGGGATCTCCTCGCTCTGGATGTCGCGGTACCAGGGCTTGCGCATCTTCTCGCTGGCCGGCAGGTTGAGCCAGAGCTGGATGCCTTCCATCAGGCCTTCCTCTTGCTCGGGCAGTTCGCTGTGCACCAGGCCGCGCCCGGCAGTCATCCACTGCACGCCGCCATTCGAGAGCAAGCCTTCATGGCCTTCGCTGTCGCGGTGGCGCATGTGGCCCGCGATCATGTAGGTGACAGTCTCGAAGCCGCGGTGCGGATGGTTGGGGAAGCCTCCGATGTAGTCGCCGGGGTTGTCGCTGCCGAAGGCGTCGAGCATCAGGTAAGGGTCCAGCCGCTGTTGCAAGGGCTGGTGCAGCACCCGCGTGAGCTTGACGCCGTCGCCGTCGCTGGTGGAGACGCCGGCGACGATCTGGTCGATGCCGCGGGGCTGGCCGAGCGTCACGGGCTCTACGGCGTGCGGGTGAGGGGCGTGGTTGGGTGTGCTCATCAGGCGATGGTGGCACGGACGGGAGACCGCGCTGCCGGTGGGGGCGCCCGTTCCCCTGTCAGCCGAGCGCTTCGAGTTCCCAGGAAACGTTCTGCCACGCGATGCCGAATCCTGCTTTCGTCGCGGCCGGTGTGGCGGTGCGCGTGGCCTCGATCGCCCACTGGGCACCGGCGCTCACGCTGTCGATCAGCGGCACGGGCACGGAGCCCGCGATGTCGGCGGCCATGCCCGCCAGCCCCGCGCCGCCGAGGATCACGGCCTGCGCGCCGAAGCGGCTCGCCGCCTCGCGGCAGGCCTCGGCCAGGAGGCTGCGCGCGCCGACCGGATCGGCCGCGAGTTGCACGCCCGTCGGCGCCACGGTGTGGATGCCTGCCAACGCATGAGCATGACCGAGCGCATGCGAGAGCCGCTCCAGCATCGGTTTCCAGCGCTCGCCGCCGGTGACCACCGCGAAGCGGCCGTGTCGCGCCGCCGAGATGAATGCCGCGTCCGCCAGCCCGCCGACCGGCAGGCCGCAGCCTTCGCGCATTGCGAAGAGTCCCGGATCACCGAAGCATCCGATCAGCACCGCGTCCGGCCGCTCGCTGTTCATGTGGACCGAGGCCCAGGCGTCGAGCACGGCGTGTTGCGCGACTGCGTAGCTCGCCTCGCTGGCGATGTAGGGTGCGCCGAAGCGCGCCGTCACTGCCTGCACCTCCAGCGCGCCACCGCCTTCGGCCTGCAGGTGGCGCTGCAGCAGCGCTGTCACCGCCGCCGAGGTGTTGGGGTTGATCACCAGCAGCCGGGCCATTGGTTCAGCGGTGGCGGGTGGCGCGGCGCCGCAGCAGCGCGGAAGCGCCCAGCGCGACGGCCATGACCGCGAAGGACACGATGGTGGTGACCGTGCCGAGCGCATAGATCGACGGCGTGGTCACGGTGGAGGTGAGGCCCTGAAGTTCCAGCGGGAGGGTATTGACGTCGCCGATGGCCTGCGAGGTGCGCGCGATCTCGTCCCAGCTCAGCGTGAAGCCGAACATGCCGATGCCGACCACCGAAGGTCCGATGAGCGGCAGCACCACGTGGCAAAAGCTCTGCCAGGGCGTGGCACCCAAGTCGCGCGCGGCTTCCTCGTAGGCCGGATTGAAGCGGTTGAACACCGCGAACATGATCAGCAGGCCGAAGGGCAGCGTCCATGTGAGATGCGCCCCCAGGGCCGAGGTCAGCAGGCCGAGGGCGGTGCCGTAGTTCTCCAGCGCGCTCGTCGCGTCCAGCGCGGTGAGCGCGCTCTTGATGCCGGTGTCGAGCAGGCGGAACTGCAGGCCGATGCCCAGCGACACGATGATCGACGGCATGATCAGGCTCGCGACAGTGACGAAGAACAGCGCATTGCCGCCTTTCAGCCGCTTGCGGAAGGCCAGCCCCGCGAGCACCGAGAGCACGACCGTGAAGAGCATGACCACCGCACCCAGCATCAGCGAGCGCCGGAAGGCCGCGCCGATGTCGACCGTGCCCAGGCCCTCGGCGAGCTTCTGGAACCAGAAGAGCGACACGCCGCGCAGCGGGAAGGTGAGCCCCCCCTCGGGGCCCTGGAAGCTCAGCACGAAGATCGTGATCATCGGGCCGTAGAGGAAGACCACGAAGAGCGCGAAGACGATCGCGAGCGGCCAGAAGCCGGGGCTGCGTTGTTCGCCGATGCGTGCGCTCAAGTCAGAGCTCCTTTCGGATGTCGACCAGGCGCGTGAGACCCCAGATGATCATCAGGACCACGGCGAGAAGGATCATCGCGTTCGCCGCGGCCAGCGGGAACTGGAGGTAGGAAGTCTGCACCTGGATGATCTTGCCGACTGACGCGATCTGCTGCCCGCCCATCACGCCGATGGTGACGAAGTCGCCCATCACGATGGTGATGACGAAGATGGAGCCGATCAGGATGCCGGTGCGCGAAAGCGGCACGATGACGTTCCATAGCGTCTGCCAGCCCGAGGCGCCGGAATCACTGGCCGCCTCGAGCAGCGAGCGGTCGATGCGCATCATCGAGTTGAAGATGGGCACGATCATGAACATCGTGTAGAGGTGCACGAAGGCGAGCACCACGGAGAAATCCGAGAACAGCAGCCACTCCACCGGGCTCTGCACGAGGCCCAGCTCCATCAGCGCCTGGTTGACCAGTCCGTTGCGCCCCAGCAGCGGGACCCACGAGATCATGCGGATCACGTTCGAGGTCCAGAAGGGGACGGTGCACAGCACGAAGAGCAGCGTTTGCATGCCCGGCGAGCGAACGTGGAAGGCGAGAAAATATGCGACCGCGAAGCCGATCAGCAGCGTGATGCCCCACACCAGCAGGCAGAACTTGAGCGTGCTGATGTAGGTCGACAGCGTGACGCAGAAGTCGCCGTTGTCGGTGAGATGCGAGCAGCCTTCGAAGATGCTGAAGTAGTTGCGCGGCGTGAACGCTGGAATCAGCTCGTATTCGTTGAAGTTCCAGAGGCTGACCATCGCGATCAGCGCAAGCGGGATCAGGAAGAAGAGCAGGAACACCAGCGCGAAGGGCGCCGCTTGCCACCACGCCTTGACCGTTCGCGTGCTCATTCCGCCTCTGGGGCCGGGCTCATCAGGCCGCGACGAACTCGTTCCATTTGCGGACCATGTACTCGTTCTCGTCCATCACGGCGTTCCAGCAGGCGATCCCGCCCATGCGCTCCTCGTAGCTGCCGCCGTCGCGCACCGAGCCCGCCTTCGCGATCACCGTGCCCTGCGGGCTCTTGATGTCCTGCGTGGCCGGCTTGCCTTCCATCCAGTAGGCCCACTCGTACGCTTCCATCTTGGCCTTGGCCGTGTCCAGCACCGCGCTGTAGTAGCCCTGGCGGTTGAGGTATGCACCCGCCCAGCCATCGAGGAACCAGTTGATGAACTCGTACGCGCCGTCCAGCTTCTTGCCGGAGAGCGTTGCCGGCAGCCCGAAGCCCGAGGCCCAGGCGCGGTAGCCTTCCTTCAGCGGCTGGAACACGCAGTCGATGCCTTTGGTGCGCACGGCCGTCACGGCGGGCGACCACATCGACTGGATCACGACCTCGCCCGAGGCCATCAGATTGACCGACTCGTTGAAGTCTTTCCACAGCGCGCGGAACTGGCCCGCCTTCTTGGCCTCGATCAGGGTCTTGATGGTGAGATCGATCTCGGCCTTGGTCATGTTGCCCTTGTCGGCGTATTTGTGGATTCCCTTGGACTCCACCACCATTGCCGCGTCCATGATGCCGATGGAAGGGATGTTGAGAATGGCCGCCTTGCCCTTGAACTCGGGGTTGAGCAGTTCCGCCCACGAGGTGATGGGGCGCTTGATCAGGTCCGGCCGGATGCCCAGCGTGTCGGCGTTGTAGGTGGTCGGGATCAGCGACATGAACTGCGTCGGCGACTTCGCGAAGGCCTTGCTCTTCTCGCCTTCGAGGTAGATCACCTTGATCGGCGCCGTGCCCTGGTCGCCCACCTTCTTGCCACCGACCTCGCCCTTGGTGAAGAGCGAGGTGATCTTGTCGGCGTTCTTCACGCGCTTGGTGTCGATGCCCTTGAGATTGCCGGTGGGCACGATCTTCTTCAGCGAGAAGTACTCGGTATCGATCAGGTCGAAGCTGTTGGGCGCGGTCACGGCCCGCTTGGTGACGTCGTCGGTGGTGACAGCCACGTACTGGATCTCGATGCCGGTGTCGGCCTTGAACTTGTCGGCGATGGCCTTGTCCTGATTCACCGCCGTGCCCAGGTAGCGCAGCACGATCTTCTCCTGCGCATGGATGGCGGGGAACATGCCCGTGGCCAGGATGCCCGCCGTGCCTTGCAGCAGGGTGCGGCGCTGCAGGCCGGCGGAGGTGGATTCGGTTTTCTCGGACATGGGTGGTCTCCTGGACGCGTGAAGAAAAGGGAAAGGGGAAGGACCTTGCGTACGGCTCAGGCCGCCATGGCGGCCCACGCCGACATCGGCTCGCCACGAGAAGAGGTCGGCGCAGGCGGGCGCGTGCTGGGGCGCACGGCGCCCGGCCCGAGCGGCCGCGCATCGGCCTCGGCCCACGAAAGCCGGACGCTGTCGCCCACCGCGTAGGGCTGGACCACGAAGGCCTGTTCGGACAGCAGCACCGACACGCTGCTGCGTTCCGGTCGCGCGCCTGTGAGCCGCAGGCCGAGCAGCACGTAGGTGCCCTGGTATTCCACGTCGGTCACGTGCGCCGGCACGCCCGCGTCGCCCAGGACGGCATCGGCCGGCGCGATCCGCATGTGGTCGTTGCGCACCGCGATCAGCCCCTCGGCCTGCGCGAACACATTGTGGCCGCCCATGAAGCGGGCGACGAATTCGCTGGCTGGGTGGTTGTAGACCTCGTAGGGCGAGCCGACCTGCTCGATCAAGCCATGGTTCATCACCACCATCGTGTCGGCCAGCGCCATCGCTTCTTCCTGCGAGTGCGTGACGTGGATGAAGGTCAGGCCCAGTTCCTTCTGCCACCGCCGCAGTTCGGCGCGCATCTGGATGCGCAGGAAGGGGTCGAGGGCGGAGAGCGGCTCGTCCAGCAGCAGAACGCGCGGTTCGGTGATGAGGGCGCGCGCCAGCGCGACGCGCTGCTGCTGACCGCCCGAGAGCTCGCCTGGCTTGCGCTCGGCCAGGTGCCCCATCGCGACGCGTTCCAGCAGGTTGTTCGCACGCTTGTGGCGCTCGGCCTTCGAGACGCCCTTCATCTTCAGGCTGAAGGCGACGTTGTCGAGAGCCGAGAGGTGCGGGAACAGCGCGAAGCTCTGGAACATCATCGCCGTGCCGCGCGCGGCGGCGGGCAGATTGGTGATGTTGCGGTTGTCCAGCAGGATGTCGCCGCCCGACACCGATTCATGCCCCGCGACCATGCGCAGCGTGGTGCTCTTGCCGCAGCCCGAGGGGCCCAGCAGGCAGCAGTAGCTGCCGCTGGCGATGCGCAGGTCGATCTGGTCGACCGCGGCAGGCATGCCCGCGGCATAGCACTTGGTCAGTGCGACGATTTCGACGGCTGCGGGCGGGAGGGCGGTGACAGCATCCATTGATGGAGCTTTCGCAAGACATGTGCCAGCGAGCCATCGCCGTGCCGAGGCATCCCGTGCGCCGATTTGGTGCGCGCGGAATGCCCGGCGGAAGGGTCAAGGTGGTGCGAAGCGCGCGTTCGCCACGCTCTTGAGCAGTGCGTCGCGCTGGCTGCGCGTGATACCGCGCACGCCCTCGGCGACCCACTTCGCGCGCTCCGCGTCGATCGTGCCGTCGCGCTGCCACTTCTCGACCGTGGCGCCCGGGTTGTGCAGCATGGCGGCCATCCAGACCGCCTGGGCCGGCTCGAGGTTGCGCGCGCTGCGCTTGAAATAGCGACGCGCGGCGGCCTCGGCACCGCACAGGCCGGTACCCCAGGGCGCGTTGTCCAGGTAGAGCTGCAGGATGCGCGCCTTGCCCAGCGTCTCTTCCATCTCCACCGCGTAGAGCATTTCGCGCAACTTGCGCTCCGCGCTGCGCTCGCTGCCCGTGATCAGCAGCCGTGCGAGCTGCTGCGTCAGCGTGCTGCCGCCGCGCTCGACCTGCGCGGCCTTCTGATTGGCTTCGAGCGACGCGGTCAGTTCCGTGAGGTCGTAGCCCGGATGCGTGAAGAAGCGCTGGTCTTCCGCGGCGATCACGGCGCGGGCCAGCCAGCTGTCATTGGCCAGCCGTGACGGGGCGCCGCAGCTGCTGCGGGCATTGAGCATGGACTCCGTGCCCAGGCCCTCGACGGCGAACTGCGAGAGTTGCGGATGCAGGCTGAAGGTGCCGGCCGGTAGCGTGACCTGCGCGCGCAAGGCCAGGGTACCGGCGATGCGCGCGCGCTGGAGTTCGGGCAGCGCGGGCGCCAGCACTGCGTACCAGCGCGCGATTGGCGCCTCGGGCGCGTCGATGTGGAGCAGCAGGGTCTTCTGCGTCAGGCGGCCGTCCCAGTGCGCGCGCAGCACCGGGTCGACCGTGCCGGTGGGGGTCAGCGGAATGCCGGCCGCGGGCGTGGCTTCCAGCAGGCCGTTGAGCGAGCCTGCATCGCGGCGGGCGGTGATGCGCAGGTTGTCCAGGCGGATGGGCGTGTCGCCGAGCGCGGGCACGGCGGCGCTGCAGGGGGCGCAGCGCATCTCCACGGTGTTCGCGGCTTCGCTCCAGCCGAAGCGCACCGGCCCGTAGGCCGTCTCGAGCGAGCGGCCATCCAGCCAGGGCGCGAACCAGGAGGAGGTGGCCAGCCGGATCGCCGTGGGAACGCCCACATCCAGCGACACGAAGCCCAGCTTCACGCGGGCCGGCCATTCGTCCGGTCCGGGCGCCAGTGCGAGCCTTACCACGAGGTACATGGCCACGCCAGCCGTCAACACCAAGGCCAGAGCCGCGAAAAGCAGGTACAGCAGCGCTTTTTTCAAATGTCTCTCACTCGATCCGTCTTGCCAGGGTCACAGCTTGCCACGGTCCGCTCGACCGACCGCTCTCCGCCGCCCAGTACCAGGCGGAAGTGTCGGTAAAAGCAACACCCGTGCTGTCCACGATGCGCTCGCAGACGCGCAGCTTCTGTCCGTCGCGGCCCTCGGCCACGAAACAGCGCCACAGGCGGGCCTGGGTATCGCGCTCCAACCGCGCCTGCGCGATGCGGTAGCCCAGCGCGCGGTAGCAGTCGGCGGCGGGGTGCAGCATGCGGGTGGGCGTGTTCACCTGGCGCAGCACCAGCACCTGCTCGCCGTCGGTCATGCGCGCGATGGCGCCGGGGAAGCGGTCGGCGAAGCGGTGCTCGACCTCGCTCAGGGCCAGCGGGCGCAGCGGCATGCCGTCCCACTCGGCCGGCCACTCGCGGTAGATCGCGTTGCGGGCTGCCGGCGCAGGTGTGTGCACTGCGGAGACGGTTGACCAGGCCAGGCACAGCAGCATGACGCCGGCGAAGGCGGCCTTGTGCGTCACGCGGTTGACGAAGCGGTTGGCGAAGAAGCGTTCAAGGAGTGGTATCGACACGGCGGCCTCCGGTGGATGTGATGAGCCCGGGAATGGGGGCGAGGGCGTCCCGCACCCGCGCGTCGCGCCCAGCGGACATCACCCAGGCGATGCCGCCGCAGATCAGCGCCAGCAAGACGAGGCCGAAGGCGTCGTGCAGCCAGGGCGCCGGTGCATGACCCGCGCCTTCGAGCGCCACCAGCGCGCTGTTGCGCACGATGTTGCCGGCCAGCACGAGGATCCCCACCACGGGCAGGCGCGAGATGAAGCCCTTGTCCTGGCGGCCGGCCCAGAGCGCCACCGCGCAGGCCGTGAAATAGCCCAGCCAGGCCATCTGCACCCCGGAGCAGGGTGCATCGACGATGACGAGCCGACCCTCGACCAGCAGGTTGCTGCCTTCGCGCATCACGCTGAATGCCGGTGCGAGCAGCCAGCGGCTGGCCTCGGCCGTGACCACGCGCAGCGGGTACCCGGCATAGAACTGCAGCGAGGACAGCAGCGGCAGGGCCAGCACCGCAAGACCCGCGACCGGCAGCGCGGCGATGCGGCGAGGCAGGAAGGCCAGCAGCCCGCAAGCCAGCGCCAGGACGGCGACGAAGCCGGTGACCAGGGCTGGCATCGCGGGCAGCGGGCCGGCGCCCGTGCGCAGCACCGTGGCGGCCAGCGTGCCGAAGGCGGCGAGCGCCAGCCAGCCGAGCTTCGGCGCGGGTCGCAACTCGCGCCGCAGCGCCCAGGCCAGCACGGCCAGCGCGGCGAGCGCGAGCAGGCCCAGCGGGTCGTCGGAACCGTCGCGCATGCGCTCGGCCATCCAGAGCCAGGTCGGCGTCAACGCCGCGGCCTGCAGGGCCAGCCAGACGGCCGCCGGCGCGCGGTCGAGATGGATGCCCCAGTCGATGACGCGCGGGTGGGTTCGTGCAAGGGTGGCGAGAGTCATCGTCCCGGCCCTCATGCGGTGAAGCGCCGCGCATCCAGCCGGCGGGCGCGGCGGCGCAGCATGGCCAGCATCGACAGCACCACGGCGACGGCACCCAGGGTCTCCGGCTCAGGCGTACTCGGCACTTCGGCTCCCAGGCCCTGGCCGATCGCGAGCTCGCTCACGCCTTTGGGCAGCGGCTGCGGCTGATCGACGCTGACGCCGGTGTCCGGCGCCACGTTGCGCACCACCTTGTCCACCGCAATGAAGCTGGTGTATTGCGTGAGAAGGCCGTAGCGCAGCCCGAGCCCGGTGATGCGTTGCTTGAACGCATCGCCGCCCTCCAGCGCTTCCTGGTCGCTCAGACTCTCGATGCGGTGGCGGGCCCACAGGCTGCGCAGCGCCGCGGCGTCCTGGCGGGTGCGGGCATCGATGGCGACCTCCTGGCGGTACGCTCCCTCGGCGCCCTGGCCTTCGATCACGACGCGGCCTTTCGCCTCGCCGCGCCACTTGCCGAAGACGATGACGGGGCGTTCACTCAGCACGTCCGGCAGCGCGGCGGGTTCCACGTCGTACACGTCCAGCCCCTCGAAGCGCGCCTTCACGCTGGTAAGAACTGGCGACTCGACCATGCGGCGGAAGCGCGCGGCTTGTTCGGGCGCCTGGACCGGGTCGGTGATGATGAAGGGCTCGCCCATGCCGGCGCGCGCGAGGCCTTCCATCAGATGGCGATTGACGGAGGAGCCGATGCCGAAAGCGAACAGGTTGGCGCGGGAGAGGTTCTGGCGCACGAGTTCGAAGGCCTCGCGCTCGACAGTGACGTAACCGTCAGTCACGACCACCACGGTACGCGAGACGTCCTCCGCCTTGGGCTCGGCGTAGACACGCTTGAGCGCAGGAATGAGCTCGGTGCTGCCGCTGCCGCTGTAGCCCTTGATGGTGGCGAGCGCCTGCTCGATGTTGGCGCGCGTGGCGGGCACGGAGCGCGGTGAGAGCATCCTGTTGCTGCCGGAGAAGAGCAGCACGTTGAAGGTATCGCTCGGGCGCAGGCCGCCGATGAGGCGCTCCAGCATGGTCTTGGCGGTGTCCAGCGGGAAGCCGTGCATCGAGCCCGAGATATCGACCACGAAGATGTAGTCGCGCGGCGAGATGCTGTCTGCGGCCACCGACTTGGGCGGCTCGACCATGGCGAGGAAGAAGTTCTCCGCGTTCTCGCCCTGGCCTTTGTAGAGCATCAGTCCGGATTCGATCTTCTCGCCCGCCAGCCGGTAGTCGAGCACGAAGTCGCGGTCGTTCGCCGGGCCGCCGCCGGGCGCCAGGACCACGTCGGCATGTGCATCGCCGTCGCGGCGGCTCACGTCGATGGCGTGCGTGGCCGAGCGCACTTCCTTGATGCCCAGCGGCGTGTCCAGCGCGACCTTGAGCTGGAAGGCGCTGTTCGGCGCCGCGCCTTCGTGCAGGGTCGGCTGGGCCACCCACTTCGCGCTCGCGTTCTCCGATTGCGGGCTGTTGTAGCGCGGGCCGACCACGGTCGGGAACACGAAGCGGTAGGTGCCACCTTCGGGCACCAGCAGCTCGGTGTAGCGCAGCTCCACCTTCACGTCGTCGCCGGGCAGGATGTTGGCGACGTTCATCTGGAAGACGTTGGGCAGCTGCTGCTCCAGCAGCGCGGCGGTCTTGCCTTCCTTCCTGGCGTTGTCGTAGTCGATGCGCGCCTGCTGCTTCTCGCGGATCTGGGCGGTGATGAGGCGGTCGCCCAGCCGCACGTTCAGGCCGCCGACGGCCGCGCGGGTCGAGCCCGGGAAGACGTAGCGCGCCTCGATCGGGCGCAGGCCTTCGTTGCGGTAGGTCTGCGTCACGCGCACGTCGGCGATGACGCCGGAGATCTTCACGTCGACTTCGGTGCCCTTCAGCGGGAGGCGGTCCACGGCGGCGTCGTCGCTCTTCACGAGGAAGTACGGGCTCTGCGTCTTCAGGCGCGGGCCTGTCGCGTCCTGCGCATGCACGGGACGCGCGACGAGCAGCGCGAAGCCGGCGACGGCGAGGCTCACGGTGGCGAGCCAGAGCCAGCGGCCGGCGCGGGGTGGGGAAGTGGAGGTGGCGTCCATGGTGGCTTGATCGGGTGCCGTGCGAACTTGCACGGGAGCCACTGTCGAGGCCGCGGGAGAAGCCAATGCGAAGCGCGCAGGAAGCGCGCGGGCCTTGTGTGAAGTCTGTGTGAAGTCCCTGGCGAGAGGACTTCACATGGGCTTCGGATGTGGCGGCGACGATTCCTGTGTCCGCCATCTTGTCCAGGAGACTTCGACCCATGTTCAGACTTTCCACCAAGCGCCTGGTGCTCGCCGGCACCGGCGTCTCTGTCTCGCTGATGCTCGCGGGCGCCATCGCGCTGAGCCTTGCCTGGTCGAAGCTGCCGGACGTGTCCGAGCTGTCGGACTACCAGCCCAAGCTGCCGCTGCGGGTCTACACGGCCGAAGGCGTGCTCATCGGCGAGTTCGGCGAGGAACGCCGCACGCTCACGCCCATCGCGGAGATACCGCAGCGCATGAAAGACGCGATCATCGCCGTGGAGGATGCGCGCTTCTACCAGCATGGCGGCATCGACTCGAAGGGGCTCGCGCGCGCCATCGTGGCGAACCTGCGGCACGGGCTGCACCAGGGCGCCTCCACCATCACCATGCAGGTGGCGCGCAACGTCTACCTGAGTTCGGAGCGCACGCTGAGCCGGAAGGTCTCCGAGGCGCTGCTGGCGTTCAAGCTGGAGCAGCAGTTGAGCAAGGACCAGATCCTGGAGATCTACCTGAACCAGATCTATCTGGGCAACCGCGCCTACGGCTTCGCGGCGGCGTCGGAGACCTACTTCGGCAAGCCGCTGCGCGACATCAGCCTGGCCGAGGCCGCCATGCTCGCCGGTCTGCCGAAGGCGCCGGGCACCAACAACCCGGTGAGCAACCCGCGCCGCGCACGGGTGCGCCAGCTGTACGCCCTCGACCGGATGCAGGCGTCTGGCTTCATCAATGCGGAGCAGGCCGCGCAGGCGAAGAAGGAAGAGCTGCACCTGCGTGCCGCTGCAGGCCCCGAACGGCCGCATGCGGAGTACGTGGCCGAGACGGTGCGGCAAATGATGTACACGCAGTACGGCGACAGCACCTATACGCGCGGCCTGAACGTCTACACCTCGATCGTCGCGACCGACCAGGCGGCGGCGTACAGGTCTTTGCGCAGGGGCATCATGGACTACGAACGGCGGCAGACCTACCGGGGGCCGGAAGCCTTCGTCGAGCTGCCCGCCGCGCCGGGCGCACTCGACGCGGCCGTCGACGACGCGCTGGCCGGCTATCCCGACGACGACGACGTGCTCGCGGCCGTGGTGTTGACGGCGGGGACGAGGGAAGTGACGGCGGTGCGCGCGAATGGCGACATGCTGGCGATCACCGGCGAGGGCCTGCGTTCCGCGCAGGCGGCGCTGTCCGAAAAGGCCGGGCCGAACGTCCGCATCCGTCGCGGTGCCGTAGTGCGTGTGATGCAGAACGCCAAGGGCGCGTGGGAGATCGTGCAACTGCCGGAGGTCGAGGGCGCTTTCGTCGCGCTCGATCCGCGCGATGGCGCGATCAAGGCGCTGGTCGGCGGCTTCGACCACGGCCGCAGCAAGTTCAACCACGTGACGCAGGCCTGGCGTCAGCCGGGCTCGAGCTTCAAGCCCTTCATCTACTCGGCCGCGCTGGAGAAGGGCTTCACGCCCTCCACCATCGTCAACGATGCGCCGCTGTTCTTCGATGCCGCCGCCACGGGCAGCCAGCCCTGGGAGCCGAAGAATTTCGAGGGCACCTTCGACGGGCCGATCACGCTGCGCCGCGCGCTGGAGGAGTCGAAGAACATGGTGACCATCCGCGTCCTGCAGTCGATCGGCCCGCGCTACGCGCAGGACTGGATCGGCAACTTCGGCTTGGAGCGCGCGAAGCACCCGGCTTACCTGCCGATGGCGCTCGGCGCCGGGTCGGTGACGCCGATGCAGATGGCCGCGGCCTATGGCGTCTTCGCCAATGGCGGCTATCGCGTGAACCCCACGCTCGTGATGCGCGTGACCGACGCCAAGGGGCGCGTGCTCCAGGAGACGAAGCCCCCGCGGCTCGACGAGTCGATGCGCGCCATCCCGCAACGCAACGCCTTCGTGATGAGCTCGCTGCTGCAGAGCGTCATGACGAACGGCACAGGTGCCAAGGCCTACCGGACGCTGGGGCGTGCGGACGTCTACGGCAAGACGGGCACGACCAACGACTCCATCGACACCTGGTTCGCGGGCTTTCAGCCGACGATGGTGGGCGTGGCATGGATCGGCTACGACACGCCCCGGCAACTGGGCGTTCGCGGCGAGACCGGCGGCAGCCTGAGCCTGCCGGTGTGGAGCGGCTACATGCAGGCCGTGCTGCGCGGCGTGCCGGTGGCGGCCGCGACGCCACCGGCGGGGGTGGTGAACGAGGATGGCGACTGGTACTACGACGACTACGCGCCAGGCCGTGGCGTCGCAAGCCTGGGCATGGATGCGGGCCCGACGCCGCCGGCGGAGATGCTGGCCGGTGCGCCGGTGAGCGCGATGCCGCCGCCGGAGGAGCGCAACCGCATCCTCGACATGTTCCGCTAGCTGCCGCTGAGCGGAAGGGTGAGCGTGGCCAGCGCGCCGCCGCGTGGCGCGTTGCCGAGTTCGATGCGGCCGCGATGCAGCGCCGCGATCTCCTTCACGAAGGCGAGGCCGAGGCCCGTGCTCTTCTTCTGACTGTGTGGACGCGCGAGCGAATAGAACTTCTCGAAGATCTTGTCCTTCGCGTAGTCGGGGATGCCCTTGCCATGGTCGCGCACGGTGACGATGGCCAGCCGCGAGCGCGTGTGCAGCGCGAGCAGCACCTCGCGGCCCGAGGGCGAGAAGTCGATCGCGTTGTCCAGCAGGTTGCTGACCGCGCGGCGCAGCAGGAAGGGGTCGCCCTCCACCGTCGCGCCGGCCTGGATGGCGACGTTCACCCGCACGTCCCGCGCGGCGGCCGCAGCCTGCGCGCTGGTCGCGACCTCGTTGAGCAGCGGGGCCAGGGCGACGGGCTGGGTGCGCTCCAGCGAGCGGCGCGTCTCCAACGCCGTCAGCTCCATCATGCGATCCACGATTTCCTGGATGCGCTGCGTCTCGTGCGTGATGTTGGCCAGGAAGCGTTCGCGCTCAGCTTGCGGCATCGAGGGCTCCTGC
The DNA here is from genome assembly GCA_966211435.1 of uncultured Variovorax sp. Classification (GTDB taxonomy): domain Bacteria; phylum Pseudomonadota; class Gammaproteobacteria; order Burkholderiales; family Burkholderiaceae_C; genus Variovorax. Next base: position 22,096 of record CBIHOG010000042.1, on the reverse strand, counting down.
ATCAGCTCGGCGGCGCCGCGGATGGCGGAGAGCGGACTCTTCACTTCATGCGTGAAGGTCTGCACGTAGTCCGCGATGTAGTTGCGGCCGGTGAGCGCGTCGCGCATCTCGCCGAAGCTGGCGCGCACGGCGTCGACCGCGCGGCGTGCCATGCGTGGCACGCTCAGGCTGCCCTGGCGGGCCTGGCTGCGCAACCACGCCAGGTAGTCGGAGACGAGGCCGAAGGGCCGCACCAGCCACACCGAGACGATGATGGCCAGCACCAGCAGCGCGAAGGCGGAGCCGACGCCGACCCATAGCGTGCGGGCACGCGCGTCTTCCACGAACTGGCCGAAGCTCTGCACCGGCTTGCCGACGCTGACCATGCCGACGATCTCGTTGTTCCAGCGCACGGGGGCACCGACGTACATCACCGAGGTCAGCGGGTCGCCCTCGATGTCGCGCGAGGTGCGCGCGCCATAGGTGCCGGCGAGCGAGCGGCTCACGTCCATCCATTGCGAGAAGTCTTCGCCGGTGTGGCGGCCCAGCGAGTCGAAGAGCACGCGGCCGCTGCGGTCTGTGACGTAGACGCGCAGCTCCACGCGGCTCTTGTGCAGGTTGTAGATCTGGGCCGAGAACTGGCGCGCGTAGACGGAGCGAAAGAGCGGCTCGAGCCGCGCCGGGTTGATGGCGCCGGCGATCACATCCTGCTCGACCAGGCTGGCCATGAACTGCGAGGCTTCGACGAGGGACTCTTCGGCGGACTCGCGGTAGCGCGGGTCGATGTCGGCGACCACGCGGTAGAGGAGAAAGGCGATGCCCGCCGTGTAGATCAGCAGGATGCCGATGAAGATGCGTGTTCTTCGGGTCACACGCTGGAGGGAAGGTCTTCGTTGAGGGCGTAGCCGGTGCCGCGCAGCGTGCGGATCGCCTCGACTTCGGGCGCCACCGCGCGCAGCTTGGCGCGCAGCGTCTTGATGTGCGCGTCGACGGTGCGGTCGAAGCTGTCGCTTGCGTCGTCCCAGACGAGGCGCAGCAGTTCGTCGCGCGTGAAGACGCGGCCGGGCCGCTGCACCAGCAGGCGCAGCAGGCCGTGCTCGTAGCGGGAGAGTTCGAGCAAGGCGCCGTAGTAGCGGATCTGCATGCGTTCGGCGTCGACAAGAAAGGGCGAGGCGGGCGCGCGCGGTGCCTCGCGTGCCGGCGTTGCCGCCGATGCGCCGCCGTTGCCGCCGCGGACGCTGCGCCGCAGGATGGTCCGCACCCGGGCGACCAGTTCGCGCGGCGAGAAGGGCTTGGCGATGTAGTCGTCGGCGCCGAGTTCGAGGCCGACGACGCGGTCGATCTCGTCGCTGCGCGCCGTGAGGAAGAGCATCGGCACCATCGCTCCGCCTGGCAGCGCCTGCAGCCGCTTGAAGAGTTCGAAGCCGTTCATGTCCGGCAGGCCGACGTCGAGGATCGCGAGGGCGGGCGGGTCGGCGGCGAACTGCGCCAGCGCGTCCGCGGCGGTGGGGCACCACACGGGGACGAAGCCATCGGTCTTCAGGACGTATTGCAGGGTGTCGGCAATGCCCGATTCGTCTTCGGCGATCAGGATCCGGGGATTGGAAGGCATGGGGCGGATGGTAGCGGGCCGGAACCTTTGGAGCGCGCATGGAACGAACAGCACTTCGCACACACCAGGAGATGAGTAACGTGACACCTGCCGAAACCAGCGCCATCGTGAAACTGAGCCTGCTGGCCGCCTTCGTGGACGGCGAGAAGCATGAGCGCGAGCGTGCGGAGATCAAGCGCATCGCGGAGGGCCTGTCGCAGGCCGACGGCGTGGAGTTGCCCACGCTCTACCAGGACGTGCTGATGAAGCGCGTGTCACTGGCTTCCGTGGCTGGCGAGCTCGCCAGCACGGAGGCGAGGCAGCTCGCGTACGAGATGGCCGTGTGCGTGTGCGATGCCGACGGCGTCCAGTCGCGGCCGGAGCAGATGTTCCTCGCCGATGTGCGCAGTTCGCTCGGGCTGGATGCCGCAGCCGCGAGGCAGTTCGCGAGCGATGCGGAGTCGATGGCCGCGGCGCCGCTGGCCGCTACGGCGCCCGCGGCCATTGCGGCCACGTCTGGCGCGAGACCCGCCGCTGATGATGCGGAACTCGACCAGGCGATCCTCAACGCCGCCATCCTCAACGGCGCACTGGAGCTGCTGCCCGAGACGCTCTCGACCATGGCCATCATTCCGCTGCAGATGAAGCTGGTCTACCGCATCGGCAAGGCGCACGGCTACGAACTCGACGCCGGGCATGCGAAGGACTTTCTCGCGACCGTCGGTGTGGGGCTGACCTCGCAGTACCTTGAGCAGGCCGGGCGCAAGCTGCTGGGCGGATTGCTCGGCAAGGTCGGCGGCGGGCTGCTGCGCGGCCTTGGCAATCAGGCGGTGAGTTCAGGCATGAGCTTCGCGACCACCTATGCGTTGGGGCACGTGGCCAGGCGCTACTACGCCGGCGGCCGCACGTTGTCGACGCAGATGCTGAAGGAGGCCTACGCCAGCGTGGCGCGGGAGGCGCAAGGCCTGCAGGGTCGCTACCTGCCGGCGATCCAGGAAAAGGCGCGCACGCTGGACGCAGGCCAGGTGCTGGCGATGGTGCGCGGGCGCTGAGCAGGGCCGGGACTGTACAAGCCTGCTGGACCTGAGTTCGAGTCACCTGATGACGGTGCATGTCGCGGCGATCGAACGCGTGCGGGAGGGGGCGCATTCGACTGGCACGGCGCAGACGCTGGACGGGCTGCAGGACGGACTCGTCGCTTGCCTGTTGCTGTGCGAGGGCGACATCGCCCGGATGGTTTCAGCAAGCCGGGCCGCGGATTCGCGCGCGGCGCCCGGCCGGCTCTGGGCGCTGGCACGGCAGGCCCGCGGGCGGCTGCTGCGCCTCTTGGGCCTTTGGGGGCCGTAGAACGTCAGAGCAGGTCGAAACAGCAGCCGGCGTAGTAGGGCTTGTCGCCACCGTCGACGAAAGGCACCTCGATCGGCTTGCCTTCGTTGCGCCACACGTCGCGGCGCTTGTAGCCGGATTGGGTCAGCTCGGCCAGCAGCTCGTCGTGATGCTGGATGCGGTAGGGGCACACGGCGAAACCGATGCTGTTGAGCGTGTAGAGCGTGCGCTCGGGATGGACCGCCGTCGTGTTGAGGATCACGCGCCTGGGCTTCACTGGCAGCGCCGCGAGAATCTCGGAAATGCGGGTGGGCAGATATTGCAGGCTGCCCGAGGCATAAAGCACGTCGTAGCCGCTCGCGTCCTTGAAGTCGGTGGTGAAGCTCAGTTGTGCCTCGGCCTCGCGCTGCTGCGCGAGTTCGCGGCCGGTCTGCACGACGCCGGGCACGTCGCACACCGTCCAGCGAAGGTCTGCCGGGTAGTCGAGCATGCGGCGGAAGGCGTAGTACTTGATGCCGACGTGCCCGCCCAGGTCGAACACGCTGCGCATGCCTTCACCCAGCGAGCGCCCGAGCCAGAAGAGGCCGGGGTAGTCGTAGAAGTAAACCTGGTGGCTGTAGAGCGTCTTGGCGGCCTCGGCGTTGTCGTAGCCGATGGCCTTGGAGGGTGGCGCACCTGCCTCGGCCGCCGCGAAGCTCTCGAAAGAACCCATGAAGAGGTTCTCCTCCCGGTTGTCCAGAAACTTGCGGCGATAGGCGGATTCGCGAACGGAGGAGGGCAGCAGGTTGGAGAGCATCGGACACCTTCGTGAACAATTAAAAGTGCAACAGCCATTTTGCACTTTGAAACACAAAGTATTCAACTCTCCTGATGCATCCAGCGCACCGGGATGACGCGGCCATGCCACGCGGGCGGCGTCACTTGGCCTTGTAGCCGGCGTTCTCGATGGCGGCGAGGATGTCCTGACGCGGCTGCCCGCTCAGCACGTCGACATGGCCCGTTTCGAGGTCGACCGTGACCTGCGCTTCGGGATCGACGGTCTGCACTGCGTTCTGCACTGCATTGACGCAGTGGGCGCAACTCATGCCGGAGACCTGGAATTTCTGGCTCATCTCTTGTTCCTTTCTGGACTGGGGGAGGGCCGAGTGTCGACCTTCCCCCGGGGGCAAGGTCAAGCGAGCGCGGGATAGTCGATGTAACCCTTTTCGCGGCCGCCGTAGAAGGTGTTCTTGTCCCATTCGTTCAGTGGAGCGCCCTCGCGCAGGCGGCGCACCAGGTCGGGGTTGGAGATGAAGGGCTTGCCGAACGCGACGAGGTCGTCGCCTTCCTTCAATGCTTCATCGGCCAGCGGCTTGTCGTAGCCGTTGTTCACCATCCAGGCGCCCTTGCCGCCGGCCTGGCGGTAGGCGGCCTTGAGGGCTTCGTAGTCGAAGGGGCGGTCCTCCAGTTCGCGCGGGCCGCCGGTGGCCCCCTCGATGACGTGGATGTAGGCCAGGCCGAGCGGGGCGAGTTGCTTCACGACGTATTCGAAAAGCGGCTGCGGGTTGTCGTCGTGTACGTCGTTGGCAGGGGTGACCGGCGAGATGCGCACGCCCGTCTTGCCGCCGCCGACGGCATCGACGATGGCGCGCGTGGTTTCGAGCAGCAGGCGGGCGCGGTTCTCGATGCTGCCGCCGTAGTCGTCGGTGCGCTTGTTGCTGCCGCTCTTGAGGAACTGGTCGAACAGGTAGCCGTTGGCGCCATGCACCTCGACACCGTCGAAGCCGGCGGTTTCGACCGCGTTGCGCGCGGCCACGGCGAAATCGTGGACGATGCCGGGCAGTTCGCTCGCGTCGAGGGCGCGGGGTTCCGAGGTTTCGGTGAAGGTGGGGACGCCGTCCTTGATGAGCACGGTCTTGGTCCTGGCCGCGATGGCGGAGGGCGCGACGGGTTGGCCGCCGTCGGGCTGCAGGTCGGTGTGCGAGACGCGGCCGACGTGCCAGAGCTGGACAACGATCTTGCCGCCCTTGGCGTGGACCGCGTCCGTGACCTGCTTCCAGGCGTCGAGCTGCTCGGTGCCGTAGAGGCCGGGCACGTCGGCGTAGCCCTGGCCCTGATGGGTGACGGCCGTGCCCTCCGTGATGAGCAGTCCGGCGCTGGCGCGTTGCGCGTAGTAAGTGACGGCGATGTCGGGCGGCACGGCCTTCGGGGAACGGTTGCGCGTGAGCGGTGCCATGACGATGCGGTTGGCGAGATGGAGGTCGCCGGCCTGAAGGGGGTCGAAGAGGGAGGTCATCGTTGCGTGCTGCCTGAGTATGAAAACGTGGAACGGGAACAGGCCCGACGGTAGCTCAGCGTGCTTCGCCGCGCTGTCGCGAGGTTGTCGGTTTGATGCTAGGCGATGGCCGTGGATGCCGCAGAATTGCCGCGAACCGATGACGACCACCGCTTCCGCGCTCACTCCTGGACAGGCCCTGCGCCTCGCGCTGGCGCTTGCTTTGGGCGCGGCGGTGTCCCTGGGCATCACGCGCTTTTCCTATGCGCTCCTTCTTCCGCCAATGCGCGAGGACTTGGGGTGGAGCTACACGCTGGCCGGCGGGATGAATACGGCGAACGCGGCGGGGTACCTGCTCGGTGCGCTCGTGACGCCATGGCTCATACGGCGGCTCGGACCTGTCCGCCTGCTGGTCGGCGGCGCGGTGTGTGCCAGTGTCTTCATGGCGGCGAGCGCCTTCTTCGTCGCCGCACCCGCGCTGCTGCTGCAGCGCCTGCTGGCGGGGCTGGCGAGCGCGTGGGTGTTCGTGGCCGGGGGCTTGCTGGCCGCGCGGTTGGGTGCGATGCAGCCCGCGCGCTCCGGCTTCCTGCTCGGCATCTATTACGGCGGGACGGGGTTGGGCATCACGCTCTCGGCGCTGCTGGTGCCGCCGGTGCTGGATGCGGCGGCCGGCGTGCCGCACGCCTGGGCCTGGGCATGGTGGGCGCTTGCGCTGTCGAGCTTCTGCGCGACGGCGGTGCTCGGTCTCGCCGCGCGTGACCTGCCGGCGGATGCGCGGGCGGCGCCCCTCCCAGCGGCGGGCGCCGACGCCGGGCCGCCGGTGCGCGTCATGCGCTTCGGCTGGGCGCTCGCGGGCTATGCGCTCTTCGGAGCGGGCTACATTGGGTACATGACCTTCGTGATCGCCCTGCTGCGCGAGCAGGGTGCGAGGCCTGGCGACATCACGCTGTTCTACGCGTTGCTGGGCGTGGCCTGCATGGCCTCGTCGCGGTTCTGGGCCGGCTTGCTGGACCGCTACCGCGGCGGTGGCCCGCAAGCCTTGCTGAATGCCTTGCTGGGCGTGGCGACACTGCTGCCGGTGCTGAGCCCATCCTGGCCGGTGGCCATGGCGTCGGGGCTGCTGTTCGGCGCCGTCTTCCTGTCGGTGGTGGCGTCGACCACCGCGCTCGTTCGGCACAATCTGCCGGCCGCGCAGTGGGCGACGGGGATCAGCGCCTTCACCATCGTCTTCGCGGCCGGGCAGATCGTGGGCCCCACGGTGACGGGGTGGATCTCTGACGGCGAAGGAGGACTCGCGCGTGGGCTGGCCGCGTCGGCGGTCACGCTCTGGGCCGCGGCCGCGCTGGCTTCGCGGCAGAGGCCGCTTCGGCCTTGAGCGCTGCCGCCGGCCTCTTTTTTCTTTCTTACTTGGCCGGGCTTTCGGCCTTCATGGCCTCCTGCACGGCTGGCCGGGCACCGACGCGTGCGTGCCAGGCTTGCACGTTGGGATAGGGCGCGAGGTCGATGGCCATCGGCTTGGTCCAGTTCGTGACGGTGAAGAGATAGCCATCGGCGACGGTGAAGTGCTCGCCCATCAGGTAGTCCTTGCCTTCGAGCTCGCCGTTGAGCCATTGATAGCGGGACTTGAGCTTGTCCTTCATGATCGTCTTGGCCTCTTCCGGCATGTTCGGGTTGAACAGCGGCGAGAAGGACTTGTGGATCTCGGTGCCGATGAAGGTCAGCCACTCCTGCAGGCGATAGCGCGAGAGCGTGCCGTTGGCGGGCGCGAGGTTCTTCGTCGGCGCGAGGTCGGCGATGTATTGGATGATGGCCGGGCCTTCGCGCAGGCGCGTGCCGTCGTCAAGTTCGAGCATGGGCACGTAGCCCAGCGGGTTGATGCCGTAGTAGTCCGTGCCGTCCAGGAGCTTGTGGCTCTTGGTGCTGGCGAGGACCGGTTCGAAGGCCAGGCCTGCTTCGCGCAGCGCGATATGAGGGGACAGCGAGCAGGCGCCCGGCGAGTAATACAGCTTCATGCAAAGAACTCCAGTGGATGGGGAAGAGATGTTTTTTGTGTGAGAACGGGGCTGATGCTAGCGGGTTTCTGCTCGCGTTTTTGTCCTACGGTGCCTCGCGCGCGGCGACTATCAGGCCTTGCCCGCGCCGTTTTTATCCTCGTGCGCAGCAGCGGATGGCCGCATGCATGCAAGGAGTTCGATCCATGTTGAAGTACGCAATCATCTTCGCGGTCATTTCGTTGATCGCGGGCGCCCTCGGGTTCGGCGGCGTGGCGGCGGGGGCGGCAGGTATTGCCAAGGTGTTGTTCGGGCTGTTCCTGATCCTGGCCGTCGTGTTCCTGGTGCTGGCGGCCCTGGGTGTGGGCGCCGTGAAAAAGGCGTTGGACTGATGCCGTCCGCGAACTTCCGCTGGCCGCGCGTGCGGCCCTTGGTGGTGTTGCTCCAAAGCCCGGCGCATCGGGTGATGCGGGTGCTCGATGTGACGCAGGCGCACTGGCAGTTGCCCGCCCGCCGCCGGATGCGCCCGGGGGGGACGCCGCACCGCGTCGCTTCGCCGTCTTGAACTGAGCGCTGTTCAGTCTTTGTTGTTGGCCGTTTGCGAAGCCTGGCCTTCGCGCAGGGAAGACCATGCATTTCTCGCACGTGGAAACAGTGCTCGACTATGAAGTCGCCGCGCCCGCGCACATGCTGCTCAACATCGAGGCGGCGCGCAGCGGTGCGCAAGTTCTCATCAGCGAGGACCTTGTGATCGAGCCGCAAGTGGAAATGCAGGCCTTTTGCGACGAGGGCAGCGGCAACCGCTTCATCCGCTTCGATGCCGAGCCGGGGCCGCTGAGGATTCGCTACAAGGCGAGCGTTCAGCGCTCGCATGTCGAGATCCCACCTGACTTGGAGGAGGTACCCGTCAACGAGGTGCCGAATGAAATCCTGCACTACATGATGCCGACCCGGTATTGCGAGTCGGACCTGATGTCGCGCTGCGCGCAGCAGCTCTTCGGTGATCTGCCGCCGGGGATCGGCCGCGTGCAGGCGATCGTTGACTGGATTCACGACAGCATCACTTATGAGCCTGGCAGCAGCAAGTCGACCACGACCGCGCGAGAGGTGTTCGTGGAGCGGGCAGGCGTGTGCCGGGACTTCGCGCATCTGGGCATCACCTTCTGTCGCGCGCTGAACATTCCGGCGCGGCTTGTTGTCGGCTATGTATGGTTCGACGAGCCCCCGCAGGATTTCCATGCCGTCTTCGAAGCCTGGCTCGGCGGCCGATGGGTGCTGTTCGACGCGACACGCATGGCGCCTGTCGATCGGCTGGTGCGAGTGGGGACGGGGCGCGACGCGAAGGACGTCGCCTTCTGCACCATCTTCGGCGCGGTCGGGATGACCGGCAAGGCGATCACGGTTCGCGAATTGCAGGACGAGAGCGTTGCGCCTCCAGCGGAGCCTGAGCCCAGCGGGCAGATCATCGGTATCGAGAAGCCTGTGCCGGTGTTGCCCCGGCGGGACGCGGGCGTCGGGGCCTCCGCGCATGTGCTTCCGCTCGAGGAGTGAAGGTCGTGCTATCAAAAAGATAGCGTGAACGTCAGCGCCGGCAAAGGCCACAAGGGGTGCGCGGCAGGGCGGCGGCGATTAAAATCAGCGCCCCTTTCCGAGAGGGCGCATGTATCGCGCCAACCCCATGCTCTATCCTGAAGAATTCGATGTGATCGTCGTCGGCGGCGGCCATGCCGGTACCGAGGCCGCGCTGGCTTCAGCGCGCATGGGTGCGCGCACGCTCCTGCTGACGCACAACATCGAGACCTTGGGGCAGATGAGCTGCAATCCCTCCATTGGTGGCATCGGCAAGGGCCACCTGGTGAAGGAGGTCGACGCGCTTGGTGGGGCGATGGCGATCGCGACGGACGAGGCGGGTATCCAGTTCCGCATCCTCAATTCGAGCAAGGGGCCAGCGGTTCGGGCGACGCGGGCGCAGGCCGATCGTGTGCTGTACAAGGCGGCGATCCGCCGCCGGCTGGAAAACCAACCGAACCTCTCCCTTTTCCAGCAGGCCGTCGACGATCTGATGATCGAGGGTGATCGCGTCGTGGGCGCGGTCACCCAGGTGGGGATTTCCTTTCGCGCGCGGACCGTCGTCCTGACGGCGGGCACCTTTCTCGACGGGCGCATTCATGTAGGCCTGGACAACTACCAGGCTGGACGCGCGGGCGATCCACCGGCGGTCAGCCTTTCGGCCCGGCTGAAAGAGCTGAGGCTTCCGCAAGGACGCCTGAAGACTGGCACGCCGCCGCGGCTCGATGGCAGGAGCATCGACTTCTCGAAATGCGTCGAACAGCCGGGCGACGGCATGCTCGGTGGGGCAGGGCCGATGCCCGTCTTCAGCTTCATGGGTCGGGTGGATATGCACCCGCGGCAGATGCCTTGCTGGATCACCAACACCAATGCCCGCACGCACGAGATCATTCGCTCGGGTTTCGACCGCAGTCCGATGTTCACCGGCAAGATCGACGGCGTGGGGCCGCGCTATTGCCCGAGCGTGGAAGACAAGATCAACCGTTTCGCTGACAAGGAAAGTCACCAGATTTTCCTGGAGCCCGAGGGCTTGACGACGAACGAGTACTACCCCAACGGGATCTCGACGAGTCTGCCTTTTGACGTCCAGTACCAGCTCGTGCGGTCGATGGCGGGGCTGGAGAACGCGCATATTCTGCGACCGGGCTATGCGATCGAGTACGACTATTTCGATCCACGCGAACTCAAGAGCAGTTTCGAGACGCGTGCCATTCGCGGGCTTTTCTTTGCGGGACAGATCAACGGGACGACGGGTTACGAAGAAGCTGCGGCGCAGGGGCTGTTCGCGGGGATCAACGCGGCGCTGATGTGTCGTGATGAAGAGGCGTGGTTGCCCCGCCGGGATGAAGCCTACCTCGGCGTACTGGTCGACGATCTGATCACCAAGGGCGTGACGGAGCCTTATCGTATGTTCACCAGCCGCGCCGAGTTTCGGTTGCAGCTTCGTGAGGACAATGCGGATATGCGGTTGACGGAGACAGGTCGCCGCCTGGGTTTGGTTTCCGACGCTCAATGGGATGCCTTCTCGCGCAAGCGCGAGGCTGTTTCACGTGAAACAGAGCGCTTGCGTTCCATCTGGGTCAATCCGCGGAACTTGCCGGCTGCTGAGTCCGAGCGGGTTCTTGGCAAGGCCATCGAACACGAACACAACCTGGGTGATCTGCTGCGGAGACCAAACGTCAGCTATGCCTCGCTCATGTCGCTGGACGGCGGCAAGTACAGCAGTGGTACGCCACTGGGTGAGATCGAGATCGAGCAGATCGAGATTTCTGCGAAGTATTCCGGCTACATCGATCGTCAGCATGACGAGGTCGAGCGTGCGTCGCATTTCGAGAATCTCAAGTTGCCCGCCGATCTCGACTACAGCCAAGTAGCCGCGTTGAGCTTCGAGGTTCGACAGAAGCTTTCGAAGCATCGTCCGGAGACATTGGGGATGGCTTCGCGGATTTCTGGCGTGACGCCCGCGGCAATTTCCTTGCTCACCATTCATCTGCGAAAGGGTGGCCACCGCGCATTCGTGAGCGCAGCATCCGACGCTGCAGAGGCGCGAGCGATCGAATGAGCCGTGAGAGCTTGCGTGATGGCGCAATGGCGCTCGGAATTGCGCTGACAGATCGCCAGTGCGAATTGTTGCTGGCCTACGGCGCGTTGATCCTCAAATGGAACAAGGTCTACAACCTGACGGCTTTGCGCGATCCCGAAGCGGTGCTCACGCATCATCTGCTCGACAGTCTTTCGGTGGTAGTGCCTCTGCGCCGCGAGCAGCCGAGCGGCGCTCGCTTGCTTGACGTGGGTGCCGGCGCAGGCCTGCCTGGCGTGGTGATTGCCATGCTTCGTCCGGATCTGGATGTGAGTTGCCTGGACTCGGTCGCGAAGAAGACGGCGTTCGTCCAGCAGACGGCATCCGAGCTGAAACTTACGAATCTCCATGGGGTTCATGCTCGCGTCGAATCGCTGGATGGGAGCTATGAGGTCATCACCTCACGTGCCTTCGCGTCGCTGCGGGATTTCGTTTCCGGGTCGGCCCATCTGCTCGCACCCGGAGGCCGCTGGCTTGCGATGAAGGGCAAGAGGCCTGATGAGGAGATCGCCCAATTGCCTGCAAATGTCGAGGTGTTTCACGTGGAACATCTTTCCGTTCCGGGCCTGGACGCGGAGCGTTGCATCGTCTGGATGCGAAAAGCTCTGGGCTGAGCATCGGCCCGTGCGCCGGCTCGCTTAGACTCGACGCTCTCCCATTTCAGGCATCTCCCATGTTCGGCATCGCTGATTACGGCGCGTTCGTCGCGGCCATCATTCTCTTCCTGGCGATTCCCGGGCCTGGGAATCTTGCCTTGGTCACCTCCACGGGCAAGGGCGGAATCCGCGGCGGGTTGGCCGCCACGCTCGGAGTAATCGCGGGCGACCAAGTGTTGATGTGGGCTGCGGTGGCCGGCGTCGCGGCTCTGCTGGGCGCGTATCCCGCCACATTCAAGGTGGTGCAGTGGATGGGCGCTGGGTATCTTGCCTGGCTGGGCTTGAAGATGCTAACAGCCAAACCCGGCGCCGCTCCGATCCTGAAGATCCAGCCGCGGCAGTATTTCCGACAAGCCCTGATGATCACGCTGCTGAATCCCAAGGCTATCGTCTTCTACATGGCCTTCTTTCCGCTCTTTGTCGATCCGGTGCGCCATCAAGGCCTGTTGACCTTCGGGTTCATGGCAATGACCATCGCGGCGCTGACTTTCGCCTACGGCCTGATTGCCACGCTACTCACGCATTTTCTTGCTGAGAGTCTTCGCGCCAATCCCCGCATCTCACGCACTCTCGAGAAGCTGGCCGGAATCTTCCTGATTGCCTTCGGCGTGAAGCTGGCGGTCTCTCGATAGCATGGCCAAGATCTTCTGCATCGCGAATCAGAAGGGCGGCGTCGGCAAGACAACGACAACCGTCAACCTCGCCGCCGGCTTGGCGAACGCTGGGCAGCGCGTTCTGATGATCGATCTCGATCCCCAGGGCAACGCAACCATGGGCTCGGGTATCGACAAGCGCCAACTGGAGACGACCGTCTACGACGTGCTGCTGGAGTCAGCCTCGATCGCAGAAGCACGGGTGACATCCGAGAAGTGTGGCTACGACGTGCTCGGCGCCAACCGCGAGTTGGCGGGCGCCGAAGTCGAGATGGTGGCATTGGAGCGGCGCGAGAAGCGCCTACGCACCGCGCTCGCGGCCGTGGGTGCCGAGTACGACTTCATCCTGATCGATTGCCCGCCCAGCCTGAGTCTGCTGACGCTCAATGGGCTGTGTGCCGCACATGGGGTGATCGTGCCCATGCAATGCGAGTACTTCGCGTTGGAAGGCCTCACCGACTTGGTCAACACCATCAAGCAGGTCCACGCCAACCTCAACAAGAACTTGCAGATCATCGGACTGCTCCGCGTGATGTTCGATCCGCGAATCACGCTCCAGCAGCAGGTGAGCGAACAACTCAAGGCCCATTTCGGCGACAAGGTGTTCGACACGGTAATTCCCCGCAATGTGCGCCTGGCGGAAGCGCCCAGCTATGGCCTGCCTGGCGTGGTCTTCGATCCGCCAGCCAAGGGCAGCCAAGCCTTCATCGCCTTTGCGCAGGAACTTGTCGAGAAGATGCCGCCTGCGAGCGCTATGCAGGGCGATGCCGCCGCCGCGACGCCCGTGCCTATGGATGCGCCGCAGGTGGTCATCCAGAACCCGGACCCGCTTTGAGCGGCACTGGTGATGAGCAAGACCGCCATCTTCCTGCTTCCCGGTTGGCAGGACAGCGACCCGGGCCATTGGCAAAGCCGCTGGGAAGCCATCCATGGTGATCATCGTGTCGAGCAGCACGACTGGATGCGACCGCTGCGCGGAGACTGGGCGGCCCGCCTCGAGGAAGAGATCCTGGCTTCCCCTGGGCCGGTGGCGCTGGTCGCCCACAGCCTGGGCTGCATCCTCGTCGCGGCCTGGGCTGCGCATTCCACCCACACCCAGAAGGTGCGCGCGGCACTGCTGGTCGCGCCCGGTGATCTCGAGCGTGACGATCTGCGTCAGATGATTCCCGGCTGGGCGCCGATCGTGCGCCGTGCCTTGCCTTTCCCTGCGCTGATGGTCGCGGCCAGCGATGACCCGTACTGTGACGCCTCCCGCTCTCGCGAGTTGGCGGCAGACTGGGGCGCCAGCTATGTCGACGCGGGTACGCGCGGCCACCTCAACAGCGAATCCGGCTTGGGCGATTGGCCCGAAGGGCGCCGGATCCTGACTGATTTACTGAAAGAAGATTGACCTCGATGGCCACCAAAAAACCCAAGGGCCTCGGCCGCGGACTTGAAGCTCTGTTGGGCCCCACCTTCAATGGCCCAGACGCGGCACCCCAGGATGACGCTGCGCCGCCCAACCCAACCACCTTGAAGCTCGACCAGATGGTGCCCGGCGTCTACCAGCCGCGCACCCGCATGGACGAGGGTGCGCTCTACGAACTGGCGGAAAGCATCAAGGCGCAAGGGATCATGCAGCCAATTCTGGTCCGCCGCCTTGATCCTGAGGCGGCCCGCGAGAAGAACGCCGAGTTCGAAATCATCGCGGGCGAGCGTCGTTTCCGCGCCGCCAGCCTTGCCGGGCTCGAGAGCGTTCCTGTGCTGGTGCGCGACGTGCCGAATGAAGCCGCCGCGGCCATGTCGCTGATCGAGAACATCCAGCGCGAGGACCTCAACCCACTGGAAGAGGCACAAGGCCTGCAACGATTGGTGGCCGAGTTTGGGCTCACTCACGAATCAGCCGCGCAAGCCGTGGGGCGCTCACGAAGCGCGGCCAGCAACCTCCTGCGCCTGCTCAACCTGGCGGAGCCTGCCCAGGCGATGCTCATGGCGGGCGATCTGGACATGGGCCATGCGCGTGCGTTGCTTTCCCTGGACAAGGGTACGCAGATCACCGCGGCCAATCAGATCGCCGCCAAGAAGCTTTCGGTTCGCGAGACCGAGGCCCTCGTGAAGAAGCTGGCCGCGGAGTTCAGCCTGGTGCCTTCCCCCAGGCGCGGGGCGGCCGAGAAGTCACGCGATCTCCAGCGGGTCGAGGAAGAACTGGCGGACCTGCTGGCCGCCGAGGTCGAGGTTCGCATCAAGAAGCGAAGCAAACGCGGCGGCAAGATAGAGCAGAGTGGCGAACTCGCCATCCACTTCGGCTCCCTCGATGCACTGAATGGCCTGATCGACCGCATCCGCCAAACGGCCTAAGAGCCACGGCGCCCCTGGCGAGGGGCCTAACTAAACTTTGCTTACGGGCGATTGATTCGCTTGTAGCACTGCGCATATCCTCTGGCGCTACATTTGTTAACTTATTAAACAGACAGTTCCAGAGGAATTCCGCCATGCAGATCGCCAGACTCCCATTCGCTGCCGTTGCCCTGGGAGCACTTCTTTTGACCGGTTGCGAAACCACGGATATGCAGATGGGCAGCCAGAGCGCGAAGACCGTCGCCACCGGCAGCGCCGCCGGCGCCGCGTCGGCCAACACCAGCAGCGCCCTGGAGCGCTGCCCCTCGCCACTGGGCACCGTGTCGCTGATCGAGAACCAATCGGCCGGCTGGTACACCATCCTGCGCAACGAATACAAGCTGCCGCCCACGGCCAACCTGCTGCGTCTCCTGATCCAGCAATCCAACTGCTTCGTGGTGGTCGAACGCGGCGCCGCCGGAATGAACGCCATGACGCGTGAACGCGCACTCATGCAATCCGGCGAGATGCGCCAGGGCAGCAACTTCGGCGCCGGCCAGATGGTCGCTTCCGACTACGGCCTGTCGCCCGAGATCGTGTTCAGCAACAACAACGCCGGCGGCATGGGCGGCTCGCTGGGCGGTCTGGTCGGCGGCCGCTACGGCGGCGTGCTGGCCGCGGTCGGCGGCAACCTGCAGACCAAGGAAGCCAGCGCGATGCTGACGCTGATCGACAACCGTTCGGGGGTGCAAGTCGCCGCATCGGAAGGCAGCGCTTCCAAGACCGACTTCGGCGGCTTCGGCCAGATCTTCGGCAACAGCGCGGGTGGCAGCGTGGGCGGCTACTCCAACACGGCCCAGGGCAAGGTCATCAGCGCGGCCTTCATGGACGCTTTCAATCAGATGGTTGTCTCGCTGCGCAACTACAAGGCCCAGACCGTGCAAGGCCAGGGCCTTGGTGGGGGTGGGCGGCTGGGTGTCGATGGCGGCGCCGCGCCTTCCCAAACCTCGGCCCCCGCGGAGGCTGCTCCCACGCCCCGTCGTCGCGCCGCCAAGAAGCAGTAGGCGCCGCGCCGCGGCTGCACGGGAAGAGCGTCATAGACTAAAAATCTTGCCTGGATTCAGGATGTTCTTCGGATCGAGCGCCCGCTTGATGGTGCGCATCATGTCGATCGCTCCGACACCGGCCTCGTCCACCAGGAAGCCCATCTTGTGCAGGCCCACGCCATGCTCACCCGTGCAGGTGCCGCCAAGCGCCAGTGCACGCGCCACGAGCGCGTGGTTCAGCTTCTCGGCCGTCACGCGCTCTTCCGGCGCGTTCGGGTCGAGCAGGTAGCCGAAGTGAAAGTTGCCGTCACCCACGTGGCCAACGAGGAAGTAGGGGATGCCGCTGGCGTCCGCCTCCGCCACAGAATCAAGCAGGCAATCGGCCAGCCGCGAGATCGGCACGCAGGTGTCGGTCGAGATCGCGCGGCAACCTGGGCGTGATTGGACGGCCGCGAAATAGCTGTTGTGGCGCGCGGTCCAGAGCCGCGTGCGCTCTTCCGGCGTACTGGCCCATTCGAAAGCATTGCCGCCGTGGCCGCTTGCCAGTTCCTGTACCGTCTCGGCCTGCTCCTTCACGCCGGCCGGCGAGCCGTGAAACTCCATCAGCAGCATCGGCTCCTCGCGAAGGCTGAGCTTGGCGTATGCATTCACCATGCGTACCGTGTTCACGTCGATCAGCTCGACGCGCGCGATCGGTACGCCCAGCTGGATGACCTCGATGGTCGTGCGCACGGCCGCCTCGATGCTCGGAAATGAGCAGATCGCCGCCGACACAGCCTCCGGCAGCGGGTAGATGCGCAGGGTGATCTCGGTCACCACACCCAGCGTGCCTTCGCTGCCTACCATCAACCGGGTCAGGTCATAGCCTGCGGACGACTTCTTCGCGCGCGTGCCGGTACGGATGACTTCCCCACTGGCCGTGACCACCTCGAGCGCCAGCACGTTCTCGCGCATCGTTCCATAGCGTACGGCGTTCGTCCCGCTCGCGCGCGTCGCCGTCATGCCGCCGATGGATGCGTCGGCGCCCGGGTCGATCGGGAAGAAGAGACCGGTGTTCTTGATCTCCTCATTGAGTTGCTTGCGCGTGACGCCGGGCTGTACCGTCACCGTGAGATCGTCGGCATTGACGGAGAGAACGCGGTTCATGCGGCTCACATCGATGCTGATACCGCCTTGTACGGCCAGGAGGTGGCCTTCCAGCGAAGAGCCCACGCCGAAGGGGATGACAGGCACGCTGTAGTCGCTGGCGAGCTTCACGGCATCTGCCACATCCTGGGTGCTCTCCGCGAAGACCACGGCCGAGGGCGGCGGCGCGTCGAAGGAGGACTCGTCCCGCCCGTGCTGCGTGCGCACAGCCAGTGCCGTGGAACAGCGCTCCGCAAAGCGCGCCTTCAGGGCCTCGATCAGTGCATCGGGCACCTCGCGAAGCGCGATTTCAGGCGTGAGGTGGGCGAGGGCGGTGGGGGCGTTCATCGGCGGTCTCCTGAAGGGTCTACCATTCTACGAACCGTACCTCGACCACACACGACAAACCCCCATGGGAAACCGACTCACGCAGATCGCCACACGCACCGGCGACGATGGCAGTACTGGCCTCGGCGACAACACGCGCGTGCCGAAGGACCATTTGCGCGTGCACGCCATGGGCGACGTGGATGAACTCAATTCGAACATCGGCGTGCTCCTGTGCGAGACGATGCCGGCGCCGGTGCGCGACTTGCTGGTCGAAATACAGCACCAGCTCTTCAACCTCGGCGGTGAACTCTCCATGCCGGGCTTCACGCTGCTCAAGGGCGAAGCCGTGCTCCAACTCGACCAGGCACTTGCAGAGCACAACGCGGCGTTGCCGCGCCTGGCCGAGTTCATTCTTCCCGCCGGCACCCGCGCCGCGTCGCTCGCCCACGTCTGCCGAACCGTCGCCCGCCGCGCCGAGCGCGCCGTCGTCGCGCTGGGGGCGAGCGAGGCGCTCAACGACGCCCCGCGCCAGTACCTCAACCGCCTGAGCGACCTCATGTTCGTCCTCGCGCGCGTGCTGAACCGCGTCAACGGCGGCGACGACGTGTACTGGAAGAGCGAGCGCATGGCGCGTGCGCGCGCCGAAGAGGAATGATCCCGGTCTGATTCAATCCTGGAGAGTTCGAAGACATGTCTGTCCGCCTGATATCCGTGCCGGCCCTGATCCCCATAGTCTTCACGTGCGCGCTGGCGCTGCCATGGCATGCCGTGGCCCAGACCGCGGACGGCCCGCCGCAGGCGCAACGCGCCCACACCCTCCGCCCCCCTGCGAACAACAAGGTCCTGAGCGGCGTGCAACACGGAGCCGAGGCCACCGGCCGCGGCATTGACCGCGCCGGTCAAGCGACCGAGCGTGGTGTCAACAACGTCTCGGCGCGGGCGAGTCGCCCGGTGCGCGATCTTGGCGAACGCATCGCGCGCAAGCTGGGCCCGGGACCGTCGAGGCGTACGGGCCCGCCGATGGTGGGTCCTCAGGGCAACGCGCCCTGAAACGCCAACTTTACGAAGATTCGCGCTCCGCCTACATGCATCGACGATGCGCGACACACTGGCGCAGCAGACTGGGCTTCATCATTCATCCACAAAGGAGTTCAAGAATGAACAAGTCAAAGAGCATGAAGGTTGTCGCCGCAGCACTCGCCCTCTGCATGGCCGGGAGCGCGTTCGCGCAAGGCCGCTTCGAGCGGGGCCCCGATGGGAATCCCCAGGCCACGATGCGCCCCCAAGGGCGCGGCCACGACCGCCATGATTTCCGCGAGCGGCAGGACTATCGCGACGGCCGGCATTTCGACCGCAGCGGCTATCCGCAGCCGCGCTCCGAGTGGCGCCGTGGTGGTCGCGTTCCGCCCGAATACCGTGGCCGCAACTACGTGGTCAATGATTGGCGCGGCTACCACCTGCAACAGCCGCCCCGCGGCTATCAGTGGGTCGGCGTAGGCGGTGACTTCGTGCTCGCTGCCATTGCCACCGGGGTGATCGCGCAGATCATCGCCGGCCAGCAGTAAGAGACTCAGTTGGCGGCTGTCGGCGCAAGCTGGGCGCACACGTTGCGGCCGGTGATGGTCAGCCGCAGCCCGCCGCCATGCCACTCCAGCCAGTTCAGCCTCACGTAGGCATCGATGTCGCCAGCGTCTATCTGGTCGGCTTGACGCTGCTGCAATCGGTCGACCGTGGCGGGCAGCGCCTGCCGCAGGCGCTCCCGCGCGGTGGCGGCGTCGGCCGCCATCTGGGAAGCGCGCTTCTGAGAATTCGATGCCATGACTGATCTGGTTCCGGTCGCTGTGGAATTCGCACCAATGTACGCTTCCTGGTGACCACGTCACGGACCTATTTCTCGCTTTTCACTTTCGAGGCTGCAACAGCTTGCTGACCTCGTCCACGTTCTGCTGGATCCGTTGGCGAACTACATCGAAGGCTTCGGCCTGTGATTTAGCCGCCAGCTCGGACAATTCGCGGATGTCGTCCAGCGCCCGCTTGAAGGCGGCTTTGCCCATGGCATCCAGCTTGGACAGGTTCTCGCGCGGATCCGCGCCTGACATGCCTTTCACCGTGCCCTGCCATTCGACGATGGATTCCTTGAGCATCTCGGTCTGGCGCTTCACGACGGCCTGCAGTCCCTGATAGGACTTCTCGTTGGCCTGCATCAGCGCCTGCAGGTCCCTGCGCCCGCCTTCGACAATGGCGCCGGCCGCGCCCGCCAGCGGCAGGTTCTGCAGGCGCTCGGCCATGCCCTTCAGCGGCTTGACGAAAGCCTCCTGGATGTCCTCGGCGGTGCTGCCGGCGCTGGCAGCGGGACGTGCCTTCTTCGCAGCAGTGGTGCGGCCTGCGGTGCTCGACTTGCTGGTTGCCATGGTGCGCTGTCTCCGTTTGTTGATGGGGAGTTCGACGATACCCTCACACGGCTCATCATTGAAGGCGATTCGCCATTTCGCACATGTGTGCTAAATTTCGGTCATGGACGCCAAAACGCAGAAGAGTGAACTGACCCGTGCCGCCATCATCGGCGCGGCGATGGACCTCGCCTCGGCCGAAAGCCTGGAAGCCATCACGCTGCAGGCAGTGGCGAGCCGCCTGGGCCTGTCCAAGAGCGGCGTGTTCTCGCGCGTCGGCTCCCGCGAGGCGCTGCAGAAAGCAGTGATCGAGGAGTTCGGCCGACGCTTCCTGGCGGACGTGTTCGTGCCCGCCATGCAGAAGCCCAAGGGGCTTGCGCGGCTCAACGACATCGTCGAGCGCTGGATCGTCCGCACGCGCGACGTCGAGATCGAGACCGGTTGCATCTATACCGCCGGCGCCTTCGAACTCGACGATCGCGATGGCGAATTGCGCGACCTCCTGTTGGCCGAAGTCACCCGCTGGCGCACCGCGCTGCGCCGCACGGTCACGCAGGCCATCGAGACCGGCGAACTCAAGCCTGACACCGACCCGGCCCAACTCGTCAGCGAGATCAACGGGTTGGTGATGTCCCTCCTGCACGATGCACGATTCCTGCGCGATCCACGTGCCGCCGACCGCGCCCAGCTGACCTGGCAGCGGCTCGTCGCGAGCTACCGCAACTGATCATCGCCATGAATTCCTCTTCGCCTCTTTCTTTGCCTGCATTTCGCACGATCGTGCGATAAAGGAGAAATGCCATGTTGCTCATCGCCCTGTTCGTTGGCGCCGTCGCGATCCTCGCGGCCGCCGGCGCCGCGCAGCATACGTTGCGCGCCCTGCCGCGCAGCAATGAAGACTGGGTCTGGTACTGAAGGGCACCGAAGTGACAACCGCGACCCCCGCCTCGGCTTACTATGGCAACAGCCCGCTGTTGCGGGCCCTGCGCCTTGCGCTCTCCGCTTCTGATCGGGTCTGGCCCGCGCTAGGCGTGCGCGCCGCCTACCGGATCTTCGGCACGCCCTTGCCCTTGAAATGGCTCAGCCGAAGCCGGGTCCCGGCCTCGCACTGGCGGCGGGAGAGTTGGCCTTTCGAAAACGCCAGCCTGAGCGTCTATACGCCGGGCGGTCCGCCCGCCGATGCGCCGCTCGTCCTCCTCGTGCACGGCTGGGGCGGCCACGCTGGCCAGATGCTGTCGCTCGCGCACGCGGTTGCCGCACTCGGTTTCGCGCCCGTGCTGGTGGAGATGCCGGCGCACGGCCGCAGCGCTGGCTCAGTCAGCAACCTGCCGCAGTTCGCGCGGGCGATCGACTACCTGGCGGCGCGACTCACGCAGGAGGGCCGCAGGCTCCAGGCCATCGCGGCCCACTCACTCGGCGCGAACGCGCTGGCCTACGCCGCGAGCCGCGGCTTGCCGGTGCAACGGCTGGTACTTTTGGCGCCGCCGGCGTCGCCGCGCGCCTTCACGCATTACTTCGCGCAGGTGTTCGGCCTCAGCGAGCACACGCGCGCCGTCATGCAGCAGCGCATCGAGGCACGCGAAGGCATCCTGATGCCGCTGCTGGAACCTGCGGCGGTCGGCCCGCGGATCACGCAGCCGACGCTCGTGGTCCATGACCGCGACGACCGGGTGAACCGCTTCGCGGACGGCGTGGCCTACAGCGAGGCCATCGCGGGCGCGCAACTCATGGCCACGCAAGGGCTCGGCCATCGGCGCCTCCTGAAGGAGCCTTCGGTGCTCGAGGCCGTGGCCGCATTCATCACGGGCCCCTGAGCGTACGCGGCTCAGCGCGCTGGCACGGCCGCAGCCGTGCCGTCCGGCAACTCGATCTTGACCTGCAACACCTCGAGATCGTCGTGCTTCTCCAGGTGAACCTTGATGTCCTCGGCCTTGATCGACACGTACTTGGAGATCACCGCGATCAGTTCGCGCTGCAACTCCGGAAGGTAGTCAGGCCGCTTGCCGCCCAGGCTGCTGCGCTCGTGCGCAAGGATGATCTGCAGCCGTTCCTTGGCGACGCTCGCCGTCTTCTTCTTTTCGCCCAGCAGGAAAGAGAAAAGCGACATGACTATCTCCCTCCGAAGATGCGCTTGAAGAAGCCCGGCTTCTCGGCATCGACGAAGCGCATCGGCCGCTCCTCGCCAAGAAAGCGCGCCACCACGTCGGTGTAGGCCTGAGCCACGTCCGTCTCCTTGTCGTGGATGGCGGGCACACCTTGATTCGAGGCCTGCAGGACACTTTCCGACTCGGGAATCACGCCGATCAGCTTGATGCGCAAGATGTCCTGGATGTCCTCCAGCGACAGCATCTGGCCGCCCGCCACGCGGTTCGGGTTGTAGCGGGTGATCAGCAGGTGCTCCTTGATCGGCTCACCGCCGTCCTTTGCCCGCTTCGTCTTGGAGCTGAGCATGCCGAGGATGCGGTCCGAGTCGCGCACCGAGGACACTTCCGGGTTCGTCACGATGAGCGCCTCGTCGGCAAAGTGCATCGCCATCAGGGCGCCGGTCTCGATACCCGCGGGCGAATCGCACACGATGTAGTCGAAACCCTGGTCGGCCAGTTCCTTGAGGATCTTCTCGACCCCGTCCTGCGTCAGCGCGTCCTTGTCGCGCGTCTGCGATGCGGCCAGCACGAAGAGGTTGTCGCACTGCTTGTCCTTGATCAATGCCTGGCTCAGGTTGGCCTCGCCCTGAATCACGTTGATCAGGTCGTACACCACGCGGCGTTCGCAGCCCATGATCAGGTCGAG
>CBIHOG010000041.1:0-50207 GCA_966211435.1 uncultured Variovorax sp. | reverse complement strand
GGGCTGCCGTCGAGGCCAGCAGGACGGTCGCCAGTGCGGCGCCGAGCGCGCCCGAGGTCGCTCCGGGAGATGTGCCCGCGCTCGCAGCCGTCTCCTGCACCGCCATGCGCAGCCCACGCCTTGCGTTGAAGACGATCCTGTAGAACCGCCTGTTCATGCACGCCCCCCATGGAGCCCGTGCTCCACGTCATCCGTGATCGTCATCGCCTGCCCTGCTCTTCGATGTGAGGCAGGAATTCTTATGGCGATCGGGGTCTGGCAATCTAGAGAATTCTGGCGGCGGCGAGACGCCGTCCAACACTCATCTTCACGCCTGCGCGAGAAATCGAAAGGAAAGTGGAGAGGCCGCTTCGGCCTCCGCAGCGCGCTGGTTCAAGTCGACAGCCAACGCGACCTGAGACAACAGAGGCGACAGCCGGCGGTCGGCGAACCGCTGACTGTCTGGCCGCAAATGTGCTGGCTACCAAACGCACACATCCATGGCCGAGAACAAGCGTGCTGGCGGGCGTGACAGGGCGACGCCCGCACGCCAGCCTCGGCCTACATCGTGCCCTTGACCTCTTCGCCATGAAGAGGCATCCCGAGCGCGCGCAGCTTCTGCTGCACGGTCTCGACCGGCACGTCACGCACGTTGACGCCCTTGTCGATCGCGACCGCCGCCGCCACGCCCGCAGCCTGCCCCGTCGCCATGCACGCCGGCATGTTGCGCGAGCGCGCGTGCGCGGCATGGTCCGCCGAGATGCAGCGCCCCGCCACCAGCAGTTGCTCCACGCCCATCGGCAGCAGCGCGCGGTAGGGAATCTCGTAGGGCTTCAGGCCCTGGAAGTCCACGTCGGCACCCTTCGGGTCGTGGATGTCGAGCGCCGAGGCGTCGGCCGCGATGCTGTCCTCGAAGTGCGTGCCCTCCACCGAGTCCTTGCCCGTGAGCGTGTACTCGCCGATGACGTGGCGCGTCTCGCGCACGCCCAGCACGGGCGCGATGGCCTCGATGCGTGCGGTCTCGAAGCCGGGGATGGTCTCGCGCAGGTAGCGCGCCACGCCCTCGATCTGGCGGTAGCACTCCAGCACGGCGTTGGTGAACTGCACCGGGTCGAACACGTCCACGTCGGTCACGCGCGTGCCGTTCACGTACATGCGGCCGTCGGCGGTCTTCAGCGTGATGTTGTCGCGTTGCAGCTGGATGCCGGTCTTCTCCTGCCAGTGGCGCAGGGACTTGTTGAAGCCGGTGAGCCAGAGGCCGTAGTCCAGCCCCTCGACGGTCTTGGGGATGGCGCGCGCCGGCACGTCGTCGGTGGTGGCGGCCCATTCGGCCAGGCGCACGAGGTCGACGCGGTCCATCGTGAAATACATCGAGACGGGTTGCATCGTCTCCTCCTTGCCGCCCGCGCCCATCACGAAGGGCGCACCCGCGCGCACGGCGATGTCGGCGTCGGCGGAGCAGTCGATCACGACCTTGCCGGCGATGAACTGGCGGCCGGTCTTGCCCTCGACGATCACACCCTTGACGGTGTTGCCTTCGAGCACGGGCGTGGAGACCACGGTCTCGAAGAGGATCTGCACGCCGGCCTCGGCGCACAGGCGCGTGAGCAGCATTTTCATCATCTCCGGATCGCAGGGCGAAGCGATCTTCACGCCGCCCGTCTTCACGACGGCCATGTAGTCCTCGCCCGCCCCCCCGGCGGAGCGCGCGAGGTTCCACACCTCCAGCGGCAGGCCGCCGACCAGCGCGCCCGAGGGCTTGGTGTTGAGGCCCAGTGTGAGGTTGCCGCCGAGCGAGCCGAAGCGCTCGATCATCACCACGCGCTTGCCCTGGCGGGCGGCGGAAATGGCGGCGAAGGGGCCGGTGGTGCCGCCGCCGACGACGATCACGTCGGTCTCCAGCAGCAACGGCGTCTGGCGCGCGGGTTCGGTGATGTAGGTCGTGGTCTGGGTCATTCCGTTCATTCCAGTTCGATGTTGGCCTGCTTGACGACAGGGCCCCATTTGTTGATCTCGTCGGCCATGAAGCGGCCGAACTCCTCGGGCTTGTCCGCGACGACGGTCGCGCCCATGCCGGACAGCTTCTCCCTCATGTCGGGCGCCTTCAGGATGGCGACGACTTCCTTGTTGAGCCGATCGACGATCGGCTGCGGCGTGCCCGCCGGCGCCAGCAGCCCGAACCACGCCGTGGCCTCGAACTTCGGGTAGCCGGACTCGGCCATGGTGGGCACGTCGGGCAACGCGGCGGCGCGCGTCTTGGTGGTGACCGCGAGCGCGCGCAGCTTGCCCTGCTTGATGTGCGGCGTCACCGGCACGATGTTGTCGAACATGATGTCCACCATGCCGCCCATCAGGTCGATGTGCGCCGGCGGGCTGCCCTTGTAGGGCACATGCAGCATGTTCACGCCGGCCAGCGACTTGAAGAGTTCGCCCGAGAGCTGGTGCGAGGTGCCGAGG
Source organism: uncultured Variovorax sp. (assembly GCA_966211435.1). GTDB lineage: Bacteria > Pseudomonadota > Gammaproteobacteria > Burkholderiales > Burkholderiaceae_C > Variovorax. The sequence continues at coordinate 47,771 of CBIHOG010000041.1, read as the reverse complement.
CCGGAGGAGGCGAAGGTGATCTTGCCCGGCTCCTTCTTCGCCAGCTCGACCAGGCCCGCCACGTCCTTCACCGGCAGGTCCGTGCGCGTGACCAGCACCAGCGGCGTGATGGTCATCAGCGTGATGGGCGCGAAGTCCTTGGCCGGGTCGAAGGGCAGCTTGCGGTAGACGTGCTTGCTGATGGGCAGCGCCGCCGTCGCGACGGTGAGCGTGTAGCCGTCGGGCGCCGACTTGGCTCCGATGTCGGTGCCGATGTTGCCGCCCGCGCCGGGCCGGTTGTCCACCACCACCGCCTGGCCGAGCGACTTGCCCAGGCGCTCGGCGACGAGGCGGGTGATGGTGTCGGAGGCCTGGCCGCCGGGGTAGGGCACGATGATCTTGATTGCCTTGTTGGGATAGTCCTGGGCGTTCGCCGCGGCGCCGAGGGCGAGGGCCGTGGCGATGGCGAAAAAGGTCTTCTTCATGTTGCTTTGTCTCCGTCTTGTAGTGAGCCGTCGATGCGGCGGGTCGCGGCAGGGCGGCGCGCTGGCCCTCGCGGCCGGCGCGCGGGTTCGGCTCAGGCCGCCTGCTGCATGGAGAACGCGTCGGGCACGTAGGCCCGCAGCGTCGTCTCATAGGAGCGCCGCACGTGCTCGGCGGCGAGTGTCTGGGCGCGCGCGGCGTCCCGGGCCTTCACGGCCTCGAAGATGGCGCGGTGGTCGTGCACGGCGGCCTGGCGGCGCAGTGCATCGGCCTGCGCCACGGTGCGGCGCGAAAGCACGATCTGCGCGTTCAGCGAGTCGAGCATGGTCTCCAGCCGCGAGTTGCGCGCGGCCTTGATCAGCAGCGAGTGGAAGTCGTGGCCGTGCTGGGCCCACTTTTCGTCCTTCTTCTCGCGCTCGTAGCGCACGCACAGCCGCTCCAGCTCGGCGATCTCGGCCGTCGTGGCGCGCATGGCGGCGTAGCGGGTGGCGCTGGCCTCCAGCACTTCGCGCAGCTCGAAGAATTCGCGCAGGTCGTCGAGCGAGCGGCGCGGCACGGCGTAGCCGCGCGAGGGCAGCTCCTGCAGGTAGCCATCGCGTGTCAGCAGCTTCAGCGCCTCGCGGATCGGCGTGCGGCTCATGCCCAGGCGCTCGGCGAGATGAATTTCGTAGAGCGGCTCGCCCGGCAGCAGCGCGCCCTGGATGATCTCCTCGCGCAACTGCTCGTAGGCGCGCGAGGTGAGGCCGGAAGTCTTGGCTGTCAACATGTGGATTCTTTGTGTATACACAGAGTCCACAGTTTGGCGACACGGAGAGACCTTGTCAAGCGGAGGTCGGATGGATGGATGGATGAATGAAGCGCTGCGAGCGCGACGGCTTGCGCGTCAGAGCGCTCCCAGCGTCGCCACGACCATGTCATGCAAGGCCTGCGCCGCCGCCGACAGGCTTCCCTCCCGCCGCTGCACGAGGTAGATGCGCCGCGTGAGCTTGGGGATCGGCATCGGCCGGATCGCGATCGTGTCGCGGCGGAACTGGTAGAGCGTGAGCGTCGGCACCACGCTGATGCCGAGCCCGGCCTCGACCATGCCCATCACGGTGGCGAGTTGCTCCACTTCCAGCAGGGTGTTCATGGCGAGCGGATGCAGGGCGGCCTCAAGGGCCTGGCGCACGCTGCTGTGCCGCGCCATGTGGATGAAGGGCCACGGCGCCAGCTTGCGCAGCGTGAGGCGCGCCTCGGTGGCCAGCGGATGGTCCGCGCGGCACACGAGGTGGAAGTTGTCCGCGAAGAGCGCGCGCATGCGCAACTCCGCCGCGTCGCCCGCGCGCGCCGCACCCCCCGAGGCGAGGGCGAAGTCGGCCTGTCCGCCGCGCACGAGGTCGAAGCAGGCGTCCGAGAGCAGGTCGCTCAGCCCGAGTTCCACGCCAGGCCATCGGGCGTGGAATGCCGCGAAGAGTTCGGGCAACCATCCGGCGGCCAGCGAAGGCAGTGCGGCGATGTGCACGCGTCCCTTGCGCCGCTCGACGTGGTCGCCCAGGTCCTCCAGCGCCTTCGCCATGTCGGCGAGAAGGCGTCGCGCCGAGGGCTCGAAGAGCCGGCCTTCGGCGGTGAGTTGCACGCTGCGCGTGGTGCGGTCGAAGAGGCGCGCGCCCATGGCGTCCTCGAGTGCGCGAATCAGCGCGCTGAAGGCCGGCTGCGACAAATGCGTGGCCTGCGCGGCGCGCGTGAAGTTGCGCAGGTCGGCCACGGCGACAAAGGCGCGCAACTGGCGGGCGGAAAGATCGGGCTGGGGCATTGATCTGGATTCTGGATGAACCGATCCGAAGTTTCGATTTTACGGATCGACGGGCGCGGCCTACATTCCACCGCAAAGAGAACCGGAGACATGAACGAACGACCCCCATCCCCCTTGCTGGTCGGCTGCGCGGCCGGTTTCTCCGGCGACCGCACCGATGCGGCCGGCCCGGTGGTGGACACGCTCGTCTCCCGGCTGCGGCAGGGCTCGGCGGACCAGCGCGCCTTCCTGATCTTCGAGACCCTGGCCGAGCGGACGCTGGCGCTGGCGCAACTGCGCCGCAGGGCCGACCCGGCGCAGGGCTACGAGCCGCTGCTGGACGCCATGCTGCGCCCGGTGCTCGCACGCTGCCTGGCGCACGGCATTCGCATCGTCAGCAACTTCGGCGCGGCCAACCCGCGCGCCGCCGCGCGCCACATCGCGCGGATGGCGCGCGAGCTGGGCATCGCGCCGCCGCGCGTCGCGGTGGTGGAGGGCGACGACCTGTCGGGCCCCGGGCATCGCGCGCTGCTGCGCGAGCAGCTCGGAGCGGCGATGGATGGCATCCGGCTCGTCAGCGCCAATGCCTACATCGGCGCCGAGCCCATCGCCGCCGCGCTCGACGCGGGCGCGCAGCTCGTGGTCTGCGGCCGTGTGGCGGACCCTTCGCTCACGGTCGGGCCTGCGATGTCGCACTTCGGGTGGCGGTCGGACGAATGGGAGAAGCTGGGCCGCGCGACCATGGCGGGCCATCTGCTGGAATGCGGCGCGCAGGTCTGCGGCGGCTATTTCGCGGACCCGGGCTACAAGGACGTGCCGGGCCTGGAGGCCATCGGCTTCCCGATCGCGGAGATCGCGGCGGACGGCAGCTGCACCATCGGCAAGGCCGACGCCACCGGCGGCCTGCTGAACGAGGCGACGGTAAAGGAGCAGTTGCTCTACGAAGTGCACGATCCAGCCGCGTACCTCACGCCCGACGTGGTGGCCGACATCGGCGAGGCCGTGGTGCATGAAGCGGGGGCAGGGCGCGTCTCGCTCTCCGGCGTTCGCGGCCATGCGCGGCCCGCCCAGTACAAGGTCAATGTCTGCCACGAAGGCGGATGGCTGGCCGAGGGCGAGATCTCCTATGCCGGCGCGCGCGCCGAGGCCCGTGCGCGGCTGGCGGCCGACATCCTGCGCAAGCGACTGGCCGGCTTGCACCTGCGCGTCGACCTCATCGGCGCGATCAGCATCCTGGCCGACGACGCCGGCCGCGCGCTGGCCGCGACCCCGGACGGCGGCGCGCGCGACGTGCGCTTGCGCGTCGCCGCCACGCACGAGGATCGCGCCGAGGCCGAGCGTCTCACGCGCGAGGTGATGGCGCTCTACACCTGCGGCCCCGCCGGCGGCGGCGGCGTGCGCACCGCGCTGACGCCGCGGCTGAACACGCTCTCCTGTCTCGTGGCGCGCGAATCGGTGCCGGTGCGCTTCGAGTTCCTGGACTTCACGGAGGCCGCGCCATGAGCCGGACGCAACGCGTTGCGCTCCACCGCGCCGCCCACGGCCGCACCGGCGACAAGGGCGACCGCTCCAACATCAGCGTGATCGCCTGGCATCCGCTGCTCTACCCGCTGCTGGTCGAGCAGATCACGCCGGAGGCCGTCGCCGCCCAGTTCGCATACCGCCAGCCCAGCGGCGTGCAGCGCTTCCTGCTGCCGCGCCTGCACGCCATGAACTTCGTGCTCGACAACGTGCTGGACGGCGGTGTCAACGACGCGCTCAACCTTGACGCGCACGGCAAGGCACTGTCCTTTCTCTTGCTGGACATGCCTCTCGATGTCCCGCTTTCGCTTGTTCATTTGCTCATCCAGGAGACCACACCATGACCCGCTTCCGACACCTCGCGCTGGCCCTCGCGGCCGCGCTCGCCGCCGCCTCCGCGGGTGCGCAGGGCTATCCCGAGAAGGCCATCACCTTCGTCGTGCCCTTCGCCGCGGGCAGCGCGACCGACCAGATCGCCCGCGCCATCGGCAACGGCGTGACGGGGGAGACGAAGCAGCCGGTGGTGATCGACAACAAGGCCGGCGCCAATGGCTTCATCGCCTCGCAGCAGGTGGCCAAGGCGGCGCCGGACGGCTACACGGTGCTCATCACGACCAACACCACGCACGCGGCCAACGAACATCTGTTCAAGAAGCTGCCATACGACCCGGTGAAGGACTTCAGCCCGATCGCCGCGCTGGGCAAGGGTGGGCAGATCATGGTGGTCAATCCGAACTCGCCGGCGAAGACGGTGGCCGAGTTCATCGCGCTGGCGAAGAAGGAGCCGGGCAAGCTGACTTTCGGAAGCGGCAGCTCGTCGAGCCGGATGGCGGGCGAGCTGCTGCAGCAGATGGCCGGGATCAAGCTGCTGCATGTGCCCTACAAGAGCAACCCGCTGGCGGTGACGGACCTGCTGGGCGGCCAGATCGACATGATGATCACCGACACGGCGACCGGCCTGCCGCAGGTCAAGGCGGGCAAGCTGCGCGCGCTGGGTGTGTCGGCCGCCAGGCGCTCGCCGCTCGCGCCGGAGGTGCCGACGATCGCGGAAGCCGGCGTGCCGGGCTACGAGATGGGCTACTGGTTCGCGGCCTACACGCCGGCGAAGACGCCGCCCGCCGTGGTGAAGCGGCTCAATGAACTGCTGGTGAAGGCCGCCGCGAACCCGGCGGCGAGGTCCTCCTTCTACGATCCGACGGGGACTGAAGTCTTCACCACCTCGCCGGAGGAACTGGCGAAGTTCCAGTCCGGCGAATCGCAGAAGTGGGGCCGCATCGTGAAGGCCGCTGGCATCGAGGCGGAATAGGCCAGCCGCCGGCCCCTCGTCCGCGCGCGGAGTGCCGCGTGGGACAATCGCATCCGCTGCGTCGCCGTTGCTCCAGGCGCCGCAGCGTTTTTCATTCAGGGGCCATGTAGAGGACTACCATGTATAAAAACCTCGCGGGCCGCGCCATCCTGGCGCTGGCCGCCGCCTGTTTTTTCTCTTCCGCCTTTTCGCAATCTTCGTCCCCGCCGCAAGGCAGGGAGCCATTGAAGATCGGCTTCGTCTACGTCGCACCCATCACCGATGCCGGCTGGGTGCGCCAGCATGAAGAGGGCCGGCAGGCCGTCGAGGCGGCGCTGAAGGGGCAGGTGAAGACCACCTATGTCGAGAACGTGCCCGAGGGCGCGGACGCTGAGCGCGTCATCCGCGATCTCGCGCGGCAGGGCAACAAGCTGATCTTCACGCCGAGCTTCGGCTACATGGAGCCGACGCTGAAGGTGGCGCGCGATTTCCCGGACGTCAAGTTCGAGTCGGTCACCGGCTATAAGACGGCGCCCAATGTCGCGACGTCGAACGCGCGCTACTACGAGGGCCGCTACCTGGCCGGCGTGGCGGCGGGGCGGATGACGAAGACCGACGTGGCGGGCTACGTCGCCGGCTTCCCCATCCCCGAGGTACTGCAGGGCATCAACGCCTTCACGCTGGGCATGCGCTCGGTCAACCCGAGGGCGCAAGTGAAGGTGGTGTGGCTGGACGCCTGGTTCGACCCGCCGAAGGAGCGCGACGCCGCGATGACGCTGTTCAACCAGGACGTGGACGTGATTGCCTTCCACACCGGTTCGACGGCCGTGATGGCGGCCGCCCAGGAGCGCGGCCGGATGGCCGTGGCCTACCACTCCGACATGCGCAAGGTCGCGCCGGATGCGCAGATCGTCGCTGTCACCCACCAGTGGGGCGCCTACTACACCCAGCGCGCGCGCGCCGTGCTGGACGGCAGCTGGAAAAGCGGGAATGTCTGGGGCGGCGTGAAGGAGGGCATGATCCGCGTCGGCGATTTCGGGCCCAAGGTGCCGAAGGCGGTGCAGGATGAAGTGCTGGCACGGCAGAAGGACATCGCGGCCGGGCGGCTTCAGCCCTTCCGCGCGGGCGCGTCGGCGGACCTGCGGGACAACGAGGGGCGGGTGGTGATCGCCAAGGGCCAGGCGCTGGATGACGAGGCGATCCTGAAGATGAACTGGCTGGTGGAAGGGGTGCAAGGGCGGCTCGGCCGCTGAGCAGGCCGAACGGGGGGAGGCGGCGGGAATTGGCCGCTAGTGCACGAAGCCGCGCGCCCGATGGAAGTACGCCGCTTCCGGGTCGACCGCCTTCACCTTCACCGCGGGCTGCCCCGCATACACCGCATGCTCCTCGGTGTGCGCCTTGTTCAGGACGGAGCCCGCCCCCAGCACGCAGCGGTCGGGCAGCGCCGCCCCGCCCAACACCGTCACCCGGGTGCCGACCAGGCAATAGGCGCCGATGCGGATCGGCTTGCAGTCCTGCCGGCCCTCGACCACGTTGATGCCGTGCGTGATGAACTGCGAGTGGTAGCCGGCGACGGTCGCGAACGGCCCGATCTCGATCTTGTCCGTGCAGTCGATGATGTGCGACTTGGTGATGGCCGCGTGCTCGCCGACCACCAGCACCGGCTCGCGCTGCGTTCGGTGCGTGAAATGCGCGCCCTTGGGCGGATGGCCCGTGATCCAGTTCGAGCGGTCGATGATCGAGTGCGCCCCGCACTCCAGCCGCCCCAGGTGGATCGCGACGTTGAGGTGGCCGATGTAGGCGCCTTCGCCCATCACCAGTTCGCCGGGGAAGATGTACGACAGGCCGATGCGCGCGCCCTCGGCGATCTGGTAGCCCCAGAAGCGGCGCAGCGCCCAGCGCTTGAGCTTCCACGGCAGCAGCACCACCGCGAGCGCGAGCAGCTTCCTCATTTGCCGGCCTTGCGCTCGTCGATGGCGCGTCTGTAGGCCGAGATGTAGTTGGCGGTCATCTGGGCCGCCGTGTAGTGCGCGGCGTTCTCCAGGCCCAGCCGGCGCATCTCGCCCAGCCGGGGTGCCGCCCGCTCGATCGAAGCGGCGATGGCGTCCGGGTCGTTGGGGTCCACGTACTCCGCGCCCTCGCCGCCGATCTCGTTCATCGGCGCGACGTCGGAGGTGAAGACCGGGCAGCCGCAGGCCTGTGCCTCGATCACCGGCCAGCCGAAGCCTTCCTGGAGCGAGGGGAAGAGCAGGGCCGTGGCACATGAGTAGACCGCGCGCAGTTCCTCGTGCGACACCTTCTGCATGGTCTTGATGCGGTCGGCCACGCCATGCTGGCGGGCCAGCTCGGCCATCTCCGGCACCAGCTCGGGGCCGACGAAGACCAGCTGGTCCACCACCGGCGGCGTGCCGCTGGCGGCGGCGCGCTCCTGCAGCGCGATGAAGGCCTTCAGCACGTTGATGCGGTTCTTGCGCGCCAGGTCCCAGCCGACGTGCATCAAGTACTTGTCCTGCGTGGAAAGACCGAAGCGGGCGATGAGGCGTTGCGCCACCTCGGGCGCGACGGGCGAGAAGTCGTCGTTCAGCCCGTTGAGCACGGTCGTCACCTTGCGCGCGTCCGCCAGGCCCAGGCCGAGCAGCTCGCGCCGGGTGAGGTCGGACACACAGGCCACCAGGTCGGCCCGCGCCAGCCCCTTGACGATCAGCTTCTGGAAGATGCGGCCCGTCCATCCGACGTTCCAGCCGTCCACCATGCCCTTGGCCGCCTGCACGGCGATCACGTCGTGGCAGGTGATGACGTTGGGCTTGTTCGTCAGCCACGGGATGTACATGCCGTTGGAGTGGTCCGCCACGTGCACGACGTCCGCCCAGCGCGCATGCCGCTTCAGGAAGGGGATGAACAGGATGAACTTGTCGACATAGCCCATCCACTTCCACCACCTCGAGGAGGAGGGCACGCTCAGCACCCGCTTGGGAGGGGAAATGACGCGAAGCTCGCAGCCGGCGCGGGGAAGTTCACGCTCCAGGACGCGCCTGAATGCCAGCATGCTGGTCTGGCCGTCCGGGATGTAGTTCCCGATGAGAAGCACTTTCATCGTGGGACAGTGCTCCTGGCGGCGTCGCGTGGATTCATGGCATTTCCTGGGAAGGTGTGGATGGAATTATCTTCGAGCGCCACGACCGGCCCGGAAAGCGGCGCCGGAGGGCATATAAAGCCCATACAGGCAAGCACATTGCATACCGGCGCGGCTGCCTTACCCTCCATGCCCATGCAAGCTTACCGAGCCTCTCTTCTACGATTCGACAACGCCGGACAGCCCGTCTTCGATGACGACGGCCTGCTGGTCGTCGCCCCCGATGCCGCCGGCCGCGAGCGGGTGCTGGACGCCGGCGCCTTCGCGGCGGTAGCGGCCCGCCACCCCCGCGCGGCAATCACGCACTGGCCGGGGCGGATCATCGCGCCGGGCTTCGTGGACATGCACATCCACTTCCCGCAGACCGACATCATCGGCGCGCCTTCCGAAGGCCTGCTGCCCTGGCTGGAGAACTACACCTTTCCGGCTGAGAGCCGCTTCGCCGACCTGGCCCATTCGGCGGAGGTGGCCGAGGTGTTCCTGGACGAGCTGACGCGCAACGGCGTGACCACGGCGCTGACCTTCGCCACCTCGCACCCGGCCTCGGTGGAGGCCTTCTTCGAGGCGGCGCGGCGGCGGCAGCTGCGCATGGTCACGGGGAAGGTGCTGCAGGATAGGCATTCGCCGGACGGTGTACGCGATGAAACTGAACAAAGCCTGATCGATACCGAGGCGCTCATCCGCCGCTGGCACGGCGTCGACCGCCTGGGCTATGCCATCACACCCCGCTTCGCGCCCACCAGCACCGACGCCCAGCTGCGCGGCGCGGGCGAGCTGGCGGCGAAGTATCCGGACACCTGGATCCATTCCCACGTCGCCGAGAACAAGGACGAGGTGCAGTGGGCGCGCGAGCTCTTCCCTGGCGCGCGCTCCTACCTGGACGTCTATGCCGGCTTCGGCCTGATGCGCGAGCGCGCGGTGTATGCGCACTGCATCCACCTCGACGACGCCGACCGCCATCTGATGCGCGTGACCGGCACGGCCGCCGCCGTCAGCCCGACCAGCAACCTCTTCCTCGGCAGCGGCTTCTTCGACTTCGAGGGCGCGGACCGCGTGGGCTACCGCTACGGCCTGGCCAGCGACGTGGGCGGCGGCACCAGCTTCAGCCCCTTCGCGACCATGATGGCCGCCTACTACGTGGGCCGCGAGGGGCAGACCAAGCCGGGCATCAGCATCCCGCCCTCGCGGCTGTGGTGGCGGCACACAGGGGGCGCGGCGCAGGCGCTGGGCCTGGAGGGCGTCATCGGCAGCCTGCAGCCGGGCAGCGAGGCGGATTTCGTGGTGATCAACCCGAAGGCCACGCCGCTGCTGGCGCGCAAGACCGCGCTGGCCGACAGCCTGGAGGAGCTGCTCTTCTCGCTGATCGTGCTGGGCGACGACCGGCTGATCGAGCGCACGGTGATCTCGCAGGCCGGGCCCGCGGTCTAGGCGGCCTGCGCCGGCGCGGCGCCCAGGGCTTCGAGCAAGGAGCGGCTCGCGGCGCTCGGCGTGCCCTTGGCGGAGACGGCCAAGTAGCTCACGCGGTGCGCCCAGTCCTCCTCCAGCGGCACGCAGGCCACGCCCGGGAAGCGCGCCTGCTGCTCCAGGCTCGCCTGCGGCAGAAGCCCGATGCCCAGCCCGCACTGGACCATGCGGCAGGCCGAATCCATGCCCTTGACCTGGATGCGCGTGCGCAGCCGCGCGCCATGCTTCAGCGCTTCGCGCGCCACGCGGTCGGCCAGCGCGGTGCCGGGCGGAAGTTCCACCCACTCCTCGCCCAGAAGTTGCTCGAAGCGCAGGGCCTTGCGCGTCGCCAGCCGGTGCGCGGCGGGCAGGATGACCACGAGCCGCTCGCTGCGGTAGGGCTGCAGCCTGAGGCCCGCCATCTCGCCGCTCGCGACGAACACGCCCACGTCCGCGCGCTCGTCGAGCAGCAGCTTGACGATCTCCGCGCTCGTGTGCTCGGCCAGCTCCACCTTGATCGCCGGGTGGCCGCGCAGGAAGAGCGCCAGATCCTGCGGCAGGTGCTGCACGATGGCCGAGATCGAGGCGACCAGGCGGATGTGGCCCGTCACGCCCGCGTGCAGGTCGCGCAGCTCCTCGTCCAGCGCCGCGACCTCGCCCATCATCTGCCGCGCATAGCGCGAGACGGCGCGGCCCGCCGGCGTCAGTTCCGCGCCGCGCGGGGTCCGCAGCAGCAAGGCGCTGCCCAGCGTCTCCTCCAGCTGCGCGATGCGGCGGCTCGCGGCCGAGGGCACGATGTGCAGCGAAGCAGCCGCGCGGGAGAGGCTGCCCTCGCGCTCGATCGCCGCGATCAGCTTGAGCGAAGGCAGGCTCAGGTGTTCGAGCAAGGGGCGTTGTTGTCTCATGCGTCCTGATTCTTCCATCGCGGCGTTGCCGGATGGGCAATGCCGCTGTGCGCAAATGTCGCTCGACGCGGGGCGTCCCGGTGGTCAGCATGCGCATCACCCACAACGGAGACACGACCCCATGCAGCAGATTCTGAACCTGCGCGATCTTGAACTGATCGAGCGCGTCCACGCCCGCGGCGGCAAGTTCCGCTTCTATCCCTTGCTCGCCGGCCGTGCGGGCGACACCGGCAACTTCTTCCTCCAGCTCTCGAACACCTTCGACGACTTCGAGTCGCCCCGCCACCGGCACAACTTCGACCAGATCCGCGTGCAGATCGAGGGCGAGGCCGACTTCGCCCGCGACGGCGTGATGAAGCCCGGGATGATCGGCTACTTTCCCGAGGGCGTGTTCTACGGCCCGCAGAGCATCGCGGGCGAGTCGCTGACGCTGGTGCTGCAGTTCGGCGGCGCGAGCCGCAGCGGCTACCTCGCCGAGGCGCAGTTCCAGCGCGGCATCGCCGAGCTGAAGGAAACCGGAACCTTCGAGAAAGGCGTCTACAAGGTCGCCAAGCCGGAGGGTGGCACGCGCAACCAGGATGCGTACGAAGCGGTGTGGGAGCACCTTCATGGCCGCGAGCTGCGCTATCCGGAGAGCCGCTACGACAAGCCCGTTTTCATGCGGCCGGGCGCGGCCGCCTGGGTCGAAGACGACGCACTGCCGGGGGTCTCGCGCAAGCACCTGGGCACCTTCTCGGAGGCGCGCACGGCGCTGTCCCTGCTCTCCCTCCGGCCTGGCGCGGAACTGCGCGTTCCCGCGAACACGGTGCTCTTCGTCCTCGGCGGCAAGGGCCGCGCCGCCGGCGGCGACTGGGAGAAGCACTCCTCGCTCTACAGCGGCGACACGCCCGCCTCGCTGGTCGCCGAAGCGGCGAGCGAGATCGTGCAAGTCGAGCTTCCGGAGCTCTGAGCCATGAAGGCCTCTTCTTCCGGCACCGTGCCGTCGATGGGCCGGCGCCGTGCCGCGCTGGGCCTCGGCGCCGCGCTCGTGGCGGCGCCGTGGCTGTCCTCGGCGCGTGCCCAGGGCTATCCGGCGCGGCCCGTTTCCCTGGTCGTGCCCTTCCCGCCGGGTGGCGGTTTCGACACCATCGCCCGTCCCTTCGCGGAGCGCCTCGGCCGTGCGCTCGGCCAGCCGGTGGTCGTCGACAACCGGCCGGGCAGCGGCGGCAACATGGGCGCCGACATGGTCGCCCGCGCGGCGGCGGACGGCTACACGCTGCTCTTCGCCAACGACTTCCTCGCGACCAACCCCAGCGTCAACCGTAATGTGCGCTACGACCCGCTCAAGGACTTCACGCCCATCGGCATGGTGGGCACGACGCAGGTCGTCATCGCCGTGCGGCCGGACTTCCCGGCGAAGACCTTCGCCGAACTGGTGGCCCTGTCGCGGAACAAGCCGCTGAGCTATGGCACGCCGGGTGCGGGAACCTCGCCGCACCTGCTGGGCGAATACATCGCTTCCACCACCGCGCTGAAGACCTTGCATGTGCCCTACAAGGGTGCCGGGCCCTCCGTGAACGACGCCATCGGCGGGCAGATCGACATGGTCCTCGCGACCACGCCCTCGGTCGCGAGCCACATCCGCGCGGGCAAGCTGCGCGGCATCGTGGTCTTCGGTGCAAGGCGCAGCGCGCAGCTCCCGGAGGTGCCCACGCTCAAGGAGGCAGGCAGCACGCCAGTCGACTACGAGGTGTGGTACTGCCTCATGTCGCCCGCGGGCGTGCCGGCGCCGGTGCAGGCCAGGCTGCGTGAAGCGACGGCGGCGGCGCTCGACAAGGAGCTTGCCGCCCGGCTCGCGACGCTGGGCTACGAGATCCAGTCCGAAGGCCCCGAGCAGGTGACGCGCTTCATCCAGCGCGACCTCGCGCGCTGGCACGAGGTGGTGGCGCGGACGAAGATCTCCGTCGACTGACCGGCCGAAGACCTCAGCGCGCCGGCACGCGGCTTTCGAGCGGCGGACTGCGGTAGTCGACCTTGAAGCGGCAGCGGTTCTTGCCGCCTTCGCCATAGCCGGCCTCGAAGCCGGCGCAACGCTGCGCCACCGTCGAGGGCGTGGGCTTCTCGCCCTTGTCGATCCAGTCCAGCAGCGCGGCGAAGAGGGCCGGGTATTCCGGGTCGCTCAGGTAGCTGTGCTCGGATTCCTCGCTGAAGGTCTGCACCAGCCGGTCGGCGGTGCCCGCGCTTTCGCGGATGCGGCGGTAGCTGGTTTCCAGCTCGACGAAGGCCGTCGGGTCATGGATGGCGTGCAGCGTGAGCGTGGGCAGCGTGGTGCGCCCGGTGGGCCGGCTGTCCATCGCGAGGGCGCCCTGCGCCTGCGGGTCGGCGGCGTAGCGCAGCACGCCCGCGTTGAGCGCCGCGTCGTCGGCCGAGCCTCGGTACATCACGCCGGTGTTGCCGAAGGGGTTGCGGCCGCCGATGCCTTGCACGAGATCCTGGAAGAGCCAGGTCGCCCAGTTGAGATGCGCGACCAGCGTGCGTTCGGGAATCTTCACGACCGAGAGGATGGTCTTCAACCGCGCTGCCTGTTCCGGCGTGCGCTGCGCGGCGGGCATGCCCACGCCGGTGCACTCCTTCACGCGCGCCGCGAGATCGGCGCGCGTGAGCTTCGAATCCTTCGGCAGGCCCGTCCACAGCGGGTACTGCGGCTCATCCGGCCGCGGGTGGTTGCGGCAGACGTACTGGTAGACCACGCGCAGGTCGAGGCGGAAATCGTAGGCGTCATTGCCGCCGCCGAGCACGCCGCTGGTGAGCAGCACGCCGTCATAGGGGCCTGGCCTGCCCTCGCGCGTCGCATAGAGCTCGGCCGCCTTCGAGGCCACGCCGCCGCCGTAGCTCTGGCCGTGCAGCAGCGTGCGGCGCGGGGTGCCGAAGTACTGCACGAACAGCTGACGCAGGTGCTCGGTGTCTTCCGCCGCCATCGTCACGCCGTAGCCGCCGCGCCGGTAGGTGGAGCCGGCCCAGGCGTAGCCAGCCTTCACCGTCACGGCCCAGCGCTCCAGGTCCTTCATGCTGCGCTCGGCCGATGGCGGGCCGGTCTCGGGGCCGCCATGCGCGTGCATGACCAGCACCTTGTTCCAGTCGCCCGGGATGGCGATCCAGTAGAATGCGCCGCGGCCGTCGGCGCCGGTGTAGCAGCGCGCGGATTCGGGCACCGGCGCGGGGCACTTCGCCCGCAGGGGTTGCGCCGCGCAGGCTGACCAGGCGGCCGCCAGCCCCAGGGCCAGCACGAGGATCGCATTTCTTCTCATCGACGGACTCCCAGCTCGAAGGCTGCATTGGAGGCGGACCCCGACACGAAACCGAGGATGCCCTGGTTGAAGATGAAGTGGCCGGGGCGTGCCGCATCCGACTGCGCCACGCCCGTCACCGGCGTGTCATAGCTTAGAGCCGCGGCCGTGCCGCCGAGGTTCAAGCCGCTGCCCGCCACCGTGGCCTCGCGGTTCTCGCCCAGCACGCTGGCCATGGCGTAGGCGCCGTCGGCCGCGCCGGCGGCCAGGCTTTGCTGCACGGCGAAGAGTCGCATGCCCTGGTTGGCCGTCGACTCGCGCACCAGGTGCAGCGGCACCACGCCGCCCGAGACCAGGCCGATCACCATCGATCCTGTGAGCGTGCCGCCCGTGGTGGTCGCGCTGCCCGTGGGGGAGGTGCTCATCACGTCGAAGGCGTTGCGCCCGGCGTTGAAGCTGATGTAGCCCTTCTCCGTCTGCGCGCAGTTGGCGTCGTAGGTCATGAAGGCGCCGCTCACGGTGTCGCGGCAGTACTGGAAGGTGCCCGCGTTGCGCAGCCGCACGGCCGAGGCATGGGCCGCCGTGCCGCCCGTGCCCTGCTGAACGCCGGCGGCGTTGAAGATGTTCGCCACCGGGTTGAACACCGCCGGCGCGGCCGTGTTCTCGAAGGTGTTCTGGAAGGCCAGCAGCGGCAGGAAGGCGCTGCCGGACGGCGCGCTCACGCCGCCTTGCAGCACGCCGCCCTGCGCGAAGGTGAAGACGGCGCCGTTCTCCGCGCTGGCGTAGCTGCAATCGCCCTGCGCCACCAGCGTGCCGGCGCGCTGCGTGCCCGCCGTGCGCTGCAGGCTCGCGTCGATGGTGACGGTGTAGGCCAGCGTGGCCGGGTCGACCAGCACGTCGAGCTCCTCGCCCATGCTGTCGCCGCCTTTGTAGCGGGTGGCGGTCGCGGGCAGGTTCGGGCAGGCGAGCGGGTCGCCCACCTCGGTGACGCAGCTGTAGTTGACCGCCGCGTCCAGGCTGCCGCTGCCGCGGTACTTGGGCCAGGCCGGGAACTGGCACAGCGGCCGCGTGCGGCCGAAGCTGCCGGCCACGGTGTCCATTGCGATGCCGGTGGCGGGCGCGAGGCCGTTCTCCACCCAGCCTTCCAGCGCGGCCAGCGAATCCCAGGCCGGGATGAAGATGCCCGTGCCGTGGCCCATGCCGGGCACGGTGTAGAAGCGCACGCCCCGGTCCACCGCCGGCTGGCCGACGGTGGCGATCAGCTGCTGGTAGTAGTCGATGGTGGAGTTGGTGCTGATCACCTCGTCGGCCAGCCCGTGCAACAGGATGAGCCGCCCGCCGCGCGAGAGGAAGGTGCCGAGCTGGGGGTTGGTCGCGTCGGTGACGTTCGACACCTCGGTCACGCGCGCGGTGAAGCCTGCCGGGTCCAGCGGGTCGAAGCCGAGCGAGTCGAAGCTCTCGCTGCGCGTGACGAAGAACTTCACCCACTGGTCGCCCGTCACGTACATGTTCGAGTCGGACGAGGTGGCCGGGTTGCCCGGCACGGGCCGCGTGCCCAGATCGCGCGTGGTGTAGGGCCCGGCGACCAGCGCGCCTTCGAGCAGGTTGTAGCCACCCGCGCGGCGCACGCCGTTGGCCAGCGCGTAGTTCGTGAAGACGAGCGGCGACTCGATGGCGCGGATGCTCGCGAGCTGCGGGTCCGAAAGGCAGCCGTCGCCCGTGTCGAGGCCACCGCCGCAGCGCAGCGAGGCCAGGATCTGGCTGTTGAGCTGGCGGCAGCTTTCCACGTTGCTCACGATGCTGTCGGCCGCGCCGTCGAGCCGGTCGCACGCCTGCATCACGGTGCGCTGCACCAGCAGCGTCTTCGCGACATTGACCCAGCCCGCGCCGCCGTTGGCATAGAGCGCGCGGCCCACCGCCACGTTCGACAACCGGGTGCCGGTGTAATTGAGCGCCGGCTC
Source organism: uncultured Variovorax sp. (assembly GCA_966211435.1). Taxonomy (GTDB): domain Bacteria; phylum Pseudomonadota; class Gammaproteobacteria; order Burkholderiales; family Burkholderiaceae_C; genus Variovorax. The sequence continues at coordinate 32,024 of CBIHOG010000041.1, read as the reverse complement.
GTTGGCGATCACGCCGTCGTAGTCGGCGGGCCAGCGCTGGATGTAGGCGAGCGCGTCGCGCCCGCCGGTGGAGGTGCCGAGGAAGTAGGCCTTCTTCGGCGCGGCGCCGTAGTGCGCGCGCACCAGCAGCAGCGCCACGTCGTGCGTCTTCTTCAGGGACTGGCCGCCGTAGTTGGCCAGTTGCTCGTCGTTGGCGGCGAAGCGGCCGTCGGTGATGCTGCCGCTCTGGTGGCCCGAGTCGTCGCCGAAGGTGGCATAGCCGAGCGCGAGCGGCGCGGGCTTGTCGGGCGGGCCGAAGCGCACGGTCTCCGTGCCGTCGATCAGGCGGCCGTTGAAGCCGCCGCCGCCGAACTGGATGGCCTTCTGGTTCCACTGCTGCGGCAGGTTGACCGCGAAGTGGATGGCGCCGGCGGCGGGGTCGACCGGCTGGATCGTGCCGCGCACGCGGCAGTAGGCGCCGAGGGTGTTGCCCGGCGCGTTGGCCGCGACCTCTTCAGCCGTGGCCACGCTGGCGCCCTGCGTGGGCAGGCCGATCTGGGCGGCGTCGAACCGCATGCCGGCCAGCGCTGCGCAGGCGAGCTTGGGCTCGACCGCGGGTGGCGCGGCCGATGGCTCATCGCCGGGCGGCGGCGTGACGATGCTGCCCGAAACTGGCGGCGGATTGCCCGCGGCGTCGCCGCCTCCGCCGCACGCGGAAAGCACGAGGGCGAGCCCGCAAGCTGCGAGCAGCGGAAGCAGGGCGAAGCCGCCCGCGCGAGGGGAATGGGAACGCGATGCGCGCATTGTTCTGTTGTCTCCGGATGAGGCCTCGACGGGCCCTTGGGTTCTCTCAGGTCGAAGCTGCGACGATGAATCTCTCGTGACTTGGCGTCAAATAAAATAAAACCGCACTTTCAATACGATAAAAATATGGACGTAAGAGCACTGCGCTACTTCGCCGTCGTCGCCGAGACAGGACACATGACCCAGGCCGCCGAGCGCCTGGGCATCCAGCAGCCGCCCCTGAGCCAGCAGGTGAAGGCCCTGGAGCGCGAACTCGGCGTCGCGCTCTTCAGGCGCCATCCGCGCGGCATGGCGCTGACGGACGCGGGGCGCCACTTCCAGGTCGAGGCCCTGCGAATCCTCGAGGACATGGACGCAATGAAGCAGCGCATGCTGCGCATCGCCAGCGGCCAGGCTGGCGTGTTGTCGGTGGGCTTCACCAGCTCGGCGGCGGCGCACCGCTTCATGCCCGACGCGCTGCGGGCCTTCCGCGCCAGCCATGCGGGTGTCGAGCTGCAATTGCGCGAGAACAATGCCGCCGAAGTGACCGAGGCGCTGATGGCCGGCCGCCTGCACTGTGGCCTGCTGCGCGTGCCGGTCGCTCGGCCCGAAGGCTTGCTGTTCGAGACGCTGCTGCGCGAGCCGGTGCTGGTCGCGATGCCGGCCGAGCACCGCTTCGCGCCGCGGCACGCCGGCAAGGCGGCGCGCGCGCTGCCGCTGGAACTGCTGTGCGAGGAGGGCATCATCCTCGTGCGGCGGCCGGGAGCGCCAGGCCTCTATGCCGACCTGCTGGCGCTGTGCAATGCACGCGGCCTGCGCCCGCGCGTGGTGGCGGAGGTCGACCGCATGATGACCAACCTGAACCTCGTGGCGGCGGGCGTGGGCCTGTCGGTGGTGCCGGCCTCGATGGGGGGCGTGCATCCGCATGCCATCCGCTACTGTCCGCTGGCGGGCAGCGAGACGCTCGACGCGCCCCTGACGCTGGTCACGCGCGAGAGCGAGGACAGCCTGCCCGCCCGGCATTTCGCCGCCCTGCTGCGCGAGCGCGCGGCCGCTGCCGCATGAAGCTGCGTCGACGCACCCTCGGCCGCTGGGGTCTCGCCGCGCTGGCGTCGCCCTCCGTCGCCGCGGCCGCAGGCGCGGCGCCTTGGCCCCAGCGGCCGATTCGCATGCTGGTCGTGTACCCGCCCGGTGGCGTGAGCGATGCCATGGCGCGGGCCTTGGCCGAGCCCCTGTCGCGTGCGCTCGGCGTGCCGGTGCTCATCGAGCACCGCCCCGGCGCGGGCGGCGGCGTCGGCATGGACGCGCTGGCACGCGCCGCGCCGGACGGCTGCACGATTGCCTTCTCCGCGATCACACCCGTCACCCTTCAGCCTTGGCTCGGTCGCGTGCCCTACGACCCATTGCGCGCCTTTGCACCGGTCGCGAGCGTGATGCGCACGCCGGTGCTGGTGGTCGGCACGCGGGCCTTCGAGGGCCGCAGCTTCGGCGACCTGATCGCGCTTGCGCGGGCGCGGCCCGGCGCCGTGCGATGGGCAAGCTCGGGCGTGGCGACGCAGGGTCACATGGTCCTGGTGCAGGTTCGCGTGCGCAGCGGCACGCGCATCACGCACATCCCCTACGCGGGCGGCGGGCCGCAGCTCAACGATGCGCTGGGCGGTCAGTTCGAGGTGCTCTCCACCAACGTGGCCGCGCAGCAGCTGCAGTACGTCGAGGCCGGTCGGCTGAAGCCACTGGCCGTTGGGGCGCCGGCGCGGCTCGCGGCGCTGCCGGGCGTGCCGACGCTTTCCGAACTGGGCTTCGCGGAGGCCAACCTCGCGTCGCTCTTCGGCATCTTCGCGCCCGCACATACGCCGCCGCAGGTGCTGCAACGGCTCAACTCGGAGGTGAATCGCGCACTGCAGGGCACGGCCATGGGCGAGCGGCTGCGCGAGGCTTACAACTTGCCCGCGGGCGGCAGTGCGGCGGCCTTCGCCGACGAGATCGCGCTTGACCGCCGGCGCAACCGCGCGCTGGTCATGGGCCACGCGGCCGAGTTCGAGTAAGACCCGCGTGGGCAGGATGCGCCACCGCCCAGTACCATCGGCGGCGCAAAAGGAACCCCATGACCGACCTGTCCACCTTCCCCATCACCAAGAAATGGCCCGCCCTGCACCCGGAGCGGCTGCAGCTCTACTCCCTGCCCACGCCCAATGGCGTGAAAGTCTCGATCATGCTGGAGGAAACGGGCCTGCCCTACGAGGTGCACCTGGTGAACTTCGGCGACAACGACCAGCTGTCGCCCGAATTCCTCTCGCTCAATCCGAACAACAAGATCCCGGCCATCATCGATCCGAATGGGCCGGGCGGAGAGCCGCTGCCGCTCTTCGAGTCCGGCGCCATCCTGCTCTACCTGGCGGAGAAGACCGGCCAGTTCATCCCGAGGGATGCCGCCGCGCGCTACCAGGCCATCCAGTGGGTGATGTTCCAGATGGGAGGCATCGGCCCCATGTTCGGCCAGCTCGGTTTCTTCAACAAGTTCGCCGGCAAGGACTTCGAGGACAAGCGCCCGCGCGATCGCTACGTCGCGGAATCCGCGCGCCTGCTGGGCGTGCTGAATGGCCGGTTGGCCGACCGGTCCTGGATCATGGGCGATGACTACGGCATCGCCGACATCGCGACCTTCCCCTGGGTGCGCAACCTGGTCGGCTTCTACGAGGCGGGTGAGTTGGTGGGCTTCCACAACTTCCCGCATGTCGCGCGCGCATTGGAGGCCTTCGTCGCGCGGCCCGCCGTGGCGCGCGGCTTGAACATCCCCAAGCGCGGCTGAGCTCAGGCGGCCACGGCCGCGCGCTCGCGGCTCATGCGCACGCAGAGGTCGAAGGCATGCTGGAGGCCCTCGACATTGGCGACGCCCTTGCCCGCGATGTCGAAGGCGCTGCCGCTGGCCGAGGTCGCGACCGGCACCGGCAGGCCGCCGTGCAGCGTCACGCCCTGCTCGAAGCCCATGAGCTTCATCGCGATCTGGCCCTGGTCGTGGTACATGGAGACCACCGCGTCGACGTCGCCGCGCCGTGCGCCGATGAAGACCGTGTCGGGCGAGAAGGGCCCGCGCGCATCGATGCCCTCGGCCCGCAGGGCGCGCACCGCGGGCTCGATGATCTCGATCTCCTCCCGGCCGATGGAGCCGCCGTCGCCCGCGTGCGGGTTAAGGCCGGATACCGCGATGCGCGGCGAGGCCACGCCCGCGCTGCGCAGCGCGTCGCGGATGATGTGCACGGCATCGCGCACCGCCTGCGTGGTGATGAGCGAGGCCACCTCCTTCAGCGGCACGTGCGAGGTCACGCGCGAGGTCCACAGGCTGCCCGTGATGTTGAACTCGCAGACGAATCCGGGCACCTCGAAGCGCTCCTGCATGTAGCGCAGCTCGTCTTCGTGAGCGAGGCCGCCCAGGCGCAGCGAATGCTTGTTGAGCGGCGCGAACACGATGCCTGCCGCCATCCCGCGGCGGACTGCCTCTGTGGCGAGTTCCATGGCCTGGAAGGATGCGCGGCCCGAATGGGCGTTGGACTCGCCCAGCACCGGCGGGCGACCTTCCATCGTGCGCTGCACGAGCAGGGTGGGGCGGCCGGGCTCGAAGCGCAGCGCGTCGAGGCTGTCGACCGTCAGCGGGTCGAGGCGCTCGCCCGCGATGCGCTCGCCGCTCTGCAGCACGAGCGGGTCGCCGATCAGCAGCACATCGGCCGTCTCGAGGTTGCGCGCGCGGCGCAGCAGCTTCACCGTCATCTCGGGGCCGATGCCGCTGGGGTCGCCGGGCAGCACTGCGATTCTGGGTTTCATCGAATTCTTCCTTGGGGTCGTCGGGGGGTGTGCTCATTCGGCGCGGATGCCGGCGTCCTTGACCAGCTTGCCGTAGCGCTCGAACTCGCTGCGGTTCATGCGTGCGAACGCCTCGATGCCCAGCGGCGTGATCTCGCCGCCGAGGCTCTTGATGCGCTCCTGTACGTCGCTCATCGCGAGGCTCTGGTCCAGTTCCTTGCCGAGCCGCTCCACGGCGGCGCGCGGCGTGCCGGCGGTGACGAAGAGGCCGTACCAGGTGTTCACGTCGGCGCCCCGGATGCCTTCCTCCGCGAGCGTGGGCACCTCCGGCAGCTCCGGCGTCCGCTTCGCGGCGGCGACGGCGAGCGGGCGGAACTTGCCGGCCTTGATCTGCTGCATCGCGGAGGAGGTGCTGTCGAACATCATCTCGACCTGCCCGCCGATGATGTCGATGTGCGCCTGCGAGCTGCCCCGGTAGGGCACGTGGATGGCCTTGGTGCCGGTTGCGAGCGCGAAGGCTTCTCCGCCCACGTGCTGCGTGCTGCCGATGCCGGAGGAGGCATAGCGAAAGGTGCCGGGTTTGGCGCGCATCGCGGCGAGCAGCTCCTTCACGTTGCGGTAGGGTGAATCAGCGGGCACGACGAGCACGTTGGGCATCACCGCGACCAGGCCGACCGGCTGGAGGTCCTTGAGCGGGTCGTACTTGAGCTTCAGCAGGTGCGGCGCCACGGCCTGGCCCGTGTTGGTGGCCAGCAGCAAAGTGCTGCCGTCGGCCGCCGCGCGCGCCGTGAGTTCCGCCGCGATGGTGTTCGACGCGCCGGGCCGGTTCTCCACCACCACGGGCTGCTTGAGGCCCTGGCCGAACTTGTCGGCGAGCATGCGCGCGAGGATGTCGGTGCCGCCGCCGGGCGAGGCGCCGACCATGATGCGCAGCGGCTTGTCGGGGTAGGGCGCCTGGGCCGCGGCGTGCAGCGGCGCGGCGATGAGTGCCGCGGCGAAGCCGCACAGCGCCGCCTGGCGCATCGAATGGAATGGCATGGGCGTGTCTCCGATCTTTTCTGTCCTCGCAGGTTAGGGATGTTCACCATTCCGATCCAATCGAAACTTCTGAAGAATCCATATACGGCCGTATATGACTCCACTGAACAGCGCCAGCTCCGATCTCCCGCCCTGGCGCCTGCTGCTGCGGCTGCGCACACGGCAATGGGTGCTTCTGGCCTTGCTGGACCAGCATCGCCACCTGGGCCGCGCGGCGTCGGCGATGAGCATCAGCCAGCCGGCCGCGACCAAGCTGCTGCAGCAGCTGGAGGAGACCTTCTCGGTGCCGCTCTTCACCCGCGTGGCGCGCGGCATGACGCCCACACCCTACGGCCTGGCGTTGGTGCGCCACGCGCGCTGGGTGCTGACCGATTTCGGCGCCGTCTGCGAAGAGCTCGAGGCGCTGCGCTCCGGACTCAGCGGCGCGCTGCGCGTGGGCAGCGTGCCGGGCGCGGTGCCTGAGCTGCTGGCGCCCGCGCTGGCCGCCTACAAGGCCCGGCACATCCGCGTGGCGGTGAGCATCGTCGTGGACACCAGCGATGTGATGCTGCGCCAGCTCGCGCGGGGCGAGGTGGACCTGATGCTCGGCCGGCTCACCGAGGACCACGATGTGGCGGAGTTCGTCTGCGTGCCGCTGCTGGGCGAGCCGCAGGTGGTTGTGGTGCGCAAGGGGCATCCGCTCTTCAGGAAGCGCAAGGCCTTGTCGCTGCGCGAGCTGGTCGACTGGCCCTGGCTTCTGCAGCCGCCGGGTTCGCCGCAGCGCGGGCGCTTCGAGGCGGCGCTGCGCGAGGCGGGCATCCAGCAGCGGCTGGATGTGACCGAGACCGCCTCGCCCATCGCGATGACGGCGCTGCTGGAGGTGTCGGACATGGCCGCCGTGATGCCGGCCTCGCAGGCGGCGCACTATGCGCGGCTGGGCGTGCTCGGCGTGCTGCCGGTGGAGTTGCCGATCCGCGTGCCGCCGATCTACCTGATCACGCGGCGCGCGCACAGCCTGTCGCCGGCGGCGCAGGCCTTCGTGGCCTTGCTGCGGCCCGCGGCGGGCTGATCAGAAGCCGTAGAGCTGCGTGGGGTTGTCCACCAGGATCTTCCGTCGCGCGTCGTCGCCGGGCGCCCACGAGAACAGCAGGTCGTACAGCGGCGCGCTCGCGGGTCGAGGCGCGCGTCCCGGATGCGGCCAGTTGCTGGCCCAAAGGCAGCGCTCGGGGAACTTCTCGGCCAGCGTGCGAGCGAGCAGGCTCACGTCCTCGTAGCCGGGTGCGCCGGTCTTCGAAGTCTCGTAGGGGGCGGACAGCTTGATCCATACGCGGCCGGTGTCGAGCACGCGCAGCAGCGACTGGAACGCGGGATGGCCCGGCGCCACGGGCTCGAGGAACTTGCCGTTGTGGTCGATGACCAGCTTGCAGGGCAGGCGCTTGAGCACCTCCTCATGCTCGGGCATCGTGCGGCCGTCGAGCTGGAGGTTGACCATCCAGTCGAAGCCAGCGAGGCGCGCGGCCATGGGCTCGAGCGAATCCCAAGGCAGCACGGGGCCGATCATCATGTATCGCACGCCGCGCATGCCGCCCTGGTGCAGGCGCTCGATCTCGGCTTCGGGCGCATCGGGCGCGAGCAGCGCGATGCCGCGCGCCGTGTCGCCGAACTCCGCCAGCGCGGCGAGCGTGCAGTCGTTGTCGAAGCCGTAGCCCGTCGGCTGCACGACGATGGCGCGCTGCAGCCCGAGCGGCTTCTGCACCTCCTCGCGGTAGGCCGACACCGGCGAATGCGGCGGCACCCACGCGACGTTGGGGATGAGGGGGAAGCGGTCCTCGTAAATGTGCACGTGGCAGTCGCAGGCGCCGGCGTAGGTCTTGTCGCGGGTGGGTTCCATGGTCGCTCCGGGTGAAGTGGGGCCGCGCTCAGTCCTGCACGGCTGCCGCCTGCCGCCAGCGCGTGGCCTGCGCGGCATTGACGGCGCCCTGCGGCATGCGGCCTTGCAGCAGCTCGGCCAGTTGCGCGACCGTCTCCATGGCCTGGTGCTCGACTGCCGGCGGCGTCAGGCCGCCGATGTGCGGGGTGGCGATGACGCGCGGATGCACCGCGACGCGCGGCGAGGGCATCTGGTCGGGCGCGCGGCCAACGTCCAGCGCGCAGCCGGCGATGGAGCCGGCGTCGAGCGCGGCGAGCAGGGCGTCCTCGTCCACCAGGTTGCCGCGCGAGGCATTGACGAAGAAGGCATGCGGCTGCATGGCGGCAAAGGCGGCGGTATCCATCATGTTCTCGGTCGCCTCGGTAGCAGCGGCAAGGCACACGACGTAGTCCGAGCGCGCGAGCAGCGCTCGCAGTCCGACCTGAGGGAGTTCCGGGCGGCCGGTGTCGGCGTAGGGGTCGTGCACCACGACCCGCATGCCCAGCGCCAGCGCGATGTCACAGAAGTGGCGGCTGATCTGCCCGTAGCCGATGACGCCCAGCACCGCGCCGCGCAACTCGCGGCCCATCACCGGCGGCGGCTGCTTCCCCGCGTGATAAAGCGCGGCCGAGGCGCTGATGTGGCGGCTCAAGTCGATCATCACGCCCACGATCCATTCCGACACCGCGGGGATGAAGCCCGCGCTCGCCTGCGTGACCAGCACGCCGTGCCGGCTCGCGGCCGCCACGTCGATGTTGCGGATGTCGATGGCGCAGCGCAGGAAGGCCTTGAGCGCCGGCAGCGCGGCGAAGAGCGCCTCCTCGCCCGGCGTCTGGCGGTAGGAGATGATGGCGTCGCAGCCCCGCGCCAGCGTGGCCAGTTCGTCGGAGGCGAGATCCCGCTCGGCGGGATTGAAGCGTACTTCGGCGATGGCGCGCAGGGCGGCGGTGGCGCGCGTGCCGAAGTAGTGGTCGAGCTTGCTCGGCGGGTGGCTGACGAAGACCGTGGTCATTGAAATTTCGTTCGTGATGTGCGGGCGCCGCTAGGCACGCGGCGGCGCGACGGAGTCGCGCGCCACGAGCGTGGGCGGGAAGATGAACTCGGCTGTCGGCAGGCGCGCATCCGCGAGCCGGGCCATGACGCGCTCGACCATGACCTGCGCCATCTCGGGCACGGGCACCCGCACGGAGGTCATGGCCGGGTACATGAGCGTGGAGAGGAAGACGTTGTCGATGCCGACGACGGAGACGTCGCCCGGCACCGAGAGGCCCGCGTCGCGGAAGCCCGCCATCAGACCGAAGGCCAGCAGGTCGTTGACGCCGACCACGCCGGTGGGCCGCGTGGCCGAGCGCGCCAGCAGGCGGGCCTGCTCGCGGCCGAGCTCGCTCATCATCGAGTCGCCGTATTCGTCGGCGGGCGGCCGCTCGATCACTTCCGCGCCCGCCTCCAGCCCCGCGGCCTTCGCGGCCGCGAGAAACCCGTTGATCTTCTCCGTCCGGCTCATCGTGCGGCCGGAGGGGGTGACGAAGGCGAGCCGCCGGTGGCCGTGTTCGATCAGGTGCGCGGTGGCGAGCCGGGCCGACTCGAAGCTGTCCACCGTCACGTGGTCGATGACCGATGGTGCGCCCGGCGTGGCGCGGCGGTCGTAGCTCACCATCACCAGCCCGCGCTCGGCGGCCGATTCGAAGTGGCCTTCGTCGACCAGCGAGGAGATGATGATCACGCCCCGCACGCCGTGCGCGAGCAGGTCGTCGAAGAAGCGCGCCTCCTTGTCGCGGTCGCGGTAGGTGTTGCCGATCATGATGCGGAAGCCGTGGCGCTCCTGCGCCAGAGTCTCGATCTCGCGCGCGATGAACCCGTACATCGGGTTGGCCATCGAGGGCACCAGCAGCCCGAGCAGCGGCGTGTGGCCGGTCTTGAGCTGGCGCGCGGAGGTGTTGGGCCGGTACTTGAGCTCGCGGATCGCGGCCTCGACGCGCGCCAGCGTGCCGGGGGCCATGCGGTCCCCTCGGCCGTTGAGCACGTTCGAGACCGTGCTGGTGGAGACGCCCGCCTTCTGGGCCACATCGCTGATCCTGCTCACTGAAACCTTCCTGTCATCCTCATCAAAGACCCATGCGTGCCGGCAGCCAGAGGGAGAAGGCCGGCACGAGCACCAGCACCACCAGCGTGACGAAGAGCACCGCCAGGTATTTCATCATGGGCCGCGCCACGTCGCGAACATGGGTGCCGGTGATGGCGCAGGTCGCGAAGAGCCCGAGGCCCACCGGCGGCGCGAACAGGCCGAAGCCCATGGCGATCACCATCACCGTGCCGAAGTGCAGGGGGTTCACGCCCAGCTGCGCTGCGATGGGCGTGAGCAGCGGGCCGAAGATGATCAGCGCCGGCGCCCCTTCCAGGATGGCACCGAAGACGATCATGATCAGCACCGACAGCAAGACGAACATGGTGCTGCCGTAGCCATGCGCGAAGCCGATCATGAACTCCGACAGGTACTGCGGGATCTGCTGGATCGTGAGCGCGAAGGACAGGCTCGACGCCGCCGCCACGATGAAGAGGATGCCCCCGGCCATCGAGGCCGATCGCACGAAGAGTCGCGCGACCGAGCGCACGGTGAGCTCGCGGAAGGCCAGCCAGCCGACCACCAGCGCATAGACCACCGCGAAGGCCGAGACCTCGGTGGAGGTCGCGATGCCCGAGGTCACGCCTTTGCCGATCATCGCGACCATCACCAGCGCCACCAGCGCGCCGCCCAGCAGCCGGAACATCGGCGTGCGCACGTCGAATGCCTCGTCGGGGTTGATCTTGCTGCCGACGTAGATGGTCACGGCCGCGAGGGACAGCGCCATCACCACCGCCGGCACCAGCCCCGCCATGAAGAGCCCGGCGATCGAGATGTTCGCGACGAAGCCCATGATGATCATGTTGATGCATGGCGGGATGGTCTCGGCCATGACGGCGGTGCAGGCGAGCAGGCCGGCCGTCTCGTTCGGGTCCTGCTTCGTCTTGCGCACCGCCGGCATGATGATGCCGCCGACGGCCGCGATGTCCGCCAGCTTGGAGCCGGAGACGCCGGAGAAGAAGGCGGTAGCCGTGATGGTGATCAGCCCGAGGCCGCCGCGCAGGCGGCCGAACATGCGCAGCAGCAGCTCGATGAGGCGCGAGGACATGCCGTTGGCCTCCATCAGCAGGCCCGCGAGCACGAAGAAGGGGATGGCCAGCAGCACGTAGTGGTCGGTGCCGGCCATCACTTGTTGCGAGTACACCAGCATCGGCAGCGACGGGTCGGCCATGAAGAACACCAGCGAGGACAGGGCCAGCACGAAGGCGATGGGCACGCCCAGCGCCAGGCCGCCCACGAAGCCGATGGTCAGCAGCAGCCAGGGCGGGATCGCGTGCGCGGGCAGCAGCGTGTTCCAGGCGACCACCAGAGCCGTGAGCGCGATGCCCACGCCCAGCGTGGACCACACGACGCGCCGCGGTCCGTTGAGCGCGTTGGCCAGGCCGAAGAGCGTCATGAACAGGCTGCCGACGCTCACCGGGTAGATGTAGATCCACTGCGGCAGGCCGATGGAGGTGGTCATGCTGTAGGAGTCGACCAGCAACTCGCAGGATGACGCGAAGAGGCAGGCCGACACGCCCACGATGATCCAGCTGCCGAACTGGATCAGCGCCGGCTGCCAGTGCGCCGGCAGCAGGCCGCGGAAGAGGTCCACGCCCACGTGCTGGCTGCGCGCCAGCACCGTCGCGGCACCGAAGAAGACCTGGATGATCATCAGCGCCCGCGCCACCTCCTCCGCCCAGTCGAAAGGGTCGTGCAGGAAGTAGCGGAAGATCACCGAGACGAAGACCACCAGCACATCGATGGCCAGTACCACGCCGGCCACGTACTCGGTGATGCGCGTCAGCCAGGCCAGCCAGCGCCCCGAAGCGTGGCCGACGCTGAAGCCCAGGGCGGGTTGCGCGAGCGGGGGAAGCGTGCCCGACATGGCTGCGGCCATGGGTCAGGCCCGCGCGGCGTTGATGGCGGCGAAGAGCGGCCCCGTCTCCGGGTACTGCCTGGCGAAGCTCGCCCACAGGCGGGTCTCCATCTCCTTTCGCACCTGGTCGCGCTCGTTCTTCGCCATGGGCGTGAAGCTGATGCCCAGGCGCTTGAGCTCCTCGATCGCTTGCAGGCCCTTCTGCGTGCCGATCTCGCGCTGCTGCAGGGTGGAGTCGGCCGCGGCCTTGAGGAAGGCCGGGTGCAGCGCGGCGGGGATCTTGTCCATGGCCCGCTTGCCGGCGACGCACACCATGGGGCTGAAGAGGTGCTCCGTCATCCAGCAGTGCTTCACCACCTCGTTGAGCTTGCTCGCCAGCACCGTGGCGGCGTCGTGTTCGAAGCCGTCGACCACGCCGGTCTGCGCCGCCATGTAGAGCTCGCCGAAGGAGATCGGCGTCGGGATGGCGCCCATGATCTTGAAGGTCTCGATGAAGGCCGGCGTGGGCAGCACGCGCAGCTTGACGTTCTTCACCTCGGCGAGCGAGCGCACCGGCTGCTTGGTGTAGACGTTGCGCGCACCGTAGTGCGCGCCCCAGGTGACGACCTGGCAGCCCGTGCCCTTCACCAGCATGTCGTTGAGCTTCGCGCCCACGCCGCCGTCCAGCGCGCGCGCCACGTGCTCGTAGCTGTCGAAGAGGTAACCCAGGTCCAGCATGCCGAACTGCGGCGTGACGGTGGCCCAGATGGACGAACCCGTGAGCATCATGTCGATCGAGCCGACCTTGACCTGCTGCACCACGTCGCTTTCCTTGCCGAGCTGGTTGTTCGGGAAGTAGTCGATGCGGATCTGCTCGCCCACCGCCTTCTTCAGGTTCTCCTGCATCAGCTGGTACCAGGCGAAATGCGAGGAGTTGAGATCCGCCACGTGCGAGGACGACAGGCGCAGGGCAAGCGTGCCCTGCGCCTGCGCGCTGCGCGAGAGGCCGGCGGTCGCGATGGCGATCGACGCGGCGGCGGTGGAATGGACGAACTGGCGGCGCGAGAAGTGGCTCATGTCTTGTCTCCTGCTTGGTTTGCGAGGGCTGTGCGCCCGTCTTGTGTAACGATTTACTGTATCGTTGCACCAACCCTTCGACAATGCCGTGCCGGTAGGTGTTTTCCTGCGTAGACGGCCAAAGCCACGGTTTTACCGAACAATCATTCAGCTATGATCCAACGGTGAAACCGAAGGACGAAGACAAGCTGCGCGCCATCGCGAAGGCCACGTTCACGCTCGTGGAGCAGACCGGCCTGAGCGGCCTGACCATGGCCGCCATCGCGCGCGAGGCTGGGTTGGCCACCGGCACGCTGTACGTCTACTTCAAGTCCAAGGAAGAACTGATGGTCGCGCTCTACGAGCAGGCCAAGACCGAGACCGCCGCCAGCCTGATGCAGGGCGACGACCCCGCGCAGCCGATGCGCAGCCGCTTCCAGCGGATGTGGCTCAACTGGCTGGAACACCGCCTCACGCACTACGCGCAGGTCGTGTTCATCGAGCAGTACTACAACTCGCCCTGGTTCAGCGAGGCCAGCCGCAACCTGTCGGCCCGGCTCATCAAGGACTGGGTCGACCTGATCGAGGCGGCCAAGGCCCAGCAGATCCTGAAGGACGTGCCGACGACCATGTTGATCAACAGCTTCGCCGGCTCGGTGCGAGAGACCGCCAACATGCTGCGCTCCGGCACCCTGGCCCGCACCGAAGCCCATCTGGCGATGGCCTTCGGTCTCTGCTGGGACGGCATCAAAGCCTAGTTTTTCTGTCGGATATGTCCACAGGACTATCGTTTGCCCGAATTTATGTTCACCAAAAGAAGGACGCCACGATGAGCACGCTCAATATCAACGGACAGGACCGGCAGGTCGATGCCGACCCCTCCACCCCCATCCTCTGGGCGTTGCGCGACACGCTCGGCATGACGGGTACGAAGTTCGGCTGCGGCGCCGCACTGTGCGGCGCCTGCACCGTGCACCTCAACGGCCAGGCGATCCGCTCCTGCGTGACGCCGATCTCAGCCGCGGCGGGGCAGAAGATCACGACCATCGAGGCGGTCGCGGGCGGCACCGACAAGGTCGGCAAGGCCGTGCACGAGGCGTGGGTGAAGCACGACGTGGCGCAATGCGGCTACTGTCAAAGCGGCCAGATCATGTCGGCCACTGCCTTCCTCAAGACCGTCCCCGCCGGCAAGCTGCCGACCGAGGCCGAGATCGACTCCGCCATGGCCGGCAACATCTGCCGCTGTGGAACCTATGCCCGCATCCGCGCCGCGGTCGGCGATGCCGCCAGGTCGCTCGCCTGAAGGAAGGGAACACACCATGCATTTCGACTCCACCACCTTCGAGTTGCCGAAGAACCTTCAGGCGCTGACGGCGACCGGCCGCGACCCTGCCATGGCCGAAGGCCTCCCGCGCCGCAGCTTCCTCAAGATGACGGCGGTCAGTGGCTTCGCGCTCGGCGTCTTCCCGCTCGCCACGCTGGCGCAGGACGACCCGAAGCCCGCCGGCCTGAAGCCGCTGCAGCAGCCCTCGGCCTTCGTGCGCATCGACAGGGACGGCACCACCACCATCACCATCAACCGGCTCGATTTCGGCCAGGGCGTGCAGACCTCGCTGCCGATGATCCTGGCGGAGGAGCTTGACGCCGACTGGTCCAAGGTCAAGAGCGTGCATGGCGGCAACGACCCGGCCTATATCGACCCGGTGTTCGGCATGCACATCACAGGCGGCTCGGGCTCCATCGCGCATTCATACACGCAGTACCGCGAACTTGGCGCGCGCACCCGCGCGATGCTGGTCGGCGCGGCCGCGGCGCAGTGGAAGACCGATCCCTCGGCGCTGCGCACTCGCAACGGCGTCGTCATCGGCCCGGGCGGCAAGCAACTGGGCTACGGTGAACTGGCCGAGGCCGCAATGAAGCTGCCGGTGCCCGCCACGGTCAAGCTCAAGGACCCGAAGGACTTTCGCCTGATCGGCAAGGCCACCGGCCGGCTGGACGCGAAGGACAAGTCCAGCGGCCATCAAAGCTACGGCATCGACGTGCGCCTGCCCGGCATGCTGACCGCCGTGGTCGCGCATCCGCCGGTGTTCGCCGGCAAGCTGAAGTCGCTCGATGACAGCGCCGCCAAGTCCGTGAAGGGCGTGAAGGCCGTGCTGCGCGTGCCGCTCGATCGCGGTGGCGAGGGCGTGGCCGTGGTGGCCGAGGGTTACTGGGCCGCCAAGCAGGGCCGCGACGCGCTCAAGGTCGAATGGGACACCAGCGCGGTCGAGAAGGTCGACACCGCGAAGCAACTCGCGCAGTACCGCGAGACGGCGGCCAAGCCCGGCCCGCGCCGGTTCGACGCCGATGTCTCCGGCCTTTCCACTGCGCCGCAGAAGATCGACGCCGAATTCGTGTTCCCCTACCTCGCGCACGCGCCGATGGAGCCGCTGAACTGCACCGTCCAGCTCAGCGGCAACAAGGCCGAGCTGTGGCTGGGCTCGCAGATGCCGGGCTTCGACGGCGTCGCCGCCGCCAAGGTCCTGGGCCTGCCGGCCGAGAACGTGAAGCTGAACGTGCAGATGGCCGGCGGCGGCTTCGGCCGGCGCGGCATTCCGAGCAGCGACTACGTGGTCGAGGCCTGCGCCGTCGTGAAGGCGGCGCAGGCGGCCGGCGTCAGCGCGCCGATCCGCACCCTGTGGAGCCGCGAGGACGACATCCGCGGCGGCTATTACCGGCCGATGCACCTGCACACCGCGAAGATCGGCTTCGACGCGCAGGGCAAGGTCGCCGCGTGGGACCACGTGATCGTCGGCCAGTCGATCATGGCCGGCACCGCCTTCGAATCGATGATGGTGAAGGACGGCATCGACGGCACGGCCACCGAGGGCATGAAGGAGCCGTACGACGTACCGATGCGGCTCACGGTGCACCACCCCAAGGTCAATGTGCCGGTGCTCTGGTGGCGCAGCGTGGGCTCGACCCACACCGCCTTCGTGATGGAGACGCTGGTCGACGAGATCGCCCGCGCGACGAAGCAGGACCCGGTGGCCTATCGCATGAAGCTGATCGCGGGCGAGCATCCGCGCCACAAGGCGGCGCTGCAGCTGGCGGTCGACAAGTCCGGCTACGGCAAGAAGAAGCTGGCCGACGGGCGGGCCTGGGGCGTGGCGGTGCATGAGTCCTTCAACTCGGTCGTCGCCTACGTGGTCGAGGCCTCGGTGAAGGACGGCGTCCCGGTGCTGCACGAAGTGACGGCCGGCGTGCACTGCAACCTCGTCGTGAACCCGCGCAGCCTGGAGGCGCAGGTGCAGGGCGCGGCGCTGATGGGCCTGTCGATGTGCCTGCCAGGCGGCGCGATCACACTGAAGGACGGCGTGGTCGAGCAGAGCAATTTCGGCGACTACGCCGTGCCGCGCATCACGGACATGCCGAAGATCGCGGTGTACACGGTGCCCAGCGGCGACGCGCCGACCGGCATGGGCGAGCCCGGCCTGCCGCCGCTCGCGCCGGCCTTCGCGAACGCGGTGGCGTCGATCACCGGCAAGCCGGTGCGCGAACTGCCGTTCAAGCTGGCCTGACGGCGGCTCGCCGGCCCCTCGTCCGCATCGCCTGCTTCAGGCGACCAGGGCGACGGGGCCGCGCAGGCCGACCAGTTCCAGCACACGCTCGCCGGACACGGTTTCCTGCTCCAGCAGTTCCTCGGTGAGTTCGTCCAGCGCGCGCCGGTGCGTGCGCATGATCTGCTGGCATTTCTCATTGAGGCCGTCCAGCAGCAGCGTGGCTTGCCGCACCGAGGCCGAGACCTGGCGCGACGAATGTTGCGCCGGCAGTGCGCCCAGGCTGAAGAGCGAGCCGTCCTCGCCGAAGCCGTAGCGTCCCACCATGTCCAGCGCCAGTTGCGAGGCCTGCTGCAAGTCCTGGCTGGCCCCGCTGGAGGCCTCGTCGAACACTGCCAGTTCGGCGTTGCGGCCGCCCAGGAGCATCTGGATGTGCTTCTCCATGTCGCTCTTGAGCACCAGCGTGCGGTCCTCGTCCTGCGTGACCAGCGTGACGCCCAGGGCGCCGCCGCGCGGCAGGATGGTGACCTTCTCGACCTTGCCGTAGCCCAGCACCACCGAGGCCAGCGCATGGCCGGCCTCGTGCACCGCGATGTAGCGGCGCTCGCGGCCCGTGAGGGCGCGCTGCGCGCCGTTGAGCTCGCCGATGCGCGGCGTCTCGATGGCTTCCATCATGTGCCGCATCCGCACGGACGCCGCGCCCGCGCGCGCGGCCACCAGCGCGGCGTGGTTGACGATGTAGGCGATGGTGGCGGGCGAAAGCCCGGTCGTCAGGCGCGCGAGCTGTTCGTAGTCGATCTCGCCCTCGATCCTCAGTTTGCCCGCGTAGAGCGCGAAGATGGCCGCGCGGTCGCGCACGTCCGGCAGCTTGACGTTCACGCGGCGGTCGAAGCGGCCTTCGCGCAGCAGCGCCTCGTCGAGGTTGTCGGCAAGGTTGGTGGCGCCGACCACGATCACGCCCTCGTTCGCCGCGAAGCCGTCCATCTCCACCAGCAACTGGTTGATGATCCGGTTGCTCTCCGACTCGGCGGGGCCGGCGCCGGTGGAGGTGCGCTTGGCGATGCCGTCGATCTCGTCGATGAAGAGGATGCAGGGTGCGTTCTTGCGCGCGGTCTCGAAGAGCTTCCTGACCTTCTGCACGCCGACGCCGAAGAACTTGGAAGTGAACTCGCTGCCATTCGCCGCGATGAAGCCCGCGCCGCATTCGCCGGCCAGCGCCTTGGCCAGCAGCGTCTTGCCCACGCCCGGGCCGCCCAGCATCAGCACGCCGCACGGCGGCCGCGCGCCGAGGGCCGTGAAGCGCTTCGGGTCTCTCAGGTAGTCGACGATATCCCGCAGCGCCAGCTTGGCCTCGCCGGCGCCGATGACCTCTTCGAACTTCAGCGCGCCCGGCTTCTCGACCCGCTTCGCGCCGCCCCACAGACTGTCCTTCATCATGTAGAGCAGCACGCCGATGAGGAGCACCGGCAGCAGCACGCCGACCAGGTCGCGCACGGTGACGAGCAGGCTGGCATCCTCGGCGGGCGTGCCGATCTTGGTGTCCGGCAGCACGATGAGCTGGAAGGGCTTGCGGCCCGCTTCCTTCGCCTCGCCGACCACCAGGGCGGCGAAGGAGCCCCGCCCGTCGACCACGAAGTAGCGCTCACCCTGCGTGGTGCTCACGAGCACGGCGCTGGCGGCGATGCCGACCGCTGCCACCCGGTCGGCGCGCAGGTCGCGCAGCAGGTCGGAGCCGTCTTTCTCCACCTTCGTCCATTGGTCCGGTTCCTGGCGCATCTCCCGCGCGGGGCCGCTCAGGCGCGGTGCCTGCGCTTCGTGCGGACGCTGGTGGAGGTACACGCCAGCGGCTACCAGCAAGCCGAGCACGGCGATGGCGCCGAGCCGGGCAACGGGTGAGCGGACGAGTTTGCTGAGGAGGGCGTTCATGAGCGGGCTGCGGTGCGGGCGATGCCGCGAGGTTGGGTGCGCGGCATCTTAGGCGCGCGAGCCCGTGGCGGCCCCATCTCCGCGGGCGCCTCGGCGGCTTAAAGAGAGGGCGCGTGCACTACTTCTCGCGAAGCAGGCATGGCCGTTGCGCCCTCACGTCGTCCGGGAGGCCGCAGCGAGCTTGTCGATGTCGATGAGCAGGCCGGGCACCGTCAGCAGGCGCAGCGCCTCCACCTGCGTGAATTCCTGGTCGCTGGCCACGAAGAGGATGTCGCAGGTCCCGATGCGGATGCTGTCGCCGCTCGCGAGCACCTGGGTCTCCACCCGCACGCCGTTGACGAAGGTGCCGTTGCGGCTGCCCAGGTCACGCAGCGTGACGAAGGCCGGCTCCACGGTGATGCACGCGTGGACCCGGCTCACCTGGTCCGCATCGATGACGACATCGTTGGCGTCGATGCGGCCGATCCGGTTGTCTTCGGGCTTCAGCGTCACTTGCCGGGACTCGCCGGGCTTCTCCATCCACATCAATCGAGGCATTCGGGGGGCTTCTTGTCGAGGTTTCTGTCGAGTTTTTTTCTGTCGAGGTCCTGTCGTCGTCATGACGCGACGGACAGTCGATTCTGCTTGAGCACCCGCAACGTTCGTGGATTTTTTCCGTTGACAAGAACGATCTCGTTTCTTAGGAAAACCTAATTTCCGGGACACGTTGCAGTCACAGCCCAAACCTAGAGTCCTCTGCGACCGGGTGGACTCTCCGCCCGGCCGAATCGAGCCTGCTTCGGCCGCCGATTCGCACCGCGTCAATCGTCAACCTACGTCCGGACCCCATGACAACACCCAAGAACGTCCTTCGCGCGTCGCTCACGATCATCGCCGCTTCCATCCTCGCCGCGTGCGGCGGCGGCAGCGATGACGGCAGCGCCCCACCCCCGTCCGCCAGCAGCGTGACGCTCAACGGCGTCGTGACCGCGACCAACTTCAAGGCAGGCAGCCCGACCGATCCGACCATCAACCCGGCCTACTATGCCGGCGCGAAGGTGTGCGTCGATGCCGACAATGACGGCCGCTGCGCGCCTTCCGAGAACCCGGCCACCACGGATGCCAAGGGCCAGTTCTCGCTCAAGGTCGGCGCCAATGCCGCGCTGATCGCCGACATCGGCACCGACGCCGTCAACACCGCCAGCGGTGCGAAGGTGACGAGCCGCGACGTGTTGCGCGTGTCGCTCGGCCAGGTCAACGAGCAGGCCGCCGGCAAGATCGTGATCAGCCCGCTGTCCGCGGAAATCGCGCGCATGGCGGAGGCCAACGGAACCGACTACGCCACCGAGAAGGCCAACCTCGCGACCCGCATCGGCGTCGCGCCCGCCACCCTGATCGCCGACGTCGGCACAGTCGCCGGCGCGGACGGCGCCGCGATGCTGGCCGAGTCGAAGGCGCTGGACAACCGCTTCACCTATGCCATCACCAAGCTCGACCGCAAGGATCTCTACCCTGACGATCTGGCCGTGCCCGGCGGCGACCCGAAGCTCAACAAGATGGTTGGCGTGACGCCGAACTCCGCGGTGACCGGCGAGGACAAGCGCGCCCCCATCACCTTCGCGCAGTCACAGCAGGCCGCCTTCAACGTCGAAGGCATCCCGCGCTACGACAACGTGTTCGTCGTGATGCTCGAGAACAAGGCCACATCTTCGATCAAGGGCTCCGCCTTCGCGCCCAAGATCAACGCCCTGCTCGACGCGGGCAACCAGCTGACCGCCTACTACGCTACCGGCAACCCCAGCGAGCCCAACTACACCGCGCTCGGCGGCGCCGACGACTTCGGCATCAGCGACGACAGCCAGTGGAACTGCGATGCGACAGGCCCGAATGCCGTGCAGGACCTGCCGGTGCCGGACAACACGCAACCCGGCCTCGCGAAGTCGCCCTTCGCCGCGACCTGCACGCAGGCCGCCGCCGTCAATCACAACATCGTCGGCAAGCCGAACCTGTTCAACGCGCTGACGGCTGCCGGCCTGACCTGGCGTACCTACAACGAGTCGATGAATCCTGGCCAGGATTTCCGCACGGACAGCGTGGCCGACCCGGCCGTGATCGCGCAGGACCACATCTACGCAGCTGGCACGCTCGCCGGCAACGCCACCGCCGTTGGCACGCCGAACCTCGACCTGCCACTGCCCGCGGGCCTCTACAAGACCAAGCACCACCCCGGCATGGCCTACCAGAATGTGCGCAGTGCGCCCGAATGGAAGTACAGCAACCGCACGATGGGTGGCGGCCAGTGGGATGCCGCGCTGAAGACCTCCAGCACGGACTATGCCGTGCCCGCTACCTGGGACATGGACCAGCTCGGCACCGACCTCGCTTCCGGGAAGGTCGGCACGCTGAACTTCCTGGTGCCCGACCAGTGCGATGACATGCACGGCATCACGGTGCGTGGCACCGTCGGCGCGGACCCGACGCAAATTACCGCCAGCGACTGCTCCGGTGTTGCCAACAACGTGCCCGTCGCCACCGGCGGGGCGATCATCGCGCGCGGCGACAACTATGTCGATGCGCTGGTGAAGAAGATCCAGGCCTCGCCGCTGTGGAAGAACCGCCAGAAGAAGGTCGCGATCATCCTGATGTTCGATGAGGGCAACGCCACCGGCGGCCTGAATTCCTGCTGCGGCTGGAACGTGTCGAACAGCACCGTGGCCAAGCCCCTGACGCAGAACGCCGACGGCACCTTCTCGGTCGACAGCTCGATCAACAACTACACCAAGGGCAACCGCGGCCACGGCGAAAGCATCTTCGGCATCCTGACCAACCAGCCCGACGCGCCCAAGGGCGTGAAGGACAACGACGCCTACAGCCATTTCGCGCTGGTGCGCACTTTCCAGGACATGTTCCAGCTGGCCGACCCGGCGGTGGATGGCTCGTACATGAACCGCTCGAAGTACACCGAGCGCTTCATTGCGCAGAACATCCTGAAGCTGCCCGAATACACCGGCAGCGCCGATACCCACTTCGACTCGGTGCGTCCGATCAACCACGCCTGGATTGCCGCGGCGAGCTATACGCAGAAGCAATCGGCCGACGTGTCGACGGCCGCACAGGTGGGTGCCGATGCCGACCAGACCAATGTGTGGGCGCTGAAGAAGTAAGGAAGGCACGCGGCAGGGTCGCCTGCCGTGGGCGTCGAGCACGCCCCGGCCGGCGGCCGGCACCGGACCCTGGGGCGGCTTTCGCGAGCCGTCCTTTTTCGTTTTTCGGCACCACAGCCGGTGACCCGCAGGAAGCAGCCATGCGCACACCCCCATTCATCCTCGCCATCGCGCTCAGCGGCATGCTCGCCGCATGCGGCGGTGGCTCGGGTTCGTCCGCCTCCTCGCCGTCCGCCTCGGCGGGCGCGTCGGCGGCGACCAGCTCCAAGCTCAGCCTGGCCGCGCAGGTCGGCCAGAAGATGTTCTTCGATCAACGGCTCTCGGGCTCGGGCAAGATGTCCTGCGCGAGCTGCCACGACCCGAGCGCGGCGTACGGCCCACCGAACGATCTCTCGGTTCAGCTCGGCGGCGAAAAGCTCGACCGCCAGGGCCCGCGCGCCGTGCCCTCGTTGCGCTACAAGGACGCGACGCCACCTTACGCCGACCTGCTCGACAACCCCGATGGCATCAGCGTGCCCGGCCCAGGCGGCGGCTTCGCCTGGGACGGCCGCGCGCCCACGCTCGCCGAACAGGCCGGCATCCCGCTGCTCGACCCGAACGAGATGGCCAACGCCAGCGCTGCCGACGTGGTCTCGAAGTTGAAGACGGCGCCTTACGCCGCGCTGTTCCAGCAGGCTTTCGGCACCGAGGTCTTCGCCGACCCGGATGCCGCGTTCCAGAATGCCCGCGTTGCGCTGCAGGCCTTCCAGTTGGAGGATGTCAGCTTCCATCCTTATTCGAGCAAGTACGACCTCTATGCCGGAAACAAGGTCGGCGGCGCGCTGACGCCGGCCGAGGCGCGGGGCATGAAGGTCTTCGTCAACCCGAACACCGGCAACTGCGCCTCCTGCCACTACCAGGGCGCGGGGCTCAACGGCAGCAGCGCGCTCTTCACCGACTTCTCCTACGAAGCGATCGGCGTGCCGCGCAACGCGAAGCTCGCCGCCAACGCCGATCCGCAGTACTTCGACATCGGCCTGTGCGGGCCGCTGCGCACCGACCATCCGCCCGTGGCCGGCAACACCTTCTGCGGCATGTTCAAGGCGCCCACGCTGCGCAATGTCGCCACGCGCAAGAGCTTCTTCCACAACGGCGTCATGCACTCGCTGGACCAGGTCATCCATTTCTACAACACGCGCGACACGATGCCGGAGATCTGGTATCCGACCATCGGCGGCACGCCGAAGGCCACGCCGGACGCCGGCTTTCCCACCTTCGGCCTGATCACCACGCAGTACACCGGCGGCACGGTGAAGAAGTACGACGATTTGCCAGCGCAGTTCGTCGGCAACATCGATCCGCAGATGCCGCAGGACGGGCGCCCGGCGCACAGCGCACCGCCGATGTCCGAGCAGGACATCGCCGACCTCGCCTGCTTCCTCAACACGCTGACCGACGACTACAAGCCGCCGGCCACGCCGCCCGTCGCCGGACCCTGCACCAACTGAACCTGCACCCAGAAATGAACACTGAACCCAAACGCGTGCGCCTGATCATCTCCACCGCCGTGTGCGGCCTCGCCATGGCCGGCGTGCTCGGCCTGGCAGCCTGCGCGAAGCCGAACGAAGCGACGGCCGAGAACTTCACGGCCGCCATGAACACCTACCTCGCCCAGCGCGGTGAACTCTGCGTCGGCAAGAGCCAGTGGCCCATCGACGTGAACGAGCGCGAGATCCGCAGCAACGCGCGCAATGCCGTGCAGATGCCGGTGCTGGAGAAGCTCGGCCTGGTCGCCATGTCGGTCGCCGAGGTCGACTTGAAGGACGACGAGGGCGTGTCGCACCTCGTCAAGGTGCGGCGCTATGCGCTCACCGACGAAGGCCGCAAGTACTACGTCGCGCGCGGCCGCGAACAGGCCGGCGGCAAGGCGCCGCCGAGCGACTTCTGCGCCGCGAAGCTGAGCCTCGACAAGGTCGTCGGCTGGACAGCGCCGGTCAACCCGCAGGCCGGGGGGCAGATGGTGGTCAGCTACACCTACCGTGCCGAGCCTGCGCCGTGGATGCAGGACCCGGAGGCGCAGAGGGTCTTCCCGGTGGTGGCGAACGTGCTGCGCGGCGCGGGCAGCGCGCAGTTGACGGAGACCTTCCGGCAGACCGATGCCGGCTGGGTCGCGGCCGACATGTAGGCGATGACGACGGTCGTGCGTTTCTCGCCCGCGCTGGGCGAGTGGATTCAGCGGCATCTGGCCGCCGGCCGGGTGCCGGCGGACATCGCCGCGGAGATGCAGCGCCAGAAGATGGCGCCGGAGGCCGCTCGTGCGATCGTCGCTGCCTTCGCCGAAGCGCGCGCGCGCGGCAACCCGGCGCCGCTCGACGCGGTCGAGATGGCGGAGCCGCCGCAGGCGCAAGTGCCCGCGTACCGCCACGACGCGCCGCGTCTGCGGCCAGGCACCATGATCGCCACCTCGGACCGCGGCGTGCGTGTCGCGGCGCGCGCCGCGCAGCCGATGCTCGCGGTGCTGAACGACGTGCTGGCCCCTGAGGAGTGCGAGCGGCTCATCGCGCTCGCGCGCCCGCGCCTTGCGCCCTCGACGGTGGTTGACCCGAAGACCGGCCGCGATGTCGTGACCGGCCTGCGCGGCAGCTTCGGCATGTTCTTCCGCCTGCTGGAGAACGACTTCATCGCGCGTCTCGACCGGCGCATCGCCGAAGTGATGAACCTGCCGGTGGAGCACGGCGAGGGCCTGCAAGTGCTGCATTACCCGGAGGGTGCGGGCAGCGCGCCGCACTTCGACTTCCTCGTGCCCTCCAACCCGGCCAACGTGGCCTCCATCGCGCGCAGCGGCCAGCGGGTGAGCACGATGGTCAGCTACCTCAACGACGTGCCAGGGGGCGGCGAGACGGTCTTTCCCGAGGCTGGCTGGGTCGTCTCGCCGCAGCGTGGCAACGCGGTGTACTTCGAGTACTGCAACGGCGCGGGACAGCTCGACCATGCCTCGCTGCACGCCAGCAGCCCGGTGCTGCGCGGCGAGAAATGGGTCGCGACCAAGTGGATGCGGGAGCGGCCCTTCCGGTCCGCCTGAAGCGGCCTATGGTGCCTGCACGAGCACCACGGGCGGCTGCTCGCGGCAGCGGCCGTATTCGCAGCGCAGCAGCAGGTCGGCGGCGGCGGAACAGGCCACGTGGTGGATTTCGAAGCCGGCGCCGCGCTCGACCAGCACCGCGCGTGGCGTCGCGCTGCAGTTCATGGCGGCGGCCAGCTTCTCGGCGTTGTAGGTGTCGCGACCGGTAGGCCGGGCACCGGGCTCCCGCAGGTGGCTCGCTGGCACGTTGAAGTCGGCCCGGTAGAAGGCGAAGGCAGGCGGGCGGTCCGTGCGCACGACGACGCTCGGCGGCGGGCCGAGCGATTTCAGGAGCGCGCCGGTCCAAGGCCCGTCGGGGCTGTCGCGCCGGTCGTAGACGCGGTCCTCTCCGGCCACCAGCGTGATCCATTCCGGATAGGCGAAGGCCGCGCCCGAGAGGTGGTCGATGCTGGCGCTGATCATTCCGCCGACCACGAGGCTCACCAGCCCCATGTCGGAGCGCGAGACGACCTTCGCCGTCGCCACGACCTTGCCCTGCGAGGTGCAGCTGATCAGCAGGTCATCGATGGAACGGCGCACCGTGAGGCTGTGAGCCGGCGCGGGCGCCGCCGCGGCCGCTGGCTGCAGCGTGCCGCCGCTGGGCCGGCAATCGGCCTCCAGCGCATTGCCTTCGCGTGAGACCGCGTCGACCTTGATGCTCTGCTGCGTGCCGCGCACCACCAGCGCGCATCCCGCGACGGACATGAGTACGAACGCACTCAGAAGAGCGCGCCGCAGTCCGTCGAGAGTTCGCTGGGTGGTCATCAAGCCCGTGTCACATCGGCAGGCCGCCGGGGCGCGAATTATGACCAGTGGCAGGCTGGTTGACCAGACGAGTGCTAAATGCTGACGCTCACTGCGCGCGGCGGCGCGGCCGTGGCCTCGTGGCGGGCCACGACGGTTTCCAGCACCCGCATGAAGTGCGCGAGCGGCGGCGTGGCCCTGGCCGGGTCCTTGGCCCCATCGTCGTAGCGCCGCAGGCGCACGGCCTCCGCCGCAAAGGGCTGGGCCATGAACCGCCGTGCCTCTTCCTCGCCGTATACCCCGCCCTGCAGTTCCAGGCTGCGCTGGGAGGCCGGCGAGAGCGTGCCCCAGTACGCGGCCTCGGCGAAGCAGAGATAGCGCTTGGCGTCCACGTGCAGGCGGATCGGCTCCATCACTGCCGGCGGCAGGAGGCCGCGCAGGAAGGGCAGGGCGATGTACTGGTGCAGGTCGTCGCGCTCGCGCGGCGCGGCCGCGTGCTCCTGCGGCTCGCAGGCCAGCAGGTGCCCGAGGTCGTGCAGCAGGGCGGCGGTGACGGTCTCGGGCGTCTCCCCGTTCTCCTCGGCCAGCTGTGCGCACTGCAGCGCATGATCCAGCTGGCTCACGGCTTCGCGCCCATACTGCCGCTGGCCCTTGCCAGCCAGCAGGCGCGAGATGTCATCCACGGTCAACATGATCTTTCCAGGGTCAGATGAGAAGCTTGCGGATACGCGCGGAGACCAGGTCGATCAGGCTGACGCTGATGACGATGATGATCATCACGGCGCAGGTCTCGGCGTAGTGGAAGGCGCGGATGATCTCCCACAGGATCACGCCCACGCCGCCCGCGCCCACCATGCCAACCACCGACGCGGAGCGCACGTTGGACTCGAAGCGGTAGAGCGCGAAGGAGATCCACAGCGGGATCACCTGCGGGATGACGCCATAGACGATCTCGTGCAGCGCGCTGGCCCCGGTGGAGCGGATGCCTTCCACCGGCTGCGGGTCGATGGCTTCCACCGCTTCCGCGAACAGCTTGGCCAGCACGCCCGTGGTGTGCACCCACAGCGCCAGCACGCCCGCGAACGGACCGAGCCCGACAGCCACCACGAAGAGCATGGCGAACACCATCTCGTTGATGGCGCGGCAGGCGTCCATCACCCGGCGCATCGGCTGGTAGATCCACCAGGGCACGATGTTGGCGGACGCCAGCAGTGCCATCGGGACCGCCGTGAGCACGGCGAGCGCCGTGCCCCACAGCGCGATCTGCAGCGTGACCAGCATCTCCTGCGCGTAGGTCCGCCACTCCTTGAAGTCCGGCGGGAAGAAGTCGGCCGCGAAGGTGGCCATGTTGCCGGAGTCTCGCCACAGGTCGAGCGGCCGCATGTCGGCGCCCTGCCAGGATGCGGCAAGCATCACCAGCAGCACGGCCCAGGAGAACTGCCAGACCAGGCTGCGCTTCGGCGCCGTCGCGGCGGCGAGCGGCGCGCGGGGAGTGAGAACGGTCGGTTGCATCGGAAGAGGAGGTCGGGGCTTCAGGCCTTGCGCTTCAGTTCAGCGCGGCGAGCTTCTTGTCGATCTCGGCCAGCTTGCTCTTCTTCTCGGCCTCGTCGATCGAGGCGTCGGCTTCCAGCTTGTTGCGGGCGCCGAAGAGCTCGAGCTGGCGGATCGGGATCAGCTGGGCATCCGTCGAAGGCTTGAAGCCGGAGAGCTTCGAGATCTTCATGACGACCTCCTTCTCGCGCGCATCGGTCTTCGCGTAGTTGTAGAAGAAGTTCTTGAGCTTGGTCTTGGTCGCCTCGGGCAGGTCCTTGCGCATGACCAGCGGGTCCAGCGGGATCAGTGGCGAGGTCCAGACGATCTTGATGTCCTTGAACTTCTCGGGCTGGCGCTCCTTGATCTTCTCCAGGTTCTCGCTGTTGTTCGTCGCCACGTCGACCTGCTTGTTGGCCACGGCCAGGGCGTTGGTCTCGTGGTTGGCGCTGCGCGTGAGCTTGAAGAGCGACTTCGCGTCGACCTTGTTCTTCGCGAAGACGTAGAAGCCTGGCACCAGGAAGCCGGAGGTGGAGTTCGGGTCGCCGTTGCCGAAGCTCAGGGATTTGCCGTTCTTCAGCACGTCGTCCAGCGTGTTGAGCGGGCTGTCCTTGTGCACGATCAGGTGCGAGTAGTAGCCCTGGGTGCCGTCGGCGTTGACCATCTGCGCGAAGACTTCGCCGCTGGCGCGGTCCACCGCCTCCATGGCCGACTTGTTGCCGAACCAGCCGAGCTGCACCTTGTTGAAGCGCATGGCCTCGATGATGCCGGCGTAGTCGGAGGCGAAGAAGGCCGTGACCTTCAGGCCGGTCTGCTTGTTCATGTCCTCGATGAGTGGCTGCCAGTCCTGCTTGAGGTTCTGCGAGGACTCGGTGGAGATGATGCCGAAGTTGATGTCCTGGGCGAAGGCGCCCACCATGCCGAGGCCGAGGGCCATGGCGACTGCGAGTTTCTTGATCACGGATTGCTCCCGAATTGAATGGGTTGAAGGAGAAGGGAAGGCGCGCGGCGCTCAGGCCGCCTGCGCGGTGCGTGCGCCGAAGGGAACCAGTGCCGGCTGCGGAAGCACGTGGATGCTCGCGCCGTCGGCGGGCGCGGGCGAAGGCTTCAGCAGTTCGTCAGCCTGCACGCCGTAGAGCTCGTGCAGCAGGGCGGGCGTGAGCGCGGAGGAAGGGCCGTCGAAGACGACCTGGCCCTGGTTCAGCGCGACCACGCGGGCGCAGTACTTCATCGCGATGTCGACCTGGTGCAGCGAGACGATCACGGTGCTGCGGTCTTCGCGGTTGATGCGCGCCAGGATTTCCATCACCTTGCGCGTCGATTCGGGGTCCAGCGAGGCGATGGGCTCGTCGGCCAGCACCACCTTCGCGCCCTGCACCAGCGTGCGGGCGATGGCGGCGCGCTGCTGCTGGCCGCCGGAGAGCGTGGATGCGCGCTGCGCCTGGCAGTCGGCGATGCCCACGCGCGCCAGCGCTTCCAGCGCGGCCGCGCGCTCCTGCGCGTTGAAGGCGCGCACCCAGCTGCGCCACCACGGCATGCGGTGCAGCGAGCCCACGAGCACGTTCACCAGCACCGGCAGGCGTGCCACCAGGTTGAACTGCTGGAAGACGAAGCCGACCTGCGCGCGCACCTTGCGGATGTCGCGGTCGATGCGGCCGCCCTGCTGTACGCGCCGTCCGTCGATCTCGATCAGCGACTCGCTGCCGCCGTCGGCCGCGACCAGGCCGGCCACGTGGCGCAGCAGGGTCGACTTGCCGGACCCGGAGGCGCCGATGAGCGCCACCATCTCGCCGCGCCGCACCTCCAGGTTGATGTCGCGCAATGCGTGCTTGCCGTTCGCGAAGTGCTTGTTCAGCTGTCGGATGCGCAGGACGGTTTCCATCTTGAATTCCAAGTCGTATAGACAACCGCAGTCTGATCAGCGCCTGTGACGTCTTCTTGACTCTTTGAAGAAGCTACGGTGTCAGCCATGAAACACCGTGGAACCGGCTCCGCCGGGCCACTGGTGAAGTGCGCGCAGCCTGGGGTGGGCTCAGATGACCCGGCGGCCTTCGCGCCAGACGGCTCGTACGACGGCGTGGCGCGAGCCGTCCGGCAGCTCGGTCATGCGCACCTGCACCAGGTCGGCGCGCAGGCCGGGCTCTATCGCGCCGCGGTCGACGAGGCCGGTGGCTTGGGCCGGCGTTCGCGTGACGGTCGCGACCGCCTCCGGCAGGCTGAGGATGTCGTCGGTGACGAGCCGCATCACGGCGCTCATCAGGCTGCCGGGCACGTAGTCGGACGACAGGATGTCGAGCAGCCCTGCGCGTGCCAAGTCGGATGCCGAGACATTGCCCGAGTGCGAGCCGCCGCGCACCACGTTGGGGCCGCCCATCACGGTCGAGAGCCCGCGCTCGCGCGCCGCCCGTGCCGCCGCGATGGTGGTCGGGAACTCCGACATGCTGGCGCCTTCCGCGTGCGCCTGCTCGACGTGTGCGACGGTGGTGTCGTCGTGGCTCGCGAGCGCGATGCCGTGCGCGCGGCAGTAGTCGACGAAGTGGCGGCGGTGCGGCTGCGCGTACTTCGCCTGCAGCGCGCCGGCCTCGGCCACGCGGGTCTCGAACTTTTCTTGGCTCCAGCCCTTCTTGCCGGTGTAGTAGACGCGGGCGACTTCCAGGTTCTCCCACTGGCGCTGGCCGGGCGTGTGGTCCATCAGCGAGACCAGCGACAGGCGCGGGTGGCCATGGAAGGGCTCGAAGAGATCGATGGTGTTGGGCGCCGGCAGCTCGCAGCGCACGTGCAGGTGGTGGTCGGCGCGCAGGATGTCCTTCTCGACGCAGGTGTCGAGCGTGCCGAGCACCTTGTGCCAGGTGCTGCCGCGCAGGCTTTCCGGGTCGGCCTCGCCCACGCCCAGCGCGTCGAAGACGGTGGTGATGCCCGCCGCGGCGATCTCCGCGTCATGCGCCAGCAGCGCGGGCATCTCGGCCCACTGCACCTTCGGGCGCGGCATCAGGTGACGCTCGAAGTTGTCGGTGTGGATCTCCACCAGGCCCGGCAGCAGGTAGTCGTTCTCCAGGTCGATGGCCGCGGGCGCGGAGATGCTGCCGTGGTCGAGGCGCGCGATACGCCCGTCCGCGACCGACATCGAACCGAGCACCATCTCGCCCGGCAGCACCATGAGGGCGTTCTTGAAAATCACGTTGGCATTCATGCCGGGCTCCTGAAATCCGCGACGTTGACGCGGCGCGTGGCAACGGCAGCGCCGACCGCCGCGTCATGGAAGATGCCGACCATCGCCGCGCCGCGTGCCGTGGCTTCGCGGATCAGCTCGATGACGGTGCGGGTGTTGGCCGCGTCCAGCGAGGCCGTGGGCTCGTCCAGAAGCAGCAGCGGCTTGGGCTTGATCATGTTGCGCGCGATGTTGATGCGCTGCTGCTCGCCGCCCGAGAAGGTGGCCGGCGGCAGGTGCCACAGGCGCTCGGGGATGCGCAGCCGCGCGAGCCAGGCGCGGGCTTGCTCGCGCGCCGCCTCGATGGCTTCGGCGTCGCCGGCCGCGTCTTCGGCCAGGGGCTCGGCCACCACGTCGAGCGCCGGCACACGCGGGATCACGCGCAGGAACTGGCTCACGTAGCCGATGGTGTGGCGGCGCAGTTCCACCAATTCGCGTGGCGTGACGCCGGTCACATCGACAGGCTCCCCGCCGGCCGCGCGCACCGTGATGCGGCCCGCGCTCGCGCGGTAGTTGGCGTAGATGAGCTTGAGCAGCGTGCTCTTGCCGAGACCGGACGCGCCGTCGAGCACCACGCATTCGCCGGGCGAGACGCTGAGATCGACCTGGTCGAATACGCAGAGCTCGAGCTGGTTCTGATGGTGCAGGGTGAAGCGCTTCGCGACCCCCTGGAGATGGAGCAGGGGCGGGGTCATCGTGGCCGTCATGGTTGGAGCACCGAGGAAACGAGCAGCTGGGTGTAGGGGTGCTGCGGGTCGTCCAGCACCTGGTCGGTGAGGCCGGACTCCACCACGCGGCCCTTCTGCATCACCATCATCCGGTGGGCGAGCAGGCGCGCGACGGCGAGGTCGTGGGTGACGACGATCGCGGCCAGTTGCATCTGGCGCGTGAGCTGGCGCAGCAGGTCGAGCAGGCGGGCCTGCACCGAGACGTCGAGTCCGGAGGTCGGCTCGTCCATGAACATCAGGCGCGGGCGGGTGACCAGGTTGCGCGCGATCTGCAGGCGCTGGCGCATGCCGCCCGAGAAGGTGCGGGGCGCGTCGTCGATGCGCTGGGGGTCGATCTCCACGCGCTGCAGCCACTCGGTGGCGGCGGCGCGCAGGCGGCCGTAGTGGCGCTCGCCAAGGCCCATCAGGCGCTCCCCGACGTTGGCGCCGGCGGAGACGTCCATGCGCAGGCCGTCGGCGGCGTTCTGGTGCACGAAGCCCCAGTCGGTGCGTGCCAGCAGGCGCTGCTCGGCCTCGCTCATGTCGAAGACCTCGCGCATGCCGTGCGTGCGCGTCATGAACTGCACGCTGCCCGCGTCCGGACGGCTGCGCGCGGCCACTGCGTTGAGCAGGGTGGACTTGCCGGAGCCGGATTCGCCGACCACGGCCAGCACCTCGCCGGGCCAGAGGTCGAAGGAGGCGTCCTGCAGCGCCACGCGCTCGCCGTAGCGCTTGCCGATGCCGCGCACGCGCAGCAGGGGCGGGGTCGGGGTCGCGCCGTTCACTGGAATGCCTCCGCGAGGGGCTGCGGGCGGGTCTCGGCGGACTCGCTCTGGCGGGACTGGCAGTAGTCCGAGTCGGAACACACGTGCATGCGAGTGCCCTGGTCGTCGGTGATGACCTCGTCCAGGAAGCTGTCCGTGGCGCCGCACAGCGCACAGGGTGCGTCCCAGCGCTGGACCTGGAAGGGATGGTCCTCGAATCCAAGGCTTTCCACCGGCGTGTAGGGCGGCACGGCGTAGATGCGCTTCTCGCGCCCCGCGCCGAAGAGTTGCAGGGCCGGGTTCATGTGCATCTTGGGGTTGTCGAACTTGGGAATGGGCGAGGGAGACATCACGTAGCGGCCGTCCACCAGGACCGGGTAGTCGTAGGTGGTGGCGATGTGGCCGTAGCGCGCGATGTCCTCGTAGAGCTTCACGTGCATCAGGCCGTACTCGGCCAGCGCGTGCAGCGTGCGGGTGGTGGTCTCGCGCGGCTCCAGGCGCTGCATGGGCTCGGGCACGGGCACCTGGTAGACCAGCACCTGGCCTTCGCCCAGCGGGGCCTCGGGGATGCGGTGGCGCGTCTGGATCAGCGTGGCCTCCCGCGTGCGGGTGGTGGTCTCCACGCCGGTGGTGCGCTGGAAGAAGCGGCGGATGTTGACCGCGTTGACGGTGTCGTCCGAACCCTGGTCGATGACCTTGAGCACATCGAGCGGCCCGATGACCGCAGCCGTCACCTGGATTCCGCCGGTTCCCCAGCCGTAGGGCAGGGGCATTTCGCGCGAACCGAAGGGAACCTGGTAGCCGGGAATGGCCACGGCCTTGAGGATGGCGCGGCGGATCATGCGCTTGGTGCGCTCGTCGA
>CBIHOG010000040.1:0-51568 GCA_966211435.1 uncultured Variovorax sp. | reverse complement strand
GACGCGCTGGAGCAGATCACCCACAGCATCTGCACGCTGGAGTTCGAGGACCAGCGCCCCTTCTACGACTGGCTGCTGGACCGCCTGGCCGAAGGCGGCCTGATCGCCAGCCCGCACCCGCGCCAATACGAGTTCGCGCGGCTCAATGTGACGCACGTCATCACCAGCAAGCGCAAGCTGCGCCAGCTGGTCGAGGAAGGCCACGTGGACGGCTGGGATGACCCGCGCATGCCCACGCTCGCCGGCCTGCGCCGCCGCGGCTACACGCCCGAGGCGCTGAAGCTGTTCTGCGAACGCAGCGGCGTGACCAAGTCCGGCGGCTGGATCGACTACGCCAGCCTCGAAGCCGCGCTGCGCGACACGCTGGATCCGGTCGCGCCACGCGCGATGGCGGTGCTGGACCCGGTGAAGCTGGTCATCATGAACTGGGGCGAGCTGATGGGCGGAGAAGCCGCGCTCGACGCCTGCACGGCGCCCGTGCACCCGCACCATCCCGAGATGGGTCAGCGGCATTTCCAGTTCGGCCGCGAGTTGTGGGTCGAGCGCACCGACTACGAGGAGACGCCGCCCAAGGGCTACCACCGGCTGTATCCGGGCAACAAGGTGCGGCTGAAGTACGGCCATGTGATCGAGTGCATCGGCGCCACGAAGGATGCCGGCGGCAAGATCATCGAAATCCAGGCCAGGCTGGTGCCGGACACCAAGAGCGGCACGCCGGGCGCGGACGCCATCAAGGTGAAGGGCGTGATGACCTGGGTCGCGGTGAGCGATGCACTGCCTTGCGAGGTCCGGCTGTATGAGCGCCTGTTCGCCGAGGCCCACCCCGGCGGCGGAGAACTGCTGGGCGAGCTGAACGCCGCCAGCCTCGCCACCATGGCCGGCTACGTCGAACCCGCGGTCGCCCATGTCGCCGACGGCATCGCCGTGCAGTTCGAGCGGCACGGCTACTTCGTGGCCGACAGCAAGGCGGCGACGGCTGGCGTCCGCGTCTTCAACCGCGCCAGCACCCTGAGGGACAGCTGGGGCAAGTGAGGCCGGCGGCATGGTCCACGATCACGACATGGCGCGGACGGGGCTGAACCGGCGCGCCGCCTTGATGATGGCGGCCGGCCTGCTGGCCGCGCCCATCGGCCGTCTTGCCGCGGCGCCGGCGCCTTCGGATGCCTGGCCGCGCGCCTTGCAGGTGCCGGGCGGCATCGCCCGGCTCTCGCTCGGCCCGGCCGGCGCCCGGCCCGCGGCGCGCACCGGCGACATCCCGGTGCTGGTCCAGGGCGATCCCATCGAATGGACCGCACTGGTCGGCATCCCGCTGGCCGCCGCGCCCGGCGAGGCCCGTGTCAGCGTCCAGGCGCCGGGCGAATCGCTTCGGGAGCTGGTCTACGAGATCTCGCCCAAGCGGTACAAGGAGCAGCACCTGAAAGTCGCCCCTGGCACGGTGGACCTGTCCGCCCAGGACATGGCCCGCTACGAGCGGGAGCGCGCCCACCTCGCCACGGTGACCGCCACCTTCACCGCGCCGCCATCCCACGAGTTGCGCATGCAGGCGCCAGTGCCGGGCCGGCGCTCGAGCTCCTTCGGCCTGCGGCGCGTCTTCAACGGCCAGGCCCGCAATCCCCACAGCGGCATGGACATCGCGGCCGGCACCGGCACGCCGGTGCGCTCCCCGCTGCCGGGCCGCGTGATCGACACCGGCGACTACTTCTTCAACGGCAACACCGTCTGGCTGGACCACGGCGGCGGGCTGCTGAGCATGATGTGCCACCTGAGCGCCATCGATGTGAAGCCGGGCGACCTCCTGGAAACCGGCCAGCGCCTGGGCGCCGTGGGCGCCACCGGCCGCGTGACGGGCCCGCACCTGCACTGGTCCGTGAGCCTCAACCGCGCCATGGTCGACCCGGCGCTGTTCCTGGGCGCCTGAGCCGGGGTGGCCGCATGGCACCGGCGAGACGCTATGGCGAGGCCTTCTTGCCCGCGTCCTCCCCGGCCCGGCGGACGATTCCCTCGCCGACCTCCGTCAGGTCCCCGTTCTTCCTGATGCTGTTGAACAGGTAGTTGATCGGCACGTTCTCTTCCAGGCCCACCGCGATGAGACGCCGCACGCCGAGCGGGCGGGGGGCGACGGGGTCCCGGGCCTCCGCCTGGAGTCTTTCCAGCAGTTCCTTGCTCACCGGGCGGAAATCGGTCTTCAGATGTCTCTGCATCAGCGCCTGCCCGTGGACCGTCAAGTTGCCATGGCGATCCATCTTGGTTTCCAGGGCCCGAGGATCCAGGCCGCGCCTCTGCGCGGCGGCATCGAAGTGATCCCGCCGGAGCGGCCGCTTCCGGCTCAGTCCGGGCGGGCGGTTGCGGTCGGCCATGGCCGCGAGTTCGGTCAAGGCGTCGGCCTGGAGCGCAATCCTTGTCAACACCGGCTTCGATTCGAAGTCGAGACGCTGAAGCGCCTCGTGCGTACGGCCTGGGGCCTGTGCCGGCGGGTACGGCAGCGAGTTCGACAGATTTCTCATCTCGATCCCGGGTCGGAGTGGGTGGAGGGCAACATGCTTCGATGCTCCTCACCCCCGGCACCTCTTTCATCGCGCCGCCGCGAAGAACCATCCCCCGCTGCGAAGCCGCGCGGCGGCCAGGCCCGGCTACACGGAATTGCGGCGCGTGCGCGTGACGACCTTGGGCGCGAAAAGCTGCGCGCGCTCGTTGACGTCGAAGGGCCACGGCGTCACCGATGGGTCCGAGCTGGTGTCGGCGATCGGCACGATCGGCAGATTGTTCTGCCGCGCGCACTCGGCGATGAGCCCCTGGATCTCGGCATTGACGTAGGGCTCGTTCGTCTTGCCCGGGCGCATGTAGAGATGGCCCTGCCCGTCGGTCTTCACGAACAGCCCGATCACATCCACCTGCCGACCTTCGGGAGAGGTGCCGACGACCACGATCTCGTTGTAGCCCGTATCGCCGTCCCGGCCGGTGGTCTGGTCGAGCACCTGCTGCGGCGCCAGGATCGCGCCCTTCTTCTTGTCGTTCAGCTCGAAGACGATGTCGCTCGTGCGGTTCTTCACCGACACGTCCTTCGGCGAGGTGATGTAGATGCACTCCGGCGGCACGCGCATGATGAAGCCGAAGGGGTAGTAGGTCGAATGCTTCTCCTCGCTGATGATGGAGCTGCTGATGATGTTCTGCCGGATGATGTGCGGGTTGTGCAGGTACTCCTCGTAGAAGCGCACCATCAGCTTCGCCTTCATCGGATTCGAGTTGTCGATCTTCCCGTAGCCGATGTAGCGCTCGTGCAGCTTCGCCATCTTCTCGGCGTCCGCGGTGTTGCCTGCCATCGCGTCCGCCACGAGCGAGGCCGCGCCCTGGATCGTGTGGACGAGATAACGGTATTTCTGGTCCGAGTGCGCCGCCGGATGCGTGAAGCTCTCCGGCTGCCAGTGCTGCCGGCCGGCGAACTGGCCGCGGAAGGCCTTGTAGGGAAAGAGGGCCTTGAGCTGCTTCTCCAGTTCGCCCGAGGGCCGGCCCTTCAAGGCCGTCAGCTGCATGTCGCTCTGCGCCGTCGTGATCTTGTGCTGCGAAAGCATGGTCAGCACCACCGCGCGCGCGAGGTTGCGGCGGTAGGTCTCGGCGTCCGACTTGAACAGGCCGATGCCGCCGCGATAGCCACCGATGTGCAGTGCGCTGCCGAAGCCCTTCGCAACGGCGCGCACGGCGAGCTTGCGCTCCACCATCTCGCGCTCGTCGGGCCCGCAAACCTGTTCGATCACATCCAATGCGTGGTCCACGCGATCCAGCGATGACGCCATGTACACCTCGTTCGGGCAAGAAGATTACAACCTGTTACCCGGACAAGTTTAGCGCGCGAGGAACGCGCGTGCGGGCTCAGACAAGCCGGGGCAGCAAGGCGCCCACCTCCGCGATCGCGGCGTTGCGCCGCGCGACAGGCGCCGTGGTGCCGGTCAGGTAGGCCGCGACAAGCAGCGGCGCGCGGTCGGGCGGCCAGACGATGCCGACGTCGTTGTTGGTGCCGCGGTCGCCCGCGCCCGTCTTGTCGCCCACCCGCCATCCTGGAGGCAGCCGGGCGCGCAGGCGCTCGTCGCCGGTCTTGTTGGCCAGCAGCCAGTCGCGCAACTGGTCGCGCGAGGCCGGCCTCAGCGCCGAGCCGATCAGCAGCGCGCGCATGAGGCCCACCATCGCGGCCGGCGTGGTCGTGTCGCGCGGGTCGCCGGGGCGGGCCTCGTTGAGCGCGAGTTCGAAGCGGTCCAGCCGCGTCAGTCCATCGCCCAGCGACCGCGCATAGGCGGTCAGGCCGGCCGGCCCACCGAAGCTGTGCAGCATCAGATTGGCGGCTGCGTTGTCGCTGCGGGTGATGGCGGCCTCGCACAGTTGCGCCATCGTCATGGACTGGCCCACGCGCAATTCCGTCAGCGGCGAGTTCGGCAGGATCACGGACTGCTCGACGGCAAGCTCCCGCTCCAGCCGCTCCTTGCCGCCATCGACGCGGTGCAGCACGAGCGCCGCGGCGAGCAGCTTGAAGGTGCTGCACATCGGGAAGCGCTCGGCGGCCCTGTGCGCGAGGCGGCGGCCGGTGGCGGTGTCGAGGATGCAAACGCCCAGCCGCCCGCCGCTTTCGCCCTCGATGCGGCGCAATTCATCGCGCAAGGCGTCATGCCTCTGGAAATCCTTGCCATCCTTCGCGGCCTCGGCGATGGCGGGGGCCAGCCCGGCCGCCAGCGCGGCGCCGACGGCGAGCGAGAAAACTCTACGTTGCATTCCTTCTTTTCCTTTGCTGCTCGGTCAATGAGGATGCGAACGATAGCGGCCGCCGTCGCATCGATCCAATGCAAAGAATGCGGGCCAGCCATAAGAAAATCCTGGCCTCACCCGCTCTCCCTGCCACCGCGACCATGCAGCTTCCCCTCAATGCCCTGCGCGCCTTCGAGGTTTCCGCGCGCCACCTGAGCTTCACGCGCGCCGCGTCGGAGCTCAACGTCACGCAGACCTCCATCAGCCAGCACGTGAAGAACCTGGAGCAGCGCGTCGGCGTGCAACTCTTTCGCCGCCTGCCGCGCGGACTGGCGCTCACCGACGAGGGGGCGGCGCTGCTGCCGGTGCTGGCGCAGTCCTTCGGCCGCATCACCGCCGTGCTCGCGCAGTTCGGCGAAGGCCGCTCGCGTGAAATGCTCACCGTCGGCGTGGTGGGCACCTTCGCCGTCGGCTGGTTGATGCCGCGCCTGCAGGATTTCCAGCAATTGCACCCCTTCGTGGACCTGCGCCTCTTCACGCACAACAACCGCGTCGACATCGCGGGCGAGGGCCTCGACTACGCGATCCGCTTCGGCGACGGCGCCTGGCACGGCACCGAGGCCGAACTTCTGATGCCCTCGCCGCTCTCGCCGGTGTGCGCGCCCGCCCTGGCGCCGGCGCTGCGGCGGCCGGCGGACCTGGCCGGCGCCACGCTGCTGCGCTCCTACCGGACGGACGAATGGGCCGCCTGGTTCGCCGCCGCCGGCGTGGAGTGCCCCGTGGTGCGCGGCGCGGTCTTCGATTCCTCCTTGACCATGGCCGAGGCGGTGGCGCAGGGCGCGGGCGTGGGGCTGCTGCCGGTCGCGATGTTCGGCCGCGAGTTGCGCCAGGGCCGCCTGGTGCGCCCCTTCGCGGTCGAGACGCAGAACGGCAGCTACTGGCTCACGCGCCTCAAGTCGAGGCAGGAAAGCGCTGCCATGCAGGCCTTTCGGGCCTGGCTGCTGCAGGCGGCCTGAGCGTCCCGCTCAGGCGCGGCGCAGGAACTTCCGGAGCATCGACTTGAGCGGGCTGGCGCCGAAGATGAGTTGCGAGTACGACACGAACAACGGCCGCGGCAGCAGCCCCCCGTAGTAGTACACGCGGTATTGCCTCGGCCCGTTGAGCGTGTCGGGATGCCGCAGCGCCTTCCACAGCAACTTCACATCCTTCCCCTCGCCCGAGAGCCAACGCTCGAGGAAGCTCAGCCAGAGATACCCGCCCTGGTCGTCCAGCGGCCGCCACAGCGAGGCCGCGCCAGGCTTGCGCTTGTCGAGCTGCATGCGCAGCCAGGCATCGAAGCGGCCGGCCCGCTTGCGCGTGGCCTTGATCTGCTCCGGCGACACCATCGAGCCCTTGGTCGCCGACACGCCGTGCACGCGGTAGCTGGTCAGCGGCTCGGGGATCCAGGCCGTGGGACTCAGCAACGTGGCGGCCGTGCACAGCTGCAGGTCCTGGTACATCAGGCGGTCGTCGTCCAGCGGCCCGATGGCCTCCAGCAGTTCGCGGCGGAAGGCCAGAGACGAGGTCAGCGCGACGACCGGGCTCGACGCCGCGCTCAGCGCCTGGTCGGCAACCCAGCCCTCCGGGCCCTTGCCGCCGGGGTAGTACGGCGCGAGGCCCAGCTGAGGCTGCGTCTCGGAGAAACGCATCATCGGGTGGTGGACCCATCCGGCGTGCAGCCCGTCCACGGGAGCGCGGAAGGCGGCCAGCACCTTCTCGACGCGCTGCGGCGCGATGAGGTCGTCGGCGTCAAGCAGCACCACCACGTCCCCCGAGCAGGCCGCCAGCGCCGTGTTGGTCGCCGAGCAGATGCCGCCGTTGGGCTGGTGGATGACGCGGATGCGTGCGTGGCGGGTGGCGTAGGCCTCCAGCACCTGCGCGGTGTCGTCGGTCGAGCCATCGTTCACGACCACGATCTCGTCCACGACCACGGTCTGCGACAGGCAGCTGTCCAGGCACTCGGGCAGGAAGCGGCCGTAGTTGAAACAGATGATGGCGATGCTGACCTTCGCCGCCGATGGCAGCGCGGGGAGCGCCATCGGCTCGATCGCCAGCGGGGTGGGCACGGCGGAGGATGTCATGTCGGCAATCAAAAGGGGATCGCAGTAATGAATTCTGCCTACCCAATATACGTGAAGACGATGACAGGACCTACCGTCCGGGCCTTCCGCTCGGGTTTACGGCGGACTCCGGACGCAAGAGAGCGCCCGGGCGCGCTCAGCGCTGCCGCGGGTCCAGCGCGTCCCGCAGGCCGTCGCCCAGCAGGTTGAAGGACAACACCAGCAGGAAGATCGACAGCCCTGGCCAGATCGCCATCCACGGCGCGTTGTCGACGAAGTTCTTCGCCGTGTTGAGCATGCTGCCCCAGCTGGGCGCGGGCGGCTGCTGGCCGAGACCCAGGAAGGACAGGCTCGCCTCCGCGATCACGGCCGCCGCGATGGCCAGCGTGGCCTGCACGATCACCGGCGCCGTGATGTTGGGCAGCACATGCCGCAGCGCGATGCGCAACGGCGAGTTGCCCACCGCGCGCGCGGCCTCGATGTAGTCCTCCACTTTCACGTTCAGCACCTGCGCGCGCGTGAGCCGCACGAAGATGGGCGTGGCCGAGACGCCGATGGCGATCATCGCGTTGGTCAGGCTCGGGCCGAGGAAAGCCGCGAGCGCGATGGCCAGGATGAGGAAGGGGCAGGCCAGAAAAGCGTCGGTGATGCGCGAGATCAGCCCGTCGACGAAGCCGCCGAGAAAGCCCGCCGCCAGCCCGATGGGCACGCCCAGCATCAGCGAGATCGACACCGACACCACGCCCGCCAGCAGCGAGGCGCGCGTGCCCCAGATGACGCGCGAGAGCACGTCGCGGCCGATCTCGTCGGTACCGAACCAGTGCTCGGCGCTGGGCGCCTTGCGGATCGCGCCCCAACTGGTGGCGATCGGGTCCTGCGGCGCGATCCAGGGCGCGAAGACGGCCAGCGCCACGAAGACCAGCACCACGGCCAGCCCGAGCAGCGCGCCCCGGCGGCGGCGCAGCCGGCGCCAGGCGCGGCGCCACGGCCCGGCCTCGGCGGCGGGCGCGGCGGAAATGCTTGCGGATGCGGGAAGAACGGCGGACATGGATTCAGCGCCTCAGCCGTGGGTTGACGAGGAAGTAGGCCAGGTCGGCCAGGAGGTTGAGCAGGATGTAGGCGCTGGCCGTGACCAGCACCACGCCCTGCACCACCGAATAGTCGCGGTTGAAGACCGAGTCGACGATCAGCTTGCCGAAGCCGGGGATGGTGAACACCTGCTCGGTGAGCACCGCGCCCGACAGCAGCGTGCCGAGCTCCAGCGCGCCGAGCGTGATGATGGGCGTGAGCGCGTTGCGCAGCGCATGCTTGAGCACCACCACGCGCTCGCTCAGCCCCTTGGCGCGCGCCGTGCGCACGTAGTCGGCCGACAGCACCTGCAGCATCGCGCTGCGCGTGTGCCGCATCAGCACCGCCGCGATGGCGTTGCCCAGCACGAAGGCCGGCATGATCATCGCGGCCAGGTTGGCGCCCAGGTCCTCGAAGGGGCTGACGTAGCCCGAAGCAGGCAGCCAGCCGAGCTGCACCGAGAAGAGCAGGATCATCAGGATGCCGAGCCAGAAGTTCGGCGTCGACAGGCCCCACAGCGCGAACACGTTGGCCGCGTAGTCCCACGCCGTGCCGCGTCCGATGGCCGAGACGATGCCCGCCGGGATGCCGATGAGCAGCGCGATGGCGAAGGCCAGCAGCGCGAGCTCCAGCGTCACCGGCAGCTTCTGCAGCACCAGGTCGAGCACCGGCTGCTGCGTGCGCACCGATTCGCCCAGGTCGCCGCGCAGCACGCCGCCGATCCAGTAGGCATAGCGCATGGGCAACGGCTCGTCGAGATGCAGCTTGGCGTGCAGGTAGGCGATCACCGTCGGGTCCTGCTCCTCGCCGGCGAGGATCTTGGCCGGGTCGCCGGGCAGCAGCTGCTGCAGCCCGAAGATCAGCATGGACACGAAGATGAGCGTCGGCACGATGGTGCCGAGGCGCTTGACAAGGTACTCGAACATGCGGCGAGGCTATGCGGTCAGGGCGCCATCTTCAGGCCGTTCACGCGCAGCAGGCCGTCCGGCACATTGCGCACGCCGGACAGCTTGGGTGAGTAGGCCCACAGCCAGTTGCGGTGGTAGAGATAGATGATCGGGCGCTCCTTCAGCACGCGCGCCGCGATCTGGTCGAAGACCTTCTTGCGCTCGGCCGGCTCGCGCAGCTCGCGCGACTGGTTCAGCAGCTTGTCGGTCTCGGGGTCGCAGTAGCCCGCGTAGTTCAGCGGCTGCTTGCAGCCGTGGAAGCTGAAGAGATTGCCGTCCGGGTCGGCGCGGCCGCTCCAGGCCAGCAGGTAGCCTTCGAAGTCACCCTTGTCGGCCATGTTCAGCGAGGTCGCGAATTCGGTGGACTGGATCTTCACGTCGAAGCCCGCCTCCCGCGCCATGGCCTGCACGACCAGCGCGAGGCGCTGCGCGTCGGAGGTGGTCGGCGTCACCAGCGTGAAGCTGGGGTTGGGCACGCCGGCTTCCTTCAGCAGCGCCTTGGCGCGGTTCACGTCGCGCTTGGGCACCGGCACGTTCTTCGAGTAGTAGCTGTTGCTCGGCGCGACCCACTGGTTGCCCACCGTCGCCTCGCCGTCCATCACCACCTGCGCCAGGCCCTGGCGGTCGAGCGAGAGTTCCAGCGCCTCGCGCACGCGCGGGTCGCGCCCGAGCGGGTTCTTCTTCGCCTGCTCGCTCTTCCCGACGTTGATGGTGAGGCCCTGGTAGCCGATCTCGGTGATGCGCGAGGTCTTGAGCTTCTTCTCGGCCAGGATCTTCTCCATGTCGCTGGAGGCCACGCGCTCGATGAAGTCCAGCTGTCCGGCGCGCAAGTTGGCCAGGCGCACCGTGGCATCGGGGATCGGCGTGTAGACGATCTTGTCGAAGTGGATCGCGTCCTTGTTCCAGTACTGCGCGTAGCGCTCCAGCACGATGCGGTCCTGCGCGATGCGCTCGCCGAACTTGAAGGGGCCCGAGCACACCGGCTTCGCGCCGAACTTGTCGCCCTCGGCCTGCGCGGCCTTCGGCGACACCATCATCCCGG
Source organism: uncultured Variovorax sp. (assembly GCA_966211435.1). Taxonomy (GTDB): domain Bacteria; phylum Pseudomonadota; class Gammaproteobacteria; order Burkholderiales; family Burkholderiaceae_C; genus Variovorax. The sequence continues at coordinate 41,681 of CBIHOG010000040.1, read as the reverse complement.
CGCGGTCGGCCAGCTGCGCGAGCAGCGGCGAGAAGGGCGCGGAGAGGTTCAGGCGCACGGTGGCCGGGTCCACCACGTCGACGCTGGTCACCGGCGCGAGTTCGCCGCGCCGGTTGGAGCCCGGCAGGTTCTTGTGGCGCTCGATGTTGAACTTGACGGCCGCGGCGTCGAACTTCTCGCCGTCGTGGAAGGTCACGCCCTGGCGCAGCTTCATCGTCAGCGACTTGCTGTCGGCCGACCACTCGTAGGAGGTCGCGAGCTGCGGGACGATGTTGAGCTTCTCGTCCACGTCGAGCAGCTTGTCGCACAGCGCGCTGAACACGATGCGGCCGACGAAGGTGCGCGCGAGCGAGGGGTCGAGCACGTCGGGGTCCTCGGCCAGGCCGACGCGCAGCGTCTGCGCCGGGACCATCAGCGGGGCCAGCGCCAGCAGCAAGGCGGGCCAGAAACGTCGGGATGCGATTTTCATGAGGAAGTCTCCAGGGTGGATGACGAAGGACGGACGAAAGCGGATTGGAGCCGTTGCAGGCGTTGCTGCAAGGGCGTCGTCGCGGCGCGCGCCGGCAGCACGGCCGGCGAGGGAATCTCGCGCCAGAAATGGCAGGCGACAAGCTGGCCACCGGTGTCTTCCAGCACCGGCGTGCGCTCGGAACACAGCGCCCGCGCATGCGGGCAGCGGGTGTGGAAGTGGCAGCCCGCCGGCGGGTTCAGCGGGCTCGGCACATCGCCCGCGAGCAGCACGCGCTCGCGCTGCAGGCCCGGCTCGGGCAGCGGGATCGCCGACAGCAAGGCCTGCGTGTAGGGATGCCTCGGCGCCGCGAAGAGCGTGCGCTTGTCGCCGATCTCCACGATGCGGCCGAGGTACATCACCGCGATGCGCGTGGCGATGTGCTTGACCACCGCGAGATCGTGCGCGATGAACATGTAGGCCAGGCCGTACTGGCGCTGGAGATCCTGCAGCAGGTTGACTACCTGCGCCTGCACCGAGACATCGAGCGCCGACACCGCCTCGTCGCAGACGACGAGCCGCGGCTCGACCGCGAGCGCACGCGCGATGCCGATGCGCTGGCGCTGCCCGCCGGAGAACTCGTGCGGATAACGCTGCGCGTGCTCGCGCGCGAGACCCACGGTATGCAGCAGCTCGGCCACGCGCTCGGCATGGCGGCCGTTGTGCAGGCCGTGCAGCATCAACGGCTCCGTCAACGTCTGGCCCACCGTCATGCGCGGATTGAGCGAGGCGTACGGATCCTGGAAGATGATCTGCATCGCGCGCCGCCGGCTGCGCAGCGCGGGCGCATCGAGCAGGCCCAGCTCCTGCCCTTCCAGCTTCACGCTGCCGGACGTCGGCTCGATGAGGCGCAGCACCAGCCGGCCCAGCGTGGACTTGCCGCAGCCGGACTCGCCGACCACGCCCAGCGTCTCGCCGCTGTCGATCTGGAGATCGACGCCGTCGACCGCGCGCACCGCGCCCCGCACGCGCCCGAGCACGCCACGCCGCACCGGGAAGTGCTTGACCAGGCCCTGGACCTGGAGCAATGGCCCGCTCATGCCGCCACCACCGCGGCCTGCTCGGCCCGTTGCGCCTGTTCCGCCATCAGCACCGCCGGATCGAGCGGTGCCTTGCGACAGGCGGAGAAATGCCGCCCGCCCACCTCACGCAACTCCGGCACCGCCGCGCGGCAGAGGTCGTCCGCGAAGGGGCAGCGGTCCGCGAAGCTGCAACCCGGCGGCCGCCGCAACGGGCTCGGCACCTGGCCCTCGATCGACGCGAGCCGCGTGCGCTCGCCATCGAGCCGCGGGACGGAGCCCAGCAGGCCGATGGTGTAGGGATGCTGCGGCTCGTCGAAGAGCGCCTGCACCGGCGCGCGCTCGACCACGCGCCCCGCGTACATCACCACCACTTCGTCCGCCACTTCGGCGACCACGCCCAGATCGTGCGTGATCAGGACGATCGCCGTGCCCGTCTCCTGCTGGAGCTCGCGCATCAGCTCCAGGATCTGCGCCTGGATGGTCACGTCCAGCGCGGTGGTCGGCTCGTCGGCGATCAGCAGGCGCGGCTCGCAGGCGAGCGCCATCGCGATCATCGCGCGCTGCCGCATGCCGCCGGAGAGCTTGTGGGGATGCTCGTGGAAGCGCTGCTCCGGTGCCGGGATGCGCACCTTGCGCAGCATCGCGATGGCGCGCTCCCGCGCCTGTGCGCGCGTGATCCTGCGGTGCCGCATCAACCCCTCGACGATCTGCTCGCCGATGGTGAAGACCGGGTTCAGCGAGGACATCGGCTCCTGGAAGATCATCGCCATGCCGTTGCCGCGCAGGTCCTGCATCTCGCGCGCGGGCGCACCGACCAGCTCGCGGCCCTCGAAGCGGATCGAGCCGCCGCGGATGCGCCCCGGCGGGTTGGGCACCAGGCCCATGATGGACAGAGAGGTCACGCTCTTGCCGCAGCCGGACTCGCCGACGATCGCGAGCGTGCGCCCGGCCTCGACGGAAAAACTGACGCCGTCGACGGCCGGGAACTCGCCATCGTCGGTCATGAAATGCGTGCGCAGGTCGCGCACTTCGAGCAATGCCGTCATCGATGTCTAGCGTGGAGTTGCGTGGAAGCGCGCGATGCGCGCCTCGATCTCGGCGCGGTCCGTGAGGCCCACCGGGTCGTGGCGCCCGGGCAGGCAGGCCATGAAGGGCTGGTAGCGCTCGAGGCTGATGGCGTGGAGGCGTTGCAGTTCGGCGATGGGCTCGGCGTGGTCGTCCACGCGGATGTCGAGTTGCGGGTAGTCCTCGTCGGCATGGATGCGCAAGGCCGCGGCCTGCTTGCCGCGCTTGTCGCCGCCCGCCGCCTCGCCGGCGGCCATCGCCGCGAGCAGGCGCTCGGCCAGCGGCCGGCCTTCGCTCGCGCGATAGGCATCGGCCGTCGCGTCGAGCACTTGCGGGCCTGCGAGCATGTTGCCCGCGACGCTGAAGCCCTCGAAGACGAGGTGACCGCACCAGTCTATACAGGCGCTGCCCGTGAAAGCGGCGCCCGCGCCCGATGCGGGCAGCACGTGCAGTTGACGGTGCTCGCGCCCTTCGTCCGCGCCGGTGAGCGCGTCGACCGTCTCCGCGGCCGGATGTCCGGCTTCGAGCGACGCGATGCCGGCGGGGCCGTACAGGGGATTCATCAGCGCCTGCGTGGCGAGCGCGCCCACGCCGCGGCGCGTGTGCACGCAGAGTGCGCCGACAGCGAAGAAGCGGCTGGCGATCGCCACGCCGAAATGCCCCTGGCCATCGCGTGCCAGGATGGACCAGGTCATTGCAATGCCACGGAGTCCGACCGGAAGGCCATGGAGAATCTCGAGTTGAACGACATGCGTGTCGTCTCGCAAGAGACATGCCATGGAGCCATCGGCGCGCGGCTCACAGCGGCCTCGTCAGGTACACCGCTTCGCGGCCCACGATCGCCCGTTGCGCGGGCATGAAGACCGTGCAGTCGTCGCACGGCGCGCGGATCTCGTCCGGGCCGTTGTTGGCGATCAGCTCGCCCTTCGAGAAAGTCTCGAAGCCGATCAGGGGCCGCACGAAGGCGAAGCTCTCGGACTTGATCACATGCGTTTCCAACAATTGGAACCGGCGCGGCGGCTCGGATGGCGTGGCAGACCGATGGTCGATCAAGCCGAAGTGCGCGAGGAAGCGCAACGTCACTTCGGTCGCCACTTCCGCGGATGCGCGCTTGAAGTGCTGGCCGCACTCCGCCACCATCGCCGCGCCCGGCGCATCGGCACCCGCGTGCAGGCCGTGCTGAATCAACGGCGTGCCCGAGCCCAGCCCGTTCGGCATCACGAGGTGCACGGCCGGCAAGCCGATGGCGGTGGCCGCATCTGCATTGCGCGCATAGTCGGGATAGACCCAGAAAGGCACCACGTCCTGACTGGTGGAGTGGATGTCGAGAATGTGATCGGCCGCCGCCACCACCGGGCGAAGCGCGCGAGCGCGGCGCAGCTCGGGGCTGTCTTCCTTGCCTTCCAGCATCTCGTCGGACCAGATGCGGTTGAGGTTGTGGACGATCTGCCGATTGTCGAAAGGCTTCTCCGGATCGAAGGCTTCGTAGGCCTCCACGTGCGCGAAGCTGACCGTGAGCGTGCCGATCTTCGGCCGCACGCCGGTGTCCAGCAGGTGCGTGGCGGCGACCATGCCGCAGATCTCGTTGCCGTGCGTCAGCGCATTGATCAGCACGTGCGGGCCGGGCTTGCCGGACTCGAAACGGTGCACGTAGTCGATGCCGGTGTTGCCCTGGCGGTAAGAAGAAAGGTCTCGGGGGAGGACTTCGAGGGGAGGCAGGTTCTGCGTCGTGGGGGCGGTCATGGGGGGATGCTTCGCTCTGGAGTATTGGTTTTCTGGATCGCGCCGCGAGTGTCCTACAGGCTGCACCAGCGCGCCATGGCTGTAACCCCAGGGGAAGCACCGATTTGGACCGTAGACTCGCGACCCAGCCACTCAAAGCAATTCACGCGCCCTGCCCCATGCCCCTGACCGCTGACATGCGCCGGTCCATCGACCAGATCCGCGACTACCTCTTCGGCGGCGGCTACCCCGACCCCGTGAGCAACGCCGAGCAGCTGGCCTTCCTGTTCTTCTTCTGCCTGGTCGAAGGCATCGACGCCGAAAACCAGGCGCAGGCCCACGCGGTGGGCGCGGCCTACACCAGCATGTTCGAAGGCGAGTGGCAGCTGCGCAATGCGCAGAATGCCACCCTGCCCTCGCGCGGCAAGGTGCTGAAGGCCGCGGCCGGCAACCCCTGCATCCCGCGCACCCTCTTCAAGTGGTCGGTGTGGACGAAGTGCATGGAGGGCGAGGTGATGGCGCGCTTCGTGCGCGACGAGGTCTTCCCCTTCTTCACCGAACTCGGCGAGCAGGCGGCGCACAACTTCATGCGCGGCGCCCGCCTGGGCATCAGCGAGCCCGTCGTGCTGGCGCAGGTCATCCAGCTGGTCGACGGGCTCAAGCTCGCCGAGGCCGACGCCGACACCAAGGGCGACCTCTTCGAGCACGTGCTGCGCCAGATCAAGCAGGCCGGCGAACTGGGCCAGTTCCGCACGCCGCGCCACATCCTGCGCGGCATCACCGGCATGGTCGACCCGAAGGTGGGGGAGACCGTCTACGACCCGGCCGCCGGCACCGCCGGCTTCCTGGTCGCGGCCTACAACCACATGCGGCTGGCCCACTCTTCTCCCGCCGCCATCGTGGAGGCCGAAGTCGAAGGCAAGCGCCACCGGCGCGGCCTGGGCGACCTGCTCACGCGCGAGCAGTTGCACACGCTGCAGAACGGCACCTTCTTCGGCAACGATGTCGACCCGAAGATGGTGCGCCTGGCTACCATGAACCTCACGCTGCGCGGCCTGTCGAACGTGCGCATCCTGCAACGCAACGTGCTGACGACCGCGCTCGACGCCACGCGCAAGGCCGGGCTCGGCCTGCCCGCCGCGGGCTTCGACGTGGTGCTGGCCAACCCGCCCTTCTCCGGCCGCATCGACCGCGAGCGCATCCTCCAGGAATTGCGCGTGGGGACCACCGGCAGCACCGAACTGCTCTTCCTCAAGTACATGCTCGACAGCCTGCGCGCCGACGGCCGCGCGGCGGTGGTGGTGCCCGAGGGCGTTCTCTTCGGCTCCAGCGCCTCGCACAAGGCCCTGCGCCGCCAGCTGGTGGAAGGCAACCGCGTCGACGCGGTGCTGAGCCTGCCGGGCGGCGTGTTCCAGCCCTATTCCGGCGTGAAGACCTCCGTGCTCTTCTTCCGCAAGGGGCGCAGCACCGAGAACGTGATGTTCCTGCACGCAGAGCAGGACGGCTACGCGCTCGACGCCAACCATGACCGCCCCGTGGACGATGACGACCTGCCGCTGCTCGCCAAGGCCTACGCCGTGCGCGACGCGGCGCTCGCGCGCTGGAAATCGCGCGACGACGTCGCCGCCTGGCCCGAGAAATGGTGGTTCGCGGACACCGCGACACTCAGCATGAACGACTACAACCTCAGCGCCGGCCTCTACCGGCCCACGGGCGGCGCGCAGGCCGCGCACCGCTCGCCGCATGAAGTGCTCGACGAGATGGTCGCCCTCGAAGCGGAATTCGCCAAGGAGCTGGAGGCCTTGCGCATCGGACTGTCGGAGCTGGGCCTGTGAGCGCGCTGCCGAAAGCACTCGCCGAGCGGCCCGGCCTCGGCCTGGAATGGCCCGGCACGCAGCCCTGGGTCGCGCTCGGCGACGTGGTCCAGCCCAAGGCGCGCACCGTGAAGCCGGAGGCCACGCCCGAGGCCACCTTCACCTACGTCGACGTCACCGCGGTGGACAGCACGCTCAAGGCCATCACCGGCGCCCGCGAGTTGAAGGGCGCCGACGCGCCAGGCCGCGCCCGCCGCGTGATGCGCGCCGGCGACGTGCTGGTCGCGACCGTGCGACCCAGCCTGAACTCGGTGGCGATGGTGCCGGAATCCCTCGACGGCCAGGTCGCCAGCACCGCGCTGTGCGTGCTGCGCGCCACGCCGCGCGTGCTGCCGGAATACATCTACTTCTTCGTCCGCTCGCCCTGGTTCGTGTCCCGCATGGCCTACATGAGCGACGGCGGCGTCTACCCCGCCGTGACCGACACCAAGGTGCTGAAGCAGCAGCTTCCGCTGCCCCCGCTCGAGGTGCAGCGCAAGATCGTCGAGATCCTTTCCTGCGCCGAGCGCGCCGTGAACCTGCAGCGCCGCCTGCAGGAGAACAGCATGCAGATGGGCCCGGCGCTCTACAACGAGGTGTTCGGCGACTCGCTCGCCAACCCGAAGGGCTGGCCCATCGCGACGCTGGGGAGCCTGCTGGCCGAGGGCCCGCAGAACGGCCTCTACAAGCCCAAGATCGCCTACGGCGAAGGCACGCCCATCGTGCGCATCAACTCCTTCTACGAAGGCCGGCTGCGCCCGCTGCCCGAACTCAGGCGCCTGCGCATCAGCGCGAAGGATGCCCGCCGCTACGGCCTGGCCAAGGACGACATCCTCATCAACCGCGTCAACAGCCCCGGGCTGGTGGGCAAGAGCGCCATCATCCCGGCGCTCGCCGAGACCACGGTGTTCGAGTCGAACATCATGCGCTTCAAGGTCGACACCACGCAGGCCCTGCCGCAATACATCATCGCGGCGCTGCAATGCGCGCGCACGCAGCACCACTTCACCACCAGCGAGCGACGCGCCATCGGCCAGGCAAGCCTGAACCAGCAGGACGTGAAGAGCCTCACCGTCATGCTGCCGCCGCTCGAACTGCAAACCATCTTCTCGCGCTACGCCGAAGCCTCTGCCGCCGGCATGGCGCGGCAGGCACGGCTGCAGGAACTCGCGCAAGCCGCGCTCGACATCCTGCTCGACCGCTTCTTCAAGCCGCAGGGCTGAAGGCCTCGCTGGCCGTGACGATGAAATCCAGGAAGGCGCGCGCTTTCGCCGAAGGATGGTGGCGCGACGGGTACAGCGCGTAGAGCGGATAGCGCTCGTCCGCCCAATCGGGAAACAGATCCACCAGCCGGCCTTCCGCCATCAGCGGCGCGACGCCCAGCGCGCCGAGCTGCGCGATGCCGTCGCCCGCCTGGCACACGCTGAGCACCGTGCCCACGTCGCTCAGCGTGAGCCGCCCGGCCGTCGGCACCACCAGCTTGCGACGGCCGCGATGGAACTCCCAATCGAAGGGCCGGCCGGTCTCCGGGTCGCGGAACTGGATGCAGATGTGGGCCGGGTCTTCCAGGTCCTTCGGCACGCGCGGGCGGCCGTGGCGCGCGATGTAGGCCGGCGACGCGAGCGTGACGATGCGCGTCTCCAGCAGCTTGCGCGCCACCAGTGTCGAAGCGCGCGGCTGGCCGAAGCGCACCGCGAGGTCGAAGCCATCCGCCACCATGTCGCCCAGCTGGTCTCGCGTGATGACTTCGAGCTGCACCTCCGGATAGCGCGCGATGAAAGTGCCCAGCCGCGGCCCCAGGATCAGCCGCGAGAAGTAGGGATCGACATTCACCCGCAGCCGCCCGCGCACCACGGCCGCCCCTTGCGCGGCGGAACTCGCCGCCTCCTCGATGCCGGCCAGCAGCGGCACCACCTGCTCGTAGAGGCGCCGCCCCTCATCCGTCAGCGTGACCGAGCGCGTCGTGCGGTCGAAGAGCCGGATGCCCAGCCGTGCCTCCAGCCGCGCGATGGCGCGGCTGACGCCGGACTGCGACATGTCCAGGATGTCCGCCGCGCCCGCGAAGCTGCCGCTGTCGACGATGGCCGACAGCACGCCCATGCCGTTGAGCACCCGCTCGTCGAAAGACATTACTGATGCTCCCGTGTCATTTGTGAAATGACATTGATGCTATCGCGAAATCCTCCGACGACGCCCAGACTCGGGGCCTTCATCGACACAAGGAGAGCGACATGTACGCCATCACAGGCATCACGGGACAGGTAGGCAGCATCGTGGCACGCACGCTGCGCGGCCACGGCAAGGACGTGCGCGCCATCGTGCGCAACGCGGCCAAAGGCGTGGCACTCGAAAAGGAAGGCTTCGGCATCGCGCTTGCCGACATGGGCGACGCGGCCGCGCTGGACCGGGCCTTCGCCGACACCGAGGGTGTCTTCATCCTGCTGCCGCCCGTCTTCGATCCTGCGCCCGGATTCACCGAATCGAGCCGAGTCATCGCCGCCGTGCGCGAGGCGCTGGAGGCCGCGCGGCCGCCGAAGGTGGTGTGCCTCTCCACCGTCGGCGCGCAGGCCACGCAGGCCAACCTGCTGCAGCAGTTGCGATTGCTGGAGCAGGCGCTTGGCACGCTGCCGGTGCCCGTCACCTTCCTGCGCGCGGCCTGGTTCATCGACAACGCCGCGTGGGACGTGGGCGCGGCGCGCGAGAGCGGCGTGGTGCCGAGCTTCCTGCAGCCGCTGGATCGCGCCATCCCGATGGTCGCCGCCGCCGACGTCGGCCGCACGGCCGCCGAGTTGCTGCAGCAGGACTGGCAAGGCCATCGCGTGGTGGAGCTCGAAGGACCGCGGCGCCTTTCACCGAACGACCTGGCCGCCGGCTTCGCGCGCGTGCTCGGGCGCGAGGTGCGGACGGAAACGGTGCCTCGCGCGAAGTGGGAAGCGCTCTTCAGGCAACAAGGCATGAAGAACCCGGAGCCTCGCATCCAGATGCTGGACGGCTTCAACGAAGGCTGGATCGGTTTCGAAGGTGGCGCGGCGGCGACCGTGAAAGGCACGGTCACGCTGGACACCGTGTTGCAGATGCTCGCCAGGTAAGCCAGCAGGGGCGACGGCGGCGCAGGCAGGGTTGAAGTGATTGCTGCACCCGAAGGGAGTAGCCGCCGGCCCTCCTGCGCCAACGCGTCGAGAATCTCTTGCCCAGCCGTTCCGCACCCGCCGCCTGACGCCGCCATGCACGTCACCGATCTGCTCTAGCATCGGCCCCCATCGATTCATCCGGAAGGTACGGGCATGCGCTTCATTCGGGCGGCAGTTTTCATCGTGGCGGGCACCGCGATCGCGTTCTCCGCCGCGGCGGCGGTAGTGAAGGTGCTCACGGCCGGCGCCTTCAAGCCGATCGTGATGGCGCTCGCGCCAGCCTTCGAGCAGAAGACGGGCCACAAGCTGGTCATCGACAACGACACGGCCGGCGCGCTGGCCAGGCGCATCGCCGATGGCGAAAGCTTCGACGTGGTGGTGGTGACGCCCGCCGCCATCGAGCAACTCGCGAAGACCGGCAAGCTGGCGGCAGGTTCTTCCGCGCGCCTGGCCCGCGTCGCCATCGGCGTGGCGGTGAAGAAGGGCTCGCCCGCGCCGGATATCGGCAGCGTCCAAGCCTTCCAGCGCGCATTGCTGGCCGCGCGCGCCGTGGCCTACATCGACCCGGCCGCCGGCGGCTCCAGCGGCGTGTACCTCGCGCAGCTCTTCGAGAAGATGGGCATCGCGCCGCAGATCCAGGCCAAGGCCGTGCTGGTGCCGGGCGGGCTGGTGGCGCAGCGTCTCGTCAATGGGGAAGCCGACATCGCGATCCACCAGATCAGTGAAATACTCGCGGTGCCGGGCGCGACGCTCATCGGGCCGATTCCCGCCGAGATCCAGAACTACACGGTGTACGCCGGCGGCGTCGCGGCGGCGGCGCGCGATCCGGCGGCCGCCCGGGCTTTCATGGCGCTGCTGGAAAGCGCCGACGCTCGCGCGGTACTCCAAGACAAGGGCATGGAAGCGCCCTGAACCCCACTCGACCCAAGCCACATGAACAAACGATCTCTTCTCCAAGCCTCGCTCGCGCTCTTCCTCGCCATGGCCAGCGGCATGCAGGCGCATGCGCAAGGCGGCGTCCTGCGCGTCTCCGCCATTCCGGACGAGGCGCCGACCGAGCTGCAGCGCAAGTTCAAGCCGCTGGGCGACTACCTGCAGAAGGCGACCGGGATGCAGGTGCTGTTCACGCCTGTCACGGACTATGCCGCCGTGGTGGAGGGCCTGGCGACGAACAAGATCGACCTGGCCTGGCTCGGCGGCTTCACCTTTGTTCAAGCCAGGCTGCGCACCGAGGGCAAGGCCGTGCCCATCGTGCAGCGCGCGGAGGACGAGGTGTTCACCAGCAAGTTCATCGTGCCGCTCGACAGCAAGGCAAAGACGCTGGACGACCTGAAGGGCGGCACCTTCGCCTTCGGCGCCCCCTCCTCCACTTCGGGCAGCCTGATGCCGCGCTACTTCCTGATGCAGGCGGGCATCAACCCCGAGAAGGATTTCAAGACGGTGGCCTATTCCGGCGCACATGACGCGACCGTGGCCTTCGTGGCCGCGGGCCGCGCGCAGGCCGGGGTGCTCAACGCCTCGGTGTGGGAGAAGCTGGTCGAGTCGAAGAACCCGAACGCCGAGAAGGTGCGCGTGCTCGCCACCACGGCCACCTACTATGACTACAACTGGACGGTTCGCCCCGGCCTCGACGCCGCGCTCACGAAGAAGCTGACGGATGCCTTCCTCCAGCTGGACGCCGGCAAGCCGGAGCACAAGGAAATCCTCGCGCTGCAACGCGCCTCGAAGTTCATCCCGACGAAGGCGTCGAACTATGACGGCATCGAGGCCGCCGGCAGGTCGGCCGGCCTCATCAAGTGAGCGGAAGGCAGCCTTGACGCTGGAACTGCACGACGCTGGGCTGCTGCATCCCAACGGCCAGCGGGCCTTACGCGGCGTGACGCTCGCGGTCGCGCGCGGCGAGCGCGTCGCCGTGATCGGGCCTTCGGGCGCGGGCAAGACGAGCCTGCTGCGCGTCGCAGCCAGCTCCGTGCGGCCGACGCAGGGGCGCGTGGAACTGCTCGGGCTCGCGCCATGGGACATCTCCGCCGCATCGCTCAAGGCCTTGCGCGCGCGCATTGGCATGATCCACCAGTCGCCGCCGATTCCGCCGCGGCTGCGGGTCGTCACCGCCGTGCTCGCGGGGCGGCTGGGCAAGTGGTCCGGCCGCCGCGCGCTGCGTTCGCTGCTGTGGCCGGTGGATGCGGCCGGCGCGCAGGCGGCGCTCGCGCGCGTGGACCTGGCCGACCGCCTCTTCGACCGCTGCGACCGCCTCTCCGGCGGCCAGCTGCAGCGCGTGGGCATCGCGCGCGTGCTCTACCAGGCGCCGGACCTCATCCTCGCGGACGAGCCCGTCTCCGCCCTCGACCCGACGCTGGCCGATGCGACCCTGCGCGAGCTGATCGCGCAGGCCGGATCCACGGGCGCGACGCTGGTTGCCTCGCTGCATGCGGTGGACCTGGCGCTCAAGTGGTTCGACCGCATCGTCGGCTTGCGCGCGGGCGAGCTGATGTTCGACGCGCCCTCCACCCTGGTCACGCGCGCCATGCTGCAGGAGCTCTACGCGTCCGAAGGCGGCGAGCTGCCGATGCAGGCGCACGACGCGGCGGCGGCGAAGTCAAGCGTGCCGGCACCGGCCATCATGTGCCGATGAAACCCGTGGCCGCATCCGGCGCACCTTTGCGCGATCCGCTCGCACGCGGGCGGCTCACGGCACTGCTCCTCGGGCTCGCGGTGCTCTGGCCGATGCTGGTGATCGCGGAGTTCCGCCCCCTCGCCCTGCTCGACGCGGGCAGCCTGCGCGTGATGGGCGGCTTCCTTGCGGGCTTCCTGCCGCCGTCAACGGCGCCGGACTTCCTCGCGCTGCTGCTCAAGGCCACGCTGGAGACGCTGGCCATGGCAACGGCCGGCACGGCGCTGGCCTTCTTGATCGCGCTGCCGCTGGCTTTCGCGATGACGCAGTCGCTCTCGGTCTCGCGCATCGGACCGGGGCGGCGGCGTTGGCCGGGGCAGTGGGCGCGCAGCGCCGCGCGTGGCGTGCTCACGGTGCTGCGTGCCATTCCCGAGGTGGTGTGGGCGCTGGTGCTGGTGCGTGCGCTGGGCCTGGGCCCGGCGGCGGGTGTGCTGGCGCTGGCCATCACCTATGGCGGCATGCTGGGCAAGGTGTATGCGGAGATTCTCGAATCGGGCGACACGCGGCCGGCACGCGCGTTGCTCGAGGCCGGCAGCGGGCGCGTCGCCGCGCTGCTCTACGGCCTGCTGCCGGGTGCGGCGCAGGAGCTGGCGTCGTATACCGTCTATCGCTGGGAGTGCGCGGTGCGCGCTTCGGTGGTGATGGGCTTCGTCGGCGCGGGCGGGCTGGGCCAGTTGATGGACCAGTCGATGAAGATGCTCAACGGCGGCGAGGCCAGCAGCATCCTCCTCGTGTTCCTGCTGCTGGTGCTGATGGCCGACGGGCTGAGCGCGTTGCTGCGCCGGGTGCTCGCATGACGGCGCGCACGCGCGAGACCTGCGCGGGCTGCATCGCGGTGGCCGTGGCGGTGCCGCTGGCCGTGGCAGCGAGCTTTGTCTACCTCGCCATCGATTTCCGCGCACTGTTCGCGCGCGAGTCGGTGTTGTCGATGGCGAAGTTCGTCGCCGAGTTCTTCCCGCCGGATCTGTCGCCGGCCTTCCTCTCGAAGACGGCCTGGGGCGCCTTGCAGACGCTGGCCGTCTCCGCGCTGGGCACGCTGCTGGCCGTGGTGGCCGGTGCCTTGCTGGCCCTGCCCGCGTCGGGGCGCTTCGGCCGCGTGCCGCGAGCGGCCGCGCGGCTTGCGCTCAACATCCTGCGCAGCGTGCCGGAACTGGTGTGGGCGGCGCTGATGGTGCTGGCCGCCGGGCTCGGGCCTTTCGCCGGCGTGCTGGCGCTGGCGCTGCACACCAGCGGCGTGTTCGGCCGGCTCTTCGGCGAGGCGCTGGAGAACGCGCCGCGCGCGCCGGAGCAGGCGCTGCGAGAGGCCGGCAGCGGCGCGGCCGCGGCCTTCGCCTATGGCAGCCTGCCGCTGGTCTGGCCGCAGTGGCTGGCCTACACGCTCTACCGCTGGGAGATGAACATCCGCATGGCCGCCGTGCTGGGCTTCGTGGGCGCGGGCGGGTTGGGGCAGATGCTGTACTTCCATCTCTCGCTGTTCCAGCAGGCGCAGGCCGCGACGGTGATCGGCGCGATGTTCGTGCTGGTCTTCGCGGTCGACGGCGCGAGCAGCCGGCTGCGCCGCGGGCTTGCGCCGGCTCATGCCTGAGCGGGCGGGCCCTGGCTCGTCGAGCAACAGGTCCGTTGAGTTGCCGGCCCGAGGCCTACATCGCGAGCAACGCCTCGGCCAGTTCGCCGATGCCCTCGCCGGTCAGATCCCGCGCGGCGACGGTCCTGCGCTGGCTCCACCGCGCGAAGTGCCGCTCCTGCGAGCGCTCATAGTGCGGGTCATAGTGCAGTGTCATCAGTTCTGCGAACAGCGCTGAGAGTTCGCCCGCGCGTGCCCACGCCTGCCACCGTTCCACGGTCGCCTTGCCCTGCATTTCCTTGAGCAGCGCGAGTTGCGTCGCGAGTCGCTCGCGGTCATCGCCCAGGTAGGCGTAGTCGCGCAGGAGATAGGCCAGGCGCGCTCCGTGCGTCGCCTGGATCTCGATGCAGGAACTCGCCCGCATGCGCGCCACCAGCGCGAGCGGCAAGGCAATGCGGCCGATGCGCGCGCTCTCGCCTTCGACGTAGACCGGCCGCGAAGGATCGAAGCCTTCGAGCGCCGTCGCCAGGAGGGTCTCGAAGCGTTTCTGCGAGGGCTGCGGCACACCGGGCACCGCGCCGAGCAGCGAGCCTTTGTGGCTGGCCATGCCTTCCAGGTCCATCACCTGCGCGCCCTTGGCGGCCAGCGCGTGCAGCACGCGGGTCTTGGCGCTGCCGGTGGCGCCGCAGATCACTTGCAGATCCAGTCGGGGGCACAGCGCCTCCAGCTGCGCCAGCACGTGGTGCCTGAAGCTCTTGTAGCCGCCGGCCAGTTGCTGCGCGTCCCATCCGACGAGGCGCAGCCAGGTCACCATGGAGCCGCTGCGCAGGCCGCCGCGCCAGCAATAGACGAGCGGCTTCCAATTGGCGGGCCGGTCCGCGAATTGCTCGCGCAGGTGCTTCGCGAGATTAGCCGCCACCATCGCGCCGCCGACGCGGCGGGCCTCGAAGGCGCCCTGCTGCTTGTAGAGCGTGCCGACGATGCGGCGCTCCTCGTCGTCGAGCACCGGGCAGTTGATGGCGCCGGGAATGTGGTCGAGCGCGAACTCGGCCGGCGAGCGGGCGTCGATGATGGCGTCGAAGGCGTGCCGGTCCGGCACGCGCACCGGTTCGCGGTGCGTCATGGCCTCGCGACCCGGTGCGAACGCGCGCGGCTGTCAAAATGCGCGCCGGCACGACACCCAACTCTCACTCTCATCATCATGGAACCCATCGCCCTCACACGGTTTTCGCATGGAGGCGGCTGCGGATGCAAGATCGCCCCCGGCTTGCTGACGGAGATTCTGGCACGCGCTCCGCAGGGCCTGGTCCCGCCCGAGCTGTTGGTGGGCAACGAGACCAGCGACGACGCGGCCGTGTACAAGCTCAACGACCAGCAGGCGCTGGTCGCGACCACGGATTTCTTCACGCCCATCGTCGACGACCCTTTCGACTTCGGCCGCATCGCGGCAGCCAACGCGCTGTCGGACATCTATGCAATGGGCGGCACGCCGATCATGGCGCTCGCGCTGGTGGGCATGCCGATCGACAAGCTGCCGCCGGAGGTGATCGGCTGCGTGCTCGAAGGCGGCGCGAGCATCTGCCGCGAGGCGGGCATTCCCATCGCCGGGGGCCACAGCATCGACGTGCTGGAGCCGATCTACGGACTGGTGGGCCTGGGCCTTGTGCATCCCGACAAGGTCCGCCGCAATGCCGGCGCGCATGCCGGCGACGTGCTGGTACTGGGCAAGCCGCTGGGCGTCGGCATCCTCTCCGCGGCCTTGAAGAAGGGCGTGCTCGACGCGGCGGGCTATGCGGAGATGCTGCGCCATACGACGCAGCTCAATCGCGTGGGCATGGCGCTGGCGAACATCGACGGCGTGCACGCGATGACGGACGTGACGGGCTTCGGGCTGGCCGGCCACCTGCTGGAGATCTGCCGCGGATCGAAGCTGGCGGCGGAGGTCTCGATCGCCTCCCTGCCGCTCATCGACAGCGCCGTGGCCTTCTCTCGGCAGGGCATCGTCACCGGCGCCTCCGGACGCAATTGGACAGGCTACGGCCAGGAGGTCCGCTGGCCAGCGGCAGCCGAGCCTTGGCAACGTGCGCTGGTCACCGATCCGCAGACCAGCGGCGGCCTGCTCGTGGGCTGCGACGAGGCCAGTGTTGGCGCGGTGCTCGACGCCTTCCACGCGGCCGGTTTCGCGCAGGCTGCGCGCATCGGCGCGATGAAGGAGCTCGCGCCGGGCGCGGCGGCCGAGGTGCGCTTCATCGCCGCGTGAGCGGCGGCGCCAGCAGCAGGTCCGCGAAAGCGCGGCCTTTTGCGATGATGTGCTCGCGCATCGCCTGCGCGGCGCGCTCGGTGTCGTTGCCGGCGATGCCCGCCACCACCTGCTCGTGCTCCGCCGCCGAGGACTGCAGACGCCCCGGCTGATCCCTCACCTTGCGGCGAAAGGCCGCCAGCCGAAGGCGCAGCTGCCGCACCTGCTCCACCACGATCTCGTTGCCGCAGCCCTGGTAGAGGGCTTCGTGGAACTTGTCGTTCACGGTCTCGTAGGCATGCCGGTCACCCTTGTCGGCAGCGGCGCGGGTGGCCTTGCACAGGCGCTGAAGCTGTTCGCGCTGGGCGTGGTCCATGCGCAGCGTGCACAGGCGCGCGACCACGGCTTCGAGCTCCGACAGCGCCTCCAGCATGCTGACCAGCTCGGAGGGCGCAGGGGCGTGCACGTGGATGCCGGAGCGCGGGACGATGCGCACCAGGTGCTGCGCGGCCAGCGCCAGCAAGGCTTCGCGAACCGGCGTGCGAGAGACGCCGAAGCGGTCGGCCAGCTCCTTCTCGTCCACCATGGCGCCGGGCGGCAGGGTGCCGCTTTCGATCTCGCGCAGCAGGGCCGCGCGGATGCGCTCGGGCTGGCTGGTGGCCGCACTGTCGCCTGGAAGCTGCGGCCCGATCTGCGTTGTTTGCATATCTGATCGTCCGATTGGTATATTAGTTGAGGCCGTTGATATTCATCAACAGCCCCGTACGCATCATACGAAGGAGACTCACCATGCAATGGAAACTTGGCGCTCTCGCGCTGTGCCTGGCCGCGATGTGCGCGCCGGCGTCGGCGCAAAGCGCCTATCCCGAACGCCCCGTCACCATGGTCGTGCCGGTCCCGCCGGGCGGCATCCTGGATTCCGTGGCGCGCATGGTGGTGCCTTCGATGACGCAGAGCCTGGGCCAGCCGATCGTGGTGGACAACCGCGCAGGCGCCGGCGGCAACATCGCCGCGAGCGCGGTGGCGCGCGCCCAACCGGACGGCTACACGCTGCTGGTGGGCTACTCGATGTTCATGGTGGGCAACCCGTCGATGTATTCCAACCTCAGCTGGGATCCGCTGCGCGACTTCGTGCCGGTGGGCATGCTGGTGGTGTCGCCGCACGTGGTGGCGGTGAACCCGGCGGTGCCGATCAAGACGCTGCGCGAGCTGGTCGACTATGCGAAGGCGAACCCCGGCAAGCTCAACTACGCCACCTCGGGCACGGGTTCGGTGCCGCACGTGGGCGTGGAGCTCTTCAAGCAGCAGAACAACATCGACCTCACGCACGTGCCCTACAAGGGCGCGGGCCCGGCGATGCAGGACGTGATCGCCGGCAACGTGCAGGTGACGGTCGCCACGCCGCCCTCGCTGATGGGCTTCGTGCAAGGCGGCAAGGTGCGCGCGCTGGCCGTTGCCGCGAAGCAGCGCCTGCCGCAGATGCCGGACGTGCCCACGACGGCCGAGGCGGGCTTCCCGGGCTTCGAGCTGGAAGCCTGGGTCGCGCTCTTCGCGCCCAAGGGCACGCCGCAAGCCGCGATCAACAAGCTGACCGAGGCCGCCAAGGTCGCGCTGCAGTCGCCGCAGGTGAAGAAGTCGGCCGAGACGGCGGGCGTGGAGATCCGCTACATGACGCCGGCGCAGCTCGACACGGTCGTGCGCAAGGACATCCTGTATTGGTCGAAGGTCATCAAGACCGCGAACATCAAGGCCGACTGAGCCCTCTTTCTTCCTCCCGACACTTCATCACCATGACCACCTCTCCCACCCCCGCCCAGGCCGCCGACTATGTCGCGCGGGCGCTGCGCCTGGACTGCGCCGCGATCAGCGACGCCCTGGACCGCTCCGGCATTGCCGGCCAGTGCTACGAGATCAGTCCGCGCGACCCCAAGTTCAGCATGGCCGGCCATGCGTACACGGTGCTGTACCGGCCGGCCGCCTACGACGAGGAAGGCTTCGTCGGCGACTTCATCGACGATGTCGCGCCCGGCAGCGTGATCGTCATCGACAACCGCGGCCGCGACTCGATGGGCACCTGGGGCAACATCCTCACCGAGATGGCGCACTACCGGAAGATGGCCGGCACGGTGATCGACGGCATCAACCGCGACGTGGCTTTGTGCCGCGAGCTGAACTACCCGATCTTCGGCAAGGGCCACTGGATGCGCACCGGCAAGGGCCGCATCCAGCTCGCCGGGCTGCAGGTGCCGGTGCAGATCGGCGGCGTGAACGTGAACCCCGGGGACCTCGTGCGCGGTGACGCCGACGGCGTGGTGGTGGTCCCGCAGGCGATGCAGGAGCAGGTGCTGGCCTACGCCGAGGAGATCAGCGCGCAGGAGAACGCGATTCGCGCCGGCATCCGCGCGGGCCTGCGCATGGACGAGGCACGCAAGCAGTACAAGTACCACCACCTCCAAAGCCCCGGCTACGACAAGATGCGCTGAGGAACAACCCTTTTTCAATCTTCTGCAGGATTCCCGTCATGTCACGTCCCCTCTTCAGCTCGACCATCGCGGGCAGCCTGCCCAAGCCGGGCTGGCTGTCGGAAACCAACAAGCTCTGGCCGCAATGGAAGGCCGAGGGCGAAGACCTCGCCCAGGCCAAGGCAGACGCCACGCTGCTGTGGATCAAGGCGCAGGAAGACGCCGGCCTCGACGTGATCGGCGACGGCGAGCAGTCGCGCCAGCATTTCGTGCACGGCTTCCTCGAGCAGGTCGAAGGCATCGATTTCGAACACAAGGTGAAGATGGGCATCCGCAACAACCGCTACGACGCGATGGTGCCGCAGGTGGTGGCGGCGCTGCGGCTCAAGGGCCGCGTGCACGCCGCGGAAGCCCGGCTGCTGCGCGCCCACACCGACCGCAAGATCAAGTTCACCCTGCCCGGGCCGATGACCATCGTCGACACCGTGGCCGACCAGTTCTACGGCGACCGCGTGAAGATGGCGATGGCCTTCGCCGAGCTGCTGAACCAGGAAGCGCTGGCCCTGCAGGCCGACGGCGTGGACATCGTCCAGTTCGATGAGCCTGCCTTCAACGTGTACATGAAGGATGCCGCTGATTGGGGCGTGCGCGCGTTGGAGCGCGCGGCGCAGGGGCTGACCTGCACGACCGCCGTTCATATCTGCTATGGCTACGGCATCAAGGCCAATGTGGACTGGAAAGCATCGCTGGGCGAGGAGTGGCGCCAGTACGAGGAAGTCTTCCCCGCGCTCGCGAAGAGCAGCATCGACCAGGTGAGCCTGGAGTGCTTCCACTCGCACGTGCCGCCGCACCTGATGAAGCTGCTGGACGGCAAGGACGTGATGGTGGGCGTCATCGACGTGGCGAGCGACGAGATCGAGACGCCCGAGCAGGTGGCCGACACGATCGGGCTGGCGCTGCAGTACGTGCCCAAGCAACGGCTGCTGCCCTGCACCAACTGCGGCCTGGCGCCGATGGACCGCGCCGTCGCGCTGAAGAAGTTGCAGGCGCTGGCCGAAGGTGCAGCGCTCGCGCGCCGGCGTTACGGCTGATCAGGGCGTCACCGACACGCCCGCGCCGCCGCCGGCCGGGCAGTCCTATGCGCGGGTCATACAGCCCATCCTCGACCGCCGTTGCGTGGTCTGCCATGCCTGCTACGACGCGCCTTGCCAGTTGAAGGCCACGAGTTGGGAAGGCCTCGCGCGCGGCGCCAGCAAGACGCCGGTCTACGACGCCACGCGACTGCTGGCCGCGGAGCCGACGCGGCTCTACGTCGATGCGTGGAAGGCCTCATCTTTCTGGCGAATGCGGACAGCCCGGCGCGCAAGAGAATCGCGCGTCGCGCAAGCCACGGCGGCCCGGCCCAAAAGGAGTTCTTGCAGATGAACGATTCGGTCTTCGCGGAGTTGCGCTACTGGTTGATGGTGGCCGTCTCGGTGATCCTTCCCTTCGCGATCTATGGCGTGCTGCTGATGAAGCGGGCCATCTCGCGCATCACCGTGCTCGTGCTCGGCTTCACGCTCGTCGCGATCGCGGGCTTCGACGTGTACTTCCTCCAGCACATGGCGGCGGCCGCCAAGGCGACGCTCTCGCAAGCCGACGACGCGATCTTCGCGTCGGAGATCTCGTTCTCGCTGTATCTTTTCCCGTTGATGTTCGGCGGCGTCGGCGTGAACCTGATCTCGCACATCCTGATCAGCCACCTGGTGCGCGCGGAACGCCGCTTCGCGAAGGATCATCACTCGGAGGAGATTTTCTGAGTAAAGCTCATCTTTTGCTGTTTCACTGATTTTTATATAGGCATTTATACTTGAGCTTCACTCATTTTTAGAGAAGCCATGACAGAGACTGATGGCGCGAGCGCGCGCCGGAAGCCACGCGGGGAAAAGTCCGGCAAGCGCATCGAGAGCCTGCTGGCCGTCGCTCGCGAGGTGTTTGCGCAGAAGGGTTTCGAGCGCGCCACGACGCTGGAGATCGCGCAGCAAGTAGGAATCTCCGAGGCCACGGTCTTCACCTACTTCGGCAGCAAACGCGCGCTGTGCGTCGAGGTGATCCGCCGCTGGTACGACGAGATCTCCACCGAGCTCGAACGAGAGATGCCGCTGCTGGACGGGTTGCATCTTCAATTGCGCTTCGCGGTGCGCAAGCACCTGAGCCATCTCATTGGCGAGGGAGCCGGCATCTGCGCGCTGGTGCTGAGCGAGGGACGCACGGCGGACCAGGCCTTCGGCGAACTCATCGCCGATCTCAAGCGCCGCTACACGGCACCGCTGATGCATGCGCTCGAGACGGCGCGAGCCGCCGGCGAGGTGCGCGGCGACGTGCCGCTGCGGCTCTTTCGCGACATGGTCTACGGTTCGATGGAGCACGTGCTATGGGACTACGTGGTGTCGGGCCGCAAGCCCGACATCGAGCGCACCGCCGAGCAACTCTGCGACATGCTGTGGGGCGCGTTCATGCCGCGGCATGACGGCCTTCAGGCGTTGACGCGGTTCCGCGCCGAGGTCGGAAGCGCATTGCGCAGGCTGGAGGAACAGGCATGAACTCCTTCGACAATGCATCACCCATGGACGAGCGGCCCGGCGCGCAGCAACCCATCGCGACACATCCCACGCGCTGCGTGATCGTGGTCGACGCCGCATTGCCGGCGGGGCTCGCAGCCAACGCCGCGGCAGTTGTCGCGTTGACGCTGGGGCAGCGTCATCCCGGGCTGGTCGGCGCCCCGCTGACGGATGCCTCCGGCGGCGTCCATCCGGGGTTGATCCCGATCGGCATCGCGGTACTCGGCGCGACACAGGAACAGTTCGCCGACATCCGCCGAAAAGCCGTGGACGCGGACTGCGACGTCGTCGGTTTCCCGGTGGAAGGACAGCAGACGACGGATTACGGCGCCTTCCGCGAAGCGGTATCCGCCGTGCCGACGGAAGCCTTGCGCTACGTGGCGATCGGCCTGGCGGGCGAGCGCAAGGCGCTGGGCAAGGTGGTTTCCAGGCTCGGATTGTTCAAGTGACGGCGATGTCGGCACGCCATGGATCGTCTGCGGGGTCGATGGCGCCGTCCGGTGCATCGACGAAGAGGTCGGTTCGGGATTCGAAGCCCGCGATCCGTCCCCTATAATCGCGGCTCTGAAATTGCGGGAATAGCTCAGTTGGTAGAGCGCAACCTTGCCAAGGTTGAGGTCGAGAGTTCGAGACTCTTTTCCCGCTCCAGATTTCTCTTCTTCACTTGCCTCGCGCAAGCGCATGCCACCATCGAAGCCCGCACCCAGCGGGCTTCTTCGTTTCCAGGCCTCCAGGCTTCGGGCGCCCCTGCGGCCCGAGCGCAACGCCCGACAGGTAACCCATAGGTACTAAGTCACAAATTACCAAACGGCGTGTGTAAACAACACCGGATGTGAACTTCCCGTTAACATCTTGTCATACCAAAGGACTACACTTGCGATGACGATGTTGCAACGCACCAATCAACACGGAGCCACCCCGCCACAGAGGGGGAACTTCGATGCCGTTCATCGGAAGATGTAGGGCTTAAGTTGACAGGACAGCGACTGCGGCATATGTTCAAATTCTTGCCAATAGTAGTAAAGCGTTACACTGCCGCGCAGATTGATTGAGGCAGAACCCGTTACGGGGGAATTTCAAATGTTTCGTTCCGATTCGACTGCACACAGCCACGTGGTTCGACGCTACACCCCCGACGGTGGCGGCCCCGCCACGCCGCCGGTCTACATGCAGCCGCGCAAGCTCAGCGCCCTGGAGCGCGTGGCCAAGCGCACCCTCGACATCGTGGGCGCGCTGACCTTCTTCGCGTTCTTCGGGCCGCTCTACCTGCTCGTCGCGCTCAGTGTCTGCATCAGCATGGGCCGGCCGGTGCATTTCTGGCAGAACCGCCTGGGCGCCAATGGCCAGCGCTTCCGCTTCTACAAGTTCCGCTCCATGGTCCACAACTCGGACCACGTCCTGGATGCCTTCCTGAGCACCAACGACATGGCGAAGACCGAGTGGGACACCTTCCAGAAGCTCGAGAAGGACCCCCGGATTACACCGATCGGCCAGTTCATCCGCAAGCTGAGCCTGGACGAACTGCCCCAGTTCTGGAACGTGCTGAAAGGCGACATGAGCCTGGTCGGCCCCCGCCCCTGCATGGAGCGCCAGCGCAGCCTCTACGGCAAGGGCTGGGAGCACTACTGCGCGATGCGCCCGGGCCTCACCGGCCTGTGGCAGGTGAGCGGACGCAACCGCTTGTCCTACGCACAGCGCGTCGAACTCGACGTCCAATACGTCAGCAACTGGTCTTTCTGGCTCGACATCAAGATCCTGTTCAAGACCGTGCGTACCGTGATCATGAGCGAGGGTTCGAGATGAGTGCGATCCAGCCTGTCGTCCTTTGCGGCGGCAGCGGCACGCGGCTGTGGCCGCTGTCGCGAAAGACTTTGCCCAAGCAGTTCGTCCCGCTGATGGACGGCAAGAACCTGCTGGTCATGACCCTGGAGCGGCTGCGGCTGCTGAACGAGGAAGTGACCTGCGTCGCCGCCGAGGAGCATCGTTTCCTGGTCCAGGAAAGCATCGAGGCGGCCAAGGTCAGCGGCAAGCAGCTGCTGGAGCCGGTGGCACGCAACACGGCCGCGGCCATGTGCGCGGTGGCCTTGCTGGCCGATCCGGAACGCCTGCTGCTCTTCGCGCCGGCCGATCACCACATTCCCGATGCCGAGCGCTTCGTCGCCACGATCCGGAAGGGCGTGCCCGCCGCCGAGGCCGGCCACCTGGTCACCTTCGGCATCGAGCCCACCTTCCCGAGCACCGCCTACGGCTACATCCACCAGGGCCAGGAACTGGGCACCGCGGAGGGACGCATGGTGGCAGCCTTCGTCGAGAAGCCCGCCGCCGCGCACGCGGAGCAATTGCTGCTCGCCGGCAGCCATCTCTGGAACGCCGGCATCCTGCTGGTGCGGGCCAAGGTGCTGATCGCCGCGATGCAGGCGCACGCGCCCGACATCCTGGAGAGCTGCCGCGCCGCGACGGCCGCGATCGAAACCGACGGCGACTTCCTGCGCATGGACGGCGCGGCCTTCGAACGTTGCCGCAGCCAGAGCATGGACTACGCGGTGCTCGAGAAGTGCGATCGCGTGGCAGTGCTGCCCTTCGACGGCCGCTGGAGCGACGTCGGCAGCTGGAACGCAGTAGCGGACCTGCACCCGGAAGATGCCCACGGCAATCGCATCAGCGGCCAGGGCTTCGCGATGGGTTCGAGCAATACCTTCATCTATGCGCCCAGCCGCCCGGTCGTGACGCTCGGCACAAAGGATCTCCTGGTCGTCGACACGCCCGATGCACTGCTGGTCGCCCACGCCGACTACGCCGAACAAGTCAAGGACGTGGTGGCCCTGCTCACGACCAAGGGTCACAGCCAGGCCACGCGTCACCGCCGCGTCCCGCGGCCCTGGGGCGCCTACGACAGCGTCGACCAGGGCGAACGTTTCGCCGTGAAGCGGCTGACGGTGAAGCCGGGCGCGCAACTCGCGCTGCGCATGCACCATCACCGGGCCGAGCACTGGGTCGTCGTGCAAGGCACCGCGCGCGTGCTTTGCGACGGCGATTCGCGGCTCGTGCTGGAAAACGAATCGATCTACATCCCGGTGGGCGCGGCCTACCGCCTGGAGAACGCCGGCAAGACCACCCTCGAAGTGATCGAGGTCCAGACCGGCAGTTACCTCGGAGAGGACGACATCGTCCGCATCGAGGAACAGGCTCCCGCGAGCACGGGCGAGCAGCGGCTCGCCTGATTCCCTCCAACCCTCACCGGCGGCGACATCTTCATGAACGAGTTTCAAAAACGCATCTTCGTGGCGGGACACCGCGGCATGGTGGGCAGTGCGATCGTGCGCAGCCTTCAGGACAAGGGCTACACGAACATCATCGCGAGAACCCACGCCGAACTGGACCTGACCGATCAGGCGCAGGTGCGGGCCTTTTTCGCGGAGGAAAAGCCGCAGGAGGTCTACGTCGCCGCGGCGAAGGTAGGCGGCATCCATGCCAACAACACCTACCCGGCGGAGTTCATCTACTCCAACCTGATGGTCGAAGCCAACCTCATCCATGAGAGCTGGCGCACCGGCGTGAGCAAGCTGCTCTTCCTCGGGTCGAGCTGCATCTATCCCCGGATGGCGCCCCAGCCCATGGCCGAGGACGCCCTGCTGACGGGCAAGCTGGAACCCACGAACGAGCCCTACGCCGTCGCCAAGATCGCCGGCATCAAGCTGTGCGAAAGCTACAACCGCCAGTACGGCTGCGATTTCCGCAGCGTGATGCCGACCAACCTCTACGGGCCGGGCGACAACTACCATCCGGAAAACAGCCACGTCCTGCCGGCGATGCTGCGCCGCTTCCACGAGGCGAAGCTCGCCGATGCGCCCACCGTCGTGATCTGGGGCACGGGCTCGCCGAAGCGTGAATTCCTCTACGTCGACGACATGGCCAGCGCCTGCGTGCACGTGATGGACCTGCCCCGCGCCACTTACGCCGCGCACACCGACGTCATGGCGAGCCACATCAACGTCGGCACCGGCGAAGACCTCTCGATCCTCGAACTGGCGCACCTGGTGAGCGAAGTCGTGGGCTACCGCGGCGAAATCCGCTGCGACACGACCAAGCCCGATGGCGCACCGCGCAAGCTGCTGGACATCTCGCGCATCCGCCAACTCGGCTGGAGGCCCAGCGTCACGCTGCGCGCCGGCATCGAGCTCGCGTACGAAGATTTCTGCAGCGAAGAACTTGTTGCGTGAGGATTTCCTCCGCGGCCGGGTGCCCGTGATGACAGCGTCTTCCATCTCCCTCATCCCGCCCGGCACCGGCGGCGTGCGGGACTATGCCTCGATGCTCAGCGATCCGCTGGGTGCGCCGCTCATGGAACTGGCGCCGCACACCCGCACGGCGGGGATGTCGGGCGACATGCTCTTCCTGCACTTCAGCGGCTATGGCTTCCAGAAGCGCGGCGTGCCGACCTGGCTCGTCAAGACCATCAAGGAACTGCGCCCCCGCTTCCACAAGGTCGGCATCGTCTTCCACGAGCTTTATGCGCCTTACGGCCGCCCGTGGAACTCGGCGTTCTGGCTGGCCGGGCTCCAGAAGCGCATCGCGCGCGAACTGCTCGGGCTCGCCGATTTCTGGGTGACCAGCCGCGAAGAGTCGGCGCGCTGGCTTTGCCAGTATTCCGATGCAGCCCCGCACAAGGTGCTGCCGGTGTTCTCGAACGTCGGCGAGCTCGACAGCGTTGGCGACGCGCCGCGCAAGAAGCGGCTGGTGGTCTTCGGCAGCACCGGCGTGCGGGCCAACGTCTACCAGTGGGCCAATGGCGAAGTGTTCCGCAGCGCACGGGAAGCCGGCCTGGAGATCCACGACATCGGCCCGCGCATGCAGGATCCCGCGATGCAGTCGATGCTCGCGGAAGCGGAAGTCGTCGTGCACGGCAAGCTGCCTGCCGAACAGGTGAGCGCCGCACTGGCCGAGGCCAGCCACGGCGCCCTTGCATATCCGGTCGACTACGTCGCGAAAAGCGGCGTGTTCGCGGCGTATTGCGCGCATGGCATGTGTCCCGTTCTGCTCTCGCGCGAATATGGGAGCTACGATGGACTGATCGCCAACAGGCACTACGTCCCCGGCTTCGACATGCTCACCGACAAGACGGTCCGTCCCGCGCAGATCGGCCGCGAAGCCCACGCCTGGTACGCGCCGCACCGGGTGTCCGCCACGCAGGCGGCGTTCAAGGCGCTCGCCGAGGAAGCCCGCCGATGAACGATTTCATGTTCCTCTGGACGCACCGCGAACAGCCGGCCTTGTTCACGAAGCGCTGGCTCGTGGTCTGGGCCAAGCGCGCGTTGAACTTCCGCTCGCTGCTGAAGATCCTGCTCAAGCGCCGCGCCTTCCGCGCGCGTGGCGTCCGGATCGGCGCGCTGTCGGTGCTCGACCGTTTTGACCTCAAGGGCCCGGCCTCCAACCTGGAGGTCGGTGAACATTGCTTCATCTCGGGCTCGGCGGAGATCGTCTCGCTCGACAAGGTCACCATCGGCTCGCGCGTGGTCATCAATGACCGCGTCACCATCCTGACGGCCAGCCACCATGTCGGCGACGCGAACTGGCGTCAGTTCCAGAAGCCGGTAAGGATCGACGACTACGCCTGGATCGCCGTCGGCGCGACCATCCTCCCAGGCGTCCACATCGGCCGCGGCGCCGTGGTCGGCGCCGGCGCGGTGGTCGCCAAGGACGTGCCGCCGCGGGCGGTCGCGACCGGCAATCCCGCGACCCTGCGCCTGGACGCCCGGCCGCCCGAACTCGACTACGATCCCGTGGCCTTCCTGCCACCCTACGAGGCCTGGATCGGACGCAACCGGGAGGCCTCCGCGGCCACCGTTTCCGCCCCCTCCGCGCCCGCGCGCCGTGCCGACACGACACGATCATGAACTCGATTCTCGTCACCCATCCCGGACTGCAGCACTCGCATCAACTGGCCCTGGCGCTGCATGAAAGAGCGCTGCTGCAATCCTTCTGGTCCGGCGTTCCCGTGGCCGCGGACGGCGAAGCGCCGCCGTGGTGGCTGCCGGCGAGCTACCGGATGCGGGTGCGCAAGGTCAACATCCCCGGCCCGCTGCGGCGCCACCCGGTCCGCTTCCAGATCGCGATGCGCGCCGCGCACTCGGTGCACCACGGCCACACGAGTTCGGATGTGACGCACCGCATCTTCCACTGGTTCGACGCCTGGGCCGCGCGGCAGATCTACCGATCCAGGCCCAAGGTCGTGGTGGCCTACGAGAATGCGGCGTACCACACCTTCAAGGCGGCCAAGGCGGTCGGCGCGCGCTGCGTGCTCGATGCCGCGGCCTTCCACCATCGCGCCGCGCAGGAGCTGATCGGCTCCGCCAGCACGCCCTACACGCCCGAGATCAACCGGCGCAAGGACGAAGAGGTCAAGCTGGCCGACCTGATCCTCACCTGCTCGCCGCTGGCCGCCGAAAGCTACGTCGCCAACGGCGTCTCCGCGCAGAAGATCCGCCCGCTGCTGCTCGGCGCCGAGCCGCCGTCGCAGATGCCCTCGTGGACGGCGCCCGAAGGCCCGCTGCGCTTCGTCTTCGCGGGCACGCTGTGCCACCGCAAGTCGACCGACCTGATCGTGCAGGCCTTCCGGCGTCTGCACGCTGAAGGACTGCGCTACGACCTGCACTTCATGGGCGGCTCCGGCGGCGACCAGGACCTGCTGAACTCCGTGCTCTCGACGCCGAACACGCGCCACACGCCCAGCGCGCCTCAGCAGACGCTGTACGGCGTGCTCGCGCAGGCCGACTGCCTGCTGCTGCCTTCGCGCTCCGATTCCTTCGGCATGGTGGTCGCCGAGGCCATGGCCTGCGGCACGCCGGCCATCGTCTCGACCCAGACCGGCGCCAAGGCCATGGTCGAGGACCACCCCGGCAGCGGCTGGATCGTCGAGCCGGACGCCGACGCCATCTACGCCGCCGCGCGCCGGCTCATCGAGAACCCCGCGCTCGCCGCCGAGGCTCGCGCGCCGGCCATGCAATCCGGCCAGGCCTTCTCGTGGACCAACTACCGCGCCCGCGCCGGCCAGCTGATGCAGGACTTCCTCCAATGAGCAGCGTGCTGGCGCACCACGCCTACGCGCCCAGCCGGGCCGCCACGCTCAGCCGTGCCGGCTACGCCTTCATCGCCGTCCTGCTGATCATCGTGCTCGAAGGCGCGGTGCGGAAATGGGTGGTCTCCTCGGCCAGCCTGCCGCTCATCCTGATGCGCGACCTGATCGCCATCTACCTCATCTTCCACGCCTGGTCCAACGGATCGCTGCGGCGGCAGGGCAACGTCACCCGCGTGCTGCTGGCCTGGTCCTGCCTCGTCATCGCATGGGGCCTGCTGCAGATCGTCGCCGGCGAAAGCTCGCCCGTCGTGCTGCTGATCGGCCTGCGCTTCTGGCTGCTCTACATCTGGTTCGGCGTCGCCGCGGCGGCGTCCATGAACGAGGCGGACTATCGCGCGGCCGTCAAGGTGGCCGTGGGCCTGCTGCTGCTGCTGGGGCCGCTGGCGGTGGTGCAGCATTTCGCGCCGCCGGGCGCGCGCATCAACACCCAGGTCGACGGGGACGAAGAAGGCGTGTTCATCGCCATCGCCGGCGTGGTCCGCACCACCGGCACCTTCAGCTTCACGCTCGGCTACGCCACCTTCCTGGCGGTCGTCGCGCCGCTGGTCTTCGGCATCCTCGCCGCGCGCAAGCGCACGCGGATGCAGTGGATCTTCGCGATCGCCACCTTCGGCCTGTTCATCATCGGCAGCGTCGTCAGCGGCTCACGCACGGCGGTCATCTACTCGGGCCTGATGCTGGCAACCTATTTCGCGGGCCGGCTGTGGCTGTCGAAGGGCAAGGCCAAGATCCGCGCCGCCTTCGCCGTGTTCATCGGCGCCGGCCTGGTCGCCATCCTGCTCATCGCCTTCAGCGGCGCGCTCGAAGTCACCGGCCAGCGCTTCGAGCAGGCCTCCGAAGCCGAGGACTTCTGGCAGCGCGTGCTCACCATCTTCTTCGGCGAGCCCTATACCTACAGCATGATCACCTGGCTCGGCGCCGGCCTCGGCCTGGGCTCCAACCTCGCGACCTATGTGCGCACCGGCGGGGCCGAGGTCTTCGCGCTCGCCGAAGTGGAGGCCAGCCGCATCCTGCTCGAAGGCGGGCTGCTGGGCTATGCATTCACCGCGCTCAAGGTCGTGGTCATCGGCATGGGCGTGGGCAAGAGCGTGCTGCTCGCCTACAAGCTGCGCTCCGTCTTCCCGATCCTGGTGTGGATGACGGTGTCGCTCGCCATCCTCACCTGGTCGGCCGTCGGGCAGATCACGGCACACGGCTTCCTGGGCGTCATGCTGGCGTTCGGCCTGCTGGTCTTCCGGCATCCGAGGGTCGAGTTCTTTCCCCCGCGCAGTTCCCCGGCGTGAAGATCCTTCACCTGATCACTTCGGTCGACCCTCGCGGCGGCGGCCCGATCGAAGGCGTGCTGCGCATCCACGAGGCGCTGGTCGCCCTCGGGCACCAGAGCGAGCTGCTGAGCCTTGACGACCCGGCCTCCGCCTTCGTGAAGGCCTGCACGGCGCCCGTGCATGCACTCGGCCCCTCGAAGACCAGCTATCAGTACAACGAACGCACGGTGCCCTGGCTGCGCGAGCATGCGGCGGACTACGACGCCGTCATCGTCAACGGCCTCTGGCAGTACCCGGGTTTCGCGGCCTGGCGCGCGCTCAGCCGCTCCGCCACGCCCTACTTCGTCTACACCCACGGCATGCTCGACCCGTGGTTCAAGCGGCGCTATCCGCTCAAGCACCTGAAGAAGTGGCTCTACTGGCCCTGGGGCGAGTACCGCGTGCTGCGCGATGCGGCCGCGGTCATCTTCACCTGCGAGGAAGAGCGCCTGCTGGCCCGCCAGTCCTTCTGGCTCTACCGCGCGCGCGAGGTCGTCGGCTCCTACGGCACCTCGGCACCGCCCATGGACGCGGCGCGGCTGTCGGAGACCTTCCTCGCGGCCTTCCCTGAACTGCGCGGCAAGCGCCTGCTGCTCTATCTCGGCCGCGTGCACGAGAAGAAAGGCGGCGACCTGCTGGTCGACGCATTCGCCCGCGTGCTCGGCGACGCGCCGGACCTCCATCTCGTGATGGCCGGCCCCGGCGAAGAAGGCCTCGTCCGCCAGCTGAAGGCGCGCGCGGCCGAACTCGGCATCGCGGATCGCATCTGCTGGACGGGCATGGTCTCGGGCGAGCTCAAGTGGGGCGCCTTCCATGCGTCGGACGTCTTCTGCCTGCCCTCGCACCAGGAGAACTTCGGCATTGCCGTCGTCGAGGCCCTGGCCTGCGGCAAGCCGGTGCTCATCAGCGACAAGGTCAACATCTGGCGCGAGATCGAGCAGGACGGCGCGGGCCTGGTCGCCAGCGACACGCTGGAAGGCACCATCGACACCCTGCGCCGCTGGCTCGCGCTGCCGCCGGCGGAAGCCGCCGCCATGCGCGAGGCCGCGCGGCGCTGCTTCCATGCGCGCTTCCAGGTCGGCCAGGTGGCGGAAACGCTGGTCCGCATCCTTGGCGGACATCCGCCCGCAGGCGCGTCTCCCACGCCGGCCGGCAGCGCGCCTGCGGACTACCGCAACGCGGTCCAGGACCCATGAAGCTTCTCCTCTACGGGATCAATTTCGCCCCCGAACTCACCGGTATCGGCAAGTACACGGGGGAGATGGCCGCATGGCTTGCCGCGCAAGGACATGAAGTCCGCGTGGTCACGGCCCCGCCCTACTACCCTGCCTGGGCCGTGTGGCCCGGCTACAGCGCATCGCGCTACCGCACCGAGACCTGGCGCGGCGTGACGGTCTATCGCACGCCGCTGTGGGTACCGCGAAAGGTGACAGGCCTTCGCCGTCTCGTCCACCTCGCCAGCTTCGCCCTGAGCAGCATCCCTGCCCTGCTCGCCCAATGGCGCTGGAGGCCCGACGTGGTCTGGGTCACCGAACCGCCCCTCTTCTGCACGCCCGGCGCCCTCGCCTTCGCGAAGCTGCGTTCGGCCAAGGCGTGGCTGCACATCCAGGACTACGAGGTCGACGCCGCCTTCGAGCTCGGCCTGCTCAAGGGCGCCACCATGCGCTCCTGGGTCGCCGCAGGCGAGCGCTGGCTCATGCGCCGCTTCGACCGCGTCTCCACCATCTCGCAACGCATGCTGGAGCGCGCCGCCAGCAAGGGCACCGAAGACGCGCGCCTGGTCTTCCTTCCCAACTGGGCCGACGTCTCCGCCATCCAGCCCCTGCAGGCCGACAGCCCCTTCCGCGCCGAGCTGGGCATCCCCTCCGACGCCGTCGTCGCGCTCTACTCCGGCAACATGGGTGCCAAGCAGGGCCTCGAACTGCTGGCCGAGATCGCCGTCAAGCTGCAGGAGCACGCCGGCCTCCACTTCGTCTTCTGCGGCGGCGGCGCCGGCCGCGCTGACTTGATGAAGCGCTGCGAGGGCCTCCCCAACGTCCGTTTCATGGACCTGCAGCCGGTGGAGCGCCTGGGCGACCTGCTGGGGCTGGCCGACATCCACCTGCTCCCGCAACGCGCCGATGCGGCCGACCTGGTCATGCCCTCCAAGCTCACAGGCATGCTCAGCAGCGGAAGGCCGGTCGTCGCCGGCGCCCGCCCCGAAACCGAACTCGGCAAGGTCGCTGCCCAATGCGGCATCACCGTCCCTCCCGACGATGCCAAGGCCTTCGCCGAGGCCATCGTCACCCTGGCCAGCCAGCCCGAGCTGCGTCGCACCCTCGGCCGCCACGCCCGCGACTTCGCCGAACAACGCTTCGACCAGAACGCCGTCCTGCGCCAGTTCGAGCAGGACCTCCAGTCCTGCATCGCCCAGCACGGCAAGCCCCGCCAGACCCCCGCCCGCTCCTGAGCGCACCCCGGCGCGCGCGGCGACAATCGCCCCACCCACGCACGCAAACCCATCCCAGAAACACCACGGACCGGCTTTGCCGGTCCGCTGGTGTTGCCCCCGGTAGGGGGAAGGCGTTTACACGAAGTGAAAAAGCCTGGGGACGAGCAACATCTACTGCTCTTCGGGGAGGATGGATTCGTAGTTGTAGTTGGTGTAGCGATAGCGGCCGTACTTGTAGGCCGCATAGGCCCGCCGGCCGACGTCCATCGCGTTCAGCAGCATGCCGGTCGCGGCCTTGCCGCCCATCGCCAGCCGGCGCGTGCTTTCCTTGATCTCGCCCATCGTGGACTCGTCCGCGCGCGCCACCAGCAGCACCGTGCCCGCATGCGTGGCGACCGTGCTCGTGTCGGCGGCCACCAGCACCGGCGGCGTGTCGATGACGACCAGGTCGTACTGGTCGGACAGCTTCTCCAGCGTGCTCTTGAACGACTCCGACACCAGCAGTTCCGACGGGTTGGGCGGCAGTTGCCCGGTCGCCAGGAAGTCCAGGTTGGGCACCACCTGGCGGTGCACCGTCTGCTGCACCGTCAGGCTGCCCGCGATCAGTTCCGACAGGCCGCCATGGCGTTGCAGGCCGAAGTACTGGTGCGTGTGACCGCGCCGCAGGTCGGCGTCGATCAGCAGCGTGCGGCGACCGGCGGCGGCCATCAGCGCGGCGAAATTCGCCGTCACGAAGCTCTTGCCGACGCCCGGCGTCGGGCCCGTGATCAGCACGCGGTTGTTCGGTGACTCCAGCATCGCGAACTGCATCGCCGTGCGCAGGCTGCGCAGGCTTTCCACCGCCGGATCGTCCGGGTTCTCGATGGACAGCAGCCGCACGCCCGTGGCGCCGCTCAGCCTGCGCTTGGAGATGGAGTCCTGGTTGGCGCTCAACGGGATGGTCGAGAACACCGGCAGGCCCACCTCGGCTTCCACCTCGTGCGGATCGCGGATGCGCTGCTCGACGAAGGCATTGCGCACGAAGGCGGCGATGACGCCCAGGAACAGGCCCAGCGCCAGCGCCGCGGCGATGATGACCTTGCGGTTCGGCTTCACCGGATACTGCGGCACCACGGCCTCGTCCAGCACGCGCACGTTGCCGACCTTGCCTTCCTTGGCCAGTCGCAGTTGCAGCGCGTTGTTCAGCAGCGACTGGTAGAGCTCGGTGTTGACCTTCACATCGCGCTCCATGCGCACCGCCTCCTGCTGGAGCGCGGGCAGGCCGCGGATGCGATCCTGGATGTTGCCCATGTCGGCGCGGATGGCAGCGATCTGCGAGTCCAGCGTCTGCACCAGCGGATGCTGCGAGGTGAAGCGCGCTTCCAGCTCGCGGCGGCGCTGCTGCAGATCCAGCAGCTTGGTCTGCCGGTCCACCGACTGGCCCAGGATCATCGTGGCTTCCTCGGTGAAGGCCACGGTACCCTTCTGGTTGCGGAAGCGGTTGTAGACCTCTTCGGAAGCCTCCAGCTGCTTCTTGAAGAGCGGCAGCTGGACATCGAGGAAGGCCAGCGTCTTCTGCGCCTCGGCGGCCTTCCGATCGATGTTCTGCTTGACGTACTGGTCGCCCACGGCGTTGAGCACGCGGGTCAGCTTGTACGGGTCCGTGTCCTGCAACGCGACACTGATGATGCCGGAGTTCTTGCCGCGTTCGGTGAGGCTCAGGCCGGCCTGCAGGCCGATCACGGTCGGCAGCTTGGCATGGCGCGTCACGTTGAACTGCGCGCCCGGCTTGCCGGCCAGGTCGCTCACCATCAACTCGATCGGGCCGGCATCGCTTTGCGTCTTCAGCAGCGTGCCGACGGTGCCGGTGACCGGCTCCTTCAGGCCCGCGCCTTCGATCGTGTACTGGTTGCCCGCCTTGGCCGTCAGCAGGTAGCCCGCGCCTTCCATGCGCGGCGGGACGTCGAACTGCGTGACCTCGATGCGCTCCAGGCCCGAGACGTAGCCCTTGAAGCCGAGAAAGCCTGGATCCGACAGGCCGGTCGCGCGACGCGCCATCCAGCCCCCGACGTAAGGCACGTAGCGCGGGCCGGCGGTGATGTAGAGCTTGGTCTGCTCCACCGCCTGGCCGGCGATCATGCGCGAGCGCAGGATCTCGATCTCGGCGCTGGCCGGCGTCTTCACGTCCAGCAGGCCACCCGCCTCGCTCAGAATGCCCTTCGAGCTCGTGTCCGTGTCCTCGACCTGCACGACGATGTTGGACTCATAGATCGGTCGTTCCAGGAACGCATAGACCGCGCCGATCACGAACACGACCGCCGTGATGAAGAGGATCAGCCACTTGTTCGACAGCAGGACATCGATGTAGTGCCCGATGTCGAGATCGTCCTCTTCCGCTGCGGGAGCGCCTGCCGGAATGGGTGTTGTTTTGGGTGTGAGGGTGGAATTCATCAACTGGCTACTCTTGAAATGCGTTGGACCCACTGCTGCGAGCCATCTTCGATGAGCGAAAGCGACTTCTCGAACACGCCACGGCTCCCTCGATAGGGATCAGGCACGTCCTGGTCGCTGAACTCGCAAAGACGGAACACCTTGCCGGCCGCGAAGACGTGCCGCTCCTGGATCGCGCGGCGCTGGTCCCGGTCCATCACCAGGATCAGGTCGGCGTCCTGGCACAGTTCGCGGCTGAGTTGCCGGGCGCGATGCGCCTCCAGGCTGATGCCGCGTTCGGCCATCAGCTCGCAGGCCACCGGGTCGGCATCGCGGCCGACCAGCGCCTCGAGCCCCGCCGAGCCGACTTTCACACCGGGCAACGCCGATGCCACCAGGCCTTCGGCCATGGGGCTGCGGCAGATGTTTCCGATGCACACGATGAGGACGTTCCGGATGGTCACGATGCTTATCGGCCGCCGCCTGCCGGCGAGGTACCGAGGTCGCGGTACACCGTCGCGGTCGCGGCCGTGGGCAGGATGAGGCTCAGCACGCGGTTCCACTGCACCAGCGGCACCGGGTCGACGTACACCACGTCCTTGGCGCGCAACGCGAAGCCGTCGGCCATGGCGATCGCCGTCGGCGTGCGCGCGTCCAGGTGGAAGATCGACTGGCCGCCCGACGCCTCGTTGCGGATCACGTAGATCTGCCGCGGGTTGGCGAAATTCAGGTTCACGCCGCCGACTTCGGTCAACGCGTCGTTCAGGCTCAGCTTGCCGTTGCGCATCAGCACGCCCATCTGCTGCGTCACCTCGCCCATCACGGTGACCTTGCGTTCGTCGCGGCCGCGCACCAGGATCATGTCGCCGGACTTCAGTGGAATGCGCGTCGGGTCGATGCCCGCGTCGGCCATCGCCACCAGGTCCAGGTTCGTGGTCTTGCCTTCGCGCGTCAGCGAGACGGCGGAGCGATCCCCGCTCGGATTCAGGCCGCCGGAGCGGTTGAGCGCCTCGGCGAGCGTCATCGGGATGTCGGTGAAGATCAGCAGGCCCGGCTGGCGGACCTCACCTTCGATGTAGGCACGCTTGCTGCGGAAGGCCTGCACGCGAACGCTGAGCTGCGGATCCTTGAAGACACGCGCCAGGCGCTGCACGAGCACCGTCTCCAGCTCCTGGATGGTCATGCCGCTGACGCGGATCTGGCCGGTGTAGGGAAAGCTCAGCAGCCCCGAACTCGACACGATCCAGCCCGGCGCCGGCGAGACGCTGGACGGGTCGGCCACCGTGGTGGCGGGCGTGCCGCTGAAGACGATCTCGGGATGGTCGTAGACCACGATGCCGACCACGTCGCCGGGGCCGATGCGGTAGGGCTCGGCCTCGCCGATCAGCGCCTTGACCTCCGGACTGACGACGGAGCGCGCCGTCGCCGCGCGCTGGGCACGGATCAGGTCCGGCGTGATCTCGGTGAGCGCGCCCGGGGGCGGTGGGTCGATGTCCGGCGTCGAATAGCCGGCAGGCGACACGGCCTGCGCGGCGTCGATGCTGGACGAACGGAACCCCGGTGCCAAGGGAGCACAGGCCTGCAGCAACATGGCGGCTGCAGCGAACCCAGCGGTGTGTAGTAGAAAACGTCTCAAAACCATCTCCGCGTCGTGACCCTGAAATGAATACTTTTGCAAACAGTTACGACTGTACATCAGTACCGGGCATGCTTCAAAGCCTTTATTGGCGTAGGTCGTTAGGCAGACCAGTTTTGCACGACTATCGGTAAAAAGTACTCGTTTTGCGACTGAAGTTTAACGTGAAAACCCGCAGAGTTGCTATTAAAAGAATAGCAACAGCCCCCATTCGGGCCTCATTGAATCAGGGGTTTTCAGCCTGAGCGGCGCGTTTCCATGCGGCCGAAGCCTGGTCCGCATCGTCCCGCGCCTCGGCGAGTTGTGCCAAGGCTTGCCACGCACGGCGGTGCAGCGTGGCATCCTGCAGCCCCAACCCAGCTTGTGTAAGCAACTGTTGAGCCTTGCCCCACAGCTGGCGTCGCATGCAGGCCATCCCCGCAAGGTACTGTAGGTTGGCATCCCGTGGGTTGTTGCGCTGGGCCGATTCGATGCGCGCCAGCCAGTCGGCATCGACCGAATCCAGGCCAGCCTCCAGCGCCCGCACAAGCTTCACGCGCAGCGATTCGCCCAGGCTGTGCGGCTGCTCGATCATGCGCTCCCAGATCGGCAGCAGCCAGGCGCGCGCCAGCGAGAGGTCGCCGCGCAGCGCCACCATGCGCTGGGCCGCGTGGATGGCGACCTCCGGCATCTCGCGCTCCGCCGCCTCGCACTCGCCCCAGGCACGCAGCAGCTGCGCCGGGTCGTGCGCGCCGCCAATGAGCTCGGTGGCCAGGCCGCGCACGATGCTTTGCGCAGCCGCATCCGAGAAGGCACGGTGCTTGGCCAGCAGCCGGGCCGTCTCCAGCGCCTCCAGCGTGCGGCGGTCCTGCCGCGCCGCCTTCAGGCGCAGGCGCAGGGCCAGCGTGCGCCGCTGCGCGCCCTGCGGCAGTTCCTCCAGCCGAGCCAGCGCGGCCGGTGGATCGCGGTCTTCCAGCGCCCAGCGCGCAGCGCGCAGTTGCACGCCCTCGCGCAATTCCGGATTGCCCAGCACGCCGCGGTCCGCGCTTTCGTTGAGCGCCTGCTGCAAGTGGGCGTCGCGCGCGGCGCGGTCCTGCAGCGCCTGCGCGCCTTCCGCCCCGAGCAGGTGCGCCAGCACGCGAACCTGCTGGGCCTGCGGCACGCGCGCGTCCAGCGCGGCGAGCGTGCGCTCCTGCGTCAATGCGCCTTGCGCCGCCCGGCGTGCGCGAGAGAAGCGGCCCGACAGCAGTTGCACCAGGGCATCCAGCAGCGCCGCATGCAAGGCACGCTCCTTCTGCTGCATGCGCCATTGCCGCGCCTGCTTCGGCAGCGAGAACAGCGCCGACAGCCCGCGCAGCGCCACGTACAGCAGTCCGAAGGCGACCAGCAGAAGCAGCAGCACGAGGTTGAGCGAAAGGTCGACCCGCCACGGCGGCCAGAAGACCGTGACCGTGCCTTGGTTGTTGCCCGCGAAGAGCGCCACCGCGGCCGCGATGCCGAAGAGAGCAAGGAACCAGAGGACCGCTCGCATGCCGTTCAGCGCCCCGCGGCGGCGGTGGCGAGCGCGGCCAGCGTTTCGTCGATGCGCGGCGGCTCGGTGGTGCGGATCTGCGCCTGCAATTGCTGGATCAGCGTGGCAGCCATCTGGACGCGGCGCGAGGCGGGGTCGAAATAGCGGTTGAGCGAGGCCGAGACGCTGGCGATCTCGTTGCGGGCCGTGTCCACCTGCCGCGACAGCAGGGCCAGGCGCGCATTGAGCAGCTTGAGCTTGAGGTTCTCGCGCAGGAAGAAGGTCTGGTCGGGCGACAGCAACACGGCCTCGGGCCGCTCGATGCGGCCGACGCGCAGCAGCGAGCGTGCCTCGCCGCGCACCGTGAGCAGGAAGCGCTGCCACCACGGCGCGTCGGCCGGCACCGGCTCGGCCTGCCAGGCGTTCGGGCCGGTGCCGCGGCCTGCGACGGCGTTGACGGGCGGCAGGTCGTCCACGCTGCGCATCAGGTCGTCGAGCTTCTGCAGTGCTTCCTCGTTGTCGGCGCTGGCGCTGCTGCGCAGGCGGTCGGCGTCGCGCTGCATGGCGCGCTGCAGCGGCCCGAGCCGCGGTTGCGCGGCGCGTGCGATGCGCACGTCGCCCGCCTTGAGCGCCGCAAGCAGCGGCTGCAGGTTGCCCGTGGCCTGCGCCTGCTGCAGCGCGAGCCGCACGGCGGATTCGATGTCGACCACCAGGTTCTCGTCGCGCGAGCGCGAGAGGCTCTGCATCAGCTCCTCCAGCTGCGAGCGCTGCAGCGCGACCTCGCCGACGCGGGTCTCGGCCAGCGCGAGCCGCGCCGCCGTGTCGCGCACCACTTCATGCGCCTGGCGCGCGAGAGTGCGGGCTTCGAGGGATTGGGCCAGCGCATCGGCGCTCTGGCGGGCGAGTTGCTCCTGCATGCCGCTGACCCGCTGCCAGAGCGAGATGGCGACGACAAGGGCCGCGAGCGAAACGACGGCCAGCACGGCGAGCGTGACCTTCAGCAGGGCGGTCACCGCGGCGTGGGGCGCCGGTTGCAATGGTGCGGGCACGGGGGCGCGCATCGCGGGTTCCTGCAGGTTTTCGTTCAAAACGGACGCGTCGCTCATTGCAAGGATTCTATCGACGCGACCAACGCGGCCATTGAGGGCTGGGACACCTGCACGCGGCCGAAACCCGCGCCGGCCGCCGCCGCCGCGATGCGCTCGTGCGTCGCGATGGCACGGGCGGATTGCCACCCGGTGCCCGGCATGGCCAGGCGCAGGTTGGCGATGGCCTCGGAACTGCTGAAGAGCCAGGCCGCGCCGCCGTCCGCGCCCTCCGCCGCAATGCGGCGCTCGGCCTCGCCGAAGACGGGCGCGAGCCTGCGGTAGGCGACCACGGTGTCGACGACGGCGCCGGCGGCGCCGGCTTCACGCGCCAGCCAGTCACGCCCGCTCGGGCTGGCTGACGCATCGCCGCCACGCACGATCAGCAGGCGCATGCCCGTGCGCACCTGCGGGCGCACGATGTGCCACAGGGCCTCGGAATCGAACTGCGCGGCATCGGCCGCAGGCGCATCGATGGCGGCCGGGGGCACGCCCGCGTCCTGGAGCGCGCGCGTGGTACCGGGCCCCGTGGCCCAGAAACGCGGCCGCGCGGGCAGCACGGCGGGCCGGGCGCGAAAGAAATGCTCGACCGCCGCCGCGCTCACGAACATGAGCGCGTCCTGTTCCCGCACTTGCTTCCAGGCTGAATCAAGCGCGCCGGCATCGTCCAGCGGCTCGATGCGGATCAAGGGCAAGGCGACGGCGTCCAGTCCGGCGGCGCGCAAGTCTTCGACCCACCGCACCGCTTCGCGCGCCGGCCGGGTGACGATCACCCTGGCGGCCATCTCAGCGCGCGCCGGCCGCGCGCAGCATCTTCGCGGCGTCCTCGCCGAGCGCCCCCGCCTGCGCCAGGTCCGTGGCGCCCGCGGCCGAATGCACATGCACCAGCGGCGCCATGCCTTCCGGGTCGCCCCAGGCCGCATCGATGCGCAGCGTGCCATCGGGCTGCCAGCGCGCATGCGCGGCCAGCGGCATCGAGCAGCTGCCGCCCATCGCCCGGCTCACCGCGCGCTCGGCCGCCGTGGCGAGCCAGTCGCTGCGCTTCGCGAGCGGTTCGAGCAAGGCGACCAGGTCGGCGCGGTCGGCCCGCACCTCGATGCCCAGCGCTCCCTGCCCCGCGGCCGGCAGCATCGTGCCCGGGTCGAAGGCCTGGCGGATGCGCGCTTCCAGGCCCAGCCGCTTGAGCCCGGCCGCGGCCAGCACGATCGCGTCGTACTGCCCTTCGTCGAGCTTGCGAAGCCGCGTGTCGAGGTTGCCGCGCAGGGGCTCGATGCGCAGGTCCGGCCGCAGCGCGCGCAACAGCACCACGCGGCGCAGGCTGGAGGTCCCGACCACCGCGCCCTTCGGCAGTGCGTCGAGCGAGGCGTACCCGGGCGACACCAGCGCGTCGCGCGGGTCCTCGCGTTCCAGCACGCACGCCAGCGTGAAGCCTTCAGGCAGGTCCATCGGCACATCCTTGAGCGAATGAACCGCGATGTCGGCACGCCCTTCTTCCAGGGCAAGTTCCAGTTCCTTCACGAACAGGCCCTTGCCGCCGACCTTGCTGAGCGTGCGGTCGAGGATCTGGTCGCCGCGCGTGGTCATGCCCAGCAGTTCGACCGTGTGGCCCTGTTCTTGCAGCAGCGCCTTCACATGCTCTGCCTGCCAGAGGGCGAGGCGGCTTTCGCGCGTGGCGATCACGATGTTGCTCAAGGCCGGAATCCAGTGATGTTGGGGGAGCGCGGGATGCTAGCATGTTGCGCTGCAACAACGCGGCCGACGAGCCCCTATACGAGGAGATGTTTCGCATGAAGAAGACCCCCGTCCCCGCAGCCGCTCCCGCCGCGCCCAGGCGCCGGCAGAGCGACGACCAGCCGCTCATCGCCGACATCCGCCTGCTGGGCCGGATCCTCGGCGACGTGATCCGCGAGCAGGAGGGCGAGGACACCTATGCGCTGGTCGAGAAGATCCGCACCCTCTCCGTCTCCTTCCGGCGCGACGCCGACCACTCGGCCGACCGCGCGCTCAAGAACCTGCTCAAGGGCCTGAGCGCCGCCGAGACGGTGCGCGTGATCCGCGCCTTCACCTACTTCAGCCACCTGGCCAACCTCGCGGAAGACCGCCACCAGATCCGCCGCCGCACCGAGGCCGACCGCGCGGGCGAGCATGCCGAAGGCAGCCTGGAGACCGCGCTCGCGCGCATCCGCAAGGCCGGCATCAAGCCCGGCACGGTGGTCGAGTCGCTGGCGCGCAGCTACGTCTCGCCCGTGCTCACCGCGCACCCGACCGAGGTGCAACGCAAGAGCATCCTCGACGCGGAGCGCGCCATCGCGCAACTGCTGACCGCGCGCGACGACATCCACCTGCGCCAGCGCGCCTATGGCGGCGCCAAGGACGCGCTGAGCCCGCTCGAACTGGCCGAGAACGAGAGCCAGATCCGCACCCGCGTGACGCAGCTCTGGCAGACGCGCCTGCTGCGCTTCTCCAAGCTCACCGTAGCAGACGAGGTCGAGAACGCGCTGAGCTACTACGAAGCCACCTTCCTGCGCGAGATCCCGCGCGTCTACGCCGACCTGGAGAAGGCCCTCGGCCAGGACGGCAGCCTGCCCGCCATCGCTCCTTTCCTGCGCATGGGCCAGTGGATCGGCGGCGACCGCGACGGCAACCCCAACGTGACGGCCGAGACACTGGACTACGCCCTGCGCCGCCAGGCCGAGCTGGTGCTGCGCCACTACCTGACCGAGGTGCACTACCTCGGCGGCGAGCTCTCCCTCTCGGCCACGCTGGTCGACGTGAGCATTGAAATGCAGGCCCTGGCCGAGCGCTCGCCCGACAAGAGCGCGCACCGCGTCGACGAGCCCTACCGCCGCGCACTGACCGGCATGTATTCGCGCCTGGCCGCCACGCTGCGCGAGCTCACCGGCGGCGAAGCCGCGCGCCATGCCGTCGCGCCGCAGAACCCATACACCACCGCCGAGGAATTCCTGGCCGACCTGCGCACCATCGAGGACTCGCTGGCCGAGAAGCACGGCACGGTGCTGGTCGCGCCGCGCCTGGGCCCACTGATCCGCGCCGTCGAAGTCTTCGGCTTCCATCTCGCCACCGTCGACCTGCGCCAGAGTTCCGACAAGCACGAAGCCGTGGTGGCCGAATTGCTGGCCAAGGCCCGCATCGAGCCGCGCTATGCAGCCCTGCCGGAAGACGCGCGCCAGGCCTTGCTGCTGCGCCTGCTCGACGACGCCCGCCCGCTGCGCGTGCCCGATGCCGAGTACTCGCCGCTCGCGCAAAGCGAGATCGCCATCTTCGCGGAGGCCCGCCGTTCCCGCGCGCGCTACGGCGCGGCCGCCATCCGCCACTACATCATCAGCCACACCGA
>CBIHOG010000039.1:0-51599 GCA_966211435.1 uncultured Variovorax sp. | reverse complement strand
GCCTACACGCCCTACCAGGCCGAGATCTCGCAGGGCCGCATGGAGGCGCTGGTCAACTTCCAGACGATGGTGTGCGACCTGACCGGCATGGCGATCGCCAACGCCTCGATGCTGGACGAGGCCACCGCGGCCGCGGAGGCGATGACGCTCGCCAGACGCAGCGTGAAGAGCAAGAGCAATGTCTTCCTGGTCTCGGGCGACTGCCATCCGCAGACCATCGAGGTCATCAGGACGCGCGCGGCGCCGCTGGGCATCGAGGTGAAGGTCAGCAGCGTCTCCGAGACGCTGCCGCGCCTCATGGCGGGCGGCGACTTCTTCGGCGCGCTGGCGCAGTACCCCTCCACCACCGGCCACGTGCACGACCTGCGCCCGCTCGCGGGCCACGCGCACGAATGCGAGGCCGCCTTCTGCGTAGCGGCCGACCTGCTGGCGCTCACGCTGCTGGCGCCGCCCGGCGAGTGGGATGCCGACATCGTCTGCGGCACCACGCAGCGTTTCGGCATGCCGATGTGCAACGGCGGCCCGCATGCCGCCTACCTCGCCTGCCGCGACGAATTCAAGCGCTCGCTGCCGGGCCGACTGGTCGGCGTGAGCGTGGACACGCACGGCCAGCCCGCCTACCGCCTCGCGCTGCAGACGCGGGAGCAGCACATCCGCCGCGAGAAGGCCACCTCCAACATCTGCACGGCGCAGGTGCTGCCGGCCGTGGTCGCGAGCATGTACGCGGTCTACCACGGGCCGCAGGGACTGACGCGCATCGCGCAGCGTGTCGCCGCACTCACGGCCGTGCTGGCGCAGGGCCTGGAACAGATGGGCCGCGAGATCGTCAACGCCACCGCCTTCGACTCGCTCACCGTCAAGACCGGCGAGGACACGGCGAAGATCCAGGAGCGCGCGCAAGCCGCGAGCATCAACCTGCGCCAGCGCCTGCAGCATCACCTGGGCATCTCGCTGGACGAGACCACCACGCGCGCCGATATCGAGACGCTGTGGGCCCTCTTCGTGCCCGCCGGCACCCCGATGCCGCGCTTCGAAGAGCTGGCCGGCCACGTCACGCCGCGCATCCCCGAGGACCTGCGCCGCACCAGCGCCTTCCTGACGCATCCGGTCTTCAACACCCACAAGAGCGAGACCGCGATGCTGCGCTACATCCGCGGCCTGAGCGACAAGGACCTCGCGCTCGACCGCAGCATGATCCCCCTGGGCAGTTGCACGATGAAGCTCAACGCGACCAGCGAGATGATCCCCATCACCTGGCCCGAATTCGCGAACATCCATCCCTTCGCACCGGCCGAGCAGCTGCAAGGCTACGCGCAGCTCGACGCGCAGCTGCGCGCCTGGCTCTGCGAGGCGACCGGCTACGCCGGCATCAGCCTGCAGCCCAACGCCGGCTCGCAGGGCGAATACGCTGGTCTGCTTGCCATCAAGGCCTTC
Organism: uncultured Variovorax sp.; assembly: GCA_966211435.1. Classification (GTDB taxonomy): domain Bacteria; phylum Pseudomonadota; class Gammaproteobacteria; order Burkholderiales; family Burkholderiaceae_C; genus Variovorax. The sequence continues at coordinate 50,165 of CBIHOG010000039.1, read as the reverse complement.
CACGAGGCCAAGGGCCAGGGGCACCGCAACGTCTGCCTGATCCCCTCGTCCGCGCACGGCACCAACCCGGCCAGCGCGCAGATGGTCGGCATGCAGGTGGTGGTGACGGCCTGCGACGCCGACGGCAACGTCGATATCGACGATCTGAAGCGCGCCTGCGAAAGACACGGCGAGAAGCTGGCCGCCGTGATGATCACCTACCCCAGCACCCACGGCGTGTTCGAAACCCGCGTGAAGGAGTTGTGCGAGATCGTGCATGCGCACGGGGGGCGCGTGTACGTCGATGGTGCCAACATGAACGCGCTGGTCGGCGTGGCCGCGCCGGGCGAGTTCGGCGGCGACGTGAGCCACCTGAACCTGCACAAGACCTTCTGCATCCCGCACGGCGGCGGCGGGCCGGGCGTGGGCCCGGTGTGCGTGGTGGAGGACCTCGTGCCCTACCTGCCGGGCCATGCGACCGCGGGCGTCGCGTCGCACGGCGTCGGCGCGGTCTCGGCCGCGCCGCTGGGCAACGCGGCCGTGCTGCCCATCAGCTGGATGTATTGCCGCATGATGGGCGCGACCGGCCTGCAGGCCGCGACCGAGACCGCCATCCTCAGCGCCAACTACATCAGCGCGCGCCTGAAGGACCACTACCCCACGCTCTACGCCAGCCCGAACGGCCACGTCGCGCACGAATGCATCCTGGACCTGCGCCCGCTGAAGGACACCAGCGGCGTGACGGCCGAGGACGTGGCCAAGCGCCTGATCGACTACGGCTTCCACGCGCCGACGCTGAGCTTCCCGGTGCCGGGCACGCTGATGGTCGAGCCGACCGAGAGCGAGCCGCTGGCCGAGCTCGACCGCTTCGTCGACGCGATGATCGCCATCCGCGGCGAGATCCGCCGCATCGAGGAAGGCGTCTGGCCGAAGGAAGACAACCCGCTCAAGCACGCGCCGCACACGGCGGCCAGCCTGCTGGGCAGCGAATGGGCGCGGCCCTATTCACGCGAACTCGGCGCCTTCCCGCTCGCGACGCTGAAGCAGGCCAAGTACTGGCCGCCGGTCGGGCGGGTGGACAACGTCTATGGCGACCGCAACCTGTTCTGCAGTTGCGTGCCGGTCAGCGAATACGCCTGAAGCCGATTCGCTGAAGCCTCCGCGCCGGCGGAGGGCTCAAGCCGCGCCGGCGGCCTCGGCCGCCTCGGCCTCCGGCGCGTAGTGCGACTTGCGATAGAACTTGCGGAATTCCGCGTAGCTGATCGGGTCGTAGCGCGGCGGGTTGTCCGCCCACTGGCAGGTCGGCAGGCAGGCCATCACGAAGTCGTAGCTGCAATCCATGAAGAAGGGAATGGCGTAGCGCTCCCGGCCCGAGCTGTTCAGCACCTTGTGCGGCGTGGCGAGGAAGCGGTCGTTGGTGTAGCGCCGCAGCAGGTCGCCGCCGTTCACCAGGAAGCTCCCCGCCATTGCCGGCGCGTCGATCCAGCGGCCGTTGGGCAGGCGGATGGAGAGCCCTGGCACCTCGTTGTCCGGCAGCAGCGTCATGAAGCTCATGTCGCTGTGCGGAGCCAGGCTGAACTGGTCGTCCGCGACCCCTTCCGCCTGCGGGTAGTGCGACATGCGGAAAGTGAACATCGGCTCCTCGAAGCCGCGCGACAGGAAGTCCGGCGCCAGCCCGAGCGCGACGGCGTACACCGGCACCAGCGACATGCCGAGCTTCTCCGCGGCGCGGGTGTAGGCCAGCACGTCCTCGCGGAAGCCGGGCAGTTCCGCCGGCCACTGGTTCAGGCCGCGGAAGGGCTTGCCCGCCAGCACGTCCGGATGGTCGGGCGCGAGGTCCCGGCCGATGAAAAAGGCCTCCGCCAGGTTCGGCTGGTTCTTCGCTTCCTTGAAGGCCGCATGCCGCGTGGTCGAGCCCTTGAGCGGCTCGTAGCCGCGCAGGTTCAGGTCCAGCCGGATCTTCATCTTCTCCTCCAGCGGCTGCGCGTGGAAGCGCTTCGCGGCCGCGAAGGTGCGGTCGATCAGGGCCTGGTCCACCCCGTGGTTGACGATGAAGTAGAAGCCCACGTTCTCCAGCGCATGGCGCAACTCGGCGCCCAGGCGCTCCAGCGCGCCGGCATCGCCTCGCAGGTAGGGCGCCATGTCGAGCACCGGGATCTCCTCGGGCGCATCGGGGCGGATGGGATTCGGACTGGGGGCGATGTCGGTGGCGAGCATGTGCGTTTCCTTTGGATGTCCGTGCCGGCTTCGAGCGCGTGCGCGCTCAGGCTGCCTGCGTTGTTGAAGAAAAGGTGGGGCCGAAGTTCGCCGCGCGGTAGAAGGCGCGGTAGTCGGCATAGGTGAAGGGTTCGTACTTCGGCGGGTTGCCGGGGCCGGTGCAGGTCGGCAGGCAGGACATGACGAAGTCGTAGCTGCAGTCCATGAAGAAAGGGATGGCGTAGCGCTCCACGCCCGAGCGGTTGATGACCTTGTGCGGCGTGGCGAGGAAGCGGTCGTTGGTGTAGCGGCGCAGCATGTCGCCGCCGTTCACCAGGTAGCTGCCCTTGAGCACCGGCGCGTCGATCCAGCGGCCGTTGGGCAGGCGGATGGAAAGGCCCGGCACCTCGTTCTCGGGCAGCAGCGTCATGAAGCTCGTGTCGCTGTGCGGCGCGAGGCCGAACTCGTTGTCCTGCAGCACGTCGGTCTGCGGATAGTGCGACATGCGGAAGGTGAAGCTCGGCTCCTTGAAGCCTTCGAGGAAGAAGTCAACGTCCAGCTCGAGCGCGTACGCGTAGAGCGGCAGCAGCGCCTTGCCGAGCGCGGTCGCCGCATCGGTGTAGGCGAGCACGTCCTCGCGGAAGCCGGGAAGCTGCCCAGGCCACTGGTTGTGGCCGCGGAAGGGCTTGCCTGCGAGCACGTCGGGGTGGTCGTCCGGAATCTCGGCGCCGAGGAAGAAGGCCTCGTTGACGTTCGGCAGGTTGTTGGTGCTCACCGCAGAGTGGCGCGTGACCGCGCCCTTCATCGGCTGGTAGCCGCGGATGTGCTCGTTGAGCTTCAACGCCAGCTTGTCTTCCAGCGGCAGCGCGTGGAAGCGCCGGGCCGCGTCGAAGGTGCGGGCGATGAGCGCCGCGTCGACGCCATGGTTGACGATGAAATAGAAGCCGACGTTCTCCAGCGCATGGCGCAGCTCGCCGCCGAGCCTCTCCAGCGCGCCGGCTTCGCCGCGCAGGTAGGGGCCGAGGTCGAGCACCGGGATTTCCTCCGGTGCGTCGGGGCGGATGGTGTTCAGGCTGGGAGCGAGATCTCGGACAAGCATGTTTCGGTCTTCGGGGTTGGACTGTGGGGTTGCGGCGCGTCATGCACGCCGAGGTAGGTGCGCGCGAGCGCGTCGTCCTGCGCGATCTCGCCGGCCGTGCCGTGCGCCACGATGCGGCCGCCTTCGATGACGTAGGCGCGGTCGGCCAGCGCGAGCGCGAGGCTCGCCATCTGATCCACCAGCAGGATGGTCATGCCCTCCTCGCGCAGCGTGTTCAGCGCGGTGAAGAGCTCGGCGATGATCTTGGGCGCGAGGCCGAGCGAGGGCTCGTCCAGCAGCAGGATGCGCGGCTGCGCCATCAGGCCGCGCGCGATGGCGAGCATCTGCTGCTCGCCGCCGGAGAGCAGGCCGGCGCGCTGGTGCTGGCGCTCCAGCAGGCGCGGGAAGCGCTTGAACATGTCCTCCACGCGCGCCTCGCGGTTCGCGGGCTGCGTGAAGGCGCCGAGGCGGATGTTGTCGAGCACGCTCAGCTCCGGGAACACCTGCCGGCCCTCCGGCACCAGCACGAGGCCGCGACGCACGACGAGCTCCGCCGCGAGCTGGCCGAGCTCATGGCCATCGAGGTGGATGCCGCCGACGATCGGCCGGTGCAGCCCGGAGAGCGCGCGCATCAGCGTCGACTTGCCTGCGCCGTTGGCGCCGAGCAGCGCAACGACCTCGCCCTGGCGCACCTGCAGGTCCACGCCGTGAAGCACCGGCTCGGCGCCGTAGCTCGCGACCAGCGCACCCACGCCCAGCATCTCCCGCGGCGGCGCGGCATCCGCGTCGGTCCGGCTGCGCGCGCCGAGCACATCCTCCATCGATTCGCCCAGATAGGCCTGGCGCACGCGCGGATCGGCCTGCACCACCGAAGGCGTGCCGGCGGCCAGATGCTGGCCCGCGTCGAGCACCACCACCTGGTGCGAGATGCTCATGACCAGCGTCATGTCGTGTTCCACGACGAGCACGCCGATGCCCGCCGCCGCGATGCGCTGCAGCAGGCCGGCCAGGCCCTCCTTGTCCTCGCGCGAAAGGCCGGCGCCGGGCTCGTCGAGCAGCAACATCTCCGGGTCGGTCGCCAGAGCACGCGCGATCTCGACCAGGCGCTTGTCGACGTGCGCGAGGTCGGCGGCCGGCTTGTCAAGCGCGCCCTTGTAGCCGCAGAAGGCCAGCAGGCCCCGTGCGAGCGCGCGCACCTGCGGCGCTTCGTGGCGTGACGCGCCGAAGAGCATGCCGAGCCTGCCGCGCGCGACGGCGAGCGCCACATTGCCTTCCACGTCCAGGCTGCCGAAGAGCTGCGAAGTCTGGTAGGTGCGCGCCACGCCGCGCCGCGAGATCACATGCGAAGGTCGGCCGCCCAGCGCATCGGCACCGAGGCGGAAGGCGCCCGAGGTCGGCACGTAGTAGCCGCTCAGCATGTTGAGCGCCGTCGTCTTGCCCGCGCCGTTCGGGCCGATCAGGCTGGTGATGCGGCCGGAGGCGGCCTCGAAGCTCAGCTCGCTCACGGCGCGCACGCCGCCGAACTGCATCGACAGGCGCTCGGCCAGCAGGGGACGCCGCTGCCGCTTCGCGAAGGGCAACTCGCCGCGCACCGCGGCCGCCGTCACCGGCGCATCGCCCGCCGGTTCGCCGAGGAGCCTGGCCTTCAGCTTCATCCACAGCCCCATCGCCCCGTCCGGTGCCACCCACAGCACCAGCAGCAGCATCACGCCGAAGAAGAGCAGGCGGTACTCCTCCATGCTCGACAGGATCTCGGGCAGCAGCGCGACGATCATCGCGCCCAGCACCGGCCCGCCGACGGACCCCGCGCCGCCGAGGATCACGACCAGCACGAAGAGGATCGACTGCCCGAAACCGAAGGCACTCGGCGCCACGAAGCTGGAGAGCGGCGCGAAGAGCCCGCCCGCCAGCCCGGCCGCGACGGCCGAGATGGCGAAGGCCACGGTCTTCACCACCAGCGGATTGATGCCGATGGATTGCGCTGCCGTCTCGCTGTCGCGCACCGCGCGCATCGCCGCGCCCCAGGTGCCGCGCGAGAGCCACGCGAAGAGCGCCAGCGACACGCCGGCCGTCACCAGCGCGATCATCGCCATCGTCTGCTCGCCACCCGCGATGCCGGGCAGCGTGGGCGAGGGGATGTTCATGATGCCGTTGTGCCCGCCCGTGAGCCCGCGCGCCTCGATCACGCCGTGCTCCACTATGAAGCCGAAGGCGATCGTGATCATCGCGAGGTACGGCCCTTTCACGCGCAGCGCCGGCAGGGCCAGCAGCGCGCCCATGGCGCCCGAGAGCAGCGCCGCCGCGGGCCACGCCGCCCAGAAGCTCCAGCCGGCCTTCGAGGTCAGGATGCCCACGGTGTAGGCACCGATCGCATAGAAGCCCACGTGCCCGAGCGAGACCTGCCCGGTCAGGCCCTGCAGCACGTTCAGCCCGATGCCCACGATGGCGAAGAGCGCCACGTTGGCCAGCACGAAGACGTAGTAAGAGTTGACGCTGTTGACCGCCACCAGCCCGCCCGCCAGCAGGCACAGCGCAGCCGCGAGCTGCCCGGCGGAGCCCAGGCCCAGCCACTGTCTGGACGCCGCGCTCATACCTTCCTCACATCGGCCCGGCCGAAGAGGCCGTCGGGCCGGATCGCCAGCACCACGATGACCAGCGCGAAGCTGATGATCTGCGTGTAGCTCGAACCCAGCGTGGAAGTGATCAGCGTCTCGACGACGCCGAAAAGCAGCCCCGCGAAAACCATGCCCCACGGGTTCCCGATGCCGCCCAGGATCGCGACGGCGAAGGCCTTCAGCCCGAAGAGCGTGCCCATGGTGGCCGCCACGTTCAGCAGCGGCGCGATGAGCACGCCCGCCACGCCCGCGAAGAGCGCCGACAGCGCATACGACAGCGCGACCGCGCGCCGGATCGGGATGCCCACGAGCCGCGACGCGTCGCGGTTCTGCACCACCGCGAGCATGGCCACGCCCCAGCGCGTGCGGCGCGAGAGCGCGTCCAGCACGCCCGCGAGCGCGAGGCCGATGACGGGGATCACGATCTGCAGCGGGTAGATGCCCAGCCCCAGCCCGCCGACGGACAGCGGCGAGACCGCCAGCGGCGAGGGCAAGCTGCGCGGCTCCTTGCCGAAGGTGAAGAGCACCGCGTTGTCCACGATGATGCCGAGCGCGACGGTGCCGATCAGCCAGCCATTGGAGTTGCGCTTCACGAAAGGCCGCACGGCGAGGAATTCCACCAGCAGCCCGTAGGCCGCGCAGAGCACCAGCGCCAGCAGCACCGCGATCACCATCGGCCAGCCGAGCGTCTGCGCGAAGGTGAAGGCGAAGACGGCGCCCAGCATCATGGCGCTCCCCTGCGCGAAGTTGACCGTGCCCGACACCGCGTGGGTCACGTAGAACCCGAGCGCCATCAGGCCGTACATGCTTCCCAGGCCGATGCCGCTGAGCAGCGCGGACAGCAGCGCCATCATCAGTTGTCCATGCCGACCGGCAGCACGCGGTTGTCGACGAAGTGCGCCCAGACGTAGTCGTCCGCGCCCAGCGCATCCGGGTTGGTGGCGCTGAAGGGCTGGGTGTACTTCTTGATCAGGCCGTCATAGCTGGAGATCTTGTAGAAGCCCTGGCGAATGTCGTCGCCCTTGGTCGAGCCCGCCTGCGCGATGGCCAGCGCGGTGAGCTGCATCGCGTCATAGGCGTTGGCGACGCCGGAAGCCGGCGTGATGTCGGCCGGCCCCTTGACGTTCGGATACTTGGCGATCAGCGCCTTGGTCACGCGCTCGCCCACGGGCGACTGCTTGCCGAAGAAGCTGTAGGTCTGCACGAAGTGCACGTCCTTGGCGTTGGGCCCGGCCAGTTCCGAGAAGCGGCCGCCCGCGATACCCCAGTGCGAGACGACCGGCGCCTTCCAGCCCATGCGGTCGAGCGACTTCACGATCTGCGCGCCGGAGCTGGTGGGCGCGACCACGATCAGCGAGTCGGCGCCGGCATTCTTCAGGCGCGTGAGCTGCGGGACCATGTCGAGGTCCGCGTCCTCGAACTTCTCGGCGCCCGCGGCCGTGGCGCCCTTCTCGGTGAGCGCGACCTTCAGCCCCTTCTCGTTCGATTCGCCCCAGGGGTTGTTGACCAGCATCAGGCCCGGCTTGGCCGACTTGAAGTTCTTCTGCGCATACTGCACCAGTGCCTTGTCGACCAGCTCATCGACCGCCGAGACGCGGAACACGTAGTTGGGATTCGCGCCGTTGTGCGTGATGGGCGTGCCCGCCGCCCACGGCACCATGAAGGGCACCGACTCCTTGTTGGCCAGCGGCACGATGGCCATCGCGACCGGCGTGTCGGCGCCGCCGAAGAGCACCGCCACCTTCTCCTTGTAGATCAGTTCGCGCGCGGCAGTCACGCCCTTGGTGGGGTTGGACTCGTCATCGCGGCGCACCAGTTCCAGCTTGCGCCCGCCCAGCAGGCCACCCTTGGCATTGATCTCGTCGATCGCGGTCTGCAGCCCGCGCGTGATGGCCTCGCCGGACAGCGCCGAGGGGCCGGAAAGAATCGCAACGAGCCCGATCTTGATCGGCTCGGCGGCACCGGCCGCACCGGAAAGCGCGGCGAGGGCCAGGGCCAGTGCACAGGAATGGACGGTACGGCGCGAAATTGGGGGCATCTCAGCTCCTAGAGGGATGAAGGTGCGGTGGAAACGCAAGCTCCATGCCAATGTTGACAATCCCAAATTCACGTCGTCAACCATTTGAACTTCAAATTGTTGACAATGGCATGTCTCTTGCCTGCCCGTACCCGTCGCACCCGACACCTGGAAGCTCTGGAAAATGAACGCTCGCTACCTCGGCCCCCTGCCCGCGCACGGCCGCTTCGACTACCTGCCCATCACGCGGCGCGCGGACCACGTGTGGCCCAATGGCGCGCGGCTCGCGGTGTACATCGGCTTCAACCTGGAGCACTTCGCCTTCGGCGAGGGGCTGGGCGCGGGCATCGGCCCGGCCAGCGCGCACCCGGACGTGCTCAACCACTCATGGCGCGAATACGGCAACCGCGTCGGCGCCTGGCGCTGCTTCGAGCTGTTCGACAGCCTCGGGCTGCCCTCTTCCACGCTGCTCAACACCTCGATCTACGACCATTGCCCCGAGCTGGTGGCGGCCTCGGTCGCGCGCGGCGACGAGATCGTGGGCCACGGCCACAGCAACTCCGAGCGCCAGGGCGACATGGACGAGGCTTCCGAGGCCGCGCTGCTCGCGAGCTGCCGCGCGCGCATCGAGCAGGAGAGCGGCGCGGCGCCCGCCGGCTGGCTGTCGCCCTGGATCTCGGAGAGCCACCTCACGCCCGATCTGCTGGCCGAGGCCGGCTACCGCTACACCCTGAATTGGTGCCACGACGACCAGCCGGTGCGCATGCGCACCCGCAGCGGGCGCGCGCTGTGGTCAGTGCCCTACCCACAGGAGCTGAACGACATCCCGATGATCATCGCGCGGCAGATGGACGCGAAGGACTTCGCGCAGATGATCATCGACAACGCGGACGAGATGCTGGAGCAGTCGCGCCGGCAGCCACTGGTGATGGGCATCGCGCTGCATCCCTACATCGTGGGCCAGCCCTACCGGCTGCGGCATCTGCGGCGCGCTCTCTCGCACCTGGCGCGCATGCGCGACCGCGAGGAAGTCTGGTTCGCGACGCCCGGTGCCATCTGCGCGCACATGGACGCGCTCCCGGCTGTGGCAAGCTAAGGGGAACATGCCCCGCACCAAGAACGCCCGCATCGCCCCGCCGGCCTCCGCCGCCGCCATCCCCGTCCCCTCGAACCCGCACGGCGTCGTGCCGAGCGGCGCGCTCGCCTCGCCGGATGACAGCGACGACGTCGAGGCGCGCATCTACCGCGCGGTGTTCGACGGCGTGATGAACCAGCGCCTCGCGCCCGGCACCAAGCTGCCGGAGAACTCGCTGTGCGATCTCTTCAACGTGAACCGCTCGATCGTGCGCAAGGTGCTGCAGCGTCTCGCGCACGACCACATCGTGCAGCTGCGGCCGAACCGCGGCGCCATCATCGCGATGCCTTCGGTGGAGGAGACACGGCAGATCTTCGAGGCCCGGCGCGGGCTGGAGTCGATCATCGTGCGCATGGCCGTGCAGAACGCGACCGCGCGCGACCTGGCGGATTTGCGAAAGCAGCTCAAGCAGGAACACAGCGCGATGCACCGCGTCGAGCAGCCCGTGTGGGCGCGGCTCGCGAGCTCCTTCCACCTCCGGCTGGCGGCACTGGCGCGCAACGAGATCCTGGAGCGCTACCTGGTCGAGCTGGTGTCGCGCTGCTCGCTCATCGTGGCGCTGCACGAGCCGCCGGGCAAGGCATCGTGCGAGCACGACGAGCACGAGCGCATCGTGGAATGCATCGCGCGCAAGGATGCGGACACGGCCGCGCAGCTGATGGAAGAACACCTGCGCGAGCTGGAACGGAACGTGATGGTGAAGGGCGAGAAGCCGGACTCCAGCCTCGCGCGGCTGCTCGGGCTGGCCTGAGGCTTCAGTGCGCCGGCGCGGCGTTGCGCGCCGCGAACTCGCGCGCGGCCCAGTCCAGGAAGACACGCACGCGCGGTGACAGCTGTCGCGTGCGCGAATACAGCACCGAGACGGGTGCCGATGGCGGCGGCGTGCTTTCCAGCAGCGGGACCAGCGTGCCGTCCTTCAAGTCGTTCTCGATGTGGAAGCGCGGCACCTGCGCGAGCCCGAGGCCGAGGCGGATGCCGGCGAGATAGCTCTCGGTGCCGGTCACCGACAGCGTGCTCGGCAAGGAGAGCGTGCGTGTTCCCGCGCCTTCGACGAATTCCAGCGGCCGGACGAGGCCGGTGGTGATGGAGCGCAAGCCCACCACGCGATGCCCCGCCAATGCCTCGATGCTGGCGGGCGTGCCGAAGCGCGCGAGGTAGCCGGGCGTCGCGCAGGTCAGACGGTCCAGCATCGCGACCTGGCGGCCGACCAGTTCGCTGTCGCGCAACTGGCCGTAGCGCAGTGCGCAATCCACGCCCTCCTGGACCAGGTCGACCCAGCGCTCGCTCTCGCTCATCGACAGCTCGATGTCCGGGTAGCGGGCGAAGAAGTCGGGCAGGCCCGGCATCAGGAAATGCCGCGCCAGCGTGCCCTGGACTTCCACGCGCAGCAGGCCCTTGGGCTGCGCGCCGCTGAAGGCGCCCTCCGCGTCCTCGATGTCGTCGAGGATGCCGATGCAGCGCCGGTAGTAGGCCTCGCCGTCGAGTGTGGGCTTCACCACGCGCGTCGTGCGCTGAAGCAGACGCACGCCGAGCCGCGCCTCCATGTCGCGGATCACCTTCGTGACCGTGGAGCGCGGGACGCCTGTGTCTTGCGCCGCCAGAGTGAAGCTGCGGCGCTCGACGATGCGGGTGAAGAGGCGCATAACGTCCAGTCGATCCATGGCGGCTCGCTTCCAATTGTTCGTTTGAATGGAACAGTGATGCCAATTCTAGGCAGATTATCTTTCCCAGGCCGAACCGCATAGTTCAACTACCCGCTGCTTCTGGCGGTTTTCAAAGGAGAAAGTCATGAGCAAGGAAAGCAAGGTCGCCATCGTCACCGGTGCATCGCGCGGTATCGGCGCCGCCATCGCCCGCCGCCTGGCGGCGGACGGCTTCAACGTCCTCGTCAACTACGCCGGCAGCGCCGCCGATGCCGAAGCGCTGGTGCGCGAGATCGAGAAGGCCGGTGGCCAGGCCATCACCGCGCGGGCGGATGTCAGCGATGCCGCCGCCGTCGCGCGCATGTTCGATGCCGCCGAGGCGGCCTACGGCGGCGTCGACGTGCTGGTCAACAACGCCGGCATCATGAAGCTCGCCACCGTCGCCGAGAGCGACGACGCGCTCTTCGACAGCCAGGTCGCCATCAACCTGAAGGGCAGCTTCAACACCCTGCGCGAGGCCGCGCGCCGGCTGCGCGACGGCGGGCGGATCGTCAACCTCTCGTCGAGCGTGGTCGGCCTCTATCAGCCGAGCTATGCGGTCTACGCGGCGACCAAGGCCGGCGTGGAGGCCATGACGCACGTCCTCACCAAGGAACTGCGTGGACGCAAGATCACCGTCAACGCCGTGGCGCCCGGCCCGACGGCGACCCGGCTCTTCCTCGACGGCAAGCCGCGGGAAGTCATCGACCGCCTCGCCAAGCTCGCGCCGCTGGAGCGCCTCGGCCAACCCGAGGACATCGCCGCCGTGGTCTCCGTGCTGGCAGGGCCGGACGGCGCCTGGATCAACGGCCAGACGCTGCGCGCGAACGGCGGAATCATCTGAGCCACCTCTCGGACCCGGAGAACACATCATGAAGAAAGTCATCCTCAGCACGGGCGCATCCAGCGGCTTCGGCCGGCTCACCGCCGAGTCGCTCGCCACGGCGGGCCATGCCATCTGACGCCGGCTTCGGCGAGCAGGCGCGAAAGGCCTTCGCGGAAATCGTGCCGGCCGACGCGAAAGCCTCCACCGTGGCCGGCGCGATCGTGGACGTGGCCGGAGCGCCTTTCGGCAGGCGGCCCTTCCGCGTGCACATCGACCCGACGCGGGACGGCGCGGGTATCGGCTTCGCGGTGCTCGACCGGGTGCGCGCGGAGATGCTGCACCGCTTCGGCTTGTCGGACCTGCTCAAGCCGCGCGTGCTGGTCTGGCCTTCGCTCAGGAACGCACGGCCGCAGTCCTCGCGGCCGTGTCCGCCGTTCCGATCCAGCGGCTGACCTTGTCGCCCTTCAAGGTGAAGACGTGCACCCAGTCGCTCTCGAACACCTTGCCGTCCGGCAGCGGCTTGGCGCGTTCCCAGCCGACCACGGTCACGTGGTTGGGCCCAGCCAGGAACTCGCGCGGTTCGAAGGCCTGGATGTCGTCGGTCTTGGCAAGCATCTGGAACCACTCCTTCACCGCCGGCTTGCCGGTGAAGCGGCCGGCATAGGGAAGCCCGGTGCCGGCGGCGTGGAAGCGCCAGTCGATATCGTCCGTCAGCAACTCCAGGATCGCAGGAATATCGCCTCGCCCGAAGGCGGCGTAAGCCTGCTGGATGATTTCGGTCGGCGTGCTCATGTCAGCCTCCTTGCTTCAGGATAAGGGGTTGGAAGTCTAGATTCGAAAACTAAAGTTTTCAAATCAGCATTGAGGACCGCGAGCGCACCCAGGACAAAAAACTTTACAAGTCCATTGCAACCATCCTGTCGATCCGAGGGTGCCTGCTTCGACGTCCTCATGGAGCCCACCAAAGGCTCTTCAACTCAATCCGAACTTAATGGAGAACCGTCATGCGATTCATGGTCATCGTCAAAGCCAACAAGGATTCCGAAGCGGGCGTCATGCCCAGCGAGCAGTTGCTGACCGAGATGGGCAACTACAACGAGGCCTTGGTCAAGGCCGGCATCGTGCTGGGCATGGAGGGCCTGCACCCGAGCTCGAAGGGACTGCGGATGCGCTTCTCGGGCAAGAAGCGCACCGTCATCGACGGGCCCTTCAGCGAAACCAAGGAATTGGTCGCCGGCTTCTGGCTGTGGCAGGTCCGCTCGAAGGAGGAAGCGATCGAGTGGCTCAAGCGCGCGCCCTTCGACGACAACACCGAGATCGAACTTCGCCAGGTCTTCGAGGCCGAGGATTTCGGCGCCGAGTTCACGCCCGAGCTGCGCGCCCAGGAAGAACGCCTGATCGCCGAGATCGCCGCGCGCAAGGCGGCGGCCGCCAAGGCCTGAAGCCCACCCATCCACGGAAAGAACACCATGCGCTTCATGATCATCCGCAAGGCCGACCCCGAGACCGAGGCCGGCGTGATGCCGACCGAGCAGCTCGTCACCGACATGATGAAGTACCACGACGAGATGGCGAGCGCGGGCATCTTGCTCGACGGCATGGGCCTTCAACCCAGCGCCAAGGGCGCGCGCGTGAAGTTCAGCAACGGCCGCCCGACCGTCATCGACGGGCCTTTCGCCGAGGCCAAGGAATTGATCGCGGGCTTCAGCCTCATCAACGTGAAGTCGCTCGAGGAGGCCGTCGAATGGGTCAAGCGCTGGCCCCCCATCGACGGCCACGGCAAGGTCGAGATCGAGATCCGCCGCGTGTATGAGGCGGAGGATTTCGGCGCCGAGTTCGCGCCCGAGATCGGCAAGATGGAACAACGCGTGCGCACGCAGGCGGCGAAGCGCGCCGCGGGCGGGCAGTAGGCGGCGCGGCGCTGGAACGGCAGGCCGGTATTCTTGTGCACCCTTATCTTCTGGATGGATGCAAGTGAAGCGATTCGTTGTCTTCCGCAAGGCCGACCGGCGCACCGAGGCCGGCGCATTTTTCAATGGCGAATGGCCTCCGGCCATCGCCATGCCGCACGCGGCGCTGCAGCCCAGTGCCGAAGGCGCGCGCGTCCGGCGTGCCGGCGCGCGCCTCCACCGGGTCGAGGGCCATGTGGCCGAAACCGGGGATCTCATCGCCGGCTTCGGCGCGATCGATGCCGTGTCGAAGCAGGCCGCGATCGACCAGGTCGCGCAATGGCACGTCGAAGACACCGCGGAGTTCGAGATCCGGGAATCGGGCTGTCCGGGCGGGCTCCCCGGCATCGAGCCCGCGAACGAGGCCGGAGGCCCGCGCTACCTGATCCTTCTCAAGTCCGACAGCCAGCTCGAGGCCGATGCGATCCCCGACGCGGCCCGCCTCGACGCCATGGCCCGTCGCAATGACGAGGCGGTGGCCGCCGGCATCCTGGTCGCCGGAGAAGGCTTGAAGTCGACCGCCAAAGGCGCCCGCGTGAAGTTCGCGGGCGGCCGGCCCAACGTGATGGATGGACCCTTCGCCGAGGCGAAGGAATTGGTCGCGGGCTTCTGGGTGATCCGCGCGTCCTCGATGGATGAAGCCATCGACTGGGTCGCACGCTATCCCTATGCATCCGACGAAGCCGACATCGAGATCCGTCCGCTGGCCGGAGCGACGCCGAAACCTGAACAGTAGCGCCGGCCTCCGGCGCCGAAACCCATCGAAGGAGTGACAACCATGCGATTCATGATGCTGATGATTCCCAAGGGCTACGAAAGCGCCGCGCCCGGCGCCATGCCCGATGCGAAGGCCGTCGAGGCCATGATGAAGTACAACGAGGCGCTGAAGAACGCCGGCGTGCTGGTCACGCTCGACGGCCTGCACCCGCCCTCCATGGGCGCGCGCGTCAGCTTCCCCGGCGGCAAGCCGAAGGTGACGGACGGGCCCTTTGCCGAGGCGAAGGAAGTACTGGGCGGCTACTGGATGATCAAGGTGGATTCCCGCGAGGAAGCCATCGCGTGGGCGACCCGCTGCCCCGCGTCGGAGAACGAGATCGTCGAGGTCCGCCAGGTGCAGGAGTTCGAGGATTTCCCGCCCGACGTGCAACAAGCCGCGGCCGGATTCTCCGAGATGCAGAAGAAGGACTGAGGACGCGACACCCGTGACCGCCGCCGAGACCCACCGCACCATCAATGCCGTCTGGCGCATGGAGTCCGCCAAGGTCATCGGCGCGCTGGCGCGGATGGTGCGCGACGTGGGCGTCGCCGAAGAGCTGGCGCAGGACGCGCTGGTCGCCGCGCTGGAACAATGGCCGCGCGACGGCATCCCCGACAACCCGGCCGCCTGGCTCATGGCGGCCGCGAAGCACCGTGCGCTCGACCTGCTGCGCAGGCGCAGGCTCCACGAGAGCAAGGAAGCGCAGATCGGCTACGAGCTCGATACGCGGCACGCGATGGCGGCAGCCGATTTCACGGAAGCGGTCGACGCCGCGCTGGACGACCAGGTGGGCGACGACCTGCTGCGCCTGGTCTTCACCGCTTGCCATCCCGTGCTCTCGCCCGAGGCGCGCGTGGCGCTGACCCTGCGCCTGCTGGGCGGCCTCGGCACGGACGAGATCGCGCGTTCCTTCCTCGTGCCGGAGCCGACCATCGCGCAACGCATCGTTCGCGCGAAGCGCACGCTGGCCGCCGCGCGCGTGCCCTTCGAGGCGCCGCGCGCCGGCGAACTCGGGGCGCGGCTTTCCTCGGTGCTCGAAGTCGTCTACCTGATCTTCAACGAAGGCTATTCGGCGACCGCGGGCGAGGACTGGATGCGGCCCGCGCTGTGCGATGAGGCTTTGCGCCTCGGCCGCATCCTCGCCGAGCTGGTGCCGGGCGAACCGGAGGTGCATGGCCTCGTCGCGTTGATGGAAATCCAGGCCTCGCGCTCGGCCGCGCGCGTGAACGCGGAAGGCGAGCCGGTGCTGCTGCTGGAGCAGAACCGCGGCCGCTGGGACCAGCTGCTCATCCGCCGCGGACTGGCGGCGCTCGCGCGCGCCGAACAGCTCGGCGGCGCACTGGGGCCGTATGCGCTGCAGGCGGCCATCGCTGCCTGCCATGCCCGCGCGCGCGCGGCGCAAGACACGGACTGGACGCGCATCGCCGCGCTGTACGAGGCGTTGTCGCAACTCGCGCCCTCGCCCATCGTGGAACTGAACCGCGCCGTCGCGCTGTCGATGGCCTTCGGCCCGGCCGTGGGCCTGGAGATCGTCGACGAACTGCGTTCGGAGCCGCTGCTCAAGGGCTACCACCTGCTGCCCAGCGTGCGCGGCGACCTGCTCGCCAAGCTGGGCCGCAAGGCAGAAGCCTGCGCGGAGTTCAAGCACGCGGCTTCGCTGACGCGCAATGCGCGCGAGCGAAAGCTCTTGCTGATGCGGGCCCTGGCCTGCTCCGGCAGCCCGAACTGAAGAAGGCCGGCGCGGCTACTTCTTCGCGACCGAGGCGGCCGCGAGCTGGCCGCGCAGGGCCGTGAGCCTGGCCTTGAGCCGGCGCTCGTTGACGAGGCCAACGCGCACCATCATCTTCTGCCCCGCGGACAGCGATTGCAGCGACGGGTCAGCGTACTCGTAGCGCACCCACGGGCGCTCCGAGCTCATCTCGCCCTTCACCTCCGTCAGCGTCACGCGCACCGGTCCCGCGGGCTCGGGCGCCTGGATCAGGTGGTCGAGCACGGCGATCAGGCGATCGTTGAAATAGCGGCCGGGATAGCCGAGTTCCTCATACGCCTGCTGGAAGAGCGGATAGAGGCGCGTGTAGAGCGCCACGGCCTTGGCCGGGTCCACCGATTCAGCGAAGAGCACGAAGGGCGTGTAGCGCCCGCCGTTGTCGGCATGGATGGCCTGCGCCTCGCCGCTGCCCGCCACCATGAAACGCGAAGGCGCCGGCTGCACCGGCCAGACGCGCGAGGTCGCATGCTCGCGCGGCAGATTGTCGACGGTGGCGACGAAGCGGCGCACAAAACCATCGACTTGCAGGAAAGACAGCACCCCTTTGTTTCCCAGCAGTTCGACCAGCGCGGATTTCACCTGCGCGTCCGCGTCGTCGAGCTTGGGCAAGGTGGTGTCGGCAGCGGTATCGACCGGGAATCGCGGTCCCGCCGGCTCGGGTGCGGCGGCGGGTGGAGCGGGCGGCACGTCGGGTTGCGGCGCACTCGCCGTCGGTGCGACAGGCTCCGCGGTCGGCGCCTGCTTCGACATGCGCCACCACACCGCGCCGGCGCCGAGCGCCAGGACGACGAGGATGACGACGATCCACAGCGAGGACTCGCGTGCGGGTCGGAAATCTGCACGATCAAGATCGGGCATGGCGGCGCTCTCCTTTCATAGCCCATGCATTGGACGACATTTTCGGCAGGGCCGGCGGGCCGTGCGCTGGTAACGCACTGTGACCGCCGCGGTCTTGCCGTCGAACGCGCGAGACGCCTACTTCCGGACCACCGATGAACGCGCGGATTTGACCACGCCGCTGCGCGACTTCTGCAACTCGGCGAGGCGGGCGAGCTGTTCCTTGCAATCGGCCGACGCCGCGACCAGCACGAAGGGGCTGCGCCGCAGCGCGGTGATGGCCTTCTCGGTGTCGGCGGGCGTGCTGTGACGACCCGATGACACGAGGCCGGCTGAAACTGCCGCCATCGACTGTTTCATGAAGGCCTTCTCGAACGCGGGTGTGCCGCAGCGCGCGGCGATCACGCGGTAGTCGGCTTCTTCCTGTTCGGTCACCTTGGGCAATGGCGCGGCCACGGCCGCGTGGGCCGCGAACAGCAACGGGATTCCGATGCCTGCTGCCTTCAGAAATACGTCAACCTCGATATGGGTTTTCATCCGGACCCTCCTTTCGATTCCGCGGCCGGGAGGCCGCTTCGTCTGTCACTCTAGCCCCAAGATGAGGGCGCGTGTAGAGGGTTCAAACGGGCATGCCCGCGCGGTGTGCAAAAAGACCGGACACGGCGGTCGCGCAGCCCGATCTGTGCGGGCGGCGCTACAGCGGGAAGGGATCCAGGCCGGCCTGCCCCGGCGCCGCCTCCACCGGCGTGTGCGCGACGTTCATCACCCAGCAGACCATCGCGAAGTAGCCGATCAGCGCGCCCAGCTCGACGACCGTGCGCTGGCCGAAGCGCGCCTCGGCGGCGGCGTAGGTTGGTGCGCTCACGCCGTGGCTTTGCAGGAGTTCCAGCGCGAAGTCGAGCGCGAGCTGCTCGTCGTGCGCAAGCGGCGCCGCGCGCCGTCCCAGCCGCAGGGCCTCGATGGCGTCGGCGCTCACGCCGGCCTTGACCGCCGCCGTCGCATGCACCACCCACTCGAACTGGTTGCCGACGTGGCGCGCGACCGCGCAGGTCACGAGCTCGCGCACACGCGCATCGATGGCGCTGTCAAACCGAAGGTATTCGCCGAGACTGCCGATTCGCTCCATCAGCACGGGGCTTTGCAGCAGCGGTACGAAGGGACCGAAGACGGCCTTGCGCGGGCCGTCGATCAGTGCCTGCGCGGCGGCGCGCTGCGCCTGCGACATCGCTTCGCTGGCCGGCATCGGGAGTCGCTCCACCCAGGGTCGGGTATGGCCTTGTTCGATCATCGTGAGTTCCTTTCGAGTTCAAGAAGCCGGCCGTGCCTTCGCCAGCCACACGGCGCTGCCGATCAGTGCCACCGCGCCGACGACCAGCGCGATGAAGAGGCCGCCGAAACCCTGCGCATTGCCGCTCAACGCGGAGGACAGTACGGGCCCCGCCATCTGCCCGATGGCGAAGGCGGCGGTCATGCGCCCCAGCGCGCGCGTCGGATCACCCGCCGTGCGCGCCTTCGCCTCCTGCATGCCGGCCATGGTCGCGACCATGAAGGTGCCGCCGACCAGCAGCGCCGCCAGCAACACCGTGAGCACAGACAGGTGCAGCACGGGCAGCAGGCAGCCCGCGGCCATCAGCACGTGGCTGCCGGCCAGCACCAGGCGGCGCGGGACATGGGCCAGCACCACGCTGGCGAAATAGGTCGAAATGGCCGCCGCGGTGCCGAACACCGGCCAGGCCGCGCCGAAGACCGCCGGATCGTCGACCACCGCGCGCGCCAGCACCGGCAGGAAGGTGGCCGGCAGAATGTAGCCGAAGCCAAGCATGCCGTAGCTGATCACCAGGCCCCAGGACACCTCGCCGGACGATCGCGCGCGCGCCGCGGCCGCCTGCGGCTGCGCGGCACCACGCGGCATCCAGAGCACGACGACGAACGTGCCCGCCAGCGCCAGCGCACCCAACTGCAGCCACAGCGCCCGCGGCGTCACGCCGGCTCCGCCCGCGAGCCAGCAATAGAGCCCCGCGAGCGCGATGCCGATGCCCACGCCCGCGTAGAGCAAGCCCACGCCCGAAGGGCGGTCGAAGCGCGCCAGCCAGGCCAGGCACCAGACGCTGGTGCTCACCAGCACCCAGGCGCTCGCAACCCCCGCGGCGAAGCGCAGCACGAGCCAGATGGCGAGCGAATCGCTCCACCCCATCCACGCGGTCGACACCACGATCGCGGCCAGCGCGACCAGCCCCACGCGTTGCGGTGTCAGCGGAATGCGTGCCGCCGTCAGCGCGCCCAGAAGGTAGCCCGCATAGTTGGCGGCGGCCAGCCAACCACCGGCCGCCACGTCCACGGTGCCGGCGCGGATCATCAGCGGAAGCATGGGCGTGAAGGCGAAGCGGCCGATGCCCATCGCCATGGACAATGCGACCAAGCCCGCGGCACACACCGCGGCAAAGGAGGGCCGCTGCAGCGTCAGCGTGGAAGGGGATGCGTCCGTCATGGCGATTCGATTACACGCAGAATGCGGCATCGGCACAAATGAATTATCAAGAACATTCATTCGTCATATGAGAACTATCGACCTTGATTCCCTCGAGATCTTCCGCGCCGTCGTGACCGAGGGCGGCGTGATCCGCGCCGCCGGCAAGCTGCACCGCGTGCAGTCCAACGTGACGACGCGCATCCAGCAACTGGAGGAGCGCCTGGGCCACAAGCTGTTCCGTCGCCAGGGCCGCACGCTGGAGCTGGCGCCGGCGGGGCTGCGCCTGCTGCCCTACGCGGAACGACTGCTGCGCCTGGCCGACGAGGCCGAGAGCGAGCTGCGCAGCGACTTGCCGCTCGGAACCTTCGTCCTGGGTTCGCTCGAAAGCGCCGCCGGCAGCCGCCTGCCGCCGGTGCTGTCGCGCTTCCACAAGCTCTACCCCGGCGTCGTGGTGGAGCTTGTCACGGGCACCACGGGGGCATTGCTGAAGAAGGTGAACGCCTTCGAAATCGAGGCCGCCTTCGTGTCGGAGCCCTTCGTTCCGGGCGAGCTCGACACCCTTCCCGTGTTCGAGGAAGAACTCGTGCTGGTGACGCCGAAGAGCATCGCCTCGGTCACGCGGCCAGGCGATCTCGCGGGCGCGACACTGATCGCCTTCGCGCAGGGCTGCTCGTACCGCGGGCTGCTCGAACAATGGCTCGGCAAGGGCGGCGTGTCGCCGTCGCGCTCGCTGGAGTTCTCGTCCTACCAGGCGATGATCGCTTGCGTCGCGGCGGGCACGGGTTTCGCCATCGTGCCGCTGTCGGTGCTGAAGGCGCTGCGTGCGACGGCCGACGTGCGCCAGCATGCGCTGCCCGAGAAGATGCGCCACAACCGCACGCATCTCGTGTGGCGCGGCACGCCTTCGGTTGCGCTGATGCGGCTCATCGAGATGCTCAAGGGCGGCTGAGGCCCGGCCTTACACAAGCTTCGACATGGGACCGCCCGTCGGCGGACGCGGGGCGGAGGTTTCGTCCTCGATATCCACCGTCTGCTCATGGGCCGCGATCGGGCGGTCCG
Organism: uncultured Variovorax sp.; assembly: GCA_966211435.1. Lineage (GTDB taxonomy): Bacteria > Pseudomonadota > Gammaproteobacteria > Burkholderiales > Burkholderiaceae_C > Variovorax. The sequence goes on along the minus strand of CBIHOG010000039.1, from coordinate 29,797 downwards.
TGATTCCGGGCGCGACCTCATCCGTCGCGCCGCGTTCGACATCGCCCGCATGACAGCGCCGTATGGCCGCGACAAGCGCGTCGCAGGCGTCGCTGCCGCGCTTTTGCGCGTCCACATGCGTGAAGGCGCCAACCGACAACCTCCCTTCGATCTGCTGGCGGAAGCCCCACCCCGCGATCAGCAGCACATCCGCGACCTGCTGGAGGATCGGCCCGACCCCCTTGGGCGCGACGGCCTTGAGGCCGACGAGAAGCGTGTGGGGCGAGAGCGCCGCGAAGTTCGCCAGCGGCCGCGGACTGCCGATGTTCCTTGCCACGGCCCGTGGATAGTGACGATAGGCCTTGAGCACATCGAGCCCATAGCCGAACGCGGCGCGCGCCGTCCCCTGCTGCAGCGTCTCGATCTTTCTGCGGGTATCCGCCAGATCCGCCGCGTTGAGCCATTTCTGGCCCTTCAGTTGCCCATCGGCCGTCCTGTTGCCCGCGAAGGTTTCCTTGGCTTCGAGCGATGCGCGCGCGTCGCGTCCGGTCGCGCTGGCCGCGACGGCCCCTGCACCGATCCTGATGCCGCCATTGACCAGGGGACCGGCGGGATAGACCGTCGCGATGGCATTGGTAATGGAATAGGCGGAGACGAAGTTCCTGAACGGCATGTCGCCCGTCTGCGCGGTTCCAGCCTTTCCGCTCAGGCTCCATTTCGCGCCGACGGGAGGGGCCATGGGGTTGTATCTTGCGGTCAATCCGCCGTCCTTGACGAGGTCCTGCGCGACGGGGTTCAAGAAGGCGGCGACCGAGTTGCCGGCCAGCGGGGCGGCCCCCGGACTGGCCAGCGCCACCCCCGCCGCCGTCGCGATGCCGACCGCGAAGCTGTTGAGATAGACCGCCAGGCCAGCCGCGATGCTCCGTGCGTGGTCTCGTATCGTTCCCGTCCTGATGAGATCCTTCAGCTGCTCCTTGCTGATGACTCCATGGTCGGCCAGCACGTCGAGCAGCGCCTGTGCGTTCTCGTCCGTGATGTTGCTGGCAACTTCCCGCAGGTAGCCTGCGAGCGCGGCGCGCTCCGCACGCCCGGACTGCGCGCCCGCCTCGGCCGGGTCCGGGGAGCCAGCGCTCCGGGCGCGATCGGGCGCACCAAGGGCGGCCAGGCCGCGACCGGGCGCACCGAGGGCGGCCAAGCCGCGACCGGTCGCACCGAGGGCGGCCAAGCCGCCCAATGGCGAGGACATCGGGAAGGAAGGCGACTGCCCTGCCGCGTTCGACGTCGCGCGCGAATCAGGGTCGAAGGACGAACCGATCTGGGGCGCCGACGCGCGCCGAGGGCCTGCCAAGGGGTTCACGATGTTTCCATGCCTTCCGATTCGTCCATTGCGCGCCGCGACGTGCGGCGCCGAGGGGAATCAGCATAGGAATCGCGCCCGCCCCATGGCCGTCGGAAATGCGAAGCAACGAACGCCGGAGCGACGCCGCTCAGGCGAAGGCGGTCGATGCGGGCTGTGCTCCGGCAATCTGCCGCAACGCACGCTCGAAGATCTCCACCGGCTGCCCGCCTGAGATCAGGTGCTGGTTGTTGATGATGATCGCGGGCACCGAGTGGATGCCTGCATCCGTATAGAGCCGCTCGCGCGCCCGGGTTTCCGCCGCGTATTCATCGCCGGCCAGGATCTCGCGCGCACGCGCCGGGTCCAGCCCCGACTCCGTCGCCAGTCGCACCAGAACGTCGGGATCGGACGGGTTCTCGCCGTCGGTGTGGCAGGCCTTCAGCAGGGCCTTCTTCAGCGCGATCTGCTTGGCCCCATCCTCCAGTTCGGCCCAGTGCAGCAGCCGGTGCGCATCGAAGGTGTTGTAGATGCGCTGGCGCCCTCCCTCGCTGAACTCGAAGCCGACCGCCGCGCCGCGCGCACGGATGGCCGCACGCGACTGCGCCTGCTGTTCGCGCGAGGAGCCGTACTTCTGCTGGATGTGCTCGAAGGCGTCCTGGCCTTCGGGCGGCATCTGCGGGTTGAGCTCGAAAGGCTGGAAGTGCAGCTCGGCCGTCACGTCGGGCGCCACGCGCTGGAGCGCGGCTTCGAGGGCGCCAAGGCCGACGGCGCACCAGGGGCAGGACACGTCGGACACGAAATCGATCTTGAGGCGGGAAGTCATGGTGGTTCTTGGAATGGAAGGATTCAGGTCTCCATGATGGGGGCGGCCCGGCTTCGTTCAACCGTCGCGCGCCCTATCACCCCACTGCCGTCGCAGGCGCTGCGCCAGGCTTCAGAGGCTGCGCCAGAAATCGATCAGGAGCTGGCTGAACTCCACCGGCCGCTCGACCGCGCTCAGGTGGGCCGCGCCGACGGTCGCGAGCCGCGCGTTCGGCACGGCGGCGACGATGTCTTGCGACATCGAAGGCGGCGTCGCTTCGTCACGCGTGCCGGCGATGACCAGCGTGGGCACGGCGATGCGGCGGTTGCTCTCGCGGAAGTCGATGGCGGCCACGGCATCGCAACTCGCGATGTAGCCTTCGGCGTCGGTGCGCTCCAGGGTCTCGCGCAGTCGGGCCGCGCACTCCGCGCCCTCCGGCGTGCCCACGAATTCGGGCGTGAGCCAGCGCGACACGGCCCCCGGCGCGATCGCCGCCACGCCCTGCGCGCGCACCGTTTCCACGCGCGCGCGCCACGGGGCCGCGTCCGGGTAGTGGGCGGAGGAATTCGCGATCACCACGGTCTTGAGCAGTTGCGGCGCCGTCACCGCCAGCGCCTGCGCCGTCATGCCGCCCATCGACAGGCCGACGAAATGCACCGGCTCGCCTTCCGCCTCGCGCGTGATCAACTCGGCCGCGTCGTCGGCCAGTTGCTGCACGCTGAAAGCGCCCGCGACGACCTCGGAGCCGCCATGGTTGCGGTGGTCGTAGCGCAGCACGGTGTGGGCACGCGCGAGCACGGACGCGACGCCGTCCCACATGTGGAGGTCGCAGCCCAGCGCGTGGCTCAGCACGACGATGGGGCCTTCGCCCTCGCGAACGACATTCAAACGGGTCATGGTGTTTCCTTTCGCTGATGGGATGTGGGGAGGCGCGGCAGCCAGGTGAAGGCGATGAGCACGAGCGCGACGCCCGCGAGCGCCATCGGCACCACCATCGGCCACGCGCCGTTGCTGAGTTCAGGGTTGACGAAGGCCGCGGCGGCTTGCCCGACGGTGAATGCGACCGCCATCATGCCGAAACCGGACCACGAGACGGCACGCCCCGCCAGGTGCGGCAGGTCGCCGACGGCGCCGGCCTGCCCGCATGGCTGGTGGATGCCATGGCCGATGCAATAGATGCCGTGGCCCAGCAGCAGCGGCCAGGCCGACAGGGGCGCGAGCACACAGCCCAGGGCCTGCACCAGCGGGCCAGCCAGGCTCAGCAGCGAGCCCGTCTGCACCGTGCGCACCGGTCCCATGCGGGTCAGCAGGCGGCGGCACAGCGTGGTGCTGAAGATGTAGACCAGCGAGCCGCCGGCCGGGATCAGCCCGTACTGCGCCGGCGAGAAGCCTAGATAGCTGATGTAGACCATGGGCGACAGCAGCAGGAAGCAGAACAGCCCGCCATAGGTCGACGCCGCGAGCGAGGCCCAGGCGCGGAAGCTCTGGCTCGCGAACACCTCGCGCGTGCTGCCTTTCGTGGCCGAGGGCCCCGCGGCGAGCTTGCGCGTCTCGCCGAAGCTGCGCCAGCACAGCGCCCACAGGATGAGCGCGTACACGGCCATGCCGCCCAGCACCCAGCGCCAGCCGACGCCCTGCACGGCGAACGCGCCCATCACGGGCGCGATGAGTCCCACGACGCCCAGCCCGGTCAGCGCGCGCGCCATGACGTGCGGCCCCTCGTAGGCCGGATAGAGGTCGCGCACCGCCGCCCGCGCGCAGACCAGGATCGCGGCCATCGAGAACCCCTGCAGCGCCCGGCAGGCCACCAGCAGCGGCACGCTGGTGGCGAGCATGCAACCCAGCGCCGCCAGCGTGTAGCAAGCGAGCCCGGTCAGCAGCACCGGCCGGCGCCCGTAGCGATCGGAGAGAGGGCCGCAGGGGAGCTGCCCGAAGCCGAAGGCGAGCACGAAGACCGTCAGGCTCGCGCTGGCCGAACCCAGCTCGCGCGCGATGGCTGGCAGCGCGGGAAGGTAGCTGTCGGTCGCCACCGGCTGCGCCGCGAGCAGCAGCGGCAGCAGCAGCGCGAAGGAGATGCCGGCGTGCGCGGCAGCCCCGGTCACTTGGACGGGTCCGCGAGCAGGCCTTTTTCACGCAGGATGGCGGTCGCGATGCCGAAGGCGTGGTTGGCGACCGGCACGCCACAGTAGATGGCGGCCATCATGATCGTTTCCTTGATGTCCTCGGGCGTGAGGCGGGACTCGGGCGGGCCGTCCAGTGCCGCGCGCACGTGCATGGCGAATTCCTCGTAGGCGTGGATGCCCAGCATCATCGACAGCACCATGAAGCGGCGCGTCTTGTCGCCCACGGCCGGACGGCCCCAGATGTCGTTCCAGGCGTGGCGGGTGATGAGTTCCTGGAATTCGCTGTTGAACTCGTTGCGGTTGGCGAGAGACTTGTCGACCCATGCGTCGCCCAGGATGCGGCGGCGGTTGAGGAGGCCGGCTTCGTAGTCGCCGGCGGGCGGAGTGCTTGCGGTCATCTTGCGTTCTTCCGTGGATTGTCGAGGCGGGCCTGCAGGTCCTCGACCTGGGCCAGGGTGATCGAGGCGGCATGCCCGGCCAGGGCCGGGTCGAACCATTCGTCGGCGGCGTCGCGCGGGAGTTCGGCGCGCAGGCGGTCGATGTTGGCGCGCATGCGCGCGGCGTCGATCTGCAGGCCGGGCAAGGCGCCGGCCAGCGCGCGCACGCTGCCGTGCGCGGAAAGAAGCAGTTGCGGCCATTCGGCCAGCTCGGCCTGCCAGGGGCCGAGCGAACGTTCGTGCTCCTGCGGCATGGCGGCCAGCAGCGCGGCCACGCGCTGCGGCGCACGCTGCGCGGCGGCCAGCGCGACCATGGAGGCGACCGGATTGCGCTTGTGCGGCATGGCGGACGAGGCGCCGCGCCCCGGCTCGCTGGGCTCGGCCACTTCGGCGACCTCGTACTGGCCCATGAGCGCGATGTCCTTGGCGATCTTGCCGAGGCTGCCCGCCATCAGGCCCAGCTCGCAGCCGAGCGCGATCCACTCGTCGCGCTGCGTGTGCCAGGTGGCGCCCGGATCGCCCAGGCCCAGCTGGCCGGCCATGTGCCTGCGCACGGCGGGGCCCTTGGTCTTCATCTGCGCGAGCGTGCCGACCGCGCCGCCCAGCTGCACGTTCAGCGCATGCCGCGCCGCCACGGCCAGCCGCTCCCGGGCGCGTACCAGTGGTGCCGCCCAGCCAGCGCACTTGAAGCCGAAGCTGGTGACCGAGGCCGGCTGCATCAGCGTGCGCGCGAGGATGGGCGTGGCCGCATGCTGCTTCGCATGCCGCAGCAGGGCCTGCGCAGCCTTGGCAAGGTCGGTGTCGATCATCGCCACCGCCTCGCGGGTGACCAGCGCCATGGCGGTGTCGATCACGTCCTGGCTGGTGCTGCCGAAATGCACGTAGGGCACGGCCTCGGCGTTGAAGACGCCCACCGCCTCCTTCAGGCTCTTGACCAGCGGGATCGCCACGCTGCCGGCGCGTCCGCTGTCGCGCACGATCCTGGGCACGTCGAAGAGCTCGACCTTGCAGCTGCCGGTGATGGAGTGCGCCGCCGCCTCCGGGATCAGGCCCTCGGCCGCCTGGGCGCGCGCCAGGGCGGACTCGAAACGCAGCATGGCGTCGACGAAGTTCTGGTCACTGAAGGCGGCCAGGGTTTCGGAACTGGAGAGGAAGCCCTCGAAGATGCTCATGGATGGTGCGAAGACGGTCGATCAATAGGCGAGCCGCGCCACCGCCCGCAGGTCTTCCGGCGTGGCGGTGCCATAGCCGAAGAATTCGAGGTAGGCAGGGATCATTTCGAACAGCATGTCGGTGCCGACCTGGACCGCGCAACCCTTGTCACGAGCGGCCCGCAGCAGCGGCGTGTACTCCGATTTCATCACGACTTCGCCCACGAAGGCGGAAGGCGCGATGCGCGAGACGTCGAAGGGTAGCGGATCGCCCTCCTTCATGCCGAGCGGCGTCGCATTGACCACCACGTCGAACCCGGCCGGATCGCTGGAGCCGGTGGCGGCCTTCAACTTCGGGTAGTGCGCGCGCAGCCGGCCCGCGAGCGCATCGGCCGAGGCGGCGCTGACATCGAAGAGCTGAAGCTCGGCGACACCCGCCGCCGCCAGCGAGGCCGCGATGGCCGAACCGACGCCGCCGCTGCCCGACACCAGCACGCGCGCGCCTTCCAGCGTCCGGCCCTTGCGCAGCACGCCGCGCACGAAGCCGGCGCCGTCGAACTGGTCGCCCAGGAGCGTGCCGTCCGGCCGCTTCAGGATCGCGTTGCAGGCGCCGGCGATCCTTGCCGTCGGCGTGGCCTCGTCGACCAGCGACATGGTGGTGACCTTGTGCGGCATGGTCACCAGTGCGCCGCGGATGTTGCTCATGCGAAAGAGCAGCGGCAGGAACCGCGCGTAGTCTTCCGGCTTGACGCCCATCGGCACCACGACCGCGTCGATGCCCTGCTTCTCGAACCAGGGGTTGTAGATCATGGGCGCCTTGAAGCTCTCGGTCGGGAAGCCGAGGTGCGCGATGAGGGTGGTCTTGCCGGAGATCATGGAGTTCGTCCTGAAATATGCGATTCGCTGATCCAGCGCACGCTCTTCATCGCGCGCTGGCCGACCACCATCGGGTCGGAGTTGACGTAGTCGTCGTTGAACACCTCGAAGGTGTAGTGGCCGCGGTAGCCCTTGTCTTCGAGCAACTGCACCAGGTCGCGCACGTCGTGCAGGCCTTCGCCCGGGAACAGGCGCTGGTGCCGTGCGAGCTCGATCATGTCGGCCTGGCGGTCGCTGTACTCGAAGAAATAGTCGGCCAGCTGCACCAGGAAGATCTTCTCCACCGGCACCGCCGCCAGCTGCGCCAGCGTCTCGGGCGTGTCGTCGCCGTGCACCGACATGTGGAAGGAATCGAGGTTGAGGCCGACGTTCTCGCGGCCGCAGCGCTTCACGATGTCCCAGGCCTGGTGCCAGCGGTTCACGTGGCGGCCCCAGGAGAGCGCCTCGTAGCAGATGCGGATGCCCAGCGGCGTGGCCAGCGTGGCGAGGGTGCGCAGGTCCTCGGCCGCGCGCTCCGGGTCGTCGATGGCGAGCGGCGAAGTGGTGGAACACACCAGCAGAAGGTCGGCCCCCACCAGCGCCATCTGGCGCAACTGCTCGCGCGCCATCTCCAGGCGGTGCGGGCGCATCGCGTCGGGCGCGCATTCGAAGTCGCGCAGCGGCTGGAAGTCAGTGACCTTGAGGCCGCTGGCCTTCACCAGTTGCGCCGCCTTCTCGACTCCGGCGGGATGGTTGATCAGGTCGCGCGCCCACAGCTCCACGCCCGCGAAGCCCGCGGCCTTCATGCATTCGAGCTTGTGACCCAGCTCGCCACCCATGGTGACGGTGTTGAAGCCGAAGCGGTCGAGGGCGATGGGCATGGTCAGGCCTCAAGGGAGAACGGCGCGTGCGGCGGCACATCGACCGGCACCGGCTTCGGCTGGAGCTGCATCACGGTGGGATGGCCCTCGCGGAACAGCGGCCAGTGCGGAAGATCGGCGCCGTTGGGGCTGCCGGTGCGGGCGAAGCGAGTCCAGTAGCCCTGCATCAGTTGCGTCATGCGCGCATCGTCCTCGCCCCAGTCGCGCGTGAGCTCGCCCGTGGTGCCGAAGATGTACGGGTATTCGGAACTGTGGAACACGCCGAGCCGGGTGGCCGGGTCGGCTTCGCGGTAGCGCTGCCCCGGCTTGAACGGCTGCATGTGGGCGAAGTGATAGAGGAAGGTAGGCGCGACCGAGGCATGCATCCGCGCGGCCGCGTGCACGCCGGCGGCGAAGATCGGACCGAGGGCGGGCGGGAATGTCGTGCCCTCGTCGCGGTTCCAGCCAGTGAGCAGCGGCACGTGCTGCTGCTCGCCGCGCGCGAAGGTCTCGACCAGCGGCCGGCGCAGGAACTGCCCGTCGGCGATCGGCATGAAGCGAGCGGGCTGCGCGAGGTAATGCGCGAGCAGTTCCCCGGCGGCCATGGCGCGCAGCGATTCGATGGTGTGCGTGCCGGGGCCGATGCCTTGGACGAAGCGCGCGCCGCCTTCCTCGCCCTTCGCCAGGCTCTCCGTGCGCGCGATGCCGAAGCTCTGCGCGACGGCGTGCCTGAAGAGCCCGCGCGCCTCGGGCGAGGCCATCAGCGCGATGACGCCGTGCGCGCCCGCGGACTGGCCGAACACCGTCACCTGCGCCGGGTCGCCACCGAAGGCGGCGATGTTGTGCTGGACCCAGCGCAAGGCCGCCGCCATGTCCATGAGCCCGTAGTTGCCCGAAGTGCCCTGGCCCGATTCGGCGCCGAGTTCAGGATGCGCCAGGAAGCCGAAGGGCCCAAGCCGGTAGTTGAGGGTGACGAGCACCACGCCGCGCCGCGCGAGATCACCGCGCACGAAGACCGGGTTGGCGGCCGAGCCTTGCTGGAACGCGCCGCCATGGATCCACACCATCACGGGCAGCGGCGCATCGCCGGCCTCGGACGGGCTCCAGACGTTGAGGTAGAGGCAGTCTTCGCTCATCGGCTGCACGCCGGCGAATTCCGCGTAGACCGAATCCTCGGCCCGCCCCGGCTGCAAGCATTGCGGCGCGAAGCGCTCGGCCTTGCGCACGCCCTCCCAGGCCGCCACCGGCGCCGGTGGGCGCCAGCGCAGCGCGCCCACCGGCGGCGCCGCGAAGGGCACGCCCAGCCACGCGCGCAGCCCGGTCTTCGGGTCGCGTGTGCCGGCCAGCCAGCCGCCGCCGACGCAGACGGGCGTCTCGCCTCCAGCTTCGACGCGCAGCGTGGACATCAGGCGCGCACCTTCAGGTTCTTGCCGAGTTCATTCATCGGCAGCTTGTGCGTCTCGCGCCCGGTCATGGCGGAGATCGCGGCGATCACGCAGGTGGCGGTGGTGAGCGCGGCGACGGGCATCCAGCCGTTGGGGCCGTCGCCCATGATCGCGGCGCTGATGGTCGGCGCGAAGCCGCCAAGCGCAAAGCCGATCTGCGTGCCGATGGCCATGCCCGAGAGCCGCACGCGGGTGTCGAACATCTCGCCGTAGAGCGAAGGCCAGATGGCGTTCGAGGCGCTGTAGACGATGCCCGAGGTCAGCAGCCCGAAGACGAAGATCAGCGCGAGATCGCCCCGGCTGATGGCCCAGAGCGTGGGCCAGATGAGCACCGCGCAGCCTACCGCGCCGAGGATGAAGACCGGCTTTCGCCCGATGCTGTCCGACAGCATCGCCCACAGCGGGATCGCCGCCAGCGCCACGACGTTGGTGCAGACCAGCAGCGTCAGCATGGTCGCGCGGGGAATGTGCACCACGTTCACCGCGTAGGAGAGCACGAAGATGCCGAAGATGGTGCTCACCACCGACACCAGCGCGCAGAAGATCACGCGCAGCACGGCCGGCGTGTGGTCGCGGAAGAGCACCGCGGCCGGCAGCTTGACGGTCTCGTGCGCGTCGGCCTCTTCCTTGAAGGCGGGCGTCTCGGGAAGCGTGCGGCGCACCCAGAAGCCGACCGCGACCACGACGGCACTCAGGAAGAAGGGCACGCGCCAGCCCCAGCTCAGCAACTGGTCCTCCGGCAGCGCGGAGATCGGCAGGAAGACGAGCGTGGCGAGGATGAAGCCCATCTGCGTTCCGCTCAACGTGAAGCTGGTGTAGAACGCGCGCCGGTGCGCCGGCGCGTGCTCCAGCGTCATCGAGTTGGCGCCGGCCTGTTCGCCCGCCGCCGACAGCCCCTGCAGCAGGCGCAGGACGACCAGCAGGATCGGCGCCGCGATGCCGACCTGGTTGTAGGTGGGCAGCGCGCCGATGAGGAAGGTGGAGATGCCCATCAGCAGCAGCGTGAAAGTCAGCACCTTCTTGCGGCCGAACTTGTCGCCGATGTGGCCCATGAAGAAAGCGCCGATCGGCCGCGTGATGTAGCCGACGCCAAAGGTCGCGAAGGCGGCGACAGTGGCGAGCTTCGGGTCGACGGAAGGAAAGAAGATCTTGCCGAACACCAGCGCCGCGGCGGTGCCGTAGATGAAGAAGTCGTAGTACTCGACCGCGCTGCCGATCCAGCTGGCGAAGGCGGCTTTCTTCGGCGACTTGGCGGCTTCGGGCTCGGGCGCCGGGAAGGCCCGGGCGTCGTTGATGGTGATGGCCATGCTGTGGTTTCCTTGGGGTGGAGGTTGCCGATTGGCGGAGAGCGTGCTCAAGCCACGCTGGCGGAGCGGTAGCGCAAGGGCTGTCGGATCTCGCCGGCCATCGCGGCGGGGTAGATGAGTTCGCGCAGGAAGCCGGCATCGGCGCGCACCGTGCTCGCGGCCTCCCGGTGGCCGAAGAAGTCCAGGTAGTGCGGGATCTGCTGCACCAGCATCTCGAAGCCGGCTTGCGCGTTGAGGCCGCGTTCGCGCGCGGCGCGCACCAGCGGCGTGGGCTGGCCGCGCAGCAGGATGTCGAAGACGGCGGCGTGCGGCTCCATGCGCGCCACATCGACGGGCAGCGCATCGCCGGCCTGCAGCCCGAGCGGCGTGGCGTTGATGACCAGGTCGTAGCCGGCGGGGTCGCTGCTCTCGGCCACGACCGTGGTCGCGTCGAAGAAGGCATCGAGCTGCGCGGCCACGCCGGCCGCCTTGCCGGCCGCCACGTCGAAGAAAGCGATGTGCTCGGCGCCGTTGACGGTGCCCCCCTCGGCCAGCGCGACGCCGATGGCCGCGGCGCTCACGCCAGCGCCGAGGATCAGCACGCGCTTGCCGCGGAATGGGATGTTGTAGTGATCCAGCGCGCCCAGCAGGCCTTCGCCGTCGAAGAGGTCGCCTTCGAGCTCGCCGTTGTCGACGCGGCGCACCACGTTCACCGAGCCGGCCACGCGGCCGAAGAGCCCGCAACCGTCGAGCAGATCGACCAGCAGCGGCTTGTGCGGCGGCGCGATCGCCATCCCGCGCACGTTCTTCGCGAGGAAGGCGGCCTTCACGAACACGGCAAGGTCGCGGCGTCCCACGTGCACCGGCGCCATGACGGCATCGATGCCGCAGCGCTCGAAGACACTGTTGAACAGGCGCGGCAACCGGACGTTGGTCACCGGGTCGCCGGGCAGCAGGTAGAGGGCGGTGCCGCCCGCGATGGTGGGGAACATGGCTCTTGTCTCTGTTGGGTTTGTTCGGCAATCGCGCGTTGCAGGGGGTGCGGCACTACTCTAGGATTGAGACGGCCCGCACTGTTAGCGGTTTTCGCCCAGTGCGCGCGATTGACAAACGCCAAAGGTCGATGATCGAACGCATCAGGGGTTTTCCCTGATCGCGGTGCGAGGCGGCCGCTTCCACGATTCGCATCCATGACAGCGACGACACCCGATCCCTTCCCCGGCAGCGCGCCACCCGGGCTCGACAAGCGCGACTGGATCGCCGGGCTCGAGCGCGGCGTCTCGGTCATCGAGGCCTTCGACGACGCCCACCCGCGCATGACCGCCAGCGAGGCTGGCCAGCGCACCGGCATGACGCGCACCGCCGCGCGGCGTTACTTGCTCACCCTGCAGCACATGGGCTACGTGGCAAGCGACGGCAAGCTTTTCTGGCTCACGCCGCGCGTGCTGCGCCTGGGCCAGTCCTACCTCGAATCCGCACGGCTGCCGCGCATCGTCCAGCCCTTCCTGCAGCGTGTGGCCGCCGGCACGCACGAGATCGCCTACTTGAGCGTGATGGACGGCGACGAGGTCGTCTACATCGCGCGCAACGGGCCGAACCGCAGCATGAGCACCGGCTACGTGCTCGGCGCCCGCGTTCCGGCGCAGGTGACGGCCGCGGGCATGCTGATGCTCGCGATCCGCGGCGAGGAGGAGCGCGCCGCATGGCTGGCCGCGCACGAGCTCGCGGTGTTCACGCCGCACACCATCGCGAGCAAGGAACGCATGAAACTCGAACTCGCGCGCATCCACGCGCAGGGCTGGGCGATTTCCGAGCAGCAACTCGACCTCAACTCGCGCGGCATCGCCGTGCCCCTGCGCGACCGGCGCGGCGAGGTGGTGGGCGCGCTCAACGTCACCATGCCGATGGGCCACGAGGCCAGCGAGGATGCGGTGGCGCGCGTGCTGCCGGTGCTGCGCGAGACGGCACAGGCGATGCGAAACCTGATCTGAGCCGACGCCGCTGGACCGGCGTCGGCGTACGCAGCCCGCGCAGCAGAGTACTGGCCGGGCCCGGGCGCGCTTCCTACACTCGCTGTCCGACTTCAAGGATGCAAGGAGACAGGATGTTCGTGGTCTGCGGCGAGGCGCTGATGGATGTGTACATGGGCGAAGCCACGCCCACGGGTCTGGCGATGGACGCGCGCATCGGCGGCTCGCCGCTGAACGTGGCGCAGGGGCTGGCGCGGCTCGCGCGGCCGGTGGCCTTCCTTGGCGCGCTGTCTGCCGACGCGGCCGGCGAGCGCCTGCTGGCCTCGCTGCGTGCCGAGGGCGTGGACACTTCGCTGGTGCTGCGCAACGATGCGCCGAGCACGCTCAGCGTGGTCAGCGTCGACGCGAACGGCGTGCCGCGCTATGCCTTCCACGGCAACGGCGCGGCGGACCGGCAGGTCACCCACGAAACGTTGCCCGCGCTGCCGGCCGCCACCCGCGTGCTCCAGTTCGGCTCCTATGCACTGGTGGTGGAGCCGGTGGGCAGCGCGCTGCGCGCGCTCGCGGCGCGCGAGCGCGAGCGGCGATTGATCGCCTACGACCCCAATGTGCGACTCAACGTGGAACCCGATCTGGCGCACTGGCGCGCGATCGTCGAGCAGATGGTCTCGACCGCGCACCTCGTGAAGGTCAGCGACGAGGACCTGGACCTGCTCTACCCCGCCGAGACGCCCGAGCAGGTCGCGACGCGCTGGCTGGCGCGGGGCGCGGCGCTGGTGGCCGTGACGCGGGGAGGCCATGGCGCGAGCGCCTGGACCCGGAAGGTGCAAGCGACTGTGCCGTCCCCGCCGACGCAGGTCGTGGACACCGTGGGCGCGGGCGACACCTTCCAGGCCGCATTGCTGACCTGGCTGGACGAGCAGGACGCGCTCACCGCGCAAGCCTTGGCGGCGCTGAGCGCCGCCTCTCTGGAGGCCATGCTCCGCTTCGCGGCGCGCGCCGCCGCGATCACCTGCTCGCGCCGTGGCGCCGACATGCCGCGCCGCGCCGAGCTGGACTGACTCAGACGTGGCCGAGGATCGGGTGCGGCCTGTAGGGCGCCTCGATCCGTGCGATCTCCTCGGGCGAGAGCCTCACTTCCATCGCGGCCACCGCCTCGTCGAGTTGCCAGCTCTTGCTGGCCCCGACGATCGGCGCGCTCACGTTCTTGTGCAGCAGCCATGCGTACGCGAGCGTCGCGTTGCTGACGCCCTTGTCCGCCGCCAGTTGCGAGAGCGCGTCGACGACCGCGAAGTCGCTGTCACCGTAGTAGTACTTCTGCGCGATGTCGTCGGTCGCCGCGCGGCTGGTGCCGCCGCCGCCGGACTTGTCCTCCGACTTGCGGTTGCCCGCCAGGAAGCCGCGCGCGAGCGGGCTCCAGGGCAGCAGCGCCACGCCCTGGTCGCGGCACAGCGGGATCATTTCGCGCTCTTCCTCGCGGTAGGCCAGGTTGTAGTGGTTCTGCATCGAGACGAAGCGCGTCCAGCCGTTGTCCTTCGCCACCTGCTGCGCCTTCGCGAACTGCCAGGCGAACATGCTGCTGGCGCCGATATAGCGCACCTTGCCGCTCTTCACGATGTCGTGCAGGGCCTCCATGGTTTCCTCTATCGGCGTCTCGTGGTCGAGCCGGTGGATCTGCCACAGGTCGATGTAGTCCAGCCCGAGCCGTTGCAGCGAGGCGTCGATGGCGTGGAACAGGCGCTTGCGCGAAAGCCCGTCGGCGTTCGGCACTCGCACCGGCTTGGCCGCGGTGCTGTTGCCGCCCTTGAAGTCCAGCGACACGGGGTAGTAGACCTTGGTGGCGACGACCGTTTCCTCGCGCCGGCAGAACTCGCGCACGAACTTGCCGGTGAGCACCTCCGATTCGCCGGCCGAATACATGTCCGCCGTGTCGAAGAAGTTGATGCCGAGATCGACCGCATGCTTGACCACCGGCCGCGACGCGGCCTCTTCCATGATCCACGGCCGCCACCTGGCGGTGCCGTAGGTCATCATGCCCAGCGCGATGCGCGAAACCTTGAGGCCGGTCTGGCCCAGACGGACGTAGTTCATGGCTTGGTGAATCCTTGGAGGAATGTCTCGGGCGCAAGGATAGGGAACTTCGCCATTCCTTGCAGACGGTGCCTCCGCGAGGTCGCGTCCTTCGGAGTCAACCTGTTGCTTCCAGCCTCCGCGCCCGCCATGCGCAAACGCATCCCACCACCGCCAGCCCCGTCGCCACGCTGAACATCGCGACATAGCCGAAGCGCTGCGCGATCGCGCCGCCCGCCAGCACGCCGAGCACGCCGCCGAAGCCATAGCCGATCACGGTGAAGAGGGCCTGGCCGCGGCCGCGCAGGCGGCCGGGAAAATGGCGCGACACCATCGCGATGCAGGTGGTGTGGTGCGCGGCGAAGGACAGCGCGTGCAGCGCCTGCGCGACCACCAATGCCGCGATCCATTCGCCGCCGCCAACCGTGAGGCCCAGCCGCAGCACGGCGGCGATGCCGCAGATCAGCAACCAGCGCGGCATGGCGAAGAGTTCCAGCAGTCGGCCCTGGAGGAAGAACCACGCGATCTCGGCCACCACGGACAGCGCCCACAGCAGGCCGATGGTGCCCTTGCCGTGGCCGAGCGAATCGAGATACAGCGAGAAGAAGCCGTACACCGAGAAGTGCGCCATCACGTGGAAGAAGAGCGAAGCGAAGAACCAGCGCACGGCCGGATCGCGCAGCACGGGCCCGACCGGCTCCTTCAAGCCGCCGTGTGCCGCCACGGGCTCGCGCACATCCGGCAGGCGCAAGGTGGACACCAGCACGATGGCCAGCGTGCCCGCGGCCCAGGCAGGGAAATGCCGCATGCCGAAGCGCTCGAACCACTCGCCCGCGAAGAACACCGTGACCAGGAAGCCGGCCGATCCCCACAACCGGATGCGCCCATAGCGCCCCCAATCCCCGGCGACCAGGTGCGCCATCGCCGCCTCGGTCAGCGACATCATCGAACTCGTGTGCGTGAACATCACCAGCAGGACGAACCCCAGCCACCACGGCCCGCCGTTCCACCACAGCCCGAAGGAAGAAAGCAGCGCCACGGCCGCGCTGAAGCGCAGCAGCATCACGCGATGGCCCGTGTGGTCGCTCAGCGCGCCCCACGCGTACGGCGCGAACACGCGCGTGATCGACTGGACGGAAGCCAGCAGGCTGATGGTGAAGATCGGAAGGCCCAGATCCTTCAGCCACAGCGGCAGGTAGGGGTTGAAGAAGCCGATGTGCGCGAAATAGCTCGCGGACAGCACCGCGAAGGCCACCAGGTGGCCTCCTCTTCCCCCTTGTCCCGCCGCGGGTGCCGCGGGCACTACAGGAAAGACGCCTGGGGCGGCGCAGGCTCGGCGGACGCGGGGTTGTCGCCCGGCTGCGGGTTGACGTCACCGCATTGCGCGCGGTTGCGCAGCGCGTGCTCCATCACGACCAGCGCGAGCATGGCCTCGGCGATGGGCGTCGCGCGGATGCCGACGCAAGGGTCGTGGCGGCCCTTGGTCACCACCTCGACCGGCTGATTGTTCACGTCGATGGATTGGCGCGGGCTGATGATCGAGCTGGTCGGCTTGATGGCGATGCTCACCTCGAGGTCCTGCCCGGTCGTGATGCCGCCGAGCGTGCCACCCGCGTTATTGCTCTCGAACCCGCCGGGCGTGATGGAGTCGCCGTGCACCGTGCCGCGCTGCGTGACGCTTGCGAAGCCGGCGCCGATTTCCACGCCCTTCACCGCGTTGATGCCCATCATGGCCCAGGCGATGTCGGCATCCATCTTGTCGAAGAGCGGTTCGCCAAGGCCCACCGGCACCTGCGACGCCGTCACGCGGATGCGCGCGCCACACGAATCGCCGGCCTTGCGCAGCGCATCCATGTAGGCCTCGAGCCGCGACACATCGGCCACAGGCGCGAAGAACGGGTTGTTCGGCACGTGCGCCCAGCCCTCGAAGGGAATGGCGATGTCGCCGATCTGCGCCATGCAACCGCGAAAGACGGTGCCGTACTTCTCGAACAGCCACTTCTTGGCGACCGCGCCGGCCGCGACCATGGGCGCCGTGAGCCGAGCCGAGGAGCGGCCACCGCCGCGCGGGTCGCGGATGCCGTATTTCTTCCAGTAGGCGAAGTCGGCGTGGCCGGGGCGGAACTGCTGCGCGATCTGGCCGTAGTCCTTGCTGCGCTGGTCCGTGTTCTGGATCAGCAGCGCGATCGGCGTGCCTGTCGTCCTGCCCTCGTACACGCCGGAGAGGATCTGAACCGCGTCGGGCTCGTTGCGCTGCGTGACGTGGCGGCTGGTGCCGGGGCGGCGCCGGTCCAGGTCGCCCTGGATGTCGGCTTCGCTGAGCGCCATGCCGGGCGGGCAGCCGTCGATGACGCAACCGATCGCGGGGCCATGGGATTCGCCGAAGTTGGTGACCGCGAAAAGGGTGCCGAAGGTGTTGCCGCTCATGCGCGGATTATCCCAACAAAGTGGCCTCGCCCTCGGAGGTCTCCTCCGCCCGGGCCGAGGAGAGCGGCGGCCTCACGGCATCGGCATGATCGGACGCAGTTCGATGCTGCCGTAGCGCGCGAGCGGGATCTTCGATGCCACCTCGATGGCCGCGTCGAGGTCCTGCACGTCGATCAGGATGAAGCCGCCGAGCTGCACCCTCGTTTCCGCCAGAGGACCATCGGTGCGCGACACGCTGCCGTCGCGCACCTGGAGGACCTTCGCGGTCTTCGAGGATTGCAGGGCCTCCGCGACGACGAGCTGGCCGCGCGCGGCGAGTTCCTCGTCATAGGCGAACGAATCCGCATCCAGGGCTTCACGCTCGCTTCTCGACAGGCCCGCGAGCCACGCCGGGTCGAAGTACACAAGACACAGGTATTTCATGCGCATCTCCAGAAAGAAAAATGGCCAGGAACGGCCTCAACCGCCCGCCGCGCGGGCAAGGAAGGCCTCCAGCTTCACGAGCGAACCGGTCCAGCCATGCGCATGGCCTTCGCGCGCCGCTTCGTCGAAGAACTGTTCATGCCGCAATGTCAGGTCGCAGCCGGTGCCGGAAGGCTCGATGAGCACCGTCACGCGCGACTCGCGCTCCGGCGTGCTGTGCCAGGCCCAGCTGAAGACCAGCTTGCGCTCCGGCACGATCTCCAGGTAGGTCCCGCCCACCTCGTGCCGCTCGCCATCCGCGGCCCGCATCACGAAGCGGAAGTGCCCGCCGACGCGCAAGTCGACTTCCACCGCCGGCACCGTGACGATCTCCTCCGGCCCGAGCCAGTGCCTCAGCGCCTGCGGGTCGATCCAGGCCCGCCAGACCTTCGCGGGGGCGACTTCGTAGTGCCGGCGGAGGGTGAGCGAGGGGCGCCCTTCGGGCGCTTCGTTTCGGGCGGGGTCTCGGGAGGGGGGGCTCGCCATTCGGTCTCCTCTTGGTGGTACAGGAAGCGGGCCAGCGCATCGAGGCGCCCGGCCCAGAACTTTTCATAGCGCGACAACCACACGGCAGCCTCCTGCATCGGCTGGGGCGAGAGCTCGCAGCGCACGATGCGGCCCTCCTTCGTGCGGGACACCAGTCCGGCGTTCTCCAGCACCCGCAGGTGCTTGAGAAAGCCGGTGAGCGACATGCCGTGCGGCTGCGCAAGCTCGGTCACGGTGAGGCTGCCGCCCTGCCCCAGGCGTTCGAGCACGTCCCTGCGCGTCGCATCGGAAAGGGCGGCGAAGATGGCATCGAGCGTGCCTGCATCAGACTGAACCATGCGGTTGAGTTTCGAAGCCGCTCCCCTCGTTGTCAAGAAGATGGCAGGAATGATTTATGCGTGTTGCGGCGCAGCATCCCACCCCTACCTTGCGAGGAGTTTCCATGCTGGACCGTACCGATACGAAGTTCTCCCACGTGAAGCCCGGCGACACCGAGTTCGTCTCGGGCGGCCTGCGCGATTTCTTCCTGTACCGCGACCTGGGCGTGGCCGAGGCGACCAACGGCAAGGTCATCGCGCACCTCGTGAAGGCCAACATGGCACCTGAAGAGGGCACGGGCTGGCACCGGCACGAAGCGGACTTCCAGATCGTGATCATGGTCAAGGGCTGGGCGCGCTTCATGTACGAGGACAAGGAGACGCTGGTCGAAGCCGGCGACGTGGTGCACCAGCGCCCGGGCATCCGCCACTATCTCTTCGACTACTCGCCCGACATGGAGTACCTGGAGATCGTGTCGCCGGCGGACTTCAAGAGCGTCGACGTCGAGCCGGCCGCCGAGGTGCCGAAGCCGACGCCCTGGAAATAGCCTCCGCGAGGCCCGCCCCTTTCGGGCGCGGGGGCGGTCCGGGCCCTAGGGTGTTCCCGGATTTCGTCTACTCAGTGAACAGGCGCGATCGATGATCGATCTCGCCAGGATCGAAGGGCGTTGTGAGCCGGCTTCCACGGCCTCACAGTCGCCCCACGCGGCCACCCGGCGCGCGCTGATCGATCCGGCGACTCGCTCGCCACCACCGAGGAGACATCCATGGCCAACCCCAACGAGCACGAACCCAGTGCCCGCCACCAGTCGAAGAAAGCCACCGCCAGCGGCTGGATCGGCTCGGCGCTCGAGTACTACGACTTCTTCATCTACGCGACCGCGGCGTCGCTGATCTTCCCGCAGATCTTTTTCCCCAAGGGCGACCCGAAGACAGCCATCGTCGCCTCGCTCGCGACCTACGGCGTCGGCTACGTGGCGCGGCCGATCGGCGCCTTCTTCCTCGGCCACTGGGGCGACACGCACGGCCGCAAGCAAGTGCTGATCGTGTGCATGTTCCTGATGGGCTTCTCGACCGTGGCCGTCGGCTTGCTGCCGACCTACGACCAGGTCGGCCTGCTGGCGCCGGCGCTGCTGGTGCTGCTGCGCCTGATCCAGGGTTTCGCGGTGGCCGGCGAGATCTCGGGCGCGAGCTCGATGATCCTGGAGCACGCGCCCTTCGGGCGGCGCGGCTTCTTCGCCAGCTTCACGCTGCAGGGCGTGCAGGCCGGGCAGATCCTGGCCGCGGCGGTGTTCCTGCCGCTCGCGCACTACATGCCGGCCGATGCCTTCAACAGCTGGGGCTGGCGCATCCCCTTCCTGCTGAGCTTCCTGGTCATCGTGGCGGGCTACATCATCCGCCGCGAGGTCGACGAGACCCCGGCCTTCGCCGAAGAGGGCGCGCGCGGCGCGGTGCCCAAGGCGCCGATCATCCAGGCCATCACGACCAGCTGGAAGGACATGCTGCGCGTGGTCTGCATGGCGCTGATGAACGTCATCCCCGTGGTGACCACCATCTTCGGCGCAGCCTACGCGGTGCAGCCGGGCTACGGCATCGGCTTCGAGAAGGACATCTACCTGTGGATCCCGGTGCTCGGCAACATCCTGGCCGTGCTGGTGATCCCGATCGTGGGCAACCTGTCGGACAGGATCGGCCGCAAGCCGCCCATCATCGTCGGCGCCCTCGCGTCGGGCCTGCTGTCCTTCGGCTACCTCTATGCCATCAGCATCCACCACGTACCGCTCGCGATCGCGATGTCGCTGCTCATGTGGGGCGTGGTCTACCAGGGCTACAACGCCATCTTCCCGAGCTTCTATCCGGAGCTGTTCCCGACTCGCACGCGCGTCTCGGCGATGGCCATCTCGCAGAACCTCGGCACGCTGGTCACGGCACTGCTGCCGGCGCTCTTCGCCACCGTGGCGCCTCCCGGCGCGACGGACATCCCGCTGATCATCGGCTCCATCACCTTCGGCGTGACGGTCATCGCGGCGCTGGCGGCACTCAGCGCACGCGAGACCTACCGCGTCCACATGAACGACCTCGGCAAGCCGGACGCGGTGCCCGTGCCCAAGCCCGAATACGACCGGATGCGTGCCAGCACGCTGGCAATCGCCAGGTAGGCCGGCTTGCGGAGTTTCCAGTCTTTCTTGAAACTCCAGCAATTCCGCCCGAAAATGAGTGGATGCCTTCCCATCCGCTCCCTCCGCTCAACCGCCAGTTCGTCGCCCACTTCGGGGAGATGGGCAGCAAGTGGGGCATCAACCGCACCGTCGGCCAGATCTACGCGCTGATCTTCATCTCCCAGCGTGCGCTCAACGCCGACGAGATCGCCGAGATGCTGGAGTTCTCGCGCTCCAACGTGAGCATGGGCCTGAAGGAACTGCAGGCCTGGCGGCTGGTGCATCTGCGCCATCAGGCGGGCGACCGGCGGGAGTATTTCGAGGCGCCGGCCGATGTGTGGGAGATCTTCCGCGTGCTGGCCGAGGAGCGGCGCCGGCGCGAGATCGAGCCCACGCTCTCGATGCTGCGCATGGCACTGCTGGAGGAAGCCAAGTCCGACGAGGAGCGCCACGCCCAGCAGCGCATGCGCGAGATGCACGACCTGATCGACCGGCTGATGAAGTGGTTCGACGACGTGCAGCGCCTGGCACCCGAGACCGCGATGCAGCTCATGGGGATGGGAGCCACCGTGACCAAGGTGCTGGAGTTGAAGGACCGGTTGACCGGCAGCAGCCGGGCGAAGAAACCGGCGCCCTAGGGCTTGTCCAGCTTGTCCCGCCGGATCGCCTCGTCATCCATCAGTTCGTACCACATCGCATTCAGCACCGCGAAGGTCGCGGCGAGCGGCAGTCCCAGTATCCAGGCGAAGTACCACATCATCCAACCTCTTTCTCGTCATGAGGCGCGCGGCCTCCGTCTTTTTCCAGAATCACCGCGGCCCGGCTCGGCCAGTCCGCCGTGGTCGCCCCCGGCGAGGGGATTGGCGCAGCGACACGAAGTGCGCGAAGCCTCGGGGTGGTTTCAGTACGCATGGCCACGGTCTTCCTGGATCGCGGCTGCATCGACCTTGCCCCACAGCACGTGATACACCCAGCTCGTGTAGGCCACGATGAGCGGGATGAAGATGGCCGTGACCACGAGCATGATGAAGAGCGTCAGGTGGCTCGATGACGAGTCCCACACCGTGAGGCTGGCGCGCGGGTCGAGCGAGGACGGGAGGATGAAGGGGAACATCGAGGCACCGACGCTCAGGATGATCCCGGCGATGCCGAGCGCGCTCGCGAGCATCGTCCACACCTCGCGGCGCAGGCGAAGGCCCAGCAAGGCGAGCAGCGCGCCGGCGAAGCCCGCCGCCGGGGCCGCCCACATCCAGGGATGCGCCGCGTAGTTGGCGAACCACGCGCCGCGCTGCAGCTCCACCGTCTTGAGCAGCGGATTGGAGGGCCCGCCCGTCGGCAGCGCGCCGCTTACCTTGTAGCCATCGATGAAGGCCCACAGCAGGACGCCGGCCAGCGCATAGAGCACGATGGTCGCGATGGCTGCCACGCTGCCATAGCGCCGCGCGCGGTCCGCGACCGCGCCCTCGGTCTTCAGTTGCAGCCACGCGCTGCCGTGCATCGCCACCATCGCCACCGACACCAGCCCGCACAGCAAGGCGAAGGGATTGAGCAGGGCGAGGAAGCTCCCCTCGTAGAAGATGTGCATGTCCGCGCCGAAGCGGAAAGGCACGCCCTGCAGCACGTTGCCCATGGCCACGCCGAAGATCAGCGTGGGCACCAGCCCGCTCACGAAGAGCACGATGTCCCAGCGGGCACGCCAGCGCGCGTCGTCACGCTTGCCGCGAAACTTGAAGGCCACGGGCCGCAGGATGAGCGGCACGAGGATGGCGAACATCGCCAGGTAGAAGCCCGAGAAGGACACCGCGTACAACTGCGGCCAGGCCGCGAAGATCGCGCCGCCGCCGAGGATCAGCCACACCTGGTTGCCCTCCCACACCGGGCCGACGCTGTTGATGATGACCCGGCGCTCCAGCTCCTCGCGCCCGGCGAAGGGCAGCAGCATGTTGGCGCCGAGATCGAAGCCGTCGGTCACGGCGAAGCCGATCAGCAGGACGCCGAGCAGCAGCCACCAGACCAGGCGCAGGAGTTCATAGGAGATCAGTTCATGGAGGATCATGGTCGGGCTCCGGTTTCTCAGTCGGCGGCCGCGAGCGGCGCATTGGGCAATTCAGGCGCGGCTTCCGCGCGGTAGGCCGCGGGAGGCGGCGCGGGGTGCTCGACGGGCCCCTTGCGGATCGCCTTGAGCATCAGCTTCATCTCGATCAGCAGCAGCGTTGTGTAGATCAGCGCGAACACGACGATGGTGAAGAGCACCGTCCAGATGCCGAGGTTCGACACCGCCACGGCCGTCGGCAGCACGCCTTCGATCACCCAGGGCTGGCGGCCTACCTCGGCCACGATCCAGCCGCACTCGGCCGCGATCCACGGCAGCGGGATGGCGAACACCGCCACCTTGAGCAGCCAAGGATGCGCATCGAGCCGGCGCCGCGTGGACAGCACGAAGAAGGTCCCCGTGAGCAGGATGAAGAACATGCCCAGCCCGACCATGACGCGGAAGGACCAGTACAGCGGCGCAACGGGCGGGATGGTGTCCCGCGCGGCCTGCGCCACCTGCTCGGGCGTCGCCTGCCGAGGGTCGTCCACGTAGCGCTTGAGCAGCAGCGCGTAGCCCAGCGCGTGGCCGTTCTGCTCGAAGGTGTTGCGTGCCGCCTCGGGCACGGCATCGCTGCTGCCGGCGGCGCGGATCTTCTGCAGCGCGTCGTAGGCCGATATGCCGACGCGGATGTTCAGCTCCGCGCGGTGCACCAGGTCGTCGATGCCGGGGATCTCGGTGGTGAGCGAGCGCGTGCCGATCAGGCCCATCACGGCCGGTATGTGGATGGCATAGTGGGTCTCGCGCGCCTCCTTGTCGGGGAAGCCGAAGGCGGTGAAGGCGGCCGGCGCGGGCTCGGTGGTCCACATCGCCTCGATGGCCGCGAGCTTCATCTTCTGGTGCTCGGTGGAGAGGTATCCGCTCTCGTCTCCCAGCACCACGACGGAGAGCGAAGCCGCGAGACCGAAGGACGCAGCCACCGTCATCGAACGCTTGGCAAGCTGCAGGTGCCGCCCGCGCAGCACGTACCAGGCCGACACGCCGAGCACGAAGATGGCGGCGACCGTGTAGCCCGCCGACACGGTGTGCACGAACTTGGCCTGCGCCACCGGGTTGGTCAGCACCTCGAAGAAGTCCGTGACTTCCATGCGCATGGTTTGCGGATTGAAAGCCGCGCCGACGGGGTTCTGCATCCAGCCGTTGGCGATCAGGATCCACAGCGCCGAGAAGTTCGAGCCGATCGCGACCGCCCAGGTCGTGATGAGGTGGCCGACCTTCGACAGCTTGTCCCAGCCGAAGAAGAACAGGCCGACGAAGGTCGCCTCGAGGAAGAAGGCCATCAGGCCTTCGATGGCCAGCGGTGCGCCGAAGACGTCGCCCACGTAGTGGCTGTAGTAGCTCCAGTTCATGCCGAACTGGAACTCCATGACGACGCCGGTGGCCACGCCCATCGCGAAGTTGATGCCGAAGAGCACGCCCCAGAACTTCGTCATGTCGCGCCAGATGACGCGGCCGGTCATGACGTAGACCGTCTCCATGATCGCGATGACGACCGACAGGCCGATGGTCAGCGGCACGAAGAGGAAGTGGTACAGCGCCGTGAGGGCGAACTGGAATCGCGAGAGTGCGACGATGTCGAGGTCCATGAGGGTTCCTTCCGTTTCTTGTTTGTCGTGCGGTCTCAGTCCGGGCGCAGCGTGCGCAGCGCATCCTCGAAGGCCGCGCTGCCCCGCCGCAGGTCGGCCGCGATGCGCCCCTGCCGCAGGATGATCAGGCGGTGGGCCAGCAGGGCTTCGCGTCGCAGATGGGTCGCGACCAGCAGCGTGCGGCCCGCGGCTTGCGCCTCGAGTCGTTGCAGCACGTCGCGCGCGGTCGCAGTGTCCAATGCTTCGGTGGGTTCGTCCAGCAGCCAGAGTTGCGCATCGCGCAGCAGCAGGCGCGCTAGCGCGAGGCGGCGCGACTGGCCGCCGGAAAGGCCGAGGCCGCCTTCGCCGAGCCGCGTGTCGAGCCCGGCCGACATGCAGCGCACCTCCTGGTCCAGGCCGGCCGCGCGCAGCGCGGCCCAGAGGCGTGCATCGTCGGCCGCGGGATCGGCCAGGCGCAGGTTGTCGCGCAGGCTGTCGCGGAAGAGTTCGGTGCGCTGGGTGAGCAGGGAATGCGGCTGCGCGCGGACTTCGCCTGCGTGCGGCGCCAGTTCGCCCGCGATCGCCGCGAGCAGGGTGGACTTGCCCATGCCGCTCGGACCGATGAGCGCGACACGCTCTCCGGGCGCCAGCACCAGCGAGACGTCGCGCAGGGCCAGCACGCGGCTGCCGGGATATGCCAGGTGCAGCTTCGTCACCTGGACGGCGACGCCTTCGCCGGGCTCGGCGGGAGACGGACGGGTCTGCGGCGACGCTGCCATGCGCGGCGCCAGCCGCCGTACCGCGAGCCAGGTGCGTCCGGCCTCGAGCGCGCCGCGCCGCAAGGCCGCGAAGGGCTCGACGGCCGTCAGCGCGACGAGCAGGACCAGCGCCGCGGCCGGAGCGCCGATCGCGCCCTCTTCCGCCAGCGCACCGACGGCCAGCAGGGTCGCGGCCAAGGTCAGCGCGCCGGCGACGCCGTAGGACGCGGCGGCACCTGCCTCCAGCCGGTTGAGCGTGAGATCGGCCTGCGCGAGCCGGCGATCAGCCGCGGCAAGCGAAGCGCGCTGCGCCTCGATGCGGCCGGCCATGACGAGTTCCGTCTGTCCGGCGACGAAATCCACGGCGCGCGCGCGCAGCGCCTCGATGGCATGCGCCCGCTTCACGGCAGCCGGCCGCGCGAGCCGCGCGGTGAACAGCGCGATGCCCCAGCCGGCAGCGACCAGCCACAGCGCGAGCACGGCTCCCATCCACGGCCGCATGAAGCCAAGTACCACGCCCGCCAGCAACGCCGCGCCGAGCGCCGCGCCGGCCGGCACCAGCATACGAAGGTAGAGCGATTCCAGCGCGTCGATGTCCGCCGTGAGCCGGAAGAGCAGCCGCGCCGGCCGCGCCAGCAACGCGCGCGCGGCCCCGGGCGCGGCCCAGCCGCGGAACAGGCGCTCACGCAGCACCGCGAGCACGCCGAGCGTCGCATCGTGCGAGACGACGCGCTCACCGTAGCGCGATCCCGTGCGGCCGAGCGCCAGCAGCCGGATACCGGCCGAAGGCATGAAGACATCGAAGCCGAGCGCGGCCACGGCATTCAGGCCCGCGAGCGCGGTCGCGGTGATGAACCAGCCCGACAGCCCCAGAAGCGCCATCCCCATGAGCACGGTGAGCGCCGCGAGGGCCGCGCCCAGCGCAAGACCGCGCGGCTCTGCGGCGAGGAAGGGCGCCAGCACGGGACGAAGTTCGCGCCAGGCCCTCATGCGGCCTCCCTCGCCGGCACCGCATCGAGCCGGACGACGCGGTGCATCCGCCCGGCCAGCACCGGATCGTGCGTGGCCGCGATCAGGGTCTTGCCGCGCGCGAGCTCGATCAGCGCATCGGCCACGCGCTCGGCGGTCTCGGTGTCCAGATGCGCGGTGGGTTCGTCCACCAGCAGCAGGCCGGCATCGGCATGGACCGCCGCGCGGGCCAGCGCGAGGCGCACGGCCTCGCCGCCCGACAGGCCGGTGCCGCCTTCGCCCAACGCGGTACCCGGATGCGCCTGCGCGACGCCCTCCAGCGCGGCGAAGCGCATCGCGGCCTCGACCTGCGGCACATGCACACCTGCGCGGCCCAGCGCAACGTTCGCCTCGACCGAGCCCGCGAAAACGTGCGGCCTCTGGCCGATCCAGGCCATGCGCCCGCGCAACGCGCCGACGGTGCGGTCGGACAGCACGGCGTTTCCGATCACGATCTGCCCTCCCTGCGCCGGCACCAGACCCGCGATCAACGACAGCAGCGCCGTCTTGCCGCAACCGCTCGGCCCCATGAGCGCGACGTGCTCGCCTGCCGCGACGCGCAGGTCGAAGGACTCGAAGACAGCCTCCTCGCCGGGATGCCCGAAGCGCAGGCCAGCGATGCGCACCGACGGCACGCCCGAAGGCACATCCACGGCGCCCATGACCGTCGCGCCTGGCAGCGGGAGCCCACCGTGCGACAGCCTGTCGAGCGACGCCAGCGCCGCCTCGCCGGCCGCGCGGTCGTGCCAGACGGCGGAGAGTTCACGCAGCGGTTCGAAAAAGGCCGGCGCGAGCAGCAGCACGAAAAGGCCCTCGCCCAGGCTCAGCCGCCGGCCCCAGGTGCCGAACTCGAAAGTGCCCAAGAGGTGAAAGCCGATGAAGGCCGCGACCATCGCCACGCCCAGCGCCGAGAACAGTTCCAGCACGGCCGAAGACAGGAAGGCGATACGCAGCACGGCCATCGTGCGCCGGCGCAGACCCTGCGCCGCCTCGCCCAGACGGCGTGCGGTGGCATCGACCGCATCGAGCGCGCGCAGCGTGGCCAGACCGCGCAGCCGGTCGAGCAGGAAGGCGTTCATGCCGCCCAACTCCACCATCTGCGCTTCGCTCGCAGCGCGCGCGCGCCAGCCGACGATGGCCATGAACAGCGGGATCAACGGCGCGGCGACCAGCAGCACCAGCGCCGCGAGCCAGGAGAAGGCGGCCACGACCGGAAGGATCACGAGCGGCACGACCATCGCGCGCCAGCGCGCCGGCTGGTAGCGAACGAGGTAAGGGACAACCGCCTCCGCCTGTTCGGCGATCACGCTTGCAGCCAGCCCGGATGGAGTGCGCGTGCTGTCCATCGGCGAGCGGCTGGCGAGCGCGCAGGCCGCCTGCGCGCGCAAGCGGGAAAGCTCGTCGCGCGCCTTCGCGAAGACGCGCCGCATGCCCCATGCCTCGCAAGCCGCGCGCAACGCACCCAGCAGCACGATGCCGGCCGCGGGCAACAGCACCGCCGCCATGCCCTCGCCCACGCCCAGCCGCTGAACCGCCCATGCCAGCAAGCCTGCCTGCGGCAACCACAGCAAGGCCGCCAGCCCGTGGACGACGCTGCCCGCCCCCGGCCCGTCGAGGGAACGCAAACCGGTGGTCGACGGTGCCTGGTGGTTCATTCGTTGGATTCGTGTAATTTCAGTATTTTCTGAAATTACACGAATGATAGTGGATGTCACGCCGTGCGGCAATCTTCACCGCAAAGCCCCGGCCCGGGCAAATACCCCTTTGCCACCCGCTAAGCTACGGCGCCATGAAGATCCTTTCCATCACCCCCACCTACTTCCCCGAGGTGGGCGGCATCGAGTCCGTGGTGCGGGAGCTGGCGATCCGCACCTCGCGCGACGGCGTGCAGGTGGACGTGGCGCACGTCTCGCCCCGGCACGACGCGTTCTCCGTCGCGGAAATGGATGGCATCAAGGTCTACCGCGTGCCGGTCACGGGCAATCGGCTGGCGGGCTACGCGCGCGGCTTCGGCAGCCTGGCCGAGGGCTATGACCTGCTGCACGTGCACGATCCGCAGCTCATGATGCTCACGGGCAATGTGCTGCTCCAGTCCCGCAAGATCCCGGCGGTGCTCAGCACCCACGGCGGCTTCCGCCACACGGGAAAGCACCGGGCGATCAAATGGGTCCATGAGCGCCTGCTGATGCGCGGCCTGCTGCGGCACTACCGCAAGGTGCTGCCGGGCAGCGACTCGGACATGGAATATTTCAGCGCCTTCTCGGACAACCTCGCCAAGTGCGAGCCGGGCATCAACTACGCCAAGTTCCAGGAAGGCCGCGTCACCGGCACGCCCGACCCCGCGAAGTGGATCTACTGGGGCCGCTGGTCGCGCAACAAGCGCATCGACGCCGTGATCGACACCGTCGCGATGGCGCGGGACCACGGCATCGCGATCGACCTGCTGATCGCCGGCCCCGACTTCGACAACCTGGGCGAGGCGCTTCAGGCGCAGATCGGCGCGCTGCAGCTGGAGGACTCCGTCCGGCTGCATCCCTACATCGAGGACGCGGCGCTCATGCGCGAACTCCAGCAGCGCACGGTGTTCATCACCGGCAGCGAGTACGAAGGCTTCGGCATCGGCATCATCGAGGCCATGGCGGCCGGCAAGATCGTGCTGTGCCGCGACATCGAGCCCATCAACGGCTTCGTCGATCGCGGCGCAAGCGGCTTCTTCCTGGACTTCGGCCTGGGCGAGAAGGATCTCGCGGTCGTGCGCGAGCTCACGCAGCTCGATGCGCAGCGCTGCGCCGCCATGTCCGAAGCCGCTCAGGCCAAGGCCAAGGCCTACGACTGGGAATCGGTGGCCCGGCGTTTCTCGGCGCACTACACCCAGGCGTTGGCAGGCGCCACGCCGCGCCGCGCCGCCTAGGCCGACACGAGCAGGCCGCAGGCCAGCAAGCCGGCGAAAAGCCCCACCACCGCGCGCCAGGTGGCGGGCCGCGACTCCACCCACCGGTACAGCAGTGCCGCCGCACCGATCGACAACGCGAAGGTGACCGCCAGCCCGAGCAGGTCGATCCACGGCCCCGGAGGCGCCAGCTCGTTCACCGCCGCGCTCACCAGCAGCAGCACGGGAAAGTGGATGAGGAAGAGCGAATAGGACATGCGCCCCAGCCGGGCCAGCGGCTCGCCGAAGCGCGGCCAGGCTTCGGGCCGCAGCCCGTCGCCATGCTGGATGGCCGAAACCACCAGCGCCGTGACCAGCGCCGTCGCGATGCGACTGCGCCAGTCGAGCGCCAGCGCCGCCGCGCCGAGCAGCACCAGCATCAGCACGGCGAAGCGCCAGGTGCTGCGCCGCGTCGCCCGCCCGATCCAGAACACCAGCATGCCGAGCCCGTAGGAGCCGAAGAAATAAAGCGCCGTGCTGTCGAGTTCGGCATGACGGTTGAACACCACGAGCGATGCCACGACCAGCGCCAGCACCAGCACGCCGCCCAACCAGCGCGAGCGCTCGCGCGGCACCGAGAGACGCCGCTGCATCAGCTCCGACAAGCCGATGGCCGCCAGCGCCAGCACGAAGAGCTGGAAGTCGATGGCCACGTACCAGACGCCGGTGGACAGGGCCTCGTAGCCCAGCAGGTCCTGCAGCAGCAGGCCGTGCGCGAGCAACTGCGCCAGGCCCGGCGCGGCCGGCACGGCATCGTCATTCAGCCACGGACGCACCAGCGCGGCGATCAGCACGCTGAAAGTGAGTGCCGCGAGGTAAGGCATCACCAGCCGCCCATAACGCTGCAGCACCCGCGCCAGCGGGCGCTCGACACGCAGGATGCCGTCGGGCGCCAGGCTGCCCGCCGCCAGGAAGCCGGCCAGCACCAGGAAGACCTGCACCGCGAGGCGGCCGTCCTCGGCCAGCCAGTGGAAGAGCGCGGGCGCCAGCGACCATGCGCCTTCCGGCAGCGGGCCGTAGCGCGAGAGGTGGTGCCCCACGATCACCACGCACGCGATGCCCTTCACGGCATCGAGCAGCGGCATCCGCCCGACGGCGGCCGGCACGGCAATGCGCGGCATGGCCTCAGAGCGCAAGCCGGCGGCGCGCTGCCTGGTATTCGCTCTTGAGCCGGTCGATGTAGGCGGCTGCGCTGGCGATCTCGGTCACGGCGCCGATGCCTTGCCCCGAGCCCCAGATGTCCTTCCAGGCCTTGGCCTTGCTGCCCTCGCCGCCGC
>CBIHOG010000038.1:0-52572 GCA_966211435.1 uncultured Variovorax sp. | reverse complement strand
TCCTTGGCAGCGCCCTTCTTGGCGGGGCTCTTGCGGGTGGGCTTGGTGGCGGTGGTCGTGGACAACGCGGGGGGGGCCGCCGGCACCCGCGTTGCCGCCAAGGCCGCGCGCGCGCCCAACGATGGCTACACGCTGCTGCTGCATCACGTCAGCATGGCCACCTCGCCCGCGCTGTACCGCAAGCTGCCCTACAAGACTCTTGAGGATTTCGAATACCTCGGCCTGATCAACGAGGTGCCGATGACGATCATCAGCAAGAAGACGCTGCCCGCCAGCAATTTCGCGGAGCTGCGCAAGTGGCTGGAGGACAACCGCGGCAAGATCAATATCGCCAACGCCGGTGTCGGCTCCGCCTCGCATCTGTGCGGGCTGATGTTCCAGAACGCGCTGAAGATCGAGATGCAGACCATCTCCTACAGGGGCACCGCGCCGGCGATGACCGAGCTCATCAGCGGCCAGGTCGACCTCATGTGCGACCAGACCACCAACACCACCACGCAGATCGAAGCCCACATGGTCAAGGGCTACGCGGTGACGACGCAGAAGCGCCTGACGACGCCGGCCCTGGCCGCGTTGCCGACGCTCGACGAGAGCGGCCTGAAGGGTTTCAACGTCAGCATCTGGCACGGCCTCTTCGCGCCGAAGGGCACGCCCAAGGCGGTGACCGACAAGCTCAACGCGGCGCTGAAGGTGGCCTTGAAGGATCCCGCCTTCGTGAAGAGCCAGGAGGGACTCGGCGCGGTCATCATCAACGACGCCCGGGTCAATGGGCCGGAGCACAAGAAGTTCGTCGAGGCCGAGCTTGAGAAGTGGGGCTCGGTCATCAAGACCGCCGGCCAGTACGCGGATTGAACATGGGCGCCGTCATGAAGAATCGTTTGCGGCTGATCGCGCTGGCAGCGCTGGCGGCGATCGCCGGCACGGCGGCGGCGGCCTCGCAGTCCTTCTCGGTCGAGCTCGCCGGCGGCCGGGTCAAGGGCGACGAGACGCTGAAGGTGCAAAAGGGCGATCAGGTCCAGGTGCGCCTGAGCAGCGACAAGCCGATGGTGCTGCACCTGCATGGATACGACATCGACGCCCGGGTCGCGCCGCCCGCGTCGGCGCTGCTGAGCTTCAAGGCCGACATCGCAGGCCGCTTCCCCGTGCATGAGCATCGCGAAGGCGCGGGCAATCATCGCGCGGTGATGTTCATCGAAGTCCATCCGTAGGCGCGCTCTGAGCAGATCCCGACTTGAGCGCGCGCCGCGAGCGCTGGCCAGGGCCGTCCCGGTTCCTGCCATGGCGTGCGCGGCGGCGAGCGCGCATGCCCATGGCTTCGGCCAGCGCTTCGACCTGCCGCTGCCGCTGTGGCTGTGGCTCACGGGGGCCGGCGCGACCATCGTGCTGACCTTCGTGGCGCTGGCGCTGTTCGCGCGGCAGCGCGACTTCGGAACGGCCTTCCTTCGCAGCAGTGATCTGCTGCGGTTTCCGCCGCTGCGCCGCGTGGCGCATCCGCTCGCGGTCGTGCTTCGCGCCGTCGGCTGCGCGCTGTTCGCGCTCACCCTGGCGGCCGGCTTCCTCGGCAATCAAGACGCGTATGCGAACCTGATCGTCACGATGGTCTGGGTGCTGTGGTGGGTCGGCATGGCCTTCTTCTGCGCCCTTTTCGGCGACCTGTGGGACATCGTCAATCCGCTGCCCGCGATGTATCGCGCAGCCGTTCGCGTGCTCGGCTGCCGGGAGTCGCTGGGCTGGGCCTATCCGGCATGGCTGGGGGCGTGGCCCGCGGTCGCGCTGTTCTTCGTCTTCGCGTGGGCCGAGCTGGTCTGGCAGGACAAGGACGTACCGCGCGCCATCGCCACCGCGCTGCTCGCATACGCCGCGTTGAGCTGGGGCGGCATGCTGCTCTTCGGCGTGGAGGTCTGGCGCGGCCAGGCCGACGCCTTCGCGATGGTGTTCCGGGTACTCGGCCGCTTCGCGCCGTTGGAGCTGCGCGGCTCGACGCCCGCCGCGCCGGCGAGCCTGCGCCTGCGGCCCTATGCCTCCGGCTTGCTGTCGAACGAGCCGGTCTCGAATTCGACGGCCGCGTTCGTGCTGCTGATGCTGGCGACGGTCACCTTCGACGGCTTTCACGAGACGCCGCTGATGGATCGCATCGGGACCGCCGCGCAGACTTCGCGGCCGGTCGCCGAAACGCTGTTCGCGCTCTCCGGCGCGACAGGCCTGGACGAGACGCAATGGCTGAACACCGTCGTGCTGCTGCTGTTCCCGATCGCCTTCGTGCTGATCTTTCGCGGCGTCGGCGCATGGATGCTGCGCCTGGCCGGCCGCGCTGGCGGCGAAGGCCGGCGCGATGCGGACCTGAACGCGATGGTCTGGAGCCTCGTGCCGATCGCCGTGGCCTACCATCTCGCGCACTATGCATCGCTGCTGCTGACGACGGGGCAGTTCATCGTCCCGCTCGCGTCGGACCCGTTCGGCTGGGGCTGGGACCTGTTCGGCACGCGCGGCCGTTCCGTCGATCTCGGCATCGTCAGCCCGGCCGTGTACTGGTACGCCGCCGTCGCGCTGATCGTCATCGGCCATGTGCTGGCTGTCGTCGTCGCCCATGTCGAAGCGTCGCGGCGCTTCGCGAGCCACCGCGCGGCGCTGCTGAGCCAGTTGCCGATGCTCGCGCTGATGGTGGCCTACACGAGCCTGAGCCTGTGGATCATGGCCCAGCCCATCGTGGGTTGATGCGGGCCGATGGCCGTCAGGGCGCGCGGCGCTGCTGCGCCTGGCTCCAGGTCTGGAAGTCGTTCTTGTCGCTCGACCAGTGCAGGTGGACGATGCGGAAGCTCTCGCCGACGCGCCGCACGATCGCCGTCTCCAGCATCACCTGGTCGATCACGGTGCCGTTGGGCAGCTTGCCGTTGATGCGGTAGGTGCTCAGCACCCAGCGCTCGTTGCCGCTGCCGCCGAGACGCCGGGCTTGCAGGCTCCAGTCGGCGACGGCCGCCATGTCGATGTCGCCCGGCAGGTGGCTCAGGGCATAGGCCTCGACCGTCGCATCGGTGGTGCCGAACTCGAACACCACGAGCGAACGGTCCAGGTAGGAGAGCGCGCCGCCCGTGTCCTTGCGCTTGAGCGCCGCATGGAAGCCGTCGACCGCGTCGGCCGGCAGTTTCCCGCTTTGCGCCCACGCGCTCGCGGCCACCGCCAGGCCCGCGGCGAGGAGCAGCGGACGCATGCGCTCAGACCACACGCTGGGTGTCCTCGTCGTCGCGGCGCGAGGTGGCTGGCGGCGCCTTGGGGTCGAGCTGCTCGACGACGATCAGGTCGCTCGCGGTCATGCCGTCGAGCCAGCCGTCCCTGGCGCGCACGGTGATCTCGTTCGCGGTGTTGCCCTGCACCCAGAAGACGTTGCCGAAGCGCGCGCCCTTCAGCACGGTGAGCCGCCACCCGCGCAGTTCATTGGGCGCCGGCGGCACCATCTTCGGGCCGATCGGCTCGACGCGCAGCGTGTAGACATGGCCCGCCTTGTTGGCCGCGCCGAGTCCGGTCACCTTGCCGGTGAAGCGGCGCAGCACCGGGTCCACGATCGGATCGTGGCCGACGAGCCGCATGCCATCGCGCGACAGCGGGTCGGCCGAAGCATGAAGCATGAGCAGCAGGGCCCCGGCCATCACCGAGGCCTGGGCGCAGGCCGGGATCCATTTCAACAGCATCGTCGTCATCCTTTGTTCGAGAAGCCCGGCAGTATCACCAGCGCTGCAGCCACGCGCAAGGCAGGGCGGCGGCATGCCGGCGGGTGCTGGTGCGCGAGGCGGGCATGGCCCGCGTGGCGCAACACAAGCATCCGTGCGGGTTTGCGGCGGGTGCGGCGCACCGGCGCCGTCGCCTGTGCGCTCACCTGCGATGAACGCTTTAACCGCTGATCGTCTTCCGAAGCGCGAGGGGCGCAACTAATCTTGGCCGCTTCCGAATACCGCGCTGGCGAACCCGATAAAAACGACATGCAACTTTCCCACGGAGATCGCGCGCGTTGGCCCTGGTGGCTGATGACGGCGCTTGTCGTCGTGTGCGCGCTGACGTGGTGGCTGCACGATGACGACGCCTCCGCCGTGCCCGGGCCGGCTGCCGCCCAGGTGATCGGGGACGGCGCGCTCCCGCACGATGTGTGCAGCGCGAGCACCGCCGCGCCGGTCGCCGCCGCCAGGCCCGCACCGGCGCTGAAGCTCAAGGGCACGGTCATGGCCGGCGCCAGCAGCTTCGCGATGGTGCGCCATACGACGGACGCCCGGCTCCTGGAGCTTCGCGCGGGCGACCTCGTCGACGGCTTCGTCGTCACCGCCATCGAATCCGACCGCGTCGTGCTCGCCGGCGGGGGACGGTCCGTCGTGCTCGAAGCCGAGCCAGAGCCCGAGGCCGCGGCCGCCGTGCCCGCGATGGCCGCACCCACGGTTGCGGCGGCGACGGTTGCCGCCGCGCCGGTACCGCAACTGATTCCGATCGAGCAACTCCCGCCGGCGTACAGAGGACCCGCGCCTGAAGACGAGGTCCTCGGGCATTGAGGCGAGATGCCCTCCACCCTGCTTACCCACCACTACTCTAAGAGGAGACCACCCGTGAAATCGAAACCCAACCTGTCGATGGCCATCCTGGCCACGGCCATGCTGCTCGCCGCCTGCGGCGGCGGCGGCGGCAATTCCGCGAGCGCACCGCCCGTCTCCACCGCGCCGATCGCGGCGCGCCAGATCGACTACTGCGAGCCCGGGCCCGGCGATCAGCCGGAGACCGGGCTGCGCGGCGGCATTCCGCTGGCCGAGATGAGTTCGACCGGGGTCATCTCCGGGGCTGGCACGAACATCACCTTCAAGGGCTTCTGGTGCGGCGCGCGCAAGATCGCCCAGCACAAGCTCTTCGATCGCGGCGCCTTCGGCGACTTGCAGCTCAAGGAACGCTGTGCCTATGCCTCCCGGCGCGACGGCACCACGGATGCATTGAAGAGGCCGATCAACGACTCCGCGCAGTATGTGGGCACCATCGTGTTCGACATGAAGACGCCGACGAAGATGGCGATCGCCCCTGATGACGATCTGGCCGGCCACGCTTCCTTCGATCCGGCTGGCGCCAACCCGTACGGCAAGGTCCTGCGCACGCCCGCGATGATCCGCGCGTACTCGGCGCTCGAACTCCAGGGCAACATCATGGTGGGCGCGTACAAGGACAACGGTCCCTCCGGTACCAACCCGCTGGATGTCTATGACGTCAGCGACTGCCTGCACCCGGTTGCGCTGAGCACCACCTACAACACGCCCCAGGGCAACCACGACGGCTGGCTCTCGCCCGACGCCAAGACCTATTACGGCATCCCCTTCAGCGGCGCCGCGATCATCGGCAGCGGCAACACCGTCAACGGCAACAAGAACCAGGTCGTCCCCGGCGCCGAGACTCGCATCGACATGCACGTGACCGACCTGTCGGACCCGAGGAATCCGAAGCCCCTGCTGACCTGGAACCGGTTGGAGCTGCCGCAGGAAGTGCAGGACAACCCCAAGTGGAAGATCCTGAACACCACGCACTTCCACGACGTCAGCACCAACAACGCCGGAACGCGCGTCTACATGGCGCTGTATGGCGGCACCAACTCGCTGGGTGGCGGCAACAAGACCGCGCCCGAGGAGCGGACCCAGAGATGCGGCAACGGCCTGCTGATCATGGACTCGAGCGACATCGTCAACCGCGTGGCCAACCCGAAGTTGAAGTACGTCAGCTTCACCTCGTGGTGCGACGCCAAGCAGATGATCAACCCCGAGTTCGGCAACGGCGAGACGGCCTCGACCCACGCCACCGAATGGGTGAAACACATCAACGGCAAGGAGTACATCCTCTCTACCGAAGAATCGGGCGGCGGCCTGGGCGGCACGCCGTCGGGCATCTGCGGTCATCGCTCCTACGCGCGCATGATCGACCTGTCGGACGAGAAGAACCCGCAGGTGGTCGGCACCTACGTGTCCGACGCCAACACGCAGGCCAGCTGCGAGAAGAACCTGGTGACGGGCGACTGGGCCGGCATGACCCACTACCTCAACTTCGATGACCGCAGCCACATGCGCGTGGCGATCTACGCGAGCGCCTATGCCGGCATGCGCTTCGTCGACTGGAAGGACCCGACGCACCCGGTGGAGATCGCCTACTACGTGAAGGAGACCAACACCAACGACCAGATGGACTTCACCCGCCCGGACCCGCGCTATGACTCGGAGAACTGCCTGTACTACACGGGCTGGAACCAGGGTGGCCTGGTGTCCATGGAGCTGACCAACCCTGAGTACAACCCCTGCATGAGCCGCGCCGCGAGCGTCAAGGGGCAGGTGGTGTCGGACCGGGGAACCCTCGATGTCGCGGTGGAAGCCAGCCGCAACGGCAACGGTGCGCCCGCGGTGGCCAGCATGACCCTGAAGGGCCTGGGCCACAACGCGCAACTGAACTCGGTGACCCGGCTCGGCTCCGCCATCAACGCCGATGGCCCTATCACCGCGACCAGGAACTCGGTGCAGATCGACGGCGAAGGCAGCTTCGACGGCAACCCGGCGAGCTTCCGCATCCTGGTGCAGGACAACGCCAGCAACAACGGCGTGTTCTCCTTCACCTGCACGAAGGGATGCTCGTTCACGACCACCGGCTACATGAGCAGCGGCCCGGGCAACAAGCTGGTCGTGAGCCAGAAGAGCTGACGCGCTCCGCTCGTCATCGCCCCCCGGTCCGACCGGGGTCGGGGGGCTGCCGCCCGACATCGCGGCAGCCGGCCCGTGCGGCCTGTCCCTGGGATTGATATAGGGACTTTCATCTTGATCGCGCCTCTCGGCCGCAGGGGCG
Source organism: uncultured Variovorax sp. (assembly GCA_966211435.1). Classification (GTDB taxonomy): domain Bacteria; phylum Pseudomonadota; class Gammaproteobacteria; order Burkholderiales; family Burkholderiaceae_C; genus Variovorax. The sequence continues at coordinate 45,732 of CBIHOG010000038.1, read as the reverse complement.
CTTGTAAGATAATTAGAAGATTCTAAAAAACAAATGATGAGACAAAGTGCGCAACGCTCATTTGCGAGATCTGATCGCGGTCGTTGAAACAGGCAGTGTTCGATCCGCCGCACGCAAGCTCGGCCTCGCGCAGGCCGCTGTCAGCAAGAACCTCACGGCGTTGGAGAAATCGGTCGGCGTGCCGCTGCTGGTGCGTTCCGTGCGCGGTGTCGAGCCCACCGAATTCGGCCGCATCGTGCTGCGCCGCGCGCGTGTCGTCGAAGCCGAGTTGCGCAACCTGAAGGAAGAGATCGAGCGTTTCAGCGGGGAGCGCCACGGCATGATCACGGTCGGCTTGTCGGCCACCGCCGAATCCATGCTGCTGTCGGAGGCCGTGGCGCGCTTCCGCGAGTACATGCCGGACGCTCTTATCAGCGTGCTCGGCGGTCGCTCGACGACGACCATCGCGGCGCTGCGCGAAGCCAAGATCGATTTCGCGGTCGGCCCGCTGCCGACCGACCAGACCCTCACCGATCTGCACACCGAACAGCTGTGCAGCTCCGAGCTGGGCATCTTCGTGCGCGCCGACCACCCGGCCGCCGACGCCCGCGATCTGGCCAGCCTGGTGCCCTACGGCTGGGTGTACAGCGTGCGGCAATCCGGCGAGCCGGCCATCGTCTCCGTGATGCGCAAGCAGGGCCTGCCCGAGCCGAAGCTGGTGGCGCATTGCGATTCGTCCAGCGCGCTGGTCGACATGCTGCTTCAGAGCGACTATGTCGCGCTGAACAGCCTGGGCGCGCTGGAGCCGCTGCGGCAGCGCGGACTGCTGAAGATCCTGCCCATCGATCTCTGCCTGCCGCCGGCCGTGCAGTACCTGATGACGCCGACGATGCGGCCGCTGACGGTGTCGGCCGCGGCACTGGCGGCGGAGTTCAGGCGCGCATCGCGCCGGCTGCGTCGGTGAGGGGCACGCCTCAACCGAGCAGCGTGCCCAGCACCTTCGCCAGCATGTCGTCCACGTCGGCGGCCTGCACCGCGCCCGGCAGCTCCACGTCCCCGTGCATCACGAACACGGGCTTGCCCCACTTGAGCCCGAGCGCCATCTCCGACAGCGTGCCCATGTTGCCGCCGATGGCGATGAGGCACACGCCGCTGCGCGCGACGATGGCGTTGCGCATCTCGCCCATGCCGGTGGGAATGGCCACGCTGAGCCATTCGTTGGCATTGCGGTCGTCGTCCTCGGGCAGGATGCCCACGGCGATGCCACCGGCATCGGTGGCGCCGCGCGAGGCCGCCGCCATCACGCCGCCGCGTCCGCCGCAGACCACCGCCATGCCCGCGCCGGCCAGCGCATGCGCGACGGCGTAGGCGGCTTCGCATTCGGCCGGCCCGCCGTCGCCCGGCCCGAGGATGGCGACCGGCTGGCGATGCCGCGCCGGGCCTCCTTGTTTCCGCGCGAGGCGCGTCAGCGCCTCAATGACCGGTGCCGACAGCACCGCGCTCGCGCCTTCGCGTGACAACATCGCCCACTCCCATCACGATCACACACACCACCATCAGCACCAGCGACAAGGCCGCCGCCACCGCGAAATCCGAACCGCCGTCGCCCACCTGCGCGAGCAGCATCAGCGGCAGGATGTTGAGCTGCGTACCCACCAGCGCCAGCGCCGTGCCGTAGGTGCCCATCGCGATCGCGGCCACCATGCACGCGTTCGACAGCACCGAAGGCATCACCTCGGGCACCACCGTGTCACGGAAGGCGCGTGCGCGCGACGCGCCCAGCGTGCGCGCCGCCTGCGCCGGGCGCAGGTCGAGGTTGGCGAACACCGGGTACAGCGACAGCGCCACGCGCGGAATCAGGTAGTACGCATAGGCAAAGCCCAGGCCCGACACGCTGTAGATCCAGCTGCCGACCACGGCCGGGTCGGCACCCAGGCCCGCGATCAGCTGCGTCACGAAGCCCGCGCGGCCGAAGGCCAGGATGAAGCCATAGGCGATCACCAGCCCCGAGAAGGCCAGCGGCAGGCCCAGCAAGGTCATCATCCATTGGCGCCGGCCTTCGGGCTGGCGCGCGAGTTCGATGGCGATGCAGGTGCCCACCAGCGCCGAGATCGTGCCCGCCGCGAGGCCCAGGCCCAGCGTGTTGCGCAGCGCGCCGAAGAACAGCGGGTTGCCGAACAGCCGCCCGAAGGCGCTGCCGCCCTCGCCAAAGGCTTCGGGCAGCAAGGCCGCGAGCGGCGCGGCGAAGAACAGCGCCATGAAGGCCCATGCGGGCCAGGCGCCAAGGCGTCGCATGAGGGCTACTTCCCGAGCGCGGCCTGCGCCCAGAGCTTGTCCACTTCGGCCTTGCGCTCGGAGGCCTTCACCACATCGAGCGGTCGGATCTGCGGCGCGGGCGGCATCTTGGCGGCCACGTCGGCCGTGAGCGGCGTGCCCGGCACGGCGGGGCGCACGAAGCCCTGCGCGAAGAGCGTCTGCCCGGCCTCGCTCATGATGAAGTTGAGCCACAGCTTGCCGGCGTTCGGGTTGGGGCCGTTCTTCACCAGGCTGATGGCATAGGGCGCGGCCACGCTGGCTTCCTTCGGGATCACGACCTCCACCGCGTCGCCCATGCCGTCGACGTGCTTGGCCTTGAGGCCGTCGTTCTCGTAGCTGATCCAGACCGGGATCTCGCCTTTGAGGAACTTGGCGTACGGCGTGGTGCCTTCCACCCGCAGCACATTGCCGGCCGCGTGCAGCTTGCCGAGGTAGTCGGTTCCGGGTTGCACGTTGTCGACGCCGCCGCCGTTGGCGTAGGCCGCCGCGAAGGTCAGCACCTGGCCGATGCCGGTGGAGCGCGGGTCGAGGTAGACGACCGTGCTCTTGAACTCGGGCTTGAGCAGGTCGGCCCAGCTGGCGGGCACGCTCTTCACCAGCTTCTTGTTGACCAGGAAGGCGACGTTGAGCGTGTGGATGGTGAACCAGCGGCCTTCGGCCTCGCGGAACACGGGCGGCAGCTTGTCGAAGTTGACGGGCTTGAAGGGCGCGACCACGTCCTTCTTCGCGGCATCGACGGCGGAGGCCGCGAAGTAGTAGGCGGTGTCGGCCTGCGGGCGGCGCCTGGTCTTCTCCAGCGAGACGACGGTGGCGGCCGAGCCGATGTCGTTGTAGGTGAGTTCGATCTCGGGGTAGCGTGCCTTGAAATCACGGAAGAGCGACTTCCAGTTGGCCCATTCGGGGCCGGTGTCGAAGGAGACGCACAGGCCCTCCTTCTGCGCCTCGGCGTAGAGCGCTTTCTCGCCCGCATAGAGTTCGGGGCCGTCGAAGGCGAAGGCGGCGCGGGCCAGCGACAGCACGGGCAGTGCGCCGGCGGCCTGGATCAGATGTCTGCGTTGCATGGTGGCTCCTTGGAAGGGACGAGGGTTCAGTGGTCGAGCAGGCGGAGGTGTTCGGGCGCGATGGCGATGGCTTCTTTCGCCGGTTCCGCGGATTCGGCGAGAAAGGGCTTGCCCGCGCCCGCCACCTCGAAGTCGTAGCGCGTGAGCGCGCCCAGGTAGCGCCGCGCGCCGGTGCGGCCGGCCAGGCGGTTCACGCTCCCGGGCGCCGGGTCGGGCCGGATGTGCTCGGGGCGCACCAGCACCTGCACCGCCGTGCCGGAGGCACGGCCGCCGGTCTCGGCGCGGAGTTCCGCGAAACCCATGTCGAGCCGGCCCGGCGCACTCACCTTCGCGGGCAGGATCGTCGAGAGCCCGACGAATTCCGCCACCGCGCGGCTCGCGGGGTTCTCGTAGATCTCGCGCGGCGTGGCGATCTGCAGCAAGCGGCCGTCCTTGAGCATCGCCACGCGGTCGGCCATGACGAGCGCTTCTTCCTGGTCGTGCGTGACCAGCAGCGTGGTGGTGTTGAAGCGTTGCTGGATCGCGCGGATCTGGTCGCGCAGGTGGCCCCGCACGCTGGCGTCGAGGGCCGAAAGCGGCTCGTCGAGCAGCAAGGCGCGCGGATCGATGGCGAGCGCGCGCGCCAGGGCCACGCGCTGCTGCTGGCCGCCCGAGAGTTGCGCGACCGCACGCCGCGCGTAGTCGCCGAGCCCGACGATGTCGAGCAGCTCCTGCGCGCGCCGGCGGCGCTCGGTGGCGGCGACCTTGCGCAGCTTGAGCCCGTAGGCCACGTTGTCGAGCACGCTCAGGTGCGGAAAGAGCGCGTAGCTCTGGAACACCATGCCGATGTGGCGCTGGTGCACCGGCGTGCGCGACATGTCGACGCCGTCGAGCGCGATGCGGCCCGTGTGGCCGGTCTCCAGCCCCGCCACCAGCTTGAGCAGCGTCGACTTGCCCGAGCCACTCGGCCCGATCACCGCCACCAGCTCGCCGGTGCGCACGTCGAGCGACACGTCATGCAGGCCGTGCGTGCTGCCGGGGTAGTTGTAGCCGAGGTTGTCGAGGAGGAGGCTCATGGATGGGTAAGCTTCGCGCCGCGCGTCACGGTGTTCGCCCCGGGAGCGGCCCGGCGGCTCACGGCCGCCTCACCAGGGAAGAGGAAAGAAGGGCTGACGCGCTCGCCAGCAAGAGAAGAATGACGGTGGCCGCGCAGGCGAACCCGGTCGCGCCGTAGAAGGCCTGCAGCAACACGACCGGATAGGTGCGGTTCTGGAAGCTGGTGAGCAGGTTCGACAACCCGAACTCGCCCACCGAGATGGCCGCCACCATCACCAGCCCGCTGATCAGGCTCTGCCGCAGGCTGGGCAGCACGATGCTGGTGAACTGCCGCCAGCCCGAAGCGCCCAGCGTCGCGGCGGCCTGTTCGAGCCGGCCGAGGTCGAGGTGGCGCAAGTCGGTCAGCAGCGTGTTGGTGAGGTAGGGCAGCGTGAGGATCGCGTGCGCCGCGATCAGCAGCGGCATCGAGCCCAGCCACGGCGCGATGTCGGTGTTGAACACGATCATGTAGCCGAAGGCCAGCGTGATGGTCGGCACCGCGACGGGCGTGGCGCTCACGATGCGCGCCGCCAGGCTGCTGCCGCGCCGGGCGCCGTGGTACAGCGCATAGGCCAGCGGCAGCGCCAGCACGGTGTTGATCGCGCAGGCCGACATGGCCACCACCAGGCTGCTCGCGAAGGCCTTGCGGAACGAGGTGTCCAGCCACAAGTCGAGGTACCACCGCCCGGTGACGCCGGTGGGCAGCAGCGTGTTGGTCCAGTTGCCGCCGAAGCTGCCGACCAGCAGCAAGGCGATCGGCAGCAGCAGGTACAGGCCGTAGATGAGCGAGATGCCGCGAACCAAGGTGGTGTCTCCGAATGTCTGCGCAACCGGCATACTTTCCGGATGCGCCAGCTTTTGCACACGGCGAGCCGCCGCGTTCACGCAAATTCTAGGAACAGCACACGAACCGATGGGTGAAACTTGGATGACGACACTTGAGCAATTGGAAAATGTTTTTCACCGTGCTGTCATCGACCGGAGCCATGCATGAAGCGCGACTGCCCCACCATCCAGGAACTGCTGGCCTTCGACGCCGTGGCACGCCACCAGAGCATCACGCTCGCGGCGGGCGCGCTTTGCATCACGGTGAGCGCGGTCAGCAAGCAGATCGCGGGGCTCGAGGCCTTCCTCGGCCGCGAGCTGCTGCAGAAGAACGGCCGCGGCGTGCAGCTCACGCCGCAAGGGCGGGTGTACTGGCAGAAGATCTCGGGCGGTTTGCGCGCCATCGAGACCGCGACCTTCGAGGCTCGGTCCGGCGATGCCGGCGCCGGGCTGCTCACGCTGGCGAGCGTGCCCACTTTCCTCACCAAGTGGCTCATCCCGCGCCTGCCGGCCTTCAGTCAGAAGAGCCGACATGTGATGCTGAGCTTCAGCCGCCACCTGGAGCCGAGCGATGGCATTCCAGCCGGCGTGGATGCGGCGATCCGCTACGGCCCCGACGGCTGGCCCGGCGTGGTGTCCGAATACATCGCGGGCCGCGAGTTCGTGTTGATCGTGGCGCGCGCGTTGGTCGAAGGTCGGCACCGCATCGCGCAGCCCGCCGACATCGTGGGCCACACGCTGCTGCATCACGAGGGCGCGCCCACGGCCTGGCGCGCGTGGGCCGCGCAGCACGCCGTGCCGGAGGTGCAGACCGTGGCCGGCCCGCGCTTCGCGCAGTACTCGGCGCTGATCCAGGCGGCGCTCAACGGCCTGGGCATCGGCCTGGTGCCGAAGCTGCTGGTGCGGGAGGAACTGGCCGAAGGTTCTCTGCTGAGCCCCTGCGGCACGCCGGTGCGCGTGGACCAGGGCCACTACCTCTGCTACCGGCCGGACCGGCTCGATCTGCCGGCCTTCGTGGCCTTTCGCGAATGGCTGATGGACGAGGGCCTGAAGTCGCGTGGCGCGGAATCGCGGGGTGGCCCGGCTAGCAATCAAAGCACCGCACCCACCCCTCCCCTTCGGCGAACCTGAAGACATACGGCCGTCCCTCCAGATCCCTCGGCGCGTACTGGAGCGCATGCACCGCGGCGGCAAGCGCCACGCGGTCGTGGCGTTCGAGCCATTGCAGCCGCAGGAGGCAGCCTTCCGCGACGGGCGGCTTGCGCCGGCCCCGCTCCCACTGCCTCACCGTCTCGAGGCCCTTGCCGACGATGGCGCCGAACTGCGGTTGCGTCATGCCAAGGCGCTTGCGCAGGAAGCGCAGCTCGCCGCCGGTGAGCGGCGACGAGCGCCGCGCGATGGCGCCGGCGATCAGGTGGAAGAGGCGTTCGGCATCACGGTAGGCGGCGGGCTGGCCTTCCTTCTGGGTGACGCCGTCGAGCAGGAACACATTGGACAGGCCCATGGCCCGAAGGCTGTGCGCTCCGGTGGTGTCGAAGCGGGTCTTGATCTCTTGCATATGCGTGGTCCGGCGGCCCTTGGCGGGTCGCTCGGCCATCTCCCTGGTGATGGATACCGGGAGAATCTTACTGAGCGCGGGTGAGGTCGCGCTCGCTGCGCACCGCGAAGTAGAACCACTCCGTGCCGGCCAGCGCCGTCGCGTTCGGGAACACGATGAATCCATCGCGGTCGGCGCGCAGCATGCTGCCGTCCTCGCGCACGCCGATCGGCTCGCCCTTCGCCACGGGGTCGAAAGTCGCCCACTCGCGCACGAACTGGTCTTCCTCGTGCAGGCGGTCGGTCACGCTCACCAGCCGCAGCAGGCTGGGCGATGGCGGCGGCGATGCATCCGGACCGGCCTCGACCATGCCCAGCAGGCGCAGCGCCGCATGGATCGCGCGGTGCGCCACGTCGGGTGCGGCGGGGTCCTGGTGCTGGCCGCATTCGAGCGTCACGCCGTAGCCGCCGCGGCTGCGCATGTACTCGTTGGTGCCGCGGCCGAAGTCCAGCGCGGCCTCGTCGGCCGGCTGGCCGCCCGCGCGCTGCGCGAGGCCGGCCGCATAGATGTCCAGCCAGCCTTCGACCACGCGCGAGGTGCCCAGGTGCAGCGCGAGCTGGCCTTCCTCGAAGGCGCGGGCGAAGGGTTCCAGGGTGCCGGTGTTGTCGCGCGGGCCGATCATCGCGAAGGCGTCGCCGGCGCTTTGAAACGAGTGCAGGTCCAGCAGCACCTCGTGCCGGTCGAGCAGCGGGCACAGCAGGTCGGTGATGCGGGCCTCGTAGTCGGCCGGCTGCCCGCCGGGCGGCGTGGGCTTGAAGAGGCGGTTGAGGTTGCGCTCGCCTTCGCGCCGCATCAGCCGCCGCGCGAGCGGGTTGGCCACGGGCACCATGGTGAGCTGGCCGCGCAGCAGGCGCAGGCTGCCGGCGTCGAGTTCGGCCACGGTGCGTTCGATGGCGGTGGTGCCGCAGGTCTCGTCGCCGTGCACGCCGCCCAGCACGATCAGCCGGGGCCCGGGCGCCAGGGCGGCGAAGCCGTGGATGCGAAGGGTGTCGTCGGCCGGGGAAATCAGGGTATCGGGCATGGTTCTTGTCAGGCGGCGCGTTCTCGTCGGCCATCCTACAACGCGGCGTTGGACGGTCCTACCGCCTTCCGCCCGCCGGCGTGAGACAAGGATGGATGACGACAAAGGAGCATGCCATGGCCACCCACACCCCCGGGCGCAAGACGAAGACGGATCCGGCAAAGGATGACGAGAGCGGCAAGACCAAGGTTTCGCAAGAAGGCGAGCCGGCGCCGCGCCTGCCGCACGAGCACGACCAGTCGTCCGACAGCCAGGAGAACCAGGACGGCAGCGCGCCGCGCGTGGGCCGTCAGGCGATGGAGGACGTGGAGCGGGGCATCGTCGACACCGACCGCGGGCCGGTGGCCGACCGCGTCTACAACGACAAGGTCAAGCGCTGAGCCTCAGGACTTGACCGGGCTCTGCAGTTGGGCGCGCATGGCCGAGATCACGCCCGCATAGTCCGGCGCGTTGAAGATGGCGCTGCCGGCCACGAAGGTGTCGGCGCCCGCGCTCGCGACGCGCGCGATGTTCTCGGTCTTGATGCCTCCGTCCACCTCGAGGCGGATGTCGCGGCCGGTGGCGTCGATGCGCTTGCGCGCCAGTTCGATCTTGCGCAGAGCGGAGTCGATGAAGCTCTGGCCGCCGAAGCCGGGGTTGACGCTCATGATGAGGATGAGGTCGATGTCGTCGATGGCCCAGTCCAGCGGCTCCAGGCCGGCGCCCGGGTTGAAAACCAGCCCGGCCTTGCAGCCGGCCGCCTTGATGGCCTGGATGCTGCGGTGCACGTGGTGCGATGCGTCGGGGTGGAAGCTGATGTAGTCCGCGCCGGCCTGCGCGAAGGCGACGGCCAGGGCGTCGACGGGCTGGATCATCAGGTGCACGTCGATGGGCACGGGCCGGCCGTCCGGTGTCCTGGCGTGCGGCTTGAGAGCCTGGCACACCATGGGGCCGAAGGTGAGGTTGGGGACGTAGTGGTTGTCCATCACGTCGAAGTGGATCCAGTCGGCGCCGGCCGCGATGACGTCGCCGACTTCGGCGCCCAGGCGGGCGAAATCGGCCGAAAGGATGGAGGGGGCGATGCGGAAGGGGCTGCTCATGGGGGCATTCTCGCAGGGGTCCGCGTGGCGCGATGTACCATCGCGGCCGATGTCCAAAGCCCCGATCAACGTTCAGGTGGAGCCCCGCTTCCTCGCCGACCAGTCTTCCCAGGAAGACCGGGTGTATACCTTTGCCTATACCGTCACCGTGACCAACACGGGCAAGGTGACGGCGCAGCTGATTTCGCGCCACTGGATCATCGACGACGCTTCCGGCGAACGGCAGGAGGTCAAGGGCCTGGGCGTGATCGGGCAGCAGCCGCTGCTGGGGCCGGGGCAATCCTTCCGCTACACCAGCGGCTGCCGGCTGCAGGGGCCAAGCGGTACCATGCACGGAAGCTATTTCTTCGTGGACGAGCGAGGCGAACGCTTCGATGTCCCCATCCCCATGTTCGTGCTCGAAGCCGACGCCGGGGACATTCCCACCCCGCGCGTGCTCCACTGAGCGCACGCCAGGCCGCGTTGTCGCGCCCCAGGGCGTTGGCAGCCGCCCAACGATGTCTGGTCTTGCCTGATGAGTTCTTTGTCCCTCAATGACCTGCTGGGTTTCTGGACCGAGTGGGTCCGGCCCTCGGCGGGGCTGCCCACCGTGCTGTGGTCGCTGCTGCTGGCCACGGCCGCCGCGGCCGGCCACCTGGTGCAGCGCTACATGGGGCTGCCCAAGGTGGTGGGCTATTCGATCGTCGGCACGGTGGTCGGCTTCGCCGGCTTCGAGGGCGCGGTGTGGCCGCTGCAGGGCATCAGCCTCTTCCTGCTGGAGCTGGGCGTGGCCATCGTGCTCTTCGAAGCCGGCGGCCGGCTGCCGCTGGGCTGGTTCCGCCACAACCCGATGGTGCTGGTGCAGAGCCTGCTCGAATCGACGCTGACCTATTTCGGCGTGTTCTGGGTGCTGCACTGGATGGGCATCCCGGACCCGGTCGCGAACCCCGTCGCGCTGATGGCCATCGTCGCCTCGCCCGCCGTGCTGAGCCGGGTGATCATGGACACGCGCGCCTCCGGCCCGGTGACGGAGCGCGCGATGACGCTGGCCACGCTCAACACCTTCTACGCGCTGGCGCTGGGCTACGCGCAGGCGGGCCTGATCGAGCATGCGCCGACGGACCTGTTCCAGAAGCTGTACCCCGTGGCGGTGGTGCTGGGCCTTTCCTTCGTCGTCGGCGCGCTGATGGCGCTGGCCCTGCGCTCGGCCCTGCGGGTGATGAGCCCGACGAGCGAGAACACCTCGATCCTGCTGCTGGCGATCATCGCGGCGGGCGCGGCGCTGGCGGCGCATTTCGGCGGCTCCGCGCCGCTCGCGGCACTGATCGGCGGCGTGTTGCTGAAGGCGCTCAACCCCAAGCCCTGGGCCTGGCCGCGCCAGCTGGGCACGGCCGCCTCGCTGCTCACCATGCTGATGTTCGTGCTGGTTTCCATCGTCGCCGCGCAGGCCGACTGGAGCCTGCCGGTGGCGAGCGTGGTGCTGGCGGTGATCGGCGTGCGCGCCTTCGCCAAGATCGCGGGCGTGGCCATCGCCAACCCGGGCAGCGGCGCGAGTTGGCGCCAGGCGCTGTGGGTGGGCTGCGCGATGTCGCCGCTGTCGTCCATCGCGCTGCTCATCGCCTCCAGCTTCGTCACCGCTTCGCCATTGCTGGGCACGATGATCACGCAGATCGCGCTGCCGGCCATCCTGCTGATGGAGGTGCTGGGCGCGGTGATCGCGACCGTCGCCATCCACGGCGCGCGGGAGAGTTCGCACCCCTGGATGCCCGAGGCCTTCAGCATCGAGGACACGCAACGATGAGCACGCGCCCCCTCGACCTCCAGCCCGACGGCAGCCCCTCGACGCCCGCGAGCCGCGTGGTGCCGCTGGAGCGCTTCAACAAATCCGTGGCGCTCTCGCTGGGCGTGGAGCTGGAGCTGCAGCTCGTCAACACGCACGATTACGACCTCGCCCCCTACGCCGAGGACATGCTGCGCCTGATGTCGCAGACGCCGCTGCCCGGCAGCGTGGTGCCGGAGATGACGTCGAGCATGATCGAGATCTCGACCGACGTCTGCCACTCGGCGCTGGACGTCATCAACCAGCTCACGCCGATCCGCGACGCGCTCGTGAAGAACGCGGACAAGCTCAACATCGCGGTGGTGGGCGGCGGCACGCATGCCTTCCAGCAGTGGCACGAGCGGCGCATCTACGACAAGCCGCGCTTTCGCGAGCTGTCGGAGCTCTACGGCTATCTCTCCAAGCAGTTCACCATCTTCGGGCAGCACGTGCACATCGGCTGCCCGGACGCGGACGCGGCGCTGCTGATGCTGCACCGCATGTCGCGCTACATCCCGCACTTCATCGCGCTGTCGGCCTCCTCTCCCTTCGTTCAGGGGCAGGACACGCAGTTCGACTCGGCGCGGCTGAACTCGGTGTTCGCCTTCCCGCTCTCCGGCCGGGCGCCCTTCACGCTGAGCTGGCGCGAATTCGAGAACTACTTCGAGCGCATGACGCGGACCGGCGTGGTGCGCAGCATGAAGGATTTCTACTGGGACATCCGGCCCAAGCCCGAGTTCGGCACCATCGAGATCCGCGTCTTCGACACCCCGCTCACGGTGGAGCGCGCCGCCGCGCTGGCGGGCTACGTGCAGTCGCTGGCGGCGTGGTTCCTCCAGGAGCAGCCCTTCGTGCCGACGGAGGACGACTACCTCGTCTACACCTACAACCGCTTCCAGGCCTGCCGCTTCGGGCTCGACGCGGTCTACGTGGACCCGGCGAGCGGCGAGCACATGCCGCTGCGCGACCACATCCTGATGACCATGACGCAGCTCGAATGGCACAGCGAGGCGCTGAACGCGACGCAGGCGCTGGGCGAGTTGCGCACGAGCGTCGAGGCCAACCGCAACGACGCGCGCTGGCTGCGCGAGAAGCAGGGCAGGGAGCGGCTGCTGGCCGAAGTGGTGCGCCAGGCCGCCCTGCGCTTTCGCAGCTCCGCGATGTGAGGCGATGATGCACGGCATGGGCGAATTCGATCTCATCGCGCGCTACTTCACGCGCCCCGCCACGCGTTCGCCCCTGGGCGTGGGCGACGATTGCGCGCTGCTCGCGCCCGCGCCGGGCATGCAGCTGGCGGTCTCGTCCGACATGCTGGTGGAGGGGCGGCATTTCCTCTCCACCGTGGACCCGGCGCGGCTCGGCCACAAGGCGCTGGCGGTGAACCTCAGCGACCTCGCCGCCTGCGGCGCCAGGCCGCTCGCCTTCACGCTGGCGCTGGCGCTTCCGGCCGTCGATGAACCCTGGCTCGAAGGCTTCTCGCGCGGGCTGTACGCGCTGGCCGATGCGCATGGCTGCGAGCTGGTGGGCGGCGACACGACACGCGGCCCCCTCAATCTCTGCATCACGGTGTTCGGCGAAGTGCCGGCCGGCGCGGCGCTGCTGCGCTCGGGCGCGAAGGCGGGCGACGACATCTGGGTCAGCGGCACGCTGGGCGACGCGCGGCTGGCGCTCGAAGTCTTTCGCGGCACCCTGGCCCTGCCGGGCGAGGCCTTCGAGAAAGCGCGTGCACGCATGGAGCAGCCCGCGCCGCGCGTGGCGCTTGGCCTGGCGCTGCGCGGCATCGCGAGCGCGGCGGCCGACGTGAGCGATGGGCTGGTGGGCGACCTCGGCCACATCCTCTCGGCCAGCAAGGTCGGCGCGACGGTGGATGCGGACGCGGTCGCCGGGCTGCTCGGCATCGAGGCCGGCCTCGACCTGGCGCGGCGCCGCGCGTGCACGCTGGCGGGCGGCGACGACTACGAACTGGTCTTCTGCGCCCCCCCTGCCTCCGGCGCCGCCGTGATCGAGGCCGCGCGCCGAGGCGCCACCGCCGTCACCCGCATCGGCCGCATCGAGGCCGAAGCCGGCCTGCGCCTGGTCGATGCCGCGGGCACACCCGTCGCACGGAATTTCGCCTCCTTCGACCACTTCGGCTGATCCGACCGCCCCCGGGCAAGGGTCGGCCCACACTGACACAATTCCGCGAACTGTCAAAATACCGCGCGAGATGTCCTACAAACTCCTGATCCCGCTGGTCTTCCTCGTCACGGGGCTTTACGTCCATTTCCGTGGCCAGGTGCGGCACGGCATCGGCCGCCAGCTGAGCGACCACTCCACCTTCTTCGCGCCGCTGAACGTGCTGATGTACATGTTCTCCGCCGTGCCGTCGAAGCCCTACATCGACGTGAAGCAGTTCCCCGAACTGGACGTGCTGCGCCAGAACTGGGAGACCATCCGCGAGGAAGGCCTCGCCCTCTTCGACGAAGGCCACATCCGCGCCGCGGCGGGCTACAACGACGTGGGTTTCAACTCCTTCTTCCGCACCGGCTGGAAGCGCTTCTACCTGAACTGGTACGGCGACTTCCTTCCTTCGGCCACGGGCCTTTGCCCGAAGACCACGGCGCTGATCGCGGGCATCCCCTCGGTGCGCGCGGCGATGTTCGCCACGCTGCCGCCGGGCAGCAAGCTGGTGCGGCACCGCGACCCCTTCGCCGGATCGCTGCGCTACCACCTGGGCCTGCGCGTGCCGCGCGACGCGGCCAATTGCCGCATCTTCGTCGACGGCCAGCCCTACTACTGGAAAGACGGCGAGGCCGTGATGTTCGACGAGACGTACATCCACTACGCCGAGAACCTCACCGACGAGACCCGGCTCATCCTCTTCTGCGACATCGAGCGGCCGCTGACGAACCCGGTGGCGCGCTGGATCAACCGCGAGATCGGCTGGCGCATGATCAAGGCCGCCGCCACGCAGAACGTGGACGGCGAGCACGTCGGCGGACTCAACCGCGCGTTCGCGCACATCTACAAGATCCGCCTGCTGGGCAAGCGCCTGAAGGCGTGGAACAAGCCGAGCTACTACGCCGTGAAGTGGCTGCTGTTCGGCGGCCTGTTCTACCTGGTCTTCTTCTGATTCGCGCGGCTCAACGCCGGTAGCGCGCCAGCGTCGAGGCCAGCCGCGACACGCCGCCCGTGCCGCTGGCCGCGCGGCCGATGAAGGCACCCGCGGCCGCCCCCACCATCGCCCGGCCGATCAGCGAGCGGCTGCGGCCGGAGGCCATGAGCAGCAGCAGGCCCACGCCGAGCACGACGAGGTGCTCGCCCGGGAGATCGGGACGCCTGGCGTCGTATTCCTTCAGCGCCGAGATCCAGGATTTGCCTTGCATGGAGACTCCTTCTTGCAAAACTCCTTGATAGACGCCGCGCGCGGGCCGGTCTGTAGGCCGCGCCCGCTTCTCCTGCTTCAAGGCGAGCGGTGCAGGCGTGGCGCGGAGAGCAGGTCGATGCTGTCGGAGATCGCCGCATCCACGTCGCGCCAGCGGCCCGCGAGGCCTGCCGCCGCCATCGCGGACTGCAGGGCCTTCAGGCTCTTCGCGTCCGGCGCAACCTTGATCTGCGCGATCGCGGCCGTGGTGTTGCCGCCCTTGAGCACGGCCAGCACCTTGCCCACCCATTCATTTGCCCGCGCCATGTGCTTGCAGCCCCTGTGTCGTTGAGAGGCTCCATTACACACCGCCGGCGCGGGCCGGGGCGGGCCTTACTTCGCCTTCAGGAACTCGCCCGCTTCCAGCAGCACCAGCTCGTTGTCGTCCGCCTTGTTGGGCTCGCGGCTGCTGGAGAACGGCAGGTTGTTGTCATTGCCCACCACGATGTGCGTGGCGTCGACGACCTCGACGTTCTCGATCGTGAAGAAGGGGAACTTCAGCACGCCGTCGTTCAGCGGCTTGCGCGCGAGCTTGTCCGGATCGGCGATGTCCAGCAGGTCGATGTAGCCGATCTTGCGCACGGACTGGCCGACATTCGCATCGCTCATCTCGATCTTGTAGACGCGCTTGAACTTCGCCACGTCGTGGAAGCAGTCGCTGCGCTTCTGGCCTTCGGGGCAGGCCTTGTCGGCGGTGCCTTCGCCGTTGTCGCGCTCGATGACGAGGCCGGTCGTGCCGTCGATCATGTTGAAGTCGCCGATGGCGTTGCCGTTGGCTTCGAGCGGGTACTTCCAGTGCCGGCCGGTCCACTTCTCGGCCGCGACGTCGAACTCCAGCACGCGCAGCGTGTCCTTGCCGTCGATGCGCTCGTAGTCCTTGACCTCGGGGTTCCATACCGGGCCTTCCAGCAGCGCGTAGAGCTTGCTGCCGTCCTTCGACGAGGCCATGCCCTCGAAGCCCTTGGAGCGCTTGACCTGGAAGTCCACCGCGCCGCCCGGCACGCCGGGCGTGGTGACGGCCGGATGATCGGGCGAGCGCACGGTCTTGCCGTCGACCTGCGTCTCGAACACGGCCTGCACCTTGCCGCCGCGATCGGCCTTGATCAGGTAGGGGCCGAATTCCTCGCCGATCCACAGCGAACCGCCCGCGAACTGGAAGCTCTCGGGGTCGAAGTCCGAGCCTGTCAGGTAGCGCTGCTTCGTGCCTTCGTGGACGATGCGGAAGGGCACCTTCTTGTCCGGGTCGTGCAGGAACACGGTGCCCAGGCGGTGGAACTGGCCGCTCTTGAAATCCACCTTGTAGTGGTTGAGGTAGAGCATGAAGTCCGGCGAGTTGGCCTTCGCGCCCGCGCCGTTGTCGGTGAGGATCCAGAAGCTGCCGTCGTCCATCCGCTTGATGGCCGACTGGCCCTGGATCGGCTGGCCCTTGAAGGGCAGCGACACGCCGGTGCCGCGACCGCCCGACTGGCCTTCGATGCTGCCCACGGCGTCGACCCGCTTCGCGGTGGTGAACTTGCCGCTCACCTGCAGGTCGGCCGGCGCGTCCTTGGGGGCGGGGATGAAGGTCTGGGCCGCCATCACGGCGTGGCCGGCGAGCCTGGCCGGGTACGCGGTCTGGGCGGCGGCGGCGCCACAGGCAAGGGCCACGGCCAGGGCCGTGAGGGAAAGGGTCGCGATTCGCTTCATTGTCGACGGTGGTTGCGGGTGAAAACCCGAGACCATGCCGCCGCGCAATGACGCGGCCGTGACGCCCCTTCAGGCGCGGGCCGTATTCGCGTTCAGAACAGGCCCGACAGCAGGACGAGGGAGCCACCGAGCGCGATGGCGTAGCCCACGAGTTTGCGAATCGGCTTCATGAGTGGCTCCTGTGGCGATGAAGAAGGACAGCTCGATGGTGCCAGTCTTCGCGGCCCGTGGCGCACCGCCGTTTCAATGAGGCCGATGGGCGGCGCCTATGGCGCGGCAACTCGAAGGTGCGCGCGTCGCGAGCGCCTCGGCCACGACCGCCTCCGCGGGAGGCGACGGCCTCACCCCTTGAAGAAGGCCAGCAGGTCGGGGTTGATGATCTCGGGATGCGTCGAGCACATCCCGTGCGGAAAGCCGGGGTAGACCTTGAGCTGCGCGCCCTTCACCAGCTTGGACGACAGCATGGCCGAGTCGGCGATGGGCACGATCTGGTCGTCGTCGCCGTGCATCACGAGGGTCGGCACGTCGATCTTCTTCAGGTCCTCGGTGAAGTCGGTTTCCGAGAAAGCCTTGACGCAGTCGTAATGCGGCTTGATGCCGCCCATCATCCCCTGCAGCCACCAGTGCTGGCGGATGCCTTCGGAGATCTTGGCGCCGGGCCGGTTGTAGCCGTAGAAAGGCAAGGTGATGTCGCGGTAGAACTCCGCGCGGTTGTTGGCCACCCCGGCGCGGATGCCATCGAACACGTCGATGGGCAAGCCGCCCGGGTTGGCCTCGGTCTTGAGCATCAGCGGCGGCACGGCGCCGATCAGGACCGCCTTGGCCACGCGCTTCGTGCCGTGCCGGCCAAGGTAGCGCGCGACCTCGCCGCCGCCGGTGGAGTGGCCGACGTGGATGGCGTCCTTCAGGTCGAGCGCGGCCGTGAGCGCGGCCAGGTCATCGGCATAGGTGTCCATCTCGTTGCCATGGGCGGTCTGCGTGGAGCGGCCATGGCCGCGCCGGTCGTGCGCGATCACGCGGAAGCCTTGCGCCAGGAAGAACAGCATCTGGTTGTCCCAGTCGTCCGCCGAAAGCGGCCAGCCGTGCGAGAAAACAATCGGTTGTCCCTTGCCCCAGTCCTTGTAGAAGATCTGGGTGCCGTCCTGGGTGGTGATGAAAGGCATGGGTCGATTTCCTCGTGATGAAGGTTGAAGGGACGCAGAGTTTGGCTCGCCACGGCGCTTCCCGCCAGTTGGTTTTTGCAAGCCGATGGGTTACATTCGGCAAATCGATGTAAACCAAAGTGTGCGTTTGTCCCTTGGGCTAGACGAAAAAAGTAAGCACAATTGCTTACATGAAGTACGGAATTCAATCGACGCCGAGTGCGCCGGAACCCCTTGGCGCACCGGATGACGATGTCCGTCACGCGCGTCTCAGCGTCGAGGACTTGACGGAGATCGCGCTGGCCTGGCGTATCGAGGCCCTGCGCGGCGACCCGACCGCCAGGGCGGTTGCCGCCGCGCTGGAATCCGTGGTCCGCCGCCGCATGGCGATGGCCGCGACCCGGGAACGCGTGCTCAACCCGCGCCGCGCCTTCGAGCCCTTGCGCAGGGCGACGCGCTGGGCCTTGTCCCGCCGCTGAGCCTTGAGAAGAACCTAAACATGAAACCATGCGAACTTCCTACGTATCTGTCGGTGTCGGACTGACGGCGGTTCTGCATCGGGTGTGGCCCAGTCACGGCATGACACATCAGCCACGCCACGCGGCGCGCGACCGGCACCGGTCCCTCCTTCTTTCCCTGCTCGCCGCGTTCAGCGTCTCGACGCTGGTGGCCTGCGGCGGAGGCGGGGGCGGGGTTGGCGGCGCAGGGGGCGATGTCGCGGCCGGCAGCGGCTCCACCGCGATCAAGACGCCCCAGACGCCCACCGGCCCGGCGGACGACGCGGGCGACTACCTGCCTTCCACCATCGTGAAGGCGGTGGCGACCGCCAACTACCGCGCCGGCTCGGAATCGGCCCAGGCCTATGCCTTGCTGAATGCCGAGCGCGCGCGCTGCGGTTTCGGCCTGCTGCGCCAGAACGCGGCGCTCGACACTGCCGCGCGCGACCACGCCGGCTGGCTGATCCTGAACAACCAGATGCGCCACGACGAAGTGCCCGGCACGCCCGGCTTCACCGGCGCCTCGCCGCTGGACCGCGTCACGGCGGCGGGCTACAACCCCGGCGTGGTGAGCGACGAGATCTCGGGCCTCTACTACTCGGGCTCCACGCAGGGCACCGGCGAATTCGGCGTTCGTGCCCTGCTCGCGCTGCCCTACCACCAGATCAGCATGCTCGGCGGCTACCTCGACGTCGGCCTCTCCATGCGCGGCAGCGACCGGCTCGGCACCACGCAGAGCTTCGGCCCGCGCAGCGTGCAGCAGTTCGACCTCGGCTTCCAGGCCAGCGAGGTGCGCCAGGAACCGGCCAGCGACGAAGTGCTGACCTATCCCTGCGACGGCACCACAGGCGTCTTCTACGAGATGACCAACGAGACGCCCAATCCCGTGCCCGGCCGCGACCTGCTGGCCAGCCCTCTGGGCTCCAGCATCCTGGTCTCGGTGCGCAGCGGCCAGGCGCTCGCGATCACGTCGGCGACGATGAAGACCCGGTACGGCAACACGCCCGTCGCACTGCGGCCGACGATGACGCGCGACAACGACCCGAACGCCATCCTGCAATCGCACCAGGCGCTGATCGTCCCCGACCATTCGCTCCTCCCGAGCACCGACTACGTCGTCAAGATCGTCGGCAGCAACGACGGCGTGGCCTTCACCCGCACCATCTCCTTCGCCACCGGCACCGGCGCGGCGCACTGAGCCCCGGCCCGAGCTCGAACGGCAACCGCGAACCCGAACGCAAGAAAACGGAACCGGGTTCTGCTTGTTTGACGCCCCACGGGCGCATCCCTACGCTCGCCCCCTTGTTTCAACGGCAGCAGTCTGCCGACCAGCAAGGAAGAAAGCAGGAGATGAAGAAGCAGGACGACGTCATCGTCGCCGGCGCGGGCCCCGTGGGCCTGCTGACGGCATTGAAACTGGCCCGCGCGGGCGTGCGGGTCACCGTGGTGGAGGCCCTGCCCCACATCGGCCAGTGGCCGCGCGCGCTGGTCTACCACCCGCCGACGGTCGCCGCGCTGGACCAGCTCGGCCTGCTGGAGGACATGAAGGCCGTGGGCGTGACCAAGAAGGACTACCAATGGCGCGCGGTCGACGGCGACATCCTCTGCAAGCTCGACATGTCCTCCATCGAGGACAAGACCCCCTACGCCTACAACCTTCATCTCGGCCAGCATCAACTCGCGGCCATCGTGATGGCGCACCTGCTGCGCGAGCCGGGCGTGGAGATCCTCTGGAACCACACCGTGAGCGCGGTCGCGCAGACGGCCGATGAAGTGCAGGTCACGGCCCAGACGCCCGAAGGCCCGAAGACGCTGCGCGCCGCCTGGCTCGTGGGCGCGGACGGCGCGAGCAGCGGCGTGCGCAAGGCGATCGGCGAAGTCTTCCGCGGCCAGACCTGGCCCGAGCGCTTCGTCGTCACCAACGTCTACACCGACTACGAGGCCTACGGCTACGCCAAGGCCACCTTCATCGTCGACCCGGTGCACTTCGCCGTGCTGTGCCAGATCAACAACCAGGGCCTGTGGCGCGTGGCCTTCGCGGAGGATTCGAAACTTCCGGAAGAAACGCTCAATGACCGCCTGCCCGAGCGCATGGCTCGCCTCATCCCCGGCCCCTACGAGCTTGACGAGATGTCGCCCTTCCGCGTGCACCAGCGCGTGGCTGACCGCTTCCGCGTCGGGCGCGTGCTGCTCGCGGGCGACGCCGCGCATGCCAACAGCCCGATCGGCGGGCTCGGCCTCACTGGCGGCCTGCTCGACGCGGTCGCCCTCGGCGATGCGCTGTCCTGCGTCATCACGATGGGCGTGCCGGACGCGGTGCTCGACGAGTACGCCGCCGATCGCCGCGCGATCTTCGTCGACTACACCTCGCCCACGACGACCGAGAACAAGCGCCGCCTGGCCGAAGCCGACCCGGCGAAGCAGGCCGCCGACCGCGAGCGCTTCAAGAAGATCGAGGGCGACCCGAAGCTGCAGGCCGACCTGCTGCTCGCGACCAACCGGCTCAAGGGGAAATCCTTCGCGCGGGAGGCCTGAGCGATGCGCGCGCAAGACGGCGGTGGGAGCGACCCGGACGGCCGCGTCTCGGCACTGGAGCGCGGCTTCGCCGTGCTGCACTGCTTCGCGCCCGGCACGCCGGCGCTCACGCACCAGCAGATCGGGCGCGCGACCGGGTTGCCCAAGGCCACCGTCTCGCGCACCACGCAGACGCTTGTCAAGCTCGGCTACCTCGACGCCTCCCATTCCGACGGCCGCTTCCGCCTGACGGCGAAAACGCTGGCCATCGGCCACATCTACCTGTCCAACGTCGACGTGCGCGCCATCGCGCAGCCGCTGATGGCGGAGCTGGCCGAGCACACGCGCGCCACCGTCAACCTCGCGGTGCGCAGCGGCGACCAGCTGGTGGTGGTGGAGACGGTGCGCAGCGACGCGGCGGTGGTCGCCATCAACTCGCGCATCGGCTTCCCCTTCCCCGTCCTGCGGACCGCCATCGGCCGCGCCTGGCTCGCCGGCCTGCCGAAGGGCCAGCGCGCCAAGGCGGTGGCGGCATTGCGCCACACCGTGGCGGCGCACGAATGGAAGGCGATGAAGGAGAAGGCGGACAAGGCCATCGCCGAATGCGATGCGCGCGGCTTCTGCGCGCTGTGGGGCGAATGGCGCGAGGGCGTCAATTCCGTCGCGGCGCCCATCCATACAGGCCGGGAAGGCGAGATCTACGTCGTCAACTGCGCCGGGCCCACGCCGCACCTGGCGCCCGGATCGCTCGAAGGCGACGTGGGGCCGCGGCTCCTGAAGATCGTCCAGCACATCGAAAAATCAGTCAACGTTTCCTGGAGACAAGCATGAACATCCAACGCAGAACCCTCATCAAGACACTCGCGGCCTGTGCCGCCGCGCCCGCCGCCACCCTCGCGGCGGCGCAGGGCTACCCGAGTCGCGCGGTGCGCATCATCTCGCCCTTCCCGCCCGGCGGCTCGGCCGACTCGGTGGCACGCGCGCTCTCCGAGAAGCTGGGCAAGCGCCTCGGCCAGCCCGTCTTCATCGAGAACAAGCCCGGCGCGGGCGGCGGCATCGGCGCGGACTACGTCGCCAAGGCCGCGCCGGACGGCTACACCGTCGTCATGGGCGCGGCCGGCGCGATGGCCATCAACAAGTCGCTCTACAAGAGCCTGCCCTATGACCCGGTGCGCGACTTCACGCCCATCACGCTGGTCGGCTATTCGCCGGTGCTGCTGGTGGCGCACCCGAACGGCACCGCGAACACGGTGGGCGAGCTCATCGCCGCCGCCAAGGCCGCGCCGGGCGCGCTCACCTTCGCCTCCAACGGCAATGGCACGGCGCACCACCTCACGGCCGAACTCTTCATGCAGAGCGCCGGCATCAGCATGACGCACGTGCCCTACAACGGCAGCGCGCCCGCTGTGCAGGACGTGGTGGCCGGGCGCGTGCCCTACGGCTTCCTGGACCTCACGCTCTCGCTGCAGCTGATGGCCTCGGGCCGGCTGAAGGGCATCGCGACCACGGGACTGAAGCGCTCGGCCGCCACGCCGAAGCTCCCGACCGTGGCCGAGTCCGGCCTCGCGGGTTTCGATGCGGTGGGCTGGTTCGGCCTCTTCGGCCCGCGCAACCTGCCGGCCCCGATCGTCGATGCGCTCAACGGCGAAGTGCAGCAGGTGCTGGCCGACCCGGCCTTCCAGGCCACGGCGCTGGCCCTGGCGGTGGACACGAAGGGCGGCACGCCGCAGGAGCTCGCGGCCTACCAGCGCGAGGAGATCGAGAAGTGGGCGAAGGTCGTGCGCATCGCGAAGGTGTCGCTGGAATGAACCCGCCCGCGCGGATCGCGCTCGTGACCGGCGCCGCGCAAGGCATCGGGCTGGCGATCGCGAAGGCGCTGTGCGAGGCCGGGCACCGCGTGGCGCTGGCGGACCGGAATACCGAGGCGCTGGCCACCGCGGCGGCCGGCCTCCCCGCCGGCTGCGTGATGCGGCTCGAAGGCGACATGCGCGACACCGCCGCGCCGGCACGCTTCGACGCCGAGGTCCGCGCCGGATGGGGCGCGCGCGTGTCGATCCTGGTCAACAACGCGGGCGTGCCTTCCTCCAAGCGCAACGGCCTCGCCGCCGGCCTGTTCGAACTCACGGACGAGGAATGGGCCGGCGTGCTCGACATCAACCTCGGCGGCGCCTTCCGCATGTCGCGCCAGTTCGTGCGCGGCATGGCCGAAGAGGGCTGGGGCCGCGTCATCAACATCGCCTCGATGGCGGGCCGCACGCGCTCGCTGATCGCCTCGTCGAACTACATGGCGTCGAAGGCCGGCCTCATCGCGCTGACGCGCTCCATCGCGGCCGAGTTCGCGCCGCGCGGCGTGACGGCCAATGCCATCGCGCCGGGGCTCATCGAGACGCCGATGGCGGCGGAGCGCCCCGCGCAGGCCAATGCCGAGGTGGTGCGGCAGATCCCCGTGCGCCGCATGGGCCGCCCGGGCGAGATCGGCGCCGCCGCGCGCTACCTCGCGTCGGAGGACGCGGGCTTCGTCAATGGCGCGGTGATCGACGTGAACGGCGGGGTCTTCATGAATTGAGCTCACCCCAGGCTACCCTCGCCCCCACGGCCGGCGAAGCCGGTCGCGCGGGGTTTCTGGATTTTCGCGCCGGGCTTCTTGCGGCCTGGTGCATGCAGTGGAATGGAGAACCGAGATGGCGTTGCCGGGGATTCCGGATTCGATGAACCTGCCGGAGACGGAGGCGCTCTATGCGCCGCTGCACGCGGCGGAATTTCCCGCCGGCGTCTCGGTGGCGCGCGACCTCGCCTATGGGTCGGACGCGCGGCAGCGGCTCGACATCGCGCACGCGGCGGCGGACCCGTCCGTTGGGCGGGCGGTGCTGGTCTTCGTGCACGGCGGCGGCTTCACGGGCGGGGAGCGGCGGCGCGCGGGCACGCCCTTCCACGACAACGTGATGCGCTGGGCGGTGGCGCAGGGCATGGTCGGGGTCAATGCGAGCTACCGGCTCGCGCCCGCGCACGCATGGCCTGCCGGGGGCGAGGACGTGCTCGCGGCGCTGGCGTGGATCCGCGCCAACATCGCGCGCTGGGGCGGCGATGCGCAGCGCGTCGTTCTCTTCGGGCATTCGGCCGGCGCCAGCCACGCGGCGGAGGCGTTGGCGCGCGCGCTGGAGCGGCGGGATGGCGGCGACCTGCCCGCGGGGGCGGTGCTGCTGTCGGGCCTCTACGCGCCGGCCGACGCCGCCGCCACGCCGGGGCGGCAGTCGTACTTCGGCGCGGATGCGGCGCTCTATCCGGCGCGCTCCTCCATCGCCCGCCTGGCGGCGGCCCGCCTGCCCTTGCTGGTCGCGCATTCGCAGCGCGACCCACGCGAATTCGCCGACCAGTCGCGCGCCCTCTGCGCCGCGCTGGAGAAAGCCGGCGCCGCGCCGCGTTGCGAGGTGCATGCGGGCCACAACCATTTCTCGCCCGTGCTCTCGCTCGGCAGCGGCGATGTTTCCTTCGGCAACAGCTTGGCCGCCTTCCTCGCCCGGGCCGGCTTGACATCGGGAAGCGCGGCCTGATCTGATGGGGCCGTGCCCCTGAAGAACTTCCACCCCGCCGTCGCGAACTGGTTCCGCGACACCTTCCCCGCCCCCACCGAGGCCCAGATCGCCGCCTGGCCCGCCATCGCGGCCGGGCGGAACACGCTCGTGGCCGCGCCCACGGGCTCGGGCAAGACGCTGACGGCCTTCCTCGCGGCGCTGGACGCTCTGGTGCGACAGGGCCTCGGGCCCGACGGGCTGCCGGACGAGACCGTGGTGGTCTACGTCTCGCCGCTGAAGGCCCTCTCCAACGACATCCGGCTCAACCTGGAAGCGCCGCTCGCGGGCATCCGCGCGGAACTCGCGAAGCTCGGGTTGCCGGACGTCGACATCCGCACCGCCGTGCGCACCGGCGACACGTTGCCGCGGGAGCGGCAGCAAAGCATCCGCAAGCCGCCGCACATCATGGTGACCACGCCGGAGTCGCTCTACGTGCTGCTCGGCTCGGTCTCCGGCCGCAAGATGCTGTCGACGGTGCGCACCGTGATCGTGGACGAGATCCACGCCGTCGCCGCGAGCAAGCGCGGCAGCCACCTCGCGCTGTCGCTGGAGCGCCTGCAGTCCATCTGCGCGGAGCCGCTGACGCGCGTGGGCGTGTCGGCGACGCAGAAGCCGATCGAGGAGATCGCGCGGTTTCTGGTGGGGGTGGAGGCCGCCCCCGCGACCCGCGCCTGCGAGATCGTCGACATCGGCTACGCCAGGCAGCGCGACCTGGCCCTGGAACTCCCGCCCACGCCGCTGTCCGTCGTGATGTCCACCGACCAATGGGAGCAGGTCTACGCCCGCCTCGAAGCGCTCATCCACCAGCACCGCACCACCCTCGTCTTCGTCAACACCCGCCGCATGGCCGAGCGCGCCGCGCGGCACCTGGGCGAGCTGCTCGGCAAGGAGGCGGTGGCCGCGCATCACGGCAGCCTGGCCAAGGAGATCCGGCTCGAAGCCGAGCAGCGCCTGAAGCGCGGCGAGCTCAAGGTGCTCGTCGCGACCGCCTCGCTGGAGCTGGGCCTGGACATCGGCGACGTCGACCTGGTCTGCCAGCTCGGCTCGCCGCGCTCCATCGCCACCTTCCTGCAGCGCGCCGGCCGCGCCGGGCACGCGGTGGGCGGCATACCGAAGGCCCGGCTCTTCCCCCAGTCGCGAGACGAGCTGGTCGAATGCGCCGCGCTGCTGGACTGCGTGCGCCGCGGCGAACTCGACGCGCTGCGCATCCTGCCCGCGCCGCTGGACGTGCTTGCGCAGCAGATCGTCGCCGAGACCGCCTGCCGCGAATGGGACGAAGACGAACTCTTCGCCCTCGTGCGCCGCGCCTGGCCCTATGCGCGACTGAAGCGCGAGGACTTCGACGCCGTCGTGCGCATGCTGGCCGAGGGCTTCACCACCCGCCACGGCCCGCGCGCGGGCTACGTGCACCGCGACGCCGTGCACCACCTGCTGCGCGAACGCAAGGGCGCGCGCATGACCGCGCTGACCTCCGGCGGCACCATCCCCGAGACCGGCGACTACACCGTGGTGCTGGAGCCGCAGGCGCACAAGATCGGCACGGTCAACGAGGACTTCGCGGTCGAGAGCCTGGCGGGCGACGTCTTCCAGCTCGGCAACACCAGCTACCGCATCCTGCGCGTGGAGCCCGGCCGCGTGCGCGTGGAAGACGCGCACGGCGCCGCGCCCAACATCCCGTTCTGGCTCGGCGAGGCGCCGGGGCGCACGGACGAGCTCTCGCTCGGCGTCTCGCGCCTGCGCGAGGAGATCGGGCAGGTGCTGGAGAGCGGCGGCACCGGCGCGGCGGCCGCGTGGATCGAGGACACGCTCGAACTCGACGCCGAGGCCGCGCGCCAGCTCGCCGACTACCTCGGCCGCACGCTGGCGGCGCTCGGCGCCCTGCCCACGCAGCGGCGCATCGTGATGGAGCGCTTCTTCGACGCCTCCGGCGGCATGCAGCTCGTCATCCACTCGCCGCACGGCAGCCGGCTCAACCGCGCCTGGGGCCTGGCGCTGCGCAAGCGCTTCTGCCGCACCTTCAACTTCGAGCTGCAGGCCGCGGCGACGGAAGACGCCATCGTGCTGTCGCTCTCGACCAGCCACAGCTTCCCGCTCGCGGAAGTCGCGCGCTACCTGCACTCGGCCACCGCCCTCGACGTGCTGGTGCAGGCCCTGCTGGACGCGCCGCTCTTCGGCGTGCGCTGGCGCTGGAACGCGACCACCGCGCTCGCGCTGCCGCGCTTCACCGGCGGGCGCAAGGTCGCGCCGCAACTGCAGCGCATGAAGTCCGAGGACCTGCTGGCGGCCGTGTTTCCCGACCAGGTCGCCTGCGCCGAGAACCTCGCGGGCGAGCGCGAGATCCCGCGGCACCCGCTGGTCGCGCAGACGCTGCAGGACTGCCTCTACGAGGCGATGGATGCCGAGGGCTGGCTGCGCCTGCTGCGCGCGCTGGAGGCCGGCCAGGTCGAAGTGCTCGCGCGCGACCTCGCCGCGCCCTCGCCGCTCGCGGCCGAGGCGCTCAACGCCAAGCCCTACGCCTTCCTCGACGACGCGCCGCTCGAAGAGCGACGCACGCAGGCCGTGCAGAACCGCCGCTATGCCGATCCGGAAAGCGCCGACGACCTGGGCCGCCTGGACGCCGATGCGATCGACGGCGTGCGCGAGGAAGCATGGCCGCGCGCGCGCAACGCGGACGAGATGCACGAGGCCCTGACGGGGCTCGGCGTCATCACGGACGAAGAGGCGGCGGCCAACGAAGGCTGGGCGGGCTGGCTGGGCGAACTCGCGCGGGCGACACGCGCGACGCGGCTGTCGCCATCGAGCGGCGGCGGCCTGTGGGTCGCGGCCGAGCGGCTGGCCTCGGCGCGCATGCTGTATCCGGACGCGCCGCTGCAGCCGGCCATCGAGCCGCCCCCCGAATACGCCCGGGCCGAGGAGAGCCGCGAGGATGCATTGCGCGAGCTGCTGCGCTCACGCATGACCGGCCTCGGCCCCACGCGCGCGTCGGCGCTCGCGGCACACCTGCGGCTGCCGCGGACGCAGGTCGACGCCGCGCTGCTCGCCCTGCAGTCCGAGGGCTACGTCATGCAAGGCCGCTTCACCCCCGCCGCCAGCGCCCAGGCCGCGCCGGACGGCATCGAATGGTGCGAGCGCCACCTGCTCGCACGCATCCACCGCTACACGCTCAGGCGCCTGCGGCGCGAGATCGAGCCCGTCGAGCCGCGCGACTTCGCACGCTTTCTCTTCGCGTGGCAGCACGTCAGCCCCGCCGCGCGCGTCAGCGGGCCGGAGGCGCTCGCGGGCGTGCTCGGCCAGCTCGAAGGCTACGAAGCGCCCGCCGGCCTGTGGGAGGCCGAGCTGCTGCCCGCGCGCGTGAACGACTACGCGCCCGCCTGGCTGGACGACCTGTGCACGGCGGGCCGCACGCTGTGGACACGGCTTCGCCCCGTCGCCGGCGAGGCCCGCGCCGGCGGCAGCCTCTCGCTGCGCGCCACGCCCGTCCTGCTGCTGCCGCGCCGCGCGGCGGCGCTGTGGACGCGGCTCGCGCCCGCGCCGGCGGACGACGCCGGCCTGAGCTCGCGCGCACGGCGCCTTGCGGCCTATCTGGCCGAGCACGGCGCCTCCTTCTTCGACGAGATGGTCGAGGGCACGCGACTGCTGCGCGCCGAACTCGAGGACGCGCTGAGCGAGCTGGTGGTGCGCGGCCGCGCGCACTGCGACAGCTACGCGGGGCTGCGTGCCTTGCTGGTGCCGCCTTCCAAGCGCGCGTCGCCGGGCACGCGCCACCGCCGCCGCAGCGCGCTCTTCGGCATCGAGGACGCGGGGCGCTGGTCGCTGGTCCGCCAGGCGGGGCCCGCGGCCGAGCCCTCGCGTGCCGCCGCGGCCGAAGCCGCCGAGGCGGTCGCGCGCATCCTGCTGCGCCGCTACGGCGTGGTCTGCTGGCGCATGCTGGAACGCGAAGCCGCCTGGCTGCCGCCATGGCGCGAGCTCGTGCGGGCCTGCCACCGCCTGGAGGCGCGCGGCGAGATCCGCGGCGGCCGCTTCATCGCCGGCCTGTCGGGCGAACAGTTCGCCCTGCCCGAGGCGATCGCGTCGATGCGGCAACTTCGGCGCCAGCCGGCGGATGACAGCCTCGTCTGCCTGGCCGCCACCGACCCGGCCAACCTGCTCGGCACGGTGCTGCCGGGGCCGAAGCTGCCGCGCGTCGCGGGCTCGCGCGTGCTCTACCGCGACGGCGTGCCGGTCGCGACGGTGGCGGCGGGCCAGGTGGAATTCCTCGTGCCGATGGACGCGGACGCGCGGCAGGCCGCCAGCCGCGCGCTCGCGCTGGAGCCGCCGCCGCGCTTCATGAGCCTGCTGCCGGGCTGAGGCGCCCCGCCGGGGCGAAGGCGCAGGACTGCAGCGCCTGCACCAGCTGCTCCGGCTGCACGGGCTTGAACATCACCACCAGCCCGCTCTCGTACGCCGCCCGCACCCGCGCCGGGTCCGTGTCGCCCGTCACCAGGATCGCCGGCACCTCGCGCCCCATCGCCGCGCGCAGCAGCGCCGTGGCCTCGATGCCGTTCCGCGGGCCCGCCAGGCGGAAATCCACCACCAGCACGTCGATGCGCGCCGTCTCGCGCACGACGATGGCCTGCGCTTCCTCCGGCGTGCGCGCGACGTGGATGGCGCCGCAATGCGGCTGCAGCCAGATGCGCATCGCCTCGCACACCGAGGCCTCGTCGTCCAGCAGCAGCACGTCGGGCCGCGCGCCGTGGCCCGCGACGGCGGGCGGCAGCGCGCGCAGCAAATCGGCGGGCGGCAACGGCGCATCGGCGTGGTGGCGCGGGCGCGGCGGCAGGTCGATCCAGAACACGCTGCCGCGCCCCGGCACCGAGCGCAGGCCCAGCTTGCCGTCCAGCAGCGCGGCCAGGCGCTTGACGATCGCCAGGCCGATGCCCAGGCCGTTGGCGATGTCGCGGTGCGCGTTGTCGACCTGGTAGAACTCGTCGAAGAGCAACGGCACGTGCTCGGCCTGGATGCCGCGCCCCGTGTCCCACACCGCCAGGCGCAGCGCCGCGCCGCGCCGCCGCGCGCTCACCAGCACGCCGCCGTGCCGGCAGTACTTGAGCGCGTTGTCGACGAAGTTCGACAACACGCGAAAGAGCAGCTCGCCATCGGTCAGCAGGCTGCGCGGCGCGATGTGGAAGCGCAGCGACAACCCCGCCGCCGCGGCGCGCTGCTCGTAGATCTGGTCGAGGCGCAGGAAGATCGGGTCCAGCGGCACCTCCGCGAAGTTCGGCCGCACGGCGCCCGCATCGATCTTCGAGATGTCCAGCATCGCGTTGAGCAATTCGCTCACCTGCTGCGTGGCCTCCACCACGCGCTCCGCCACCGGCTGCGCGGCGTGGCCTTGCAGGTCGCGGCGCAGCGCGCTGGAAAACAGCGCCAGTGCATGCACCGGCTGGCGCAGGTCGTGGCTCGCGGAGGCGAAGAAGCGGCTGCGCTCCTGGTTCAGGCGCTCCAGGTCGCGCGACTGCAGCAGCAACTGCTGGCTGAGCGCCTCCTTCTCGATCTGCGAGCGCAGCCCCTCTTCGAGCAGCCGGTGCTGCACCCGCGCGAAGCCCACCATCGAGGCGCCGAAAAGCAGCGCGCAGGCCCCGAGCAGCCAGCCGACCAGACCGCCATGCCACATGAAGCCGCCGGCGAGGATGAGCGAGGCGGGCGGCAGCCACGCGAGCGCGGCGGCCCGCCAGGGCGCCACGCCGGGCACCGAGCCGGCCATCATGCCGAAGGCCATCACGGCGAGCACGGCCGCCATCTCCGTCGCGCTGAGCGGCCCGCCGGCCGGCGCGGCCGCCGGCAGCAACAGCCAGGAGGCCGAGCCCCACGCGAGCGCGCTGGCGCCCAGCAGCCAGATGTAGAGACGAGGGTCGTTGGGCGGGCCGCCGCCGGGCGGCACGCGCCGGAAGGCGCGCACGTTGCGCAAGATCACGAGCCAGCGCCAGAGCTGCGTGCCGTGCAGCAGCGCCGCCCACACCAGCACCTCGGGACGCCGGGTGAGCCAGTAGAAGAGTCCCCAGGTGATGATGCCGGTCACCGGCGCGGCGCTGATGGTGCTCAGGCCCATCAGGTAGAGCTGCTCCAGCAGGCGCTCGCGCAACTCGGCCTCGTGCCCGCTCCCGGCGGCCGGCGCCGTGGCGTGGGGGTCGGCGGGGGGCGGCATGCGGCGCAGTCTAGCAAGCCGCCTTGTCGTCCGGGTGAAAGGCCCGGCCGCCGGGCCTTCGGCGATCAGCTTCGGAAGATCGAGGCGGCGATCATCAACGCGGCGACGACGAAGCCGGCGCGCAACACGAAAGTGCCGAGCTTCGCGGCGACGGGATCCTGCGGCTGCAACTTGGCGTGGGTTGAGTCCATGGCGACCTCCTGAGTCGTATGAGAAATCGATCCTAGGCGCGCGCCCCCGCGCTGCCCATGGCGAAAGCGCAACGCCGCGCCGGGGCGCGGCAGGCGTCCGTGAAATACGTCACTGTTCGACGGGGTCGGCGCGTCTCTACAATGCGCCCCCTTGCCCCAGCTTCCTCCCCGGATCCCGCGCCCCCATGGACATCGTCGTCAACGAAGAACTCAAAGCCTATATAGACCCGCTGACCGCGGAGGAACATGAAGCACTGGAGCGCAGCCTCCTGGCCGAGGGCTGCCGCGACGCGCTGGTGCTGTGGGGCGACGTGCTGGTGGACGGCCACAACCGCTACGGCATCTGCCGCAAGCACGGCCTGCCCTTCCAGACGGTGCAGAACACGCGCTTCCAGTCCGTCGAGGACGTGCACCTCTGGATGATCGACCAGCACCTGGGCCGGCGCAGCATCTCGGACTTCCAGCGCGGCGTGCTGGCGCTGCGCAAGCGCGAGATCGTGGCCGAGCGCCGGTCGCGCGCCGCGGCCGCACCGGCGCCCGCCGACGCGGCGACGGAAGGGGCGGACGCGGCAGCGGGTACCGCCGAGGCACTCCCCGCGCCGCTCAACAGCCGCGAGGCCATCGCCAGGGCCGCGCGCCTGAGCAGCAGCCAGGTGGTGATGATCGAGAAGATCCAGAAGCAGGCCGCGCCCGAGCTGGTCGCGGCCGTGAAGTCCGGCACCATCTCCCTCAACGCCGCCGCCGCCGTGGCGAGCCTGCCGGCCGAGGAGCAGGTGGCCGCCGCCAACGCGGGCAAGGACGAACTCAGGCAGGCCGCCAAGCGCGTGCGCGAGGCGAAGCGCAAGCCGCGCGAGGAGCGCGACGATGCGCCCGCCGCGACCGAAGACGGCGCCGCCGAACCCGCGGACGAGCTGCAGGCGCTGCGCCGCCGCGTCGCCGAACTCACGGCGGAGAACGAGGCCCTGCGCCGCCAGATCGCCGAGATGCAGGCCGGCGCCTCGGCCGACTTCTGAAACAACGGCGGGCGCCGACGGCCTGGAGGCGGGCGGACCACGGCGCATGACGTACCGCCCTTTCTTTCCCGCTGGCGTACTTACAGCGAACCGAGGAAGGCGATCAGCGCATCGCGATCGGCCTTGGGCAGGTTCTCGAAGCTCTTGCGGCTCGCCTCCGCCTCGCCGGCATGCCACATGATGGCTTCCGTCAGCGTGCGCGCGCGGCCGTCGTGCAGGTAGCGCACGTTCGCGGCACTGCCTTGCACGTAGGGCAGCGAACCGATGCCCCACAGCGGCGGCGTGCGCCACATGTCGCCGCTCGCCTTGCCTTCGGCGATGCCGTCGGCCAGGCCCGGGCCCATCGCGTGCAGCAGCAAGTCGGAATAAGGCCGGATCGTCTGGTCGCGCAGCTCCGCGAAGGGGTGCGTGCTGCCCGTGCGCATCTCCGCGACGTGGCAAGCCACGCAGCGCGCCTGCGCGAAGAGGGCGCCGCCGCGCGCGATCTGCGGCGGATTCACGTCATGCTCGGGCGAAACGCGCGCATCGGCGGGGAAGCCGCTGCGCAGGCTGCGCTGCGCCGGCACGCCGACGAGCGAGAGGTACTGCGACAGGCGCGTCAGCTCGGCCTCGGGCACCGACACGGCGCCGCCGCTGGTGCGGCAGTCCGGCGCGGCGCGCTGGCAGCCGCGCGAGGGGTAGACCGAGGAGGTCACGCCCATGTCGTTGTTCAACGCATCCGCCGCCTGGTGGCGCAGGCTCGCCTTCGAGGCCTTCCAGCCGAAGCGGCCGACGCGGTTCACGCCCGACTCCGGGTCGCGCACGATGTTGGCCACGCCGCGGATGCCGTCGCCGTTGCTGTCGTTCGGGTCTGCCAGCGCGAGCAGCGTTTCCTCCGACACCGCCTCCAGCAGTCCCATGCCGATCACCTGCGGCGCCTGGCGCGCGGAGAAGCCCACCGGCACCGGCCCCTTGAAGGCGAAGACCGGCTTGGCCAGCTCCACCGTCTCGCCGTCGGGCAGCGTCTTCACGGTGAGCTCCTGGCTCTTGAGCGTGACCGCGAAGTCGCTCGTGTTCGCGTCCTGCGCGCGCTGCATGATCGTCAGGCCGTAGTTCGGGTCCGGCGCGCGGCGGCCGTCGCCGCTGGAGGTGCCGGTGAGGAAGGACATGGTGTCCAGCCGCGCGCCGACCACCGCAGGCGCGCTGCGGCCATTGGCGGCGTGGCAGGCGATGCACTGCGCCTGGTTGAAGCGCGGCCCGAGCTGGCCCGCGTGCTCGGTGAACACCGGGTTGTCGTCCGGATGCTCCGAGTGCTTGCCGTCCAGGAAGGAGGTGTGGAAGAGGCGCCGGCCCATCACGAAGCGCTTGGTATCGCCGATGCCGATGTTGTTCACCATCTGCTGGAAGCCGCGCATCGGCTCTTCCGAGTAGTTGTACGACACGCTGGCCTGGCCGCCGAGCAGCGTCGCGTCCGGCAGGATGTCGGAGTCGAGGTTGGGCGCGACGCCGTACCACGGCCGCATGCCCACGCCCACCACGTAGAGCTGCTCGAAGGAGTAGTAGCGGCTGCCGCCGCCGTCGGCGAGCGCCTTGCCGCCCGCGTCGCGCGTGAGGCGCGGCGCCGGGGCGAGCTCGATGCGGTCGCCGATCTTCAGCGGGCTGTGCGGGTCGGTGCGCCAGTTGGAGTCGATGACCAGCTTGCAGTCTTCCTTCGGCTGGCCAGCCAGGCACAGCGGCAGGTTGCCCTGCTTCGCGTTGTCGAAGCCGCCGTTGAGCGACCAGCCGTAGTCGCGCACATTCGGATTCTCGATGTTGCGGAACAGGCTGAAGGTGGTGCCGTCGAAGGTGCCGTCGTTCACGCGCAGGAAGAACTCGATCTTGTTGCCGCCGGCCGGCACGGTGTCGCGGATCTCGATGCCGAAGGTCCGGTTCTGGAAATAGAAGGTCGGGAAGGTGAAGTACCGGCCCGGGCCGGTGTCGGGCGCGGTCCAGTCCTCGCCGCGCTCGCGGGCGTGGCGCTCGGTCGGGCGCATGCCCATCATGGTGACCAGCGTGCCGTCGGCTTCGCGGTACTGGATCTGTTCCGTCAGCTCGGTGCCCGGCGGGAAGAGCGGCGTGTAGTCGCCCTTGCCCTGCTCGGCCTGGCTCGGCGCCCCGGCCGAGGCCTTGCCGCCGCCGCCGCCGCCCGAGCCGCCGCCACAGGCGGCCAGCACGGCCGCGGCGAGCGCGAGGCCGCCCGCGAACTTGCCGGCGCGCAGCAGCGCGCCGAACTTCTCATTCAAGCGTTTCATGTGATTCCCAAGGTTGTTCTTGTTGGCGCACGGGACAGGCCCCCGGGGGAAACCGGGGCGGCCGCTCCGAGACCTTCCGTCCCTGTCAGCAAGCCCCATACCACTGCGTGCCGGCGCGATCGGCGACACGAAATGACACTTCTTGCGCGGTTTCCCGGCCAAATTTGTAAAGAAGGGCTGGATTGGAAGGCAAAACTTTGTCAGGCGAGTGACGCGGCGGCCTCCCGCAGGCAGTCGACGAAGAGGCGCGCGCTGCGCGTCGGCGCGGCGCCCTTGCGGGAGATGACGATGCCCTCGATGCCGGGCATCTTCTCCTGCAGCTTGAGGGCGATGATGCCCTGCGCGTTGAGCGTGCCGCGCACCATCGGCTCGGCCATCACGCCCATGGTGTCGGTCTGCGCCAGCAGCCCCAGCGCGACGGTGAAGGACTGGCAGCGCAGCGGCTGCGCCGGCGGCGGCAGGCCGTGCAGCGAGAACACGCGGTGCAGCACGTCGCCGTTCTCCTCCGCATAGCCGGGCGCGAGCCATGGCGCCTCGACGAGGTTCTTCAGCCGCCGCTCCTGCGCGAGCGGATGGCCCTTGCGCGCGCAGACCGCGAGCGAGGCCGAGAACAGATGCGTCGCCTCGAACTCCTCGCTGACCATCCCGGGCAGCACGTGCGCCACCACGAAATCCACCGTGCCGTCGCGCAGCTGCGCGAGCGCCATCGGCATCACGCCTTCGGAGAAATGCACCGGCGCGCGCGGCAGCGTCTCGCGAAAGCGCTGGTAGGCCCGCGGCAGCACCGACAGCGCCAGCGCCGAACTCACGGCGATGGAAAGCCGCGTGGCCGTGCCCAGGCGGATCGCGTCCATCTCCTCCTGCGTGCGGCGCATCTCCTCGATCAGCAGCGACGCGCGGCGGCGGAAGGCCTGGCCGCACTCGGTCAGCACGATGCCCGTGGTGTGGCGCTCGAAGAGCACCACGCCCAGCTGGCGCTCCAGCTCGCGCATGGCCTTGGAGACGGCGGGCTGCGAGACGTTGAGCAAGCGTGCGGCGGCGCGCAGCGCCTGTGTGTCCGCGACCGCGAGGAAGGCGCGCAGCTGGTTGAAGGTCATGGGGGGCGGGCGTCGATGGGGGGCAAGCGGGGCGCAATCATAAAGTTATCGCGATGCCCTTTTCGTTGTCTTTTTCTTTGCAGCGATCGCCCCTAAGCTCCGGCGCCGGCCCACCAGGAAAGCCTCTTCATGCCCAGTACCGCAGAACTCTTCGGAAAGAACTACGCCGACGCACGCGACAGGTTCCGCGCCGCCGCCAAGGCCCACGGCGCCAAGCTGGGCGCGCACCTGCTCGAAGGCCACAGGGGCGCGCAGGGTGAAGCGCTTAGCATCGACACCGCGCTGCTCGGCCCGAGCGACGCGACGCGGCTGATCGTGATGACCTCCGGCACGCACGGCCCCGAAGGCTTCTGCGGCTCGGGCAGCCAGGTCGCCCTGCTGCACGACGCCGAGCTGCACGGCCGCCTGCGCGACGGCGGCATCGCGCTGCTCCTGATCCACGCGGTGAACCCCTTCGGCTTCTCGCACCTGCGGCGCGTGAACGAGGACAACATCGACCTCAACCGCAACGGCCTCGACTTCGCCGGCCCGCTGCCGCGGAACCCGGGCTACGCCGAACTGCACGACCTGCTGATGCCCGGTGAATGGCCGCCCACCGAAGCCGCGCGCGAGGCGCTCGCCGGCTTCATCCGCGAGCGCGGCGAGCAGGCCTACCAGTTCGCCGTGACGCTGGGCCAGTACGACCATCCGGACGGCATGTTCTACGGCGGCGCCGCGCGCTCGTGGAGCCTGCGCACCGTGCGCGACATCCTGGAGAAGGAAGGCCGCGGCAAGCGCGCCGTCGCCTGGCTCGACATGCACACCGGCCTGGGACCGCGCGGCCATGCCGAGAAGATCCACACCGGCGGCGTGGACGAGCTGCCGCTGGCGCGCCAGTGGTGGGGCGCGGACCTGTTCTCGCTGTCCGAAGCCAACTCGAAGTCGGCGCCCGTGAGCGGCTCCATCTGCCTGCTGCTGGGCGAGGCCTGCCCCGACGCGACGCGCGTGACGGTGGCGCTGGAGTACGGCACCCTGCCGGTGATGGACGTGCTCGACGCACTGCGCGGCGACCACTGGCTGAACCGCCGCAAGGGCCACGCGCCGGCCGGGCAGATCGCCGCCATCAAGCAGGCCGTGCGCGATGCCTTCTATGGCGACGCGGACGACTGGCGCGGCATGGTCGTGGCGCAGGCGCGCGTCGCGGTGCTGCAGGCGCTGTGCGGGCTGCGGGCGCTGAAGGCCTGAGCGCCCTCGCGGCCAGGCGGCCCGTCGCAAGGCTGCTTGCCGCCGTCGGGGGGTTCAAGCGGCCGAGACGAGCCTGAGCGTCCACTTGGCTTGCGCGGGCACGTTCGTGTCCGATGCATAGCGCAGCCTGAGCGTCCAGTCGCCGGCCATGGGCTCGCCGACCAGCGCCCGCACCGGGCCGCCCCGCGGCGTCGTTTCGAAAGTCAGCTGTATGTTCGCGTGCACGGCGCGCAGCTTGCCCGCGCCGAACAGGAGCGCCGTATCGCCCGTGGGCGCCACGAGTTCGATGCGCGAGAAATCGATGAAAGGCGTCGGCCAGAACACCGCCTTGATCGCGCCCACGGCGCCGACCTCCGCCACGGCGATGCTGCTGCTCACCGTCAAGTCCGCCTGGGTCGCCGGCAGGTCGAAGACGGCCTCCGCCTCGACCGTGACCGGCTTGGCCTCCGGCTCGGGAACGATGATGACCTGGGGGCTGACGCCCTGGCTGTCGATGTCGTTGGCATCGGATGGGTTCGTCATGAGGGTCTCCTTGCAG
Organism: uncultured Variovorax sp.; assembly: GCA_966211435.1. Lineage (GTDB taxonomy): Bacteria > Pseudomonadota > Gammaproteobacteria > Burkholderiales > Burkholderiaceae_C > Variovorax. Next base: position 9,651 of record CBIHOG010000038.1, on the reverse strand, counting down.
GTGATGTCGCCGCGCGACGGGATGGGGGTGCCGGCCGCTGCTTCGCGCGGCCGGCCCGCCCGGTTCATCAGGACATGCCACGCTGGTCCGGCACCGGCTCGATCGCCAGCGACCACTTGTCGAAGCTGCCGCGCACATGGCCGCGCGGCCCCAGGTCGGTGAGCACCAGGCTCCAGTGGCCCTGCATCGGCTCGCCCGCGAGCGCGTGCAGCGGCGAAAGCTCGTCCGCCGAATCCACGCGGACCTGCAGCGGCCCGACGCCGCCGCCGCGCGCGTAAGGCACGCGGAACTTGTGCCCCGACGGCGCGGTGAGTTCGGCGATCAGGATCAGGTACCCCTGCACGGCCTGCGTGATGTCGATGACCACGCGCATGCGGCCCACGCTGCCCTCGCGCGCGACGGCGATGCGGCTCGGGACCACGGCCCGCGAGATCGGCTGGCCCGGCGCGGCCTCGCCCTCCACCCGCGGCAGATGGGCGCCGACGCGGAAACCCATGCGCCCGCCGCGCATGCCCACGTCCTGGATGACGAGGCCCGAGTCCTCGCCGCTCCACAGGCGCGTGGAGGGCACGGTGTCGCGCGAGAGCGCGATGCCATCGACGCAGAAGAAGAGATCGGCCTCATCGCCGCTGTTGAAGCTGTGCTCCAGGTCCGACTTGCCATCGGCCTGCAGCAGCACGCACTGGCCGTGGCGCGCGTCGCCCCCGGAGGGCCGCGTGTCGCAGTGATAGACGGCCAGCCCGCTCGCGGGCAGGTGGATGTCGAGGCCGAGCCGGCAGCGGTTCTCCACCAGGAAGTATTCGCCCGGCTCGGCCGTGCCGAACCTGAGCACGGTGTCGTAGTCCCCGTGCACGGCCTGCATCTCCGCGCCAGGCGCCAGCGCGAGCTCGCGACCGCACCAGCCCACGAGCACGCGCAGATAGGCGCTCACCGCGGGCGGTGTTCTCTCGCGCGAGAGGTGATTGCCGCAGCCCATGAGGCAGTACTGGCCCAGCCCCGCGCCGAAGACGGCGTCCCCGTCGCCTTGATCGCCGCCGTCGTACAGATCGGGGAAGCGGCACAGAAGGTGCCCCGTCTCATGGCAGAGCGTGCCCACGCGCAAGTCCTCGCTGCTCGCGCCCATGGCGGCCACCAGGCACTCGCCCATCACCACGTCGCCGCGGCGCAAGCCGAGCCACGACACATGCGGCCACAGCGCGCCGCGGTACTGCACCGGGCCGGCATACATCAGGCTGATGGCGTCGGCGAAGCCCTCGCCGCGCGAGTCGTAGCGGCGCAGATCGATGCCGAGCGCGTCGAGGATGTCGAAGGCCTCGCCCACCAGGCCCACGCCGGCATAGAACGCGCGCTCGCGACCCAGGCGGAAAGGCCCGATCACATCCGCCGCATAGTCGAGCCGGCCCGACGACACGCGGCGGAAATAGTCATGCACCGAGCAGGCGTTGCCATGGCCCCGGTAGTCCTCGCCATTGAAAAGCGCGGAGACCTCATCCGGCCGGACCTTGCACCGCACATCCTGGAACTCGAGCAGCATCACCAGGCCGCGCACCTCGCCATCGCTCACCCTGCGCCCGGGCAGCAGCCCGCGGCCCGAAGGCATGACCGGCGCCTGCAACGCGCGCCGGAAGTCATGCCGCCGCCGCTGCGCCTCGCGGCGGCTCGTGCGCACATCGGGCGCTTCGCGAAGATGGCGCGGCGTGCCCGCCGGCGGCGGCTCGGAGAGCGGCACGCCGCTGGAGACCAGCGCGCCGTCCTCCAGCGCGGCATGGCAGAAGAGCCCCAGCTCGCCGTCATCGGCGGCGGTGTAGCCCGCGGCCGTCTCGTAGACGGCGTAGAACTCGTCGCCCGTCACGCGCAGCCGGATCTCGGGACCACGGGGCTGCGCGAGCGGCACCAGCTCGCCAAGAAGCGCACTCATCGCCGGCCTCCCCCTCATCGTTTCTCGTGAGGGGGCCAAGGCAACTTCGGTGCCAGCAGCCGCGCACGCTGGGCGGCCACCGCGCGCTGCCGCCGGCGCGGCGCGCGCCTGTCACGCGCGGGCGACGCATCCGGGGACGGCGCGCGGCCGAGGCGCCACGATGCCTCAGGCACGCGACACGCGCGCGCCCGAGGCTTGTCACTTCAGCTCACGTCCGACCCGGTCTCAATCGGCCTCGATGCCGGTGGCCTTGACCACCTCCGCCCAGCGCGCCGTCTCCGCCTTGACCATGTCGCCCAGTTGCTGCGGCGCCATGTAGTCGGCGGTGGCGCCCTGCTCCTGCGCCTTCTGCTTGAAGGCGGGCGTGGCGACCACCTTGGCGATCTCGGCGCTGAGCTTGTCGACGATGGGCTTGGGCGTCTTCGCGGGCGCGAAAACCGCGAACCACGAAGTCGCGTCGAGCCTGGGCAAGCCGGCCTCGGCCGTCGTCGGCACATCGGGCAGGCTCGGCAGGCGCGTCTTGCCGGTGGTGGCCAGCACGCGCAGCTTGCCGGACTGGATGTGCGGCACGAAAGGCGGCGCGGTGCCGAAGGTCAGGTCGACCACGCCGCCGAGCAAGTCCTGCAGCGCCGGCCCGGTGCCCTTGTAGGGAATGTGCGTGAGCTTGATGCCCGCCTGCTGCTCCAGCATCGCGCCCGTGGCGTGCTGCAGCGAGCCATTGCCCGACGACGCATAGTTGAGCTTGCCCGGATGCGCCTTGGCATAGGCCACCAGCTCGGCCATGTTCTTCACCGGCAGATCGGCGCGCACCACCACGATCTGCGGCGCGGACAGCACGTTGGCCACCGGCGTGAGGTCCTTCGCCTCCCACTGCTGCGCCTGCTTGCTCACCAGCGGCGTGATGACGTGGTAGCCCGAGTACTGCATCAGCAGCGTGTAGCCGTCGGCCTCCGCGCGCTTCACCTGCACGGCGGCGATGGCGCCGTTGGCGCCGCCCTTGTTGTCGACCACCACCGTCTGGCCGAGCGCCGCGCCGAGCGGGATGCCCAGCATGCGCGCCGCGATGTCGGTGGTGCCGCCGGCCGCGGTGGGCACGATCATCATCACCGGGTGGTTGGGGTAGCCGGCGGGCGCGGACTGCGCCTGCGCCGCACCGGCCAGCGCCAGCACGGTGGCGCCGAAGGCGGCCGCGCCCAGGGCGCGGCGGGAAAACTTGGGGGTCGGGGTCATGGAAGAAGGTCTCCTTGTTTTGAAATCAATCGCTCGAAGCGCCGCGCCGATCGGGCGGCGGCCTCCGGGCGTCAGGGCTCAGGCGTCAGGCGTCAGGCTTCTTGTCTCGCGCCAGCGCGCGCTCGCGCCACATCTCGAAGTCGGCTGGCGGCTTGTGCAGATCCAGCCGGCGGCCAGCCTTCACGATCTGGCTCGGCACGTCGTGGCCGATCCACGCCGGCAGCCAGCCGGCCGCCTCGATCAGCGCGGCCAGGTCGCAGCCCGTGTCGTAGTCCATCAGTTCGAGCGCGTGCACGATCTCCTCGGTGCACACGTTGCCGCTCGCGCCCGGCGCGTAGGGGCAGCCGCCCAGGCCGCCCAGCGAGGCGTCGAAGCGGTCCGCGCCGGCATCGATGGAGGCCAGCACATTCGCCAGGCCCATGCCGCGCGTGTTGTGGAAGTGCAGCGTCAGCTCCAGCCCGGGGAAGCGCGCGCGGAAATCGCGCGTGAGTCGCGCCACCTGCGTCGGGTAGGCCATGCCGGTGGTGTCGCACAGCGTGATGCCGCGCGCGCCGGCCTCCGCGAAGCGGGCGGCCCAGTCGAGCACCACGGCCGCATCGACGTCGCCCTCCATCGGGCAGCCGAAGGCGCAGGACAGCGAGACGTTGATGGGCGTCGCCGCCTGCCGCGCCAGCGCGATCACCTCCGACAGCGCCGCGAAGGACTGCGCCCGCGTCATCCGCAGGTTGGCGATGTTGTGCGTCTCGCTGCAGGACATGACGAGGTTCAGCTCATCCGCCCGCGCGTCGATGGCGCGCTCCGCGCCGCGCACATTGGGCACCAGGCAGGTGTAGACCACGCCCGGCACGCGCCCGATCTCGCGCAGCACCACCTCGGCATCGCGCAGCGCGGGGATGGCCTGCGGCGAGACGAAGGCCGTGGCCTCGATCTTCGCCATGCCGGCGGCGGAGAGCGCGTTGATCAGCGCGATCTTGTCGGCCGTCGGCACGAAGGCCGACTCCATCTGCAAGCCGTCGCGCGGGCCGACCTCCTGCATGTGGATGCGCCTGCGGGCACCGGCCCACACGGAAGCGGAAGAAGCGCTCATGCCACGATTCCTTTCGCGCGGAGGCCCGCGACCTGTTCGGGCGAGAGGCCCAGCTCCTTCAGCACCGCATCGGTGTCGTCCCCCAGCCGCGGCGCGGAGCCGCGCACCGTGCCCGGCGTGCCCGAGAGCTTGGGCACGATGCCCGGCACGTCGATCTCGTGGCCGTCGCGCGTGCGCTGGCGCAGGATCATGTCGCGGGCGCGGTAGTGCGGGTCTTCGTGGATGTCCTTCGCCGTGTAGACACGCCCCGCCGGCACATGGGCCGCGCCCAGCGCGGCCAGCACCTGCGTGATGGTGCGCGAGCCCGTCCACTCGCCGATGGCCGCGTCCAGCTCCTCCACCCGCGCCACGCGGCCGGCGTTGCTCTGCAAGTCCTGCGCGGCCGCGAGCTCCGGCCGGCCGACCACCTCCATCAGCCGGCGGAAGATGCTGTCGCCATTGCCCGCGATGAGCACGTAGCCGTCGGCGCAGCGGTAGGCATTGGAAGGCGCGATGCCCGGCAACGCGCTGCCCGCGGCCTCGCGCACGGCGCCGAAGGCGCTGTACTCGGGGATCAGGCTTTCCATGACGTTGAACACCGCCTCGTGCAGCGCCACGTCGATCACCTGCCCCGGCCCGCCGTGCGCCTTGCGGTGGTAGAGCGCCATCAGCACGCCGATGGTGCCGTGCAGCGCCGCCAGCGTGTCGCCGATGGAGACCCCCACCCGCACCGGCACCCGCCCCGGCTCGCCGGTGAGATGCCGCAGCCCGCCCATCGCCTCGCCGATGGCGCCGAAGCCCGGCAAGTCGCGGTAGGGACCCGTCTGGCCATAGCCGGAGATGCGCAACATCACCAGGCCGGGGTTGAGCTGCTTCAGCGCCTCCCAGCCCATGCCCCAGCCTTCGAGCGTGCCGGGGCGGAAGTTCTCGATCAGCACGTCCGCCTCGGCGATCAGCTTGCGGGCGAGGTCCTGGCCGTCCGGCGAGCGCAAGTCCAGCGCGATGGAGCGCTTGTTGCGCGACTGCACCTGCCACCAGACGGAAGTGCCGTCCTGCAGCATGCGCCAGTTGCGCAGCGGGTCGCCACCATGCGCGCCGGGGCGCGAAGGGTCGGCCGGCGCCTCGATCTTGATCACGTCGGCGCCGAACTCGCCCAGCGTCTTGCCGCAGAAGGGCCCGGCGATGAGCTGGCCCATCTCGACCACGCGCAGGCCGGAGAGCGCGCCGGGCACCGCCGCGAGGGGCGCGGCGGATGCGGCGGATGCGTGGGATGCGCGGGATTCGGAGGAGGAAGCGTGTTCTTTCATGCGGTCCATCGTGGTTGTCTTGCCCATCGTGGCGGGTGCCAATGATGCGCACCCCCGCGCCCCGCGCAAAGCGGCCATTGGCGACGCTGCCATCGCGAAACGCGATGGTGGCGCGCGATTGATGTGTAATGCCCGCCATGAAGCTCGACCCCGTCTCGCTGCGCCTCTTCGTCGCGGTCATGGAAGAAGGCACCATTGCCGCCGCCGCCACCCGCGAGCACCTGGCGCCCGCCGCCGTGAGCAAGCGCATCAGCGAACTCGAAGGCACGCTGGACACCGTGCTCTTCCAGCGCAGCAACAAGGGCACCCAGGCCACCCCCGCCGCCCACGCCCTGCTGGGCCTGGCGCGCGGCGTGCTCAACAGCCTGGACGACATCGCCGAGCAGATGGCCGGCTTCGCCAGCGGCCTGCGCGGGCACGTGCGCGTTTTCGCGAACATCTCGGCCATCACGCAATTCCTGCCCGACGACCTGCGCAGCTTCATGGCCGTCGCGCCGCTGGTGCAGGTGCACCTGCAGGAGCGCATCAGCACCGCCATTGCCCGCGCCGTGGCCGACAGCACGGCGGACATCGGCATCCTCAACGCCGGCCACTACGGCGAGGAACTGACCGTGCTGCCCTACCGCGAGGACGAGCTGGTGCTCATCGTGCCGCCCGGCCACCCGCTGGCCCGGCGGCGGCGCGTGCGCTACCGGGAGGCGCTGGCGCACGACTTCGTCGGCGCGCACCCGGGCAGCGCCATCAACAACCTGCTGCACCGCGCGGCCGGCGAGCTGGGCGTGCCGCTGCGCCTGCGCATCCAGGTCAGCGGCTACGACGCGATGTCGCTCATGGTCGCGGCCGGCATGGGCGTGGGCGTGCTGCCGCGACAGAGCGCGCGCCTGTACCTCACATCCCTCGGCCTGCGCGCCGTGGCGCTGGACGAGCCCTGGGTGCGGCGCCAGCTCGTGGTGTGCGTGCGCTCGCTGAACGCCCTATCGCCCGCGGGGCGAATGCTGGTCACGCACTTGAGCGGAACATAATCCCCTGCCCGCCCGTCCCGGCGGACCACGCGCCTTGCAGGCTGCGTCCCACGCGCGCATGGCGCCCGCGTTCCACACTCATTGCCGCGCAGGCCCGGCCCGCGGCACCCCCGCACTCCCCCGAACCCTTTTTGAAACATCGGTCCGATGAAGACACCACCCCGTTTGCAAGCGCTGGTCGACGAAGGCCTGATCGACACCGTGGTCCGCCAACTGATGAGCGGCAAGGAAGCGATGGTCTACGTCGTGCGCTCCGGCGACGAGACGCGCTGCGCCAAGATCTACAAGGAAGCCGAGAAACGCAGCTTCCGCCAGGCCGTGGACTACACCGAGAACCGCCGCGTGCGCAACTCGCGCGAGGCCCGCGCCATGGCCAAGGGCACGCGCTTCGGCCGCGAAGTGACCGAAGCCGTGTGGCAGAGCGCCGAGGTGGATGCGCTGCACCGCCTGGCCGCCGCCGGCGTGCGCGTGCCCGTGCCCTACAACTTCTGGGAGGGCGTGCTGCTGATGGAGCTGGTGACCGACGCCGAAGGCGACGCGGCGCCACGGCTGAACGACGTGGTCTTCACGCCCGAGGAGGCGCTGCGGCACCACGCGACCCTGCTGCAGGAGGTGGTGCGCATGCTGTGCGCGGGCATCGTGCACGGGGACTTGTCGGAGTTCAACGTGCTGCTGGCGGCGGACGGGCCGGTGATCATCGACCTGCCGCAGGCGGTGGACGCGGCGGGCAACAACCACGCGAAGCGCATGCTGCTGCGGGACGTGGGAAACCTGAAGAACTTCTTCGGACAGTTCGCGCCGCAATTGCTGCGCACGGCGTATGGGGACGAGATCTGGCACCTCTACGAGCGCGGGCTGCTGCGGCCCGAGACGGTGCTGACGGGCAACTTCGCGCGCAAGAGCGGCCCGGTGGACCTGAGCGGCGTGCTGCGGGAGGTGGACGACGCGCGCACGGAGGAGGCCATGCGGCGCGTTCGGTTGCAGTTGCCGAGGTGAGGCGCCGGCTGACATGGCCTGTATGCGCAGTGCTGACTTGCGAGTCGCCGAACTGCCCTTATTTTCCGTGCGCCGCGTTTTTTGAAGTTTCCCCATGGAGGAGATGTCATGTCCATCGAGCTTCTGAGGCAGATCGCTGCCACCCCTCTCCCGAAATCCTTCACCGCGCCCAAGGATGTCGACGCCGTCAAGATCCTCCGCCAGGCGGGTCTGATCATCGCGCTGGTGGACGAGCTACCGGAAGGCGCCACCCGAGTTCTCGCGATCACGGACAAAGGCCGCGCGGAGCTCTTGCGCTTTCATTTCCCCGACGAGCATGTCCCTCGAACAACTCGCCAGCCCTCCTGGTTGCACCTGGCAGCCCAGCGGGCCCGCAACGTCCTGAACAAGCGCGGCATCTCGGGCGGACGCGACTCTTGAGGAACGCCGCCCATGGTTGCGGTCAGCCTGAGGCTCTCCGCTCCTGCCTTTGAGAACGGGCGTTCTCTCCTGGGAACGCCGATCCGAGGGGACTTGAAACGTGCGATCTGCTCCCGTAAATTTCAGCGTGCGCAGTCTGCGTTCCCAGTTCATTAGAGAAAGGAGTTGATCATGTCCTTGGGATTTGACAGGACCCTCTCGGCAAAAGAGGGGCGGATTCAGACGACCCACCGTGATTTCCGCATGCCACTCATGAGCGACAAAGAGATCAATGCATATCTGACCGCCCGCGACACGCTGCGACGCGTTCAGCGGCTTTCCAGGGCCTTTCCCAGCGGCGGCGAATCGACCTCCAGGAGGGCAACCTCGTCACGGCGCCGGCGCGCGGACGGCTAACTCCTTCCTGAAGTCTGGGTCCAGGTTTGGCAAAGAACCTACGACGCCAGTGACGAAAAGCTCTACATTGCGCCAATGACCATCATCCTTCACGTCGAAGGCGCTACCGAAGAAGAGTTGGCGCGAGGGGTCGCCGCAGCCGAAGCGGTGTTCGAGCGCGCCGGCATTCAGCCGTGGCGAGGCGCGCTTGGCGTGTATGAGCGGGAGATGTGGGACAGGACGGACTTCGACGAAGCGACGACGCCCACCGGGATGGACCGCGAAGCCGCCGAGGCGATGCGCGAGGCCCGGGACGCCGCGTTGAAGGCGTGCTGCGAAGGCTGGTCGGAGATTCCCGTGGATGCCCGACTCGACATCATCCCGACTCACGAACTCTAAGCGTCCTCGGGGAGAGCGTCGCGCGTCGTGCCGCCTGGCTGGGGGCGCGACAGGTAGTCCGCGATCCAGGCCCGCGCTTTCTCCGCCAGTGCCTTGCGCGCCTGGTCTTCCGTGAGGTCCGCGCCCGCCAGCACCAAACGGCAAACGCGCTGCCGACGCCGCATGACCTCTGCGTAGTAGTGCGGCTTTTCAGAACTCCGCTCGCGCCCCACCTCCATCGTCCACTCAGGTGGGGCGAGAGGCGGCAATCCGCTTCGGTCTTCAGTGGAGGGGTAGAGATTCATCCTTGGCTCAGCGACACGCAGTGGGAAAATTTTGCCGTGCTACGGGCCCACCGTCCATCAGGATCCTCCAGCAGGTTTGGAAGGCGATGGACATGTCCGCGCTCGCAGGCTCCGTGACTGATGACATCGCGGAACTGCGGGGACGCCTGGACTCGCTGGAGGCCCGGCACGCCGTTGGGGCCGGCAAGCGCGGCCCCGTGGACCTGAGCGGCGTACCACGGGAGGTGGACGCACGCGCGCACGGAGGAGGCCATGCGGCGCGTGCGGTTGCAACTGCCGAGGTGAGGCGGCCGGGCCGCCGGGCTACCAGGTGTTGAGCTCCTCGCGGGCGGTCTCCTGGCGCTCCAGCAGGTTCTCGAAGATGCGGGTGGCCATGGTTTCGAGCTGGGCGAGGAATTCGACCAGGTCGGCGGGGCTGACCTCGATCCTGTCGGAGGCGTGGCCGGAAGCGAGGGCGTTGACGAAGGCGAGTTGGCCTTTGATGGAGCCTAGGTCGTTGAACTCGTCTTCGGTGAGGGTGAAGGTCACCATGTGCGGGCCTCCACTTGCATGAAGTGAAGGAACGCTGGGTTGTACTCCAGGGTGTTGATTGCCGTCGAAAACTGACCCACTTAATGCAGTAATTTCCATCTAA
>CBIHOG010000037.1:0-52601 GCA_966211435.1 uncultured Variovorax sp. | reverse complement strand
CTACGGCAACCAGCTCTCCGGCGGCGAGCAGCAGATGCTGGCCATCGGCCGCGCGCTGATGACCAACCCGAAGCTGCTGCTGCTCGACGAGCCGATGGAAGGCCTCGCGCCGATCATCGTGGAGGAACTGGCACGCTCGATCCGCCGGCTGTGCGAGAGCGAGGGCCTGCCTTCCATCGTGGTCGAGCAGCATCCCGTGCTGGCGCTGGAGATGACGCACCAGGCCATCGTGCTGGAGCGCGGCACGGTCGTGCACGCCGGGTCGAGCAGGGACCTGGCCGAGGACGCCGCGCTGCTCGACGGCCTGCTCGGCGTGGGCATGGCGAGCGCCGCGACATGAAGACACATCCCATCAAAGACACGAAGCGAGACACCCAATGAGACACGACACAAGGACCATGATGAAAGCCATCTTCTCCCCCGGCCGCCGCGCCCTGCTGGCGGCTTGCGTCATCGCGGCGGCCGCGCCGGCCGCCTTCGCCCAGGACACCGTCCGCATCGGCCTGCTGCTGGAGATGTCCGGCCCCTTCGCCGACTTCGGCAAGCAGATGGAGACCGGCATCAAGGTCTACCAGAAGCAATTCGGAGAAACGGTCGCCGGCAAGCGCATCGAACTGGTCATCAAGGACGTCGGCGGACCGAACCCCGAGCTGGCCAAGCGGCTGGCGCAGGAACTGGTGGTGCGCGACAAGATCCAGATCATGGCGGGCTTCGGCTTCACGCCCAACGCGCTTTCCGTCGCGCCGATCGCCACGCAGGCGAAGATCCCCATGGTGGTCATGAACGCGGCCGCGACCGGGCTGACGGCCAAGTCCCCGTTCATGGTGCGGACCTCCTTCTCCTACGACGACATCGTGCCGCCGATGGCGCAGTGGTCGATCAGGAACGGGTCGAAGAAGGCTTTCGTGCTGGTCGCCGACTACGCGCCGGGGCACGACGCCGAGGCCGCTTTCTCCGAGGCCTTCAAGCAGGCCGGCGGCGAGATCGTCGGCACGGTGCGCACGCCGGTGGTCACGCTCGATTTCTCGCCTTTCATGCAGCGCGTGAAGGATGCGAAGCCGGACGTGCTGTTCGCCTTCGTGAACGGCGGCGACGTGGCGCCGGCCTTCTTCAGGGAGTACCGCGAGAAGGGCCTGGAACAGGCTGGCATCAAGCTGGTGGGCACCGGCGACATCGTGGACGAATCCGGCCTCGACGCGATCGGCGATCGTGCCTTGGGCACGGTCACGGTCTTCCCCTACTCGCTGAGCCACAAGTCCGAGCTCAACGCGCGCTACGTGCGTGACTACAAGACCCTGCGCGAAGGGAAGATCCGCCCATCGCTCATGAGCGTGGCGGCCTACGACGGCATGGCCGCGATCTACGCGGCGCTGAAGAAGACCGACGGCAAGGCGGACGGCGCGGCCCTCATGGCGGCTTTCCAGGGCCTGCAGTGGGAAAGCCCGCGAGGCGCCGTCGCCATCGACCCGAAGACGCGCGACATCGTCCAGGCCAAGTACATCCGGCGCGTCGCCAAGACCGACAACGTGCTGGAAAACGTGGAATTCGAAACCTTCGCCCCCGCGGCCGCGAAGCCATGAACACGCTGGTCATCGGCAACATCCGGACGATGGACCCGCGGCGGCCCGTGGCCGAGGCGATGGCCGTCGTCGACGGCCGCATCGCGGCGATCGGCACGCGCGAAGAGGCGCGGGCCGCCTGCGGCAAGGACTGCACCGTGCTGGAATACCAGGGCGGCGCCATCCTCCCCGGCCTCATCGACACCCACAACCACATGCTGTGGACGGCAATCCAGCAGCGGCAGGCCGACCTTTCGGCCTGCCGCAGCATCGCGCAGATCCAGCAGGTCTTGGCCGACTTCGCCAAGGCGCACCCCGCGCAGCCGTGGATCGTCTCGGGCGCCGGCTGGCACGTGGACGCGCTGGCCGAGGGCCGCTATCCCACGCGGCAGGAGCTGGACCAGGCCTGCGCCGACCGGCCCGTGTACCTGCCGCGCGTGGGACACGACGCGGTCGTGAACACGCTCGCCCTCCAGCGCGCGGGCATCGGCCGCGACACGGAGGACCCGCCCGGCGGCAAGATCGAGCGCGACGCCGCCGGCGACGCCACCGGCCTGCTGAAGGAGCCGCCCGCCGCCGACATGGTGGGGCGGCTGGTGCCTGCCATGGACCGCGACGAACAGGTCGCCGCCCTGCGCGATGTGCAAAAGGTCTACCACGCGGCCGGCATCACCGGCGTGGTCGACCCCGGCCTCTACCGCGAGGACTTCGCCGTCTACGAGGAACTGCACCGGCGCGGCGAGCTGACGGTGCGCACCACGGCCATGCCGCGCGCCATCACGGACATGGGCGAGCAACGGATGCTCGAGGACCTCGCCTCGTGGAACGCGCGCACCGGCGTCGGCGACGACATGCTGCGCCTGGGCGGCGTCAAGGTCTTCATCGACGGCGGCGCCTCGCTCGGCACCTCGCTGATGCGCGAGCCCTACCCCGACGAGCGCTGCAACTGCGGCATCCAGGTGACGCACACGCCGGTGTTCCACCGGCTGGTCGAGTATTGCGCGAGCCACGGCTGGTCCATGGGCGTGCACGCAGTGGGCGGCAAGGCGATCGACATCGTGATGTCAGTCTTCTCGGACGTGGACCGCAAGACACCGCTGAAGGGGTTGCGCTACCACGTGATCCACGCGTACCTCTGGCCTTCGGAACAGAACATCGCGGACGCGGCGCGCATGGGCATCGGCGTGGCCACGCAAGCTTCGATGCAATACCGCTTCGCGCCGATCCTGGTGAAGCGCATGGGTGCGGAGGCGATGGGCCGCGCGACGCCGCTGCGCGACTGGATGGACGCCGGCGTGGTGGTGGGCGGCGGCTCCGATTCGCCGGTGACGCCTTACCAGCCGCTGCTGGGCATCTGGCATGCGGTCACGCGCTGGGTCGACGCGCTGGCGCTGGTGCTGGGAAGGGAGCAATCGATCTCCGTTCAGCAGGCGCTGGAGATGTACACGCGCAATGGCGCCTGGCTCTGCTTTGCCGAAGAGCAGCGCGGCATGCTGCGCGAAGGCATGCAGGCGGACTGGGTCAGCCTCTCGGTGGACCCGCTCGCCTGCGCGGCGGACGAGATCCGCGACGCGACGGTGCGCGCCACCGCCGTGGGCGGGCGCCTCGTCCACACGGCCGCGTGACGATGACGCGCCCCATCGCCGTCTTCCAGCACACCGAGGTGGGCGCACCCGGTGCGGCGGTGCCGATCCTGGAATCGCTCGGCCGCGAGGTGGCGCTGATCCGCATCGTCGACGGCGATGCGGTTCCGCGGGACGCATCGGCCTTCGGGGGCCTGGTCTTCATGGGCGGCTACATGAGCGCGCATGACCCGCTGCCCTGGATCACGCAGGAGCTCGCGCTGATCCGCGACGCGGATGCGCGCGGCATTCCTGTCGCGGGCCATTGCCTGGGCAGCCAGCTGGTCGCGCTGGCGCTCGGCGGCGAGGTGCATCCGCATGAGCGGCCAGAGATCGGCTGGTGCGAGATCGCGGCCGGGGCCTCCGCGACCGCGAGCGAATGGTGGGGCGAGCATGCCGGGCAGGCGCTGCGGACCTTCCAGTGGCATGCCGACACCTTCGTGCCGCCGGCCGGGTCCGTGCAGCTCGCAGGCGGCATGTACTGCGGCAACCAGGCCTTCGTGCTGCGGGACATGCACCTGCTGCTCCAATCCCACCTGGAGATGACACCCGCGCTCGTGCGGCTTTCGGTCGAGCGCAACGGCCACCAGATGCTGCGGCAGAACAGCCTGGGCAACCCCGCCGCGAGCGCCTACGACGACGTGCTGCAAGACCTGCCCCGACGCACCGCGGGCATGCACGCCTTGCTGCGGCGCCTCTACACCCGCTGGCTTTCGCGCTGCCCCTGAGGGCCGGTCAAGGCCCGAAGCTGGAGCGCGACTGGATGCCCCAGCGTCCGTCGACGCGGGTCATGATGTAGAGCGAGTCATAGACGCCGATGACGCTGCCGTCCGTGCGAAAGCGCGTGTACGACAGCGCCACGTGCGCCTTGATCTCGTTGTGCTGGATCACCTCGCGCGTCTCCCACCGGCTGTGCGACCAGCCGTCCTCCGCCTGCAGGCGCTTGAAGAGATCCATCGGGTTGCTGCCCGCGGCCTCATACACCTTCACGGTGTTGCCGGCGAAGCGCGGATGGGGGAAGTGCATGCAGGCGTCCATGCCCGCCGCGTCGTGGGCGTTGAGCGCGGCCATGAAGGCGTCGAGCACCCGGTTGCATTCGGCCTGGATGGCGGCCGTGAGCGTGCTGTCTGATGCTTTCATTCTGGTCGCTCAGTCGATGGTGATCCTGGCCTGCCGGATCACGGCGCTCCAGGTCTTGTCCTCGGCGGCGCGAAAGCGCGCGTAGTCGGCTGGCGAGGTCGAAGTGAGTTCCAGCCCCTGGTCGGCGAACTGCTTGACCACCGCCGGCGTGCGCGCGAATTCGCCGATTTCCTTGCGCAGGCGTTCCACCACCTCGGGCGGCGTCTTGCCGGGCACGTGGATGCCATACCAGGCCATGAAACTGAAGTCCGGCACGCCGGCCTCAGCGAAGGTCGGCACGTCGGGAATCAGCGGGTTGCGCTTGGCCGAAGTCACGGCGAGCGCGCGCAGCTTGCCGGCCTTGATGTGCTGCATCGAGGTGATGAGGCTGTCGAACATGAAGGTGGTCTGCCCGCCGAGCAGGTCGTTCATCGCGGGCGCGGAGCCCTTGTAGGGGATGTGGGTGAAGCTCACGCCGGTCTTCTGCATCAGCAAGGCGGTCTGCAGGTGCGGCGAGGAGCCGTTGCCGTAAGTGCCGAAGGTGAGGTCCTGCGGGTTCTTCTTCGCGGCCGCGATCAGGTCGGCCACCGTCTTGTAGGGGCTGGCGGCGTTGACGACCAGCACGTTGGGCCCTTGCGCGATGAGCGAGACCGGCGCGAGATCAGTGTCGGGGTTGTAGGGCAGCTTCTTGAAGAGGTGCTTGTTGACCACCGCCTGGCCGATGGCCGCGAGCAGCACCGTGTAGCCGTCCGGCGCGGCCTTGGCCACGAGGTCGGTCGCGATGACGCCGCCACCGCCGCCACGGTTGTCCACGATCATGGGCTGGCCCATGGCGCCCTGCGCATGATTGGCCAGGTTGCGCGCGATCACGTCGGTGATGCCGCCGGGCGGGAAAGGCACCACGAGCTTGATCGGCTTCTCGGGATAGCCGTCGGCCAGGGCCGCGCCGCCGAGCGTCATTGCCGCGAGCGCGGCACCGAGGATGGCGGCCTTGCGGGCCAGTTGCTGGAAGTTCATCTGCTTTGTCTCCTTGCCGCGATGGGCGGCGCTCAGGTGGAAAGATCGGCGGTGGCCCGTTGCAGGTCCGGGCTGAAGCGCCGCAGGCCGGAGAGCGCCTCGCGCATTTCCTGCGCGAGGCGCTCGACGATGTCGGCGAAGGGTTCGATGCGGTCGGCGAAGGCGACGGCCTGGCCGAGCGAGAGCGTGCCGGTGCGGCTGTCGCCGGTCTCGTAGACCTTGCGGCCCAGCAGGCCCGCGACGTGCGGGCGCAGCACCTCGAAATCGCCGCCGTGCGTGCGCTCCAGTTCGGCGACGGCGTCGGTGGTTTGGTTGCGGAAGGCGCGAACGGTGTTGCGCACGCTCTGCATGATGAGCGCGGTGTCCGTCTCGCGGGAACGCACCAGCGCCTCCTTGTACTCGCGGTGCGCCCAGACTTCCTCGGCCACGAGGAAACGCGTGCCGATGGTGACGCCGTCGACGCCGAGCGCCAACGCCGCGATGACCTGCGCGCCGGTACCGATGCCGCCGCCGAGCAGCACGGGAATGGTGAGCGCGCTGCCGGCCAGCGCGCCCTGCACCATGGTGCCCACCAGGTCCACGCCGGGGTGGCCGCCGCATTCGGCGCCGACCAGCGACACCGCGTCGACACCGATCTTCTGCGCCTTGATCGCATGCCGGATCGAGGGCGCCTTGTGCAGCACCTTGATGCCCGCGCCGTGCAGCATGGGCAGGTACGGCTCGGGGTTGCGGCCGGAGGTCTCGACAAAGCGCACGCCGGCGCGCACGACCGTCTCGAAGGTCTCCATCACGCGCTCGCCGGGCGTTGGCGCGGGCAGCATGGAAATGTTCACGCCGAAGGGCAGGTCGCCCACCATGTCCTGGCAGCGGGCGATGTCGTCGCGCAGCGCGGCCGTGTTCGGATGGCTCGCGGCGGTGATGAAGCCGATGATCCCCGCCTTGGCCGCGGCCGCCACGTAGTCGGCATTGGCCAGCCATTGCAGGCCGCCGGCCACGATGGGCAGGCGTGTGCCGTAGAGGTCGGTGATCGCGGTGCGGAACTGCGTGTTCATGGAGGCTTTCGGGCTGAAATTACGATTAATTGGAACACTGGTTCCGTTTTTCATTGTTGCCGCGAGGCCTGGATCGCGTCAAGCGGCGACGGATGCCCTCCTTTTCCAACAAGGTTTTCCGCAAAAGTGCTTGCACGAAGTCCTGACGTGAAAAATAATGGCCCATCTGTTCCATTTTTCAGGACCCACCTTGAAGACTCCCAAATCCAGCAGCAGCCCTGCCGCGCCTGCCGCCGAAGAGGCCGAGAAGGACCAGGTTTCCGCCCTCGCCCGAGGCCTCCAGCTGCTCGACAGCTTTCGCACGGCCGAGCGCTTCCTGAGCATTCAGGACCTGGTCGAGCGCACCAGCCTGCCCAAGGCAACCGTCTCGCGGCTCGCGCACACGCTGGTGGCCAACGGCTACCTCGAATACGCGGAGGCCACCGGCAAGTTCTACCTGGGCGCGCACGTGATCTCGCTCGGCTTCTCGGTGCTGGGCGCGCTGCGCGTGCGACAGGTGGCGCGGCCTTTCATGCGCGAGCTGGCCGAGAGCTGCTCGGCTTCCGTCGGCATCGGCTCGCGGGACCGGCACACCATGCTCTACATCGAGAACTCCGCGAGCGCCGCCAACCACAACTTCCGCCTGAACATCGGCTCGCGCGTGCCGCTGGCCACTTCCGCCATGGGCCGCGCCTACTACTGCGGGCTGACCGGGGCGGAGCGCGAGCGCCTTCTCCACGAGCTGTCGCAACACGCCAAGGCCGACTTCAGGCAGATCAAGGCTTCGCTGGACACGGGCCTGAAGTCCTATGAGGAGCGCGGATTCTGCGTCTCCATCGGCGAATGGCAGAGCGACGTGAACGCTGTCGGCGTGCCCTACCGCCCGGCCGACGGCACGCTGGCGCTGGGCTTCAACGTCTGCGGCCCTTCCTTCCAGTTGCCCGAGCGCGAGCTGGTCGAGAAATGGGGCCCGCGCCTGGTGAACATGGTGCGCAACGTCGAGGCCGCCACTTCGGCTGCCTGAGCGCGAGGCCGCCAGTGACCGACACCGCCCCCCGCTTCCTGCGCATCGACGAGGTGCCGGCCTGGTGGGCCGCGCGCACCCCGGATGCACCCGCCCTGCTCGAAGACGAGCGGACCATCAGCTACAGCCAGTTGCAACGCGGCATCGCCGATGCCAAGGCCGCGCTCTCGGCGATGGGCGTGGCGCGCGGCCACCGCGTCATGCTGGTGGCGGAGAACTGCACCGGGCTCGTGTACTTCGTCTTCGCCTGCAGCGTGCTGGGCGCGGCCTTCGTCCTTGTCAACGCCAGGCTCTCGGCGGAAGAAATCGACGCCATCGCATCACACGCCGACGCGCAGGCCGAGGTCTACCTCGACGCCGGCTTCAAGGACGGCGTAGTCCACGCGCTTCGCCGCAACGCCATGCCCATCGACTGTGGCCTCGCCGGCAACGTGCGCGTCGCGAGCCCGCCGCGGCCCGTCGCGGCCGAGCCCGGCGACGGCGACGTGGCCGCGCTGATCTACACCTCGGGCACGACCGGCAAGCCCAAGGGCGTGATGCTGACGCACGCCGGCCTGCTCTTTGTCGCGACCACGCTGATCGGCTACCGCCGCATGTCCGCCGAGGACCGCAGCTACGGCGTGCTGCCGATGTCGCACACGATGGGGCTGACCAGCGTGCTGCTGGGCACGCTCGCGGCCGGGGGCTCCGTGCTGCTGCGCGCGCGCTTCGATGTCGCCGCATTGGTGGACGCGATCGAGGCCAAGGGGCTCACCATGTTCCAGGGAGTGCAGGCCATGCACTCGGCCCTGCTCGCGCACCTGAAGCGCCTCGGCCGCCCGCTGCGCGGCTCGCGCCTGCGCTACGTCTACGCGGGCGGCTCGCCCCTCGATCCGACGCTGAAGGCCGAGGTCGAATCGCTCTTCGGGCTGCCGCTGCACAACGGCTACGGCATGACGGAAAGCTCGCCCACCATCTGTCATTCGCGCTACGGCGAGAAGCGGGCCGATTCCTCGGTCGGTCCTGCCATCCCCGGCCTCTCGATCCGCATCGTCGACGCCGAGGGCGCGGACGTGGAGCCCGGCGCCTCGGGCGAGCTGTGGGTGAAGGGCCCGAACCTCATGCGCGGCTACTTCCGCGATCCCGCCGCCACGCAAGCCACCATGCGGGACGGCTGGCTGCGCACCGGCGACCTCGCGCGGCTGGACGCGGAAGGCAGCGTCTTCCTGGTCGGCCGGCTGAAGGACATCATCATCCGCTCCGGCTTCAACGTCTATCCGGCCGAGGTCGAGGCCGCGCTCAACGCGCATCCGGCCGTGGCGCAATCGGCAGTGGTCGGCCGCGAGGTGGAGCGCAACGAGGAGGTCATCGCCTTCGTGCAGCGCAAGCCCGGCACGGCGCTGGATGCGGCCGCGCTGCAGGCCTTCCTGAAGGACAGGGTCTCGCCTTACAAGCGCCCTTCGCACATCGTCTTCCTCGATGCGTTGCCCGCGATGGCAAGCGGAAAGATCCAGCGCACGGCCCTGAAGGACATGGCCCGCGCGATGCCCGAAACGATTTCCGCCTGAGGCCGGTGCGGCCCGGGTCCTTTCCATCTTCCCATCCTCCCATCCAGCCCCCCCAAGGACACAGTCATGCGCCAAGGTTCGTTCAGCATTCCCCCGATGGAACGCGTTTTCTTCGGCAGGCCCTTCGTCGAAGTCATCCTGGAAGAGGTCGCGCGGCTCGATGCGCGACGCGTCTTCCTGCTCGTGAGCAACACGCTCAACAACAAGACCGACGAGATCCGCAAGATGCGCGACGCGCTGGGCTCGCGCTTCGCCGCGATCTACGACGACATCCCCGCGCACATCCCGCGCGACGCGGTGCTGCGCGCCACGGCCATCGCGCGCGCGGCCGAGGCGGACTTGATCGTCAGCATCGGCGGCGGCTCGATCACCGACGCTGGCAAGAACGTCGCGCTCTGCCTGGAGCACAACATCACCGAGCTGGACCAGTTCGAGCCCTTCCGCCTCAAGACCGATCCGGTGACCGGCGTCGTGGAAGCGCCGGTCTTCCGCGGACCGACGGTGCGGCAGATCGCGGTGCCGACGACGCTCTCGGGCGGCGAGTTCCACCAGAGCGGCGGCTCCAACGATCCGGTGAAGAAGCTCAAGCAGAGCATTCGCAACCCGCTGATGATCCCGCGCACCGTCGTCTTCGACCCGGCGCTGACGATGCACACGCCGCTGGGCCTGTGGCTTTCCACCGGCATGCGCTCGGTGGACCACGCGGTCGAATCCTTCTACTCGCCCTACGGCAGCCCCTTCGTCGACGGCACCGCGCTGCAGGCGCTGCGCATCCTGCCAGGCGCGCTGAAGCGCACCAAGGCCGATCCGCAGGACCTGGAAGCGCGCGCCGACGCGCAGGCCGGCATGTGGCTGTCGCAGATGGGCATGTGGTCGCTGGTGCCCATGGGTGGCAGCCATGGCATCGGCCACGTGCTGGCCGGCACCTTCCATGTGCCGCACGGCCATTGCACCTGCGTGACGCTGCCCGCCGTGCTGCGCTTCAACAAGCCTGTCACGCAGGCCAAGCAGCTGCTGCTGAGCGAGGCCCTGGGCGACGCGAAGCGGGAGACGGCCGACCTCGTGGCGGAACTGATCGACGACCTGGAGATGCCGAACCGGCTGCACAAGGTGGGCGTGCAACGCAGCGACTTCGCGCTGGTCGCGAAGAACGCGCTGCTGGACCGCTGGACGCACAGCAATCCGCGCAAGTTCAAGAATGCGGAAGAGATCGTGGAATTGCTGGAATCGGCGGCGTAGGAACGCGCGTGGCGGTTCGCCGCCGTGCCATGCCTGCGGTTCACGCAGCGTCCGGTCGATGGTGGACATCAGGAGGCACATCGTCATCGGCTGGATCGGTGATTCGACGAAGCCCCGCGAGCGGTAGAAGCGCCTGGCCGATTCGGAAAGGAAGGCTTCGCCGACCACCGGCCAGGCACCCTCGACGTCCAGTACCTGCGTCCAATCGCTAGTGAACCTGCGGCGTGTTGACCCAAAGCACCCGCGCCACCCCCGGCCCCGCGTTGCGGTAGCTGTTGGTCAGGTGGTTCTTGAAGAAGAAGGAGTCGCCCGCGTTCAGGGTGTACGTGGTGGCCTCCACCGTGATGTCGATGCGGCCCTCCAGCACGTAGCCGAGCGTCTCGCCCTGGTGCGTGATCGGGTCGTGCTTCACGCCGTCGGCCTCCACCACGTGGATGTTGCCTTCCAGCAGGTTGCCGGCGCCGAAAGGCACCAGGCGCTCATAGCTCACGCGCTGGCCCGAGCGGATCGGGTCGGTGTGCGTGATGGGGCGCTGCCCGGCGCGCATGACCAGGGCCGGGGAGTTCGGGTCCGAGCCGAAGAAGGACGCCAGGTCGCGGCCCAGGGCCTCGACCAGGCGCTGGAGCATGGGCAGCGAAGGCACGACGCGGCCGCTCTCGATCTTGGAGACCATGCTCTCGGTGCAGCCTACCTTGTCCGCGAGTTCACGCATCAGGATGCCGCCCAGGAGCCGCGCGTGCTTGAGCCGGGCACCCACTTGCAAGTCGTCGCGGCGCGGTGCGGGTTCTTCGGCCTGCGCCGCCTTGGCGCGTGTCGCGCGCTTCGCGGCCGGCTTCGGTGCGGCCTTCTTCCTGGGTGCGCTTGTCATCGTCCTCCCGTGTCCGTCGCGGCCCGCGGCATGCGCTGGGCGCCCTGCAGGGTCAGCAGCCGCGCTTCGATGATGTCTGGCATGGAATGCTCGCAGCAGAAAGGCTCCGGCCTGCCGCCCGCGCGGCAGGCCTCGAAAGCCACCGGCATTGTGCATCAAGTGACTTGCCTATGCCTCATGTCTGTGCGGCATGCTCGATCATGGGTCGATCCGGAGTCCACCATGTGGACAGAGCGAAAAATGACGCCTGCGACCGTTTGGCTCGGCCCGACATGCATGACCAAAATTCCGCTCTGGTGACGGTTGAGCATGCCACGGCGCGTGACTTTTGGCACGTACCTTGCGTCGGCTGCACCGGCCTCTCTTCATTCCACCTTTCTCCCTCGCCCTCATGTCATTTGTCTGGAAGCGTGTGCTGGGCACGATCCCGAGCCTGGTCGGCATCGTGGTCATCACCTTCCTCCTCTCGCATGCCTTGCCGGGCGATCCCGCCGCGTACTTCGCGGGGCCGGCGGCCAATGCGGACTCGATCGCGCAGATCCGCGCCTCGCTCGGCCTGGACAAGAGCCTGCCCGAGCAGTTCTTCAAATACGCGGGCGACCTGCTGCACGGCGACCTCGGCACTTCGCTGACGACGGGCCAGCCGGTGCTGGTCGACCTGATGACGCGCCTGCCGGCCTCGATGGAGCTCACCGCGTGCGCGCTGCTGATCGCGGTACTGGTGGCCATCCCCATGGGCGTGCTCGCCGCCACGCGCCCCGACTCCGCGATCGATCATCTCTGCCGCGGCACCATCACCGTCAGCTCGGCCTTCCCCACCTTCTTCGTCGGCCTGCTGCTGGTCTACGTCTTCTACTTCCTGCTCAACATCGCGCCGCAGCCCGTGGGCCGGCTGGACGAGATGCTCCACTCGCCGCCCGCGCGGATCACGGGCTCCTACCTCATCGACAGCCTGCTCGCGGGTGACGGCGAGCTTTTCCGCGCATCGCTCGCGCAACTTGCCCTGCCCTCCATCTCGCTCGCCCTTTTCGCGCTCGCGCCCATCGCGCGCATCACGCGCGCCTCGATGCTCGCGGCGCTGGGCGCGGACTTCACGCGCACGGCGCGCGCGGGCGGGCTGCCGCGCCGCACGGTGCTCATCACCTACGCCTTTCGCAACGCGCTGCTGCCGGTCGCGAACGTGCTGGGCATGGTGTTCAGCTTCCTGCTCGGCTCCAACGTGCTGATCGAGCAGGTCTTCGGCTGGCAGGGCATCGGCGCCTACGCCGTGAGTGCGGTGCTGGCATCGGACTATGCGGCGGTGCAGGGCTTCGTGCTGATGATGGCGCTGCTCTACACGCTCCTCAACCTGCTGGTCGACGTCGCGAGCACGCTGATCGATCCGCGCGTGCGTTTCGAGGGCTGAGCGATGCGCGCCGCCACCACCCTCGCGCGGAACGCGCGCCACGCCTTCGCCGAGAACAAGCTGACGCTGGTCGCGGTCGCGATCCTCGCGCTGCTGCTCGTGTGCGCCTTCTTCGGGCCGTGGATCGTGCCCTACGACCCGCTCGCCACCGACGGCGCGGCGCGCATGGCGCCGCCCTCGGCCGCGCATTGGTTCGGCACCGACGCGCTGGGCCGCGACATCCTCAGCCGCGTCGTCGTCGCGGCGCGGCTCGACCTCGGCATGGCGATCTCGGCGGTGGCGCTGTCCTTCGTCGCCGGGCTGGCGCTCGGCGCGGCGGGCGGCTACTACGGCGGCTGGACGGAGCGGCTGCTCGGCCGCGCGATGGACACCATCATGGCCTTCCCGCTCTTCGTGCTGGCCATGGGCATCGTCGCGGCCCTGGGCAACAACGTGCTGAACATCGTCATCGCCACGATGATCATCAATTTGCCCTTCTATTACCGCTTCGCGCGCGGCGAGGTGAACGTGCGGCGCGACATGGGCTACGTGGAAGCCGCGCGCATGGGCGGCAACACGCCGCTTCAGGTGCTGACCTTCCACATCGTGCCCAACATCCTGCCGCCCATGATGGTGCAGGCCTCGCTCAACATGGGCTGGGCCATCCTCAACGCGGCTGGGCTTTCCTACATCGGCCTGGGCGTGCGGGCGCCGACGCCGGAGTGGGGAATCATGGTGTCCGAGGGCGCGAGCAACATCATCTCCGGCGAGTGGTGGACCTTCGTCTTCCCCGGCGCCGCGCTGGTGCTGGCCGTGTTCAGCTTCAACCTGCTGGGCGACGGCCTGCGCGACCTGCTCGATCCGCGGAGGCGCACATGAGCGACCAGCTCGCCATCGACGGCCTCTCGCTCGTGTTCCGCACGCGGCACGGCACGGTCAAGGCCCTGGAAGATGTGTCGCTCTCCGTGCGGCGCGGCGAGATCGTGGGCGTGGTGGGCGAAAGCGGCTCGGGCAAGTCCGTCATGGCCTACACGGTCATGGGCCTGCAGGACCCGGCCGCGCGCATCGAGGCCGGCGCCGTGCGCTTCGGCGGCACCGACATGCTCAAGGCCACGCCTTCGGAGCTGGGCCAGTTGCGCGGCCGCGAGCTGGCAATGATCTTCCAGAGCCCGCGCACGGCCCTGAACCCGATCCGCAAGGTCGGCCTGCAGATCGAGGACGTGCTGCGCCAGCATGCCGCGATCCGCGCCGCGGACCTGCGGCGCCACGCCATCCAGGCGCTGGAGCGCGTGCGCATTCCCGACGCCGAGCGACGCTACGACGCCTACCCCTTCGAGCTGTCGGGCGGCATGTGCCAGCGCGTGATGATCGCGATGGCGCTGGCCTGCTCGCCCGCGTTGCTGATCGCCGACGAGCCGACCACGGGGCTGGACGTGACGACGCAGGCCGTGATCATGGACCTCATCCGCGACCTGAGCCGCAGCGCGCGCATGTCGACGCTGCTGATCACGCACGACCTCGGACTCGCGGGCGAGTACTGCGACCGCATCGCGGTGATGCACGCCGGCCACCTGGTCGAGGTCGCGCCCACCGAGGTTCTGCTGCGCAACCCCGCCCATCCGTACACGCGGCAGCTGCTTGCCTCCACGCCCACGCCGCGCTCCACGGTCGAGGGGCTCAGCGCCATCCCCGGCCAGTTGCCCGACCTGCGCGGCGCGCTGCCCGCCTGCCGCTTCCTCCACCGCTGCGAGCGCGCCCTGCCCGCCTGCGCCGAGCCGCCGCTGCCCTGGACCACCGTGTCCGCCGATCACCTCGTCCGTTGCCGGAATCCCTTGTGAACACACCGCTGCTGGAGGTGCACAACCTCGTCAAGAAGTACCCCGTGGGCCCGCGCCGCAAAGGTGCGATGCTGCACGCGGTCGACGACGTGCACCTGAGCATCGGCGCCGGCGAATGCGTGGGCCTGGTGGGCGAATCCGGCTGCGGCAAGTCGACGCTGGCGCGGCTGCTGGCGCGGCTGATCGATCCGACCTCGGGCAACATCACCTTCGACGGCACCGACCTCACGGCCATGAGCGCCGGGCGCTTCGTGCGCTCGCCCGAGCGGGCACGCATCCAGGTGGTGTTCCAGGACCCGACGGAGAGCCTGAACCCGAGCTTCCGCGTCTTCGACTCGATCGCCGATCCGCTGCGCCGCCTGCTGGGCGTGCGCGATGCGGCCGAACTCGACCGCCGCGTTCGCCGCGCCGCCGAGCTGGTCGGCTTGCCCGATGAACTCGTGCTGCGCTACCCGCACCAGCTCTCGGGCGGGCAGCGCGCGCGCGTGGGAATCGCGCGCGCCATCGCGGTGGAGCCCTCGCTGTTGATCCTGGACGAGCCGACCTCGGCGCTCGACGTCTCGGTGCAGGCCGTCATCCTGCGCCTGCTGGCCGACCTGCGCGACCGGCTGGGCATGAGCTACCTCTTCGTCTCGCACGACCTCAACGTCGTGCGGCTGCTGTGCGAGCGCATCGTCGTGATGTACCTCGGCCGCGTGGTCGAGGTCGCGCCGGCGGAGGCGCTGTTCACCGCGCCGCGCCATCCCTACACCAAGGCGCTGATCGCGGCCATTCCGGACCCGGCGCGGCGCGGCGAGCAGCGCCTGCGCCTGGAGGGCAGCCCGCGCAGCCCCATCGACCCGGACCCGAACGCCTGCCGCTTCCACGGCCGCTGCCCCGTGAGCACGGACCGCTGCGTCACCGCCGCGCCGCTGCTGCGGCGCGTGGGCGACGGCCCCGAGAACCATTTCGCCGCCTGCCACTTCGCCTGAAGCGCGCGGGCATCTCTCCACTTCTTTCCACGAGGTACACCGATGTCCAGCAAAGCCACCGACAACGAGATCTGCAGGATGGATGCCGTCAGCCTGGCGCGACGCATCCGCGAGAAGGAACTCTGCGCCGCCGAAGTGACGGAGGCCGTGCTGCGCCGCATGGACGTGCTGGAGCCGCACACGCACGCCTTCTGCACGCCAACGCCGGAGGTCGCGCGCGCCGCCGCCAAGGCGGTGGATGACAAGCTCGCCAGAGGCGAAGCCGTCGGGCCGCTCGCGGGCGTGCCGATCGGCATCAAGGACCTGGTCGCGACGAAGGACATCAAGACCGTGATGGGCTCCGCGCTCTACAAGGACTTCGTGCCCGACGAGGACGACATCGTGGTCGAGCGGCTGAAAGCGGCCGGCGCGGTGATCATCGGCAAGACCAACGTGCCGGAGTTCGGCTACAGCGGCGTGGGCCACAACCCGGTGTTCGAGACCACGCGCAATCCGTGGAACCTCGCGCTGACCTCCGGCGGATCCAGCGCGGGCTCCGGCGCCTCGGTGGCGAGCGGCGTGGCGCCCTTCGCGATCGGCAGCGACGGCGGGGGCTCGGTGCGCATCCCGTCGGCGCATTGCGGGCTCTACGGCATCAAGGCCTCGATGGGCCGCGTGGCGCTCTACCCCGGCTGCCGCGACGAGCGCTACCCCGGCGTGTCGAGCTGGGAGACGCTGGAGCACATCGGGCCGATGAGCCGCACGGTCGCAGATTCGGCGCTGATGCTGAGCGTGATCGCCGGGCCGGACCCGCGCGACCGCTATTCCATCCCGGCGGCCGACTTCGACTATCTCGAAGCGGTGAAGGGCGACATCAAGGGCCTGCGCATCGCCTACAGCGAGGACTGGGGCTACGCGGCGGTCGACCCGGAGGTGCGTCGCGTGGTGTCCGAGGCGGTCTCCGTCTTCGAGAAGGACCTGGGCTGTACCGTCGAGCGCGCCAACCCCGGCTGGGGCGCGGACGCGGGCGCGACCTTCTGGGCGCTGGTCGCGGCCGACACCGACCTGTCGGGCATGCGCCGCATGATCAAGGGCCGCGAGCACGAGATCTCGCCGCACCTGGTCGACCTGCTCTACCGCCCCTGGACGGCCGAGGACTTCACCGACGCGCACACGCAGCGCAAGGCGATCTGCAACGCCATGTGGCGCTTCATGGCGAACTACGACCTGCTGCTCACGCCCACGCTGGCGGTGCCGCCCTTCCCCGTCCACATGCAGGGCCCGGAGATCATCGAGGGTCGCATGGGCCGCAACGCCGACTGGCTGTGCTTCACCTTCCCGGCCAACATGACCGGGCAGCCCGCCGCCAGCATTCCCGCCGGCTTCACCAGGGATGGCCTGCCCGTCGGCCTGCAGATCATCGGCCGCCATCTGGACGACCGCACCGTGCTGGCCGCCTCCGGCGCCTTCGAGCGCGCGCGGCCGTGGGCCCACAAGTGGCCCGCGCTGCTCGACACGCTCGGGCTCTGAACCGTGTTCCCCGTCTCCTTCGTCTTGACCTTTCCACCATTTCCAAAGGAAGCCAGATGCCAGTTCTCAGCATTCGAAGCGCGGGCGCATTGCTCGCCCTTTCCGCCGCGCTCGGCGCGCTCGCCCTGCCCGCGGGCGCCGCGACGCCCAAGGACACGCTGACCATCGTCTCCGAGCAAGGTCCCAATGGCCTGGACACCATGGTGCCCACGGCCAACGACCACAGCCGCATGGTGGTGTGGCAGGTCTACGACCGCCTGGTGAGCCACGGCGAGAAGAAGCTGGCCGACGGCACCGTGTCGTACGACGCGAAGGTGGTCACGCCCGAGCTCGCCGAGCGCTGGGACGTGAGCCCCGACAACAAGGTCTACACCTTCTACCTGCGCAAGGACGCCACCTTCCACGACGGCGCGAAGGTGACGGCCAAGGACGTCAAGTGGTCCTTCGACCGCGCGGTGGCGGCCGGCGGCTTCCCGGCCGTGCAGATGGCGGCCGGCTCGCTGGACAACCCTGCGAAGTTCTCGGTGGTGGACGACTACACCTTCCGCATCACGCTGGACAAGCCGAACAAGCTCGTGATGCCCGACCTCGCCGTGCCGGTGCCCGTCATCATCAACTCCGAGCTGGCCAAGAAGCACGCGACCGCGGCCGACCCCTGGGCGCTCGAATGGGTGCAGCGCAACGACGCGGGCGGCGGCGCCTACAAGATCGAATCGTGGACGCCCGGCCAGCAGACCGTGTTCGCCCGCTTCGACAACTGGAAGTCCGGGCCGCTGCCGAAGCTGAAGAAGGTGATCTATCGCCAGATCGCCTCGGCGGGCACGCGCCGCGCGCTGATCGAGAAGGGCGACGTGGACATCTCCGTCGGCCTGCCGCCCAAGGACTACGCCGACCTCGCCAAGATCGGCAAGGTGAAGGTGGTCGGCGTGCCGGTGCAGAACGACCTGATCTTCGTGGACATGAACACCAAGATCAAACCCTTCGACAACCCGAAGGTGCGCGAGGCGATCTCCTACGCCATCCCGTACAAGGAGATCCTCGCGAGCGCGCTCTACGGACGCGGCGTGCCGATGTACGGCGGCGACCCGGCCAAGCCCTACGCCGCCACCTGGCCGGTGCCGATCAAGCACGGCACCGACCTCGCCAAGGCCAAGGCGCTGCTGGCGGAGGCGGGCTTGCCGAACGGCTTCAAGACCACGCTGTCCTTCGACCTGAGCGAGGCGACGGTGCGCGAGCCCACCGCGATCCTGATCCAGGAGTCGCTGAAGAAGATCGGCGTCGAAGTCACGCTGGAGAAAGTTCCAGGCTCCAACTGGTTCGCGCAGATGGCGAGCAAGTCGATGCCGATGGTGATCGCCGAGTTCTACGGCTGGCTCGACTACCCGGACTACTTCTTCTTCTGGAACTTCGACGGCAAGAACAACGCGGTCTTCAACACGGCCAACTACACCAACCCGGCGCTGGACGCGCTGATCGAGACCTCGCGCTTCACGGCCGACGACAAGCTCTACAAGGACACGCTGCAGAAGATGGTGGACACGGTGATGACCGACCTGCCGCGCATCCCGCTCTACACCCGCTTCGCCGACTACGCGATGCAGCCGAACGTGAAAGGCTTCGAGTACTGGTTCCACACCCATCCCGATTTCCGCAAGCTCTACAAGGAGTGACGATGCAGGACGACGGCGGCGCCTTCGTCGCGGGGCCGCGGCTCACGGTGGCCGGCGCGGCGGCCGGGCCCCTGGCGGGGTTGCGCTTCGCGGCCAAGGACCTGTTCGACGTGCGCGGGCACGTCACCGGCGCGGGCAATCCGGACTGGGCGCGGACGCACGGGCGGGCGGAGCGCTCGGCATGGGCCGTCGAGCAATTGCTCGCGGCCGGCGCCGCGCTCGTCGGCAAGACGGTGACGGACGAGATCTCGCTCGGCCTGCTGGGCATCAACCGCTTCGACGGCACGCCGCGCAATCCGCGTGCGCCGGACCGCGTGCCGGGCGGCTCGTCCAGCGGGTCGGCCTCGGCCGTCGCGGCCGGGCTGGCGGACTTCGCGCTGGGCACCGATTCGGGCGGCTCGGTGCGCATTCCCGCCAGCTTCACGGGGCTGTACGGCCTGCGCCCCACGCATGGCACGATCCCGGTCGACGGGATGATGACGCAGTCGCCCAGCTTCGATACGGTGGGCTTCTTCGCGCCCGATGCGGCGCGCTTCGAGGCGGTGGGCGACGTCCTGCTGCCCGCCCTGTCTTCGCCGCAGCCCGCCGCCTTCGAGGAGGTGCTGTTCGCCAAGGACGCATTCGCGAGCGCGGACCCGGAAGTGTGCGAAGCGCTGGGCGATGCCCTGCACACCGTCGGCGCGGCGCTGCCGCGCGTGCGCGACATCACGCTCGCGCCGCAGCGGCTGGCCGACTGGTGCGCCAACCAGCGCCTGCTGCAATCCTGGGAGTTCGGCCGCACCTTCGCCGCCTGGGTCGACGAATGCAACCCGACCTTCTCCTTCGAGGTCGCGCGCTCGCTGGTCGCGGCCGGCGCCGTGCAGGAGTCGGATATGGTGCCGGCACGCCGGATGCGCGCCGAGGTGCGCGCGCGGCTGGACGAGCTGCTCGGCGAGACGCGGGTGCTGTGCCTGCCGACTTCGCCCATCCTGCCGATCCGCCGCTCCGCGCGGCTGGGGGAAATGCACGAGGCGGTGGACCGCATCGTGCTGCTGACCTGCATTGCCGGACTGACCGGCCTGCCGCAGCTCAACCTGCCGCTGGGCACGAGCGGCGGCATCCCTGTCGGGCTGTCCCTGATCGGCCCGCGAGGCTCCGACCGACTTCTGCTCGCCTTCGCCCGCGAGCTGGCAACATAGTGCGCATGGCATGACGGCTTGCTGACGGCGATGTCATCCGGCCGACAGCCTGCTGTCGGGGCCTGCTCCCTAGAGTGGGCGGCATGCGCGCTTTGCATCCTCCCGAATTCCTGCCCCGGCTCCTGGCGCTGGCCATGGCCGCGTCGCTCGGCGCCTGCGCGGTCGGCCCCGATTACCAGCGCCCGAGCGCACCTGAAGGCGTCTCCGCCCCGGCCTTCAAGGAAGGCGGTCAATGGAAGACCGCCACGCCCGCCAGCGCCGACAGCGCGAAGCCCTGGTGGTCCGCTTTCGGCGACAGCCGGCTCGACGCCCTGGTCGAAGAGGCCAACCGGGCCAACCAGGACGTGCAGGTGGCCGAGGCGCAGTACCGGCAGGCGCAGGCGCTGGTGCAGAACGCGCGCTCGGATTTCTTCCCCACGCTCGGTGCCAACGCCTCGGTGGACCGCCAGCGCGGCAAGAACGCCTTTGGCGTCAGCACGCTGGGCAACTCGCATGCATGGTCGCTCGATGCCAGCTGGGAGCCCGACCTCTGGGGGCGCGTGCGGCGCGGCGTGGAGAACGCGAGCGACAACGCCCAGGCCAGCGACGCGGACCTGGCCGCCGCGCGGCTCGCGGTGCAGGCCTCCGTCGTCAGCGACTACATCCAGCTGCGCGTGGCCGACGCGCAGCAGAAGCTCTTCGAGCGCACGCTGGAAGCCTTCCGCAAGTCGCTGAAGATCACGCAGAGCCAGTACCGCGCCGGCGTGGTGACCCGCGGCGACGTGGAGCTGGCCAATACGACGCTGCAGGCCGCGCAGGCGCAGGCCGTGGACAACGACCTGACGCGCCGCCAGCTCGAACATGCGATCGCGGTGCTGCTGGGCAAGACGCCTTCGCAGTTCTCCATCGCGCAGGACGAATTCGCCTTGAGGCTGCCGGAGGTGCCGGTCGGCGTGCCGTCCGAGCTGCTGGAGCGCCGTCCCGACATCGCCGGCGCCGAGCGACGCGCCGCGGCCGCCAACGCGGGCATCGGCGTGGCGCAGGCCGCGTATTACCCCAGCCTCTCGCTCACCGCCAGCGGCGGCTTCGGCGGCGCCGGGCTGGGCCCCTGGCTGGCCGCGCCTGACAAGGTCTGGGCACTCGGCTTCGCGCTGGCCGGCACGCTGCTCGACGGCGGCGCGCGCAGCGCGCAGGTGGCGCAGGCCCGGGCGGCCTTCGATGCCTCGGCGGCGCAGTACCGCAAGACCGTGCTCGGCGGCTTCCAGGAGGTGGAGGACAACCTCGCCGCCCTGGAGCTGCTGGCGCGCGAGCGCGAGTCACAGGACCTGGCGGTGAAATCCGCCCGCGAGGCGGAGCGCGTGGCCCTGAGCCAGTACCGCGCGGGCACGACCACCTTCCTCAGCGTGGTGACGGCGCAGTCGCTCGCGCTGACCAATGAACGCACGGCCCTGGACCTGCAGGGCCGCCAGTTCGCCGCCAGCGTCGCCCTGGTGAAGGCGGTGGGCGGCGGCTGGAATGCCGCCCGACTGCAGGTGAGCGCCGGCGCC
The DNA here is from genome assembly GCA_966211435.1 of uncultured Variovorax sp. Classification (GTDB taxonomy): domain Bacteria; phylum Pseudomonadota; class Gammaproteobacteria; order Burkholderiales; family Burkholderiaceae_C; genus Variovorax. The sequence goes on along the minus strand of CBIHOG010000037.1, from coordinate 31,499 downwards.
AGTCCGGCCGAACCCGACAAGACGGCTTCGGCCGGGAAATGAAGACCATGGAGCGCAAGAGCAAGCTGTCCCCCTTCATCGCGCTGGTCGCGGTGATCCTCATCGCCCTCGCCGCCTGGCACTGGCTGTGGAAGCCGCCCGCGCGGACCACCGCCGGGCCGCCGCCCGTGCCCGTGACCACCGCGCGGGTGACGAGCGGGACGGTGCCCATCGCCCGCACCGGCGTGGGCACCGTCACCACGGTGGCCTCCGTCACCGTGCGCCCGCGCGTCGACGGCCAGCTCGACCGCGTCGACTTCCGCGAGGGTCAGGACGTGAAGGCCGGCCAGGTGCTGGCCCGCATCGACCCGCGCACCTTCCAGGCGCAACTCGAACAGATGGTCGCGCAGAAGGCCAAGGACGAGGCCCAGCTCGCCAACGCCCGCGCCGACCTGAAGCGCTACGGCGACCTGATCAAGGAAGACGCGACCAGCCAACAGACGCTGGACACGCAGCGCGCGCTGGTCAACCAGCTGCAGGCCGCGCTCAAGAGCGACGACGCGCAGATCCATCTGGCGCAGGTTCAGCTGGACTTCACCACCATCTCCGCGCCCATCGGCGGGCGCATCGGCGCGCGGCTGGTGGACCCTGGCAACATCGTGCACGCGGCCGACGCGAACGGGCTGCTGGTCATCAACCAGATCGACCCCATCGCGGTGCAGTTCACCCTGCCCGAGAACGGCTTCCAGGCCGTGAACGGCGCGCTGCGCGGCAGCCGCGAGCCGCTGCGCGTGGAAGCCATCGACCGCGACACGCACGAGGTGCTCGCCACCGGCAAGCTGGTGCTGCTCAACAACCAGATCGACACCGCCACGGGCACGATCACGCTCAAGGCACAGTTCGACAACGCGGAGCACAAGCTGTGGCCGGGCCAGTCGGTCGATGCGCGCGTGGTGCTCGGTGAACGCGCCGATGCGCTCACGGTGCCCTCGGCAGTGGTGCAGCGCAACCAGAGCGGCTTCTTCGCCTACGTGGTGGGGCCGGACGACAAGGTGCGCGTGCAGCCCATCGACGTGGCGGACACCATCGACGGCAAGGCCACCATCGCCAAGGGCCTGGCGGCCGGCGACCGGGTGGTGGTGGACGGCCAGTACCGCCTCACGCCCGGCGCGCGTATCGCGGAGACGGGAACCGGGAGCGCCAGCCCGGCCCCCGGCGCGGACAAGGCGGCCAGCGCCGCGGGAGCCAGGCCTTGAGCATTTCCGCCGGTTTCATCAAGCGCCCCATCGGCACCTCGCTGCTGGCGCTGGCCGTGCTGCTGGTGGGCCTCGTGGCCTGGCCGCTCCTGCCGGTCGCGCCGCTGCCGCAGGTCGACTTCCCGACCATCCAGGTCACCGGCCGGCTGCCGGGCGCAAGCCCGGAGGCCATGGCCGCCAACGTGGCGCAGCCGCTGGAGCGCCAGTTCTCGCTGATCGCCGGCCTGAGCCAGATGACCTCCAGCAGCTCGCTGGGGCTCACGCAGATCACGCTGCAGTTCGACCTCGACCGCAACATCGATGCGGCCGCGCTGGACGTGCAGACCGCCATCAACGCGGCCGGCGGGCAGCTGCCCAACAACCTGCCGAGTCCGCCCAGCTTCCGCAAGATCAACCCGGCCGACTCCTCGGTGCTGATCCTGGGCGTGCAGTCCAAGGTGCTGCCGCTGATCCAGGTCAACGACTACGCGGACAACGTGCTGGCGCAGCAGATCTCGCGCATCTCGGGCGTGGGGCTGGTCAACATCTTCGGCGTGCAGAAGCCGGCCGTGCGCATCCAGATCGACCCGGCCAAGATCAAGGCCGTGGGCCTGAGCCTGGAGGACGTGCGCGGCGTGATCGCCGAGACCACCGTCAGCGCGCCCACGGGCACGCTGGACGGCGAGACCCAGGCGCTGAACGTCTACACCAACGACCAGCTGCTGAAGGCCGCGCCATGGAACGACATGGTGTTGGCCTGGCGCAATGGCGCACCCATTCGCGTGCGCGACGTGGGCGTGGCCGTTGACGGGCCGGAAAACACCAAGGTCGCGGCCTGGGGCTACGCCGGCAGCGCCGCGGCCGAGGGCAACGACATCGACAACGGCCGCGCGATCATGCTGGCCATCACCAAGCAACCCGGCGCCAACGTGATCGAGACGGTGGACCGCATCCAGGCCGCCTTGCCGCGGCTGAAGGCGGCCATCCCGCCGAGCGTGACGGTCAACACGCTGATCGACCGCACGCAGACCATCCGCGCCTCGGTGAAGGACGTGGAGTTCACCCTGCTGCTGTCGATCGCGCTGGTGGTGGCGGTGATCTTCGTCTTCCTGCGCAACCTGACGGTGACGCTGATCCCCAGCGTGACGGTGCCGCTCGCGCTGCTGGGCACGGCGGCCGTGATGTACGTGGTCGGCTACAGCCTGGACAACCTCTCGCTGATGGCGCTGACCATCGCGGTGGGCTTCGTGGTGGACGATGCCATCGTGATGCTGGAGAACATCTACCGCCACATCGAGGACGGCATGGCGCCGATGGAGGCTGCGCTCAAGGGCGCGGGCGAGATCGGCTTCACCATCATCTCGATCTCGGTGTCGCTGGTGGCGGTGTTCATCCCGCTGCTGCTCATGGGCGGCATCGTGGGGCGGCTGTTCCGCGAGTTCGCGGTGACGGTGACGCTGACCATCGCCGTGTCGGTGATGATCTCGCTCACCCTCACGCCCATGCTGTGCGCCAGGTTCCTGAAGCCGCACACGCATGGCGAGAAGCACGGCCGCGCCTACGAACTCTTCGAGCGCGGCTTCGACGCGATGCTGAACGGCTACAAGCGCGGCCTGCACGTGGTGCTGCGCCACCCCTTCATCACGCTGATGAGCTTCCTGCTCACGGTGGCGGCCACGGTGGCGCTCTTCATCGTCATCCCCAAGGGCTTCTTCCCGCAGCAGGACACGGGCTTCATCTACGGCTCGGCCGACTCGGCGCAGGATTCGTCCTCGCAGGTCATGCATGAGCGCATGCTCAAGCTGGCGGACATCATCCGGCAGGATCCGGACGTGGCCAGCTTCGGCATGCAGGCCGGCGCCAGCACCTTCAACTCGGGCAACTTCTTCATCGGCCTCAAGCCCAAGGACGAGGGCCGCACTTCGAACGCCGACGAGGTCATCGCCCGCCTGCGCCCCAAGCTGGCGCCGGTGCAGGGCATCACGCTCTTCATGCAGGCGGGGCAGGACATCAACGTGGGCGGGCGTCTCTCGCGCACGCAGTACCAGTACACGCTGACTGATTCAGACCTGGCCGAGCTCAACACCTGGGCCCCGCGCCTGCTGGAGACCATGCGCAAGCTCCCGGGACTGACGGACGTGACCTCCGACCAGCAGAACGCCGCGCCGACTGCCATGGTCACGGTCGACCGGCAGCGCGCGTCCAGCTACGGCATCTCGCCCGCGATGGTGGATGCCACGATCTACGACGCGATCGGCCAGCACCAGGTGGCGCAATACTTCACCCAGCTCAACAGCTACAACGTGGTGCTGGAGGTCACGCCCGCGCTGCAGAAGGACCCGTCCCTCTTCGACCGCCTCTACCTCACCTCGCCGATCAACGGCCAGCAGGTGCCGCTGTCGACCTTCGTGAAGCTGGACACCAGCAAGACGGGCTACCTGGCGATCGCGCACCAGGGGCAGTTCCCGGCGGTGACGCTGTCCTTCAACCTCCGCCCGGGCACTTCGCTCGGCGAGGCGGTGAATTCCATCCAGGCGGCGCAGGCACGGATGGGCGTGCCCGCCACGCTCAGCGGCACCTTCCAGGGCGCGGCGCAGGCCTTCGGCGACTCGTTGCGCACCCAGCCCTACCTGATCGCGGCGGCGCTGATCTCCGTCTACATCGTGCTGGGGTTGCTGTACGAGAGCTACATCCATCCGCTGACGATCCTCTCCACCCTGCCCTCGGCCGGCGTCGGGGCGCTGCTCATCCTCATGGCGGGCGGGTACGATCTGAGCGTGATCGCATTGATCGGCATCATTCTCCTCATCGGCATCGTGAAGAAGAACGGCATCATGATGGTCGACTTCGCGCTGCACGCGGAGCGCGACCGCGGCATGTCGCCCAGCGACGCCATCTTCGAGGCCTGCGTACTGCGCTTCCGCCCCATCATGATGACGACCATGTGCGCCCTGCTGAGCGGCCTGCCGCTGATGCTGGGCCACGGCGCCGGCTCGGAGCTGCGGCGGCCGCTGGGCTACGCGATGGTGGGCGGGCTGATCCTGTCTCAGATGCTCACGCTCTTCACCACGCCGATCATCTACCTCTACCTCGACCGCGCGCACCACTGGTACATGCGCCGCAAGGCCGCGCGCCAGCCCGCGCTGCCGCCGGGCGAGGCCACCGCGGGAGCCACGCCAGAATGAAAGTCCTCATCGTCGAAGACGAACGCAAGACCGCCGAGTACCTGTTCCAGGGCCTTACCGAGCAGGGCTGCGCGGTCGACCTGGCCTACGACGGCATCGACGGGCAGCACATGGCGCTGCACTTCGACTTCGACGTGATCGTGCTCGACGCCATGCTGCCGGGGCTGGACGGCTTCTCGGTGCTGAAGTCGCTGCGCACGGTGAAGAACACGCCGGTCATCATGCTGACCGCGCGCGACGGCATCGAGGACCGCGTGCGCGGCCTGCAGGACGGCGCGGACGACTACCTGGTCAAGCCCTTTTCCTTCCTCGAGCTGCTGGCGCGGCTGCAGGCGCTGACGCGACGCGGCCGCAGCCACGAGACCACGCTGCTGCGCGTGGGCGACCTGCGCATCGACCTGATCAGCCGCAAGGCCATCCGCGGTGGCCAGCGCATCGACCTCACGGCCAAGGAGTTCGCGCTGCTGGCGGTGCTGGCGCGTCGCCAGGGCGACATCCTCTCCAAGACGGTGATCGCCGAGCTGGTGTGGGACATGAACTTCGACAGCAACACCAACGTGGTGGAGGTCGCCATCAAGCGCCTGCGCGCGAAGATCGACGCGCCCTTCGGCCGCAGCTTGCTGCACACCGTGCGCGGCATGGGCTACGTGCTGGAGGACCGGGGCGACGAGGTCCAGGCGTGAGGAATTCCATCGCGGTCCGGCTGGCGCTGATGTTCGCCGCGGCCGCGATGGCGGGTTTCGCGCTGATCGGTGGCGCGCTGCACCGGGTGCTGTCGAACGAGCTGCTGCACCACCAGCAGGAGCAGATCAACGAGCAGCTGGAAGACATGTCGTACATGCTGGAGCACGGCCGGGCTGCGAACCTGGGCGAGCGCATCCGCGAGAAACTCGACACCCTCGGCGCGGCCGACACGCGCACCCGCACCTGGATGTGGAGCGAAGACCCGGCCTACCGCTATGGCGAGGACATGCCTCACATCGACGCCGACGCCAGCCAGAGCGTGGAGACGATCGTCGGCAAGCCTCCGCAGGTGCGGCGCATGCGCGTGCGCGCCCGTACGCTGCCGGCGACGGAGCTGCGCCCCGAGGTCCGCTTCGCGGCGGGCGTGGACGCCGAGCCCTTCAGCAACACCCTGCGCACCTTCGAGACGGCGCTTGCGCTGCTGACGCTGGCGGGCACCGCCGTGGCCGCGGGCCTGGGCTACTGGATCGCGCGCATCGGGCTGGGGCCGGTGCAGCGCCTCTCGGCGGATGCGCAGCGCATCGGGCCGGGCAACCGGGCGCAGCGACTGCAGTTGCCGGCCCTGCCGCGCGAGCTGTCGGACCTGGGCGCATCCTTCAACGCCGCGCTGGACCGGCTGGACGCCGCCTACCGCCAACTGGAGACCTTCAACGACGACGTGGCGCACGAGCTTCGCACGCCGCTGGCCAACCTGATCGGCCAGACCCAGGTCGCGCTGGCGCGGCCGCGCGACGCGGGGGCGCTGCAGGAGGTGCTGCAGTCGAACCTGGAGGAGCTGGAGCGGCTGCGCGCGGTGGTGGCCGACATGCTCTTCCTCGCCCGCGCCGAACAGGGCGTGCGGGCGCGCGGGCTGGTGGCCGCCTCGATCGCGCAGGAGGTGGGCAAGACGGTCGAGTTCCTCGACCTGTTGCTGGACGAGGCGGGCATGAGCGTGCTGGTCGAAGGCGACGCAGTCGCCCCCATCGAGACATCGCTCTTCCGACGCGCGCTCACCAACCTGCTGCAGAACGCCATCCAGCATTCGCGCCCCGGCGCCACGGTGCGGGTGCGCATCGAGCGGAACGAACACTCGGCGGAAGTGAGCTTCTCCAACCCCAGCGTGCCGATCGCGGCGGAGCATCTGCCACGGCTCTTCGACCGCTTCTACCGGGTCGACACCTCGCGCCACAACAGCGGGGAGAACCACGGGCTCGGCCTCGCGATCGTCAAGGCGGTGGCGGTGATGCACAACGGCACCGTGTTCGCGCGCTCGGAGGACGGCGTGACGACGGTCGGCTTCAGCGTCTCGCTCGCGGCCTGAGGCGGGCGCGCGCACGCGGCGCCCGCCTACTGCCGCGGCCGTCAGGACCGGCTAGGCTGCGCCGGCCATGAAACTGATCCTTCGCGTCTTCGCCGGCATCCATGCCTTCATGGCCTTGCTTTTCGCGTGCGCCGCGCTGATGCTCGTCGTGATTTCGGTGCGCATCGGCTGGCTGGCCTTCATGGGCGGGCTGGACCGCGGTGCCGCCGAGCAGATCATCGAGGCGGTCGGTCTCCTGGCGGCGGCGGTGGTCGCGCTGCAGATCGCGCAGACCATCGCGGAGGAGGAAGTGGTGCGGGATTCGCACATCAGCGCACCGACACGGGTGCGCCGCTTCCTGTCGCGCTTCATGGTGGTCATCGTGGTCGCGATCGCGGTCGAGGGGCTGGTCGCCACCTTCCGGGCGCACGAGGATGCCGCGCAGCTGCTCTATTCGGGCGTCATCCTGGGCGCGGTGGCGCTGCTGCTCGCGGGTTGGGGCGTGTTCGTGCACCTCAACCGCTCCGCCGAGGAGCTGGAGCCGGAGGCGATGGAAGACGCCAAGCGCGAGGACCGCAAGCTCAAGTAGGCAGCACGCGCGCCAGGTACGGCGCGGTGCGGCTGGCCTGGGCCCGGGCAAGCTCCACGGGCGTGCCGCTCGCCACGATACGGCCGCCCTCCTGCCCGGCACCCGGGCCCATGTCGATCACCCAGTCGCTGGCCGCGACGACGCGCATCTCGTGCTCCACCACGACCACGGTGTTGCCGGCCTCGACCAGGCCGTCGAGCTGGGCCATGAGCTTGTCCACGTCGGAGGGATGCAGGCCGGTGGTGGGCTCGTCGAGCACGTAGAGGGTGTCCCCCCGCTGCGCGCGCTGGAGCTCGGTCGCGAGCTTGATGCGCTGGGCCTCGCCGCCCGACAGCTCGGTGGCCGGCTGGCCGAGCCGCAGGTAGCCCAGGCCGATGGCCTGCAGCAGGCCCAGCGAGCGGGCCACCGGCGGCTCGTCGGCGAAGAAGGCGGCGGCATCGTCCACCGTCATGCCCAGAACCTGCGCGATGTTCCGGTCACGCCAGAGGACTTCCAGCGTCTTCCCGTTGTAGCGCGCGCCATGGCAGGCCGGGCACGGCGCGTACACGCTGGGCATGAAGAGCAGCTCCACGCTGACGAAGCCCTCGCCCTCGCAGGTGTCGCAACGGCCCTTCGCCACGTTGAAGGAGAAGCGCCCGGCGTCGTAGCGGCGCGAACGCGCGGCCCGGGTGGCGGCGAAGAGTTTGCGCACGTGGTCGAAGAGGCCGGTGTAGGTGGCCAGGTTGGAGCGAGGCGTGCGGCCGATCGGTTTCTGGTCGACACGCACCAGGCGGCGGATGTGCTCCATGCCGCCGGCGATGCGGCCTGCCGTGACACCGCTCATGAGCCCGGCCGGGGAAGGTTCGGATTCGCCGCCCTCCTCTTCCGTGTCGGGCGCTTCGTGGCCAAGGTGGGCCGCGACGAGTTCGATGAGGGCCTGGCTGACGAGGCTGGATTTGCCCGAGCCCGACACCCCGGTCACCGCGGTGAAGACGCCGGTGGGAAGGGCGGCGTCCAGCCGGTGCAGGTTGTTGCGCGTCACGCCCTCGAGCCTGAGCCAGCCCTTGGGCGAGCGCGGCGGCCTGGCGCGGCCCGCCGGTTCGCCAAACAGATAGCGCGCGGTGTGCGATGCCTCGACCGCGCGCAGGCCCTCGGGCGGTCCGCTGTAGAGCACGCGGCCGCCTTGCTCGCCGGCGTCGGGCCCCACATCGACGATCCAGTCCGCATGGCGCATCACGTCAAGGTCGTGCTCCACCACGAAGATGGAGTTGCCCGAGGCCTTGAGCCGGTCCAGCGCGACCCGCAGCGCCTCGCCGTCCGCCGGATGCAGGCCGGCCGAGGGCTCGTCCAGCACGTACACGACGCCGAAGAGGTTGGAGCGGATCTGGGTCGCGAGCCTCAGGCGCTGCAGTTCGCCGGGCGAGAGCGTGGGCGTGGCGCGGTCGAGCGAGAGGTAACCGAGCCCGAGGTCGCGCAGCGTGTCCACGCGTTCGAGCACGTCGTGCGTGATGCGTTGCGCGGCAATGCGCTTTTCTTCCGAAAGGTTCGGCGTGCGCCGCACGTCCGGCGCCGCCTCGTGCGCGGCGCCGCCGGCGGCGACACGGCGCGCGGTGTCCTTGCGCGCGGCCGCGCGGCTCACGCCCTGCCCGCCATGCTCCTGCGGGGCCAGATGGCCTTCCGCCGCGGGCCGCAGGACCTCGGCGAGTTCACTCAGCGGCATCCGCGAGAGCGCACCGATATCGTGCCCGGCGAAGGTGACCGACAAGGCTTCGCGCTTGAGCCGCTTGCCGGCGCAGGCCGGGCAGAGCTTCCCGACCATGAAGCGGGAAACGCGCTTCTTCATCAGCGCGCTCTGCGTGGTCGCGAAGGTGTGCAACACGTACTTGCGCGCGCCCATGAAGGTGCCCTGGTAGCTCGGCTCCATCTTGCCGCGCAGCGCGGCGCGGGTCTCGGCGGGCGTGAAGCCTGCGTACACGGGTACGGTGGGCTGCTCCTCGGTGAAGAGGATCCAGTCGCGTACCTTCTTCGGCAGCTCGCGCCACGGCTTGTCCACGTCATGCCCGAGCGTGACCAGGATGTCGCGCAGGTTCTGCCCGTGCCAGGCGGGCGGCCAGGCGGCGACGGCGCGCTCGCGAATGCTGAGCGAGTCGTCCGGCACCATCGAGGCCTCCGTCACTTCGTAGACGCGGCCGAGGCCATGGCAGGTGGGGCATGCCCCCTGCGGCGTATTGGGCGAGAAGTCCTCCGCGTAGAGCATGGGCTGGCGCGGCGGGTAGCTGCCGGCGCGGGAGTAGAGCATGCGCAGCAGGCTCGACAGCGTGGTCACGCTGCCCACCGACGAGCGCGTGCTGGGCGTGCCGCGCTGCTGCTGCAGGGCGACGGCGGGCGGCAAGCCATCGATGGCATCGACCGCCGGCACGCCGACCTGGTCGATCAACCGGCGTGCATAGGGCGCGACGGACTCGAAGTAGCGGCGCTGGGCCTCCGCGTAGATCGTCCCGAAGGCGAGAGAGGATTTGCCAGAGCCGGAGACACCGCTGAAAACGACAAGCGCGTCGCGCGGAATGTCGACATCGACGTCGCGCAGGTTGTGCTCCCGCGCGCCGCGCACACGCACGAAGCGCTCGCGCGCGTAGGCGTGGGAGGAGGTGTCGGTGCCGGCGTCGTTCTTCAGGGTTCGCTCCTTGCAAGGCCACGCGGCCCTGTCGCGCCAGTATCGCGTGCGCTCGGACGAAGCGCGCGGGCGCACGCCGCGCGCCGAAGTCGGACGCCGCCGGCCGCCGCCGAGCGGCCCCGTGGTCAGTGCAGGTGCCGCGCCAACTTGCCGGTGCGGAAGAAGTTGGCCCAATCACTGCGCTCGCGCACCGCATCGACATTCATCGGGTCGGTGATCACCGTCACGAGCCGAAGCGCCTCGTCGCTTGGCAGCACCGCGGCCGTGTAGAGGAAGCGCAGTTGGCAGTCACCGATCGTGATGGCGTCGCCGTTCTTCAGCGCGTGCGAGCGCACGCGCCGCTTGTTCACGAAAGTGCCGTTGCGGCTGCCGGTGTCGAGGATCACGAAACGGTCGCCCGTCCAGCGAATCGCCGCGTGATGCCGGCTCACGCCCAGGCTGTCGATCTGCACGCCGCAGCTCGGATCGCGGCCGATCGTGGTGACGGGGCCCTGGATGTTGATCTGCCTGACACTGCCGTGTTTGGCCAATACGATGAGTCTGGACATGTTGCGCTCGCTGTTCGATGGGTTGCACTGCAATGCATTTCGGCGGCGCCCGGTGCTTCTTTAATCGCGGCTCGATGAACTGCGGTAACTTTTGGCACTTTGGATCTAAAGACTTCATTGCAAAGTCTCATTTGCCATCCAAACCACACGCGGCTTCGCGCTTTCATGATCTCCCGGCAGAATAGCGGCATGACTCAGCTGGCAGATCTTACTGACGAGGACCTGATGACACGCGCCCGTGCCTGGCGCCTGCAGGCATTGCAGGGCGTGGCGCATGCGCGCCGCGTCGCGCGCGAGTACGAATTCGAGGTGCGCCGCCGCTTTCGCGAAGCCACCACCATCAGCGATGCACTGGATACCAGCCCGAGCCCGCTGCGCCCCTACTGGTTCATGTGGTGAAAGTCGCGTTTCGCGCATTCATTCGCATCGAGCACTCAAGATTCCGGAGCCCACGCCGATAGAGAGGATGGTTCTCCAGGGATCTTCTAACCAGAGATCATTCGGCCCGCCTCGCGCGGGCCTTTTTTTTGCCCGCCTAACGAAGCTGGCCGAAGCCGAAGGGCCCGATCGGCTTCTTGCGGGCCAGAGGGATGGGCGCCGCACGTGCCGCCTCGCGCGGGCCGTCGTCGAGGTCATCGATCATCCGCTGCAAGGCCGCGAGGCCGCCGGCCATTGCCTTGCGGTAGGACTTGAAGGCCTTTTCGGAACTCTCCAGCTCCGCCCAGCCCGTGGCGCCGTCGCTGCTCTCCAGCAGCAGCCAATGAAAGGCTCCCGGGACGGGTTCTTCCACGGTGACGGAGATGAGGCGCAGGCGGCTCGGCATGCGCGCAGTGTGGGGCAATGGCGGCGCCTGGTCTGCCAGCCAAGGACTACGCGGCGGTTTGTCGTTGCCCGCGTCCTACAGGCGATTGCGGCCCTCGCGGTGCCCCGTCAGCGCGTTCTTTGTCTAGGGTGGTGGCGAAAGGAACCGATCATGACTTTCACGACCACGACCCGCCGAAGCGGGATGAAACAGCACTCCAGGACTCATCGTTCGCCAATGCCCCTCGTCGTCATGGCAGTGGCGGCCGCCGTGCTTGCGCTGGCAGCCTGCACGGATCGCAACGCCGACCAGAGCGCCGGCCAGAAGCTGGACTCTGCCGTCGCGAAAACTGAGGACGCGGTGAAGGATGGTGCGCGCAAGGCTGCCGAACTCGCGGAGACCGCGCGCGACAAGACGGTGGCCTTCGCGAAGTCAGCGGAAGTGCGGCAAGACGCCGCCGCTGCCGAGCAAGCTGTGAAGAATGCCGGGGCGTCTGCGGTCGCTGCCGTGGATGACGCAGCCATCACGGCCTCCGTTTCCTCCTCGCTGGCGAAGGATCCGGAGTTGAGCGCCACGCGCATCGACGTGGACACCAAGGCCGGTGTCGTGAGCCTGAAGGGCCCCGCGCCGAACGCCGCGGCCAAGGAGCGGGCGGAGCAGCTCGCGAGGGCGGTCAAGGGTGTCAGTTCGGTTGACAACCGTCTGGAAGTGAAGGCCATGTAGGCCGGGGCGGCGCCAGGCCTGCAACAGCAACTGCTGTCGCGGTGGCGCACGTCACATCGGTGATGCGGAGTCGCGCGCCACCACGCGAGGCCGAAACTCGCGTGCCCTTCCTTGGAGAGCGGCTGCCTGCGCGATTGCCAGAAGATATGCGGCGACGTCAAACCGTCGTGACAGATATCGGCTCCCCTTGGCGACCTCCACCGTGTCCGCATGCCGCTCTCCGAGCGGGAGGGCGTGAATGCTCGCGCTGGCATCGAAGTTGCCTTCGTCTCGCTCACTGCGATCCACACGTGCACGGCGGGTCGCACAGGGCCCAGGACAAGAGAGACATCATGAGCCGGGATGGCAGAGGCGCACTCTCGGCTGAATGGGCAGCTTCGACGCCTCGCACGACATTCCGACGGAGGTTCGCAATGAAAGAGACACCCGATGCCAAGGCCGCGGCGCAAGGCGCGATATGGACAGTCCTTCCCGTAGGGATTGTCGAAGCGGCGAAAGATGGATGGTTCACGGTGACGACGGCGAGCGAGCGGAATTGCAACGGCTCCATCGAACTGTTCAGGGCTTTTGACGCCATCGGCAAGAACGTCTACCTGGAATTCGACTACATCAGTTGGGGCGGCAACAGCCAGGGGTGTTCGTTCTACCTGCTCGACGCCGATGTGGCTGGCGCCGGCATGAAGGGGACGGGCAATTTCGGCCGAGGGTTCGTCAACCTCGTCGGAGGCTACATCGGCATCGGCCTGGACCCTGCGAGCTATCTGCGGCCCGGGCGTGGCGTCAAGGGTCCGCAGCGGGACGCGGTTCTCCTCTTCTCCTCCAGCAGGGAAAGGGGAAGGAACGCCATCCTCCGATGGATTCCACCGACGCGGCATTGGAGCTACGACGGCTCGTCCTGCGCCACGCGGCAGCAGGCGATCGATGCGGGAGGGCTTCGACACGTGGTCGCAAAGTTCAGTCCGAAGAAGTACCGTCCGGGCTACACGATCGACGTATCGGTCGACGGCACGCCCATGCTGAAGGACCACGACTACCCCTACCCTGCCCCGTCGTCGATGAAGGTCGGCATCTCCGCGACCAACTACGAGGACACCGGCACGCAGGAATTCAAGGACATCAAGTTCTACCTGACCGATCCGGATGAAACGGGATGCCCGGTCAATGGAAATCTGGTTAGGAACGTACCCGCATATGTCTCCACGACAGCGGGGCAGGTCTATGCCTATCCCCAGCTCAATGACGGCGATCACGTCCACCGAGGCTGGGATGGCGCCGGCAAATGGGGCAACCAGCTCACCGGGCCCCTGCTGTACGGACTCGATCTCTCAGGAACCAACTGCCAGGATTCGGACGGCCTATGCGCGGCGCTGCCCGGCAAGGGCGCTGTCGAGATGAACACGGTCGTCGTCTATTCGCGCCAGGACGACGGGGCGCAGCAGGAACCATCGGATTCGACCGTCTTCACGCAGCATGGCGCCATCGATTTCCGGGTGGAGGCGCAGGAAGAAAACAGCACCGACTGGGTCGAGCTCGCGCTGGTGCAGGGCAACAACCTGGTCAAGCGCACTGTTCGGTTTTCGACCGGTCGCTACTGGCGGCTCCAGGTCCTGGTGGAGAGGGCAGCGAGCGATGGGCCCGCCCTGGTCGGAGTCGAGGCCTACGAGTCCTGAGAAGGAAGCCAGACCGGGGAAGACTTCATGGCCGCTCGGCGCGACCTGGTCCCGCGCCGTGACAGCATGCGCTCAAGACGCCGAATCCAGCGCCACGCACAGCGCATGCAGGTTCGGCACGATCAGTTGCGGCCGCGCCCCATGCTCCCACGGCCGCTCGTCGCGCACCAGCCATGCCGCCTGCATGCCGGCGCCGAGCGCGCCGACGACGTCCAGCGCCGCGTCATCGCCCACGTGCAGCATGTCCTTCGGCAGCAGCCCGACCGAGGCCGCCGCCGCCCGGAAGATCGGCGCGTGCGGCTTGCCGCTGCCGAAGGCGCGGGCGTTGAAGGCCGAACGGAACCAGCGCCCCACGCCCGTCTGGTGGATGTCGGCGTTGCCGTTGGATACAGCCACGAGCGGATAGCGCTCGCTCAGCCATTTCAGCGCCGGCAAGGCGTCGTCGTAGAGCGTCACGCGTTGCCGCTCGGCGAAGAAGGCGTCGAAGGCCGGCTCGGCCAACGCCGGGTCCTCGCCGGACCGGCGCAACGCAGCGCGGATGGATTCCCGGCGCAGCGCACTCAGGTCGTGCGCCAGGTCGGAGCGTTCCTTGGCCGTGGCCTCTCGGAGTTCGCGCAGCACGCCCGGCGTCAGCAGCAGGCTGGCGGTCTTCGGGGCCTCGCGCAGGAGCCAGCCGTGCAGCACCTGCTCGGCACGCTCGATCGTCGGCCAGATCGGCCAGAGGGTGTCATCGAGGTCGAGCGAGATCGCGGCGATGCGCTTCACGTCGAGGGCCAGGGGCGCGGAGGTCTTCAAGTCCATGACCGAGAATAGCGCATGCCCTTTCGCCCTGAACCGCCCCTTGCCGATCCCGCGCCGGAGCGTACCGCCGTGCTCTGGTGCAATCTCGGCTCGCCCGATGAGGCGACCGCCGGCGCGGTGCGCCCTTATCTTGCCGCCTTCCTGGGCGACCCGCGCGTCGTGGAGATTCCGCGATGGCTGTGGCTGCTGATCCTGCACGGCGTCATCCTGCGCACGCGGCCCGCGCGGTCGGCGGCCAAGTACGCGAGCATCTGGATGCCCGAGGGCTCGCCGCTCAAGGTTTGGACGCGCAAGCAGGCCACGCTGCTGGCCGGCTGGCTTGGCGAGCGCGGCCACCGCGTGACAGTGCGCGACGCGATGCGCTATGGCAATCCGTCCATCGATGCGCAGCTCGACGCGCTCAAGGCCGAGGGCGCGACGCGCGTGCTGGTGCTGCAGGCCTACCCCCAGTATTCGGCGACGACGACGGCCAGCGTGATCGACGCGGTGAGCGCCTGGAGCGCGCGCGTGCGCCGGCTGCCGGAATTCCGCTTCGTCAACCAGTACCACGACGATCCGCTCTACATCGACGCGCTCGCGCAGGGCGTGGAAGCCTACTGGCGGCAGAACGGTCGACCCGACGTGCTGCTGATGAGTTTCCACGGCATCCCCGCGCGCAACATCGCGCAGGGGGACCCCTACCAGTCGCAGTGCCTGGCCACGGCGGGGCTCATCGCGCAGCGGCTCAAATTGACGGCTTCGCAGTACCGCGTGACCTTCCAGTCACGCTTCGGCCGCGCGAAGTGGCTGGAGCCCTATACCGAGCCCACGCTGCGCGAGATGGGCGCAACCGGCGTGAAACGGGTGGACGTGATGTGCCCCGGTTTCCCGGCCGATTGCCTGGAGACGCTGGAGGAAATCGCGATGGAAGGCCGCGAAGCCTTCCTGCATTCGGGCGGCAAGGAGTTCCACTACATCCCCTGCCTCAACGACAGTCCCGCCTGGATCTCCGCGCTGGCCGGCATCGCCGAGCGCCATCTGCAAGGCTGGCCGACGCGGCCGGCCTGATCCGGGCAGAGGCCTAGAAGCGGCCCAGATAGTCCAGCTTGCCGATCGGCACGCCGCTGTGTCGCAGGATGCCGTGCGCGGTGACGACATGGAACAGGAAGTTCGGTATCGCCCATTGCAGCAGGTACCGCTGCGCGGTGAACTGCACTTCGTTGCCGCGTGACTTGATCGTGATCGCACGGTCCTCCGCGCCGTCGATCAGCGCGCGGTCCACGCCGTTGAGGAAATCCTGCGTCTTGCTGATGCGCGCCAGCAGTTCCTCGTAGGTTGTCTCGTTGTCGGGGAAGCTGGGCGCGGTGATGCCGGCCAGGCGGGCGGTGCCGAGCTTGGACGCGTCACTCGCGCTCTGCACCTGCCCGGCGAGCGTGAACATGTCGGGGGCCAGCCGGGCGTTGACGAGCACCGTCGGGTCGATGCCGCTGGATTGGGCATGGGCCAAGCCCTTTTCCAGCAGGTGCGAGAGTTGGCCGAGCCCGCGGGTGAAGACCGGGACCGAGATGTCGTAGAGCGATAGCGCCATTGAGGGAGACTCCGTGTTTGAATAGGCGGCCCGATTGTCGGGGCGCCTTCGATCACGTGCCCGCCGCGCGGATAAAGGCCTCGATCGGCTCCAGGTGCGCCGGGACATTCAGGGCCGGCGCATGACCGCAGCCCGGCACCTCGATGACCTGCAGGCGGCCCGACGCGCCCGGCCCGCGGCCGCGCATGGCGTCCAGCGTTTCCGGCAGCACCAGGTCGGACTCTGCCCCGCGCAGGCACAGCACCGGCACCTCGATGGCGTCGTAGTCCGCCCACAGCAGGTAGTCGTCGGGATGCGCGATGAACTGACGCACCATCGCCGGGTCGTAGTGCGGCGTCACGCGGCCGTCGGGCAGGCGGCGGGTGGACGTTTCCGTGAGTCGGCGCCACTGCGTATCGCTGAGCCAGCCGTAGGGCTTGTAGACCGTGCGGAAGAAGGACTCGAGCTCGGCGACGGTGTCGAAGGCCGGCGGCTGGCCCGCATAGGAACGGATGCGATTCACCGCCGCGTCGGCGATCTGCGGCGCGTTGTCGTTGAGCACCAGGCTGGCGATGCGCGGCTTCATCGCCGGCTCGGCCAGGCCGCCCGCGCAGACCATGCCGATGGCGCCGCCCATCGAGGTGCCGACCCAATGCACTCGCGCCAGTTCCAGTTCATCGAACAGGCCGGCGGCCAGCCGCGCGTAGAAGGAAAGCTGGTATTCGTCGTCCGGCGCGGTGCTCCACTGGCTCAGGCCGCGCCCGATGGTGTCGGGGCAGATCACGCGGAAGCCGCGCTGCGCGAAGTGCACGGCGAGCTCATCCATGTCGCGGCAGGTGCGCGCGAGCCCGTGCCAGGCCACGACGACCGGCCCGTCCTGCGGGCCCCAGTCCATCCAGTGGATCTCGCGCCCCGCGAGCCGCAGGTAGTTGGATGTGGGCGCGAGAGTCATCGCGCTGCCCTCGCCCGCAGGCGGCCGACGATGCCGGTCGGGAAGTAGTAGACGGAGAGCACGAAGAGCACGCCCAGCCACAGCAGCCAGCGGTCCGGCGAGAGCAGCGCGGCGAGCCAGGGCGCGCCACTGGCCGCCTCGCTGCCGATGCGCAACAGGTCTTGCAGGTAGCTCTGTGCGACCACGAAGAGCGCCGCGCCGATGGCGGCGCCGTAGAGGGTGCCCATGCCCCCGATGACGACGATCAACAGCACGTCGACCATGATCTCGAAGCTCAGCGAGGTGTCCGGCCCGTTGTAGCGCAGCCAGACCGCGAGCATCGCGCCCGCCATGGTGGCGAACAGCGCCGACAGCACCGACGCGGTGGTGCGATAGACGACGACGCGGTAGCCGATCGCCTCGGCGCGGAACTCGTTCTCGCGGATCGCCTGCAGCACGCGGCCGAAGGGCGAGTTGACGATGCGCAGCAGCGCCAGCACCAGCACCACGGCCAGCACGAAGAGCATGTAGTAGCACAGCAGCCGTCCGTCCAGCGAGACGCCGAGGAAGGGCTCCTCCGCGAACTCGAAGCTGGGTGAGATCAGCTGCGGCAACTTGAAGGTCAGGCCGTCCTCGCCGCCGGTGAACTCCGAGAGCTGCGAGGCCAGCGTCTGGAAGGCGGATGCGACCGCCAGCGTGATCATCGCGAAGAAGATCGCACGCACGCGCAGCGAGAAGAGCCCGATGGCGAGCGAGAGCACGAGCGAGACGGCCAGCGCCGCGCCCAGCCCTACCAGCACGGCCCCCCACCCTGCCCCCAGCCGCGTCGCCGAGATGGCGATCCCATAGGCGCCGATGCCGAAGAACATGGTGTGCGCGAAGCTCACGATGCCGGTGTAGCCCAGCAGCAGGTCGAAGCTCGCGACCAGCACGATGAACACCAGCACCTTCGCGGCCACGCTCAGTGCCTTGACGCCGGGGAAGATGAAGGGCGCGAAGGCCAGGCTCAGCACGAGCGCGATGAGCAGCACGGCCAGCACGCGGCTGCGCGGCAGGTCGTTGGAAAGAAGGCGGGTCAGCATGGTCGAATCCGTTCGTCCTGGGCTTGTCGGCGGCTCAGCGGCTGCCCGCGACGGGGTACACGCCCTGCGGGCGCCACAGCAGCACCGCCACCATGAGGAAGATGCTGGCGAACTGGGTGAAGGTGGGCATCAGGAAGCCGGTGTAATTGGTCATCAGGCCGACCAGCAGCGCGCCGATCAGCGCGCCCGTGGTCGAGCCCAGCCCGCCGATGATGATCACGATGAAGATCAGCACGTTCACCTGCGCACCCATCTGCGGGATCAGGTTCTGCTGGAACAGCCCCCACATCACGCCGCCCAGGCCCGCCAGCGCGCTGCCGACCACGAAGACGCCGACGAAGAGGCGGCCGATGCGGTAGCCGAGCGACTCGACCATCTCGCGGTCCTGCACGCCGGCGCGGATCAACAGGCCGATCTTGGTGCGCCCCAGCGTCCACGCCAGGAGCGCGAAGACGAAGATGCCGACCGCGACCGCCAGCAGCCGGTACTTGCTGATCGCCGCTTCGCCCACCAGCAGCGAGCCGCGCAGTGCCTCGGGCAGCGGCAGCGGAATCTGCGCCGGCCCCCAGATGACCTTGATCAGTTCCTCGCCGATGATCATCCCGCCCACGGTGATGAGGATCTGCTTCAGGTGCTGGCCGTAGACCGGCCGCACGATGAAACGTTCGAAGGCGAGCCCCACGGCGCCGGCCACGGCCATGGCCACGAGCATCGCGGGGAACACGGCCACGAGGTTGCGCCACAGCTCCTGCGAGCCCGTCCAGTCGCTCATGCCGCCGAGCACGCTGCTGGCGACGAAGGCGCCGAGTGCGATGAACACGCCGTGGCCGAAGTTGAGCACGTCCATCAGGCCGAAGATCAGCGTGAGGCCCGAGGCGATGATGAACACGATCATCCCCATCGCCAGGCCGGCGACGGTGAGCGTGAGCCAGGTGGAGACGGAGCCCGTGAGCGGCAGCGCGACGAGCGCGAGCACCGGCACGAGCGCCAGCGGCTTCCAGTCGAAGTCGATGGCCTTCACAGCGCCAGTCCCAGCAGCGACTGCTGCAATGCCTCGTCGGCCGAGAACGCGGCCATGGATCCGCTGTGCACGACGCGGCCGTTGTCCATCACCGCCACCGTGTCGCCGAGCCGCTGCGCGAAGTTGATGTTCTGCTCCACCAGCAGGATGGTGACCCCGCTGCGCTTGAGTTCGCTGAAGGCGTCGATCATGTTGTTGATGATGGCGGGCGCGAGGCCCTTGCTGGGCTCGTCGACGATGAGCAGCGCCCGCGGCTCGACGATGGCGCGGGAGACGGCGAGCATCTGCTTCTGGCCACCCGAGAGCTTGCCGGCCGGGTGGTTCCAGAACTTCTCGACCGCGGGGAAGAGCTTGAAGATCCACTTCAGGCGCGCGTCGTCGATCTCGGCGGCCGTCTTCGCGCCGCGCGCGGCGAGCAGCATGTTCTCCTTCACCGTGAGATCGGAGAAGATGCCCATGTTCTCGGGCACGTAGGCGATGCCGAGCCCCGCGATCTGCGGCGTATGCAGCGCGGTGATGTCCTTGCCGCCGAAGCGCACGCTGCCCCGGGAGGCGTGCCACAGGCCCATGATGGTCCGCAGCGTCGTCGTCTTGCCCGCGCCGTTGCGCCCGAGCAGCATGGTGAGCTGTCCCTTGGGCACCGCAAGGTCGACGCCGTGGAGGATGTGGTAGGCGCCGATGTGCGTGTGCACGCCTTCGAGCTGAAGAAGGTTCTCGCTCATGCGGCCTCCTTTGCCACGCCCAGGTAGGCTTCCTGCACGACCGGAGAGGCAATCACCTGCGCCGGCTCGCCGTCGGCCACCAGCTGCCCGTTGTGCAGCACGATGATGCGGTCCGCCAGTTCGCGCACCACGTCCATCTTGTGCTCCACCAGCAGGATGGTCTTCGTCTTGTCCTTCTTCAACGCGCGGATCAGGTCAAGGATCACCGGCGCCTCCGCCGCGTTCATGCCGGCGGTCGGCTCGTCGAACATGAAGACCTTCGGCTCCAGCGCCATCAGCAGCGCCACTTCGAGCTTTCGCTGGTCGCCGTGCGGCAGGCTCGCCACGGTCGCATGCTCCTTCGACTTGAGCGCGACGTCCGCAAGAATCCGGTCGGCGCGCTCGGTGAGGTCGCAGTGGTCGCTCCAGATGCTCCACAGGTTGAGCCCGCGGCGGTGCGGTCCTTCGCGCGTGGCCTGAACCGCGAGGCGAACGTTCTCCAGCACGCTGAGGTTGGGAAACAGGTTGGTCAGCTGAAAGGCCCGCCCGAGCCCGGCGCGCGTGCGCGCGGACGCGCCCAGCCCCGACAACAGTTGCCCGTCGAGCGACACCGTGCCGCTCGTGGCCTTCAGCTGCCCCGAGATGAGATTGAAGTAGGTCGTCTTGCCCGCCCCGTTCGGGCCGACGATCGCCGTCAGCGTGCCAGGTGCGAAGCTGCAACTGACATCGTTGACGGCGACGTGGCCGCCGAAGCGGACGGTGAGTCCGCGCGTTTCCAGCATCGACCGGCCTAGCGCTTGTTCCGGATCGGGATGTCCATCTCTTCTGGCTTGATCTCGTGCACGAGCTCCGGCACACCCCATGCGAAGGCCGGATCCGCCTTGATCTTGAAGTGGTACATGCTCTGCATTGCCTGGTGGTCTTCCTTGCGGAAGGTCATCTTGCCCTTGGGCGTGTCGAAGCTCATGCCTTCCATGGTCGAGATCAGCTTGTTGGTGGCGGTGTCGCCACCCGTCTTCTTCAGCGCGGTGACCACCGCCATCGCGGCGGAGAAGCCGCCCGCGGTGAAGAAGTCCGGCGGCGCCTTGAACTCCTTGTAGTGCATCGAGACCATGGCCTCGTTGACTGGATTTTTCGGGATGCCGAAGTAATAGTAGGTGGCGCCCTCCATGCCCGGGAACTGCTTGTAGCTCGCCATGGCCGGCAGGATGTTGCCGCCGGTCGCGATCTCGATGCCATAGCGCTTGAGGTCGAGGTCGGCGATCTTGAAAGGGTTGCCCGCGCCGGCCCAGACGATCCAGATCACCTTGCGGCCCGGCAGGTCCTTGAGCTTGTCGATGATGCGCTGCGCGCCGGCCGTGAAGTCGGTGGTGTTCTGCGGCAGGTACTCCTCGTGGACGATCTTCGCCTTCTTCACGGCGTCCTTGAAGGCCTTCACGCCGTCGCGGCCGAAGGCGTAGTCCTGCGCCAGGGTGGCGATGGTGACGCCGGGCTTGTCCAGTGCGACAGCGTTGCTGATCGCGTCCTGGCTGGAGTTGCGGCCGGTGCGGAAGATGTACTTGTTCCACTTGTCGCCGGTGATCGAATCGGCCACGGCGGGCTCGACCAGCAGGATCTTCTTGTATTCCTCCGCCACCGGCAGCATCGCCAGCGCCACGCCCGAGGAACTCGGACCGATGGCCAGCGCGGCCTTGTCGTCCGCGTAGGCCGCCGCCAGCAGTGACTTGCCCAGGTCGGGCTTGCCCTGGTCGTCCTTCTCGATCACGACCAGCTTCTTGCCGTTGACCATCATCGAGCCTTCGGTCGCGTAGTTCAGGCCCATCATCAGGCCTGTCTGCGTCTGCTTGCCGTAGGCTTCCAGGGGACCGGTCTTGCTGTAGATGTGCGCGATGCGAATCTCGTTGGACTGCGCCAGGGCCGGGGTGCTCACGGCCGATGCGGCCACGGTGGCGAGCGCGGCGAGGGCCACGAGGTGACGACGTTGCATTCTTTGTCTCCTGAAGATGATGGTTGAATATTGCACAGTTCGTGCCAATCACCATGGTCTTGATTGCAAAGGGTTTTCTTACCCCGCTCATTGCCGTCGCCTGGAATCAGGACAGCTGAATTGTCTTGATTTCAGGCATTTGACTGTTTTTCAGTCAGGGTTTTCCAGGCGTTCATAGAGCGTCGCACGCGAGATGCCGAGCAGTCGGGAAGCCGCGAGCTTGTTTCCGCCCGTGCTGGCCATGGCGGCCGCGATGGCGCGCTGCTCCAGTTCCGCGATCTGCCGGGCCAGCGGCCGCAACAGCGTCGCGCCTTCGTCGGGTTCAGCAACCGGTGCTTTGTCGGGTGGCGCGATCTTTTCCTGGCCGGCCTCGCGCAGGATGCGTTCGAGCTGGCTCGCATCGACGCGCTGCGAATCGCTGCGCATGGTCACTTGCTCCAGCACGTTGCGCAGTTCGCGGATATTGCCGCGCCAATGCTGGCCCGCGAGGAGCGCCAGCGCATCGGGCGTGAGCTCGGGCGGAGCCTCGCCGCTGCGCAGCGCCATGTCCTCGCCGAGCGCCTCGACCAGCGCGGGGATGTCGGCCCGCCGCTCGCGCAGCGGCGGCACGCGCACCGGCAGCACGTTGAGCCGGTAGTAGAGGTCTTCGCGGAAGCGCCCCTCCCTCACCAGCGCCGCCAGGTCGCGCGAGGTCGCGGCGATCACGCGCGCATCGAAAGGCACCAGCTTGTTGGAGCCGAGCGGCTCGATCTCGCCCTCCTGCAGCGCGCGCAGCAGCTTGGCCTGCAGGGCAAGCGGCATGTCGCCGATCTCGTCCAGGAACAGCGTGCCGCCGTCGGCCAACTTGAACTTGCCCTCGCGCGCCTTGCGGTCCGCGCCGGTGAAGGCGCCAGGCGCGACGCCGAAGAATTCGGCTTCGAGCAGTGTGTCGGGCACGGCCGCGATATTGACGCTCACGAACTGGCCCGCGGCGCGCGCCGACGCTGCATGGATCGCATGCGCCAGCAGTTCCTTGCCCGTGCCCGTCTCGCCGAGCAGCAGCACCGGGCTGGAGGACTGTGCCGCGCGGCGCGCATGGCGCTTGACCTCGACCGCCGCCGCGCTGCTGCCGATGAAGCTGGCGAAGGTGTACTTGGAGCGGCGCTGCCCATTGGGCGCCTGCTGGTAGAGGGGGTTGTTGCGCTGGCTCGCCAGTTCGCGCCGTGCATCGTCGAGGTCGCGTTGCAGCAGGGCGAACTTGCTGATGAGCGGCTGCAGCGTGGTCTCGGGGTGGTCGAAGAGCACGATGCCGATCGCGCCGATGATCTCGCCCTCCGACTCGTCTCGCAGCGGGATGCGGCTCACGACGAAGGTGCCCGCCTTGTTGGTGAGCAGGTCCACCAGGATAGGTTCGCCAGTCTCCAGCACGCGGCGCATCTGCGTGTTCGGGATCACGTCCTCGACCAGGTGCCCGAGGAACTGGTCGATGGACGAAAAACCCAACGCTGGCAGGAAACGCCTGTAGCCCTCATTCACCCAGACGATGCGCCCGCCCCGGTCGACCAGGAACATGCCCTGGCTGATGCTGGAGAACAAATGGAACATCGACCGCGCCGCGAGCGCGAGGATGCCTTCGGCATCGAGAGGGAGCGCGGATGCAGTGGCAATGATAGCGGCGGGCATGTGCGAATCGTAGCGCGCAGATCCTCGCCGCAAGCGTCAGGCCCATGTGACACGGTGCATGTTCAGCGAACTAGAGCGAATGCTCATATTGAGAATTGCGCTCGAATTTCAGCGAAAGTCTATTCATTATCCGCAATAAATCAACTTCCACCATCTCATCATGGCGGCATCTAAATTGCATGACCTTAATCAGATGATGTTCCGCGCCTCATCATCAAAGACCATCGAAACTGGCGCATTCATTGGATCGAAGGGGGCAATACCATGGCTATACTGCAAAATACGAACTGGCTACTTCTTCCCAACACCGCCGGGCCATCGCGACTGAATCAAGGGTGGTGGGGAATGACACTTGCCAATGAGCCTTCTGGAATCGGGGGCATCCAGCTTAGAAGTCCTGCATTCAATTCCGGAGGACAGATTATTCGTTTCGAATTTGAGTACGTCAGCTGGGGTGGCACAGGCGGCGAAGGGATTTCACTGTATCTTTTCGATGCAAGTGTGCCCGGCGCAGGCACGGGAGGGGCGCCGAACAATGGTTTGGGATACATCAACTTGGCGGGGGGCTATATTGGCCTGGGTTTGGATGAGACCGGCGAGTTCTTTAGCGATGGTTTTTATTACCCAAACGGCATTGCAGCACGAGGCTCGCAGATTGACAATTACCCGTCACTCTTGCATGCATCCGGAGGGCACCTGTTCTGCCCTGGATGCGCCACCCGTCAAGACGCGGTCGATGCTGGCTGGGCGACGCACGTGGTCGCGCAGTTCACGCCGCTGCCTCAAGGCCAACATGGGTACTCAATCGATTTATCACTCAACACGTTCTTTCGTAACGACACACCAATAGCCGGCTACCACTTCACGCCGAGCCACGCGGCCCCAGCCTTAATGAAGGTGGGTGTCGCCGCTACAAATGGTCCGACCGGCGGAAGGAACCATGAGATCAGAGCCAATTCGCCCAAATTGACCCTGACACCCGTGTAACCCCGGCGCGGGGCCAAGCTGCAGCCTGAGGCATCGGACGGGACAAGATGACGGCGGCATCGCACGCCTCGCCTCTGCGCTGCACCTTGCTCGGCTTCGTCGAGCGTTGATACCAGTCCTGCCGAACTGCATCGATAGCCGCGGGGGAGCAAGCATGCACCCTTTCTGAGACGTGCTGGCGCCGCGACCCGGGGCGACCTGGACTTGCTATGCTGGCCGACCTGTACGCCTCCCCAGACCGCCTGGTCCCCGACTCTCGATGAACATTGTTCTCTCTGGTCACGCTTTTTGCGGAACGCCGATCACATGAGGAAGTTGCGGCATATCTCGCTATTGCTTGCTGCCCCCTTACTACTATCGGCCTGTGCACTGCCGCGCCCACCCGGCCAGGTGGCGGCGTCGGCGCCCGCTCGATGGACGACACCGCTGCCCAGTGGTTCCGCCGCCCTGCCTCACGGCGGCTCGCTGCCTTCGCTGGCCGGATGGTGGCGCCAGCTAGACGACCCGCTCCTGGTCGAGCTGATCGATGCGGCCGAAGGCGCGAGCCCGACCGTGGCCAGCGCGGCCGCGCGCATCGCGGAAGCGCGTGCCACGCGCGTGGCGGCCGGTGCGGCGCTTGGGCCGAAACTCGACGGCACCTTGTCCGCCAGCCGGAGCAATTCGCCCACCAGCGGCGTCGGCGGCACGAGCACCATCGGCACGCCGGGCGCGACCGGCAACGGCGGCGCACTCGAATCGCCGCCGGTCACGACCGCCCAGGCCGGCCTGCAGGCCAGTTGGGAAATCGACCTCTTCGGCAACCTGCGCGCCGCCCGCGAAGCGAGCCAGGCACGCCTTGCGGGCGCCAACGCAAAATGGCATGACGCACGCGTGTCGGTCGCCGCGGAGACGGCGACCACCTACCTCGGCGAGCGTGCCTGCCGCCGCCAGCTGGCCGTGGCGATTTCAGACACCAAGTCGCGCGCCGAGACCGCGCGCCTGACGGATCTTTCGGCGCGCGCTGGTTTCACGGCGCCGGCCGATGCCGCGCTCGCGCGCGCCAGCGCGTCCGACGCTTCCGCACGCCTCACGCAGCAGCGTGCGCAGTGCGCGCTGCAACGGCAGGCACTGGTGGCGCTCAGCGGCATCGACGCGCAAGTCCTCGCGGCCAAGCTGGACGCCGCGCCGATCGACCGCCCGCTGCCGGCCGTGCAACCCGTCGCCAGCGTGCCGGCCGAGGCCCTTGCGCAACGGCCCGACGTGTACGCGGCCGAACTTGGCGTCGCCGCCGCGAGCGCGGACGCCGGCGCCGCGCTGGCTCAGCGCTTCCCCCGCCTGTCATTGCAAGGCTCGATCGCACGCCTGCGCTTCAGCACCGCCGGCTTCGGCGAGACGCTCGACACCTGGACTATCGGCCCCGTCGCACTGACGATGCCGCTCTTCGACGGCGGAGCGCTGGCGGCCAACGAAGACGCGGCCAAGGCGCGCTACGACGAGGCTGTCGCGCTCTACCGCGCGAACGTGCGCCAGGCCGTGCGAGAGGTCGAAGAAGCGCTGATCAACCTGCAGAGCACCGACGCGCGCAGCGGTGACGCTGACGCTGCCGTGCAGAATTACCAGGCTTCCTTCAACGCAACGCAGGCGCGCTACGACAGCGGCATGGCGAGCCTGTTCGAGCTCGAGGACTCGCGCCGCACCCTCTTCACCGCGCAGACCTCGCGCGTCTCGCTGCAGCGCGAGCGCGCCGAGGCCTGGATCTCGCTCTACCGCGCCATGGGTGGCGGCTGGGCACGCCCCGATGCCGTGACCCAGACTTCCCCCCATTCGCCGTCGCCATGAAAAGAATGAAGCGTTCTACCCTCCTCGCCGTCTTCGCCGCCGTGCTGCTCGTCGCGGCGGCGGCTTTCTTCTTCCTGCGCGGCAAGCCGGCCGGCAAGGCTGTGGAAAGGCCGAAGGAAGCCGCGGTCGCCCGCCCCACCTTGACCGTGACCGTCGCCACGCCCGAGAGCAGCGAGCTCGACGTGACGCTTCCGGCCAACGGCAACGTGGCGGCGTGGCAGGAGGCCAGCATCGGCTCCGAATCGACCGGCCTGCGCCTCGCCGAGGTGCGCGTGAACGTGGGCGACGTGGTCAGGAAGGGCCAGGTGCTCGCCACCTTCTCGCAGGAAACCGTGCAGGCCGACGTGGCGCAGGCCCGCGCGTCGCTGGCCGAGGCCAGGGCCACGGCCGCGGACGCGGCCGGCAATGCCGCGCGCGCACGCACGCTGCAGGCCACTGGCGCGCTGAGCCAGCAGCAGATCAACCAATACCAGACGGCGGAGCAGACGGCCAAGGCGCGTGTCGAGGCGGCCGAAGCCGTGCTCGCGGCCCAGCAGGTGCGCGGGCGCAACACGCAGGTTCTGGCGCCTGACGATGGCGTCATCTCATCGCGCAGTGCAACGGTGGGCAGCGTGCTCAGCGCCGGCACAGAGCTGTTCCGGCTGATCCGGCAAGGCCGGCTGGAATGGCGTGCGGAAGTCACCTCCGCGGAACTCGGCCGCATCGCCGTGGGCACGCCCGCCGTGGTGGTCAGCGCCAGTGGCGCGGAGGTGAGCGGCAAGGTGCGCAGCATCGCGCCGACGGTCGATCCGCAGACGCGCGCGGCGCTGGTCTATGTCGACATCCCGAACGTGCTGCAGAACACCGGCATCAAGGCCGGCATGTTCGCGCGCGGCGATTTCCAGCTGGGCCGCAGCAGTGCGCTGACGGTGCCGCAGACATCCATCGTGCCGCGCGACGGCTTCAACCATTTGCTGCTGCTGCAACCCGACAACCGGGTGTCGCAGCTCAAGGTGGAAACCGGCCGCCGCGTCGGCGACCGAGTGGAGATCCGCACGCCGCTGCCGGCGGGCGCGCGCGTGGTCGTTCAGGGCGCGGGTTTCCTCAACGACGGCGATCTTGTGCGCGTGGTCGAGGCGGCCGCCGCGAAGCCGGCGCCGGTCAAGGAGCAACGGCCATGAACGTTTCGGCCTGGTCCATCCGGAACCCGATTCCGGCGGTGATGCTCTTCGTGCTGCTCACTTTCGCCGGACTGTTGTCCTTCAACGCGATGAAGGTGCAGAACTTCCCGGACATCGACCTGCCGACGGTCACCGTCTCGGCCTCGCTCCCCGGCGCGGCGCCTTCGCAGCTGGAGACCGACGTCGCGCGCAAGCTTGAGAACTCGATCGCCACCATCCAGGGCCTGAAGCACATCACGACGAAGGTGCAGGACGGCGCCGCGACGCTGATCGTCGAGTTCCGGCTCGAGAAGCCGGTGCAGGAGGCCGTCGACGACGTGCGCTCGGCCGTGCAGCGCGTGCGCGCGGACCTGCCGGCGGATGTGCGCGACCCGGTGGTCACGAAGCTCGACTTCGCGGCGCAGCCGGTGCTGGCCTTCACGATCTCGTCCTCGCGCATGGACGCCGAAGGCCTCTCCTGGTTCGTCGACAACGACGTCAGCAAGAAGTTGCTGGCGCTGCCCGGCGTGGGTGCGGTCAACCGGGTCGGCGGCGTCACGCGGCAGGTGCACGTCGACCTGGACGCGGGCAAGCTCCAGGCGCTCGGCGCGACCGCCGCCGACATCTCGCGCCAGTTGCGCCAGGTGCAGACGGAAAGCGCCGGCGGCCGCACGGACCTCAGCGGCAGCGAGCAGCCGGTACGCACGCTGGCCACGGTGAAATCCGCCGACGAGCTTGCCGACATGCAGATCGCACTGACCGACGGCCGTCGCATCCGCCTCGACGAGGTGGCGCGCATCAGCGACACCATCGCCGAGCCGCGCGCGGCCGCGTTGCTCGACGGCAAGCCGGTCGTCGGCTTCGAGGTGGCGCGCAGCCGCGGTGCCAGCGAAGTCGAGGTCGGCGCGGCAATCCAGAAGGCACTCGCCGAGATGCGCGTGCAGCATCCGGACATCACGCTGACCGAGGCCTTCAATTTCGTCGACCCGGTGCAGGAGGAGTACGACGGCTCGCTGCATCTGCTCTATGAAGGTGCCATCCTGGCCGTGATCGTTGTGTGGCTCTTCCTGCGCGACTGGCGCGCGACCCTCGTGTCGGCGGTGGCACTGCCGATGTCGGTCATCCCGGCCTTCGCGGGCATGTACCTGCTGGGCTTCTCGGTCAACGTGATCTCGCTGCTGGCCCTTTCGCTGGTGGTGGGCATCCTGGTGGACGACGCGATCGTGGAGGTGGAGAACATCGTGCGCCACCTGCGCATGGGCAAGTCACCCTATGACGCCGCGATGGAGGCGGCCGACGAGATCGGCCTGGCCGTGATCGCCACCACATTCACGCTGATCGCGGTGTTCCTGCCGACCGCCTTCATGAGCGGGGTGGCCGGCAAATTCTTCAAGCAGTTCGGTTGGACGGCTTCGCTCGCCGTGTTCGCCTCGCTGGTGGTCGCGCGGGTGCTGACGCCAATGATGGCGGCCTACATCCTCAAGCCCATCGTCGGCGCCGAGAAGGAGCCGCGCTGGCTGGCCGTCTACATGCGCATGGCGGAATGGTGCATGCGGCACCGGCTCTCCACCATGATCCTGGCGACGCTGTTCTTCTTCGGCTCGATCGCGATGATTCCGCTGCTGAAGACCGGCTTCATCCCACCGGACGACAACTCGCAGACGCAGGTCTACCTGTCGCTCGCGCCCGGCGCGACGCTCGCGCAGACCATGGCCGCCGCGGAGGAGACGCGGCGCCGCGTGATGGAGATCGAGCACGTGCGCAGCGTCTACACCACCGTGGGCGGCGGCAGCGCGGGCGGCGACCCCTTCGCGAACTTCGGCACGCCCGAAACGCGCAAGGCCACGCTCACCATCAAGCTCGACCCGCGCGGCGACCGACCGCGCAAGCAGGTCATCGAGAACAAGATTCGCGCCGCGCTCGAAAGCCTCCCGGGCGTGCGCAGCACGGTCGGGCTGGGCGGCTCGGGCGAGAAGTACATCCTGGCGCTGAGCGGCGACGACCCGGCGGCGCTGACGACGGCCGCGCGCGCAGTCGAGCGCGACCTGCGCACCATTCCCGGCCTGGGCAACATCACCTCGACCGCGAGCCTGATCCGACCCGAGATCGCGGTGCGGCCCGACTTCGCGCGTGCCGCGGACCTGGGTGTCACCAGCTCGGCCATCGCCGAGACCCTGCGGGTCGCGACGCTCGGCGACTACGACCAGGCGCTGCCTAAGCTCAACCTCGCGCAGCGGCAGGTGCCGATCGTGGTGAAGCTCGAAGATTCCGCGCGCCAGGATCTCGCGTTGCTCGAACGGCTTTCAGTGCCGGGCGCGCGAGGTCCCGTCATGCTGAGCCAGGTGGCAGCGCTGACGGTGGAAGGCGGTCCGGCGGTCATCGACCGCTACGACCGCTCGCGCAACGTCAACTTCGAGATCGAGCTGTCCAGCGTCGGCCTGGGCGATGCGAAGAACTCGGCGATGGCCCTGCCCTCCATCCGCAACCTGCCGCCCGGCGTGCGCGTGGCCGAAGTGGGCGACGCCGAGGTGATGACTGAACTCTTCGCGAGCTTCGGCCTGGCGATGCTGACCGGCGTGCTGTGCATCTACATCGTGCTGGTGCTGCTGTTCAAGGACTTCCTGCATCCGGTCACCATCCTCTGCGCGCTGCCGCTGGCGCTGGGCGGCGCCTTCGTCGGCCTGCTGATCGGGCAGAAGGCGCTGTCGATGCCTTCGCTGATCGGTCTCATCATGCTGATGGGTATCGCCACCAAGAATTCGATCCTGCTGGTGGAGTACGCCATCGTCGCGCGCCGCGACCATGGCATGAGTCGCTGGGATGCGCTGCGCGACGCCTGCCACAAGCGCGCGCGGCCGATCATCATGACCACGCTGGCGATGGGCGCGGGCATGGCACCGATCGCCTTCGGGCTGAGTGCGGCGGATTCGAGCTTCCGCTCGCCGATGGCCATGGCGGTGATCGGCGGGCTGATCACCTCCACGGTGCTTAGCCTGCTGGTCGTGCCGGCCGTCTTCACCTATGTCGACGACATCGAGCACTGGATCAAGCGCACGGTGGCGCGCATCCGCGGCAGGGCGCCCGACCCGGCCGACGCGAAGGACGGGCCGCCGCCCCTGCTGCGCGACGAACGTCCGGCGGCGCGCTGAGAGGTGGCGGTGCGTGCGCTGCTGATCGCTGGCGTAGCCGCGCTGGGCGTCGGCCTCGTCTTCGACGGCCACTTGCCAGCGCGCTCGACGCTGCTGCCGGACGTGCTCGACGAACCGCTGCAGACGGCAGTCGCCGCGCCCGCCTTCGACGCGCACGCGGGAGACGTCGACTACCGCATCGCGCCGGTCGCGGACTACCTGATCAGCGGGCTGGTCGTCAGCCGCCACGACTCGGACACGTGGTGGGACTGGATCCACGCGGCCAGCAACGACCACCTCAACGTCGTGGATCTCTGCCTGATCTGGGGCGCCAACGCCGCGGACGGCGCCTACGAGAAGATGTCCTTCTCCAGTGGCCAGTTCGTCTGCTACGTCGAGACCCGGCACGCCGAGGCCTGGAAGCCGAAGTATGTGCGGGCGCTGTCCAACAACCACCTGCTCACCGAAGACCCGGCCATCGCGCGCCGCCTGCGAGACATGCGCATCGGCGACCAAGTGCGGTTGCGCGGGCAACTGGCGTCGTACAGCCACAACGCAGGCTTCGCCTTTACGCGCGGGACGTCGACGACACGAGAGGACACGGGCAACGGGGCGTGCGAAACCATCTTCGTGCGCGAGGCGGAGATTCTCCGCCGCGCGCCCGCCTGGCCGCGGTGGCTGCGCTGGGCTGGCGCTCTCTTGCTGGCCGCCGGGCTCGTGGCCTGGTATGCGGCGCCGCACCGGCCCCGTGCCTAGCCGAGGCATTCGGCCACGCCGGCTGGCGGCCTCGGACAGGCGCCTGAGCCACCGCGTGGGAAGATGAGCGTACGCACCACTTCGAACCTGGAGAGCGCTCATGAACCGACTCCGCCCTAGCCCCGCGATTCTCTGCGCCGGCCTTGCCGTCGCGGCCCTTTCCGCCTTGGCCCAGACTTCGCCTGAACTTGCCGCCGCGCAGCAGCGCTATGAACGCGAAGTGGCCGCATGCAACAGCGGCGCACTCGCGGCACCTGCGCGTGAAGCATGCATCCGCGCCGCAGGCAGCGCGCTCGACCGCGTTCGCGGCGGGCCGCCCGCCGATGTCGCGGTGCCCTCGGCCGATGGCCGCGCGACCATCGTCGCCCCGGAGGGTTCGAGCGTCCCTTCGAGCAGTTCCGAGGCGATGCCTTCACGTGACGGGAGGGCCACGATCGTTCAGCCCGCCGATCGCTCGGCGCCGCGCTAGCGCCATGAGAAAAGCCGGGCCCTGCTTTCGCAGGGTCCGGCTTGTGGTCGCTTGCGCGCTGCTG
>CBIHOG010000036.1:0-52781 GCA_966211435.1 uncultured Variovorax sp. | reverse complement strand
CTTCTACCTGTGGGACACGCCCGGCATGCTGTGGCCGCGCATCATCGTGGCCAAGAGCGGCTACAACCTGGCCGCCAGCGGCGCCATCGGGCGCAACGCCTTCGACGAGGAAGAGGTGGCGCTGGAACTGCTCGGCTACCTCAAGGGCGACTACGCCGGCCTGGTCGAGTCACGCTTCAAGCTGGAGCCCATCGAGGGCCTGGGCGACGAGGAGGTGCTCGAAGCCATCGGCCGCAAGCGCGGCGCGCTGCTCGGCAAGGGCCGCGTCAACCTGCAGAAGGCGGCCGAAGTGGTGATGCACGAATTTCGCAGCGGCAACCTGGGCCGCATCACGCTGGAGACGCCACAGGAGTTCGCGGACTGGCTGGCCGCCGGCGAGCTGGTGGACGCGCAGCGCCGCGCCAGGAAGGAAGCCCGCGCGCAGAAGCGCAAGCCCGGCAGCGGCACCCGTGAGCCACGGACGCCGGACGCACCGGACGCACCGGACGCTCAGAACACGAAGCTCCAGAGCACGTAGAGGTTGGCCGCGCAGACCAGCGCGAAGATGGCCCAGGCCGTGCGCCGCACCAGCGGCGTGTTGGTGAAGACACCCATGCGCGAGCGGTCGTTCGTGATCGAGACCAGCGGCCAGATCGCGAACGGCAACTGCAGCGACAGCACCACCTGGCTCGCGACCAGCAGCTTGCCCAGCGCGCCGTCGCCGAACCACACCACGCCGATGAGCGCCGGCACCAGCGCGCAGAAGCGGGTGATGAAGCGGCGCTTCCAGCACGGCATGCGCAGCTTCAGGAAGCCCTCCATCAGCACCTGCGCCGCGATGGTGCCCGTGAAGGTCGAGCTCTGCCCCGCCGCCAGCAGCGCGACGCCGAAGAGCAGCGCCGCCACGCTGGTGCCCACCAGCGGGTCGAGCAGGTGATAGGCATCCTGGATGTCCGCCACGTCCGTCTTGCCGGCCGCGTGGAAGGCGGTCGCGGCCAGCACCATGATGGCGGCGTTGATGAGCAACGCGATCAGCAGCGAGCCGATGGTGTCCCAGCGCAGCAGTCGGATCGCGTCGCGCTTGCTCGCCTCGTCGTTGCGCACGATGCGCGTCTGCACGATGGAGGAGTGCAGGTAGAGGTTGTGCGGCATCACCGTCGCGCCGATCACGCCGACGGCCAGATACCAGAACTCCGGCTTGACCATCTCGCGCGGCTGCGGCACCAGGCCGCCCAGCAGCGCGCGCACGGGCGGCTGCACCAGGATCATCTCGACCAGGAAGCACACGGCGATGGTGCCCACCAGGCCCAGCATGATCGCCTCCACCTGGCGGAAGCCCTTGCCCTTGAGGCCCAGCACGATCAGCGTGTCGAAGGCGGTCAGCAGGATGCCGTTGGTCAGCGACACGCCCAGCAGCAGGTGGAAGGCCAGCGCCGTGCCCAGCACCTCCGCCAGGTCGCAGGCGATGATGGCCAGCTCGGCCAGGATCCACAGCGCGCGCCGCACCGGCGGCGAGTAGCGCTCGCGGCAGTGTTGCGCCAGGTCCTGCCGCGTCGCGATGCCCAGGCGCATCGACATCAGTTGCAGCACGATCGCCATCAGGCTCGCCAGCACCACCACCCACAGCATCGCGAAGCCGAACTTCGAGCCGCCCTCGATGTCCGTCGCCCAGTTGCCCGGGTCCATGTAGCCCACCGATACCAGCAGCCCCGGACCGACGTAGAGCATGAGCCGGCGGTAGAAAGGCAGGCCCGGCCGGATGTCGATGGTGCCGCTGACTTCCGATGGGCAGAAGGGCGCGGTGGGGGTCTGCGGCAGCAGGCGCAGGAGGCGGGCGACGGGGTTGAACATCGCGGCGCAGTGTAATGGGCGGGTGCCAGGGGGTGCGAAACTGTGGGATGTGGACTACGACCCCTTGCGCGTTCGCTGTCTTTGCTTTTCACGCGGCCGCGGTGCACGCTCGCCGCAGACCTCCGAGGGAGAAATCATGCACACCACCGCCGGCTTCCGCTCCGCCCGCCTGCTTCCCGCCGCGCTGGCCGCCTTCACGCTGGCGCTTGCTTCCTGCGGCGGCGGTGGCGGAGATTCCGGCGCCGGCTTCTCCTCCGGCACGCCGGCCACGCCGCCCGGCAACGTCACGCCGCAAAGCAACCTGCCGCCTTCCACCTACGCCGCCGGTTCCGGCGAACTCGCCGCGTGGAACTACCTGCAGAACGCCAGGGCGCAGTGCGGCTTCGGCACATTGACGCAGAACACCAAGCTGGACGCCGCCTCGCGCGCCCACGCCAGCTACCTGATCGCGGAAACCACCGACACCAACTTCGCCGTCGGCCATGGCGAGCCCAACGGCAACAACCCCTTCTTCACGGGCAACACGCCGGCCGACCGCGCCACCTTCGCCGGCTACGGCCCGCAAGTCATCGAGATCCTCACCGCCACGGCCGAGATGTACAGCGCCACCGGCACCGCGGTGCCCGTGCAGCCCACGGATGCGGTGCGCGGCGAGCGCGGCATGCGCAGCCTGATCAATTCCGTCGCGCACCTCAGCGGCGCCATGGCGGGCGCGCGCACCGGCGGACTCGGCGCGCAGACCTCCAGCAAGGAGACGCAGTCGGGCAATGTCCGCAATCTCACCGTCAACTACCGCCTGGACGCGCTGCTCGGCTTCCAGGAAGGCACGCAGCTGCTGGGCGCCGGCAACGTGGCGAGCTATCCGTGCGCGGGCAGCGTCGACATCGACTACGCCTTCGCGCCCGCCACCGAATCGCCCAACCCCTTCCCCGACATCACCGACCCCAGCGCGGAAGTCGGCCCGCCGATCTACATCCGCACCGACCCCGGCGCCGTCCTGCAGATCACGGCGCGCAGCCTCAGGAACGCGGCCGGGGTCGAGCAGACCATGCGCACCGACGTCGGCGCGATCGGCGCGCACGAGTTCTTCATGGTGCCGGCCACGCGGCTGGTGCCCGGCGCCGTCTACACGGTGAACTTCGCCGGCACCGCGAACGGCTCCGCCTTCACCCGCACCTTCACCTTCCGCACGCGCACCTAGAGGCGCCGGGCCGCGACGGCCTCATGCCGTCTCGACCACCAGCGCCGCATTCAGCTCGCGGATGCGGGGGTCGATGTAGTAGCCACCGTACTCCGTGTAGCGCAGGAAGGGCCGCGCGCATTGCACGCATTGCCAGAGCTCGCTGCGGTTGTACGGGAAATGCCCCAGCGCGATCGGCGCGTCCGGTGAGTCGTAGCGCGTGCCGCCCGGGTGGTATTCCTCCACCGTCGGCTCGTCGTACGCATCGCCGTCCGACACCCGGCCCACGCGGCGCAGCAGCGCGCCGTCGAAGGTGGAGGGCAGGCTCTCCCAGCCCTCGCACTTCAGCGCGGCGCAGTGGCAGCCGGCCAGCGGCACATGGTCCTGCGCGAGCGCGCGTATCGCCGCGGGCGTCAGGGTCGTCGCGGCTTCGTTCATTCGCCTGGCCCCATCAATCGGGCGTCGCGCCGGAAGTCTTCACCACCTGCGTCCACTTCTCCAGGTCCTTCGCCGCGAAGCTCTGGAACTCCGGCGTGCTCATCGACATCGGTTCCGCGCCGAGCGCGAAGAGCCGTGCCTTCATCTCCGTCTGCGACAGCGCCTCGCGCACCAGCTGGTTGAGCTTCAGCGTGATCGCCGGGTCCAGCCCCGCCGGCGCGAGCAGGCCATACCAGGGCTTGGCGTCGAAGCCCGCGAGGCCCAGTTCGGCGGCGGTCGGGATGTCGGGGAAAGCCTCCGCACGCTTCGCGCCCGTGCTGGCCAGCACCTTCAGCTTGCCGGCCTTGACGTGCGGCATCGCCGGCACCGGGTTCTCGAAGGAGATCGGCACCTGGCCCGCGAGCAGGTCGTTCATCGCCGGGCCCGAGCCCTTGTAGGGAATGTGCTGCATCTTGATGCCGGCGCGCTGGTTGAACATCTCGCCGATGATGTGCTGCGGCGTACCCGATCCGGCCGAGGCGAAGTTGATCTTCTCGCCCCGCTTGGCGCGCTCGATCAAGTCCTTCAGCGAGCTGATGCCCGAGGCCGGATTGGCCAGGATCACGAAGGAGGTGTTGACCAGCGGCGCGACGTAGGTCAGGTCCTTGATCGGGTCGTAAGGCAGCCTGGCATAAAGCGAGGGCGAGATCACGATCGGCCCGCTCGCCGCCAGCAGCAGCGTGTAGCCGTCCGGCGCGGACTTGGCGACGTAGTCGGTGCCGATGTTGCCGCCGGCGCCGCCGCGGTTCTCGACCACCACCGTCTGGTTGAGCTTGGCCTGCAGGATGGGCGCCAGCATGCGCGCCAGCACGTCGGTCGTGCCGCCCGGGGCGTAGGGCGAGATGATGCGGATGGGTTGCTTCGAAGGCCAGGCCTGCGCGAAGACGAGGGCCGGCGCCAGGGCGGCGGCGGCCAGAAGCGGGACCAGATGGCGGCGTTGGATCATGTCTTTGTCTCCTTATGGGAGACCGCACCATGCCACAAAGCGCATCCGCCTGCAGCGCGCTCCGCCGGCCCCGCGCCAGCCCTACAGCAGCTTGCCCGCGTTCATGATCTGGTTCGGGTCCAGCGCGCGCTTGATGCGCATCATCAGCTCCATCTCGACCTCGGACTTGTAGTGCCTCAACTCGTCGCGCCGCAGCTGGCCGACGCCGTGCTCCGCGCTGATGCTGCCGCCGTGCGCGGCGACCAGGTCGTGCACCACGCGGTTGAGCGCGTGCGTGGCGTCGTGCAGCGCGCCGGGCGCGGTGTCCGGCGCGAGCAGCACGTTGTAGTGCAGGTTGCCGTCGCCGATGTGGCCGAAGTTGACGATGCGCCCGCCGCCCGGCGCGGCCGCCACGGCCGCATCCGCCGCCGCGCAGAAGGCGGCCAGCCGTGAAATGGGCAGCGCGATGTCGTGCTTCACGGCGTGGCCCGCGCGCACCTGTGCCTGCGAAATGCCTTCACGCAGCTTCCACAGCGCCTTCGCCTGCGTCTCGTTCGCCGCCATCGCGGCATCGGCGGCGAGGCCTTGCGTCATCGCCTCATCCAGGCCGGCCTCCAGCATCGCGGCCAGCGTGCCGTCTCCGGCATCGCCCACGTCGCTGAGCTCGATCAGCACCGTGCAGGCGTGTCGTTCCTTCAGGGGCGAGCGCGTGTCCGCCACATGCGCCAGCACCAGCGAGAGCGAATCGGCCGACATCATCTCGAAGGCCGTGAGCCGCTCGCCGCAACGCTCGCGCATCGCGGCGAGCAGTTGCACCACCGCGTCCAGCGTCGCCGCGCCCACCCAGGCCGTCGCACGCACGCGCGGCTTCGCGAAGAGCTTGAGCACCGCGCCGGTGATGACGCCCAGCGTGCCCTCCGAACCGATGAAGAGCCCGCGCAGGTCGTAGCCCGTGTTGTCCTTGCGCAGCCCTCGCAGCCCGTTCCAGATCCGGCCGTCGGGCAGCACCACTTCGAGCCCGAGCACCAGCTCGCGCATGTTGCCGTAGCGCAGCACCGCCGTGCCGCCCGCGTTGGTCGCGAGGTTGCCGCCCACGGTGCAGCTGCCTTCGGAGCCGAGCGACAGCGGGAAGAAGCGCTCCGCCTCGCTCGCCGCCGCCTGCGCCTGCGCGAGCACCACGCCGGCATCGACGGTGAGCGTGTTGTTCACCGGGTCCAGCTCGCGGATGCGCGTCATGCGCGTGGTCGACAGCACCAGCTGCGCGCCGCTCGCGTCCGGCGTGCCGCCGCCGCTCATGCCGGTGTGGCCGCCCTGCGGAACCAGCGGCGTGTGCGTGTCGTGGCACAGGCG
The DNA here is from genome assembly GCA_966211435.1 of uncultured Variovorax sp. Lineage (GTDB taxonomy): Bacteria > Pseudomonadota > Gammaproteobacteria > Burkholderiales > Burkholderiaceae_C > Variovorax. The sequence goes on along the minus strand of CBIHOG010000036.1, from coordinate 47,019 downwards.
CACCACCTGCGACACCTCCTCGGTGGTCGCGGGCCGCACGATCATGCAACTGCGGCCATGCCACTTGCCCAGCCAGTCGGTGTGATGCCGCGCCTGCGCATCCGCCTCGCGCACCAGGCCGGCCGGGCCGACGATGCGTTCGAGCCGCGCGACGAAATCCTGCGGCGCCTCGCTCACGCCGCGGCCTCCCAGCCGAGGCGCACGCGGCCGAGCGCCATCACGGCCGCGGCCTGGCTCGGCTCCACCACCGGGATGCCCAGCGCCCGCTGCAGCGGCGCGCGGTAGGCCGCCATGCCGGCGCAGCCCATCACGATCACCTGCGCCTGCCGCTCGTCGCGCAGGCGCATGCCCACCTCCGTCATGCGCGCGAGCGTGCGCTCGGCGTCGACCAGTTCGGTCACCGGCATGTCGATGGCCATCTCACCCACGAAGCGGCCTTGCACGCCCATCGCGCCCCAGGTACGCAGGTGGCGCGGAATGGAACCTTGCAGGATCGCGATCACGCCGAAGCTCTGCCCCAGCGTCATGGCGGTCAGCACGCCGCACTCGCTGATGCCCAGGACCGGGCGGCGCACCGCTTCCCGCACCAGATGGAGGCCCGGATCGCTGAAGCAGGCGATGACGAAGGCGCCCGCATCCGCCTCCAGCGACTGCGCAAGGCGTGCCAGCGGCTGGACGACCGACTCCACGTCGCGCTGCGTCTGGATGCCCGGCGGCCCTTCGGCCAGCGTCAGGCAGCGGATCGCGGGGCCGCCGGGGATGCGCAGGGGCTCCATGGCCGCATCGATGCCGGCCGTCACGGCCTCGGTCGAGTTGGGGTTGATGACGAAGACGGTGGATCCCATCGCGGGCCTTCAGCAGTGTTGGTGCGTCAAAGTCTAGGTGCGCGCCGCCACGCGCGAGCGGCACGTTCCTTGCTGATTTGTGGGCCTCCCTTAACGTGACGTTAAGGCCCGGCTGCCCGTTCCCATCCAGTGCAAGGAGTTGTCCCATGTCCATGAACCTGCGTCAGATCGAAGTCTTCCGCGCGGTGATGACCACGGGCTCCATCAGCGGCGCCTCGCGCCTGCTGCATGTCTCGCAGCCGGCGGTGAGCCGGCTGCTGTCGTACACCGAGAGCCGGCTCGGCTTCAGCCTGTTCGAGCGCATCAAGGGGCGGCTCTACGCGACGCCCGAGGCCAAGCAGTTGATCCGCGAGGTGGAAAACGTCTACCTCGGCGTGCAGCGCGTGAGCGAACTGGCGCATGACCTGGCCGACCGCCGCCACGGCCTGCTGCACGTCGTCTCCAGCCCCAGCATCGGGCAGACGCTGATCCCGCAAGTCATCGCGCGCTTCCGCCAGGTTCACCCCGACGTGCGGGTCACCTTCCAGTTCCTGGGCTTTGCGCACCTGAAGGAGCGGCTGCTCAACCGCCAGGCGGATCTCGGCGTCGTGATCCTGCCGATGGACCATCCGAACCTGGAAGTCACGCCCATTGCACGCGGCACCATGGTCTGCATCTGTCCCTACAACCATCCGCTGGCGCGTCGCGCCACGCTGAAGCTGTCGGACCTGCGGCCCTTCCCGCTGGTGAGCTACGGGCTCGACACACCGCTGGGCATGCGCATCGCCGGCATGTACGAGGCGGCGGGCGAGCCGCTGAAGGCCGCGATCGAGGTCGGCTCGCCGCAGAACGCCTGCGCGCTGGTGGAGATGGGCGCGGGCATCGCCATCGTGGACGAGTTCTCGGTACGCAGCTGGCCGGCCAACCACTTCGTCGTGCGACCGCTGGCGGGGGCGCCTTCGCTCGTCGCGAACCTTGTCTATCCCTGCTATGAGCCTCTGTCGCAGTTGGCGCAGAGCTTTGTCGAGACCTTGCGCGGACAGCTCGCGCAGCAGGGGTTTGCGGCGCCCGTGGATTCCGTGAGCGAGTCTCGCGAGGATGCGGACCTGCGGGATGAAGTGCTGGCCGGGGCCTGAGAGCCTGCGTCTCCCGTTCCCCTGGCGAGCGCGCCACTCAGGCCCGAGGCGCGTCCCCGGCACGCTGCTCAAGACCTTCCTTGGGCAGCAGCATGGCCAGCACCACGATCGCCAGGCTGATGACCAGCATCGCCACGAAGGTCAGGTGCAGCGAACCGCCCAGCGCCATGCGCAAGCCCGTCTCGCTCACCGACGGCGTCGAAGTGCCCTGCAGCAATTGCCGCAGCTGGTCCTCCGTGAAGGCCACGCCGCCATCCTGCCGCGTCAGCCCGAAGTTGAAGATCGCGCCGAAGAAGGTCGCGCCCAGTGCGCTGCCGAGATTGCGCGAGAAGATGTTCGACGCCGTCGCGCTGCCGCGCTGCGACAGCTCCACCGATTCCTGGATCAGGATCAGCGAACTCAGGCTCAGGATGCCCATGCCCAGCCCGATGATGAAGGAGCCCACCGCCGCCACCGCCGGCGAACTGCCCGGCCCCAGCAGCGCGAAGGCCAGCGCACCCACGGGCACCAGCACCGCGCCCGCCCACACCATGCGCCACAGCCCGAAGCGGTGGAAGGTGCGTGAAGTCAGCGTCGCGCCGATCGGCCAGCCCAGCATCACCATCGTCAGCGTCAGCCCCGCCACCACGGAGGATCGCCCCAGCACCACCTGCACGAACATCGGCAGGAAAGTCGTGATGCCGATCAGCGCCATGCCCGAGAGCATCGCCGCGCCGTTCACCGTCGCGATGATGCGCGCGCCCCAGAGCTTGAAGGACACCATCGGGTCCGCCGCGCGCCGCTCCTGCGCCACGAACAGCGCCAGCGTCACGCAGAAGCCCAGCGCCCACCAGGCCGCCGCCACGTCGTTGCCGATGCCGAACTCCGTCAGCGCGATCATCAGCGCCGCGATGCCCAGCGTGAAGAGAAAGGCGCCCGCGATGTCGATGGACGCGCGCCGCGCCGCCGGCGCCTCGTGCAGGAAGGCCCAGAAGCCCGCCGCCGCCGCGAGCCCGATCGGGATGTTGATCCAGAAGATCCAGCCCCAGGACAGCTTCTGCACGATCAGCGCGCCGATCATCGGCCCCAGCACCGCCGACACCGCCCACACGCTCGCGAGCCAGCCCTGCACCTTGCCGCGCTCGCGCGCCGGATACATGTCCGCCACGATGGTCAGCGACACGGGCTGGATCGCGCCCGCGCCGATGCCCTGGATCAGGCGAAAGCAGATCATCGCCGGCATCGACCACGCGAAGCCCGCCAGCACCGAGCCGAGCAGGAAGACCGCGATGCCCACGAACATCACCGGCTTGCGCCCGTAGAGATCCGACAGCTTGCCGAAGACCACCGTCATCGCCGTCTGCGCCAGCAGGAAAGAGGCAAAGACCCAGCTGTAGAGATGGAGACCACCCAGCTGCGAGGCGATCTGCGGCATCACGGTGGAGACGATGGTCGCCTCGATCGCCACCATCGCCATGGAAGCCATGATCGCGACGATGACCCAGGGGCGATTTGTTGTTTTGGGGCTGGAAGTCAAAGTCGGGGCATTTCGGGACGGAAACAAGCGCTGGATGCTACAGAGGAGCGCCTTCCCCCGTGTGACGCTCAGGCTCTCGCCCTCGGCGGCACCTGTCCCTGCTTCTGTGTACGGCCTTCGGCTAGTGCTTACGGTGAATGCTCACGTACTCGGCGCGCAGTAGAGTGCAACGAGACTGCCCAAGCGATGAACGACCTCATCACGCTCGACATGCGCACCGTGCCCGGCACGGTGGCGAGCGGCGATGCGCACGCGATTCGCACCCAGGCCCCCCTGCCGCCGCCGCCCAAGGGCTTCGGCCCCGCGCCGGGCAAGCCGCAGCGCTGGACGGCCGACCTCTCCCTCGGCACCGCCCACACCCTGCCCGAGGGCATCCGACTGCTGCAGTACGAGATCGTCGCGCCCATCGGCGAGGGCGGCTTCGGCATCGTCTACCTCGCCTGGGACCACGCGCAGGAACGCCACGTCGCCATCAAGGAATACCTGCCCGCCATCCTGGCCTCGCGCGCCTGCGTCTCGCCGGCGGTGGTCGTGAAGTCGCAACGCCACGCCGACGACTTCCGCGTCGGCATGCGCAGCTTCGCCAACGAGGCGCGCATGCTCGCGCGCTTCGACCATCCCTCGCTGGTGAAAGTGCTGCACTTCTGGGAATGCAACGGTACCGCCTATATGGCGATGCCGTACTACGCCGGCCCGACGCTGGCACGCGCGCTGGCCGATCGCGGCGAGCCGCCGGACGAGGCCCGGCTCCTCGGCTGGCTCTGCCCGCTGGTGGACGCGCTCGGCACCATGCACGCGATGAGCTGCTTCCACCGCGACATCGCGCCGGACAACATCCTGCTGACCGACGACGGCCCGGTGCTGCTGGACTTCGGCTCGGCGCGCCGCGTCATCGAAGGCATGCGCAAGGCGCCGACGGCGGTGCTGAAGCCCGGCTTCGCGCCCATCGAGCAATATGCGGAAGTGCCCTCGATGAAGCAGGGCGCCTGGACCGACCTCTACGCGCTCGCAGGCGTGGTCTACATGGCCATCGCGGGCAAGGCGCCGACGCCTTCGATCGACCGCCTCATGGACGACCGGCTGCGGCCGCTGTCGGACATCGCCAAGGGGCGCTACAGCCCGCATTTCCTCGCGGCCATCGACGCCGCGCTGTCGGTGCAGCCGGCGGACCGGCCGCAGACGGCGGCGGAGTTCTGGGCCTTGCTGAGCGGCGACGCGGCGGAAGACCAGGCGGATGAGGAAGAGGCGCAAGCCAGGCGCGTGGCGGAGGCCACGGCCCTGCGGCCACAGCCGATCGCCAGCCCGGCCCCGTCGCGGCGGCGAAGCGTGCCGCCGATGGCGGTGTGGGGCGCCGCCGCGGCATTGCTGGCGCTGGGCATCGGCGCCTACCTTCATCCCGGCATGCCGGAGCGCGCGGCGCCTGCACCCGCCGCGCGTGCCGTCGTTGCGCCCGCGCCTGCCGCACCTGCGCCCATTGCGGCCCCACCCGTTGCGACCGCGCCCGTTGCGACCGCGCCCGTTGCGACCCCACCCGTTGCGACCGCACCCGTTGCAACCCCACCCGCCGCCGTCGCCGCGCCCCGCGTGGCACCCGCCGCCGAACCGGTACCTTCCGGCCCATCCTTGCCCTGGCTAGGGAAGACCACCGTCGAGCCCGAGCCCGAGCCCGAGCCAGCCCCCATGCCCGCGATTGCAGCCGTCCCAAGACCGGCACCCGCACCCGCACCCGCACCGGCGCCCGTCCCCGCACGCGCCGCGCCTGAACCCGCGCGAAAGAGCATCGCCCAGGCCCCCGCCGAAACCGCCCGCCCGGCACGGTCGCCCACCCGCCAGGCCGCCCCGCGCCCGCCTGAGCCCGCGCCGGCTATCGCCGAGGCACCCATCCCGTCCCCCGCGCCGACCCCAGCGCCGACGCCCTCGCAGTGCACCGAAATCCTTCAACGGGCTTCGCTCGGACCCATCACGCCCGGCGAAGCCGCCTTGCTGAAAAAGGGGTGTGAATGATGAGCTCGACCCTCGCCCACCGGCTGCAAGCCGCCTCCCTTGCTGGCGCCATGCTCGTGCTGCTGGCCCTCGCCGGCTGCGCCACGCCGCTGCCGCCGCGCGCCTCCACGGCCGAACAATCCTTCGAGCAGGCCACCGCGCAGGCCGCGGACAACCTGCTGCTCCAGGCGCAACTGCAAAAGCCCACCCTCTCCCGCGCGAAACGGGGCGTGGTGCTCGACCCGATGATCGATGCCGGCAGCGCGCAGCAGACCGTCGCGACCCAGGCCCTGCAGGAGCGCGTGAGCGCGCGCCTGGCCGCGAAGCCCGACACGCTCGAACTGCTGCCCTTCGACGCCGCGAACCTGCCCAAGGCCCGCTACCTGCTCACCGGCACCCTGACGCGCCTGTCCGTCGCCGAACCCAGGAGCCCGCTGCGCATCGACCTCGCGCTGACGGAGCTGGCCAGCGGCACCGTCGTCGCGCAATCCTCCGCCGTCACCCGCGACGAAGGCCTGGACCACACACCGCTGCCCTACGACCGCGACACCCCCGTGCCCACGCGCGACCGCATGGTCGAGAGCTACATCCGCACCACCGCGATGGAGCCCGGCCAGCACGCCGACCCGTACTACCTCGAGCGCATCGCCGCCGCGCCGCTCATCAAGGAAGCCACCGGCCACTACAACGCCGAGCGCTACCAGGACGCGCTCGCGCAATACAGCGCGGCCGGCGGCGCCGCCTCCGGCGACCAGCTGCGCGTGCTCAACGGCATCTACCTCAGCGCCGTGAAGCTGGGCCGCACGACCGAGGCCGAGCAGGCCTTCGGCAAGATCGTCGCCTACGGCATCGCCAACCAGCAGCTCGGCGTGAAGTTCCTCTTCAACCCGGGCAGCACCGTCTTCTGGTCCGAGCCCAGGATCAGCGGCCCCTACCCGATGTGGCTGCGCGAGATCGCGCGCGCCAGCACCGATGCCAAGGTCTGCATGGACATCGTCGGCCACACCAGCCACACCGGCTCCGCCGCGTACAACGATTCGCTCTCGCTGCAGCGCGCGCGCTACATCCGTCAGCGTCTGGTCAGCGAGTCCAGCGGCCTGAACGACCGCACCACGCCCAGCGGCCGCGGCTTCCGCGAGAACATCGTCGGCAGCGGCACCGACGACGCGGTCGACGCGCTCGACAGACGCGTCGAGTTCAAGATCGTCGACTGCGGTTGATGCAGCGCAAAGTCCGCGTGAAATTCTGCGCGAAACGCGGGGCGGCGATGTCATCGCGAGCGCGGGGCCTGCGTTGTGAAAGGGACCAGGGCCAGTTCCGGCCCCGGCCCTTGTTCCCAACCTCACCGCCTCATCCGAAATGAAACGTACCCTTCTCGCCCTCGTCGCCGCAGCCTTCGCTTTCGCCGCCGGTTCGTCTTTCGCCCAGGCACCCGCCGCGGCACCCGTCACCGCGAAGGCCAAGGCCGCCAAGCACACCGTCAAGCACAAGGCCCACAAGGTCGCGGCCCACAAGACCACCAAGGCGCACGTCGCCTCGAAGAAGGCCAAGGCCCACGCCGCCTGAAGCCGCTCGGCATCCACAAGACAAAGGGCCCCTTCCGGGGCCCTTTGTCATTTCCCCGTGCGGTGCCTCACCAGAAGCGCGCCAGCGGCATCACCACGCCCGCGAACACCGAAGTCGCCGCCGGCCGCGGCCGGAAGGCGCGCGCGACGCCGAAGTCGAAGGTCAGCCGCTTGCTCGGGCTGTAGGTGAGCGCGGTCAGCACCTGGACGCCGTTCTCCGCGCCGCTGCGATGCGTGCCCGAGACCTCGCCCGTCAGGCCCCAGCGCTCCGACAACGCGGTGGAGAACGAAGTCGACGCGCCCAGCTGCGTGTGCGAACTGCCGGATTCCGCGAAGCCCAGACGCACCACGTTGAAATTGGCATCCATGTGCACCGGCCCCAGGTCGCGGCTGTAGATGGTGTTGACCGTGTAGTCCGTCCTGCCGCTGCCGATGCCGTCCTTCGCGGTCGGCGCCTTGATGCCGAACTCCATGCCGAAGGCGCTGGCCTCGTCCACGATCCAGGCGCGCTTCAGGATCACGCTGGTGTCGCCGAAGCCGCGCGAGCGCCCGCCGTCGTCGCGGTTCCAGACGTAGGCGTCGCCGCCCACCAGCACGCCCCATTCCTTGTCGAAGGCCAGCTTGAACAGATAGGGCAGGCTGCCGCGCCGCGCGTCGTCGCTCTTCATGCGCAGGCCGCCCAGCTCGAACTCCAGCTGCCCCGGCACCGGCAACTGCGCCGGGCTGGAGACGGAAGGGCGATACGGCGTGATCGGCGCCTCGTCCTCCAGGTCGGCCGCGCGCGCGCCCGCGGCGAGCGCCAGCGCGGCGAGCGGAGCCAGCACGACGCCGGAGACAAGGCGAGGGCGGGGCAGGCGAGGGCAGGGAAGGCGAGGGTGGGAAAGGGCGTGGGTCATTGACTCGATGCGTCGAAGGAACGAAGCCGCGATTCTCTCCGCTCGCGGGCGGTGCGCCGCGCCGTCCTTAACGTCCTGTTAAGGGCGGGCCACAAATCGGCATACGACAAGCGCGCCCGTACGCCACACCATTGCGCACACATCTCCAAGGACCACTCAAAGGACCCGCTGCCGTGAAACACCCGATCGCCCTCGCCGTTCTCGCATCCGCCGCGCTTCTGCTTTCCACGGGCGCCATGGCCCAGGAAAAAGTCCGCTTCCAGACCGACTGGATCGCCTCCGGCGAGCACGCCGCCTACTACGGCGCGTGGGTCAAGGGCATCTGGGCGGAGGAGGGCCTGGACATCACCATCACCCGCGGCTACGGCAGCGGCGACACGGCGGCCAAGGTGGCGGCCGGCGCGGCCGACTTCGGCGTCTCCGACATCGGTGCCGTGCTCACCGCGCGCGCCCGCGCCAACATGCCGGTGAAGACCATCGCCACCGTCTACACCTACTCGCCGCACTCGCTCTTCGTGCTCAAGAGCTCCGGCATCAAGGACTTCAAGGGCCTGGAAGGCAAGAAGATCGGCATCACGCCGGGCAACAGCCACAAGCTCTACTTCCCCAAGGTCGCGCAGAAGTCGGGCACCGACGCCAGCAAGATCGTGTGGGTCAACATGGACGGCGGCGCCATGGGCCCGCAGCTGTTCGCGCACAACATCGACGCGGCGCCCTTCTACTCGATCCATTACTACTACCAGAACAAGGCCGCGCGCAAGGCGGGCGAGGAACTCGTCGTGCTGCCCTTCGTGAAAAGCGGCTTCGCCATCTACTCCGCATCCCTCATCGCCTCCGACAAGACGCTCCAGGAGCGGCCCGAGACGGTGAAGAAGTTCCTGCGCGCCGCGCGCCGCTCCTTCGAATGGGCGCGCGACAACCAGGTCGAGGCCTGCAAGCTGCACGTGCAGAAGGTGCCCGAGGTCGACCTCGACGACTGCCTCAACAGCCTGAAGGCCACGCTCGAGTTCGTCTTCAACGACTACGAGAATAAGAACGGCTTCGGCCAGGTCACGCCCGAGCGGCTGAAGGACACCTGGCAGGTGGTGGCCGAGTCCGGCGAGCTCGACCCGAAGTGGAACCCGGCGCAGGCCGTCGACACCCGCTTCCTGCCCGCCAAGTGAACGCGCCCGCGATGAAGGCGGACGCCGCCGCCGCGATGGTGCGCATCGACGCCGTCTCGCGCTACTTCGACTCCGCCGACGGCGAGCGGACCATCGCGCTGGACAACGTCTCGCTCGACGTCGGCCGCAACGAGTTCATCACGCTGGTCGGGCCCTCGGGCTGCGGCAAGTCGACGCTGCTGCGCATCATGGCGGGCCTCATCAAGCCCTCGGCCGGCCGCGCCCACGTCGGCGGCGAAGTGCTCACCGAGCCGCGCGAGCGCACCGGCATCGTCTTCCAGGCCGCGACGCTGCTGCCCTGGGCCAACGTGTTCGACAACATCCTGTTCCCCATCCGCGTGACCGGCCGCACCGTGACCGAGGCGCAGAAGGCCGCCGCGCACGACCTCATCAAGGTCGCGGGCCTCAAGGGCTTCGAAGGCCGCTCGCCGCGCGAACTCTCCGGCGGCATGCAGCAGCGCGTCGCCATCTGCCGCGCGCTGCTGAACGACCCCGACCTGCTGCTGATGGACGAGCCCTTCGGCGCCCTCGACGCCCTCACACGCGAGGAGATGACGCTGGAGCTGCTGCGCATCTGGGCCGCGCGGCCCAAGACCGTCGTCTTCGTCACCCACTCCATCTCCGAGGCCGTGCTGCTGGCCGACCGCGTCGTCGTGATGTCGTCGCGCCCCGGCCGCATCGCCGACGTGATCGACATCGACCTGCCGCGCCCGCGCGCCTTCGGCATGTCGGCGCTGCCGGCCTTCACCGAGGCCTCGGAGCGCATCCGCCAGCGCATCTTCAGGCGCACGGGGGTACCGCAGGATGTCTGACGCCGCGCGCCGCCGCCCCTCGGCCCTCACCCGCGAGCTCGGCATCCCCGCGCTCGCGGTCCTCGTGCTCGTCGTGCTGTGGGAGGTGCTGGTGCGCGCCTTCAAGGTGCCCGAGTTCCTGCTCCCCGCGCCGAGCAGCATCGCCGTCGAATCGTGGAAGGTGGCCGGCAACCTCGGCATGCACAGCCTCGCGACGCTCAAGACGGTGATGCTGGGCTTCATCGTCTCGGTGCTCGTCAGCCTGCCGATCGCGCTGGCCATCACCTCGTCGCCGGCCGTGGGCAACGCCATCTACCCGCTGCTGGTGCTCACGCAGTCCGTGCCCAAGGTGGCGCTGGCGCCGCTGCTGGTGGTCATCCTCGGCGCCAACGAACTGCCGCGCGTGGTCGTCACCTTTCTCGTGGCCTTCTTCCCGCTGGTGATCTCCATCTCCACCGGCCTGCTCGCCGTGCCGCCCGAACTGCTGGAACTGGGCCGCGCCTGCAAGGCGACCTGGCGGCAGGAACTGATGCGCATCCGGCTGCCCTACGCGGTGCCCTTCATCTTCAGCGGCTTCAAGGTCGCGATCACGCTGTGCGTGGTGGGCGCGGTGGTGGCCGAGTTCGTCAATGCGGACCAGGGCCTGGGCTACCTCATCGTGACCTCCACCGCCTTCTTCAAGGTGCCGCTCGCCTTCGGCGCGGTCATCCTGCTGTCGGCCATGGGCATCGTGCTCTTCCAGCTGATCGTGATGCTGGAGCGCTGGCTCTTCCCGTGGAGCGCGGCCGGCAACCAGCGCGACGTGCATTGACCCGCAACCCCCTTTCTCCAGGACATCCCCATGCCCACTGAAGCCGTCTCGAAGACCGCACCCGCCTGGACCGTGATCCGCGGCGGCCGCCTGGTCGAACCCAAGGTGCCGATGCCGCGCGCCGCCGACATCCTGATCCAGTCCGACACCATCAAGGAAATCGGCCAGCCCGGCATGGCCGCGCCCGAAGGCGCCCACGTCATCGACGCCGCCGGCATGCTGCTGCACCCCGGCCTCATCAACGCCCACACCCACGGCCACGGCAACCTGGCGCGCGGCATCGGTGACCGCTGGACGCTGGAACTGCTGCTCACCGCCGGCCCGTGGATCAGCGGCAACCGCTCCACCGAGGACAAGCACCTCGCCACCCTCATCGGTGCATCGGAGATGCTGCTCAAAGGCTGCACCGCCTGCTACGACCTGACCTTCGAGTTCCCGAGCCCGAGCGTCGAAGGCATGCAGGCCGCCGCGGCTGCCTACGAGCAGGCGGGCATGCGCGCCGTGCTCGCGCCGATGGTGGCCAACCTCAGCTTCTTCGAGGCGATCCCGGGCCTGCTCGACGCCTTGCCGCCCCGCCTGCGCAAGGAAGTGGAGCGCATGCGCATGGCGCCCACCGACTCGATCCTCAAGGCCATGGCCGAGACCGTGAAGCACTGGAAGAGCCGCGACGGCCAGGTGCGCCTGGCCATCGCGCCCACCATCCCGCACCACTGCACGGACGACTTCCTCATCGGCTGCCGCGACCTCGCGCACGACAACGGCCTGCCCATCCACTCCCACGTCTCCGAATCGAAAGTGCAGGCCATCGCCGGCCTGCGCACCTACGGCACCACGCTCACCGCGCACATGGACAAGCTGGGCCTCGTCGGGCCCGGCTTCACCGTGGCGCACGGCGTGTGGCTCGACGACGACGACATGAAGCGCCTCGGCGCCAAGGGCGCCTCCGTCGCGCACAACCCGGGCAGCAACATGCGCCTGGGCAGCGGCCTCGCGAACATGCGCAAGATGCTGGAGAGCGGCGTCAACGTCGGCATCGGCACCGACGGCTCCAACTGCTCGGACAACCAGAACATGTTCGAGGCCATGCGCCTCGCATCGATGGTGTCGAAAGTGCAGGGGCCGGACTGGCAGAACTGGATCACCACCGGCGAGGTGCTGCACGCCGCCACCGCCGGCAGCGCCAAGGCCCTGGGCTTCGGCGACACCATCGGCCGCATCGCGCCCGGCTGCAAGGCGGACGTGGTGTTCCTCGACAGCCGGCACATCAACATGATCCCGCTCATCGACATCACCAACTCGCTGGTGCATGCCGAGGACGGCGGCGCCGTGCATTCGGTGATGGTGGGCGGCCGCATGGTGGTGGCGCAACGCAAGCTGCTGCACGTGGACATGGCCAAGCTCGCCCTCGACGCGGAGAACGCCGTCGAGCGGCTGGAGCGCCTGAACCACGCGAACCACGCGCTGTACTGCGAACTGGAGCCGGTGGTGGGCAGCTTCTGCCCGGGGCTGGCGAAGGAGCCCTTCCACGTGCATCGCTATGGCGCGTGCCAGCACACGCATTGATTTCCCTTGACCTGACCCGATCGATCCCCGAATGACGAAGACAACCCCTCCCGCCCCGCTCGCCGCCACCGGCGTCTACACCATCTGCCCCACGCCCTTCCTGGACGACGGCGCGCTGGACCTGCACAGCATCTCCACGCTGGTCGAGTTCCAGGTCAACGCCGGCGTCGCCGGCCTGGCCGTGCTCGGCTTCCTGGGCGAGGCGCACAAGCTCTCCGCGCAGGAGCGCCGCGACGTGATCGCCGCCTTCGTGAAGGCATCGGCCGGCCGCCTGCCGGTGTGGGTGGGCGTGCGCGCCCTCGGCATCGCCGGCGCGGTCGAGCAGGCCGTCGAGGCCGAGGCCCTGGGCGCGGCGGCGGTCTTCGTCGCGCCGCTGGACAAGGCCTCCGACGCGGTGCTCTTCGACTACTACCGCACGGTCGCGCAGTCGGTCGGCATCGCCGTGGCCATCCACGACTTCCCCGACTCCTTCGACACCGAGATCCGCCCCGAGCTGGTGGCGCGGCTCGCGAAGGAGGGCGGCGTGAACATCATCAAGATGGAAGAACCCCCCGTCGGCCCCAAGATCACCCGCATCCGCGAACTCGCGGGCGACGCGACCATGCGCATCTTCGGCGGCCTGGGCGGCGTGTACTTCCTGGAGGAACTGCAGCGCGGCGCCATCGGCACGATGACGGGCTTCGCCTTCCCCGAGATCCTCGTCCGCATCCATGCGCTCTTCGCGGCGGGCGACGTGGCCGGCGCGGCGGCCGTGTTCGACAAATACTGCCCGCTGATCCGCTACGAATTCCAGCCCAAGGTGGGCCTGGCCCTGCGCAAGTACATCTACATGAAGCGCGGCGCCATCCGCTCGTGCGCCATCCGCTCGCCCGGCATGCGCATCGACGCGCTGACCGAGGCGGAGATAGAAGCCGTCGTGGCGCGCGTCGGCCTCTCGCTGGCCGTCACCGGCGCGCAGCCCATCGCCTGAGGTTTCCAGCCCATGAGCACGGACCTGAACACGCCCTTCGACCTCACCGTTCGCGGCGGCCGCATCTCCACCGCCACCGAAACCTTCCACGCCGACATCGGCATCCGCGACGGCGTCATCGCCGCCATCGCGCCGGGCCTCCCCGCGGGCAGGCGCGACATCGACGCCACCGGGCGCTGGGTGCTGCCCGGCGGCATCGACAGCCACGTGCACGTCGAGCAGCTCTCCGGCATGGGCGTGATGTGCGCGGACGACTTCCATTCGGCCACCGTCTCCGCCGCCTTCGGCGGCACCACCACCATCATTCCCTTCGCGGCACAGCACCGCGGCATGGCCATCCCGAAAGTCGTGGCCGACTACGCCGCGCTCGCGAAGGAGAAAGCCGTCATCGACTACGGCTTCCACCTCATCCTCGCCAACCCCGACGACCAGGCGCTCAAGCAGGATCTGCCGCAAGCCATCCGCGACGGCATCACCTCGCTCAAGGTCTACATGACCTACGACCGCCTGAAGCTCGACGACCACCAGCTCCTCGACGTGCTCGAACTCGCCGGCGAAGAGGGCGCGCTCGTGATGATCCACGCCGAGAACCACGACATGATCCGCTGGATCGCCCGGCGCCTCATCGACGCCGGCCGCGTGGCGCCCAAGTACCACGGCGTGGCGCACGACCCCCTCGCCGAGACCGAGGCCACGCAGCGCGCCATCTCCCTCTCGCGCCTCATCGGCGTGCCCGCGCTCATCGTGCACGTCGCCGGCGCCGAGACCGTGCAGGTGCTGCGCGACGCCCGCGCCCTCGGCGCCAGCGTGCATGCGGAAAGCTGCCCGCAATACCTCTTCCTCACCGCCGACGACGTCGACAAGCCCGGCGTCGAAGGCGCCAAGTTCTGCTGCTCCCCGCCGCCGCGCGACCCCGCCTCGCAGCAGGCCGTGTGGGAAGGCTTCAGGGACGGCACCCTCTCCGTCTACTCCTCCGACCACGCACCCTACCGCTACGACCAGAGCGGCAAGCTCCCCTACGGCGACGCCACCACCTTCAAGGACATGGCCAACGGCGTCCCCGGCATCGAGCTGCGCATGCCGCTGCTCTTCTCCGAAGGCGTGATGGGCGGGCGCATCAGCATCGAGCAGTTCGTCGCCCTCACCGCCACCAACCACGCGCGCCTCTACGGCCTGCTGCCGCGCAAAGGCACCATCGCCGTCGGCGCCGACGCCGACATCGCGCTGTGGAACCCCGGGCGCGAAGTGACCGTGGGCACCGCCATGCTGCACGACAACGTCGGCTACACCCCCTACGAAGGCCGCACCCTGCGCGGCTGGCCCGAGGTGGTCCTCAGCCGCGGCCGCGTCATCGTCGAGAACAACCGGATGCACGCCGAGCGCGGCTCCGGCCAGTACCTGCCGCGCGGCACCCCTGAGCCCCTGGCCGCCCTCGCGCGCCGCATCGCCGACGGCACCCAGACCCCCTTGTTCAAGCGCCTCCAAGGCATGCAGAAAGACCCCGAATGAGCCCCGCACCCCGCCACCTCGGTCTGGCCGTCGCCCAGATGGGGCCCGTCCACCTCTCGGACAGCCGTGCGGCCGTCGTCGCCCGCCTCGTCGCCATGATGCGCGAAGCCCACGCGCGCGGCGCACGCATGGTCGTCTTCCCCGAACTGGCGCTCACCACCTTCTTCCCCCGCTACTGGATGAGCGAAGCGGAAGCCGTGCAACGCTTCTTCGAGACCGCCATGCCCGGCCCCGAGACCCGGCAACTCTTCGACCTCGCGCGCCAGCTGCGCATCGGCTTCTACCTCGGCTACGCCGAACTCACCGAAGACGGCCGCCGCTTCAACACCGCCATCCTCGTCGACGACCAGGCCAACATCGTCGGCCGCTACCGCAAGATCCACCTGCCCGGCCACGCCGACCACAAGCCCGAGGCCCCCTTCCAGCACCTGGAGAAAAAGTTCTTCGACGTCGGCAACGAAGGCTTCAAGGTCTGGAAGACCCTGGGCACGCAGATCGGCATGTGCATCTGCAACGACCGCCGCTGGCCCGAGACCTTCCGCGTCATGTCGCTGCAAAGCGCCGAACTCGCCGTGCTCGGCTACAACACGCCCAGCCTCAACATCCACTGGAACGAGCCGCCCCACCTGCGCATGACCAGCCACCTCATCTCGCTGCAGGCCGCCGCCTACCAGAACGCGATGTGGGTCGCCGCCGCCGGCAAGTGCGGCGCGGAAGACGGCTTCCACATGATCGGCGGCTCCGCCATCGTCGCGCCCACCGGCGAGATCGTCGCCCAGGCGCAAGGGGAGGGCGACGAAGTGCTCTTCGTCAACGCCGACATGGCGCTCGGCGACAACTTCCGCCAGCACGTCTTCAACTTCGCCAAGCACCGCCGGCCCGAGCACTACGGGCTCATCGTCGAGCGCACCGGCGCGGGCGAGCCGCTGGGCACGGCGCCCGAGCCCCTTTCCTCTTCCGCTTCATCCGCTTCATCCGCTTCATCTTCATCCTCCAAGGACTGACACCATGACCGACCTGAACCGCGCCCTCGCGACCCGCCTGCTCTGGGCCACGCTCGCCGGCGCCGCCATCCTCCCCGCCGCCATGGCCCAATCCGGCCCGCCGCTGAAGACCGGCGTCGACGCCACCCTCGCGCCCCACGCCATGGTCAAGCTCGGCGGCGGGCTCCAAGGCTTCAACATCGACCTCGGCGAAGAACTGGCCAAGCGCGAAGGCCGCAAGATCGAGATCGAAGGCACCGAGTTCTCCGGCCTCGTGCCCGGCCTCAACGCGAAGAAGTACGACTTCGTCCTCGCCCCCGTCACCGTCACCCCCGAGCGCGCCAAGGCCATGCTCTTCACCGAAGGCTACCTCGACACCGACTACACCTTCGTCATCAAGAAGGGCGCCCCGCCCATCGTCAAGCTCGAAGACCTCAAGGGCAAGACAGTCGCCGTCAACAAGGGCTCCGCCTACGAGAACTGGGCCAAGGACAACGGCGCCAAATACGGCTTCACCGTCGACGTCTACGGCACCAACGCGGACGCCATCCAGGCCGTGCAATCCGGCCGCGCCTTCGCCAACCTCGCGGGCAACACCGTCTCCGCCTGGGCCGCCAAGCAGAACCCCGCCGTGCAGACCAGCTACACCGTGAAGACCGGCCTCGTCTGGGCCATGGCCTTCCGCCTCGACGACAAGGCCGGCCGCGACACCGCCTCCATGGCCCTCAAGTGCATGAAGCAGGACGGCACCATCTCCCGCCTGGCCGAGAAGTGGTTCGGCACCAAGCCCGACGCCGACTCCACCGCCGTCAAGATCGCCCCCGGCCACGGCGTGCCCGGCCTCGACGGCTACGACCCCACGCCCGTCACCCTCAAGTGCTCGTGAGCGCGCCCATCCTCGAAATCGTCGGCCTGCACAAGGCCTATGGCGCCACCACCGTGCTGCGCGGCATCGACCTGCGCGTGCGCCAGGGCGAGCTCGTCTGCGTCATCGGCCCCTCCGGCTCCGGCAAGAGCACCATGCTGCGCTGCTGCAACCGGCTGGAGGAACCCAGCGCCGGCCAGATCGTCGTCGAAGGCCTCGACATCACGCGCGCCGACGTGGACCTCAACCGCGTGCGCCAGCGCATCGGCATGGTCTTCCAGAGCTTCAACCTCTACCCGCACCTCGACGCGCTCGGCAACGTCATGCTCGCCCTGCGCCTCGTGCAAGGCCACTCCAAAGACGAAGCCCGCCGCCGCGCCCGCGCCGCGCTGGAGCGCGTCGGCCTGGCCGACAAGGCCGGCTCGCTGCCCTCCGAACTCTCCGGCGGCCAGCAGCAGCGCGTGGGCATCGCCCGCGCCATCGCGCTGGAAC
The DNA here is from genome assembly GCA_966211435.1 of uncultured Variovorax sp. GTDB lineage: Bacteria > Pseudomonadota > Gammaproteobacteria > Burkholderiales > Burkholderiaceae_C > Variovorax. The sequence continues at coordinate 29,952 of CBIHOG010000036.1, read as the reverse complement.
CCGGCGTGATGCTCTTCGACGAACCCACCAGCGCCCTCGACCCCGAACTCGTCGGCAGCGTGCTCACCGTGATGCGCGAACTGCGCCAGGCCGGCATGTCCATGCTCGTCGTCACCCACGAAATGGGCTTCGCCCGCGCCGCCGCCGACCGCGTCGTCTTCATGGACGGCGGCGTGGTCGTGGAAGAGGGCCCGCCCGCCCAGGTCTTCGACCACCCGGTGCACGAGCGCACCCGCGCCTTCGTGTCGCGCCACCACCACGCGCAAGGCTGAGCCGGCCATGGAGTGGTTCGACCGCCTCGTCTTCACCTTCTTCAACGCGGACATCGCCGCGCGCTACCTGCCCGACATCCTCAAGGGCATGGGCGTGACCGTCGTCCTCGGCCTCTGCGTGGTCGCCGCCGGCCTCGCGCTCGGCCTGCTGCTCGCCGTGCTGCGGACGCTGCACAAGCCCTGGCTCACGCTGCCCATCGTCGCCTTCGCGGACATCCTGCGTGCGCTGCCGCCGCTGGTCGTCATCATCGTGCTCTTCTTCGCCTTCCCGTACATCGAGCTGGCGATGTCCTCCTTCGCCGCGACGTGGATCGCGCTCTCGCTCGTGCTCGCCGCCTACGCGGAAGAAAGCATCTGGGCCGGCATCCTCGCGCTGCCCAAGGGGCAGTCGGAAGCGGCGCGCTCCACCGGCCTCACCTGGTGGCAGACCATGCGCCGCGTGCTGCTGCCGCAGGCCCTGCGCATCGCCGTGCCGGCGCTGACCAACCGCGTCATCTCCATCACCAAGAACACGGCATTGGGCTCCGTCGTGGCGCTCAACGAAGTGCTGAACAACGCGCAATCCGCCAGCAGCAACGCCGGCAACCCCACGCCGCTGACGCTCGGCGCCATCGGCTACCTGATCATCTTCCTGCCGGTCGTGCTGGGCGCGCGCTGGCTGGAAACGCGCTGGCGCTGGAAGCGCTGAGCCCGAGGCAAGCAGGCATGGACGCGATCCTCCAGAACTTCTTCAACCTCGCGGTGTACCGCGATGTCTTCGGCTTCCTGCTGCGCGGGCTGTGGACCACCGTGTGGCTCTCGCTGCTGGTCATCCCCATCGGCGTGGCCTCGGGCCTGCTCATCGCCATGGGCGCGACGCAGGCGCGCAAGCGCTGGGTGCGCTTTGCGCTGGCGGCGTATGTGGACTTCTTCCGCGCCTTCCCGCCGCTGGTGCTGCTGATCTTCATCTACTACGGCGTGCCCTTCCTCGGCATCGACCTGCCCAAGCTGCTGGCGGTGGCCATCGGCTTCATGCTGAACAACTCCAGCTACTACGCGGAGGTTTTCCGCGCGGGCATCGAGAGCGTGCCCGGCGGGCAGATGGAGGCCGCGCGCTCCACCGGCCTCACGCGCTTTCAGGCGCTGCGGCACGTGGTAATACCGCAGGCCACGCGCAACGTGCTGCCGGACCTGGTGGGCAACAGCATCGAGGTGGTGAAGCTCACGACCATCGCGAGCGTGGTCGCCATCCCCGAGCTGCTGCGCGTGGCGCGGGATGCGCAGGCGCTGGTGTACAACCCCTCGCCCATCGTGCTGGCGGCGCTGATGTACCTGGCGCTGCTGTGGCCGCTGGTGCGGTGGTTGAGCAGGCTGGAGCATCGGCATGTGGGGGCGCGGTGAGGGCGCCTGTCTTCGCGGAGTTGCAGCGAAGCTATGTGCTGGCTGACATCAACCCGTATCTGCGCAGTTGGTTCTTGGAGTTTGAGGCTAAACGACGCGCGCAAGAGGCGCTAGACACAGACTCAGGCGAGGCTGAATGGGTCGCGTATAAGGAGAAGATCAGCCACAGCACTGATGCCCAAGAATCCATCCGGTTTCGGTTGGATTTTTTGATGCGCGATCTGTTGGCTCGATTTCCGAATCTGCCTCCGCCGCGTGGCCGCCGGCTATCGCACTTGATTCATTGCGAGCGGCGCGGTTCCGGCGCCGTCCCATCCGCCGCCAAGCGCACGGATGAGGTTCACCGCCGCGATGGCCTGCAGGCCGGCGAGCTGGACGCTTGCGCGCCGGGATTGCAGGACGGTGCGCTCCGAATCGATGACGTCGAGGTAGTTCACGGCCCCTTCGGTGTATTGCCGCCGGGAGAGTTGCGCCGCATCCGCGGCGGATTGCGCGCCCTCCGCCTGCACCGCGACCTGTTCCTCCAGGATGCGCATGTCCGCGAGGCTGTTCTCGACTTCCTTGAAGGCCGTCAGGACTTGCTGGCGATACGCCGCCACTTGCTCTTCGTACTGCGCGCGTGCGTTGGCAAGGTTCCCTTCGCGGCGCCCTCCGTCGAATATCGGAAGGTTGAGCGCCGTGCCCACGAGCGGGCCGAGGAGGAAGGAGCGGCTGCTCCAGTTGAAGAGGTTCCCGGCCGAGCCGGATTCGAATCCGAGGGCCCCCGTCAAGCTCAGCGAGGGGAAGAACGCGGACTTGGCCACGCCGATGCGGGCATTCGCGGCGGCCATGGCGCGCTCTGCCGCCGCGATGTCCGGGCGCCGTTCCAGAAGAGCGGAAGGAAGACCGGCCGGAATCCTGATGCTGACAGGTTCCAGGGCGGCCACGGGCATGGAGAACTGGGCCGGTGCCGAGCCGAGCAGGACGGCCAGGCCGTGTTCGGACGCCGACCGAAGGCGTTGCACCGTCATGGCCTCGGAGCGCGCCGTGGCCAGCTCCGACTTCGCCCTGGCCACGTCCAGGGCGCTGATGTCTCCCACGTCGAAGCGGCGCTGGACCAGGCCCAGGGCTTGCTCGCGCAGCGCGACGGCGCTCGCGAGGACCTGGGCTTCGGAATCCAGTTGGCGCAGCGCGAAGTAGTTCTGCGCCACGTCGGCTTGCAGCGCCAACTGCACCGAGCGGAACAGCGCCTCGCCGCGCCTGGCATCCGCCGCGGCCGCCTCGACCGTCGAGCTCACCCGGCCAAAGAGGTCGACTTCGTACGACACGCCCGCTTGAGCGCGGTAGAGGGTTTGCGCCGGGATGTTCGTCCCGTCGGGCAGGCCCTGCGAGGCCGCGGACGGCCGCTGGCGGGTGGCGCCGATGCCGGCGTCCAGCGTCGGGAAGAGGCCCGCACGCGCGGTCTGGTTGAGCGCGCGCGCCTCCTTGAGCCGTGCCGCCGCTGCTTGCAGATCCTGGTTGGCCTCGAGCGCCTGTTCTTCGAGGGTGTTGAGGGTGCTGTCGTTGAAGACAGTCCACCACTTGCCGCGCGCAAGCTCTTCCGAGGGTTGCGCCGCCTTCCACTCCGTGCCGTCCGCGGCCTTGATGGTGGCTTGCGACCAGGCGATGGGCGCTTCCTTGAATGCCGGGGTCGTGGCGAGCTCGGGCTTGTCGTAGGCCGGCATCACGGAACACCCGGCGGCGACCAGAAGGGTGGCCAGCAGGCTCAGGCCGAAGGGAGTTCGGTTCGTCTTCTTGCTTGACTTGTCCATTTCGATTCTCCTTGCAGGGTGGTTCTCAGTGGGCGATTTCGGCGCCGATGTGCGGATGATTGCCGTGCGTATCGACGATGGTTTTCTTGCCTGAAAGCTTGCGCAGCAGGACGTACATGACCGGGGTCAGCATCAGGCCGAAGAGCGTGACGCCCAGCATCCCGAAGAAGACCGCGATGCCCATGGCGCTGCGCATCTCCGCGCCGGCGCCGGTGGCGAACACCAGCGGCACGACGCCGGCGATGAACGCGATGGAGGTCATGAGGATGGGGCGCAGGCGCAGGCGGCTGGCCTCGATGGCGGCTTGAACGATGGTCCTGCCATCCATCTCCAGTTCACGGGCGAACTCGACGATGAGGATGGCGTTCTTCACCGACAGGCCGACCAGCACCATCAACCCGATCTGCGTGAAGATGTTGTTGTCGCCGTTGGTGAGCCACACGCCGGTGAGCGCCGACAGGATGCTCATCGGCACGATGAGGATGATGGCCAGCGGAAGCGTCAGGCTCTCGTAGAGCGCGGCGAGCACCATGAAGACGAGCAGCACGCTGATGGGGAAGACCCAGATGGCGGAGTTGCCGGCCAGGATCTGCTGGTAGGTGAGGTCCGTCCATTCCATCTTGATGCCTCGGGGCAGCGTCTGCGCGGCGATGCGCTCGATGGCGGCCTTGGCTTCATCCGATGAGTAGCCGGGCGCGGGGCCGCCGTTGATGTCGGCCGAGGTGTAGCCGTTGTAGCGGACGACGGTCTCCGGGCCGTAGGTCGGGCTGACTTTCACGAGGGAGGAGAGGGGCACCATCTCGCCGGCGGCGTTGCGCGTCTTGAGCAGGCCGATGTCGTCGGCGGAGGCGCGGAATGGCGCATCCGCCTGCGCCCGCACCTGGTAGACGCGGCCGAACTGGTTGAAGTCGTTCACGTAGAGCGAGCCGAGGTAGATCTGCATGGTGTCGAAGACGTCGGTGACGGAGACACCGAGTTGCTTGGCCTTCACCCGGTCCAGGTCGACGTCGAGTTGCGGGACGTTGATCTGGTAGCTGGTGAAGCTCGGGCCGAGTTCAGGTGCTTCGGCTGCCTTTTTCAGGAAGGCCTGCGTTGCGTCGGCCAGGGCTTCGTAGCCCAGGGCTCCGCGGTCTTCGAGCTGGAGCTTGAACCCGCCGAGCGTGCCCAGGCCCGACACCGGCGGCGGTGGGAAGGTCGCGATATTGGCGCCCTTGATGGCGGAGAACTTCTGGTTGAGGGCGGCGGCGATTTCTTGTGCGGATTCGCCGGGCCCGCGTTCGTGCGAGGGCTTGAGCACCGAGAACAGGAGGCCGTTGCTGGAGCTGTTGGAGAGGCTGACCGAGAGGCCGGGGAAGGTCGGGACGTGGCGCACGCCCGGCTGCTTCGCGGCGATCTCGCTCATCTCGTGCAGGAGCTGGTCCGTGCGTTCGAGCGACGCGCCGCTGGGCAGTTGGACGATGGTGACCAGGTAGTCCTTGTCCTGTGCCGGGACGAATCCGCCGGGAACCGCCTTGCCCAGCAGCACGGCGGCGCCGAGCAATGCGCCGTAGAGCACGACCATCGCCAGCTTGCGGCCGAGCACGCCGCCGACGCCCCTGCCGTAGGCCTCGGAGCCGCGATGGAAGACGCGGTTGAAGACTCGGAAGAAGGGGCCGAAGGCCTTGTCCATCCCGCGCGTGAGCCAATCCTTGGGCTCATGGTGGCCCTTGAGGAGCACGGCCGCGAGGGCGGGTGAGAGGGTCAGCGAGTTGAACGCGGAGATGACCGTGGAGATGGCGATGGTCATCGCGAACTGCTTGTAGAACTGTCCGGTCAGGCCCGACATGAATGCCAGCGGGACGAACACGGCGACAAGGGTCAGCGCGATCGCGATGATGGGGCCTGAGACTTCGCGCATCGCCTGGTAGGTGGCCTCCCGGGCGCTCAGCCCCGCCGCGATGTTGCGCTCCACGTTCTCGACCACGACGATGGCGTCGTCGACGACGATGCCGATGGCAAGCACCATTCCGAAGAGGGACAGCGCGTTGATGGTGAAGCCGAAGCCCAGCAGCAGCGCGAAGGTACCGACGATGGAGACCGGCACGGCCAGCAGCGGGATGATGGATGCGCGCCAGGTCTGCAGGAACACCACGACCACGATGACGACGAGCGCGATGGCTTCGAGCAGCGTGTGGATGACCGCGTCGATGCTCAGCCGGACGAACTGGGTCGGGTCGTAGGCGATGTTGTAGTCGACGCCGTCGGGCATCTCTTTCTTGAGCTCCGCCATGATGGCGTGCACGTCCTCGGAGATCTGCAGCGAGTTCGCGTTGGGCGCCTGGAACACGATCATCTGGACGGCCTGCTTGTTGTCCAGCAATGCGCGCAGGCTGTAGTCCGAGGACGCGAGCTCGACGCGAGCGACGTCGCCCAGGTAGGTGATGGCGCCGTTCGCGGAGGTCTTGAGGATGATGCGGTTGAAGTCGTCGACCGTCTTGAGCCGGCCCTGCGCATTCACGTTGAGCTGCATCGGGACGTTGGGCATCGGCGCGGCGCCCACGATGCCGGCCGCCACCTGGACGTTCTGCTCGCGCACGGCCTTCACGACGTCCAGCGCGGTCATCTCGTGCTGCGCGACCTTCTGCGGGTCCAGCCAGAGGCGCATCGAGTAGTCGCCCGAGCCCCACATGACCACTTCGCCCACACCGGGGACGCGCGCCAGTCGGTCCTTCACGTTGATGAGCGCGTAGTTGCGCAGGTAGGTCAGGTCGTACTTGTCGTTGGGCGAGAGGATGCTCACGCCCATGGTGAGCGTCGGGGATGACTTGACGGTGGTCACGCCCAGGCGCTGGACGTCTTCGGGCAGCCGGGGCATGGCCTGGGATACGCGGTTCTGCACCAGTTGCTGGGCCTTGTCCGGGTCCATGCCCAGCTTGAAGGTGACGGTGATGGCGAGCGTGCCGTCGCTGTTGGCCTGGGACTGCATGTAGAGCATGTCCTCGACGCCGTTGATTTTTTCCTCGATCGGGGAAGCGACGGCTTCGGCGATGACCTTCGGGTTGGCGCCGGGGTACTGGGCGCGCACCATCACGGACGGCGGTACGACTTCGGGATATTCCGCGGTCGGGAGCTTGGTCAGGGCGATGATGCCTGCCAACAGGACAAGCATCGACAGGACGCCCGCGAAGATGGGGCGGTCGATGAAGAACTTGGAGATGTTCATGATGGTGTGCCTCGGGTGGTGGCCTTGGTCGGCGGCCGGTCAGGCCGCCGGCTTGCTGCGCGTGACCGTGGCCATGTCCACGTTCTTCGCGGCGATCTTTTCGCCGGGGCGAACGCGCTGGATGCCGTTGACCACGATGCGGTCGCCTTCCTTCAGGCCGGATTCCACGATGCGCAGGCCTTCGTGCAGGTTGCCCAGCGTGACTTCGCGGTACTGCGCCTTGTCGTCGGCGTCGACCGCCAGCACGAATTTCCTGGCCTGGTCGGTGCCGATGGCGGAGTCGTCCACGAGCACGGCGGCGCGTTCCTCGGCGCCGCCGACTTTCACGCGGGCGTAGAGGCCAGGCAGCAGCGAGCCGTCCGCGTTGTCAAAGGCGGCGCGCACCCGGATGGTCCCGGAGGTGGTGTCCAGGCGGTTGTCCACGGAGACGACGACGCCGTTGCGCGAATAGCCTTGCTCGTTGGCCAGGCCCAGCGCCACGGGCGCTTTCGAGGCGGAGCGCAGGTAGCGCAGGTAGGTTTGCTCGTCCACGGAGAACGAGGCGTACATCGGCGACACGGACACCAGCGTGGTCAGCAGCGGCGCGCTGGCCCCTGTGGACACGACGTTCCCGACGGTCAGTTCGGCCCGCGAGACGCGGCCCGAGACCGGTGCGAGCAGTTGGGTGTACGACAGGTTGACCCTGGCCGCATCGAGGGCGGCGCGTGCGGCCTTCAACTCCGCGGCGCTCTCGCGCTCGGCATTCTTGCGCTCGTCGAAATCGCGCCTGGCGATGGCATTGCCATCCAGCAGCCGGTCGGCCCGGGCGGACTCGCTGGCCGCGTGGGCGGCCTTGGCCTGCGCCGCGGCGACCTGCGCTTCCGCGCGGTCGACCTCGGCCTGGAAGGGCTTGGGGTCGATGGTGAACAGCACGTCGCCCTTTTTCACGAGCGCGCCGTCCTGGAAGTGCACGGCCACGATGCGGCCGGCGACCAGCGGCTTGATGTCGACCTTGTCTACAGCTTCGAGGCGGCCGGAATAGCTGTGCCACTCGCTGAGCGACTTCGCGACCACCGTGGCGACGTCGACCTGCGCGGCCGGTGGCGCCGCCTCGGTCGCATGCGCGGACGCCATGGGCGTTGCCTTTCCGTGCGTGACGGCGATGCCCGCCACGCCTGCCAGCAACAACGCCGCGGCTGCGGCGGCGACCTTTCTACGATTTGCGATCATTTGAATGACTCCTGTGCGATGCGTTGGAAACGCGGGGTGCAGGCAGTATTGCTTTCGCCCAGGAGAAGATAAACATCGTTCCGAACGACGCTTTGTCTCCATCAGGGAGACAAATAGGCGATTCCCGGTGCGGGAGAGCGTTGTGTTCGGTGCACGGCGGGCGGGTGCGTCCGCCCCGCGTGGTTGGCCGCGAGCGGCGCGGCTTGGACCTATGCCGCCGAGGGCTTCGGTGCCGGTTCGCCCAACGTTTCGGCAAGGTGATTCAGGACTGCGCGGGTCTTTGCCGGCATCTTCTGGCCGAGGGGAATCAGCGCGTGAACTGGCGGGCCAGGCACGTCCGCTTCGGGGAGGACTTGCACGAGGCGACGGGCCTGGACGTGCGGGAGTGCAACCCGGTCGAGGATTTGCGAAACGCCCATGCCGTGGATGGTCGCCTCGACCAGCGCCTGGCCGTCGGCGAGCACCAGCACCGGAGACGGCGAGATTTCCCGGACGTGGCCGCCGTCATTCACGGTCCATGGCCTCAGCCGCCCGCTGGGCCCTCGGAACACCACGGCGTCGTGCATGGCCAGGTCGCCCAGCGCGTTGATGGGCTTCTTCGAGCTCAGGTAGTCGGGCGATGCGTACAGGCCGAGCCGGAGGTTGCACAGCTTGCGAACGGTCATTTCGCCATCGTTCGGGAGCTCACCGATCCGGACCACGATGTCCCACCCCTCGCCGACGGGGTCCGAGAGCCGGTCGGCGAGCGCGACCTCAAGCGTGATGCCGGGGTAGCGCTTGCGAAGAGGCGCAAAGGTCGGCAGGAACAGCCGTCCGAAACCGGCGGGCACATCCAGGCGCACCCGGCCGATGGGTTCCTCGCGTCTTGTCGCCAGTGCCTGTTCGGCTTCCTTCAGGCCGTCGATCGCATTGCGTGCAGCCTGCAAGTAGGTCTCGCCGTCCTCCGTCAGTCGCACCGCCCTGGTCGTGCGCTGGAACAGCCGTGTTCCGAGTCGGGACTCGAGGCGCTGCACGGCCTTGCCCATGTTCGATTTGCTGGAGCCGATGGCCTCCGCGGCACGCGTGAAGCTGCCGAACTGGGCGACGGCCACGAAGGCCTCGATATCCGCTGCGTGGGTCTGTTCCATATTGTCTCTGGAAGGGCGACAAAGAATATCCGCTGAGGCACTTTATCACTCTGATGGCGCCGGACAGAATCCGACGCAACATGACCATCCTCACTCGAAGCGCACTCTGTTCAGGCGACTACCTCGGCCGCATCGGCCTGCCCATCGAGCGCGTCTGGACCAGGGAGAACATCGAGAAATCGCTTGCGGCAACCTTGGCTGATCGCCCGGCGGGGGACGTCTGGGTCTTCGCCTACGGCTCGTTGATGTGGAACCCGCTCTTGACGTTCGAGGAGCGGAAGCTCGCAACGCTGAAGGACTGGCACCGGAGCTTCTGCCTCAAGGCGGTTGCCGGCCGCGGAAATCCAGTGTTGCCGGGGCGGATGCTGGCCTTGGAGGCGGGGGCGGAGACCAAGGGAGTTGCCCTGCGCCTGCACGAGGATCTCCTGGCGGAGGAACTCCGCCTTCTGTGGACGCGCGAGATGGTCGCGGGTGACTACCAGCCGGTCTGGACAAGCGTCGGGCTCGCCGATGGCCGGACTGCCTCGGCCATCGCATTCGTGGCAAACACGTCGAGCCCGCACTACGACGCCGACGCCTCCGTGGCCACCGTGGCTCCCATCATCTCAGCGGCCTCGGGCTCATTCGGCTCGAACGCCGAGTACGTGTGCCACCTCGATTTCGCTCTCGCCGACTGCGGGATCACCGACCACTACGTCGAAGCACTCGTGGCGGAGCTGAAGCTCCTGTCCGCGAGTGCGCCGCCCCTCACCAGGACGCAAGCTCCATGACCACCGATATCTCTCTTCCCGATGAACGCAGCAAGCGATTCATACTTGGCTCCATCTGCCTCGCGGCGCTTGTCTTGCCGCTCAGCTTCACCGGCGGCGCCGTTGCCATCCCCGCGATCAGCCGCGCCCTGGGCGGGAGCCCCACCGCGCTGACCTGGGTCACGAACGCTTTCATGCTCAGTTTCGGCAGCCTGTTGATGGCGGCAGGCGCCCTGGCGGACCAGTTTGGCCGCAAGCGCGTGTTCTCGATGGGCATCCTGCTGTACACCATCGTGTCGGTTGCGCTCAGCTTCGCACCCAGCGTTCCTTGGCTCGATGCGTTGCGCGCCGTCCAGGGCGTCGCGGCCGCGGCGGCGCTCGCGGGTGGTTCCGCCGCGCTGGCGCAGGAGTTCGAAGCGCATGCGCGTACCCGTGCCTTCAGCATGTTGGGCGCCACCTTCGGCGTGGGCCTGGCCTTCGGCCCGCTCGTTGCCGGGGCCTTGATCGAGGCCTTCGGATGGCGCTCCATCTTCCTGACCACGGCGGCGTTGGGCGCTCTTTCATTGGCTTTTGGCGTACCGCGGCTTCGCGAAACACGCGACCCCGGGGCGACAGGCCTGGACTGGCCAGGCACGTTGACGTTCACCGGAACGCTCGCCACCTTCACCTTCGGCATCATCCAGGCGCCGGAGAGCGGCTGGGGCAGCCCGCTGGTGGTGGGGATGCTTGCCGCATCGGCCTTGCTGCTGCTCGTCTTCATCCTCGTGGAGCTGCGCGTGAAGCGCCCTATGCTGGACCTGACGCTCTTGCGCTATGGCCGCTTCGTCGGAGTGCAGATGCTGCCGGTCGGGACTTGCTACAGCTACATCGTGCTGGTCGTTTTCTTGCCCCTGCGTCTCATCGGGGTCGAGCAGATGACGGAGTTCCAGGCGGGCCTCCTGATGCTCGCGCTGTCCACGCCAATGCTCGTCGTGCCGCTGATTGCCGCAACGCTCACGCGTTGGGTACAGGCAGGCATCCTGTCTGGTATTGGTTTCCTGATTGCCGCGGTCGGTGTCTCCTGGCTCGGCACCTTGCATGTCGGCGCCCCAGTGCAGGGGATGATCGGTCCGATGCTGCTCATCGGTATCGGCTCCGGCTTGCCGTGGGGACTGATGGACGGGTTGGCAGTCAGCGTTGTTCCCAAGGAGCGCGCAGGCATGGCCACGGGCATCTTCAACACGGCTCGTGTGGCTGGCGAAGGCATCACCATCGCGATTGTCAGCGCCGTGCTTGCGGGCCTCTCGCAAACCAGTCTTCGCAACCTCATTGGCCAGGCCGGAGCCGGACGGACGATGCCCGTCGCGGAGGCGGCCCAGCGCCTGACGACAGGCAGCTTCGAACAGGCGGCGAGCCTTCTTCCAGGTGTAGCGCGAAGCGTCCTGGTCACCAGCTACGACGATGCCTTTCGCGGCTTGCTCCATGTGTTGACGGCCGTCACTGTCCTCGCTGCGCTCGCGGCCTTCGGCTTCCTTGGAAAGCGCCGGCGGTCAGACGAGGCCGCGCTCGTCGACGCACGAGCTGGGTGCTGACACGCCTCGGGCTCCATCCGGCCGCGCGGCCGGCTTCAACATCCAGTGCGAAACCTCGCTGCTGGCGCATCTGGAAGTCAAGGATTCGGGTGTTGCCGCGCCGGTGCCAGCAGCACGCCGAGCAGCCCCACGTCGTCCACCGACTCCAGCGTCATCACCATGTCCGCCACTTGCTCGGCCTGGGCGGTGCCGAGCACCGGCTGGGCCTGGGCGAGGAACTTGCCGCGCAGTTGTGCGGTGTCAAAAGGCCGTGTGGAATCGCCCAGGGGTACCTCGACCAGCATCGTGTGCGCGTCGCCGTCCAGCAGCTTCACGGTCAAGCGCGCAGGGCGTCCACCGGGAAACTGCGCCTCCAGCGCAGGCGAGGGCGCGCAGCGGGTCTTTGCCATGAGGTCGCGCACTTCAGGCGCTGCCCAACGGCCGGCTTCGAACCGGGCGCCTCCCAGTTCACCATCGGCCAGCGCCATGGCCACGCAGCAGGGCAGGCTGTGGTCGGCGGTTTCGCGGTTGGCCGGCGCGAACTTGGCGGGGTCCGCGGTGCGCCGGCAGGTATCGCCGTGCACCTCGATGAGGATGGACTCGATGCGATCAACGCGCCCGCCAAGGCGTTCGTGCAACTGGATCGCCGCTTCGACAGGTGACTGAAGCGTGTACTGCACCGGGTAGCGCTTCAGGCTCACGCGCCGTGCGCTGCTTGTTCCGGGCGAGAGGTCGATGTCCTGCACGCCCAGCTTCTCAAGAACGGCCAGCGGGCCGGTGAAGCCCGCGGCCGCGAGGCGGGTGGAGGCGACGCACTCCGACGACGGCAGCGCGTAGCCGACGGCCTTGGCCATGCTCAGACGCCCCTGCACCAGCGCCGCCGCCGTGAGGTGGCGGAATCCGCCCAGCGCCAGCGCGTGCGCGGTTTCAAGGCGGCCCAGGCCCCAGAGCTTGCCGAGAACCAGCGGCGCCACGAAGCCGGCCGCGCTCACGTGGTGCAGGTTGATGTGCTCGAAGCTGAAGACATCGGCCAGGCGCACCTGCACTTCGTACGCGAGCGCGATGGCCTCGATCAAGCGCCGGCCGTCGAGGTGCGCGGCTTCGGCGGCGGCCAGGGCCACGGGGATGTTTTCACTCGGGTGGCAGATCTCGCGCGCCCAGTACACGTCCATGAAATCCAGGTAGCGCACCAGTGCGCCGTTGTGGAGGATCGCGTCGGCGAGGGCGACACGTCGGCCGCCGCCGATCAGCGTCGCGGCGTCTTGTGCGCTGGGCGCCTCCCGCATCAGCGGCGCGAGCAGGCGCACCGGCTCGCAGCCGACTGCGCCGAAGGCGCAGCCGAGCGTGTCGAGCACGAGCGCCTTGATCGCCTCCACATCCGCCCGGGGCATGTTGTCGAAGCGGATGCCCGCGCTGAAGGCGGCCAGTCGCTCGGCGAGGGATTCCGCCTTGGCGTCGGTGCCCATGGCTCACTGCACCGTGATGCCGGCGGACTTGATCAGGGTGCCCCAGCGCAGCGTCTCCTGCTTCAGGAATTCGGTCATCTGTTCGGGCGTGGTGTCGAAGGTCTGGTCGCCGGCCTCGAGCATCCGGCCCTGCACGTCGGGCATCTTCTTGACTTCGGCCAGGGCTTCCTGGAGCTTGCGGGCGATGTCCGGCGGCGTTCCCGGTGGCGCCACCATCGCGGTCCATGAGGTGGCAAGGTAGCCGGGCAGCGTTTCGGAGATGGAGGGCGCGTCGGGCAGGGCCGCATTGCGCTTGCTGCCGCCGACGGCGAGGGCGCGCAGCTTGCCGGCCTTCGCGTTGGGCAGCGCGGAGCTGAAGGCGAAGAAGGTCATGTCGACCTGGCCGCCCAGCGTCGCGTTCATCGATTCGGCGCTGCCCTTGTACGGCACGTGCACCATGTCGACTTTCGCCATGGACTTGAACAGTTCGGCTGCCAGATGCGGCGCACTGCCGGCGCCGCTGGAGCCGTAGTTGAGCTTGCCGGGGTTGGCCTTGGCGTAGGCGATGAGTTCCTGCAGGTTGCTGGCGGGCACCTTCGGGTTCACGGCCAGCATGATGTCTTGCAGCGACACCAGCGCGACGGGCACGAACTGCTCGGGGTCGAAGGGCAGCTTGCCGTAGAGCGCCTTGTTCACGGCCAGCGGCGCCGGCTGGGTGAAGAGCAGGGTGTAGCCGTCCGGTGCCGCGCGAAATACGGCCTCCGCACCGATGTTGCCCGCCGCGCCGGTGCGGTTCTCGACGGTGACAGGCTGGCCAAGTCTTGCGGCGAGCTTCAGCGCAATCACGCGGGCAAGCACGTCGGTGCCACCGCCCGCCGCGAGCGGCACGATGATGCGTATCGGCCGGCTCGGGTAGGGCTCCTGCGCCTGCGCGCCGAGGTGCGCCCACGCGGCGGCGATGAAGATCAGGGCCAAGATGCCGCGTCTCATGAAGCGCTCGGCCGTCCTTGCTGGCGGATGTCGGCCGCGCAGGGCCGCCAATGAATCACGTCGGTCCATCTCTTGTCTCCATGCATTGTTGTGGGCCGGAAGGTAGGGCTTCGGTCCCAAGCTGGCAAATGATCAATTTCTGTTGACTTGATCGATGGCATCGATAGCGGGCGGCCGTGGGATGGCCTCGCCGGTTGTCGATCTCGAAGAGGGCAGAATGCCAACCGCCGGAAGCGGCCATGGCCGCTATGCAGGCTTCCGGACGTCGAAAGGACACTCACGATGAGCATCACCATCACCGCCTTCGAACGGTCGCCCGACGGCGGCAAGGGTCTCGCGCGCGACACGCGCGTTCGTTGGGCGCTGGAGGAGGCTGGCCTGCCTTACAAAGTGCGCCTGGTGTCCTTCCGCGCGATGAAGGAGCCCGCGCATCTGGCGCTGCACCCCTTCGGCCAGATTCCCACTTACGAGGAAGGCGAACTCTCGCTGTTCGAGACCGGCGCCATCGTGCTGCACATCGCCGAGCGAGGCCCGGGCCTGTTTCCCATCGATGCCAATGCAAGGGCGCGGGCCATCTCGTGGATGTTCGCGGCGCTCAATACGGTCGAGCCTCCCATCCTCGAACTGGTCACCGTCAAGTTCGCGGAGGGCGACAAACCCTGGAAGCACGAGCGCTTGGTGCTTGTACAGGAGCGGCTGCGCGTCCGCTTGACCGAGCTTGGCCAGCGCCTGGGCGATGCCGAGTGGCTGGACGGCGGCTTCAGCGCGGGCGACCTGATGATGGTGTCGGTGCTGCTGCGGCTGAGGCCGTCCGGCCTGCTGAACGAGTTTCCCAGCCTGGCCGCCTATGTCGCTCGTGGCGAAGCGCGACCGGCCTATCAGCGGGCGTTCGCCGCGCAACTGGCGGTCAACACCGCGCCCCTGCCGGCGGGCTAGCAGGGCGTCGCTGCCACTTCGCGCGCATCTCCGGAGGAATGCGAAAATCTTGCGCCCGGGTGCAGGCTTGCTCGTCCACCCCTACATCTCACGCCGCCGATGAGCACCATGCAAAAGCGCATCTCTGACAGCTTCAACGCGCAAGGCCTGATGACCACCATCGGCGCGCGCCTTGTCCTGGTTGCGGATGGCGAGGTTCATATTGAGCTGCCTTTCTCATCCGCGCTCTCTCAGCAGCATGGGTATCTTCATGCCGGCGCGACGACAAGCATTGTCGACAGCGCCTGCGGCTATGCGGCATTGACGAAGGCGCCGCCTGGCTTCGAGGTCGTCACCGCGGAGTTCAAGATCAACCTCATGCGACCTGCGCTCGGGGCGCGCTTCATGGCCATCGGACGAGTGCAGAGTTCGGGCAAGTTGCTGACCGTGTGCAGCGGCGAGGTCCGGGCGTTCCCAGGCGCTGGGGAAGAATACAAGGTGATTGCCCTCATGCAGGCCACCATCGTGAATGTTGGAACACTGAAGAGTTAGGGCGACTACCGGGCCAGGGGCGGACGCTTGGCATCATCTGCGGGCATGGACTTTTTCCTCCAAGCCAAACGGGCGCAGCCTCAGAGGGTTTGCCCTTCTCCGCGAATGCGGGCCTCCGCGCTTCCACGCCTACATACCCGCCCGCATTGAGGCAGGGTTTGGTCTGCATGGTGCTTGCGGTGCGCCCGCCCTGACCCGGTTGACCGTGGGGAGCTCCGCGACCAGTCGGCTGGCTGCGGAGGGGCTCGTCGCGGGTTGCCAACCATGCGGCACAACCAGCACGTCGGCGCGGCCACCCTCACCGTCCGAGTGGCTCAGAAGCCGACCTGCCACGCTGCCAAAGAACAGGTTCGCGAAGGTCGACCCGGGATGCTTGCCAAGAACGATGAGGTCTGAGCCGCTACGCTCCTGCTGCACGAGCACCTGGCGCGCCGGATCCCCGTGCGCGATGGCCGACTGCACGCGGTTTCTCCTTGTGTCGAATGAATCGGTGAGCCAGAACATGCGGTCCTGTGCATGGCGCCGGCACTGGTCGCGATAGGCTTTGATGGCGCTTGTCGAGACTTCTGCATAGCGAAGCTTCCCTTCGTTCGCCGTGCTCACTGCATGGAAGAGTTCCACGGATGCCGTCTTGCTGAAAGAGAAGCTCAAGTCCACCAAAGCTCGGGAAGTCTCTGTGAAGTCGACGGCCACCAGCAGGCTGCGGTAAGGGTGCTGGGCGGCATGCCGCACCACGAGCACCGGTCGGCCGGCGTTGCGAATGAACTCCTCCACAGGCTGCCCCAGAAAGAAAGAGCGCAGGCTCCTCAAAGGCGCCGTGCCCCACACGACCAGGTCGGACGCAGATACCTCGGGACGAAGGTCTTCGAGCGAGTGATGGAGCCGGCCGGCCGCCCGGGCTGAGATGCCGTGCGCTTGTGAAAGCTGCAGCGCATGGTGGGCCAGACGGGTCCCTGCATCTGCAGGCGCGGTGTCGCCTGGCCAGCCGATGCAGGCGAGCTTCAGCGCGGCGCCGTGCTCGGCGCTCAACAGCGCAGCCCGGGCCAGTGCGTTGTCTCCCTGCGAGGAGAAGTCGGTCACGGCGAGGATGAAGCGAGGGGTCATGGTGGATCCTTTTGAGATGGCTGGCGCCAGCCCTCAAGCCGCGGGTGCAGCGGACTCGGAAGGCAAGTGCAGATAGGTCGGCTCGCTAGAGCCAGGAACGGTAGGGCCGCCGGCCGTCGGCGGCCAGCTACCGGGTGTAGTCGCCGCTTTCTTCGGGCTGGTAGTGGATGGCCACGATTTCCGCAGCGCATTGCTCGCCGTGGGGCGTGCGCCACTTGGCAATGTCGCGAACCTTCAGGCCCAGCAGACTGCTGCCGACCGGCGAAAGCACCGAGATGAAGCCTGCAGCTGGCTCGGCGTCGCGGGGGTAGCAGACCGTGAGCACTTGGCGTCTGGACGTATGCACGTCGACGACCTCGATGCGGGAATACATCGTCACCACGTCAGCGGGTATGTCGCGTGGGCTTGTCAGCTCTGCACCGTCGAGCATCCCGGAGCAAGCGGTCGGAAGCTGCTCGCTTAGAAGCTTCGTCAAGCGGGCGAAATCAAGGTCGGTGAGCGTGCGCTCGGCGTCAACAACTGCATGCATGGCAGCACTCCATCAATGCGGCGCCTGTGAAGGGCGTCCGCTACCGCGCGAGGCTGGTGCCCGGCGGTGGATGGTTGCGCTGAAGGGTGAGTGCGACCGCCGGGCTTAGAGATGTGCTTGCGTCAG
This sequence comes from uncultured Variovorax sp., assembly GCA_966211435.1. Classification (GTDB taxonomy): domain Bacteria; phylum Pseudomonadota; class Gammaproteobacteria; order Burkholderiales; family Burkholderiaceae_C; genus Variovorax. The sequence goes on along the minus strand of CBIHOG010000036.1, from coordinate 13,012 downwards.
CTGCCGCCGAGCCTTCCTTGCGACCGCACAGGCGCCAGTCGCTGCGAGAAGCAGCGCCAAAGCAGCATGGGTGCAAAACAAGGTAGCCGTCATGCGTTCATTCTTGTCCGGATTGGCCAATATTGCAGCCTTCGTTCGCATTGGCCTCACGGTCTTTGCCAGATTGCCGACGACGGCCGCCTGAATCTATGTGCCGGTATGCGCCAGTTGACGCAAGTTCACATCGGACAGAATCCGGCCAAGAGTGGACCTTTGTTCCCTGACACCGTTATCTCCGGCCCGCATTCTTGGTTCGCCTTACCTCGTCAGAGCGGCCGCCTGGTGGTTGTCGCACAATGCTCAGCGTGACCAATAGAGAGAGAGGCGATAGAAAAATGGCGGAAGAAGAACAGACAACTCTCCGGCAGAAGGTGCTGGCCGTGTTGACGCAACGCGGTGAAGCATTGAGCTATCGCGACCTGACGGACATGCTGTGGTCCGCATACCCACAGTACAAGGCCTACTTCATAGGGCACTATTCAGGCAACGAGAAGAAGGCGCGTCAAGAGTTACGGATTCAGCTCGGAAACCTGGTCAAGAGCAGCCCGGGAGTGTTTACAGCCACCAAGACGGAAGGCGTTGTGCTTGTCGGATTGGCCGCCACGGAAGCTGATAGCGCCGAGGAGCTCGACGACGAGGCGGAGGACGTTGAAGCCGGGGCCGCTCCTGCGGTCTACTGGTACACGTTCCCCGCATACAAGCGACACAACGGCCCCTATCCCATCAAAATCGGTCGTGGCAACAACCCCCTCATTCGAATCGCCCAGCAGGTGACGGCGATGCCGGAACCCCCCGAACTGCTGGGAACGTATGAGCACTCCGATGTTGTAAGCCTCGAACGCGCTCTCCACGCCGTTCTAAACCTGCGGGGCAAGCGCAAGAAGGATGCCCCGGGAGCTGAGTGGTTCGTCACGACTCCTTCGGAGGTTAAGACTCTGATTGAGTTGGTGCTGGGTCCGTCGATTGCCGAGTGATGTCTAACGGCCAGGACCAGACATCCTTTGCCTTGAGCGCGAAGAATAGGCGGCCGATATCCAGATGCGCGGCAGCCATGGCCGTGCGAGGAAGCTTGACCTTCGCCACCGCCCCCAGTTCAACGCATCCGCATGTCCGCAGGAACGCAGTTGTCCAGCTTGCCTTTCTTGGCTGGACAGAATTCACCGGGACGGACACCATGCTGCTCGGCGCATTCGAGCGCCGTAGAAGGAGCGGCCAGCCATGCACGTACTTCATCACACATCGGGCAGGTGCTGCCGATTTCTCGCGGCGTTCATCCTTGCTTCAAATGCCTTTCATCTCGCGGTAGCACAGCCACGAGGAGGCGAGACGGTTTCTTTTGAGGTTACGGAGGCCTCGGGAGCGCCACGCAAGCTGCAAGGCGTGCTCTACAAAGCCGGTGGCGCGCCAAAAGGTGCCGTGGTTCTGATGCACGGCTCGTCCGGCTGGACGGACCATCGAGAGGGTCACTACGGTCGCGCTCTGCGCGAGCGGGGGTACACCGTCCTTGCCATAGACACATTCGGGCCGCGGGGAATCTCCAACACTGGAGAAAACCAGAGTCAGCTGACGACGCTGCAGCAAACCCGTGATGCCTTCGCTGGGCGCCGCTTCTTGATTGAGCAATCGCACCTACCGGCGCGTATTGCCGTGATGGGGTTTTCTCGCGGGGGGCTCGTTGCGCTCTACGCGGCTGACCGGACATACCTGCCGGAGCAGCGCGAGCGGTTCGCAGCCGCCATCCCCTTCTACCCGAGTTGCAGTGCCAGACCGCGGGAGCCAAAGCCAGCAAGCGCGATCTTCATGGCGCTGGGAGAGAAGGATGACTACACCGGCGTGAAGCCCTGCGAAGAGCTTGCCAGGGAATATGCGAACGCCGGAGGAAGAATCGAGGTCAAGGTTTACCCCGGGGCCAGTCACGGCTTCGATGGCGACCCAGCCAGCACGCGCCTGTTTCGACTCAGCACCGTTGAAAACTACATGGACTGTGCTGTCGTGGTGGAGCCGGATGGGCGCTACGCACTGGGTGGAAAGCACTTTTCCGAAGCGAACTACGAGGACCTACTTGGAGAGATGAGGAAGAGTTGTGTGAAGAAGGGCGCATCGTTCTGGACGAACATCGCGCAAAAGGAAGCAGCAACTCGAGATGTTCTTGAGTTCCTGGATGTGCAGCTAGCCGAAAAATAGGAATGCCGCAGCGTCTGCCCCTGAGCACTCATTGGCTGCGGTCTCCATCGCGCACTGATTCAATGACACCGTTGTAAATGCGAACAACCCCAAGGAATGCACCTGGGCCCCTGTTGTATGTCCACTCTTCCATGGGGGCGCACTGGTTGGCAAGAACTGCACTCGGGCCACCTGGCCGATAGGGGATCACCACCCACCCCAGCTGGAGCATCGAGACGCAAACGTTCTGCCTATAGACCGGCTCACCACACTTCTGAAGTAATGACAAAGGTGAATCACCCTTGCCCACGAGCGACCCGTTGCAGCCCAGCGATTGGGATGCTTGAGCGCCTTGCACAACGCCGGCAACTGCTGCCGCCGCGAGCAAGGAACTCCAGTAACGAGGACGCGACTTGACGAGCTGGGCGGTGGAGTTCTTCATGCGAACCGCGAATGAGACGATGGTCCGCTCAGTGTATTTCCTTCCAAGTCGAGGCGCGCGTTTTCTGGCGATGTCGGCGCGGTCCGGCGGCGCCTGCAATGCGGCCAGCGTGGACCGCATGGTCGAAGGCCGCTCACCTGCCTTGATTTGCATCAAGGGCGAACGCAGCCCTTGCGGGCATCGTGGAGCCATCGAGTGCCGTTTCAAGCGCTCATGTCACAAGCGAAGAACCATGAAGCTCATGAGCACCCTGGCTGCCGTTGCAGTCGCCACGCTTGCCGGCTGCTCCTCGCTTCCTGTCTCGGGAACCAAGCAGCCCGAACAGCATGAGGCGCATCACCCAGCGGCCGAGACCGCGCCGAAGGTCGACCCGGCCAGGTTCGAGCAGCAGATGAAGACGATGCGGGAGATGCATCAGAAGATGGTGGCGGCCAGAACGCCCGCGGAGCGGACGTCCCTGATGAAAGATCATATGAAGGCAATGCAGCACGGCATGGCGATGATGGCCCAGAAGGGTGGCGGCATGCCGATGCACTGCGGCGACATGCCGTCGAAGCCCGGCGGCCCGTCCGTGCAGAAAGACATGATGCAGCGCATGGACATGATGGAAATGATGATGCAGATGATGGTGGACCGCGAGGCGGCAATTCCTCCCGCAGCCAGGTAGCCACACCCGTGGCATCGGGCACGACATGGAGATCCGCAGCGGCCACGTGGCGCAGGACATCGTCGCCTGGGTCAGCGCCGGCGTCGCTCCGCTGCTGACCATCACCCCAGTGGCCTCGGCTGCCCCGGCGGGCACATGAAGGACGCCGCGCCCTCCACGGCCGATTCGGCCACGGCGGGCGGGCTGGGCGAGGACGAAGCGCTGCGAAGACTGGGCCGGGAGGGCCCGAACGAGTTGCCGCCCTCGCGGCGGCGCGGTGTGCCGAGACTGGCGCGCGAGGTGGCGTCCGAGCCGATGTTCCTGCTGCTCGTGGCCTGCGGGGCCGTCTACATGCTGCTCGGCGACCCGCAGGAGGCGCTGATGCTGCTTGGCTTCGTCTTCGTCGTCATGGGCATCAGCTTCGTGCAGCAGCGGCGCAGCGAGCGGGCACTGGATGCCTTGCGCGAGCTCTCCAGCCCGCAGGCCCTGGTCGTGCGCGAAGGCAAGGTTCGACGCCTGGCCGCGCGCGAACTGGTGGCGGGCGACGTCGTCTTGCTGGCCGAAGGCGACCGCGTCCCTGCCGACATGGCATTGAGCGAGGCGTCCGATCTCGCGATCGACGAATCGCTGTTGACCGGCGAATCCGCGCCGGTGTCCAAGGAGGCCTGTTCGCCGGCACGGCCGGAAGGCGTCTCGCGGGCGTTCTCAGGCACCCTGGTGATCCGAGGTTCGGGGCGGGGCCGTGTGATCGCGACCGGCGGGCGCAGCGCGCTGGGGCGCATCGGCAGCTCGCTCGCGGGCATCGCGGTGGCGTCCACGCCGGTCCAGCGAGAGACGCGCCGCGTCGTCAAGCAGGTGTCCGTCGTCGGCCTTGCGCTGGCGGGCGTGCTCGCCAGCGCCTACTGGGTCATCCGAGGCGACTGGCTGCACGGCGTGCTGGCGGGGCTGACGCTCGCGATGGCCATCTTGCCGGAAGAACTCCCGGTGGTCCTCACCCTCTTCCTGGGCCTGGGCGCGTGGCGGCTCGCGCGCGAGAAGGTCCTGGCCAGGAGCATTCCGGCGATCGAACGGCTCGGCGCCACCACCGTGCTGTGCGTCGACAAGACCGGCACGCTGACCGCCAACCGCATGACCGTGAGGCGACTCTGGTCCGAGGAGGCCGTCCACGACAGGCTGCAGTCGGGGAGCGCGCCGCTGCAGGAGGAATTGCACGCGGTCCTCGAATACGCCGTGCTGGCCAGCCATCGCCGGGCCTTCGACCCGATGGAGTCGGCGATCGGAGCGGCCGGGCGGCATCTGCTCGCCGGCACGGAGCACCTGCACGCCGAATGGACCCTGGTCGACGACTATCCTCTTTCGCCCGAGATGCTGGCCATGTCGCGCGTGTGGCAGTCGCCGGACCGCCGCGACCGTCTCATCGCCGCCAAGGGCGCGCCCGAGGCCATCGTCGACCTGTGCCACATGGACGCCGATCAGAGCGCCAGAGTCGCCGCACAGGTGCGGGCGATGGCGCGCGATGGCCTGCGCGTGCTGGGCGTGGCGCGGGCGGTCTTCGGCGCGGCCTCGCTGCCCAGGCTGCAGCACGACTTCGAGTTCCGGTTTCTCGGGCTGGTGGGACTCGAAGACCCCGTGCGTCCCGAGGTGCCCCGGGCCATTGCCGAGTGCCGCGAAGCGGGGATCCGGGTCGTGATGATGACCGGCGACCATTCGGCGACCGCGATCTCGGTGGCTCGGCAGGCCGGCTTGCGGGCCGACGCCGATGTCATCACCGGGCCCGAGCTCGCGGCGCTATCAGACCAGGCGCTGGCCGAGCGGCTGGCCCGCACGCACATCTTCTCGCGCGTCCAGCCCGACCAGAAGCTGCGGCTGGTGCGGGCATTCAGCGCGCGGGGAGACGTGGTGGCGATGACCGGCGACGGAGTCAACGACGCGCCGGCGCTCAAGGCCGCCGACATCGGCGTGGCGATGGGCGCGCGCGGCACCGAGGTCGCCCGCGAGGCGGCCTCGCTGGTGCTGATGAACGACGACTTCGCGGCGCTGGTGACCGCGGTGCGCTACGGGCGCCGGGTGTTCGCGAACCTGCGCAAGGCCATTGTCTTCGTGGTGGCTGCGCATGTGCCGATCGTCGGCCTGTCGGTCATGCCCGTGCTGCTGGGCTGGCCGGTACTGTTGATGCCGGTGCACATCCTGTTCCTGCAACTGATCATCGATCCGGCCTGCTCGGTGGTCTTCGAAGCCCAGCCGCTGGAGGCCGATGCGATGAAGGTGCCCCCGCGCCGTGCCGATCAACGCCTGTTCGACAAGGCATTGATGGTGCGCGCCCTGTTGCAAGGCGCCGGCTCGCTGGCACTGCTGCTCGGGGTGTACGCCGGCGTCCGGGCGCTTGCGCCGCCGGATGTCGAACGCGACGACCTGGCGCGGGCGTTGACCTTCGCGGTCCTGGTGATGTCCAACCTGGCGCTGATCCAGACCAACCGAACATGGGGCCGCTGCGCATGGCGCGGCGGCGGCGAAGCCGGCAAGCAGTTCGGCTGGATCGCCGCCGGCACGATGGTGCTGCTGGGGGTGGTACTCGCCGTCCCCGCGGTCAGCCGGCTGTTCTCGTTCGCGCACCCCTCGCCGACCTTGCTGCTCGCGGCCATTGGCGTGTCTGCCCTGAGCTGGCTCTGGTTCGAATGCGTCAAATGGAGCCTTCTGCGGCGCCAGGCGCGCGACGGATGATCCGCGATGCAAACCCGCGGGCCGCGACTAGGCGTTGGCGTCACCCAAGCGCTTCCTCAAACGAGGGACCGCGAAATCAAGGAAGGTGCGCAGCTTCACCGGAACCTGGCGCTGGCCGGGATAGACGACGCTGACCGGAAGCGGTGGAGGCTCGTACGCCTCCAGCAGAGCCACGAGCGAACGGGTTTTCAGCAAATCCTCTACGAGGTATGACAGGACGCGCACGACCCCGCCGCCCTTGACAGCGGCGGCGACCGCTGCCTCGCCCAGTGTCACGGAGAGACGGGACGGCACCAGGACCGTCTGCGTGGCCTTGCCGACCACGAAATCCCAATCGTTCGAACCCGAATGGGTCTCGTGGACGACGCAATCGTGTTTCGTCAAATCGACTGGCTTCCTCGGTTCCCCGCGCTTCTTCAGATAGGCGGGGCTGGCGCAGACGACCAGCCGGATCAATCCCACGCGAGTCGCGATCATGCTGCTCTCGGCCAGTTCACCGACGCGCACGACGGCATCGACGTGCTCGTCCAGCAGGCTGACGTATCGGTCGGTGAGCTCGAGTCGAGCGCGGATGTCCGGATAGCCGCTCAGGAATTCCTGGAGCACCGGCAATACATGACTGCGGCCCAATACGGCGGGTGCACTGATCGTCAGTTCCCCCTGCGGCGCGCTGTACTCACCGGAGGCGGTGCGTTCGATCTCCGCGATCTCTTCGACGACCCGCCGACACGACGTGACATAGCGTTGTCCCGCTTCGGTCAAGACGACCTTGCGGCTGCCTCGGTGGAGCAGCCGGACGTTCAATCGCTTTTCCAGCTCCGTGATTTGGCGACTGACCGTCGTCAGCGGAACGCGAAGCTTGCGGCTGGCGCCTGAGAGGCTGCCTGCGTCCGCGGCAGCGATCAAGAGCGTCATCGCCTCCAGCCGATCCATGTTCCTTCCTTCCAGATATGAAAAGTTCGTTCCCGAATCTACAGTCAACATGGTCGGTTTGGAAGTATCCAATACGTCCACCAACACTCCTGCAAACATCATGTCCAACTTGAACTGGAAGACTCTGACCAAACGGCGCGCGAGCTCGACTCAAGGCCTGCCACCGGGCAAGGAGGCTCTTGCCTGGGTCACGAACACGGTCACGCTCATCTACGGCGAACGCGATGCCGTGCTGGTCGACACCTTCCTGTCCGAGCAGCAATCGAGGGAATTGGTGGACTGGATCGCCGCCAGCGGCAGGAACCTCACGACCGTCTACGTCACCCACGCTCACGGCGACCATTTCCTCGGCTTGAAGCTCCTGCTCGACAGATTTCCCCACGCCAAAGCCGTCGCGACCGCTCCGGTCGTCGCGGGCATCCGTGAACAGATCACCCCCGAGTTCATGCAGTCCTTCTGGGAGCCGCGTTTTCCCGGCCAACTCCCATCGGAACTGGTGGCGCCGCAAGCCCTGGAAGGCGATGTATTCCACCTTGAGCAAGAAGAACTGCGAGTCGTCCGCCTCGGTCACACGGACACTTCCGGCACGACCGCGCTTCATGTTCCGGGCATCGATCTCGTGGTGTCGGGCGATTGCGTCTACAACGATACGCATCTCTATCTCGCGGAGTGCGATCGGGACGCCCGGCATGAATGGCTCGGCGCGCTCGACAAGATCGAGGCCTTGCGCCCTCGGGCTGTCGTGGCCGGTCACGGCGTCCTGAACCCCGACAGTTCGCCAAGACACATCCAGGAAACGCGGCGCTACATCCAGGACTTCAACGCCAGCCTGGCCGCGTCGTCGACACACCTGGAACTCTACGAGCGGATGCTTTCCTTGCATCCGAACCGGGTCAATCCCGGCTCGCTCTGGGGCGCTGCGAAAGCAGCCTTTCCTGAGCGAGTCTCGAGCTGACCTGAGCCGCGCCGCATTGCCTGCCGTCCGGTCGGATTTGCCGCGGCGCATCAAGCTGCATCGGATGTCAGCTCAATTCTTCTTCGTGCCTGGTCCACTGTCGGAACAAGTGCTCGTGCCAAGCAGTGTGTAGGCCGGGCAGATTCCGACGACACCGGTCAGGAGGGGAACAATCCCAATATAGCCCCACGGTCCGATCACGTCCGCAGCGGCAAGTGCGATGAGGCCGACTCCGGCGGTGATTCGAATCGCTCTGTCGATGTTTCCCACGTTGTGGTTCATGGTTGCTCCTTCACAGTTGATGCCATGCTGCATGAAAGAGCGGCCGGAGTTCTTGCGGTACATCATGGTTTGGCCGTCCAGGAGGCGCGGGCGGCGGTCTTGCATCATGGCGTGCGCCAGGACCGTAGCGGGCGTTGTGCCATCGCCCGCCATCAGAGAAGCTCCTTGGCTGCCATGGCGGCGATCGACGCTTTCCTTCCAGGACCGTCAAGCGCGGTTCGAGGCGTCGTAGCGGCAGTTCTCGCGTCCCACGGTTCCGGAGCCGCGGCTCAGGGCCATCCATCCCAAGGGCGTGATACCAAGGACCGTCGCGGGATCTTGCCGGACACGGTCGTCGCAGTCGACGTGTAAGGGTGGAACATGGACACGCGCATAGCCTGATGCATCCAGCCTGACCAGCTCTTCGATCCGTCGCCTGTCGCTCACGGTCATCGGAAGCGTCTGCGTTGAAAGCCAGTAAAGAGTTTCAAACATCGCGGACTCCTATGTATGGCAAGTCACACGGGTCGAAGAAATGCATCGGCGGCCGGCCGTCGTGGATGCGTTTGAGAATTGCCTGGCTCATGGGCCGCCGCACATGCCGTGTGAGGACGACATTGGGCGCCTTTCTCGTGATCCAGGTTTGACATGCGTCATGGTTTGAGCGCGCCTTGCGAATGTTGCCATGCCCCATGGGTTCGGGCCTGATGGTGGTTCGAGGCCACTCGTGGCCATGGGGAACACCTCATGCCGATGCGAACGGGCTCAGATGGCTTGGACGACGACATCGCCGTCGGGGTGGCCGCTGCCTTGGCCGCAGTGCTGGCTGTCCGGCGCAAGACCTTCACGGACAACAACGGACGCAGTGGTCAGCTTGAAGGGCACCTTCGTGCAACTCGGTGGCCTGCGGCACATCGAGGTGCCGTGCGCCTCATGGCGTGCTGATCTGGTTGTTGCGCAGGGTCACGGCACCACCGCTCAGCGCGCGTCCCGACACGAGCGTCGTGTTGTCGCCGATCGTGATGCTGGCGGAGCCCGTCAGCAGCGTTCCCTTGAAGACACTGTTGACACCGACAACGGCTGGACCGCTCGGCACGAAGAACAGGTTGCCGGCAGTCGCGCCGTTGGTCAATGCAACGATGGAATTGGCCGCTGTTCCCAGCGTCATCGCCGTGCGGAACAAGTAGAGGCCGGAGCCGTTCAGGGTCAGCGTTCCGGTGATGGTGACAGCGCCGCCAAAGCAGTACACACCCGGCCCGAAGGTCTGGCCTCCCAGGTCGGCGCCGCCCGCGAAGTTGACGTCACAGGTGCGGCCGTTCGCGTCTGCGACGGCTGCTTGGAGGTCCGCCAGCGCACCGCTCAGGATGGCGCCCGACTTGTAGTTCGTGTAGCCGGCGGCCTGGACGGGATCGACGGTTTGCGAGGGTGATCCGATGTCTCCGGTCACGAGCGTCGTGCCGCCCGCGTTGTTGGTGATCGAGGTGCCGGCGAGCAGCCCGAAGCTCGTCGCGGTGCCAAGGGCGAGGGTGCTGGCCGGCGCAGCCGCCGTCACCGTCAAGGTGGTACTGCTGGAGATCGAGCCAAGCGTCGCGGAGGCGGTCGCCACGCCGACGCTCTGCCCGGTGGCGATTCCGCTCGACAGGATCGTGGCGACCAGGCTGTCGCTGGAGCTCCAGGTCACGACGGTGGTCAGCGCCGCCCTGCTGCCGTCGGAGTACGTGCCCGTGGCGTTCAACTGCCGGGTGCTGCCGCTTGGCAAGGTCGGGGCGGCAGGGGTCAGCGCGATCGATAGGAGCGTGGCCGAAGTCACCGTCAGGTTGGCCGACGTGCTCATGCCGCCGAACGCTGCACGGATGACGGCGGTGCCGGCGGAGGCGCCGGTCGCGAGGCCGCTGTCGCTGCCCACGCCCGCCGCGGCGGTGTTGTCCGATGTCCAGGCCGACAGCGTGGTCACGTCGCGCGATGTGCCGTCGATGAAACTCGCGGTCGCGGTGAATTGTCGGGTGGCGCCGATCGGTACGGTGGCGTCGATCGGGGTCACAACCACGGCGGTAACCGCGGCCGAAAGCGGTGGAGCGCCGCCGGCGCGGTCGCCGCCTGCGGCCCTGTCGACGCCTCCGGCGCCGTCACCGCCTCCGCCGCAAGCGGCGACGAACGCCAGGCACCCGAGGGTGGTGAGCAGTGCTTTGCAGCATCGAACCAGGCCGTTCATCGTGTCTTCCGTGCGGTCCGACTCGAGGCTGAGGCGTGCATCCGTTGACGAAGAGGAGTATGGGGCCTGCGGCGGGGTTCTCTTCCCGGCTCCCTGAATTCATTCGACTTCCGCGGCTTGCTCCATGTGCTGACAGCCGTCACAGTCATCGCTGCGCTGGCGGCCTTGGCGTTCCTTGGAACACGCCAGCGGTCCGACGAGGCCGCGCGCATCACCGCAAAGGCCGGGTGCTGACGCTGGTGCGCCGTATGGCATCGGCAAACTCCCTGAGGACCGCGGGCCTGTCGGCGCCGTCTCGTCGAAAGAACAGGCCGAAGGACGGCAGGACGATCCGTGGCCGGACCTTGAGCCGCTGCACGCCGCCCCTGGCGATCTCGTCCGCCGCGTGCTCCAGGCGTACCGCGCACAGCAGCTCGGGATCCTTGCGAAGCACGGTGCCGATCGTGACCGATGACATGGCTTCGATCACCGGCGTGGGCGGCGCGGCGCCGCTGTTCAGGAAGGCCGTCATGAAAGCCTGCCGCACCAGCGTGTCCTTGGGCGGGACCACCCATTGCGCGGCTTGCAGGTCGGCCCACTGCAAGTTTCGCCCGGTGACGCCTTCGTTCGACTTGGAGGCGAGCACGCAAAGTTCGTCCTTGAGCAGCACGACGGGCTCGAGCAGGGGGATCACGTCGCTGGCGATGAGTTCGGGCGTGATGGCGCCGAAGACGCAGTCGAGCTCTCCTTCGAGCAGGCGCTGGATCAGTTCGTGCACTCGTCCCTCCCGCAGCTGCACCGCCACGCCGGGCAATCGTTGTCGCAGCCGCACGATGGCGGCAGGCACGGCCGCGGTGACCGACGGTGCGCCCACGCGCAGGACGGCCGTGACGCCGCTTTGCATGGCCTGGACGTCCGCCGTTGCCCGGGTCACTTCGTTCAAGGCGGCTCGGGCGCGGAATGCGGCGCTGCTGCCCAGTGCATTGGCGTGGATGCCCTGGTGACTGCGTTCGAAGAGCCTGGCGCCGAAGCATCGCTCGAGCTCTCCGAGCATCTTGCTGATCGCGGGCTGGCTCAGGTGCAGCCGTGCCGCCGCGCCGCGCATGGTGGGCGTCTCGGAAAGAACGACAAGCAGTTCGAGGTGTCTCAGGCGCAGCGTGCGGACGAGGCGGTCGGTCCTCGTGTCCACTTCAGGTCCCATGGGTATATCCAGTTGTGATCACTCCCTCACGATTATCGAATTTTCAAGAATCGGGCAAGGCGATAACGTCCCCGCAATGAACGCAGAAGCAGAAGAAGAGACATCCCGCCCCGCCGCTCCGCTCGCGAACGTGCGCGTGATCGACATGGGGCAGTACATCGCCGGGCCCGGCGCGGCCATGGTCCTGGGTGAGCTGGGCGCGGAGGTGGTCAAGATCGAACCGCTGGCCGGCGACCAGGCGAGGCACATCGGCCGTTACGGCGAGTCGATGATCCGTGCCTACAGCCGCGGCAAGCAGTCGATCGCGCTCGATCTCAAGAGCGAGGCCGGCCGCGAGATCGCGTGGCGCCTGATCGGGGGCGCCGATGTCGTGATCCAGAACCTGCGTCCCGGCGCCGTGGAGGCGCTGGGTCTGGGACCGGCCGCGGTACGGCAGCGGTTTCCGAAGCTCATCTACCTGTCGATCTCCGGCTTCGGGGACTTGGGGCCATCGAGCGCCCGTCCGGGCTATGACATCGCCGCACAGGCGGAAAGCGGCCTGATGTCGGTCACGGGCGAGCCCGACCGCCTCCCGCAGAAAGTGGGTGTGCCGATCATCGATGCCGCCGCCGCGCACCTTGGGGCCCAGGCGGTGCTCGCGGCACTCTACGGGCGCGAGCGGACGGGCATGGGCGAGACGCTGCGCACGTCGCTGCTCGAAGTGGCCATGCATCTGCAGGCCACGACCTGGTGCGACTACCTGGGGGGCGCGCCAGAGCCCACGCGCATCGGCGACGGCCAGCCGAACAACGCACCCGCCGCGGAAGTGGTGCCCACGCTGGACGGACACGTCGTCCTGTCGGCCTACGCGGACGAGCACTGGGCGCGGTTCTGCCGCGTGATGGGGCGCGAGCCGCTCGCGACCGATCCTCGATTCCGCACCAACGCCCTGCGCGTGCAGCATCGGGCCGAGCTTCGCGTCGTCTTGCGTGAATGCCTCTCGTCCTTCACCAGCGAGGAATGCGTGGCGCTGTTGAGCCGCAACCAGATCGTCGTGGGCTTTGTCCGCAGCTACCGGCAGGTGCTTCAAAGCGCCGACGTCCAGGCGAGCGGATTGCTCGTCGATGCGACTGGCGCGGACGGCCATGGCTATCCGTCGCTGGCCTTGCCCTATCGCCTGGGTGATGCGCCCCGCGCGAGGCCGCCGGCCGCGCCGGCGTGCGGCGCGGACACGGATCGGTTGCTGGCCGGGCTCGGGCTGGCGGCGCACGAGATCGACGCGCTGCGGCGTGCCGGCGCCGTGGCATGACTCGAAAGGCACGATCATGAGTTCGAAGACGACGCCTGTTGTGCATGGCCGCGAAGACGTGGTAGTCCAGACGCTGCCGCTGTTCGAGATGATGCGGATGCGCGCGGCGACGACCGCGCGCCGCCCCCCCATCCAGGGGGTCGCGGCGCCGAATCCGGCATCCGCCGTGCGA
>CBIHOG010000035.1:0-57632 GCA_966211435.1 uncultured Variovorax sp. | reverse complement strand
GCGCTCCTCCCACAGGGCGTTGACCGCGCCGCTCACGGCGCCGTGGAAATGGGCGCTCGCATCTCTCTGGCCCTTCATCGCCGCGTGTGCGGCGCTTGCCTTCATGCCCGATTCGCGCGCGGCCTCCAGGTCCGATGCCAGATGCGCCATCGCACCCGCCGCCGCCTCCAGCGTCACGGGCCGCCTCGATGGCAGAGGGCATTCTTTCGCCTCCTTCGAGGCCTTCTTCAGCACCGCACCCATCTTGTTCACCCGCTCCGTGCCCACCGCCTTCAGCACCTGCTTGAACGGCGGCAGCATCCCTTCCAGGCTCAGCCGCCACATGGCTTCGCGCCCCTCCGGGATCGACGCGTTGCGCATGGCCAGCCAGTCGAAGAAGTTGCCTTGCCGGGCGGCCTGGCTCCCCTGCCCGGCCCACTCGCCTCGGTAAGGCGTCAGCAGCCGTGCGAACATCGGGCGTCTCGACGCCTCGCGGGCCTTCGCCTCCAGGGCCTCCCGGACCTTCCCGGCCCTCATGGCTTTCCAGCCTTTCAGGGTCTTCCGTGGCTGGGAGGTTTCCTGGGCCTGCCGGGATTCCCGCGCCTGCCAGACTTCCGTCGCACGCCCGAGCGCGCCGAGCAGTTGCGGCACGGCACGCGCGAGTTCGGCCGTGCCCGTCCTGCCCTCGCCCGGGGCGAAGGACCGGCTCCCAGCGAGCGCACCGATGTGCCACAAGTAGGGCACGCCCTTGCCTTCGGCCTCCAGCGGCAGGCTGAGGGCATCGAACACCTGCCGCGCGTCGAGCACACCTTCCGTGGTCAAGACCGACAGCACGTCCAGGTGGCCGACACGCCCATGGTTCAGCACCCGCTCCACCTGCGCGCTCAGCCGCTGCGAGGCGTCGGGCAACAAGCCCTCGAGCAGTTCCACATCCAGCAGTTTCGCTGCGACGGCCTGCGCTTCGGTGATCTGCCCTTGCTCACGTTGCGCAAGCAGTTGCCGCGCGAGTTCGCTCAGCGCCGAAGCCGTTGTCATGTGCCGGGGCTGCGATAGCCCTGGAGTCGCGGCGAACCGCGGCGCCTGACGGACCTGCACGGCCTGTGCGCTCTGCGCGAACGAGGTGCCGTCCACCCATGGGAACTCCGCGACCTCGGGCTCGGCCCCGAGCTCGATCGCATCGCCCTCGGGGGTGGGCTCGCCCGCGGCGTGCGCCGTCACGGTGGTGCGGTCTTTCGCTTCTTCTTGCGCGATCTCCATCAGTTTCACGATGCCCGAAGGACTGGTGATGCCGAGTCCCCGGGCGACCTCCCTGACGCTCTGCTCCGCCAGAATGGCGTCGCGTCCCGCGACGTCGATGGCGAGGTTCTCCAGCAGCAGGATCTTCGATGGCTCGGAAAGTCCAAGCTGCCTGGCCACGTCCATCACCTTCTCGCCACGGCGGAATGCCTTGCTCGCCGGGCCGTCTTCCGCAAGGGCGATCCGCTCCAGGCGCAGAGGACTTTCCGCATCCACCAGGCCGAAGCGCCGCAGCACGAGCTCGATGTTCTCGCCTTGTCTCACGGCGTCGCCGGCCGGGCCTTCCAGCGCACGCGCCTCCAATGCCTGCAGTGTGATCGGATTCAGGATGCCGAAGCGCGTCGCGGCCTCCCGGACAGAGTGCCCATTCTTGAGCGCATCCACCGCGGGGCCTGCGCAGATGTTGTCCTGTCTTTCCTCCAGCATGCGGCCATCGTTGTCCGCGCTCGCGGCCCGGACCAGTTCGTCAAGCAACGGTGGTCTCGCCCCGGAGCAGTTGTTCGCCAGCTCCAGGAACCCCTGCATGGCCAGGTACCGCTCATCCCCCGACATGTATGTGAGGTATCCGCCCAGCGCGATCAGCTCTTCGGCTCGCATGGGCTCATGCGCGGCAATGCCCGACGCATCCTTCACGCCCACGAGCGGCGCGAACGCCGGGAAGGCTCCGAGCAATTCTTCAGCTCGCCCGGAGTTGAAATAGCTTGAGCCCGGCATCCTCTTCACCTGCAGGCCCTGCTCCCTCTCCATCCTGCGCGTGCTCGCAAGAAATTGGTCGAGATCGGGAGGAGCATCCGCGCCTTCATAGGCATGGAGAAGCCGAATGATCTCGACATCGTTCAGGCGGCTGCGAGGTGGCATGCGCTCCAACTCGCGCGGATCTCCCGGCTTGCTCCGCACTGCCTTGCCGAGTCCATGGATCAGCGCGGGGTGCGTGATGCCCAGCCGTCGGACGACCTGGCCGGGGTCCTCGCCGTTTCTCACGGCGTCCAGGCCCGGGCCGTGCGCGGAATAGCTCTGCAGCTTGATGAACTCCATGGAATCCGGATTCATGACGATGCCGTGCGCCAGTGCGATTGACAGCACGTTTTCGCCGCGCTCCGCCGCCGCGCGCGCCGGCCCCTCGCACGCGGCGCGCTCTCTTTCCCTCAAGCCCTCGAACCCGCCCGCGGCCGCCTCGCGCAAGGCGCGAAGCAGGGGCGTGATTGGTTCGGGGCATCGGCCAGACGCATCCAGGAAGAGCGCGGTGCCAGCCTGCATTTCGCTCCATTTCAGAGATCTCAAGCGCGTGCCGAGCGTGGCGAGCGGCTCGCCTCGAAGACGCGCCGGCAATGCTTTGAAGGCATCCGAGTCGAGCACGGTCTGGAATTCCGCAAGAGTTTCCACCCGTGCCGCATCCTGGCTGGCGAGAAGCGCAGCCATTGTTTCCAGCCGGATCTCCCGATAGATGATGGGATCGGAGGCCGCGAAGGCAATGCGGTCGAGGCAGGACATGCGCGATGCCATCGCCTGCAGGACCGCCGCGGGCATGTGCGCCAGCGAGAACGCATGCGCGGGCTCCGATCGGGGCGCGGTGTCCGCGACGCAGGTCGCCGGTTCGGCCACGGCAGGCCGCGCACGCACATCGCGCGCGTCGCGCCGCGCGCTGGCCAGTTCTATCAGTGCGTCGCATTCGGGTGAACGCCGGGAATGGGCCTGCGCGGGAAGGCACGGGCTGCGTTCCGGCACCTGGTTGCCCGATGGCAGGCGTTGGTGGACGGGAGAGGAAGGGCCGGGTTGGATCGAATGCATGGGTCACGAATCTGGCGTATCCGTGGCGTCAGGACTGAGCTACGGAATCTTCAGACTAGTGTCGTGCGCCCGATCCGGTCCCCTGGGGCACGACGCTTCCCGCGCGAATGCGAACCCGGCCCCGCCGGCTTGTTGGAAGGCAGGGCCGCGCCGCCTCAGCCCTGCGTTCCAGCGCCCGCGCCACCGAGCGCGAGGAAGAGCTGCACCGTGTCGATGTAGCGCTGCCCCTGCGCGCGCACGTAGCCCAGACGCGCCTGCTGGTAGCGGCGCTCGGCGTCGAGCACCTGCAGCACGCCGACGTTGCCTTCCTGGTAGCTGCGGCGGGTGAGTTCCACGTCCTCGCGCGCCGCGTCCTGCGCGCGCGCATGGGCCTGCAACTCCTCCGCGCCGTGCTCCAGGGCCTGCAGCGAGTCGGCGACCTGGCCGAAGGCTTCCAGCACGGTCTGCTCGTAGTTGGCGGCGTTGGCATGCATCGCGTCGACGGCGGCGCGCTTCTCCGCGCGCAAGGTACCGCCGTCGAAGAGCGGCGCGACGAGGCCGCCGGCCAGGCCGAAGACGCTGCTCGAACGGTCGAAGAGATGGCCGAAGACACCAGCCTGCGTGCCAGCGGAAGCGGTGATCGAGATGTGCGGGTAGAGGTTGCCCTCGGCCACGCCCACCGCCGCGGTGCTGGCGTGCAACTGCGCCTCGGCGGCCAGGATATCGGGGCGGCGGCGCGCGAGTTCGGAGGGCACGCTCAGCGGCAGCTCGGGCGGCAGTGCGAGTTGCGCGATGTCGAGGTCAGGCAGCGTGGCGTTGGCAGGCGCGGAGCCCATCAGCACCGCGAGCGCGTGGCGCGCGACGCTCAGCTGCTGGCGCAGCGGGGGCAGCAGGGTCTGGTCGGCGGCGAGCTGGGTCTGCGCGCTGACGATGTCCAGCCGCGCCACCGAACCGGCATTGAAGGCCACTTGCACCAGCTTCAGGTTCTCGCGGTCGCGTTCGAGCAGGCCTTCGACGGCGGCGATCTGCGCGCGCAGCGAGGCGATGCGCAGCGCCTGCGTCAGTGTGTTGCCGGTGACGGCAAGGCGCGCGGCCTCGAGCTGGTGTTGCTGGTATTCGGCGAGCGCACGCTGCTGCTCGACGGAGCGGCGACCGCCGCCGGTGTAGTCGAGGTTGTAGCTGACGGTCGGGCCGACAGCGAAGTAGGTGAAGGGCGGCAGGGCGAAGTCGCCGAGCGAGGCGGCGCCGAGCTTCTGGCGGCCCGCGTTGGCGGCGAAGCCGAGCTGCGGGGCCAGCGTGCCGGCCTGCGCGTTGGCGAGTTCCTGCGCCTGGGCCACGGAGGCGGCGGCGGCCGTGAGCGTGCGGTTGCCGGCCAGCGCCTGTTGAACGATGCCGTCGATGGCGTCGGAGTGGAAGAGCTTCCACCAGTCGGGCGCGAGCACCTGGCCGAGCGCGAGGTGCTGGTCCTGCGCGCCGGCGCCCGCATCCGCCGCCTCGAGCTTGAGTTGCCCGGCGGTGTAGCGCTGTACCGGCATCGGGTCCGGACGCTGGAAGTCGGGGCCGACGGCACAGCCGGTCGCGGCCATCGCGGCGAGCGCGGTGGCCAGGATCTTGGAGAGTCTTGTCGTGTTCATTCGATCACCACCGGTTCCGCGTCCTTCGCCGCCGCCTTGGCCCGGCGCAGCAGCGCCACCAGGGGAACGGCGCAGAAGGTGAGCACCATCATCAGTTTGAAATCGTTGTTGTAGGCGATCATGGCGGCCTGCTGGTTGACCAGGCCGTCGAGCCTGGCGAGGCCGCCGATCGTGGAGAGCGCCTGGGTCGCCGGCGCCGTGAGCGCGTCGCCGTAGGGCGTGATGTGCTCGGCCAGGCGCGAATGCATGACCTGGGAGTTGCGCGTGAGCAGCGTGGTCACGACCGAGATGCCGATGCTGCTGCCGATGTTGCGGATCAGGCTGAAGACGGCCGTGCCTTCGTTGCGCAGCGCGGGCGAGAGCGTGGCGAAGGTGATGGCCGCGAGCGGCACGTAGACGAAGCCGGTGCCGAAGCCCTGCAGCAGGCCGGACCAGATCACCATGCTGCTGTCCATCTGCAGCGAGAAGTGCGTCATCTGCCAGAGCGAGGCGCCGGTCATCGCGAAGCCGGCGGCGATGATGTAGCGCGTGTCCATGCGGCCCATGAGGCGGCCGACCACGACCATGGCCAGCAGCGTGCCGATGCCGCGCGGCGCGGTGACGAGGCCGGTGAGCACCACCGGGTAGTTCAGCAGGCCTTGCAGCAGCGGCGGCAGCAGGGCCAGCGTGGCGAAGAGCACCACGCCGACGATGAAGATGAAGAGATTGCCGGTGAGGAAGTTGCGGTCCTTGAAGAGCGCGGGGCTGACGAAGGGCGCGCGCGTCGTGGTCAGCATGTGGACGACGAAGAGGTAGAGCGCAAGGCCCGCGACCGTCGCCTCGACGATGATTTCCATCGAGCTGAACCAGTCCACCGTCTGGCCGCGGTCGAGCATGAGCTGGAAGGCGCCGATGGCCATGCTCAGCGCGGCGAAGCCGAAGAGGTCGAAGCGGGACTTGCGCAGCACGGTCTCGTGCATGAAGGCGATGATGCCGAGGAAGCAGACGATGCCGAAGGGCACGTTGATGAAGAAGACCCAGCGCCAGCTGTAGTTCTCCGTCAGCCAGCCGCCGAGCGCCGGGCCGAGGATGGGGCCGATGGTCACGCCCATCACCCAGATGCCCATCGCGCGGGCATGGTGCTCGGGCGGGTTGATGTCGAGCAGCACGGCCTGCGACATCGGGATGAGGGCCGCGCCGCAGAGACCCTGCAGCAGGCGGGCGATGACGATCTCGGGCAGTGTCTGCGACAGGCCGCACAGGGCCGATGCGACGGTGAAACCGAAGATGGAGATCAGGAAGACACGCTTGCGGCCGAACTGCCCCGCCAGCCAGCCGCTCAGCGGCGTCATGATGGCCGCGGCGACGATGTAGGAGGTCAGCACCCAGGTCATCTGGTCCTGCGTGCTGGAGAGCGAGCCCTGGATGCGCGGCAGCGCCACGTTGGCGATGGTGTTGTCCAGCGCCTGCATGATGGAGGCGAGCATCACCAGCAGCGTGATGATGCGGCGGTGCGAAGCCTCGCTCCCCCGCCCGGCGATGGCGGCGGCGGCGGTCATTGGCTGGAGGCCACCTTCGGGTCGGCCATCACCTCGCCCGGGCCGAAGAGGTGGCGCTTGTAGCGGGTGTCGACGTCGACGTTGGCGCTCAGGCCGCCGTGCAGCGGGAAGGCATCGTCGAGGCCCTCGATCTCGACGCGCACGGGCAGGCGCTGCACGACCTTGACCCAGTTGCCGGTGGCGTTCTCGGGCGGCAGCACGGAGAACTGCGAGCCGGTGCCGGGACTCACGCTCACGACCTTGCCCTTGAAGGTCTTGCCGGGATAGCTGTCGACCACGACGGAGGCCTCCTGGCCGGGGCGCATGTGGGCGAGCTGGTCTTCCTTGAAGTTCGCCTCCAGCCACACGTCGTGCGTGGAGACGAGCGCGAAGACGGGCGCGGCGGCATTCACGTAGCTGCCGACCTGCAGTTCCTCGACGCGGGTGACGACGCCATCGGCCGGCGCGCGCACCGTGGTGTAGGAGAGATTGAGCTTCGCGCGGTCCAGCGCGGCCTGCGCCTGCTTGACGGCGGGATGTTCGTCGGCTTCGATCGCCGCATTGCCGCCGAGCTGGGCGACGACGGCGCCGATCTCCTGCTGCGAGCCGGCCACGCGCTCGCGCGCCTCGTCGAGGGCGTGCTGGGCCTTGTCGACTTGGGCCTGCGAGGCGATGCCGGCATCGATGAGGCGGCGCTCGCGATCGAGTTCGCGTTGCTGGAAGGCGAGCGTGTCGCGCGCGGAGGCCATCTCGGACTGGCGCTGGCGGTAGTTGGCCTTCAGCATGCCCACGCGCAGGCGCGCACTGGCGAGTTGGGCCTCGGCGTCCTCGACGGCGATACGGAAGGGCGCGTCGTCCAGCTTGTAGAGCAGGTCGCCGGTGTGCACGGCCTGGTTGTCGTGCACGGCGAGCTCGACGACGCGGCCGGCGACGTTGGCGCTGATGGAGACGCGCGCGGTCTTCACATAGGCGTCGTCGGTGGATTCGAAGCGCCCGCCGGTGAGGTAGAGGTAGCCGGCCGCGCCAGCGACCACGACGATGCCCGCCAGCATGAGCGGCAGGCGCGCGCGGCGGCGCCAGCCGGGCGAGGCGGGAGTGTCGGCCTGGGTCGCGGCAGCGAGCGCGAGCGCCTTTTGTTCGGATTCGTCCATGGTGGGTGGTCGTCTATTGAGTGGAGTTCGATGCCGCGCGCGCCCGGGTCTTGGGCACGGCGGAGAAAGCGGGTTGTGGGGTATCCGGCTCGACCGGCTGGCCGGTGAGCACGCTCACGTTGGCATGCAGCTGTTCAAGCACGCGCATGAAGACGAGCTTGTCTTCCTTGCCGATGCCCGAGAACATCTCGGCGCGCGTGAGCTCCGCCAGACGCCAGATCTCGGCGACCAGCGGCTTGCCCTTGTCGGTCAGGTACAGGCGGCGCACGCGGCGGTCGTCGGGGTCGGGCCGGCGCTCGAGGATCTGGTCGGTCTCCATGCGGTCGAGGATGCGCACCATGGTCATGGGCTCGACGTCGGTCAGCTCCGCCAGGCGCACCTGGGTGATGCCCTCGTTCTTGTCGAGCTGCACCAGCGCCTTGCACTGGTTGAGCGTGAGCGAGATCGCCGCGGCGCGCTGCTCGAAGCGCAGCACGTAGCGGCGGCTCAGGTCCTTGAGCAGGAAGCCGAAATTCTTGAGCCTGTCCATGTGCGTCGTGGTCCTTGGGGTGGGTTTGTCTCGGGTCTTTTTACGGTAGCGGCTGAGATCATAACGAAGGTTATTATATCTACTGCAAGCAGGGGCATGCCGTGTAGGACTCCACGGACTGGCGCTTCGCCTCGCGGATGGCCAAGATGAATGCCCGATCCGCAGACAGGAGATTCGCCATGGCCGTCCAGACCGAACTCGCATCCGCCGCCGCGCTGGCGAAAGCCAGCCCCGTCCGCTTTCCGGGCGAGAGCAGCGAATACCGCGCCGCCCGCACGGCGCTGCTGGCGGAAGAGATCGAGCTGCGCCGCCACATCGAGCGGGTGGCGCGGATGCGCCGGCAGCTGCCGCCGGGCGGGGAGATTCCCGAGGACTATGTCTTCGAGGGCCCGAAGGGGCCGGTGCGCCTCTCGGAACTCTTCGGCCGGCACGACACCCTGATCACCTACAACTGGATGTTCGGCCCGAAGCGCGAGCGGCCCTGCCCCATGTGCACCTCGCTGCTGGGTGCGTTCGACGGCGAGATGCCGGACGTGCTGCAGCGCGTCGCCTTCGCGGTGATCGCCTCCTCGCCGCTGGAACGCATGACGGCCTTCCAGGCCGAGCGCGGCTGGCGCCAGCTGCCGCTGTATTCGTCGGCGGGCAATGCCTTCAACCGCGACTACGCGGGCGAGACGCCCGGCAGCGGCGACAACGCGGCGTTCAACGTCTTCAGGCGCACCGGCGGCACGATCCGCCATTTCTGGGCCATGGAGATGGGGCCTGAAACCGCCGATCCGGGGCAGGATTCGCGCGGTGCGCCCGATCCGATGCCGATCTGGAACCTGCTCGACATGACGCCCGAGGGCCGCGGCAAGGACTGGTACCCGAAGCTCAGCTACTAGCGGCAGCGGGCCGCCATGGCTGCCGCTTGAGCAGCCACCACAGCAGCACGGTGGGCAGCGCGAAGCCCGATGCGACGAAGCTGCCATGCATCAGGTGCGCCGCCGGCTCGCCCAGTTGCGCGGCGATGCGCATGGGCGAGAGCCAGGGCGACAGGCTGATGAAGAGCACCGCCATCAGCAGCAGCGGCCAGCGCATGTCGACGCTGCGTCGGGCGAAGCCCTGGCACGCGCAGGCAAGGAGGGCGGCAGCGAAAACACCCTCGGCCACCCACGCGCCCGTGCCCCATCGGCCCCAGAGGCCATAGCCGAGGTGCAGTTGCGCGAAAGGGAAGAGCGCGAGGTCGCCGTTGTGCACCGGCCAGTCGGCGAGGAAATGCGAGAAGGCCGCGGCGGCCGCGAGCGCGCCCACCTGCCGGTCGCGCGCGAAGAAGAGGAGGCCCCAGGCCGCGGACAGCAGCAGCGCCATCAGCAGGGAATGGTCCCAGTCGATGAAGACGAGATCGAAGAAGAGGTAGGGTCCGCTCGCGAGGTCCGGCTTGACCCGGTCGGCGCCGGCAACGATCAGCAGGCCGTTGACGAAGTCCATCAGCCCCACGCCCGCGAGCACCGGGACCAGGGCCTTTCTCGGCGCCCGGGAAGCGATCGCGAGACCGATCGCGAAGTGGCCCGCGTACATCCCGCGGATCTAGCGCCGGCGCGTCGGGCCGTCTTCGCGCAGGCCTGCGAACGCCGTCGCGGGGAAGTCGGCGTCGGGCTCGCTGTCGTGCCGGGCGGTGGCGGGCTCGGCCAGATCCATGAAGTCGGTGGGCGCGAAGCTGACTTCACGGCGGACCTGCAGCCGCGCGTGCCGCTCCTTCGCGGTCTCGCGCATGCGCGCGAGATCGGCCCGCACCTCCTCGAGGGAACGCATGGTCTTCGCGGGTGGAGGCGGCTCGGCCACGGGAGCGACCGGTTGCGCGGCGACGATCCTGGGCGCAAGGGGGCGGGTCGGCGAAGCGCCGTGCTGGGTACTCGACGGCCTCGGCCGTTCGGCCACGGTCGCCCTCGCGGCGGAAGCGGCCATGCCGCCGGAGAAGGCCGCCGCCCGGGGCGACGGACGCGCCGGCTCGCGCTTTCCGAATCCGGTGCGCAAGCCGCTCAGGACCCAGAGGAACGTTGGAAAGTGGCGAGAGGCTTCCATGAGTCAAGACCGGTTAGGGCAGACCATTGTGGGCCAAGGTCTCCGCCAGCCGGGCAGGTCGCGGCGCGCTGTGCACGGCGAATCCGCGAACAAATGCACATTCGCCGCTCGGGGTCGCGCAGCGCGCGTACCTTCGTGCTACGCGCCGCGATACGCAGCCCGGCTGGCGGCGTGTCACTCATGCGCGCGCCAGGTGCTCCGCCAATCGGTCGAAGCTTTGCGACCAGCCGTCCGCGTGCCCGTCGCGCGAGGCGGCGGAGTCGAAGAATGCCTGGTGGAATGTCATGAGGGTCTGCCCGTCTTTCTCGGCGAAGGTGATGGTGATCACCGTCTCGGGCCCGGTGGGCTGGCCGGCGGCATCCGTCCAGCCGTGCGTCATGACGAGGCGCTCGGGCGACGTGATCTCGCGGTAGACGCCCTGCACCCAGTGGTCCTGCCCGTCCGGGGCTCGAAGGCAGGCACGGTAGCGGCCGCCGACGCGCAGGTCCATGTGGTGGTGCGGCGTGGTGAAGCCTTCGGGGCCGGACCAGCGGGCCAGGTGCTCCGGCTCGGTCCAGGCCTTGAAGACCAGGCCGCGCGGGGCCTTGAAGGTGCGCGTGAGGCTCAGTTCACGGCTTGCGTCCGCCGCTGCGGCGGCTTGGCTTCGGGGGGTCATCGGCTTTCTCCTTCTGTTGAAGTTGGTCCAGGTAGGTGTCCAGGCGCTGGAAGCTCTGGTCCCAGAACTCGCGGTAGCCCTCCAGCCAGTCGGCCACCTCCTTCAGCGGCGCGGCGGCGATCCGGCAGGGGCGCGACTGGGCATCGCGGGCCCGGGTGATCAGCCCCGCGCCTTCGAGCACCTTCAGGTGCCGCGATATGGCGGGCTGGCTCAACCGGAACGGCGTGGCGAGCTCGGTCACGTTGGCCTCGCCCAGCGCCAGCCGGGCGAGGATGGCGCGGCGCGTGGGGTCGGCCAGTGCCGCGAGGGATGCGCTCAGTGCGTCTCTTTGCATAACCACATTGTTATATAACAACCAGATTATTCAAAGGACGCGAGACGCTGTCAACAACAACCCCGCCGGCTGCGCCGGTAGCTAGAAGGTCGCTCGCATGCCCACCCGCAGGGTGCGCCCGGGCAGCGGCGCATCCGGGAACACCGTGGTGGTCAGGATCGAGGTCGCGCTGTAGGCCAGCTTGTTGGTGATGTTGTCGATGCGCGCATACCAGGTGAGGTTGGCGCGCTGCACCTTCATGCGGTAGTTGAGCGACGCGTTCCACAGCGTGTAGGCATCGGTCTCGCGCGCGCCGATGTCCGGCACGCGGTGCTGCGCCGCGTAGTGGTCGAAGCCCACGCGTCCGGTCCACGGGCCCTTGCCGTAGGCCAGCGTGGCGCCCGCGCGCGCGGGCGCGATGCGCGGCAGCGGCTGGCCGGTGTCCGTGTTGGTCGCGCGGACCAGGTCGCCGCGCCACTCGAGGTCCAGCGTGGAGCCGTCGGCCGCGCGCGTGAAACCGTCCGCGCCCACGATGCGGAGGTTGCCGCTGGCCTCGATGCCGGTGAAGCGCGCGCGCACCCCGGCGTAGGCGTATTCGTCGAGCGCATCCACGTCGGGGTCGGTCGTGGGGTTGCCTTCTTCGTCGATGCGGCGGCCCGTTGCCGTGAGCCCGATGTAGTTGCTGAAGCGCGTGACGTAGGCGTTGACCTTGGCGGTGTTGGCGCCGGACTTCCACTGCGCGCCGAGGTCGAGGCCGACGGACTTCTCGATGGCGAGTTCCGGGTTGCCCGTCTCCCAGGCCGCGGTGGCCACGTGCGGGCCGTTGGCGAAGAGCTCATAGTCCTTCGGCGCGCGCTGCGTGTAGGCGAGGTTGGAGGTGAGCTGCCATTGCGGCGCGAGGTTGACCAGCGCGCCGAAGGCCGCGCTGTGCGGATCGAAGCTGCGATCGCCGACGAAGAAGCGGGTGATTTCCGGATCGTCCGGGTAGCCGAGCGAGCGCACCTTCACCTGCTCCGTGCGTGCGCCGAAGCTCAGGCGGCCCCAGGAGGTGGGCAGTTCTTCCTGCAGGAAGAGCGCGTTGGCGCGCGTGTGGCTGTGCGGCGCGAAGGCTTCCTCGCCGTCGGCCGAGAACCTGTTGGTCTCGCTGGTGAAGCCGATGAGGCCTTCCACGCCGCCGATGGGTCGGTGCCGCGCCTCGATGCGCAGGTCGTTGCTCTTGTTGGCGAACGTGGTGCCGGGCTCGTCGCCCTCGAACTCGGTGTGGCGGTAGTCGGTGCGACTGGCCTTGGCGTGGATGCTCTGGAAGAAGCCGCCTGGGCGCCACTCGCCTTCGAGCGCGTAGCGGTCGGACTTCATGCCGATGGTCACGTCGTCCTCGGCCACGGTGCCGTAGGTGCTGCGATAGGTGCTGGCGGAAGCGCCGATCCAGCCCTGGTCGAAGAAGAGCGAGCCGCCGATCGCGCCGCCATCGGCCTCGTTGGCGGAGTTGCAGATCTTGCGCGCGGTGCCGGGGCGCCTGGGGTTGTCGCAGGGCAGGTCGATCGGCACGGAGACGTCGTCCGATTCGCGGCGGAAGGCGTCGACGTGCAGCGCGTAGCGGTTGTTGCCGCCTTCGAGCACGACGCCGCCGTTCTTCTCGCGGTTGCCGGTGGCGTAGCCCAGATCCGCGCGGCCGCCGAAACCGTCGAGCGGCTCGTTCGGGATGCGGTTGTCGATGACGTTGACCACGCCACCGACGGCGCTGCCGCCGTACTGCAGGGCCGAAGGGCCGCGCAGCACTTCGATGCGGTCGGTGACCAGCGCGTCGACCGGCACCGCGTGGTCGTAGCTGAGCGCCGAGGCATCCGGCGCCGCGCCGCCGTTTTGCAGGATGCGGATGCGGTCGCCGTCCTGGCCGCGGATGGTGGGGCGACTGGCGTTGGGGCCGAAGTAGCTGCTGCTGACGCCAGGCAGGCCATTGAGGGTCTCGCCAAGCGTCGACTGGGAGCGCTGCAGCAGCGCGTCGCCCGAGAGCGAGGTGGTGGGCGCGATCAGGTCGGTCGCGCCCAGCGGGTTGCCGGTGACGGTGATCTCACGCAGGGATGGCGCGGGCGCGTCGGACTGGGCCAAGGCGGCAAAGGGCGCGCAGGAGACGATGGAAAGCACGGCGACGCCCACGGCGTTGCGACGAAAAAGGGATGACATATCGGAGCACTCGTTGAATCGATGAAAAGCCGGCCGCGACCCGCTCGGCAGGTGCAGCCATTGGCAAGAACAGGGAAGGACTCAGCGAGTGGAAGGCGGGCCGCGTGCGTCGAAGAGCACGACCCACCGGGCGACAGCTTCGCCCTCGAGGAAGGCGAAGGTCGCGGCCGGCAGCGAGACCGGCAGGAACAGCGGCGGCACGCAGAGCGCGGCCGGGCCATGGGCCAGCTGGTCGTACAGCCGGCAATCGGCGTCGGTGTGATAGCCGAAGAGGGAGACCAGGCTCCTGGGCGCGTGGTCGGAATGGGAATGGACGGCCACGGCATGCGCGCCGCGCGCCTCGGCGGCATCGGGGTTGTGCATCGTTCGGTGCACCAACCCGAGCGTGGTCGCCAGGAAGATCGCGAAGGCCACCACGCACAGCAGCGCCCGGGCTCTTGCCGGGCGACGGGCCATGCGGAGGGGCGGCGCGTGAAGCATCAGCGGTATCTCAGGCCTTGACGCGGGCGGCGAAGGTCTTCTGGAACTTCTCGACCTTGGGCCCGACGACGAAGGCACAGTAGCCCTGGTTCGGGTTGTTCAGGAAGTAGTCCTGATGGTAGGCCTCGGCGGTCGAGTAGTTGGCGAGCGGCTCGACCTCGGTCACGATGGGCGTGCGGTAGGTCTTGCTCTCGCCGATCTCGCGGATCACGTCCTGCGCGACTTGCTTCTGCGCTTCGCTGGTGTAGTAGATGCCGCTGCGGTACTGCGTGCCGACGTCGTTGCCCTGGCGGTTGAGGGTGGTCGGATCGTGCACGACGAAGAAGATCTCCAGGATTTCGCGCAGGCTGATCTGCGCGGTGTCGAAGACGACTTTCACGACTTCCACGTGGCCGGTGCGGCCGGTGCAGACCTGCTCGTAGCTGGGGTTCTGGACATGGCCATTGCAGTAGCCGGATTCGACGTCCACAACGCCCTGGACGCGGTCGAATACCGCCTCGGTGCACCAGAAGCAGCCTCCGCCGAGCACGATGGTTTCATTTTGCGGTGATAGGGTGGACATGGGAACTCCGGCACGCATCAGTTGGCGAGCCCCGCATTGTGGCGGCTTGACGCGGGGAAAGCGGCTCTATACATTACTAACCCGTCAGTCATTAAGAAACCGATGCCCACCTCCCGCTTCCTCAGCGACAAGTTCTGTCCCGTGCGCGCCAAACGCGAGCGGCGCAAGGAAGCCCGCCCGGGGGAGCTGCTGGACGCGGCGCTGGACCTGTTCGTCGAGAAGGGCTTCGCGGCCACGCGCTCCGAGGAGGTGGCGGCGCGGGCCGGGGTCTCCAAGGGCACGCTGTTTCTCTATTTCCCGAGCAAGGAAGAACTCTTCAAGGCCGTCGTGGTCGAGAACCTCTCGGGCCGCTTCACTGAGTGGAACAAGGAATTCGAGGAGTTCGAGGGCACCACGGTCGAGATGCTGCGCTACTGCATGCGGATCTGGTGGGAACGCGTGGGTTCGACCAAGGCCTCCGGCCTGACCAAGCTGATGCTGAGCGAGGGCCGCAACTTCCCCGAACTCGCCGAGTTCTATCGTCGCGAGGTGGTGCAGCCGGGCCACACGCTGCTGCGGCGCATCCTGCGGCGCGGCATCGACAGCGGCGAATTCGCGCCTGTGGACGTGGACCATGCGATCTACGCCGTGATCGCGCCGATGGTCTTCCTGATGCTGTGGAAGCATTCCTCCGCCATCTGCGTCGATGGCGAGACGGAACTGGATCCGGAGAAATACCTGGAGATACAGGCCGACACGGTGCTCTACGGGCTCACGCGGCAGCCGCCGAAGGCGGGCGCATGAAGCGCTCGCTCAAATGGGTGCTGGCGGCGGTGGTGCTGCTGCTGGTGATCGGCGGCGCATTGCGGGCCATCGGCGCGCGCAAGGCGCAGCAGGCGGCGGCGAGCGCGCCGGCCGCCGCCACGGAGACCGTCATGCAGCTCGCGGCGGCCGACGTGGTCAAGGTAAGGCGCCGCGAACTGGCCGAGACGCTGGCCGTCTCCGGCACGTTGCGCGCGGTCGACTCCGCGGTCGTCAAGGCACGGGTGGCGGGCGAGTTGACCGGCCTCACCGTGCGCGAGGGCGACAGCGTGAAGGCCGGCCAGGTGATCGCGCGCATCGACCCGGTCGAATACCAGTCGCGCGTGCGCCAGGCGCAGGAGCAGGCCGAGTCGGCCCGCGCGCAGGCCGAGGTGGCGCAGCGCACCTATGACAACAACAAGGCGCTGGTGGACCAGGGCTTCATCTCGCGCACGGCCCTGGACACCTCGCAATCGAACCTGAACGCAGCCCTTTCCACGCACCGCGCCGCGCTGGCGG
Source organism: uncultured Variovorax sp. (assembly GCA_966211435.1). Lineage (GTDB taxonomy): Bacteria > Pseudomonadota > Gammaproteobacteria > Burkholderiales > Burkholderiaceae_C > Variovorax. The sequence goes on along the minus strand of CBIHOG010000035.1, from coordinate 42,202 downwards.
CCGTGGAGATGACACGCAAGTCGCTGGATGACACCGTGCTGAAGAGCCCCATCGCAGGGCAGGTCGCGCAGCGCCTCGCCCAGCCCGGCGAGCGCGTGGCGGTGGACGGTCGCGTGATCGAGGTGGTGGACCTGAGCCGCATCGAGGTCGAGGCGACGGTGGCGGCGGCCGATTCGGTGGCGGTGCGCGTGGGCCAGCGCGCGTCGCTGCAGATCGAAGGAAACGCCTCGTCGGACCCGAAGAGCGGCGAGCGCAGCGTCGGCGCGAGCGTGGTGCGTGTGAACCCGAGTGCGCAGGCAGGCAGCCGCAGCGTGCTGGTGTACCTGCGGCTGGACCGCAGCGAAGGCTTCCGCCAGGGCCTCTTCGCGCAGGGCGCGATCGACGTGGGACGCACCGAGAGCCTCGCCCTGCCCCTCTCCGCCGTGCGTGTCGACAAGCCCGCGCCCTATGTGCAAGTGGTCACCGGCGGTCGAATCGTGCACCGTGCCGTCGACACCGGCCTGCGCGGCCAGGCCGGCGGCCAGACGATGATCGCGGTGCGCGGCCTCGATGAGGGCGCGGTGGTGGTCGCCGGCAGCGTGGGCGCGCTGCGCGAAGGCACCGCGGTGCGCCTCGCACCGGCACCCTGAGACCCGGCCGCCATGTGGTTCACCCGCGTCAGCCTGAAGAACCCTGTCTTCGCGACGATGCTGATGCTGGCATTGGTCGTGCTGGGCATGTTCTCCTACCAGCGGCTGCAGGTGGACCAGTTTCCGAACATCGACTTCCCGGTGGTGGTGGTGATCACCGAGTACCCCGGCGCCTCGCCCGAGATCGTCGAGAGCGAAGTGACGAAGAAGGTGGAGGAAGGCGTCAACTCCATCGCCGGCATCAACGCCCTCACCTCGCGCAGCTACGAGGGGCAGTCGGTGGTCATCATCGAGTTCCAGCTCTACGTGGACGGGCGCAAGGCGGCCGACGACGTGCGCGAGAAGGTGTCGGCCGTGCGGCCGCTCTTCCGCGACGAGGTGAAGGATCCGCGGGTGCTGCGCTTCGACCCCGCCTCGCGCGCCGTGTGGTCCGTCGCGGTGCTGCCGGACGCGCAGGCGGGCAAGGAGCCGAGCGCGGTCGAGCTGACGAACTGGGCCGACCAGGTGCTGAAGAAGCGGCTGGAGAACGTGCGCGGCGTCGGCTCCGTCACGCTGGTGGGCGGCACCAAGCGCGAGATCAACATCTACCTGAACCCGCAGGCGATGGAGGCGTTCGGCGTGAGCGCCAGCCAGGTCGTGGATGCCGTGCGCAACGAGAACCAGGCCTTGCCGGTGGGTTCGGTGCGCTCGCTGGAGCAAGACCGCGTGGTGCAGATCGATGCGCGCATGGAGCGGCCGGAGGACTTCGGCCAGATCATCGTCGCGCGCAAGGCCGGCGCACCGATCCGCATCAGCCAGGTGGCGCGGGTGAGCGACGGCGCGCAGGAGCTGGACAGCCTCGCGCTCTACAACGGCCAGCGCACGCTGCTGTTGTCGGTGCAGAAGGCGCAGGACGAGAACACCATCCAGGTGGTCGACGGCCTCTCGAAGGCCATCGCGGACATCCGCCCGCAGCTGCCGCCGGGCGTGAAGCTGGAGCCGATCGCCGACGCCTCGCGCCCGATCCGCGTGGCGGTGAACAACGTGCGCCAGACGCTGCTGGAGGGCGCGGTGCTCACGGTGCTGATCGTCTTCCTGTTCCTGAATTCGTGGCGCTCGACGGTGATCACGGGGCTCACGCTGCCGATCGCGCTGATCGGCACATTCTGGTTCATGGCGATGTTCGGCTTCACCATCAACATGGTGACACTGATGGCGCTGTCGCTGTGCGTGGGCCTGCTGATCGACGACGCGATCGTGGTGCGCGAGAACATCGTGCGCCATGTGCAGATGGGCAAGGCACCCTTCGCCGCCGCACTGGACGGCACGCAGGAGATCGGGCTCGCGGTGCTGGCGACCACGCTGTCGATCGTGGCGGTGTTCCTGCCGATCGGCTTCATGGAAGGGATCATCGGCAAGTTCTTCCATGAGTTCGGCATCACCATCGTGGCGGCAGTGATGATCTCGATGTTCGTGAGCTTCACGCTGGACCCGATGCTGTCGAGCATCTGGCACGACCCGGCGATCGACGGCCACGGCCGGCGCGGGCCGCCGGTCACGCTCTACGACAAGACCATCGGCCGCGTCACCGGCTGGTTCGACCGCGCGACGGACCGGCTGGCTCAGGGCTACCAGGGCATCCTGCGCTGGGCGCTGGTGCACAAGCTCGCGACGCTGGCAGCCGCCGCTGGCATCTTCCTGCTCAGCATCTTCATGGTGCCGCTGCTGGGCACGGAGTTCGTGCCCAAGGCGGACTACTCGGAGACCGCGATCACCTTCTACACGCCCGTAGGCTCCTCGCTCGAGGTGACGGAGACGCGCGCGCGTCAGGTGGAGGGCGTGCTGCGCGAGATGCCCGAGGTGCGATACACGCTCACGACCATCAACACCGGCGACGCGCAGGGCAAGATCTACGCAAGCATCTACGTGCGCCTGGTCGACCGCAAGGCGCGCAGCCGCAGCGTGGACCAGATGTCGGTCGTGCTGCGCGAACGCCTGCGCAGCGTTCCCGGCATCACCGTCACGCACGTGGGCCTGCGGGATTCGGTGGGAGGGAACAAGCCCATCGAGTTCTCGCTGCAGGGAACGGACCTGAAGGAGCTGGAGCGCCTCACGCAGCGCGTGCTGGAGGCGATCCGCCCCATCCCCGGCCTGGTCGACCTGGATTCGAGCCAGAAGCCGGACAAGCCGACCGTGAGCGTGGTGGTGCGGCGCGACGCGGCCTCCGACATGGGCCTGGGCGTGGCGCCCATCGCCAACGCGCTGCGCACGCTGGTGGCCGGCACCACGGTGGGCAACTGGCGCGCGCCGGACGACCAGACCTACGACGTGAACGTGCGGCTCGCGCCCGAGGTGCGCAACTCGCCGGCCGACCTCGCGCGCCTGCCCTTCATCAGCACCGCGATGGGCGCGAACGCGGACGGCTCCAGCCGCATCGTGCGCCTGCAGCAGGTGGCGGAAGTGCGCGAGACCACGGGGCCGAACCAGATCAACCGCCGCGCCCTCGCGCGCGAGGTGAGCATCAACGCCAACGTGGACCGCCGCTCGGCCGGCGAAGTGTCGGCCGACGTCCGCGCGGCGTTGGCGACCATCGCCTTTCCGCCCGGCTACAGCTGGCAGTTCAGCGGCTCGACCAAGAACATGCAGGAGTCTTTCGGCTATGCGGTGTCCGCGCTGGCGCTGGCGATCATCTTCATCTACATGATCCTGGCCAGCCAGTTCAAGAGCTTCCTGCAGCCGCTGGCGCTGATGACGGCGCTGCCGCTCACGCTGATCGGCGTGGTGGGGGCGCTGCTGCTCTTCGGCTCGACACTGTCGATGTTCTCGGTCATCGGCATCGTGATGCTGATGGGGCTGGTGACCAAGAACGCGATCCTGCTGGTGGATTTCGCGATCCGCGCGCGCGAGCCGGGGGTCGCGGCCGACGGCACGCCGCTGCCCGGCCTGGAGCGCGCCGAGGCGCTGTTGCTGGCCGCGCGGGTGCGGCTGCGCCCGATCCTGATGACCACGCTGGCGATGATCTTCGGCATGGTGCCGCTGGCCTTCGCCATCAGCGAAGGCTCCGAGCAGCGCGCGCCCATGGGACAGGCCGTGATCGGCGGCGTCGTCACCTCCTCGCTGCTGACGCTGGTCGTCGTGCCCGTGGTCTATTGCTACATGGACGACCTGGCCCGCTGGGCCGGGCGCCTTTGGCGGCAGGCGCCGGAAGCCGCCGCCCCTAAAATTAAAGGTTTGTCCTGAGTCGGACTAGGAAAAAACGCCATGAACCCCACCCCCTCCCTGGAGCGCCTGCGCTTCAACATGATCGAACAGCAGATCCGCCCCTGGGATGTGCTCGACCTCGAGATCCTCGATCTTCTCGCGCAGATCCGCCGCGAAGACTACGTGCCCAAGGCGCACCGCGCAATGGCCTTCTTCGACATGGAAATCCCGCTCGAAGGCGCGACGACGGCGCGCGAGCCCGGCCAGTGCATGCTCTCGCCCAAGGTCGAGGCACGCATGCTGCAGGATCTGCACGTGCAGAAGCACGAGACGGTGCTGGAGATCGGCACCGGCTCCGGCTTCATGGCTGCCCTGCTCGCGCACCGCGCGGCGCAGGTGCTGACGCTGGAGATCGACGCCGGCCTGGCCAAGACCGCCGCGGAGAACCTGCGCCGCAACGGCGTGGCCAACGCGGAGGTGCGCAATGCCGACGGCTCGGTGCCCCTGCCCAGCGGGCCGACCTTCGACGTGATCGTGCTGAGCGGCTCGGTCGCGCGCATCCCGCAGGGGCTGCAGAGTTCGCTCAAGATGGGTGGCCGCCTTGCCGCCATCGTGGGCGACGAGCCGATGATGCGTGCGCACTTCGTCACCCGCACCGGCGAAGGCACCTGGGACGTCACGCAGCCGTGGGACACAGTGGCGCCGCGCCTGCTGAACTTCCCCGTGCCCTCGCGCTTCAATTTCTGAGGCAGGCCGCACCATGATCGACCAGATTCCCCCGAACGAACTTGCCGGCTGGTTCGCCCGAGATGCGAGCGCACCAGCGGTGCTGCTGGACGTGCGCGAGCCGTGGGAGCTGCAGACCGCGAGCGTGACGCCCGACGGCTTCGCGCTGGTGGCGATCCCGATGAACGAGATCCCGGCCCGCCTGGGCGAACTCGACGAGAACCAACGCATTGCCTGCCTGTGCCACCACGGCGCGCGCAGCCAGCGCGTGGCCGTCTTCCTGGCGCAGAACGGCTTCGCCGGGGTGGCGAACGTCACGGGCGGCATCGACGCGTGGTCCGCCCTACACGACCCCGCGATTCCGCGCTACTGATTCTTTTAAAGCTCCAAGGACTCTTCATGCTTCCCGTGCCCCGGCTTCTCCCCTTCTCGGCGGTGATTGCGTCCGTGTTCGCAACCCTCGCCCTGCCGGCCCACGGCCAGAGCCTGATCGAGCTCTACGATGCCGCACGCGGCTATGACGCGACCTACCAGGCCGCGCGCGCGCAATACGACGCCAGCGTGGCGCGTGCGGCGCAGGCCAAGGCGGGCATCCTCCCGGCGGTGGGCCTGTCGGCGGGCGCCAACCGAACGGAACTCGACGTCAACGTCCCCAACGTACCGAGCCAGTCGCGCGGCTTCAATACGCAGAACGCCGGCATCAACGCGACGCAGCCGCTCTACCGGCCGGCGAACTGGGCGACCTACGAGCAGGGGCAGCGGCAGGCCGACATCGCGCAGGCGGTGCTGACCGCCGCCGACCAGGACCTGGTGGTGCGGGTGAGCCAGGCCTACTTCGACGTGCTCGGCGCGCAAGACACCCTGGCGCTCGTGCGCGCTCAGAAGGTTGCCGTGGCCGAGCAGCTGGCGGCGGCCAAACGCAATTTCGAGGTCGGCACCTCCACCATCACCGACACGCGCGAGGCGCAGGCGCGCTACGACCTCGTGGTGTCGCAAGAGATCGCGGCCGAGAATGACCTGCAGGTCAAGAAGATCGCGCTCGACCAGTTGATCGGCCGCCCCGGCAGCGTGCCCGTGCCGCTGGCCTCGCCGGTCGTGCTGCCGGTGGTCGCGCCCGCGGACATGAATGCCTGGGTCGCGCAGGCCGAGGACGTGCACCCCTCCATCCGCCAGGCGCGGCTGGGGCTGGACGTCGCCACGCTGGAGGTGCGCAAGGCCGAGGCCGGCCACAAGCCCACCATCGACGCGAACCTGGGCTACAACGTCACCAACAACCCGCAGGGCACCAGCACCACCGTCGGGCGTTCGCGCATCAATGCGGCAACGGTCGGCGTGGTGTTCAACCTGCCGCTCTTCGCGGGCTACGCGACCGAGAACCGGATCCGCGAGACGCTGGCGCTGGAAGACCAGTCGCGCTCCGTGCTCGAATCAACGCGCCGCAGCGTGACGCAGGCGACGCGTGCGGCCTATCTCGGGCTGGTGTCCGGCGCGGGGCAGGTGAAGGCGCTGGAGGCGGCCGAAGCCTCCAGCCAGAGTGCGCTGGATGCGAACCGGCTGGGCTACCAGGTGGGCGTACGCATCAACATCGACGTGTTGAATTCGCAGAGTCAGTTGTTCCAGACCAAGCGCGACCTGGCGCTGGCACGCTACAACGTGCTGCTGGGCAACCTGAAGCTGAGGCAGGCGAATGGCACGCTGAACCCAGACGACCTGATCGCGATCAACGCCGTGCTGGCCACGAATGGACGGCCAGCGGTCGACAGCACGGCGCCCGTGCAACCACCCGCGCAACCACCGGTGACGACGAGTCCGACACCCGGCGTCGCGACGCCGATCCCGGTGGTGCCACCGGTGCCCGTGCCGCCTTTCAATCCGCAGCCGCCGCAGATGCCTTCGCCGCCGCCACCGCCGGTGATCCTGCCGCCGGGGCGGTAGCGCGCGGGCGGTGGGGGCAGCCCTTCCGCTTTCTCTTTTCCTTCGAACCTTTCAAGCACGGATGACGGCGTCGTCCATGCCGAGGGACTGCACCCGCCTTTCGCATCCCGGGTGCGCCGGCGTTGCCGGTCAGCGAAATCTGTTATTCGACAATTTTTTGCATAAATTGCGGCTTGACATGTGTCATGCATGCGTCTAATTTCGCCGTCAATTTATTGAATCCTGGCTTTCAAATATCAATCTCCAACGATTAATTCCAATTTATTTCAAATATAAATCTCGAAATTTTTCGATTCCTTGCCTCAAATATCAGGAGGTCGCCATGAACAGGTCATATCGAACGGTCTGGAACAGCGCATTGGACGCCTGGACCGCTGTACCGGAAACGGTACGGTTGCGAGGCAAGGGATGCGGCGGAATTGTCTTGTGCGCGACCGCCGCGATCTGGAGTGCGGGACAGGGCTTGCCAGCCTTCGCGGCATGCGTGAATGACGGGGCCACGCCGCCGGTCATCACATGCACGGGTGCCACCACTGGCGATCAGGTGATTCCGGCCGACAACACCGTGATCAATCTGCCGGCGGGCGCGTCGCTTACCGCCGCTCAAGGCTTCGTCATCGCAGGGTCCAGTCTTTCAGGCGTCCAATTCCACCTGGACGGGCAACTGAATGGCGGGGGATTCAATGTTTCCTTCTTCTCCCCGCAATCCGTCAACAATTCGACCCTGACTCTGGGAGCAGGCGCTGTGTTCAACTTTGGTCCGCCGGCGACGGGCCAGCCCAATTTCGACGGAAACAATAACATTTTCATTTTTTCGCCAGGATCGGTGATCAATACCCTATCCACTGCCGGCGAATTCTCCATCGGCGGCAATGACAACAATGTGACATTTGCGGGCAGCATGTTTTCGCCCGGCGGGACTGGCCACCTGCGTCTCGGCGGTTTTTCCGGGCGACTTCGAAATCTGCAATTTACCTTTACTGACACAGGCCGCATTGGCAATGCGGATTTCAGCGGAACGTCGACAACCGGCATCTCGTTCGAGGGTAACCCGCTGGATCCATCGCAGGCGGACAACATCACGGCGGTATTTGGGTCAGGGAGCATTTATGCGACGACAAGGGGCAGCGTTGTTGTCACCACTGTGGCGGACTCAAACTTCACGTTCAACGGCACAACTCTTTCCGCCCTACCTGGCAGGGCGGTGGAAGTGGACTCCGCGAGGACGACGTACCAGTTCAATTCAGCAATCCTGAACGGGCTTCTTGGGGCGGTCTCAATCGCGGGCAATGGCAATGCATTGACCTTCAATCAGTCCACGGTAAGCACTTTCAACAGCAGTATCAACAGCTTCGATTTCCTCACCTCGCCGAACGAGGCCAATACCCTGACCGCGGCGGATTCGACCTTCAGTGGCAGCATTGCCGGAGGCAATGGCGACGAAACCATACTGCTGTCCAACACGATGCTGTCAGGCACCCTCGCGCTGGGAGCCGGCAACGACAGCGCAACGCTTCGCTCCATGACCCCGGCACAAATGGCGGCACTCGGGGCCATCGATGGAGGCGCCGGCAACGACACGCTGACGCTCGAGGGGTCGAACTACAACGGCGGCCCTGCCATCACGAACTGGGAAACGTTGAATCTGGTCCGAGGCGCCCGGCTCGCGGTGAACGGCACGCTGACAATGGGCACCGGTGGCCCGGCGCCTGGCCGGGTGAACGTCTCGTCCGGCGCCATGCTGGGCGGCTCGGGGACTGTCGCGGGCTCGGTGTCCATCGCGGACGGCGTGCTGGCACCTGGCAACAGTCCCGGTACGCTGACGGCCTGGACTGCCTGCGCGAACGCATCACCGCACCCCGTTCCAAGGGCCGCGACAGTCGCGAGCACCCACGGCGAAAATGAATGGCGCTTCCGGGAGATGCACTGCGCCTGCGGACGGAGATTTCGCGCCAGCAGCGCAGCCACTGGACGCAACGCAAACTTTTCAAGACAGGCTGCCGATGCCGAATGGAGCGGATTGCGCATAAAATCCTCCTGGAATTTATTGACATCAATCAATATCACCCGAAATCAATCGACATTAATTTCAAAAAACCACAATAATCCTCAGGGCCAATGAGGAAATATTTTAGTTATCCCAGTCGAAAGAATTGATGTTCTTCGATTGAATGTACCCAGTTGAAGTCGCAGGCACAAGACGACATTTGCAGAGTGCAATAAACAGAATTATTCAAAAATTTAATTGAATTGAACGCCGCGGCATCGCAGCTCGTGGCCGGCACCCCTCCAGCGAAAGGCATGCCATGCGCACACTCATCTTCATCGTCGGCGGCCTCGTGCTCCTCGCCGCCTGCCTCGGAACGGCGAAACTCCTTTCCAATGGATTGGCGGACGCCATGCGGACAGCGACGCTGGTCTTTCTCGTGCTCTGGTTCCTGATTGCCGCCGCCAACATGTGGGTTGGCGTCGCGAAGGCTGGATATTCCGTGACGGAGGAATTGCCGATTTTTCTACTTCTATTCGGCCTGCCCGCGCTGGTCGCGATCTTCGTCAAGTGGAAGGTGCTTTAGCAGGCCGAGCCTCCGGCAGAAATAGCCTCCGCCTTCGCGAAGGAGTCCCATGTCGAGCGAATGCTTGGAAACCGGCTGTGAATGCGGCCCATGCGTCCTCGCCCGGTCGCGCCGCGGCTTTGCGCGTGCTGCACGCCTGCAGATTCGAAGACCGGCTACCTCGCTAACCGGGGTTTCCCCCGAAGGAATAGCCGCGGACTTCAACGTTCATCCTCACTCTGGCAAGACCATGCACGCGCCTGCTTCTCCATGCCGGCGGCTGCTCGCCAAGAGACCCGGCTGAGAAGCCGGGCCGCACGCCTTCAATTGCGATTCGGATTGTTCGGCCGGCTGTCGTACCGGTTCGGTACGCCGTCGTTGTCGCGATCACGGTCTAGGCGATTCGGCACGCCATCGCGGTCCCGGTCGTAGCCCGCGCGAGGCGGCGGCGGAGGGCGGCCGCTGTCGTAGGGCACGGCGACACAACCTGCCAAGAGGGCCACGGTGGCTGATACGGCGAGCAAGGCTGCGGATTTCTTCATCAATATCTCCATGAGTGACGGTGAAGACACCATGCTTGCTCGTGCGGGCTGGGCAACAGGCGTGCAAGCGTGTTCGCAAGTAGGTGCAGGCCGCGTTCCTGCGTGTTCCGCGTCAGGCGAGAGAAAGGCGAAGAGTGTGGCAAGCTGGCACCCCCATGCATCGCGCCCTTCTAACAGCCCGCGCCGCCGCGAAGTGCCTCGCGGCGCTCGTGCTGGCCGGCGCCGTCGGACAGCCGGCCTGGGCGCTCGCAAGTTTCGACGAGGTACGGCGCGACTTCCATCCGTCCGACACGCTGGTGCTCGACCGGGATGGCGCCGCGTTGCAGCGCGTGCGCACCGACGCCACGGTGCGGCGGGGCCGGTGGATCGCGCTCGCCGACGTCTCCCCCGCCCTTCGCACGGCCATGGTGCTGAGCGAGGATCGGCGCTTCTACGAGCACAGCGGCGTCGACTGGCGCGCGGTGTCGGCCGCGGCGTGGGGCAACCTGTGGAACACGCGCACGCGTGGCGCATCGACCATCACGATGCAGCTCGCAGGCCTGCTCGACGAAGATTTGCGGCGCGGCAGCGGCGGACGCGGCCTGACGCAGAAGCTCGGGCAGACCATGGCCGCGCAGCGTCTGGAGCGCAACTGGCGCAAGGACCAGATCCTGGAGGCCTATCTCAACACCGTGCCCTTCCGCGGCGAAATCGTGGGCATCGACGCCCTTTCCCGCACGCTCTTCGGCAAGGCCCCGCACGGACTGGACGCCCGCGAGGCGGCCGTGGCAGCAGCATTGGTGCGCGCGCCGAATGCGAAGCCGGCGCAGGTGGCTCAACGCGCCTGCGAGGTGTTGCGTGCGATGGAACCCGGGCAGAAGACCGATTGCGACGCGCTCGACATGTTCGCGAGCGCAGCCCTGCAGCGCAAGGCCTTCGAGCCCAGCGAAGGGATAGCGCCGCACCTGGCGCGGCGGGCTGTCGCCGCGGCCGCTTCGAAAGAAAGTGTGCGCACGACGCTCAGCGCGCCGCTGCAGCGCTTCGCACTCAACACCCTGCTGCGCCAGCTGCGCGAACTGCGCGGGCGCCATGTGGAGGACGGGGCGATGGTCGTGCTCGACAACGCCAGCGGCGAAGTGCTGGCCTGGGTCGGATCGTCAGGCGAACTCAGTCGCGCGGGCGAGGTTGACGGCGTGCTCGCGCTGCGTCAGCCCGGCTCCGCTCTCAAGCCGCTGCTCTATGCGCAGGCCATCGCGGAGAAGCGGCTCACCGCGGCGTCCCTGCTCGACGACTCCTCCGCGCAGATCAACACCGCGAGCGGGCTCTACATCCCGCAGAACTACGACAGGCAGTTCAAGGGCTACGTGTCGGCGCGCACCGCGCTGGCGGCCTCGCTCAACGTGCCGGCGGTTCGCACGCTGGTGATGGTGTCGCCCGATGCCTTCGCGCGGCAGTTGCGCGCGGCGGGGATTCCGCTGGCGCAAGGCGGGGGCTACTACGGCTACAGCCTGGCGCTGGGCAGCGCGGAGGTGTCGCTGCTGGCGCTGACGAATGCCTATCGGACGCTGGCGAACGGAGGGCGCTTCGGGGAAACGCGTTTCCTGCCGGCGGGGGTGCGCCCTTCCCGGCCGTCCCTCGGAGGGGAAAAGAGCGATTCCGCGGCGGCGGTAGACCCACGAGCGGCTTTCATCGTGGGCGACATCCTCAGCGACCCCAATGCCCGGGCGCGGACCTTCGGGCTCGACAGCGTGCTCGGCACCCGCTTCTGGAGCGCGGTCAAGACCGGCACCAGCAAGGACATGCGCGACAACTGGGCGATCGGATGGTCGCAGCGCTACACCGTGGGCGTGTGGGTCGGCAACGCGAGCGGCGCACCGATGTGGGACGTGAGCGGCACCAGCGGCGCCGCGCCCGTGTGGGCCGAGGTGATGGGCTTCCTGCATCGCAACGAGCCCAGCCGCGCCCCCGCGCCGCCGGCGGGCCTGGTGCAGGCACGCGTGCGCTTCGGCGACGACCTGGAAGCGGCGCGCAGCGAATGGTTCATCGCCGGCACGGAGCAGCCGCTCTTCGCGCTGCCTTCCGCTGCTCCCGCCGCCGACTCAGCGGCCCGCATCACCGCGCCCTCTGACGGAACCATCATCGCGCTGGACCCCGACATCCCGCCCGCGCACCAGCGCGTGCGCTTCGAAGCCGAGGGGCGAAACCTGCAATGGCGCATCGACGGCAAGCCCTTCGCCCGCGGCGCCAGCGCGCAGTGGCTGCCCTGGCCCGGGCGGCATGTGATCGACCTCATGGATGCACGCGGACAGGTCGCGGACCAGGTCCGGCTCGAAGTGCGCGGCGCGGGCGTCGTGGCGCGGAGCGGAAAACGCTGAAGGCGACCCGCGCTACAGCGCCGCGAGCCGCTCGCATGCATGCCGGGTCATCGGGCCATTCTCCATGTCCATGTCAGACACGTGACACGCCGGCCAAGTAAGCTCCGCCCCCATGAAGCAGCAACCCCAGAGCAAGAAGGGCGCCGCCGGCAAGACAAGCCCGCGCGCAAAGGCCGCCGACGCCAAGGCCGCCAACCCGGCCGATGCGGCCGGCAAGAGCCAGATCTCCGCGGTGCTCGCGCGCATCGAGACGATGTGGTCCTCCCTCGGCCCCGTGGGTCAGCGCATCGCGGACTTCATCGTGAAGAACCCGCAGGAGGTGGTGCACATGTCGGTGAGCGAGGTCGCGGAGCGCACCGGCTCCAGCGAAGGCAGCATCGTCGGCCTGTGCAAGAACCTCGGCGCCACCGGCTTCCAGCAGATCAAGATCGCGCTGGCGCAGGAGATCGTGCAGCCCGTGCAGTTCATCCACGAGGACCTGGAACCTAGCGACAAGGTCGACCTCGCCATCCGCAAGATCTTCCAGAGCAACGTGCAGACGCTGCACGACACGCAGGCCGCATTGGACGTGAAGGCGATGGAGCGCGCCGTCAAGCTGCTGAAGAAGGCGAAGCGCATCGAGATCTATGGCATCGGCAGCGCCGCCACCATCGCGGAAGATGCGCACTACCGCATGTTGCGCATCGGACTGGACGTGAAGGTGGCGGTCGACTCGCACGTGCAAGCCATCAGCGCCTCGCTCACCGGCCCGGACGTGACGACCCTCACCATCTCCCACTCCGGCAGCACGCACGAGACCGTGACGGCCACGCGCCTGGCCAAGGAGGCCGGCGCGTCGACCATCTGCATCACCAACTTCGGCAAATCGCCCATCCAGGCCTTCTCCGACGTGGTGCTCTTCACGATGGCGCGCGAGACCAGCTTTCGCACCGAGGCGATGACGAGCCGCCTCGCGCAGCTCGCGATCATCGACGTGCTGATCGCCTGCCTTGCGCTCAGCGACTACGACAGATCCGTCAGGACGCTGCGCAAGACATTCGACGTGCTCTCGCTCAAGCGGTATTGAGATGGCCGCTCCTTGCGAAGCAGCGCGGCCGGCGTCGCGGCTTCGGCGTGCGCGCTGTGGCCCACCAGCAGGCAGCCCATCCCCAACTGCGCGGCGCCCAGCGCATCAGTCGCCGGGTTGTCGCCGATCACCACCGTGTTCGCGGCACCCGCGTCCAGCCGGCGCAGGCCTTCCTCGAACAGCAGCGGGCCGGGCTTGCCGATGATGCGCCAGGGCTGCACGCCGCTGGCCGACACCAGCGCCGCCATCAGCGCCCCCGTCTCCGGCATCACGCTGCCGGCGGGGCCGGGATGGTTGTCGTCGCCATTGGTCACCACCAGCCGCGCACCGTTGCGCAACTGGTTGGCCATCACAGCCAGGCGCGCGCGGTTGAAGAAAGGGTCCAGCGCGAGCACCACGAACTCGGCCCCGGTCTTCACCAGGTGGCAGCCGCGCTTGAATGCGTGCCGCTGCAGCGCCGCGCTGCCGGCGAGCAGCATGCGCGCATGCGGATGCTCGCGGCGCATGAGCTCGACCGTCTGCTCGCCCGCCAGCACGATGTGCTCGGGCTCGACCTTCAGGCCCATCCGCGCCAGCCGACGCGCGACGCCCTTGGCCGTGTGCGTGGAGTTGTTCGAGACGATGACGTAGCGGTCGCGGAACTGCGCCAGCAGATCGGAGGCGCCCTCGATGGGCTCATCCTCGCGGATCAGCGTGCCGTCGAGGTCGATGAGGACATGGCGGGCCTGCGCCAGCGAGACGCCCTCGTTCGGGTTGCGGTGGTTGCCATGGGAGATGCTGTCGATGCTCATGTTTGTTGGGGTTCGCATCGCACCGGCCATCCGGTGCGATGGCTCGGCATTGTATTGAACGAAGTTCAATGGTTGGCAAAATTTAAATTGAGCAGAATTCATTATCTTGTCATGTCCGCTTCCTAACCTTGCGGGATCGCGCCGGCGCCACGCACCGGCCGAGCCATCTCAACGATCCCCAAGGAAACGACATGAAGAAGCTTCTGACCCTCGCCGCCGCGCTCGCGCTGACCGCGACCGCCATCACCCCCGCCGCCGCGCAGGCGGTGGCTGACGGTTCCAAGGAACACCCGCTGCGCGTGCTGCTGATCCCCGCCGACGGCGGCACCGAATCGGGCACCAAGGCCGACTATGCGCCGGTCTTCAACGCCATCACCCGCACCACCGGCCTGCAGTTCGACCTGAAGGTCGGCCAGTCCTACGGCGCGGTCGTCGAAGGCATGTGCCACCAGCTCGCCGACATCGCCTTCTTCGGCCCGGTGTCCTATGTGCAGGCGCACAAGCGCGGCTGCGCGCAACTGCTGGCCGTGGGCGTGGAGAAGGGCAAGTCGATCTACTACGCCGGCATGTTCGCCAAGGCCAATGCGCCGATCGCCTCCATCGCCGATGTGAAGGGCAAGCGCGTGGCCTTCGGCGACGTGAACTCGGCCTCCAGCTTCACCTTCCAGATCGCGATGCTGATGGACGCCGGCATGGACCCCGTCAAGGACCTGAGCGCCATCCGCATGACCGGCAGCCACGCCAGCAGCCTGGCCGCGCTGGTGCAGGACCAGGTGGACGTGGCTTCGCTCTCCTTCGACTCCTACGAGAAGGCCGTGAAGGAAGGTGCCGCCGATCCGAAGACCATCAAGGTGATCGCAAAGAGCATGGCCATCCCCTATCCGCCGCTGGCGCTCAACTCCAAGCTTCCCGAGGCGTTGAAGACGCAGCTGAAGGATGCCTTCCAGACAGTGAACAAGGCCCCCGGCGTCACGCCCGACATGATCCGCGGCTACGGCGGCGGCAAGATCGACGGCTACGACACCAAGTTCTCCGAGGAAGAATTCAACGTCGCGGCTGAGAAGCTGGCGCTGCTCACCGACGAGCTCAAGGGCCAGATCCTGAAGAAGGCGGCCGCGCGTTGAACCAGCCCGCTTCGCACGCGACGGTGCGCCCGCACATGCTGCGCTTCGACGGCGTCGGCATGCGCTACGCGGACGGCACCACCGCGCTCAAGACCGTGTCGCTGCACATCCCGCACGGCGAGTTCTGCGTGGTGCTGGGCGCCTCGGGCGCCGGCAAGTCCACCCTGCTGCGCATGGCCAACGGCCTGGTGCGGCCGACCAGCGGCGCGGTGCATGTCGACGGTATGCGCATCTCGGCACAGACGCTTGCCGAAGTCCGCCCACGCATCGGGATGATCCACCAGCAGTTCAACCTGGTGCTGCGCTCAACCGTGGCGGCCAATGTGCTGAGCGGCGCGCTGCCCACGCTTTCGCTCTGGCGCGCTCTCGCCGGCCTGTTTCCGGAAGCTGCGCGGCGCAAGGCCTGCGAGTTGGTGGAGGCGGTCGGATTGCGGGAGGAGCACCTGCACCGCCGCGCCAGCGAACTCTCCGGCGGTCAGCAGCAGCGCGTGGGCATCGCCCGCGCCTTCATGCTGGATCCGCCACTGGTGTTGGCCGACGAGCCCGTCGCCAGCCTGGATCCGCAGGCCAGCGTGGAAGTGCTGGCCCTGCTCAAGCGCCAGGCGCGCGAGCGCGGCACCACCGTGCTGTGCAGCCTGCACCAGGTGGAGCTGGCCCGCACCTTCGCCGACCGCATCGTCGCCTTGCGCGACGGCACCGTCGTCTTCGACGGCCCGCCCGAGGACTTCGACCCTCGGACCGCACGCGACCTCTATGGCGGCGGCCCCCTGCGACCCGTACTGAAAGCAGCCTGATGCAACACACCCTGAACCCGCCGGTCCCCGGCGCGGTGCGCAGACCCGCGTCCGCCTGGGAGATCGAACGCCCCTTCGGCGCCCGCACCGTCGTGATGGTGGCGCTCGCGTTGCTGCTGTGCTTCTTCACCGGCCAGCGTGTCGAAATGGGCCGCATGCTTTCGCTGAGCGGCGAAGGCGTCCTGGCGGCCGTGGGCCTGCGCGAAAGCTCGCAGGTGTCGGCCGGCATCGCGACCATCGCGCGCTCGCTCTTCCCGGTGCAGGTCTCGGAGCGCACGGAAGTCGCCCGCATCGAGAACTTCGACCGCGAGCACCTGCCCTGGCTCGCGCACATCGAGGTGCAGGAGACCACCACGCAGAAGCTCAACCCCGAGACGCTGGCGATGGAAGCCAGCGTCGAGCGCAGCGAGGTGCTGGTCGAGCCGTTGGGCTACCTCTGGCACGTTTTCAACAAGATGCTGGAGACGCTGGAGATCGCGCTCTGGGCCACGCTGCTGGCGGTGGCTTTCAGCCTGCCGCTCGCGTGGTTCAGCGCCCGCAACTACACGCCCAACAAGTTCAGCTACGGCATGGCGCGCGCGCTGGTGAGCATGCTGCGCGCCGTGCCGGAACTGGTGACCGCGCTTTTCCTTGTGCTCGCCTACGGCTTCGGCCCCATTGCCGGCGTGCTGGCGCTTGCGCTGCACGCGGCCGGCTTCCTCGGCAAGTTCTACGCCGAGGACATCGAGACCGCCGACGACAAGCCGCAGGAGGCGCTGCGCGCCATCGGTGCCGGCAAGCTCAAGGTGATGCGCTTCGCGGTGCTGCCGCAGGTGATGCCTCAGTTCATCGCCTACACGCTCTACGTGCTCGACCGCAACGTGCGCATGGCCACCGTGGTCGGCCTCGTGGGCGCGGGCGGCATCGGCCAGGAGCTCAAGGGCCGCTACGACATGTACAACTATTCGCACGTCGGAACGATCCTGGTCGCGATCTTCCTGACGGTCTTCCTGCTCGACCAGATCGCCGCGCGCATGCGGCGCCGTTTCGCCTGAGGCGGCCCGGCCCGCGCACGCGCGTCCCCCCCTCTTTCCCCTCCTCCTTCCACTCCCCTTGGAGCCCTCCGATGACACCTTCATTCCTCCTGCGCGGCCTCTGCGCCGCCGCCCTCGCCATCAGCCTCGCCGCATGCGGCGGCGGTGGCGGCGATTCCGCCGCGCCGAACACGCCGCCCGCCAACGGCGGCAACAACCAGCCCGCCGCGGGCAACGGCAATGGCAACGGGCAGCAGCCCGGCGGCGGCACGCCGGATGCGCCCGCGCCCACGCTGAGCTGCGCTCCCTGATCCCTCTTCTCTTCGACATCCCCACCTTCGAGTCGTCACCATGACCATCCAGAACCCCCAACGGCGCAACTTCCTGCGCAAGTCCGCAGGCGCCCTGGGCGCGGCCTCCGCGCTCACCATGCTGCCGCCTTCCATCCGCAAGGCGCTGGCCGTCAACGCGGCCGTCGACACCGGCACCATCAAGGACGTGAAGCACATCGTGATCCTGATGTTGGAGAACCGCTCCTTCACCCACTACTTCGGCACCATGCGCGGCGTCCGCGGCTTCGGCGACCGCTTCCCGATCCCGCTCGAGAGCGGCAAGGACGTGTGGTGGCAGAAGGACGGCACCGGCAAGGAAATCCCTCCGTACCACATGGACGGCACCCGCACCAAGGCCTTGCAGGCGCCCGGCACGCCGCACAGCTTCAAGGACATGCAGGCGGCCTGGAACCACGGCAAGTCGGGCTTCTGGCCGAAGTACAAGACGCAGTACACGATGGGCTATTTCAAGCGCGAGGACCTGCCTTTCCAGTTCGCGCTGGCCGAGGCCTTCACCATCTGCGACGGCTACCACTGCTCCACCACCAGCGGCACCGACCCGAACCGCGTGGTTTTCTTCTCGGGCTCGGGCTTCGACCCGGCGCTCACCAAGCGCGGAATCAACAGCAACGACCGCACCTCCGAGCCCAACAACAACCGATGCTGGATCACGGGCACCATGCCTACCCCGGGCTACACCTACCCTGACAACGCGCTCACCTGGCTCACGTTGCCGGACGTGCTGGAGAACGCCGGCGTGAGCTGGAAGATCTACCAGGACACCAACGACAACTGGACGGGCGCCATGCACGGCGGCCTGGCCTTCCAGAGCTTCCGCACCGCCCAGCCAGGCTCGCCGCTGTACGTGAAAGGCCTGACGGACTACTCCATCGCCGACCTGCGCAACGACGTGGTGAACGACACGCTGCCCGAGGTCTCGTGGATCCTGTGCACGGCCGCGAACTCCGAGCACTCCGGCAACAGCAACCCGGCCATCGGCGCCGACTACACGGCGGAGGTGCTTGAAGCCATCACGGCCAACCCCGCCGTGTGGGCCAAGACCGTGTTCTTCCTCACCTACGACGAGAACGACGGCCTGTTCGACCACCTGCCGGCGCCTGCGCCGCCCTCGTACAACAACGATGGCTCGCTCGCCGGCAAGGCGACCCTGCCGCTCGACGGAGAATACTTCTCGGACCCGGCGCGCGCGTACCTCGATGCGACCGACACCATCAGCGGCACCGTGCGCCCCTGGGGCCTGAGCGCCCGCGTGCCCATGTACGTCGTCTCGCCGTGGAGCAAGGGCGGTTGGGTGAACTCGCAGGTCTTCGACCACACCTCCATCGGCATGTTCCTGGAAAAGCGCTTCGGCGTGACGGTCGACGCCATCAGCCCGTGGCACCGGGCGGTGTGCGGCGACCTGACCTCCTGCTTCGACTTCGTGTCGCCCAACGACCCGGTGTTCCCGACGCTGCCGGACACGAGCAACTATCCCGCGCTGCTGGCGGCGCAGGCCGGCTTCCCGAACCCGGTCGCGCCGGCCACGCCGCAGCCGCTGTTCCAGGAAGCCGGCACGCGCTTCTCGCGCGCCCTGCCCTATGAACTGCACACCAGCGCCCGCGTGGAGCCGCGCGGCATGCTGTCGCTGATTTTCGCGAACAGCGGCAAGCAAGGCGCCGTGTTCCACGTCTACGACAAGCTGCACCTGGACCGCATTCCGCGCCGCTATACGGTGGAGGCCGGCAAGTCGCTCACCGACTACTGGAACACCGGCCTCACGGACAGCGGCAAGTACGAGCTGTGGGTGTATGGCAGCAATGGCTACGTGCGCACCTTCAAGGGCGACGCGCTGGCGCACGACACCGCTGCCTTCAAGCCGGAGGTGCAGGTCTGCTATGAGCCCGCCAACGGACAGGTCTACGTGAAGGTGCACAACACCGGCACCGCCGCCGGCAGCGTGACGGTGACGCCCAACGCCTACCGCACCGATGGCCCGTGGACGCTGAATGTCGCCGCGGGCGCGGTCGGCATGCTGCACTGGAACCTGGACGACAGCGGCCACTGGTACGACTTCACGGTCGCGTCGAACAACTTCGAGCGCCGCTTCTCCGGCCGCGTCGAGACCGGCAAGCCGAGCGTGAGCGATCCGGCGATGGCATTGCACCTCGCGGCCTGAGCCGCCCGAACTCCCACCTTCGCAAACTTCGAAGAGCAAGCAACATGAAACACAAGCGCGCAACGCGCGGCGCAGCCCTGCTCGGGCTCGGCGTCGCCCTGGCCTCGGCGGCCGGCTTCGTCCACGCCCAGACCCCGCCTCCGCAGACGTGGAACCCGGCGACCTCGAACCTCGGCATCGGCACCAATGCCGGCACCACGGGCGTCACAGGTACCAACAACCAGGCGATGGGCACGGGAGCCGGCAACAACGTCAGCACCAAGTACAACCTCGCCATCGGTGACGGCGCTGGCACCAACGTGAGCGGTGACAACGCGAACGTGGCAATCGGCTATGCCTCGGGGCAGAACGTGGTCGGCGGCTGGAACCAGTCCATCGGCCGCAGCGCCGGCGACAACGTCACGGGCAATCACAACAACTCGATGGGTTTCCACGCCGGCAGCGGCGTGACGGGCGACGACAACAACGCCATCGGCACCAACGCGGGGATGAACGTCACGGGCAGCAATGACGTCTCGATCGGCAACGGCGCGGGCAACAACGTCAGCACCAACTGGAACCTGGCCATCGGCGAAGGCGCGGGAACGAACGTGTCGGGCAAGAACGCCAACCAGGCGATCGGCTACTACGCGGGCACCAATGTGAACGGCGGCTGGAACCAGACGATGGGCCGCAGCGCGGGCGAGAACGTGACGGGGGACTACAACAACTCGACCGGCTACGCGGCAGGGCAGTTCGTCACCGGCAACCGCAACGATGCGACGGGCAGCAATGCGGGCCAGCACGTGACGGGCTCGGACAACGAGGCCTACGGCACCAATGCCGGCAGCAACGTGACGGGCAACGGCAACCAGGCCTATGGCAGCGGCGCGGGCAATGGCGTCAACGGCAGCAACAACCTCTCGATGGGCGAGGGCTCGGGCGCGGGCGTGCAGGGCGCGGGCAACCAGGCGTCGGGGATGATGGCCGGAGCGCAGGTCTCGGGCAACAACAACATCGCGTCGGGCCAGGCCGCGGGCGGCGGCGTGAAGGGGAGCCAGAACCAGGCCTTCGGGCTGGCGGCGGGCCAGGGCGTGGTGGGCAACGGCAACATCGCGCAGGGCAGTTCGGCGGGCCAGGGGGTGATGGGCGACCGTAACATCGCGATCGGCAACGAGGCGGGGGTGTATGTCGCGGGAAGCCAGAGCATCTCGATCGGCACCTCGGCGCGCGCCAATGCGGACAACGCGATCGCGATCGGCAGCAACGCGGTGGTGTCGCAGGCCAACAGCGTCGCGCTGGGCGCGGGCTCGGCGGCCAACCGCGGCGCGCAGGCGGCGTACACGGCACCGGGGGGGAAGGGCTCGCAGTCATCCACGGGTGAAGTGAATGTCGGCGGCCGGCAGGTCACCGGCGTCGCGGCTGGCAGCGAGGCTACCGACGCGGCGAACGTCGGGCAGGTGCAGGGCATGCTGGACAACGCCAAGGACTTCGCGCAGAAGATGTACGACCAGGGCGGCACGCCGGGCAAGGCATACACCGACATGACGGCGCAGCAGTTGCGCAGCGAGATGGACCAGAACGCGAAACGTGCCTATG
This sequence comes from uncultured Variovorax sp., assembly GCA_966211435.1. GTDB lineage: Bacteria > Pseudomonadota > Gammaproteobacteria > Burkholderiales > Burkholderiaceae_C > Variovorax. The sequence goes on along the minus strand of CBIHOG010000035.1, from coordinate 21,410 downwards.
CGGGCATCGCTGGCGTGGCTGCGATGGAATCCGCGCCCGCCGTGCCGGGGAAGATCACCTACGCCGTGGGCATGGGCGCTTATCGCTCGGAGGCTGCGCTGGGGGCGTCGTTCCGGCGTACGACGGCGGATGGACGGTATAGCGTCAGTGCGGGGGTCGCGTTCAGCGGCTCTGGGACTGTGGGGCGCGTTTCCTTGAGCGGCGTGTTCGACTGAGTTGCTTGCTCGCGGCTTGTTGGCGCACCGGGGTCGCTGCGGGCAAACCGCCCGGCTCCGCCCCCGCCTGCGCCCTCATTCGGAAGCCCCTACTGCGCAGCAATCTTCTGGTCCCGAATCACCTTCCCCCACCGCCCGGACTCCTGCGAAAGACTGGCCGCCAAGGCGGCAGCCGGCAGATAGGCCGGCACCGCCCCTTGCAACCCGGCCGCTTGCGCCATGTCAGGCGCGCTCATCACCGTACGCACCGCCTCGCCCAACTTGTCCACGACGGCTTGCGGCGTCCCCGCGGGTGCAACGAGAAAGAGCCGGGGCGCCACATCGACCCCGGGCACCGCCGACGACAAGGGCAGGACATCTTCCGCCCCGGGCAGCTTGTCATTGCTCATCAACGCCACGGCCCGCAGCTTGCCTGCCTTGGCCTGCGCCATCGCGGCCGTGGCACTTACCACGCCCAGCGGCACTTGCCCGCTGATCACGTCCGGCACGATCTGCGCCGCGCCGCGATAAGGAATGTGCAGCGCGAACGTGCCCGTCTGGCCCTTCAGCATCTCGAAGCCCAGGTGCTGCACCGTGCCCACACCCGAAGTCGCGAAGGAATAGAACCCTGGCTTGGCCTTCAGCGCCGCGACCAGTTCCGCCGGCGTCTTCGCCGGGAAGTCGTTCGCGGCCACGATCACCAGCGGTGACTTGAAGAGACCCGCGACGGGCGTGAAGCTCTTGATCGGGTCGAAGGGCAGCTTCGCCTGCATGTACTGCGCGATCAGCGTCGAGCTGTCGCCGAGCAGCAGGGTATAGCCATCGGGCGCGGCCTTGGCCACGCTGTCGCCGGCAATGACGCCCGCGGCGCCCGCACGGTTCTCCACCACCACCTGCTGACCCAGCAGCGTCGACAGGCGCGGCGAGATCAACCGCGCCATCGCATCGACACCACCCCCGGCCGAGTAGCCGACCATGAGGCGGATCGGACGATCAGGGTAGGCCTGCGCGCCCGCGAGCGTCGCATGGCCCGCCAGCAAGGCAGCGCCCAATGCCAGCAGGCCGCGGCGGGTGGTGGATGCATTCATCGTCTTGTCTCCGTCCTTCGTTATCGTGCGCCGTGCTCAGGCCTTGCCAATGCCGCGCGAGCCGGGCCGCCTGGCAAGCTCCGCCACGCGATCGCGGTTGGGCTCGAAGCCCAGGCCCGGCCTCTCGGGCAGCGCCAACACGCCGTTGGCGGGCACCGGCAAATCATCGAACACCAGCTTGCAGCAATCCACCGCCACCGAGTGGTACTCGACCAGCGAGCCGTTCGCGAGCCCCGCGTGCAGGTGCATGTTGTGGTGCGGCCACGCGCCGCCATTGGCGAAGCGGGTGTTGAAGGCCGCGGCCATGCCCGCGATGCGGTTGCACTGCGTGAAGCCGCCGGTGATGCAGGCGTTGGGTTGCACCACGTCCACCGCCTGGGCCACCAGCATGTCGCGGAAGCGGCTGGCCAGGCCCTCGTTCTGCCCGGCCGCGAGCGGGATCGACGTCTTCTGCCGCAGCTTCACCAGGTTCGGAATATCGTTCTGCGCCACCGGCTCCTCGAAGAAACTGATGCCATAGTCCTCGATGCGTTTCGCGAGCGACAGTGCGTGGAAGTAGTCGAGGCTGCAGTTGGCGTCGATGTAGATCTGCACCTCCGGGCCGACCGCCTCGCGCACCGCGCGGATGCGCTGCACGTCCTCGGTGATCAATTCGTCGAGCGGGCGCGGCTCGTCGCGCCGCTGCAGGCCGTGGTGGCCCACCGTCATCTTCAGGCGCTTGAAACCGCGCTCGACCCAGCTTCCGGCAGCCGCGGCCAACTCATCGCGATCGAAGAAGGCAAAGCCAAAGGTGGCATACACCGGCACCTCGGCACGCGCGCCGCCCAGCAGGCGCCAACAGGGCTGGCCCAGCACCTTGCCCTTCAGGTCCCACAGCGCGAGGTCGATGGCCGCGATGGCGTGGCTCGCATAGCCCGATTGGCCACGCGGCGTGAGCAGCCAGAAGAGCTTTTCCCACACCTGCTCGTGCCGCATCGGGTCCATGCCTGCCAGCGCGTGGGCGGCAATGTCGTTGACGACGGAGGCGACGACCTCCTCCTCTGTGATGGCGGTCATGCCCGTGCCGATGCGCCCATCGTCGGTTTCCACATCCACCAGGCACAGCGAAAGCGAGGTGGTCTTGGTGCGGCCGGAAACCTCGACCGACACCGGCAGGTGCAGGGGCGTGGCCGCGACGCGGGCTATCTTCATGCTTGTCTCCATCTGTGCGGCCCAGTGTAGGAAGCGTGCGGGAGCAGCGACAAGCATGCGCGGCGAACACCGCTTTCGCCAACGGCGAAATCAAGGGTTTGCCCTGAGATCCCGATGGGTGAGCGCTTCGATCAGCGTTTGCGTCGCGGGTGCCGGAGGTGTTTCGCTGCGCAGCGCGATGCGGTGCGTGCGCTGCGCCCACGCGTCGGCCAGGCGCACGGCGCGCAGCGGCAGGCTGGCGAGTTGCGGGCCCACGGCTTCCAGCGGCAGCACCGCCACGCCCAGGCCGCCCGCGACCATGCGACACACGGCGTCGAAGCTGCGCATTTGCATGCGCACCTTCAACAGCTTGCCCGAGAGCGACGCGGAGGCGACCAGCCGGCTCGACAAGGCCGTGCCGTCGCTGAGCGCGATGAAGTCCTCGTCGAGCGCGTCCTGGAAAACCACCGGACCGCCCTGCCCCAGCGCATGGCCGGCGGGCACCACCAGCACCAGCGTGTCGGCGAAGCAATCGCGCAGCGTGATGCCGTGCGGCGCATGCGCCATGTCGACGATGCCGAGGTCCGCGCGGCCTTCGAGCAACAGCATCGGGATGTCGAGGCTGCCGTGCTCTTCCACGTCGATGCGGATCAGGGGATGCTCGCGCATCATGCGTTCGAGCTGCGCGGGCAGGACTTCCAGCATGGCGGAGGTGTTCGCGACCAGGCGCACGTGGCCCTGGAGGCCCTTGGCGTAGTCGTGCAGGTCGACGGAGAGCCGGTCGGAATCCGCCAGCAGTTCGCGCCCGCGCCGCACCAGCATCTGCCCGGCGGGTGTGAGGCGCACGCCGCGCGAGGAGCGCTCGAAGACGCGCAGGCCGAGCGACTCTTCCAGCGCTGTCACGCGCGCGCTGGCGGCGGCGACGGCAAGGTGCAGACGGTCGCCCGCGGCGCTGAGGGAGCCCAGTTCCGCCGCGGCGACGACCACGCGCAGCGTGGTGAGGTCAAGCGGCTCGTTCAAGGGCGCGAGCGGGTGCGAAGAGGCGGCCGTGGCCGGGCGAGGACGCATCGATGCCTGCCACCTGCATCACGTCCCAGAAGCCGGCGGGCGAGCTGGAGGTGACGGGCAGGCTCAGCTTCGTCTCCAGCGGCACGTGCAGGTCCAGCGTCAGCAGCCCGCCGCAGGAGATCAGCAGGCCTTGCGCGGAGCTGTCGGCCGCGACGCAGCGCCCGGCCAGCGCCATCAGCGTGTCGCCCGGCACCTTGCCGACGGCGTCGACGCCGGTGATCGAGAGGCCTTCGATGTGGGTCACTTCGATGTCCCGGCTTCGGAGGTACGCGACGAGCCGCTCGTTGAGCGTGTCGATGTAGGCGGTGGCGACGGCCACGCGCTCGATGCCCAGGTGCCGCAGGCTGGCGACGATGGCATGGCTCATGGTCGTGCAGGGCAGGCCGGTGGCGTCCTGCATGCGCTCGCGCAGGTCGTCGGTGAACGCCGCGCCACGGTAGAAGCTGAGCGAAGTGCCCATCAGCGAGACGGCCTGCGCGCCCGCGTCGCGCAGCTCGACGGCCTGTTGCAGGATGCGATCCACGACGGTGTCGAAGCCCTCCGGCGAGATGCCGGGCAGCGCGAGGCCGCGCGCGATGAAGCGGACGTCCCTGTCCGCGTACAGCTGCTGGCCGTCGGCGGGCACCTGCCCGGCGGCGGGCGGCACGATGAGGCCGATGGTCCTGACTTCTTCCGTTTTCTTCATGCGCGATGTCTCCGGATGATGGCAAGTCGCCAAGCGCCGGATTGTGCTTCAGCCGCGCAGGAATCTTTACCCGACGGAAATCCACGACCGGTCGGCGGGTGGCATCCGTCGGCCGTTGGTGGGGGATCCGTTGGCCAAGGAACAGCATGCAGGCACGACATCGACTTCACGCATTGGCACTGGTACGCGCACGGCGCGCGGCGGGCGCGGCGCTTCTCCTGGCGCTGTCCTGCGCGGGACCCGCGTGGGCCCAGGCCGCCTCGGAGGCCGAGGCACTGCATGCGCTGAACCGGCTCGGCTTCGGCCCCGCGCCCGGCGACCTGGCGCACGTGACGCAGGTGGGTGTGGCGCGCTACGTGGACGAACAGTTGCATCCCGAGCGCCTCCCGCTGCCGCCGGAGCTGGCGCGGCAACTGGCCGAACTGCCAATGACTACAGCCTCGCAGCGCGACCTCATCCTCCGCTTTCGCGAGGCGGCAGCGGCCGCCAGGCAGGCGAAGCAGGACGCAGGCAAGGACGACGATGCGCAAGCCACGCGGCGCGCGCTGTACCGCCAGGTCGCGGTGGAATCCGGCGAAGCGCGCCTCTGGAACGCTGCGCGCAGCCCGCGGCAGTTGCAGGAGCGGATGGTCGACTTCTGGTTCAACCACTTCAACGTCTTCAGCGGCAAGGGCCTGGACCGCGTGCTGGTCGAGAACTATGAGCGCGAGGCGATCCGCCCCTACGCGCTGGGGCGCTTCCGCGATCTTCTCGGGGCCACGGCGCACCATCCGGCAATGCTGTTCTACCTGGACAACTGGCAGTCCGCCGCGCCGGGCTTCCAGCCGCGCGGCGCGAGCCCGCTGGCCAAGGCCGGAGGACTCAACGAGAACTATGCGCGCGAGCTGATGGAGCTTCACACGCTGGGCGTTGACGGGGGCTACACGCAGAAGGACGTGACCGAGCTGGCCCGCATCCTCACGGGCTGGACTTTCAACCCCCGCCTGACGACCGGTGCCTCGGTGTTCTACTTCGATGCGCGGCGCCATGACGCGGGCGACAAGCTGTGGCTGGGCCAACGCTTCAGCGGCCGGGGCGAGGACGAGGGCGAACGGGCGCTCGATGTGCTGGCGGCTCATCCCGCCACCGCGCACCACATCGCCTACAAGCTCGCGCAGTACTTCGTCAGCGACCAACCGCCGGCGCCGCTCGTCGAGCGGCTTTCCAGACGGTATGCCGAGACCGGCGGCGACATCCGCGCGATCCTGAAGGCGCTGTTCGACAGCCCTGAATTCCGCGCACCGGCCGCGCGCGAGGCGAAGTTCAAGACGCCCTACGAGTACGTGGTCTCCGCGGTGCGTGCATCCGCAACGCCAGCGGACGACGTGCGGCCCCTGCTTGGGACGCTGCGGCAGCTCGGCATGCCGCTCTATGGCTGCCAGACACCGGACGGCTATAAGGACACGGAGGACGCCTGGCTCAATCCGGATGCCATCACCCGCCGCATCGGCTTTGCCACGGCCCTGGCTGCCGGTCGCCTGCCGAACGCACCCACCGAACCCGTCGATCCGCAGACGCTGCTGGGTACGCTGGGGCCTGGCATTTCCGGCAAGACGCGCGCCGCCGTCGCCGAGGCGAGCCCCGCATTGCGCGCGGCACTCGTGCTCGGCAGCCCCGATTTCATGCGTCACTGATCCAACGGAGTCCGCCATGCTGCGCCGCGACCTGCTCAAGCTTGCATCCTGCTCCAGCCTCGCCCTGTTGCCCGTCGGTCGATCCGCCATCGCGGCGGTCTCGGGGGAGGGGCGCTCTTCGCCCTCCAGGCTGGTGGTGGTGTTCCTGCGCGGCGCGGTAGACGGGCTGAGCTGCGTCGTCCCGCATGCCGATGCGGACTACCACCGCGCCCGGCCTTCCATTGCATTGCCGCGGCCGGGCGAGGAAGGGGGCGTGCTCGACCTGGACGGCCACTTCGGGCTGCATCCCGCTCTGGCGCCGCTGATGCCCTTCTGGGAGGGGGGAAAGCTCGGCTTCGTCCATGCGTCGGGTTCCCCCGACGAGACGCGCTCGCACTTCGATGCGCAGGACTACATGGAGTCCGGCACGCCGGGCCGCAAGTCCACCGCCGACGGCTGGCTCAATCGCATGCTGGGCGTGCTGCCGCCGGAAGCCGGGGGGGCCGACGCACCGACGCGCGCCATCAGCATGGGGCCGGTGCTGCCGCGCATCTATGCCGGGCGGCACACGGTCGTGAACGTGCCATTGGGCGCAGCTGCCGGCAAGCCGACGCCGCTGGACCGGCCGCAGGTCGCGCAGGCCTTCGGGCAACTCTACGCGGGGAACGATGCCATGTCGCGCGCGTTCCGGGAATCGCAGCGCGCGCATCGGGACGTGATGGACTCGATGAACATGGACAACCTCGACCGCGAGATGCAGGCCGCCAACAACGGTGCGCCGCTGCCCAATGGCTTCCCCGACGACGCGGCGCGTCTCGCGAAGCTCATGCGCAACGACGCGCGCGTGCAGTTCGCGTTCATGGCACTGGGAGGTTGGGACACGCATGCGAATCAGGGCGCGGCCAGGGGTCAGCTGGCGAGCCGGCTGTCACCGCTGGCACAAGGGCTCGCGGCCTTGGCGACCCGGCTCGGCCCGGTGCTGGACGACACCGTCGTCGTGGTGATGTCGGAGTTCGGGCGCACCTTCCGCGAGAACGGCAATGGCGGCACCGACCACGGCCATGGCAACGTGATGTGGCTGCTCGGCGGCAAGGTCGCCGGCGGCCAGGTGCATGGCCGCTGGCCCGGCCTCGACGACCGGGCGCTGCATGAGGGACGCGATCTCGCGGTGACCACCGATTTCCGGCAGGTGCTCGCGAACATCAGCGAGCGGCACCTGCGCTTGCCGGACGTGCGGCTGACCGAACTCTTCCCGGGCTTCGCGGCTTCGTCGTCGGGGCCGGACGTGGTGCGTGCGTGATCGCCTCGGACGGGGCAGCGATCAGTAGGTCTTGTACGGCAGGAACTTGCCCGACAGCACCACGTTCACCCTGTCCCCCTTGGGATCGGCCTGCCGCTGGATATCCATGCTGAAGTCGATCGCGCTCATGATGCCGTCGCCGAACTCCTCGTGGATGAGTTCCTTGATCGTGGTGCCGTACACGCTCACCACCTCGTACCAGCGGTAGATCAGCGGGTCGGTCGGCACGGCCGTCGGCAGCGAGCCTTTGTAGGGCACCACCTTCAGCCACTTCTGCTCCTCCTGCGTGAGGCCGAAGATCTCGCCCACGACCTGCGCCTGCTGGTCGTCGAGCGTCATCTGCCCGAGGCAGGCGGCCGTCGTCCACTCTTTCGAGAGGCCGACCTTCCTGGCCACGTCGGCCCACTGGATGCCCTTGCTCACCTTGACGGTGATGATCTTCTCGGTGACGTCGTTGCGGTTCATGTGGGTGCTCCTGCTGGTTTGATGGATGGGAAGAGGTCACGTGGCCTTGGCGCGCGTGACGAGGAAATCGACGATGTGGTTGCGCAGCGGGTAGTAGCCGTCGAGGTGGTGCAGACCCGCGCGCGTGCGCTCTCGCGGCAGCGGGTTGACGACCGTCTCGGCGATGTTGCCGGGGCGATAGCCGCCCGCGGTCTCGCTGCCGTTGCTCATGAGCAGGATGCGGTCGGCCAGCAGGATGGCTTCGTCCACGTCGTGCGTGATCATGAAGACGGTCTGGTGCGTCTGCCGCACGATGCTCATCAGCTCGTCCTGGATGGTGCCGCGCGTGAGCGCGTCCAGCGCGCCGAAGGGCTCGTCCAGCAGCAGCATCTTGGGCTGGATGGAGAAGGCGCGCGCGATGCCCACGCGCTGCTTCATGCCGCCGGAGAGCTGCGAGGGCTTCTTGTCGATGGCCGCGTCCAGGCCGACCAGCGACACGAAGCGGCGCACCTGCTCGTCGACCAGCGCGGCAGGCCAGTCCGGCCAGCGCGACTGCACGGCGAACGCGATGTTGCGGCGGACGGTGAGCCAGGGCATCAGCGCATGGCTCTGGAAGACGACGCCGCGCTCCAGGCTGGGCCCGGCGACCTCGCGTCCGTCCATGAAGACGTGGCCGGCCGAGGCGGAATCGAGCCCGGCCAGCACGTTGAGGATGGTCGTCTTGCCGCAGCCCGAGTGGCCGATGATGCAGACGAATTCGCCGCGCTCCAGCGTGAAGGACACATTGGCGAACACGGGCTTGCCGGGCACGAAGGACTTGGCGAGCCCCTCGATCCGCAGGAAACCGGCGCCACTCGGCACCGTGTGGTCGAAGTTGAAGCCGTTCACGGTGGAGCTGACGGGGAGGCCCTGGGACGAGTGATCACTCCACATAGGTCACCTTCTTCTGCAACCCGGCGAAGGCCAGGTCGAGCAGCATGCCGACGACACCGATCACGAGGATGGCGAAGATCACGTTGGTGAGCGAGAGGTTGTTCCACTCGTTCCATACGAAGTAGCCGATGCCGGTGCCGCCCACCAGCATCTCCGCCGCGACGATCACCAGCCAGGCGATGCCCATGCTGATGCGCATGCCGGTGAGGATGGTGGGCGCGGCCGCGGGAAGGATGACGCGGAAGGCACGGCGCAGCGGCCGCACCTCCAGCGTGCTCGCGACGTTGAGCCATTCGCGCTTGACGGAGGCCACGCCGAACGCGGTGTTGAGCAGCATCGGCCACACGGAGCAGATGAAGATCACGAAGATGCCGCTCGTCGACGAGTCCTTGATGGTGTAGAGCGCGAGCGGCATCCAGGCCAGCGGCGAGATGGGCTTGAGCACCTGGATGAAGGGGTCGAAGGCCTTTCGCAGCAGCGGCGACATTCCGATCACGAAGCCCAGCGGCACCGCGACCAGGCAGGCGAGCACGAATCCGAGCGCCACGCGGGCCAGCGACCAGGCCAGCTGGATGGCGATGCCTTTGTCGTTGGGGCCGTTGTCGTAGAAAGGATTCGACAGGTGTTTCCATGCCGTGGCGCCCATCTCGGCGGGTGTCGGGAAGGCGGATGACTTGCTCTGCCCCGGGTCTTTGCCGAGCATCTTCTGGTACTCGATCTCCTCCGCCGTCATGCCGGCCTGAGAGGCCGCGCCGGCCGATGTAAAGGTCGCGACCTGCCACGCGGCGATGAAGAGGACGAAGATCAGGAACGACAGCAGCGCCGCCTTGAGGTTGAGGCTTTTTCGCGTCATGGCGTGCGCGCGCTCAGGCGGCCAGCTTGCTGATGGCGAAGCTCTTGACGTAGTCCTCGGGCTTCGACGGGTCGAAGACCTTGCCCATGATGGTGAACTTGGGGTATGCGCCGTCGGGCGGTGTCTGGCCCAGTTCCTTCATGTGCTTCTTCGCGTCGGTCAGCAGGAAGACCTTCTCGGCGATCTGCTTGTAGTCGACGTCACCTTTCACGTAGCCCCAGCGCTTCATCTGCGTGAGCATCCACACGGCCATGGATTGCCAGGGGATGGGATCGAAGTCGGCGCGATCGGGCACGGTGCGGATGTTGCCCAGGCCGTCGGCGAAGCGGCCGGTGAGCACCTGCGTGAGCACGGTCTCAGGCTGGTTGAGGTACTGCGCGGGCGCGATGACCTTCGCGATCAGTTCTCGGTTCTTCGGCTCGCGCGCCATGGCGGAGGCCGTGAGCACGGCGCGGCAGAGCGCGGCGAAGGTGTTGGGGTTCTTCTGAATGAATTCGGTGGAAGTGCCGAAGGCGCAGCAGGGGTGGCCCGCCCAGATCTCCTTGGTAAGGATGTGGATGAAGCCGACCTCCTCGAAGACGGCGCGCTGGTTGAAGGGGTCGGGGCCGAGGTAGCCGTCGATGTTGCCTGCGCGCAGGTTGGCCACCATCTCGGCCGGCGGCACGACGCGGATCTGGATGTCGGTATCGGGGTTGAGGCCCGCTTCCGCGACGTAGTAGCGCAGCAGGAAGTTGTGCATGCTGTATTCGAAGGGCACGGCGAACCTGAAGCCCTTCCACAGCTTCGGGTCGCGCTTGTCCTTGTGCTTGTTGGCGAGCGTGATGGCCTGGCCGTTGGTGTTCTGGATGGTCGCGACATTCATCGGTACGGCGTTGGAGCCGGTACCCATCGAGATGGCAAGCGGCATCGGCGAGAGGAAGTGCGTCGCGTCGTATTCCTTGTTGAGCATCTTGTCGCGAATGAGCGCCCAGCCGGCCGTCTTGACGACTTCGACGTTGAGGCCCTGCTTCTGGTAGAAGCCCAGCGGGTGCGCCATGATGAGCGGCGTGGCACAGGTGATCGGGATGAAGCCGATCTTCAGGTCCTTTTTCTCGAGCGGGCCCTTGTCCTGCGCCATGGCCTGGAGCGCGCCGAGAGGCAGCACAGACAGAATGGCCGCGCGCGCAGTGTTGGCGCCGACGGCGCGCAGGAACTTGCGGCGCACGCCGTCGATCGGGAACAACGCCTTCATGAGGCTGGCCTCGAGCTTCGCGTTCGCGTCCTCGATGGCGCCGGCGTGTCCGGGGGGAGCGTGGCTCCCGCCGCATGCGCATCGCATCACGAGGGGCCGGTCGGCGTCGTAGGGGTCGCAGGCGGGGGTCTCAGGCAGTCGGGACATGGGGCACCTCGTTGAAAAGATGCGGTACGCGATGCAAGGGCCGGGCCGGTTGCGGCCATGCGTAGCTCCGATGCGCGAAATCGCGGAGCGGCCGTCGATGGCTTGTAGGGGCGCCACTACACGGCCGTGGAGGCCGCGTGCGTATCAGGGCGCGGGCGACGCCCCTCCGTGGCGCTCGGCATACAGCGCGAGCTCGACATCGTTCTTGGTGCCGGTCTTCTCGAGGATGCGCGCGCGGTAGGTGCTGACGGTGTTGGGCGCCAAGCCGAGCCGTGCACCGATTTCGCTCACGGTCTTCCCGGCGGTGAGCAGCCTGTAGACCTGGTGCTCGCGGTGCGAGAGCGCCTCGGTGCCCTGCGCCGCGCTATTGTCGACAGCGGCGGCCAAGGCTTCCGCGGTGGCGGCGGAGACATAGCGCCCGCCAGCCGCGGCCTTGCGCACGGCGCCGACCATGTCGTCGGGGTCGGCGCTCTTGTTGAGGTAGCCGGCGGCACCGAGCTTGATGCAGCGCACGGCGTATTGCTTCTCGGGATAGGTGCTGAGCATGAGGACGGGCAGCGCGGGCCATGTCTTGCGCAGCGCCTGCAGCACATCCAGGCCGTCGCGCCCCGGGAGAGCGATGTCGAGCAGCACGACGTCGATGCCGCGCGGGCCGCCGAGCGCCTGTACGGTGTCGAGCACCTCCTGGCCTGTCTGCGCCTCGGCCGCCACCAGCATCTCCGGCGTACCGTTCGAGAAGTCACCGAGCACCTGCTTCAGACCTTCGCGCACGATGCGATGGTCGTCGCCTATGAGCACGCGGATACTGGCGGTCTTGTTCATGGCAGCGGCAACTCCAGCCGGAACAAGCTGCCGGCACCCACCGTGCTCTCGATCGCGATGCGGCCGCCGAAGTGCCGCGCGCGCTCACGCATGCCGAGCACGCCGTAGGCCGTCGCCGCTTCGAAGGCGCGGGCCGGCGCACCGATGCCGTCGTCACGGACACTGATGCGCAGCACATCCCGCGCCTCGATGCGGATGTCGAGCCTGGAGGCCTTCGCGTGGCGGCCGACGTTGCTGAGCATTTCCTGGAAGATACGGAAGACGGCGATGGCGGCCGGCTCGGGCAGCTCGACGCCGGGCGCGAGCTCCATGTGCCAGCCGAGCGCGAGCTCGGCCGATTGCACGAACTCGTTGGCCTGCCATTCGAGCGCGGCCCACAGCCCCTGGTGGTCGAGGATGCTGGGGCGCAGGTCGGTGATGATGCGGCCGACATTCTCGACCGCGCGTTCGATCAGGCCGCTCATGTTGTGGCACTTGTTGCGCATGTGGGTGCGCATGTCCTCGGCGGCCGCGGGCGTGCGCTCCTGCTGCTCGCCCAGGCGCTTGCCGATCCAGTTGACGTCCATCTTCAGGGCGACGAGCAGGCTGCCGAGCTCGTCGTGCACCTCGCGGGCGATCCGAGTGCGCTCGTCCTCGCGCACCTTGTCCAGCCAGGCGGAGAGTTCGCGCAACTGGGAGAGTGCATCGCTCAGCTCGCGGGTGCGCTCCTGAACGCGCTGGCCGAGCTCGTCCTTGGCCTGTTGCAAGGCCCGGGCGGCGCGACGGCGCTCGGTGATGTCGACGAAGGTGATGACCGCCCCTCGGACCTCGGCGCCGTCCATGATCGGGTGACTCGAATATTCCACCGCGAAGGCGCTGCCGTCGCGGCGCCAGAAGACCTCGGTATCGACCCGACAGGGCAGGCCACGGCGGAAGGCGTTGAAGATGGGGCAGTCAGTGTCGGGGTAGGGCGAGCCGTCCGGGTGCGAGTGGTGGGTGAGCTCGTGCATGTTGCAGCCCAGCACGGCCGCCTTGTCATGGCCAAGCATCCGGGCGCCGGCCCGGTTGATGAACATGCAGTGGCCGTCCAGGTCGATGCCGAAGATGCCCTCGCCGGTGGATTCGAGCAGGAGTCCGAGCTGGTCTTGCCAGAGCGGGTGGGCGGCGGGCGTGGGCAGGACGGGCGTCTCCATGCACCAGATGCAAGCAACACCCGTGCCGTCGTGGTGCGCGCGGACCGGGCTCAGCTCATTTGACGACCATCTGGGTGAAGGGCCAGACGTAGGCCTGCAGCGTCACCAGGATGCCGACCAGGCTGGCCAGCGCGATCGAATGGAAGAACACGTAGCGCAGGATGTCTCCTTCGTGGTTGAACCAGCGCGTGGCGGTGGACGCCACGACGATGGACTGCGCGTCGATCATCTTGCCCATCACCCCGCCCGAGCTGTTGGCCGCGCCCATGAGGTTGGGAGACAGGCCGAGCTGGTCGGCGGCGACCTTCTGCATGCCGCCGAAGAGCACGTTGGATGCGGTATCGGACCCGGTGAGCGCCACACCCAGCCAGCCCATCAATGTGCCGAAGAAGGGGTAGAGCACGCCGGTGTTGGCGAAGGCCAGGCCCATCGTGCTGTCGAGACCCGAGTAGCGCGTGAGGGTGCCGAGCGCGAGCATCAGCACGATGGTGAGGAGCGAGTACTTGACCAGGTTGAGCGTGCGACCGTACGCCACGACCAGCTGGCCGACGCTGTACTTCGCGACCAGGCCGCCGACGATGGCCGAAAGCAGGATGCCGGTGCCAGTGGCCGACAGGAGCGTGAAGGCGTAGATGGCGCCTTCTTTCGTCGGCTGCGGCACGACGGGCGCCACCTTCTCGATCATGTTGTGCAATCCGGTGATCGGGAAGTTGGGCGCGAACAGCCCGTTGAGCCAGGTCTTGACCGGCGGCAGGCCCCACAGGAAAACGAAGACCGTCATGATGGCCCAGGGCGTCCAGGCGCGAATCAGTTCCTGGCGGCTGTGCACGGCGGGCTCCACGACGGCGGCTTCGATGGGTGCGCCGCCATCGTTCTCATGGCCCTTGAGCGACACCGAACGCCAGATCTTCCTGGGGCGCCACACACGCAGGAAGAGGATCAGCGCAACCATCGAGACGATGGCCGCGATGATGTCGACGAGTTCCGGACCGATGTAGTTGGACACCAGGAACTGCGGAATGGCGAAGAACACGCCCGTGACGAGGATGGCCGGCCACACTTCCATCATGCCCTTGCGGCCCGCAAACGCCCAAATGAGCCAGAAGGGGACGAGCAGCGAGAAGAAGGGCAGCTGGCGCCCGATCATTGCGGTGACGGCCATGAGGTCGTAGCCGTGCACCTTGGCGAGCGTGATGACGGGCGTGCCGAGCGCGCCGAAGGCCACCGGGGCGGTGTTGGCGATGAGCGAGAGACCCGAGGCGGCCAGCGGAGAAAAGCCGAGGCCGATGAGAATCGCGGCCGTCACGGCCACCGGCGTGCCGAAGCCCGCCGCGCCCTCGAAGAAGGCACCGAAGGCAAAGGCGATGAGCAGCAGTTGCAGCCGGCGGTCCTCGGTGATGTGCATCAACGAATCCTGCAGTACCTTGAAGCTGCCGTTCTGCTCCGTGAGCTGCTGGAGGAAGATGATGTTGAGAACGATCCAGCCGATGGGCAGCAGCCCGGTGATGCCTCCGAGGAAGGCCGCGCGGCCGGCCATGTCGGCCGGCATGCCGAAGGCGAAGATGGCGATCAGCACGGCGCTCAGCAGGCCCAGTGCGGCCGCGATGTGGGCCTTGATGTGCAACAGCCCGAGGCACACCAGCATGACGACAACCGGGAGAGCGGCCAGCGCGGTGGAGACCACCATGCTGCCGAACGGGTTGTAAACCTGTTGCCAGACCATGCGCGCACCTCTTTATGGATTGGAAGAGTTCGGGTGGAAGCCTGCGGATAATAGGCACTTTCCCCGTCCAAGAACAACCCAGGAGCCATCGCCCGTGCCAGACCTCTCCAAGATCACGAACATCGAAGACCTGCGCGCCGTCGCAAAGCGCCGCGTGCCGCGGATGTTCTACGACTATGCCGATTCCGGCGCCTGGACGGAGGGCACCTACCGCGCGAACGAGGCCGACTTCCAGAAGATCAAGCTGCGCCAGCGGGTGGCAGTGAACATGGAGGGTCGTTCGACGAAGACGACAATGATCGGTCAGGACGTCGCGATGCCGGTGGCGATCGCGCCGACCGGGCTCACGGGCATGCAGCATGCCGACGGCGAAATCCTGGGCGCGCGCGCGGCGAAGGCCTTCGGTATCCCGTTCACGCTCTCGACCATGAGCATCTGCTCGCTGGAGGACATCGCGGAGAACACGGACCGCCATCCGTTCTGGTTCCAGCTTTATGTGATGCGCGACCGCGACTTCATCGAGCGGCTGATCGAGCGCGCGCGGGAGGCCAACGTGTCGGCACTGCAACTCACGCTGGACCTGCAGATCCTCGGCCAGCGGCACAAGGACATCAAGAACGGCTTGACGACGCCGCCCAAGCCGACGCTCACGAACCTGATGAACCTGGCGACCAAGCCCCATTGGTGCATGGGGATGCTGGGCACGAAGCGGCGCACCTTCGGCAACATCGCGGGCCATGCGAAAGGGGTGAAGGACTTGTCCTCCCTGTCCTCGTGGACGGCCGAGCAGTTCGACCCGACGCTCAACTGGGCCGACGTGGAGTGGATCAAGAAGCGCTGGGGCGGCAAGCTGATCCTGAAGGGGATCATGGACGTGGAGGACGCTCGCCTCGCCGCCGCAAGCGGTGCGGACGCGCTGATCGTCTCCAACCACGGCGGGCGGCAGTTGGACGGCGCACCCTCCTCCATCGAGGCGCTCCCGGCGATCGCGGAAGCGGTGGGCACCGAGATCGAGGTGTGGATGGACGGAGGCATCCGCAGCGGCCAGGATGTGCTGAAGGCGCGGGCGCTGGGCGCGCGGGGCACGCTGATCGGACGCAGCTTCCTGTATGGGCTGGGCGCCTATGGCCAGGCGGGCGTGACGCGGGCGCTGCAGATCATCCACAAGGAACTGGACATCACGATGGCCTTCTGCGGGCGCACACAGATCGACGACGTGGACTCGAGCATCCTGCTTCCCGGCACGTTCTGAAGGGGCAAGGCGCCGGCTGACAGCGCCGGCGCCCGCTTCGCCGCACAATGGACTTGCCAAAACAACAGTCCAGTCAGAGCGGCAGATCATGAGCACAGTCACGCCCATCGCCGGCCCGGGACCGGCGGACCCGCAGGCCGCCCCCGTCCGCGCCTACACCAGCGAAGAGAAGCGCCACCGGGTGTTCGCCATCATGGCGGCTTCCTCGGGCAATCTGGTCGAGTGGTTCGACTTCTACGTCTACGCCTTCAGCGCGCTCTACTTCGCGCCATCCTTCTTCCCCCGGTCCGACCCGACCGCGCAGTTGCTCAACACGGCGGGCGTGTTCGCCGCCGGCTTTCTGATGCGGCCGATCGGCGGCTGGCTCTTCGGGCGCGTGGCGGACAAGTACGGGCGCAAGACCTCGATGGTGATCTCCGTCACCATGATGTGCGCGGGCTCGCTCGCGATCGCCTGCATGCCGACCTACGCGACGATCGGCGCCTGGGCGCCGTTCCTGCTGTTGCTGGCGCGGCTGTTCCAGGGGCTGTCCGTCGGCGGTGAGTACGGGACCACGGCCACCTACATGAGTGAGGTGGCGCTGCGCGGCCAGCGCGGCTTCTTCTCGTCCTTCCAGTACGTCACGCTGATCGGAGGACAGTTGCTCGCGGTGCTCGTGATCGTGGTGCTGGAGCAGTTGCTCGACGAGACGGAACTGAAGGCCTGGGGCTGGCGCATTCCCTTCGTCATCGGGGCCATCGCCGCGGTGGTGGCGCTGATGCTGCGGCGCACCCTTCACGAGACGCAGAGCGCGGAGGCGCGCGCGAACAAGGAAGCAGGCAGCCTGGCCGGGCTCTTCCGGCATCACAAGGCCGCCTTCTTCACTGTGCTGGGCTATACGGCCGGTGGCTCGCTGATCTTCTACACCTTCACGACGTACATGCAGAAGTACCTGGTGAACACCGTGGGCATGCCGATCAAGACCACCAGCTACGTGATGACCTGCGCGCTCTTCGTCTACATGTGCATGCAGCCGGTGTTCGGCATGTTGTCGGACCGCATCGGGCGGCGCAACAACATGCTGCTGTTCGGCGCGTTGGGTGCGCTGGCGACGGTGCCGATCCTCACCGCACTGCAGGGCGTGACGAATCCGGTGATGGCTTTCGTGCTGATCATCGTGGCGCTCGCGATCGTGAGTTTCTACACCTCGATCAGCGGGATCGTGAAGGCGGAGATGTTCCCGCCCGAGGTGCGGGCGCTCGGTGTCGGCCTCGCGTATGCGGTGGCGAACGCGCTGTTCGGCGGCTCGGCCGAGTATGTGGCGCTGGGGTTGAAATCCCTGGGCCACGAGTCGGCCTTCTATTGGTACGTGACGGCGATGATGGTGGTGGCCTTCCTGGTGAGCCTGCGCCTGCCGAGGCAGGCGAGCTACCTGCACCACGACCACTGAACGCGGGAGCTCAGTGCCCGGCGGCTTCCCAGAGTTCGGGGTAGCGATGCACGAAGCCCTCGGGCGTGACGCCCAGCATCGCTGCGTAGCCGAAGCGCGGGGAGGTATACCAGTAGTCACCTTCGTTGCGCCGTTCGTAGCGCTGCGGGGCCTCGCTCAGCGCGCAGGTGTCAAGGTCGAGCCAGGCGACGGGGGCATCCGCCGCCTCGCCGGGGGAAAGGTGCAGTCGGCGCAGCTGCAAGAGGTTGGTCGCGGGTGTGAAGCCGAGGTCAAGGTCGACGCAGTGCCCCAGCCCAACCGCCACTTCGTCATTGAGCTTCCAGCCGCCATGCGGGTCACGAACGATCGAGAGCTCGATCGCTTCGGAGCCGGCCCAGCCGCGAACCGTGCCCCACTGGGTATGCCAGGACTTGTCGCAGCGCACGCGGTAGTGGACCTGGGCGATGCGACCACCCTCGCCGCGGAAGGCAGCGGCACCGTCGATCTGCCAGTATTCGCCGTTCCGCTCCAGGCGGCAGGCATCGTGACCCGGTGTGTCGAGCCGGCGCCAGAGCATGGAGGCGATCATCTGCATGCACGAATGATGGCACCGGCGGGCCGCGCAACGCAACCCGTGCCGCCAATCGGCAGCGCGGCGACAATCGGCCCTGTGCCTGATTTGCCGATTCGTCGCATCGCTCACCTCGACATGGATGCCTTTTATGCATCGGTGGAGTTGTTGCGCTACCCGCAGCTCAAAGGGCTGCCGGTGGTGATCGGCGGAGGGCGCCGCAGGGTCGACGAGGTCTTGCGCGACCTGCCGGAAGGCGGGACGTTGGCAGACATTCCGGTGGAGGCCTTTCCCTTGCTGAAGGACTATGCGGGCCGCGGCGTGATCACGACGGCAACCTATCCGGCCCGCCAGTTCGGCGTGGGGTCGGCGATGGGATTGATGAAGGCCGCGAAGGTGTGCCCGCACGCCATCATCCTGCCGGTGGACTTCGACGAATACCGCAGCTATTCGCGCAGGTTCAAGCAGGTCATCACGGAGATCGCGCCAATGATGGAGGATCGGGGTGTCGACGAGGTCTACATCGACTTCACCGAGGTACCTGGAGGTCAGCGGGAGGGCGGACGCGTGCTGGCTCGGCTCATCCAGAAATCGATCTTCGAGGCAACCGGATTGACTTGCTCGATCGGGGTCGCGCCAAACAAGCTGCTGGCAAAGATGGCCAGCGAGTTCGACAAGCCCAATGGCATCTCGGTAGTTTTCGAGGATGATCTGCAGACACGCATCTGGCCGCTGCCCTGCCGCAAGGTGAACGGCATCGGGCCGAAGGCGGACGAGAAGTTGCAGCACCATGACATCCGCACCATCGGCGAGTTGGCGATGCGCGAGCGCGACTGGCTGGTCGCGCACTTCGGCAAGGCGACCGGCGCATGGATGCACGAGGTCGCCTGGGGGCGGGACCACCGGCCGGTGGTGACGGAGAGCGAGCCGGTGTCCATGAGCCGGGAAACGACCTTCGACAGGGACCTGCACGCGGTGCGCGACCGCGCCGAGTTGGGCGCGATCTTCACGCACTTGTGCGAGAAGCTGGCGGAGGACCTCCAGCGCAAGGGCTACGTGGGCAAGACGATCGGGATCAAGCTGCGTTACGACGACTTCAGGATCGCGACGCGTGACCAGACGATCGACCGCTTCACGGCGGATGCAAAGTCGATCCGCCAGACGGCTGGGCAGTGCCTGAAGCGCGTGCCGCTCGCGCAGCCGCTGCGCCTGCTGGGGGTGCGCGTCGGTGCGCTGGTCAAGGCGAACAGCGAGGACGCGTCGCGCATTGACCAGCCCTTGACGGCCGCCGGCCGTTCGCGCCGGGGCGACGCGGATGGGCCACCCGCGACGACGGCGTCGCTCTTCTAGGTTCCGCGCGCTCAACGCGCCGGCACGCCGCCCTGCCACTGCGGCCAGTTGGCCACGATGTGATCGACCAGCCGCGTGCCGACGAGCGAGATGTTCTCAACGGTTTCCGCAAACCCTCCGGCTGTCTCTCCGGGTGCGGGATCCAGATGCTGAAGCGTGGTCTCGCGGGGATTGCCCTGGTCGAAGTTCACCGCGCCACGCAGGCTCATCACGCGGTCGGTGCCGTGGCTGCGCTTGATCACCAGCGTGACGGCTGCGGCTTCCATCTCGGTGATGACGTAGTCGTCCGCGCCGTAGAGCTTCGCGATGTACTGGGCCTGGTTCGACATGCCGGGGCCGTGGAAGAAGGTGTCGCCGGTCATGTGCGTTCCGGTACCGACGAAGGGCGCGCGGCGAGCCGCAGCGTCAGGGTAGCGCAGGCGGTAGGCGCGGGCGGCGTCTGAGTCCCGGAGTGGGGTGTCGGCCGTGAGCTTCATGGCCCAGGCAACCAGGTCGGCGTTGAGCTTGAAGCGGCGGTACTCCTCATAGCCCTTGCGAGGCATGAAGGTCGGCTCGCCGGGCTTGTTCTCCTCGGGCGCCCAGCGGTGCCCGAGGTCGTAGTCGACAAGCCAGGTGGCCCAGCTGACTTCGCCGATCGTGCCTCTGGAAGGCGGCGTACCGGCCACGCCGGAGATCACGTAATAGGCCTTGGAGAAATCGAAATTCGTGTTGAGCAGGATGGCCTGCATGGAGGAGGAGGAGTTGACCTTGCCCATGCCGAGCACGGCGCCACAAACGCCGTCGTTGTTGCAGTAGACGGGCTGCAGCGCGCCGGGGACGGCGATCGGCTTCGCGCCCTTCCAGTAGCGCTCATACCAGTACTGGAATTCACCGGCACGGTCGCCGGTGTTCTGGCCGATCTCGAACATTGCGGCCACGAAGACCTTCACCTTGACGGGCTCGGCCGCTCGAGGAGCGGGCGCCGAGGCGCAACCCGCAGCGAGTACCGCGAATGCCGACAGCGCCAACCACCAGAAACGAATGGACCAGGAAAAGGACATGTGTAGCTCCGGAAACATGGAAAAAGGATGAAGCACAGACAAGTACGCAGCGCACCGGTGGCCATTGTCGCGTCCTACAGCAGCGAGTACGCGGCGCCATCACCTTCTTCGCTGCCTTTCAGACTTTCAGACGCCAACATCAGCGCAAGCCTCATGCCCACGATCGCCAGTCCTCGTCCAACGCCCCTCGCCAATGGGCTGGTCTACGTGAATGCCCAGATGCCCGGGCTGCACCGTGTACGTCGAGGGGCAACCTTCCGCTATCGCGATGCGAAGGGACAGTGGATTCGGGACGCGGACGAAATCTCTCGGATCAGGCACCTGGCGATTCCGCCGGCATACACCGACGTGTGGATCTGCCCGATAGCCAACGGTCACCTGCAGGCTGTCGGCCTGGATGCCCGGGGGCGGAAGCAGTATCGATATCACGCTGAGTGGCGGGCATTGAAGGACGAGAGCAAATTCGAGCGTCTCGAGGCCTTCGGCCGGGCTTTGCCTCGGATTCGCGGCCGCGTGGCGCGCGACCTGAAGGCAAGCACCAAGACACCGCTGGATCGCAAGGTGGTCCTCGCCACCCTCGTTCGGCTGCTCGACGTCACGTTCCTGCGCGTGGGAAATGAGGAGTATGCGAGCACGAATGGCTCATACGGGCTCACCACGCTTCGGAACAAGCATGCCGATATTCGCGGCGCATCGCTGAAGCTGAGGTTTCGTGGGAAGAGCGGCGTGATGCATGAGGCCGAGGTGCAAGATCCGCGTGTGGCAAAAGTGGTGAGGCATTGCCAGCAATTGCCTGGGCAGGAGCTGTTCCAGTACCAAGAGGAGGATGGAACGCTGCGCACGCTCTCGTCCACGGATGTCAACGACTATTTGCGTGGAGCGGCCGGCGACAATTTCACTGCAAAGGACTTCCGGACTTGGCACGGCACCGTCCAGGCACTCGAACTGACCCGACTGGCCTGTGACGGCATGGACGGCAGCGACGACGCATCCAAGGCGATGCGCTACAACGCAAGAGAGATTCTGGCTGCCGTTGCACAGCAGTTGGGCAATACACCTGCGGTCTGCAAGAAGGCGTATGTGCATCCGGCCGTGCTGGCGCTCGGTGCCGAACTTGCTGGTCAGTCGGAGACGATGAGCGACATATGGCAACGGCTTGCAGGAAGAACCCAGCACATGCGGCGAATGCATGCCGCCGAGCTGCGGCTGCTGGCTTTTCTTGATGAGCATCGCCCCAATTCGAGGCGAAGAAAATCTGCCGCCGCAAAGCAAAAAGCCCAACCATGACTGGTTGGGCTTTTTGGGGC
>CBIHOG010000034.1:0-57633 GCA_966211435.1 uncultured Variovorax sp. | reverse complement strand
CGCACAGCATCATGCCCTCGGCGCCGAGGTTGACGATGCCGGCCTTCTCGTTGATGAGCAGGCCGAGCGCCGCGATGGCGAGGACGGTGCCGGCGCTCAGCGTCGACCCAAGCAGGAGTGCGTAGCTTTCCATCATGCGGCTCCTTCGGTGGCCTGGGGAATGGGTGCGGTCAGCGGCGTGCTGGCCTGCAGGGAAGAGGTGCCGGCCGCCACCGCCACGGGCCTGGCCGCCGCCTTGCGCCTGATGCGGTAGGCGATCAGCGTGTCGCAGGCCAGCAGCGTGAAGAGCAGCAGGCCCTGGAAGACGCCGGTCAGCGACTTCGGCAGGCCGAGGCGTGACTGGGCGAGCTCGCCGCCGATGTAGAACATGCTCATCAGGATGGCCGAGAAGATCATGCCCACCGGATGCAGCCGCCCGACGAAGGCCACGATGATGGCCGCGAAGCCGTAGCCCGCCGGCACGTAGGGCGTGAGCTGGCCGATGGGCCCGGCCACTTCGAGCGCGCCCGCGAGGCCGGCCGCGCCGCCGGATGTGAGCAGCGCGATCCACACCGCGCGCCGCGCCGAAAAACCCGCGTAGCGCGCCGCCGCCGGCGCGAGACCGCCCACCTGCTGCGCGAAGCCGGCGCGCGTGCGGAACAGGAAGACCCACAGCGCCGCCGCGCCGATGAGCGCGATGATGAGGCCGATGCTCACGCGCGAGCCCTTCATGAGACGCGGGATCTGCGTCACAGCCTCGAAGGTCTTGGTCTGCGGGAAGTTGTAGCCCAGCGGGTCCTTCCACGGCCCATAGACCATGTAGCCCAGCAGCAGCGTCGCCACGTAGACCAGCATCAGGCTCACCAGGATCTCGTTGGCGTTGAACTTGTCGCGCAGGAAGGCGACGATGCCGGCCCAAACCATGCCGCCCAGGATGCCCGCCACCAGGATGGCGGCGACGATCCACGGGCCGGTGGTCTTGTCCGCCATCAACGCCACGCCGCCGGCGGCGATGGCGCCGAAGACGAACTGCCCCTCGGCGCCGATGTTCCACACGTTGGAGCGGAAGCACACGGCCAGGCCGAGCGCGATGATGAGCAGGGGCGTGGCCTTGACCATCAGTTCGCCCAGCGCATAGCCGCTCTTGATCGGCTCCCAGAAGAAGACGGCCAGGCCCTTCACCGGGTCCTTGCCGAGCAGCGCGAAGAGCACCATGCCGATCAGCACCGTGACCAGCAGCGCCAGGATGGGCGAGCCGTAGCTCCAGAAGCGCGAGAGCTGCGGGCGGGGTTCGAGCTTAAGCATGGGCCACCTCCTCCGGGGCTTGCGCCGATTTTCCGGCGCTGTTCCACAGGCCGCTCATCCATTCGCCGATCTGCGGCACGGTGGCCGCCGCGCGGTCGATGGAAGGCGACAGCCGCCCCTTGGCGATGACGTGCAGGCGGTCGCTGATCTCGAAGAGTTCGTCCAGCTCCTCGCTGACCACGAGCACCGCGCAGCCGGCGTCGCGCAACGCCAGGATCTCGCCACGGATGAGCGCGGCGGCGCCGACGTCCACGCCCCAGGTGGGTTGCGAGACGATGAAGATCTTCGGGCTGGCGTCGATCTCACGGCCGACGATGAATTTCTGCAGGTTGCCGCCAGAGAGCGAGCGCGCTGCCGCGCCGGGGCCGCCGGCCTTGACGTTGAAGCGCTTGATGATGTCGCTTGCCTGCTGGTTGAGTGCGGCGGTGCGTATCCAGCCGCCCTTGCCCACCGCGTTGCTGCGCGTGAGCAGCAGGTTGTGGGCCAGGCCCAG
This sequence comes from uncultured Variovorax sp., assembly GCA_966211435.1. GTDB lineage: Bacteria > Pseudomonadota > Gammaproteobacteria > Burkholderiales > Burkholderiaceae_C > Variovorax. Next base: position 55,856 of record CBIHOG010000034.1, on the reverse strand, counting down.
CGTGGGCACGGCGCCGCGGCCCAGCCGCTCCTCGGGCACGAAGTGCAGGCCCATGGCACGCCGCCTGCGCGGCCGGTAGCGTGCGGCAGGCTGGCCCAGGATCTCGATCATCGCGGGCTCTGCGCGCGTGTCTTCGCCGGAGAGCGCGTAGAGCAGTTCCTTCTGCCCGTTGCCGGAAACACCCGCGATGCCTACCACCTCGCCCGCGCGCACCTCGAGAGAGACGCCCTCGAGGTCGACGCCGAACTGGTCCTCGCGCGCCAGCGTCAGGCCATGGATCCGCAAAGCCACCGCTCCTGCGTGCACCGGCCGGTGCTGCAAGGGCGGTGGCTCTGCGCCGATCATCAGGCGTGACAGCGACTCGTTGCTTTCGTTCTGCGGGTTGCACACCCCGGTGACCTTGCCGCCGCGCAGCACCGTGCAGGCGGTGCACAGCTCGCGGATTTCGTGCAGCTTGTGGCTGATGTAGAGGATGCTGCAGCCTTCCGAGGCCAGCTTCTTCAGCACCACGAAGAGCTTGACCACGGCCTGCGGCGTGAGCACGGAAGTGGGCTCGTCCAGGATCAGCAACTTGGGGTCGGTCAGCAGCGCGCGGATGATCTCGACGCGCTGCATCTCGCCGACGGAGAGCGTGTGCACCGGGCGGGACGGGTCGATGTCCAGCCCGTACTCGCTCGCCTTGGCGGTGATGCGGCGCGAGACCTCGGCCAGCGCCAGGCTCTTGTCCAGGCCGAGCCAGACGTTCTCGGCCACGGTGAGCGTGTCGAACAGGCTGAAGTGCTGGAACACCATGCTGATGCCCAGCGCGCGCGCTTCCTGCGGGTTGCGCACGTTCACCGCCTGGCCGTTGAACATCACGCTGCCTTCGTCCGGCTTCACGGAGCCGTAGATGATCTTCATCAGCGTGGACTTGCCCGCGCCGTTCTCGCCGAGCACGGCGTGGGTCTCGCCCGGCGCGACCGTGAGCGAGACATCGCTGTTGGCGACCACCGCCGGGTAGCGCTTGGTGATGTGCGCCAGTTGAAGTCTTTGGACTGTCATGCCTGTCTTTCTCTTGTGTCGCGGCACTAGCCTTCCGCCGCCGTCTTGCCGCCCGCCGCCGGCCGCAGGGATCCGGCGACGGTCTTGATGAGGTCGCGCAGCCACTTCGCCGAGCTCGAGGAGTGGGTGCGCTCGTGCCAGAGCTGGTAGTACATGAGGCGCGGCAGCGCGACCGGGCACTCCAGGATCTTCACCGGCAAGCGGTCCGTGAAGCGCTCGCAGTACTGCCGCCCGGTGGTCAGCACCAGCAGGCTGCTGGCGACCATGTCGGGGATGAGGCCGAAGTGCGCACAGCGCGCCGTGATGTTGCGCTCGATGTCCAGGTTGTCGAGCATCTGGTCGATGACGCCGCGGGCGCCAGGGTGCAGCGGCGTCGGCGCGATGTGCTCTGCGGCGAGCCAGGTGTCCTTGTCCCAGCCTCGGCGCACCGCCGGGTGGTCCTTGTTGACCAGCGAGACGATCTCGTCGCCGAAGAGGCGGGCCATGTGCAGGTCTTCCGGCGGCTTCATCCAGTTGCCGATGACCAGGTCGACGTGGCCGAGCGAGAGGTGCGCGTGGTAGTCCGAATCCGGCGAGAGCGGGTGGATCTCGATCTTGCACAGGCGCGCGGTGCTCTTCACCTGCGCCACCAGTGTCGGCAGGAAGAGCGGGTCGAGGTAGTCGCTGGCGGCGATGCGGAACGTGGTGGCGGCCGTGCGCGGGTCGAAGCCGCGCGCGTCGCTGAACAGCACCTCGGCCGAGCGCAGGATGGCGGCGCTGGGCTCGATCATGCGCAGGCCGGCATCGGTGGGCACCATGCCCGAGCCGGATCGCACAAGCAGCGGGTCGCCCGACAGCTCCCGCAGCCGCTTGAGGGCTCCGGAGACGGCGGGCTGGTACATGCCCAGGCGGATGGCGGCGCGCGAGACGCTGCGGTCGGTCAACACGGTATGTAGCACCCTGATGAGATGAAGATCGATCTTGTCGAGAAGCGCCTGGTCTCTCATAACTGCCCACTTTCAGCAAATCTGCGGGCAGTTATACAGCGCTGGATTCACATGGCGGCACCTTCACGCGGCGGTCCGGACGGCGGTGACCGCCCGAAGGATGGCCTCGCTCGTGGCGGGCGCCCGCAGGGGCGGGTCCGTCCGGTGGCCGCCCGCGGCCGAGACGGCGTCGCGGATGGCGAAGAAGACAGAGAAGGGCAGCAAAAGCGGCGGCTCCCCGACCGCCTTGCTGCGGTGGATGGTGTCCTCGACGTTCTGGCCTTCGTAGAGTCGCACGTTGAGCACCGGCGGGCAGTCGTTGGCCGTCGGAATCTTGTAGGTGCTGGGCGCGTGAGTGGTGAGCTTGCCGCTTTGCGGATGCCAAACCAGCTCCTCCGTGGTGAGCCAACCCATGCCCTGGATGAAGGCGCCTTCGACCTGGCCGATGTCCACGGCCGGGTTCATCGACTTGCCGGCATCGTGCAGGATGTCGGCGCGCAGCAGCTTCCATTCGCCGGTGAGTGTGTCGATGACGACCTCGCTCACGGCCGCGCCATAGGCGTAGTAGAAGAAGGGGCGGCCCTTCATGGTGTCCTTGTCCCAGCTCAGGCCGGGCGTGGCATAGAAGCCGTCGGACCAGAGTTGCACGCGGTCGAGGTAGGCCTCGCCCACCACGGTGGCGAAGGGCAGCGTCCGGCCATTGACCAGCACCTTCTCGTTGGCGAAGCGCACCTCCGAGGCCTCTCCGCCGTGCCGGCTCGCGGCGCAGGCGGCCAGCCGCTCCCGCAGCTTGCGCGCGGCGTCCTGCGCGGCCTTGCCGTTGAGGTCGGCGCCGGTGGAGGCCGCGGTGGCCGAGGTGTTGGCGACCTTCTGCGTGTCGGTGGCGGTGACGCGCACGCTGTCGAAGCTCACGCCCAGCTCGTGCGCGACCACCTGTGCCACCTTGGTGTTGAGCCCCTGCCCCATCTCGGTGCCGCCGTGGTTCACCAGGATCGAGCCGTCCGTGTAGATATGCACCAGCGCGCCGGCCTGGTTGAAATGCTTGACATTGAAGGAGATGCCGAACTTGAGCGGCGCCAGCGCGATGCCGCGCTGGAGCACCGGGCTCCCAGCGTTGAAGGCGGCGATCTCCTCGCGGCGCGCACGGTAGTCGCTGCCGGCTTCCAGCTCCGCCACCAGTTCGTGGAGGATGTTGTCGGTCACGACCGCGCCGTAGGGCGTGACGTTGCGCTCTTCCTTGCCGTAGAAGTTGATGCGGCGCACGTCCAGCGGGTCGCGGCCCAGTTCGCGGGCGATGGTGTCGAGGATGTTCTCGATGGCGATCGCGCCCTGCGGGCCGCCGAAGCCGCGGAACGCGGTATTGCTCTGCGTGTTCGTGCGGCCCGAGTAGCCATGCATGGCCACGTCGGGCAGCCAGTAGGCGTTGTCGAAGTGGCACAGCGCCCGGGTCATCACCGGGCCGGAGAGGTCGGCGGAGTGGCCGGCGCGCGAGACCATGGAAATCTCCGCGCCGAGGATGCGGCCCTCGTCGTCGTAGCCGACCTCGTACTCGTACCAGAAGCAGTGGCGCCGGCCGGTGATGAGGAAGTCGTCGTCACGGTCCAGCCGCAGCTTGACCGGCCGCTTGAGCTTGCTGGCCGCCACCGCCGCCATGCAGGCAAAGAGCGCCGACTGCGATTCCTTGCCGCCGAAGCCACCGCCCATGCGCCGGCATTCGACCTGCACCTCGTTGGCATGCAGGTGCAGCGCATGCGCCACCAGGTGCTGCATCTCGCTGGGGTGCTGGGTGGAGCAGTACACGTGCATGGTGCCGCCCTCCTTCGGGACGGCGTAGCTGATCTGCCCTTCCAGGTAGAACTGCTCCTGGCCGCCCACCTCCAGCGTGTCCTTGAGGCGGCGCGGGGCCTTCGCGATGGCGGCCTTGGCGCCGCCTTCGTTCGTCTCGCGCACCAGGTGCATCGGCGGCACGACGTACTGGCCCCTGGCATGCGCCTCCTGCGGCGTCAGCACGGGCGGCGCGGCCTCGACGTCCAGCGCCTCCCTGGCGCAGGCGGCGGCGCGGCGCGCGGCGTTGCGCGTCTCGGCGATCACGGCGAACACGGGCTGGCCCAGGTAGCGGATGTCGCCGCTGCAAAGGATCGGGTCGTCGTGGACGATGGAGCCGCAGTCGTTGCTGCCGGGGATGTCGGCGGCCGTCAGCACCGCGACCACGCCGGGCATGGCGCGGATGGTGTCGAGCCGCATGCCCATCAGCCGGCCGTTGGCGACCGGCGACAGGCCCAGCGCGCAATGCAGCGTGCCGGCCAGCTCGGGGATGTCGTCGATGTAGGTCGCCTCGCCGGCGACGTGCAATTGCGCCGACTCGTGCGGCCGGCTGATGCCGACGCGAGCGCCCTCCTCCTGCGCCTTGGCCTCGGCCCGCGCGTCGATGCGCGCCGCCGTGTTGGCGAGGTAGTCGGCGAAGGCCCGGGTGGTTTGCAGGAGCGCGGGATCGATGGGCTTGTTCATCTCAGGCTCCTTCCACGGCGCCGAGCGCGGCATGGGGCATGACGCTCCAGACGCTGGTGGCGTCGATTGGCAGCGGGTCGGCCGCGCGCGTCTCCAGCCACAGGCGCTGCAGCAGGTTCTGCGCGACCTGCAGGCGGTAGCCGGCGCTGGCGCGCATGTCGGTCAGCGGCTTGAAGTCCTCGGCCAGGGCCTGCTGGGCGGCGTTCACGCTGGCCTGGGACCAGGGCTGGCCCACCAGCGCGGCCTCGGCCTGGGCGGCGCGCTTGACGATGGCGGCCATGCCGCCAAAGGCCAGGCGGACTTCCTTCACCACCTCGCCGTCGAGCGCGATGGCGAAGCCGCCGCAAAGCGCGGAGATATCGCAGTCGAAGCGCTTGCTGATCTTGTACGCGCGCACCTGGCGCTGCATCGCCGCCAGCGGCACGGCGAGGCCCTGGACGAACTCGCCGGCCTCCAGCCTGTTCTTCATGTAGTCGAGGTAGAAGCTGGTCAGCGGCATGCGGCGCACGCGCTCGCCGCGGCGCAGCTCGATCTCGGCATCCAGCGCCATCAGCACCGGCGGCGAGTCGCCGATGGGCGAGCCGTTGGCGACGTTGCCCCCCATGGTGCCGGCATTGCGGATGGGCGGCGAGGCGAAGCGCAGCCACACGTCGGTGAGCGCGGGCACGCGGCGCGCGAGGGCGCGGTAGGCGTTCTCCAGCGAGGCGCCGGCGCCGATGAAGAGTTCGCCCGCGCGTTCCTCGATGGTCTTCATCTCGGCCACGTCGCCGACGAAAAGGATGTCGCCCAGGTCGCGGAACTGCTTGTTGACCCACAGGCCGACGTCGGTGGAGCCGGCCAGCAGCTGGGCCTCGGGATACGCCTCGCGCAAGGCCGCCAGTTCGGCCAGCGTGGTGGGCGCGTGGAAGCGATCGGTGCGCCGGCCCTGCGGCGCGGCGTATTCGAAGGTGGCCTCGTGCCTCAGTCCCGCCAGCGCCTCGACGACCGGCGCGGTCTCCAGCCGCACCCCGGGCAGGTCGAACATGCGCTGGCCCGCATCGAGGATGGGCCGGTAGCCGGTGCAGCGGCACAGGTTGCCCGAGAGGTCGTCGGCCAGTTGCTGGCGCGTCGGCCGCGTGCCGCCGGCCTGGTGATGCTCGTAGGTGGACCAAAGCGACATCACGAAGCCGGGCGTGCAGAAGCCGCATTGGGAGCCGTGGCAGTCGACCATGGCCTGCTGCACCGGGTGCAGGCGCTGCACCGCATGCTTGTCGTGCTGGTCCGGCACGTGCGCATGGTCGCATTGCGCCTTCAGGTCCTCGACTGTGAAGAGCGCCTTGCCGTGCAGCGTGGGCAGGAACTGGATGCAGGCATTGACGGTCGCCAACCGCAGGCCGCCGACCGCGCCCGGCTCGCCTGCGTCCGCCAACTCACCGATGACGACTGTGCAGGCACCGCAATCCCCTTCGTTGCAGCCTTCCTTGGTGCCGGTGCAGCGCGCGTCCTCGCGCAGCCAGTCGAGCACCGACCGGGTCGGATGGGCGCCACTCACGTCGACGATCCGGCCGCGGTGGAAGAAGCGGATGGGTTGGGTGCTCGGGGTCATGCTCATCGTGTGGGGCTCGCGGTCGCGCAGGGTCGTGAAGTTCTGGGTGTCGAAGTTAGTGCCTCGCGGCAGGCCACGCATACCTTCGCGCCCATATTCCGTATGTGGGCACCTGTATGCAGGGTACGGAGAAACCCTGGAATGCGCAGCAATTGTCGCGCCATGGTGGCGCACCGAGGACAAAAAACGCGCGCGGGCGCGGCGTCAGGCACGCTCGGTGGCGAACAGTTCCTTGATGACTTCGCGCAGCCACCGGTTCGCCGGATCGGCCTCGAAGCGCTTGCTCCAGTGCAGCGAGACCGTGAAGTCCCGCAGCGGAAAGGCCGGCTCGACGATCGCGTAGCCGCCCTCCTGCGCGAAGCCACGCGCGATGTTGCGCGGCATCACGACCGCGAGATCCGTGGCGCGCACGATCGCGGGCAGCACCATGAAGTGCTCGGTCGTGAGGCGCACGCGGTCCTCCAGGTTCAGCAACTGCAGGATGCGCAGCGTCTCCGCGTGCGTGCGCACCGCCACGTATTCGAGCGTCTGCAACGCCTCCATCAGCGCCTTGGAGCTGCGCCGGCCGCGCGCGAAGGGATGGCCCTTGCGCAGCAGCACGATGTAGCGGTCCTTCAGCAGGTGCGCGCGCTGCGTGTCGCGCACGTTCGGCAGAAAGCCGAAGGCGAAGTCGATGCGGCCGCTGTCCAGCGCGGGCGCGATCTCGCCGGGCAGCAGCGGCAGGGTCTCCAGCCGCACGCCCGGTGCCAGCTCGCCCAGGCGGGCCATCAGCACCGGCAGGAAACGGCCCTCGCCGATGTCGCTCATGTGGATGCGGAAGGTCTTGCGCGAAGCGAGCGGCTCGAAGCGGTCGGGCTCGGCCAGCGCAAGTTCGAGCGTGTCGAGCGCGGACTGCACGGCGACTGCCAGCCGCTCGGCGCGCGGCGTCGGCACCACGCCGCCGGCGGTGCGAGTGAAGAGCGCGTCCTGCAGCAAAAGCCGCAGCCGCCCCAGGCCGTGGCTGGCGGCCGGCTGGGTGAGGCCCAGGGATTCCGCCGCCCGGCTCACGCTGCGGGCGCGGTAGACCGCGTCGAAAAGACGCAGCAGGTTCAGGTCGATGCCATCGGTATGCATGGCATGCATGTTACTTAGCTCGAATATTTTATTGAAGCGATGGCGCGGCGAACGCACACTGCACGCCGGCCACCCGAGCCGACCTCATCAAGAAGGAGACAACGTCATGCATACGATCCGCACGCTCGCGGCGCTCACCGCATTGCTTTGCGCCGCCACCGCCGCCTCCGCGCAACAGGCGCCGGCTGATGAACCCGGCTGGGCCAAGGGCCGGCCGAAAACCGAGGCCGCGACGCGCATGGCACCCGTGCCGGCCTTTCCCATACCCACGGCGGCCGACCAACTGCCGACGGCCAAGTTCAAGCTGCCGCCGGGCTTCAAGGTCGAGACCTGGGCCTCCGGCGTGCTGGACGCCCGTGAGTTGCGCCAGGGCGCGAAGGGCAACATCTTCGTGAGCACCCTGTTCGTCGGCAACAAGGTCTACGCGTTGCCCGAGATGGCGACGGGTGGCAAGCGCGAGCCGAAGACCATCATCGACAAGATGGAGATGGCCACGGGCATCGAGTTCTACAAGGGCAACCTCTACGTGGCGACGAACAAGCAGATCATGCGCTACGACAACATCGAGGACAAACTCGACAACGCCGGAACGCCGACGGTGCTGTACGACAAGCTGCCCGGCGGGCAGGACCACAGCTGGAAGTACCTGCGCGTGCACAACGACAAGCTGTACTTCCCGATCGGTGCGCCCTGCAACATCTGCGACCCGGGCGACTACGGCAAGATCTATCGCATGAACCTCGATGGCAGCAACATCGAGACCATCGCGGCCGGCGTGCGCAATACGGTGGGCTTCGACTTCGACCCGAAGACCGGCAATCTCTGGTTCACCGACAACGGGCGCGACTGGTTCAGCGAGGAGTTGCCGAACGACGAGCTCAACGTGGTGACGGGGCCGAACCAGCACTTCGGCTACCCCTTCTGCCACCAGGGCACCATCCCCGACCCGGAATTCGGCTGGGGCAAGTCCTGCAGCGACTACAAGAAGCCGGCCGCCCTGCTCGGGCCGCACGCCGGTTCGCTGGGGCTCACCTTCTATCGCGGCAAGATGTTCCCGGCCAAGTACCAGGGCGCGATGTTCATCGCGCGCCACGGCCCGTGGAACCGCACGGTGAAGTATGCCGACGTCTCGGTTGCCTGGCCCGACGGCAAGGGCGGCGCGAAGGTCGAGCCCTTCATGACCGGCTTCGTGGAGAACAACAGCTACCTCGGCCGCCCGGTCGACTTCCTGGTGCTGAAGGACGGCTCGATGCTGGTGAGCGACGACCACGCGGGTGCCATCTACCGCATCAGCTACGGCAAATGAGGCACGCGCGCCGGTTCCTGCTCATCGCGGCAGCGCTGTCGTCGTGCCTGGCGGCGCCGGCCGGCGCCCAGGGAACGCAGGGCAAGCCGGGCGCCGGCGCCTACGCGCAGCGCTTCGCGGCGCTGTGCGCGGCCTGCCACGGCGCCAACGGGCGCGGCGAGATGCCGGGAACGCCGGTACTGGCGGGCCAGCATTCCTTCTACGCCGTCACGCAGCTCTTCATGTTCCGCGAAGGACGCCGCGCCAACGAGGCCATGTCGGCCGTGGCCAGGACGATGAAGGACGATGACTTGCGCGGCTTCTCCGACTTCATCGCCACCCTGCCGCCGGTGCCCGCGCCGCCGCCGGCCACGCCGCCAGACGCCGCGCGCATGGCCAAGGGCCGCGCGCTCGCGCAGGAGAACCGCTGCGTGATGTGCCACGGTGCCGACCTGAGCGGCGGCCAGCAGGTGCCGCGCATCGCGCAGCAGCGCGAGGACTACCTGCAGATGACCCTGCATGAATTCCGTTCGGGCAAGCGCCCGGGCTACACCCAGGCAATGAGCGAGGCCGTGCGGCCCATCGCGCCCGAGGACCTCGACACCCTCGCCTATTACATCGCCCGTTTTCCGGGCACATCCCCCAGCAAGTAAACCCACGGAGCCTAGTCTTTTGGAAGTTTCATTCAGCAAGGAAATCGAGGCCCTGCGCCTCGGCGCAGGCGATACATTTCACGGCGAGGGCATCCTCGCGATCACCAAGGGATTGTTGCAATCAGGGGTCGCCTACGTCGGCGGCTACCAGGGAGCGCCCGTCTCGCACCTGCTCGACGTGATGGTGCAGGCCAAGCCTTACATGGACGAGCTCGGCGTGCATGTGGAGGCCTGCTCCAACGAGGCTTCGGCCGCGGCGATGCTCGGCGCCTCCATCCACTACCCGCTGCGCGGCGCGGTGACGTGGAAGTCCATCGTCGGCACCAACGTGGCGGCGGATGCGCTGTCCAATCTCTCCTCGCCCGGGGTCACCGGTGGCGTGCTGATCGTGGTGGGCGAGGACTACGGCGAGGGCGCCTCGGTCATCCAGGAACGCACGCACGCCTATGCGCTGAAGTCCAGCATGTGCCTGCTCGACCCGCGGCCGGACCTGGGCGTGATGGTGAAGATGGTGGAGCACGGCTTCCGCCTCTCCGAAACCTCGAACATGCCCTGCATGATGGAGCTGCGCATCCGCACCTGTCACGTGCGCGGCAGCTTCGAGTGCAAGGACAACCTCGCGCCGGCCATCTCCACACGCGCGCTGATGGCCGAGCCCGCGGGCTTCGACTACATGCGGCTCGCGCACCCGCCCGTCACCTTCCGCCACGAGAAGCTCAAGGGCGAGGAGCGCCTGCCGGCCGCGCGCCGCTACATCGCCGAGCAGAAGCTCAACGAACTGATCCCGGGCGACAAGCATCCGGACCTGGGCATCATCGTCCAGGGCGGGCTCTACAACGCATTGATCCGCAGCCTGCAGCAGCTCGGCCTGGCGGATGCCTTCGGCGCCACCGACATCCCGCTGCTTGTGCTCAACGTCGCCTACCCGCTGGTGCCCGAGGAGGTCGCGGATTTCTGCGTGGGCAAGCGCGCGGTGCTGGTGGTCGAGGAAGGCCAGCCCGAATACATCGAGCAGGAGATCGCCACCCTGCTGCGCCGCCGCGACATCCAGACGCCGCTGCATGGCTGCGACATGCTGCCGGCCGCCGGCGAGTACGGTGTCGAGGTGCTGGCCACGGGCGCGAGCCGCTTCGCAGAGCGCTACCTGCCCGATCACCAGCAGAACTCCGCCACCGGCTGGCTCACCGGCAACCGCGAGCGCCGCGCCGCCGTCGCGACCAGGCTGGAGGCGCCGCTGCCCAACCGGCCGCCCAGCTTCTGCATCGGCTGCCCGGAGCGGCCGGTGTTCGCCGCGCTCAAGCTGGCGCAGCAGGACAGCGGGCCGGTGCACATCGCCGCCGACATCGGCTGCCATGCCTTCGGCACCTTCGAACCTTTCTCGATGGGGCACTCGATCCTCGGCTACGGCATGAGCCTCGCAAGCCGCGCGGGCGTGTCGCCGATGATGCAGCGCCGCGCGCTCTCGATCATGGGCGACGGCGGCTTCTGGCACAACGGGCTGCTCACGGGCGTGCAGAGCGCGCTGTTCAACGGCGACGACGCGGTGCTGCTGATCTTCAAGAACGGCTACACCTCCGCCACCGGCACGCAGGACATCATCTCGACGCCGGACGAGGAGGTGAAGGAGCGCGCGGTAGACAAGCAGCAGAGCCTGGTCGACAAGAACAACACGATCGAGTCGACGCTCAAGGGCCTGGGCGTGCAATGGATGCGCACGGTGCACACCTACCACGTCGACAGGATGCGCGCGACGCTGAACGAAGCCTTCACCAGCGACTTCAACGGGCTGAAGGTGATCATCGCCGAGGGCGAATGCCAGCTGGAGCGGCAGCGGCGCATCAAGCCGTGGATCGCGAGCCTGCTGAGAAAGGGCGAGCGCGTGGTGCGTGTGAAGTACGGCGTGGACGAGGACGTGTGCAACGGCGATCACGCCTGCATCCGGCTCTCGGGCTGCCCGACGTTGACGATCAAGGACAACCCCGATCCGCTGAAGGTGGACCCGGTGGCCGTCGTGATCGATGGTTGCGTGGGCTGCGGGCTCTGCGGTGCGAATGCGCATGCAGCGACGCTGTGCCCGAGCTTCTATCGCGCCGAAGTGGTTCAGAACCCGAAGTGGCATGAGCGCTTGATGCACACCCTGCGTGGCGCCTTCATCCGCGCGCTGCAACCTGCATGAGCACGACGATGAGCATGAACCGCACCCAACCCATCACCCTCCTCGTCTGCGCCCTCGGCGGCGAAGGCGGCGGCGTGCTGACCGAATGGCTGGTCGACATCGCGCGCCACGCCGGCTACGCCGCGCAGAGCACGTCCATCCCCGGCGTGGCGCAACGCACCGGCGCCACGACCTACTACATCGAGGTGTTCCCCATGCCGCTCGCCGAACTCGCCGGGCGCCGGCCGGTGTTCAGCCTGAGCCCCGTCCCGGGCGCGCTGGACGCGATCGTCTCCTCGGAACTGCTGGAGACGACCCGACAGATCGGCAACGGCATGAGCGCGCCGGAGCGCACGCTAATCATCACATCCTCCGGCCGCACGCTGACGACGGCCGAGCGCATGCAGCCCGGCGACGGCCGCGCCGACGCACAGCGGCTGCTGGACGTGGTGAAGGCCTTCAGCCGCGAGCACCACGTCTTCGACATGGGCGCTGCCGCGCGCGAGAGCGGCACCATCGTGAGCGCGGTGATGCTGGGCGCCATCGCGGGCAGCGGGCTCTTCCCCTTCCCGCGCGAGACATACGAGACCGTGGTGCGCGGTGGGGACACCAGCGCCCCGGAGAAGGTGAGCAAGATGGCCGCCGCCAGCCTGCGCGGCTTCGCCAAGGCCTTCGACGCCGTGAACACGCCGCGCGTGCAGGCCGCGCTGGTGACCAGCCTGCTGGCGAGCCAGGGCCAGGAGGCGCCCGCGCAGCGTCCGCTGCCGGCCGAGTTGGCCGCCGCCTTCCCGCCTCCCGTGCACGACATGCTGGCGCTGGGCCACGCACGCGTGCTGGACTACCAGGATGCGGGCTACGCCACGCTCTACGCAGGCCGGTTGCGGCAGGTGCTGGCCGCGGAGCGCGCCTCGGACCCGGCCGCCGCCAACGGCTTCGCGGTCACGCGCGAGATGGCGCGCTGGCTCGCGCTGTGGATGGCCTTCGACGACATCGTGCGCGTGGCCGAGCTCAAGAGCCGCGCAAGCCGCGCCCGGCGCGTGCGCAGCGAGGTCAAGGCCGGCGACGAGGACATCGTGAAGGTCTACGACCACTTCAAGCCGGGCGCGCCGGAATTCGCCGCGCTGCTGCCGGTGCCGCTGGCGAAGCGCGTGACGGCCTGGGACCGGCGCCGCAAGACGCCGTGGGCGCTGCCGCTGCAGGTCGGCAGCCACTCGGTCTTCGGCATGGTCTCGCTGCGGCTGCTGGCCTCGCTGCGATGGCTGCGAAAGCGCGGCAGCCGCTTCGCGGAGGAACAGGCCCTGATCCAGCGCTGGCTCGACGCGGTCGTGAGCGGCACGCGCACGGACTGGCGCCTGGGCCACGAGATCGCGCTGTGCGGCCGGCTCATCAAGGGCTACGGCAGCACCAACGAGCGGGGCAAGCTCAACCTGCTGCACGTCATCGACCATCTCGCTTCCGCACCCTTGCCCGACGGCTCGCCCGCCGCGCGTGCCGGTGCCATCGCCGCCGCGCGCGAGGCCGCGCTGGCCGACGAGGCCGGCACCGCGCTCGACGCCACGCTGGTGCGCCACGGCGCACCGCCGCGGCCGGTGAAGGAGCAACCGATCCGCTGGATGAAGCGCGTGCCGCAAGCGCGCTGAGCCGTTCCAGATGTCAAGGTAAACGCCGATTCGCGCCTGCGCGGATTCTTATAAAAAAGAACGGTTTCGCGCATCGCGCGAGCCGCTCCAAAACATCCAGGAGACCTTATGCCCCGATTCATATCCATGCCCTCGGCCGGCGCGCGCGCGGCGCTCGCCCTTTGCGCCGCGCTGGCGCTCGCGGCCTCGCCGGCCGTGGCGCAGGACAAGCCCGTCAACCTCAAGATGTCGAGCTGGGTGCCTGCGCAGCATCCGCTCAACCCTTCGCTGCAGGCCTGGGCGGACGACATCAAGAAGGCCTCCAACGGCAGCATCACCGCCACGCTCTTTCCCTCCGAGCAGCTGGGCAAGGCCTTCGACCACTACGACATGGCGCGCGACGGCATTGCCGACTTCGCCTACATCAACCCAGGCTACCAGCCCGGCCGCTTCCCGATCATGGCGGGTGCGTCGCTGCCCTTCCTTTTCGCCAACGGCAAGGGCGGCTCGGCCGCGATCGACGGCTGGTATCGCCAGTACGCGGCGAAGGAGATGAAGGACGTGAAGTTCTGCTTCGCCTTCGTGCACGATCCGGGCACCTTCCACGCGCGCAAGAAGATCACGTTGCCGACCGACATCAAGGGCATGAAGATCCGGCCCGCGACCAGCACCATCGGCCAGATGGTCACCTCGCTGGGCGGCACCAACGTACAGGCCTCCGCGCCCGAGTCGCGCGACATGCTGGAGCGCGGCGTGGCCGACGCCATCACCTTCCCCTGGGGCTCGATCGGGCTCTTCGGCATCGACAAGGTGGTGAGCTTCCACATGGACGTGCCGCTCTACGTCACGCCCTTCGTCTGGGCGATGAACCAGGGCAAGTACGACAGCATGTCGGCCGCGCAGAAGAAGGTGATCGACGACCACTGCACCAGCGAGTGGGCGCAGAAGGTGGCGACGCCGTGGGCGGACTTCGAGTTCGCCGGGCGCGCCAAGATCGGCGGGCAGGCGGGGCATGAGATCTACAAGCTCACGCCGGAACAGCTCGACGCCTGGCGCAAGGCCGTGGCGCCGGGCGAGGCGCAGTGGGCGGAGAGCGTGAAGAAGGTCGGGCAGGACCCGAAGGCGGTCATGGATTCGCTGAAGGCGAATCTCGCGAAGAACCAGTCCGCGCTGTGAGGTCCAGACCTTGGCATTGCCGGAGGGGCCGACGCGCCCGGCCGCCCGAAGCGGCCGGCCCGCCCCCGGCAGGGGATAGGCGAAGCGACACGAAGTGCGCGCAGCCTGAGGGCGAGCAATGAAACTCATGGATCGGATGATCAACTCGATCGAATGGCTTGCCGCCATGTTCGTCGGGATCGTCGCGCTCAACATCTTCATCGCGGTCGTGCTGCGGAAGTTCTTCAACACGTCCATTCCCGACGCATACGACTTCGGGCGAATGCTCCTGGGCATCCTGATCTTCTGGGGCATCGCGGCGACAAGCTATCGCGGCGGCCACATCACGGTCGACCTGGTGTGGACCGCGGCGGGCCCGCGCATGAAGCGCGTGATCGACGTCTTCGCGACCGTCGTCCTGCTCTTCGTCGTCGCGGTGCAGACCGCGATGCTCTTCGACAAGGTGCGCGGCACCTATGTCGACAACGTGCTGACCTACGACATGAACATCCCGACCTGGCCGTTCTACGCGGTGGCCTGGCTGGGTGACGTGTCGGCAGTGGTGCTGATCGCGATCCGTACCTGGCGCCTGATCTTCCACCCCGAACTGCTCGAAGAGACGAAACCCGAAATGAAAGCCGACGAATGAGCACGGATGCAATCGCCATTCTTGGCTTCGTGGTGCTCTTCGCCTTGATGCTGCTGCGCGTGCCGGTCGGCATGGCGATGGGCCTGGTCGGCGTGACGGGCTATGCCTGGATCGTCGGCCCCGGCCCCGCGCTGAAGCTCGTGGGCCAGACTTCGATGCGCACCGTGACGGACTACACCTTCGGCGTGATCCCGATGTTCATGCTGATGGGTGCTCTGGTGTCCGTCTCAGGCGTGAGCCGCGAACTCTTCAAGGCCGCCAACTCGATGATCGGCCACTTGCGCGGCGGCCTGGGCGTCGCGACGGTCCTGGCCTGCGGCGGCTTCGCGGCGATCTGCGGCTCCTCGGTCGCGACGGCGGCGACCTTCTCGGCGGTGGCCTATCCGGAGATGCGGCGGTTCAACTACCCACAGTCCTTCTCCACCGGCGTCATCGCCGCGGGCGGCACGCTGGGTGCCATGCTGCCGCCCTCGACGGTGCTCGCGGTCTACGCCATCCTCACGCAGCAGGACATCGGCAAGCTCTTCATGGCCGGCATCATCCCCGGCCTGCTCGCGATGCTGATGTACGTCATCACCATCTCCCTGATCGTGCGCCTGCGGCCCGACTGGTTGCCGCGCGGCGAAGCCAGGCCCTGGCCCGAGCGCGTGGCGGATCTCAAGAACGTGTGGGCGCCACTGGTGCTCTTCATCTTCGTGATCGGCGGGCTCTACGGCGGCTTCTTCACCCCCACCGAGGCCGGCGGGGTGGGCGCGAGCGGCGCCTTCATCCTGGGCGTGCTGCGGCGCAAGCTGGACGGGCCGAAGATCCGCGAGGCGCTGCTGTCGGCCACGCGCACGGCGGCGGCGGTGTTCACGGTGCTGATCGGCGCGCTGCTCTTCGGCTACTTCCTCACCATCACGCAGAGCCCGCAGAAGCTCACCGAGTTCCTCACCAGCCTGGGCATCGGCCGCTACGGCGTGCTGGCGCTGATCATGCTGATGTACCTGGTGCTGGGCTGCCTGATGGACGCGATGGCGATGATCATCCTCACGGTGCCGATCATCTTCCCGGTGATCGTGCATCTCGGCTTCGACCCGATCTGGTTCGGCATCATCATCGTGATGACGGTGGAACTCGGCCTGATCCACCCGCCGGTGGGAATGAACGTCTTCGTCATCAAGAGCGTGGTGAAGGACGTGAGCTTCACCACCATCTTCAAGGGCGTGCTGCCCTTCATCGCCACGGACATCGTGCGGCTGGTCATCCTGATCATGTTCCCCGTCATCGCCCTGTGGCTCCCTACGAAAATGGGCTGAATGTCGACCCCTCGGTTTACCGCTTCGTGTGCTTCGCCATCCCCCGAGGGGGAGGCGCGGCTCGCCTTGGGGCGGCCCGGCGGCGGACGCCTGTCCTCCTTCAACGCCCGAAAATGAGTCAGCAAGTCATCTACACAGTGCGCGTCGAGTTCGGCGACTGCGACCCCGCCGGCATCGTCTGGTTCCCGAATTTCTTCCGCTGGATCGACGCGGCGTCGCGCCACTTCTTCGCCGAGCGCGGCGTGCCGCGCTGGGAGGAGACGGCGAAGACGCTGGGCGTGATCGGCACGCCGCTGGTCGACACGCACACGCGCTTCGTCAAGAGCGCGAGCTACGGCGACACGCTGGAGATCGCGGTGGCGATCCCCGAGTGGCGCGACAAGAGCTTCGTGCAGACCTACCGCGTGACGCGCGGCGAGGACCTGATCCTGCAGTGCGACGAGGTGCGCATCTTCGCGGCACAGCGCGAGGGAGGCGGCATCCGCGCGGTGCCGATCCCGCCCGGGATCCGCCAGCTCTGCGAGTAAGGTTCAGAAAGCATGCTTGCGCCTTTTTCCGCGCGACTACCATTGCCGGTGTCACGCTGGAAAAATGGAAGAGGAGGCAAGCGTGGAGCCACGGACGGAAGATCTATTGACGGCTATCGGCCGTTGCCGGAGCGAGGCATCGCTGCGCGAGCAGATCCTGAAGGCCGCCAGGGCCTTGGGCTTCGACCGGTTCGCCTATGGCTTGCGCGCACCACTGCCGGTCACCGATCCGCAGATCCAGATGATCAACAACTATCCGCAAGGGTGGCGCCGGCGCTATGCCGAGGCTGGCTACCTGGCAGTGGATCCGACGGTGCGGCACGGCCGGCGCAGCCAGGAACCGATGGTGTGGAGCGACGCGCTGGTCGCGCAGGCACCCGAGTTCTGGGAGGAGGCCCATGCCTTCGGCCTGCAGGTCGGCTGGGCGCAATCCTGCATCGACGGGCGCGGCGCGGCTGGCATGTTGACGCTGTCGCGCTCAGGCGAGCCGCTCTCCGCGCGGGAACTCCACGCCAAGGAGGCGCAGCTGCGCTGGCTGGCCAGCGCATCGCACGTGGCGTTCTCGCGCATCCTCGCGCCACGGCGCGAGGCGCTGACTCCGCTGACCGCCCGCGAACTCGAGGTGCTCAAGTGGCTCGCCGACGGGAAGACGTCCAGGGACACGGCGGCCATCCTCGGCATCGCGATCGACACGGTGAACTTCCACGTGAAGAACGCGACCCACAAGCTGGGCGCGGCCAACAAGACGGCCGCTGCGGTACGCGCCGCCTTGCTCGGACTCTGGGACTGAGGCGCTAGCCGACAGCGCCCGAGATGCGGGTCTGCGCCTGCGACTCGTCGGCATCGTGCAGCGCGACGCGAAAGACGCTGCCTCGCCCGAGGCGCGAGCGCACGCTGACCGGGTGGCCAAGCGCATGGGACAGACGCGCCACAATGGCGAGGCCCAGCCCGAAGCCGTCGGAGGTGCCGGCGTGATCGGCCACCTTGTAGAACTCCAGGAACACGTCGCGCAGGTGCTCGCGCGCGATGCCGATGCCGGTGTCCCACACCTCCACGCGCAGACCATCGCGGGTATGGCGCGAGGCCAGCAGCACCCCGCCCTCGGCGGTGTACTTGATGGCGTTGGCGAGCAGGTTGCCGATCATCCGGCGCACGCGGATCGGGTCGGTCAGCACGGTTCCGGCCGTGACATGCATGCGGAAGGTCAGGCCTTTGGCCTCAGCCACCGGGCGGTATTGCAGCTCGAGGTCATGCAGCAACTGGGCGACGTCGACGCGTTCGATGTGCAGCCTGACCTGGCCCGAATCGATGCGCGCGAGGTCGAAAAGCGAATCGAACAGCGCATTGACCGCGTGCGTCGCGCGCACGATCTTCGGCGCGATCTCGGCCACGAGTTCGGGCTCGTTGCGCAGCCAGTCCGCGTAGAGCGACAGCGCGAGCACCGGCTGGCGCATGTCGTGCGCCGCGCTCGCAAGGAAGCGGTTCTTCATCGCCACGGCAGAGACCGCCGCCTGCCGCTGCTGCGTGAGCGAGTTGATCAGGATGTGGTTGTGGAAGAGCAGCTCGAAGCTGTTGCGCGCGGTCTCGTGGATGCGCCGGCCCGCGCGCAGCAGCAGCCACCAGTGAAGGCCGGGCAGCATGAGGAAGCCATAGTGGAAATGCGGACGCTCGAAGTTCAATTCGATCACGCGGAAGGTGATCGCCGCCAGCATCGTGAAGAAAAGCGTGTTGACATAGCGCCGCAGCAGCGGCGGGTGCAGCGCGAGGCCGTTGAGCGGAAAGGTCGCGACGCCGGCGACGATGAGCCAGCTCATGAACTGGTTCACGAGCGGCGTGCGCTCGAAGAAGATCAGGATCGACAGGCCCCAGGCGAAGGCGCTCGCGCTCCAGAGGAAGCGGTAGCGCTCGACGAAGTACTGCTGCGCGGCCGAATCGCGGTCGGCGTAGTGCCGCGCGTAGACCTGCTCGCCCCAGATGCGGCAGCCGGTGGCGGCGATGCCGATGGCCAGCCAGATGATCAACTGCCAGGGCGGCACGTGGCCCCAGCTCAGGCCCACCATGGCGGGCATCAACGCGGCGGCCAGAAGGTAGGAGCCGCGCGAGGCCCGCATGAGGCTGCGGATCAGCTCGCCACGCACCCATGGCTCAGCCTCGTCGGCGGACGCAGGCGCCGGTGTCAGACTTGCAAAGGACGAGTTGCCCAGCCCCGCGAACGACGAATTACCCATCATGGCTCACTGTCCCCTGTCAGCCAGGCCATAAAAAAGGCCCCACGTGGGGGCCCGCAGAAAAACGATTGGCGGCATTCCGCCGACACACCCACGACCGCCCTGTGCCGATCGTGGAAGCGGCTGATCTTACCTTCGCGCGCCGTGGCGCCCGCGCAAATCCTGGGAACTTTCGTCGCGCGCCAGCAACGGCGGGCGCCACCGCAATGCGCTACCTGCTCGCGAAATAGCGCAGCGCCGTGGCGCCCAATGGCGTGAGCGCCAGGACCACCGCGGCGGTGCCCCCTTGCGGCGGGATTTCCGCCTTCACATAACCCGCATCGCGCAATACGCGCAGGTCCTCGATTTCCATCGGCGCCGTCAACTTCATCGGCAATTCGCCGGTGGCGATCTTCCTCAGCAACTCATAAGCCATCTTCCACGTCCTCCTCTGTCCATCTCGTTCTCTTCTTCGGGAAATTGTCAGGCATCGGACGTTAGTAAAAGACGTAGTACGACCTAGGCGTTTCCCTAGCCAATGTAGCCATTAGGTACTACATATAGCTATAGTTTGTTACACGCGATGCGTCGCGCTGTCACAGAGAGATAGGAGGCAAGGCATGAGAGCACTGATGGCCATCCTGGGAGGCCTTGCGGTCTTCGCCGGTTGCGCCGGCGCATGGTGGTTCTACTGGCCGGTATGGCAGGTCGAATCCCAAGTGAAGAACCGGCTTCCCGATGCGCGGTCCGCGCAGTTCTCCAGCGTCACGTACAACCGCGCCACACGCGCGGGCTGCGGCTACGTGACGACGCAGGACAGCGCGCCAGCGGGCCGGACCCACTTCATCCTGATGCCGGACGGCACGCTGCGGATGGATCCGGAAACGCAAGTGCGGGGCACGACGCTGCAACAGTTGGAGGCACTCAAGCAGCACGCCAGCTATCTATCGCTGGTGTACATGCATTGCGCGTAGCGCGAAGGCCGGGAGGGCGCCGGCGCTTCGTGGCTCAATGGGCGGCCGCGGGCAAGGGAGGGCAGTGGAGCAGCCGCGTCTCGTTGAGCTCGACCACCGGCGCGCAACCCCGCTCGGCGATCCAGGCGCGCGAAGGCGCCGCCTCCCGCGTCGCGACATACAGCGTCTCGCCGCGGGGCAGTTCATCGATCGATGCGACGTGTCTTGCACGGCCCGCGCTGTAGAACTCGGCCGAGTACGAACGTCCCTCGATGTAGTAGAGCGGGCCCGGCGCCCGCTGCTGCCTCGCATCCCATGCCGAGACGATCTCCCGCTGATTCTGGCGGCGCAGCATGCGGCTGCCGTCCAGCACCACCATCGCGAGCATCAAGGGCAACAACAGCGCGCCGGCGATCAGCGTCCATGGGGGCAGTCGCCTGCACCGCGCGATACCGTCCGCGAGAAGCAGGGACCATGCCGGCAGCGCCGGCAACACATAGGTCCAGAGGATGTTGCCCGCCATCGTGAAGAAGAGCGGCGCCGCGAGCGCCCAGGCCCACAAGAAGCCGTGGCAACGAGACCGTTGCGCGGACCGGTCGCGAGCGAAGTACAGCAGCGGCAACAGCAAGCTCCACGGCAGAAAAGCGCCCGCGAGATGGAGCCAGATCGTGCCCCTTGGCTCGATGTGCGCCGTGCCGTAGAGGTCGCCCGACCAGCCGCTGACGACAAAGCGATTCCAGTGCTCGCCGACCAGGAAGTAGGCAAGGAAACCGGGGCTCCTGGCCTCGGCCGCCACGTACCAGGGGATGGCGACCAGCATTGCCAGACCCAGGCCTGACAGCCAGGGCAGCGCGGCCAACGCGCGCCATTGCCGATGCCGGAAGGTCCAGGCCAGGGCCGGGATGGCGAGCAGCGGCACCGCCAACGGCCCCTTGGCCAGCAGCCCGAGGCCCAACCCGGCGAAACCGAGAAGCGCGCTGGTGCCGTCGCGGTAGGCCATGCCCCGCCAGAATCCGAAGTACGCCAGAAGCATGGCGAACCCCAGCGCCGGATCCGTCAGGACGACGCCGCTGGAGACCAGCCCCAAGGCGCAGCTCGAATAGATGACCGCGGCCAGCAAGCCCGTGTGCAGGCCGAACTCCTGCCGCCCCAGCCGCACGATGAGCAAGGTGCTCGCGGCATGGAAGAGCCAGGCCGGCAGCCGCGCCGCGAACTCGCCCACGCCGAACAGTTTCATGCTCGCGGCCTGCGACCAGAAGGACAGCGGCGGCTTGCCCCAGAAGGGAATCCCGTGGTCGAACATGGGCGTGACCCAGTCGTCCAGTGCCACCATTTTCCGGGCCATCTCGCCATAGCGGGCCTCGGACGTGTCCATCAGGGGATAGAGATCGAGGCCGGCGAGCCGGAGCAGCAGGATGCCACCGAGGAGGCACCACAGTGCGCGCGGCGTCAGCGCCGCGCTCATGCGCGCCACCCACCACGAACAGCCGCCGGGCGGATGCCTGGATCGGAGGCGCCGCGTGCGGCCGCCACCTGCTTCAGCAGGTAGTTCGGCCGCTGCTTTGCCTCGACGACCACGGCCCCCACGTACTCGCCGACCATGGAGACCCCCAGGCACAGGAAGGCGACGAGAGCCAGCAACAGGTGATCCAGCGAATACCGGCCCGATGCCAGCCCCGCAGTGACGAACACCATGCTGGCCACGAACACCGCCGAGCTCGCCAGCGTGTACCAGCGCAAAGGCTTGCGCGAAAGTCCCAGCACGCCCTCGATCGCGAGGTCGATCAGGCCGAGGTAGTTCCACTTCGTGGCGCCGGCCCCGCGTGCCGCGCGCACGTAGGGCACTTCGATGGTGGAAAAGCCGATCCAGCTGATCATGCCCTTGAGCATCCGGCCGCGCTCCGGCAATCCGCGCAAGGCCGCCAGCGGCGCGGGGCCCAGCAGGCGAAAGTCGCTGACCTGGCGCGGCCACTTGATGCGGTCCACCAGGCGCTCCATGAGCCGATAGTAGATTCCCGCCGTCGCGCGCTTGAGCCATGAATCGCCCAGACGCCGCAGCCGCTGCATGTTGACGATGTCATGCCCGGCGAGCCAGTGCTCGACCATCAGCGGAACCAGTTCCGGCGGATCCTGCAGGTCGGCGTCGATGAACAGCACCGCCGTGCCGCGCGCGTGGTCCAGCCCCGCGCACATCGCCGCCTCCTTGCCGAAGTTGCGGCTCAGGCGCACGCAGCGCACGCCGGCCTCGCCGGCAAAGGCATCCAGCAACTCGGGTGTGCGGTCGGTGCAGCCGTCGTCCACGTAGAGCAGCTCGCACGGCAGGTGCATCGTGTTCATGACGGCGCGAATTCGCCGGTGGAAATCGGGCAGGACCTGCGCCTCCTGGTAGCAGGGCACGACGATGGTCAGTTGCGGCTCGGCCCGGACGGGTCGCAGTCCGGCAATGGAACAGGGCTTCATGCGCTCGATGCTAGGTGGCCACGTGTGAATCAAAGATCACTTGCGTGCGCGGCGCACGGACTCACAAGACGACGATCACGGGCAACGCGAGCCGCAGGCGCAGCGTGTCGGCCAGGCCGATGGCGCCCACCAGCCACACGAGCCAGAGTTCGTCGCCGATGGCGCGCAGGAAGCGGCGCGGCCGCACCTTGCGGAATTCGGCTTCCCGATAGAGCGAAAACGCGGGAAAGAAGCACGGGGTGCGCTCGCAACACGCATCGAAGGCGGGGCCGAAGCCGACACGCATGCGTCGGGCCTTGTGCGCGATCGTGCATGAACAGACCAGGCCGGAGAAGAGGACGGCCGCCAGCGCGAAGCTCAGGCTGCGGGTAGCGAGCCCGACACCGACAAAGCCGACGAACAGCAGGAACTGGCGCGGGTTGCGCGTCATCGAATAGGGCCCGTCCTGGAGAAGTTCGCCATCGGCGCGGCAGCCTGCATGGAGCGCGCACCACAGGCGACCCGCCATCGCCAAGCCGACCAGGACGGTGCCCGACAGGGACATGACACCGCCGAGCAGCAGGCTGGCGAACAACCGCTCGGCAAAGAGCAAGGCAAGCAGGAAGAGGGACCAGAACAGGCGCGACAGCGCGGTGCAATGGTTCGCAATGAAGGTGAATGACATGATGAGATCGGCCGGTTGCAGACCGATGGTGTGGTACCGCACATGCTGCGCGCGCCGCCGTGAGCCAAACGTCAACGGCAGCGCGCGTGGCAGTCCTCGACCCTCCGGGATGCCGTCATGAGAGTCCTGCTGCTCGAAGACAATCCCGCGCTCGCCGGCGCGGTGTCGGACTACCTGGAAGCGCGGGGCTGCGAGGTCGACCTGGCCTTCCACGGCCAGGCCTTTCTCGACATGGCGCGCGGCGCGGGCTTCGAGGCCTATGTGCTCGACGTCGCGGTGCCGGGCATCGACGGGCTGGAGGTCTGCGAGCGCCTGCGCCGGGGGCACCGCGACGACACGCCCGTCATCTTCCTCACCGCGCGCGACACACTGGAGGACAAGAAGGCAGGCTTCGCCCGAGGTGCCGACGACTACCTCGTCAAGCCCTTCGAGATGGAGGAGCTCTACTTTCGCCTGCAGGCGATCGTCTCGCGCGGACGCCGCCCGCAGGTTTCGGTGCAGACGCTCGGCGAACTCGTCATCGACCATGGCGCGGGCACGGCCAGCCGCAACGGGCGGCGCGTCCGGCTCAACGAATTGCAGTTGCGCGTGCTCAAGATCCTGGTGGCGCGCTGTCCCGATGTCGTCGAACGCAGCTTGCTCGAAAAGGAGATCTGGGGCGGCGACGTGCCCGACAGCGACCCGCTGCGCACCCACATCTATCGCCTGCGCACGGCACTGACGGAAGCCGGCGAGAGACCGTTGATCGAGACCGTCCATGGAAAGGGCTGGCGCCTTGTCCCCTGAGCATCCCTTCGAGCGCCGCCTTGGACGCGTCTTCCTGCGCTTCGCGGCGCTGACAAGCCTCGTCTATGGGCTGTTCATCTTCGTGGCGGTGCAGATCACGGAGGAGTTCCTGTTGCGTCGCTATCTCGCCGCGGTCACGGACTGGGCCGTCGCGGAACTCGACCGCGCCTCCGACGCAAGCCCCGCAGAGGCCATGCCGCGACGCTTGCGTTCCCTGGTGGACGCAGCACATGGCGCCGCCAGGCGCCCGGCGCTGCCAGCCGACCTTGTCCGTCTCCACGTGCGCGGCTCGCCGGACCTGCCCGCGTGGGCACCGGGCTACGGGCCCGGGACGCACCGGCACCTGGGCGACGGCTCCATGATCCGCGTGGCGCCATTCGCGCATGGGCAGGACACGCTCTACGCGGTGATCGACGGCGACAGCCTGCTGGACATCGACCAGATCCAGCCCTACCTCCTTCTCGCATTGCTGCTGATCGGCGCCGTCGTGAGCGTGCTGGGCGGCTTCACCGGCGCCGTGCTGGCACGCCAGCTGGCGCGGCCGCTCGCCACATTGACGCAGGAGGTGGATGCGCACGGCGATGGCCCGGCAGCCTTCTCGGGCGTGCGGCGCGCGGACGAGATCGGCGCGCTCAGCCGCGGCTTCACCAAGCTGGTGGATCGGCTCAGCGGCTTCCTGCGCCGCGAGCGCGAGTTCACGCGCTTCGCGAGCCATGAGTTGCGCACGCCGGTCACCGTCTTCAAGACCAGCCTCTCGTTGCTGCAGGCCACGGACGATCCGGCCCTGCGCGAGCGCGCGATCGCACGCATGGCACGAAGCGCTGACGACATGGAGGCGCTGGTCGCGACCTTCCTCGCGCTCGGCCGCGAGGACAGCGTGGCGGCGCCCGCGCCTGTCCGCGCGGCCAGGCTGGCGGACGACATCGGACGCACGCTGCAAGGCCTGTCCCCCGTCATCCGACAGCGCGGACTCGATGTGCGGCACGAGATCGATGCGCAGATGCAGGTGACAGCGGCGGAGGGCCTGCTGGCCGTGCTGGTGGAGAACCTCCTGCGCAACGCCGTGGCCTACGCGGGCTCATGGATCGCCGTCCGGGCGTGGGATCGGAGCCTTGAAATCCGCAACGATGTCGCGCCCGGGTCGCGGTCACCGGCAACGGCGCGCTCCACGGGCTATGGCCTGCAGATCGTGTCGCGGATCTGCGAGCACGAGGGATGGAAGATCGCCTGCGGGCGGGAGGGCGGCGAATACACGACGCGGGTCACGTTCGAGAAATCCGGTGGCTGACCGCGCTGCCCACGCGAAAAAGCCCCGACGGGCGGGGCTTTCAAGGGCTTGTTCGATGCACCGCGAAGTGATCAGGAAGCCATGCCTGGAGGAGAGGGAGGGATTCGAACCCTCGGTACTATCGCTAGTACGCCTGATTTCGAGTCAGGTACATTCGACCACTCTGCCACCTCTCCGGTGTCTGTCGAGCCCGGAATTCTAGCAGAGGCTTCCGGGCCTTTTCCTCACGGACGCAACACCTCGATGCCGCCCATGTACGGCCGCAGCGCGGCCGGCACGGTGATCGAGCCGTCGGCGTTCTGGTGATTCTCCAGCACCGCAACCAGCGTGCGGCCGACCGCCAGGCCGGAGCCGTTCAAGGTGTGCACGAGTTCGTTCTTGCCCTGCGCATTCTTGAAGCGCGCCTGCAGGCGGCGGGCCTGGAAGGCCTCGCAGTTCGACACCGAGCTGATCTCGCGGTAGGTGTCCTGCGCGGGCAGCCACACTTCCAGGTCGTAAGTCTTGCTGGCGCCGAAGCCCATGTCGCCGGTGCTGAGCAGCACCACGCGGTAGGGCAGCTCCAGCGCCTGCAGCACGGCCTCGGCGTGGCCCGTCATCGCCTCCAGCGCGTCGTAGCTGGCATCAGGGTGCGTGATCTGCACCATCTCGACCTTGTCGAACTGGTGCTGGCGGATCATGCCGCGCGTGTCGCGGCCGGCGCTGCCCGCTTCCGAGCGGAAACAGGGCGTGTGGGCAGTGAGCCTGATCGGCAACTGGGCCTCCGGCACCACCTCGTCGCGCATGAAGTTCGTGAGCGGCACTTCGCTGGTCGGGATGAGGTAGAGCGCCGCGTGGTCGGGCGCGGGCTCGCCTTCCTGGCCGCCCTTCTTCGCGGCGAAGAGATCGCCCTCGAACTTGGGCAGCTGGCCGGTGCCGCGCAGCGTCTCGGCGTTGACGACGTAGGGCACGTAGCACTCGGTGTAGCCGTGCTGCTGCGTCTGGATGTCGAGCATGAACTGCGAGAGCGCGCGATGCAGGCGGGCGATCGGCCCCTTCATCACGGTGAAGCGCGAGCCGGAGAGCTTGACGCCCGTCTCGAAATCCAGGCCCAGCGGGGTGCCGAGGTCCACGTGGTCCCGTGCCGTGAAGCCGAGCGCCGCCGCGGCGCCACCGGGGCCGCCCTTCGGGCTCCAGCGACGCACCTCGACATTCGCATGCTCATCCTCGCCGACCGGCACGCTCGGATGCGGCAGGTTGGGCACGGCCAGCAGCAGCGCCTGCAGCTCGGGCTGGATGGCCTCGAGCCGCGTGGCCGACGACTCCTGCTCGGCTTTCAGCGCATTGACTTCCGCCATCAGCGCATCGACGGATTCGCCCTTGGCCTTCAGCGGCCCGATCTGCTTGTTCAGGGTGTTGCGCCGTGCCTGCAGCTCCTCGGTGCGGGTCTGCAGCGTCTTGCGCTCGGCCTCGAGCGTGGTGAAGGTCGCCACGTCCAGGAAGGCCTGGTTTTTCTTGCGCGTTTCGAGGCGGGCCACGACCGAGGCGAGGTCCTTGCGTAACAAAGTGATATCGAGCATCGGCGCATTTTAGGTGGCCGCTAGGATGCTCCTTCTGTCACACCCAGCAAGGAGATTTCAATGCAAGCTTATTTGACATTCAACGGCAATGCCGCCGAGGCGCTGGCCTTCTACGCCAAATGCCTGGACGGCAAGATCATCTTCAGCATGACCTTCGGCGAGAGTCCGATGGGCAAGGAGACGCCCGCCGGGCACAAGGACAAGATCATGCACGCCACCCTCCAGGCGCGCGGCCAGAGCCTGATGGCGTCCGACGCGCCGCCCGGCTACCCCTTCGAGGGCTACAAGGGCTTCTCGCTTTCGGTCCAGGCGAAGGATGCGAAGGAAGGCGAGGCGCTGTTCAAGGCGCTAGCCGCAGGCGGCAAGGTCACGATGCCGTACGGCGTGACCTTCTGGTCGCCCGGCTTCGGCATGCTGGAGGACAAGTTCGGCGTGCCGTGGATGGTCAACACCGACCAGCCGCCCGCCGCAGGCTGAGCACCGGCACTCAGGCCAGGCTGGCCGGGTCGACGTTCGCGCCGCAGACGATGAGGCAGACCTTCTCGCCCGCGCGCGGCACGTAGGCACCGCTTTGCAGCGCCGCCAGCGGCAGGGCCGCCGCGGGCTCGACGGCCATCCGCAGTTCGCGCCACAGCCAGAGCTGCGCGGCGCGGATGGCCTCGTCGCCCAGCAGCAGCGCATCGCGCACCTCGCGCTGCGTGATGTCCCACGAGATCGCGCCGATGCGCCGCGCGCCCAGTGAATCTGCCGCCACGCCGCCCACGTCCACATCGACAGGCCTCCCGGCCTCGCGTGCGCGAAACAGCGTCGGCGCACGCTCGGGTTCGAGCGCCACCACGCGGCTGCGCTGCTCGAACCAGCCCGCGAGTCCGCCGATGAGGCCGCCACCGCCAACGCTCACGAGCACGGCATCCGGCAACCCGCCCTGCCCCTCGATCTCGCGGCCCAGCGTGCCGGCACCGGCCACGACTTCGGGCTGGTCGTAGGCATGCGTGAGCAGCGCGCCGGTCTGCCCCTGCCGTTCGAGGCAGGCGGCCAGGGCGTCGGCATAGACCTCGCCGCCGACCACGACCTCCGCGCCGAGCGCCCGCAACCTGGCGCGCTTCGCTTCGGGCGAGACGACGGGCAGGAAGACCTCGCAATGCACGCCGAGCGCCTGCGCCGCCGCGGCGGTCGCGATGCCGGCGTTGCCGCCCGAGGCGACGATCACGCCGCTGGCCGGAATCTCGTTGGCAAGCAGCCGGTTCATCATGCCGCGGGCCTTGAAGCTGCCGCTCGCCTGCAGGTGCTCCAGCTTGAGCCAGACTTCCGCACCCGGCGTCTTCAGGCCCAGGGCTTCGCCGCCCAGCTTCCACAATGGCGTCTCGCGCACGAAGTGCGGTGCGCGCTCGTGCAGCCGGCGGGCGGCGGCCTCGATATCGCCGTGCCAATCCCTCACGGCGCCACTCACGAGATGTGCCCCGGCGGCGGCATGTCTTCCAGCTTGAGGCCCTTGGGCAGCGGGAACTTCAGCGTCTCCTCGATGCCGTCCATCTTGCGGATCGACACCGCGCCCAGCGCCTTCACGCGGTCGATGACCTCGCGCACCAGCACCTCGGGCGCCGAGGCGCCAGCCGTGAGGCCCACGCGCATCTTGCCGTCGAACCACTCCGCCTTCAACTCGGCCGCCGAATCCACCATGTAGGCCTCCGTGCCCAGGCGCTGCGCGAGTTCGCGCAGGCGATTGCTGTTGGAACTGGTCGGACTGCCGACCACGATGACCAGGTCGACCTGAGGGCTGAGCATCTTCACGGCGTCCTGCCGGTTCTGCGTGGCGTAGCAGATGTCCTGCTGCTTGGGCTCGCGCACGCTGGGGAAGCGCGCGCGCACGGCGGCGGAGATCTCGGCCGCGTCGTCGACCGACAGCGTGGTCTGCGTGACGACCGCGAGCCGGGCCGTCTGCATGGGCGACACGCTCGCCACGTCCTCCACATCCTCGACCAGGTGAATGCCGCTGGACAGTTGGCCCATGGTGCCTTCTACCTCGGGATGACCCTTGTGGCCGATCATGATGAACTCGTAGCCTTCCTTCGCGAGCTTCGCCACCTCGACGTGCACCTTGGTCACGAGCGGACAGGTGGCGTCGAAGATCTGGAAGCCGCGCGCCCTCGCCTCGGCCTGCACGGCCTTGCTGACGCCGTGCGCGCTGAAGACCAGCGTGGCGCCCGGCGGCACCTCGGCGAGATCCTCGATGAAGACCGCACCCTTGGACTTGAGTTCGTTGACGACGTAGGTGTTGTGCACGATCTCGTGGCGCACGTAGATGGGGGCACCGAACTTCGCGATGGCGCGCTCGACGATCTCGATGGCGCGGTCCACGCCGGCGCAGAAGCCACGCGGCTCGGCGAGGATGACTTCCTGGACGCCGTTCATCGGGCGGCCGCTCACAGCACGCCGATCAGCTGGACCTCGAAGGTCACGGGCTGGCCGGCAAGCGGATGGTTGAAGTCGAAGCGCACGGCCGTGTCGTTGGATTCGATCACCGCGCCGGCATAGTTGCCGGTGCCGTCCGGCGTGGGGAACTGCACCACGTCGCCATTTGCGTATTGTTCGTCCGGGTCGCCCATCTGCGCGAGCAGCGTGCGCGCCACCCATTGCTGCATCTCCGGGTTGCGTTCGCCGAAGGCGTCGCCCGCGGGCAAGTCGAAGGTGATGTGCGTGCCTTCGGCCAGCCCCAGCAGCAGCCGCTCGACGGCGGGCGACAGCTCGCCCGTGCCGAGCGAGAGCGTCGCCGGCTTGCCGCCGAAGGTGTTGATGACATCGCCCGCCGGGCCGGCCAGCCGGTAGTGCAGCGTGAGAAAGGAGCCGGGGGCCACGACGGGCGCACCGACGGGCGAGGAAGTGATCGAAGACAAGGGTATGCGTCCCGCTAGACTGGGGCCTGTATTTTAGGGAGTGGGCCTTGAGCCCGTAGAAACCATGTCTTTCAAGGATTTCTTGCCGGAGGCGGTGCTGCCGCGCGAGAAGCTGATGGCGCGCGGCGCCGCCGCGCTCGGCGACGCCGAACTCATCGCCCTGCTGCTGCGCACCGGCATGCGCGGCAAGAATGTCCTGCAACTCGCGCAGGAACTGCTCGACGCCTTCGGCGGGCTCCATGGCCTGCTCCATGCAGGCATCGAGGACCTCAAATGCATCAAGGGCCTGGGCGGCACCGCCAAGCGCGCCGAACTGATGGCCGTACTCGAGATCGCGCGCCGCGCGATGGGCCAGCGAATGAAGGAACGTGACTGCCTCGACTCCGTCGGGAGCGTCAAGAAATTCCTGCAGCTGCACCTCGCCACGAGGCCGCGCGAGGTGTTCGCGGTCGTCTTCCTCGACGCGAAGAACCGCCTGATCGCCATGGAAGAGATGTTCCAGGGCACGCTGACCCAGACCAGCGTCTACCCGCGCGAGGTGGTCAAGGGCGCGCTGGACCACCGTGCCGCGAGCGTGGTGCTCGCGCACAACCATCCCAGCGGATCGGTGGAGCCTTCGCACGCCGACGCGACGCTCACGCGAACGCTCAAGTCGGCGCTGGCGCTGATCGATGTCCAGGTCCTGGACCACGTCATCGTCGCCCCGGGCCAGGCCCTCTCGATGGCCGAGTACGGCATGATCTGAGGCCCTCGCGCCGCAGGAGGCATGATGTGGCCATGCCCCCCAAATCGACAGCCCTGAAAAGCCTGGCCGACCTGAAGGCCGTCCAGAAGACGCTGGCCGAGACGCGTGAGCGCGAGGCCGCCCAGGCGGCGGCGCGCGCGGCGGCCGAGAAGAAGCGACTCGCAGAGCAGGACCTCTTCACGCGCGCCATCGGCGCGACGAAGCCGCTGCGCGGAAAGGCCACCGTGCCGCTGGCACCGGAGCCGCCGGCGCCGATCCCCGTCCAGCATCAGCTGGACGAGCAGCGCGTGCTGCGCGAATCGCTCTCGGACGAGTTCGACGTGACGACCCTGCTCGATGCGGACGACGCGATGAGCTTTCGCCGCCCCGGCATCCACACCGACGTGACGCGCAAGCTGCGCGCGGGCGAATGGTCGATCCAGCGCGAGATCGACCTGCACGGCATGCGCAGCGACGAGGCGCGCGAGGCGCTGGGTTCCTTCATGCGCGAAGCCCACAAGCAGGGCGTGCGCTGCGTGCGCGTGGTGCACGGCAAGGGCCTCGGCTCGCCCGGGCGGCAGCCGGTGCTCAAGGCCAAGGTGCAGCGCTGGCTGATCCAGAAGAACGAGACCCTGGCCTTCGTGCAAGCCAAGCCGGCCGAAGGCGGGGCCGGCGCGCTGGTGGTGCTGCTCGCGCCCGGGCGGCGCTGAGCCGGCACGCTACCCGTTGCGGTTGCGCATCCAGTCGGCCGTCTGGAAGAAGGAACCGCGCAGGCGCTCCCGCAGCGCCTCGGGCACGCCCGTCTCGCCCATCGCCTGGTCCATGCAGGCCAGCCACTGGTCTCGCTCCTTGATGCCGATGGTGTGGCCGCCGATGCTCTGCGGCAGGTGCCGCGCCCGCAGCATCGGGTGGCCGAAGCGATCGGTATAGTGCTGCGGGCCGCCCAGCCAGCCGCAGAGGAACCAGAAGAGCCGCTGGCGCGCGTTGTCCAGCGTCGTGCCATGCACCGCGCGCAACTGCGCGTAGGCCGGCTCCAGGTCCATCAGGTCGTAGAAACGCTCGACCAGGGCGTGCACCTTGGCTTCGCCGCCGATCCACTCGAAGGGCGTGTCGAAGGGTGCCTTGTCTTCTATCTGCATCTGTCTTTCTTTGCCTGTCTCTTTGCCGCCGTCATTCCGCCGCGCGCCGCAGCGTATCGACCACCGGCCGCCGCAGCACTTCGCGCAGCCCCCACCAGCCCGCGGCGAGCGCGAGCACAGCTCCCGCGAGCGAGCCCAGGATGGGCACCAGCGGGGAAGCCGTCCATGTGAAATCGAAGACGAAGCGCGCCAGCGCCCAGCCGATCACCGAAGCGACCATGCTCGCGAGGAAGCCCGCCAGCAGGCCCACGCCCGCGAGTTCGGCGCGCTGCACCTGCCGCAGCAGGCTCCCGCGCGCGCCGACCGCGCGCATCACGGCAAACTCGCGCGCGCGCTCCTCGCGCGTCGCCGTGACGGCCGCGAACAGCACCACCAGCCCCGCCGCGAGCGTGAAGCCGAAGAGGAACTCGACCGCGCGGATCACCTGGTCCAGCACCCGCTGCACCTGGCCGATGGTGGCGCTCATGTCGACGTTGGTCACGTTGGGGAAGGCGCGCACCAGCGCGTTGTCGAAACCCTTGCGTTCCGGCGCGCGGAAGGCGCTCATGTAGGTGACGGGCACGTCGCCGCCCAGCGCGCTCACCGTGTACATGACGAAGAAGTTGGCGTGCAGCGAGCCCCAGTCGACCTTGCGCGTGGAGGTGATGCGCGCCTCGTTCTGGATGCCGCCGATGTCGAAGCGCAGCTTGTCGCCGAGCTTCAGGCCCAGCGTCTCCATCAGGCCCTCTTCGACGCTCACCTCGCCCTGGCCTTCGGGCTTCCAGGCGCCGGCGACGATCTCGTTGTGCGGCGGACGCTCGGCCGCGTTGCTGAGGTTGAACTCGCGGTCGACCAGGCGCTTGGCGCGGTCGTCCGCGTAGTCGTCGGGCGAGACGGGTTTGTCGTTGATCGCCACCAGGCGGCCGCGGATCATCGGGTACCAGTCGAACTTCGACACGCCGCCCTCGCGCAGCGCCTTGCGGAAGGCATCGCCCTGGTCCGGCATCACGTTGATGACGAAGCGGTTCGGCGCGTCCGGCGGCGTGGCGCGGCGCCAGCTCGCCACCAGGTCGGTGCGCAGCAGCACCAGCAGCACCAGCGCCAGCAGGCCGACCGAGAGCGCGCTGACCTGCACCACGGCATAGACCGGCCGCGCCGAGATCTGGCGCGTGGCGAGCACCAGCCAGCGCGGCGCCGTCGACTCGTTGACGCTGCGGCGAAGCAGCAGCACGGCCAGCCAGCTCAAGAGCGCGAAGAGAGCCACGGCGGCGGCGAAGCCGCCGACCGCGATGAGCCCGAGCTTCAAGTCGCTGCTGGCCGCGACGAGCAATGCGGCGAAGCCGGCGACGCCCAGGGTGAGCACCGCGACCGAAGCCGGCTTCAGCCCGCCCACGTCGCGCCGGATCACCCGCAGCGGCGGCACCTGGGCCAGTTGCAGCACGGGCGGCAGGCCGAAGGCGAAGAGCAGCGTGAGTCCCATGCCCAGGCCGAAGGCCACCGGCCACAAGGTCGGCGCGGGCAGTGCGGTCTCGACCAGACCCGCCAGCAGCAGCACGAAGACGTAGTGCACGGCAAAGCCGATCGCTACGCCGAGCCCGCTGGCGAAGAGGCCGATGGCCGCGAACTCGAAGGTGTAGGCCTGCGCGATGGTGCGCTGGCTCTGGCCCAGCACGCGCAGCATCGCGCAGTCGTCCAGGTGCCGGGCCGCGAAGCCGCGCGCCGCCAGGGCCACGGCCACGGCGGAGAGCAGCGCGGCGAGCAGCGCCACCAGGTTCAGGAATTTCTCGGCGCGGTCCAATGTCTGCCGCATCTCCGGCCGGCCGCTTTCGAAGGATTCGAGCCGCGCGCCGCGCACCTCGCCCGTCTTGATGGTCTGGTCCGCCCAGTCGCTGAAACGCTTCACCGCGGCGGCTTCGCCCGCCACCGCGAAGCGGTAGCTGACGCGGCTCGCGGGCTGCACGAGGCCGGTGCGCGCCACGTCGGCCTGATTGAGCATGACGCGCGGCGCGAAGCTCATGACGCCCGCGCCGCGGTCGGGCTCCAGCACGATCACGCGCGCGATGCGCAGGCCGGTGTCGCCCAGCAGCAGGGTGTCGCCCACCTTCAGGGCCAGCGATTCGAGCAGCGATGCGTCCACCCAGGCCTCGCCGGGTGCCGGGATGTCGCGAGTGGCCTGGCCCGGCGCGGCGGCATCGGCGCTCACCAGCAGGTTGCCGCGCAACGGGTAGCCCGTGGTCACGGCTTTCAGGGCGACCAGCTTGCTGGCGCCACCCTGCGCGTCGCTCGCGCGCGCCATGGTCGGGAAGCCGTAGGTCGTCGTCCCTTGCAACCCGAGCGAGCGGGCCCGCGCCATGAAAGCGGCGGGCGTCGGGTTGTCGGTGGCGAGCACGGCGTCGCCGCCCAGCAACTGGCGCGCATCGCGCTGCAGCCCGCCCTTGAGGCGGTCGGCGAAGAAGCCGACGGCGGTGAGCGCCGCCACCGCGAGCAGCACGGCGACGATCAGCAGGCGCAGTTCGCCCGCGCGCAGGTCGCGCCAGAGCGTGCGCCATCCGAGGCGAAGGGAGGCATTCATGGCCGAGACGATAGCCGAGCCGCCGCGCCCGTCCAAACCGAAGGCTTTAGGGGGAATTCAGGCCGGCGCCGGGGAGCGCGCGCCCGCGAGCTCCGGCTGCAGCATGAGCCGCCCGGCACCCGCATAGCAGACGAAGCGCCGATTGGTCGCGCGCCCGATGGCGCAGAGGCCGACGCGCTGCGCCACCTCGTGCCCCATCTGCGTGATGCCGCTGCGCGAGACCACGATCGCCACGCCCATCTGGGCGGACTTGATCACCATCTCGCTGGTGAGCCGGCCGGTGGTGTAGAACACGCGCCCGCCGCCGAGGCTGCCCGCGGGCTGCATGGCGATCCAGCCGGCAATGGTGTCGATGGCGTTGTGGCGGCCCACGTCCTCGACGAAGCATTGCATCTCGACGGCGTCGCCTTCACCCAGCGTGAAGAGCGCGCAGCCGTGCACGGAGCCCGCCGACTTGTAGGTGCTCTCCTGGAGGCGGATGGCGTTCACCAGCGCATAGAGCTGGGCCTGGTTGAAGCACGTGTCCGGCAGGCGCAGCTTGTCGATGTCCGCCATCAGCTCGCCGAAGACGCTGCCCTGGCCGCAACCGGTGGTCACGACCTTCTTCGCCGTGCGCTCCTCGATGCGGTCGATGCCGGTGTGCGTGCGCACGGCGGCGGCGCCGACCTCCCAGTCGACGGTGACGGATTCGACGTCGAAGGCGGATTCGATCAGCCGCTGGTTCAGCAGGTAGCCGAGCACCAGCAGCTCGGGCTCGGCGCCCAGCGTCATCAGCGTGACGAGTTCGCGCCGGTCGACATAGACGGTGAGGTCGCGCTCGGCTGGAATGGAGACCACGCCGCGCTCGCCGTGCTCGTCGACGATCTCGATCTCGCGCGTCAGGGGCGCCTTCGCTTGCGTGAGGCGCGGCGGCGGCCGTGCGGCCCCGGCGCCGGGTTGCGCGGTCACTTCTTGGGCGCGGGCTGCGTCTCGGCCGAAGTCTGGTTCGAGCTGGGCGGCGAAGCGGCGGTGGTCGCGGGCGAATGCGCGCCGGAAGCCTCGATCGGCTTGGCGTCGGCGGGCGCGGTGAATGCGAAGGGTCCCGGATCGGCGCAGGCCGGCGTGGGCGTCGCGGCCGGCACGGGCTTGCCCGCGGCGGTCACGCTGGCGCGGTACTTGGCCGCCACCTGGTCCTGCGACACGCACAGCTTGTAGTTGTCGACCTTGGCCGCCCAGGCCGTGCGCGCGGCCGCCTCGGCGGCCTTGGCCTTGGCTTCGGGCGTCAGGGTGGGCGCCGGGATTTTCGCGAACGCGAGCGGCGCCGCGAAAGCCAGCGACAGCGTGGAGAGGGCAAGAAGCTTCTTCATGACGTGGTTCCTCGGACCGGGAGCGGACGCACCGCCACGGGTTGCCCGGGCTCGGGCGTGCGCTGCGCGGGGATTTTGCCGGCCACGATGTCGTTGTACCAGAGCGCGTGGTGCTCGCGCGCCCAGGTCTCGTCGACGTAGCCCTCGCGCATGGCGCCGTAGGCGCCTTTCATGCCCAGCGTGCCGATGTAGATGTGGCCCATGATCAGCGCCATCATGCACAGCGTCGCGACCGCATGGATCATGTGGGCGACCTGCATCTCGCCGCGCGTGTAGACGAAGCCCGGCAGCAGTTTGTCCAGGAAGAGCCCCGAGCCGATGACGATGCTGCCCAGGAACAGCACGCCGCCCCAGAACACGGCCTTCTCGCCCGCGTTGAAGCGGTGCGAGGGCGGCTCGTGCCCTCCGAAGAGCCCGCCGGCCGCCCGCAGCCAGGCCCAGTCGTAGGCGCGCGGCCAATTGCTGCGGATGAAGGTGAAGATCATGAAGACCGTCGTCACCACGAAGAGCGGCCCGACGAAGTTGTGCACCGTCTTCAGCACGTAGGTAAGCCAGCCGAAGAGCGCGCCGCCCAGCACCGGCAACAGGAAGAACTTGCCGAAGGCCATCACGATGCCGGAGACGGCGAGCGTGACGAAGGCGCCCGCGTTCGACCAGTGCGTGGCCCGCTCGAAGGGCGTGAAGCGCTCGATCCTGCGGCCGGTCTGCGGGCTGTGCAGGCCGATCGGGCCGCGCGCGAAGTAGTACAGCGCGAGCGCCAGCAGCGTGACGAAGAGCAGCGCCGCGCCGTAGGGAATGATCCAGTCGTTGCGCACCTGCCGCCAGGCTTCGCCGGCGTTGGTGAAGCGCGAGCCAGGGTACTGCACGAAGCGCTGGATCAGGTTTCCGGCCTCGGGCGCCTCGCTCTTGGGCAGGCTGCTGTAGCCCGTCACGCCGCCGCTCACCTGGCGCCACATGGGCGCGTTGTTGCCCGGCTGCACCTTCATGCGCTCGCCGTTGCTCTGCTGCAGGTAGTTCGGGTCGGCGCTCGCCTCGGGCTTGACCTCGAAGATGTTCTGGCCGCGGATGCCGCCGGCCTGCGCGGCCTCGGCCGGTGCCGCCGGGGGTGCGCCGGTCACGGGGCCTTGCGCCGCCGGCGCCTGCGCCATCGCCATGCCGCCACCCAGCGCCGCCGCGAGGACCAATGCGTTCAGGGCTTGTCTGATGCAACTCATGCCGCCTCCTGCCTGTTCAGTTCTCGCGGGTGTAGTCGTTCTGGCCGTACTGCGCGCGCGTCTTGAGCTGCTGCTCCCATGTGGTCCGGTCGCCCGGCTTGAAGCCCGGCGCGGTGAAGGCCGTGCCCGTGTTGGCCTGCGCGCCGGTGCCGGTCCACGGCACGGCGTCGTGCTTGACGCCTTCCGCATTGGTCTGCGGCTTCTCGCCGCAGGCCGCCAGCAGCATGGCCGAGGCCAGCCCGGCGATCGCCAGTGCGCGGCTCACTTCGTGCCCCCGTTGGTCGGCGTGCCGGCCTGCTGCGAGCCATAAGCCGTGCCCCAGCCCCAGACTTCGGCGCCCTTGCCGCGATGCAGCACGCGGGTGCGGAAGATGTCGGCCACCACGTCGCCGTCGCCGGCCAGCAGCGCCTTGGTCGAGCACATCTCGGCGCAGGCCGGAAGCTTGCCCTCGGCCAGGCGGTTGCGCCCGTACTTCTCGAACTCGGCCTCGGAGCCGTTGGCCTCGGGGCCGCCGGCGCAGAAGGTGCACTTGTCCATCTTGCCGCGCGCGCCGAAGGTGCCTTGCGAGGGGAACTGGGGCGCACCGAAGGGGCAGGCGTAGGAGCAGTAGCCGCAGCCGATGCACACGTCCTTGTCGTGCAGCACCACGCCTTCTTCCGTGCGGTAGAAGCACTGCACGGGGCACACCGCCATGCAGGGCGCGTCGGAGCAGTGCATGCAGGCCACCGAGATCGACTTCTCGCCCGGCACGCCGTCATTGAGCGTCACCACGCGGCGGCGGTTCACGCCCCAGGGCACCTCGTTCTCGTTCTTGCAGGCCGTGACGCAGCCGTTGCACTCGATGCAGCGCTCGGAATCGCAGACGAACTTCATTCTTGCCATGGCTGGATCCTTCTCGTTTCTTCACATTCAGGCGTGGAACTCCATGGAGCCGGCTCGGCCGCGCCGCTGGTGTTGTCCCCGCCGAGGGGGCTGGCGGACCACACGAAGTGGGGAAGCCTGGGGGCGTGCTTGCTCATGCCTTCTCGATGTTGCAGATCGTGGTCTTTGTCTCTTGCATCATGGTCACGCTGTCGTAGCCATAGGTGGTCGAGGTGTTGATCGCCTCGCCGCGCACGATCGGGTGCGCACCCTTCGGGTAGTAGGCGAGCATGTCCGCGCCCTGCCAGTGGCCGGAGAAGTGGAAGGGCATGAACACCGTGTCCGGCCCCACGCGCTCGGTGACCTGGGCCTGCACGTTGAGCTTCGCGCCCGTGGGCGTGTGCACCCACGCGCGGTCGCCGTTGCGGATGCCCTTGTCGGCCGCCACCTTCGGGTTGATCTCGATGAACATCTCCTGCTGCAGTTCGGCCAGCCAGGGGTTGGAGCGGGTCTCCTCGCCGCCGCCCTCGTACTCGACCAGCCGGCCCGAGGTCATGATGAAGGGGAACTTCTCCGCCACCTTGTCCGCGATGTTCTTCTGCTGGACGCTCTTGTAGAGCGTGGGCAGGCGCCAGAAGGCCATCTTGTCGTCGTGCGTCGGGTACTTGGCCATCAGGTCCGGTCGCGTGCCGTAGAGCGGCTCGCGGTGCTGCGGGATGCCGTCGGGGAAGTTCCATACGATCGCGCGCGCCTTGGCGTTGCCGAAGGGATGGCAGCCATGGTTCTTCATGAACACGCGGATCATCCCGCCCGAAGAATCGGTCTTCCAGTTCTTGCCCTCTGCCTTGGTCTTCTCATCGGGCGTGAGTTCGTCCCACCAGCCCAGCTTCTTGAGCAGCATGTGGTCCAGTTCAGGGTAGCCGGTCGGGATGTCGGCGCCGAGCGAGCAGGAGCCGTCCTCGGCCAGCAGGTTCTTGCCGTTGCGCTCCACGCCGAAGTTCGCGCGGAAGTTGCCGCCGCCGTCCATCACGTGCTTGGAGGTGTCGTAGAGGTTGGGCGAGCCCGGGTGCTTGAGCTCAGGCGTGCCGTAGCAGGGCCAGGGCAGGCCGTAGTAGTCGCCGGTCATGTCGTAGCCGTTGACCTTGTCCTTCACGCCCCCCTTCGCCTTCAGGGTGCGCACGTCGAAGGCGGCCATGTTGCGCATGTGCGCCTGCAGCCGCTCCGGGCTCTGGCCGGTGTAGCCGACGGCCCAGCAGCACTTGTTGATTTCGCGCAGGATGTCCTCGGGCACGGGTTCGTCCATCCCCTTGACCTTCTGCATCTTGTAGTTCTTGCTCAACTCCTTGCCGAAGCCCAGCCGGTCGGCGAACTGCTGCATGATCATGTGGTCGCTGCGGCTCTCCCACAGCGGCTCGATGACCTTCTCGCGCCACTGGAGCGAACGGTTCGATGCCGTCACGCTCCCGCTGGTCTCGAACTGCGTGCAGGCCGGCAACAGGTAGACGGCGCGGTTCGGGTTCTGGTCTTCCGCGCGGCCGGGCATCGCGGCCATGGCGGCGGTGGCCGAGGGGTACGGGTCGACCACGACCAGCAGGTCGAGCTTGTCCATGGCCCGCTTCATCTCCAGCCCGCGCGTCTGCGAGTTGGGCGCGTGGCCCCAGTAGAAGACGCCGCGCAGGTTGCTGTCCTGGTCGATGAGTTCGTTCTTCTCGAGCACGCCGTCGATCCAGCGCGACACCGTGATGCCGGGCTTGGTCATCATCGTGGGCGAGGCGAAGCGGCCCTTGATCCAGTCGTAGTCCACGCCCCAGGTGGCGGCGAAGTGCCGCCAGGAGCCTTCGACGAGGCCGTAGTAGCCGGGCAGCGAATCGGGGTTCGGGCCCACGTCGGTCGCGCCCTGCACGTTGTCATGTCCGCGGAAGATGTTGGTGCCGCCGCCGGACTTGCCGACGTTGCCCAGCGCGAGCTGCAGGATGCAGGAGGCGCGCACGATCGCGTTGCCGATGGTGTGCTGCGTCTGGCCCATGCACCACACGATGGTGCCGGGGCGGTTCTCGTTGAGCCAGGTCGCGACCTTCAGGACCTGCGCCTCCTTCACGCCGCATGCCTCCTCGACCTTGTCGGGCGTCCACTTGGCCATCACTTCCGCGCGCACTTCCTCCATGCCGTAGACGCGGTCGTTGATGTACTTCTTGTCTTCCCAGCCGTTCTTGAAGATGTGGTGCAGCACGCCGAAGAGGAAGGGAATGTCCGAGCCCGAGCGGATGCGCACGTACTCGTCGGACTTGGCCGCCGTGCGGGTGAAGCGCGGGTCGACCACGATCACCTTGCAGCCGTTCTCCTTGGCGTGCAGCAGGTGCAGCATGCTCACCGGGTGCGCCTCGGCCGCGTTGGAGCCGATGTAGAGCGCGACCTTCGCGTTGCGCATGTCGTTGTAGGAGTTCGTCATGGCGCCGTAGCCCCATGTGTTGGCGACGCCGGCCACGGTGGTCGAGTGGCAGATGCGCGCCTGGTGGTCGCAGTTGTTGCTGCCGAAGAAGCTCACGAACTTGCGCAGCAGGTAGGCCTGCTCGTTGCTGTGCTTGCTGGAACCGATCCAGTAGATCGCGTCCGGGCCGCTGGCCTTGGTGAGCTCCTTCAGCCTGGCCGTGATCTCGTCCAGCGCCGTGTCCCAGCTGATGCGCTCGTACTTGCCGTTGACCAGCTTCATCGGGTAGCGCAGCCGGTACTCGCCGTGGCCGTGCTCGCGCAGCGCCGCGCCCTTGGCGCAGTGGGCGCCCATGTTGATGGGCGAGTCGAACACCGGCTCCTGCCGGACCCAGACGCCGTTCTCGACCACGGCGTCGGACGCGCAGCCGACCGAGCAGTGCGAGCAGACGGTGCGCTTGACCTCGATCTTGCCGGCGCCGATGGCGGCCTGCCGTCCGTCCGCCGCCTTGGCCTTGCGGATCAGCGTGAGCTGGCCGGCGGCCAGGCCGACGCCGACGCCCAGGCCGGAGCGGCGCAGGAAGGCGCGGCGGTCCATGGTGGGCAGCGCGTTGGACAGCCCGCGGCGCAGGCTGTGGATGAAGGGCGAAGCCGCGGGCGGCGCCTCGGAGGCGCCCGCGGCGCGTGCGATGGCCGGGGCTTTCTTGGTCAACAACATGGTGATGCGGTCCTCAGGCCGAAGTGGACTTGTAGTAGCGCTTGACGTGCTCGCTCAGCGAATAGCCGCCGCCCTTCTTGGGCGCGGACCTGGGCTCGGGCGCGGCGGCGGAGGCTTCCGGCGCCTCGACGACCTTGGGCAGCACGGCGACGGCTGCCACGGCGGCGCCCGCCGTGGCGGCACCGAGGAAAAAGCCCCGGCGCGACGGCGGCCGCGGGCTGTTGGATTGGCTGTCCTGCATCGATGGCTCCAGGATTGGCTAGGCTGAAGGAGATATGAACTCAGTTACATACGTTTGGATACTAGTCGAGACCCTGATACCGGGGCAAATCGGTCGAATACCCCTTGGACTCAGGCCAGCATGTCGAAGCCCTGGGTCTCCACTTCGGTGAAGGCCCGGGTGAGGCCCGCGAGCGCGGCGTAGAAGCGCGCCTTGGGGTGCCGCGCGACGGCGTCGCACATCGCCGGCAGCCAGGACTGGACGTGCGCGGAGAAGAAGGCCTGCTGCTGCGTGAGGTTCGCGACCTCGACCTCCTCGCCCGCGATCAGGTAGCGCATGACCTCGAAGAGGCAGGCCACGTGGTCCTCGGTCTCGTAGGTTTCCTCGGTCCGCGCCAGGCCGAGCCGGTCGAGGTCGTTGCGCAGGTGCGCGAGCGGCTTGTCGTTGAGGAAGCCGCTCAGGTAGTGCGAGCCAAAGAGGTAGATCTCGGGCTTGCCGATGCCGCCGAAGAGCGCGTCGTACTCGGCACGCACCGCCGCCAGGTCCGTCCCGCGCGCGACGCCCACGAGTTGGCGCCATGGTTCCTCCAGGTACGCGCCCGCGGCTGGCGCCTCGGTCGGTGCGACCTGGAAGGCGTCGAGCAGTCCGGCGTCGGGCGCGGCGTACCAGAGGCGCGCGAGCAGGCCGTAGAGTTCTGCGCGCGCGACCTCTTCATCGAGGGCCGAAGAGAAGGGGGCCGGCGGGTTCATAGCGGCGTGATCCTGATTTCGTTGGTGGCGCTGTACAGGTCGACGACGCGGCAGTCGCTGCACATCTTGAGCCGTTCGAGCGCCTCGCCTTGGAACATCGCGTGGCCCGCGAGCTTTCCGAGCATGGCCTCGATTGCCTTCTGCGTACCGAAAGGCTTGCCGCACCGGATGCAGGCCCATGGCCTGGCTTCGTTCAGGACCACCGCCTGCTTGCGCTCGGGCGCGGCGAGCAGGCGGGGCACGAGCGCGACGGCGTCCTCCGGACAGGTGGTGGCGCACAGGCCGCACTGCACGCAATTCTTCTCGATGAAGCGCAACTGCGGCGCATTCTGGTTGTCCTGCAGCGCGCTGGCCGGGCAGGCGCTGACGCAGGCCAGGCACAGGGTGCACTTGTCCTTGTCGACCGAGATGGCGCCGAAGGGCGCATCGGCCGGAAGCGCGATGGCCAGGGCAGTCTCCGGCGCGGCCTTCAGCGCCGGCGACTCGGTCATGAGATGGTCGAGCGCGAGTTCGAGCGTGTTGCGCTTGTCGGCGCCCAACGCGTAGCGCGCCGCCTTCGCGGGCCCCTGCTGGCGCGTGCCGCGCAACTGCGCGAGGGCGCCGTCGAGCGCCAGCGGCGTCGCGGCCTCGATCAGCCGGAAATGCGTGCCCGTGTAGCCCAGCCCGAGCAGCAGCGCCTGCGCGATTTCCATCTGCTTCTTCAGCATGTCCAGGTACTGCGGCGCTTCCTTGCCCGTGGACAGCACCACCACCTGCGACGCGCCGAAAGCGATGGCGCTGAGCCACAGGTCGATGCCCGTGCTCGCCGCATGCCACAGCGCGACCGGCATCACGCTGGCGGGCAGGCCTTGCGCGCGACCGAGCTGGGCCTGGCGGCCGAGCTGCTCGACCAGCGCCTGGCCGGCCTCCTGGCTGTGCAGGAGCACGACGGCATCCCGGCCGCCCGCGCCGGCGTAGGTGGACAGCAGCGTGCGCAGCTTGAGCCCCTGGTCGGGCGCGCGCGGATAGCTGTAGCCCAGCGCGCCGGTCGGGCAGGCGGTGGTGCAGGCGCCGCAGCCGACGCACAGATTCGGGTTGACGACGATGCGCTGGCGCTCCTTGTCGCTGCTGACCGCATGGGCCGAGCAGACATCGATGCAGGCGCTGCAACCCACCACTTCGTTGCGGCTGTGGGCGCAGAGCTTCTGCTTGTAGTCGAAGAACTTCGGCTTCTCGAACTCGCCGACCATCTCGCGCAGGCGCAGCAGCGTCTGCAAGCCCTCGGCGTTCGCCAGGCCGCCGGGCAGGTGGAAGTAGCCTTGCGGCGGCGCATGCCAGTCGATGCGCGGCGCCGCGCCGAGGTCGAGCACCAGGTCGAAGGCGGCGTCGAGCCGCTCCGGCGCGCGCTGGAAGTTGATCGCGCCTGCCACCGTGCAGGCTCGTTCACAGTCGCGGTGCGAAGTGCACTTGCCATTGTCGATCTGGTAGTCCAGGCCGATGGCCTGCTCCGGGCAGGCCGCGACGCAGGCATTGCAGCGCGTGCAGAGGTCGAGGTCGATCGCGTTGTCTCGCGTCCACTGGAGCTTGAAGGCGCCGAGCCAGCCGGTGAGCTCCTCGATGCGGCCGGCGATCACCGGCCAGCGACGCTCCTGCGCGCCGCCAGACCCGCCGGGCCCTTGCGAAAGAAGGGTCACGTCCAGCGTGTCCGCGACCAGCGCGGCGGCTCGTTCGGCGTCGTCCAGCGGACCGATGACCAGCAGCCGCCCCTGGCTCTTGTACGTGACCGTCGCGACCGGCTCGGGCTCCGGCAGGTGTGCCAGCGCGAGCAGCGCCGCGATCTTGGGCATCGCGCCCTTCGCGTCCCGGCTCCAGCCGCCGGTCTCGCGGATGTTGACGAAGCGGACCGGCGAACTCGCACCCGGCGTCTGCGCGGCCAGCTCGCCGAAGAGCCGTCGCTCCTGCGTGCAGGCCACCACGACCTCATCGCCGGACTGGATCGCGCGCTGGAAGGACGGCGCCTCGCGGCGGCACAGCGCGGAGTGAAGGGGCAGGCTTTCAGCCAGCGCGGTCCCGAGCGTCTTCGGCTCGAGGGGCATCGTCTGGTTGCAGTCGCAGATCAGCGTGGTAGTCATCGGTTTCTTGGCTGGCTGGCTGCGCATCGGCAACCGGCGGGCTGGGAAGGTCCCCGGGTTCAGGCGGGCTCTCGGGGTGCGACTTTGCCACGTCCGGCAAGGCACCTTCCTCGGGAGTCCCTTCGGGCGCCTCTTTCTCCTCCTCTTCCTCGAAGAGTTTCAGGAACTTCGCGCTCGCCATCTGGCGCAGCACGCTGTCGGGAATGGGCGAGGGCTTCGAGTAGTCGTCGATGTAGGTGTCCAGCCCGTCCATCACGTTGAAATGCGGGTCCGCGAAGAGCTTCTTGAACGCCGCGTTCCGGACCTCCGGCGCCACCCCTTCGGCCAGGAAGGGCTTGAAATCCGACTCGATGGTGAGCTGTGCCGCATCCGCCAGCGTCAACGGCGGACTGCTCCCCTCCCCCTCAGGATCAACGGCGGGGCGGGCATTCGCGGCCTCGACAAGCGCAGGAACTTCATCGGCGGCATCGGCACCGGCCCCGGCCCCGGCCTCCGGCACCCGCTCGACCTTCGCCGGCTCCGCCGGCACCGCCCCCGTGCGCACCTGCTGCTTGCGCCGCGACCAGCGGTCGAAGAAGCCCTCAGACATCACCGGCTCCCCGCCCGCGCTTCTTCTCGGTCGTCACGCTCGCCGCGTTCCCGAAGCGGTCGACCAGCGTCCTGAAGCTCTCCGGCCGCTTGCGGCGCTTCGGCTCCATCACGTAGTGCTCCTGGATGAAGGCCCGCAGCCACTCGACCACTTCCGGGGGCGCCGGCACCTGTTCGACGGTTTCTTGCGCATCCAGCCAGCGGCCCGCCTCGTTGTAGCTGAGCGTCACCACCACCGGCCGCGGAACCGGCTCGGCGGCCAGGCCGGGCGCCTCCTCCATGCGCCACAGAACGAACCAGCATGGCGCGGGGGTGGCCGAGTTGAGCTCGTAGCCCTCAGCCTCGTCCCGGAACAACTCGACCTTGAAACCGGGGTGCAGCCAGCGCTGAGCGCCCTCGTCGTCGCGCAGCAGCCGGGGCTCGCTGCCAAAGCCCGGTTCGTCCGGCACCACGCTGTCCAGCGTCCAGCGCCAAGGCTGCCAGTGGCTGGAGGGGCCGTGCAAGCGCTCACGCCGCATCAGGACGGCCACCTCCAGGGTGGGGCGGGCGTCCAGGGCGGCGGGGGTTTCTTCAGGAGGGGCCATGCGCTGGACGATAGCCCATGCCGGGGCGGCCATCTCCCGCCGTGGTTTCAGTACTCATCTTGCCGCGTCACGTTTAGTAGTACTTTTGTGACAAAAGTGGCGCTCAAAACGAAACCTAAGTTCTCAATTTCTGGCGCACAGGCTGTTTTTACGTTTCAATACAGTCATTGCAAAGGAGTACTT
The DNA here is from genome assembly GCA_966211435.1 of uncultured Variovorax sp. Lineage (GTDB taxonomy): Bacteria > Pseudomonadota > Gammaproteobacteria > Burkholderiales > Burkholderiaceae_C > Variovorax. Next base: position 11,080 of record CBIHOG010000034.1, on the reverse strand, counting down.
ATGAGCTACTACGAAAACGACGGCGGCCTCGGACTTGAAGTGAAGGTGTCCGAACTCCTCATCGCCACGCCAGACGTGAGCGATCCGCTGGTCGATGGCGCGGTGCATCGGGTTCTCAAGCTCCTGCGCGAACAGCAAGGCATGGAAGCCGCCTTCGCCTGCGAGGTGGTCGACGGCCAGCGCGTCTTCCGCCGCTCGCTGCAGGCGACCGAGCGCGCCCACTTCATCGACGAGCAGGCCGATCCGCTGAGCCTGGCCTTCTGCAAGCAGGTGGTGAATGCGAATGTTCCTTCCGGCTGCTATCTCAGCGCGCCGGTGGTGCTGAACAACGGCGTCATCTACGGCACTCTCTATTCCTTCAGCTTCAACCCGGACGCCGCGCTCGAGGCGCGCGACCTGAAGAAGCTGGAAATGGCGGCCCAACTCGCCGCGCGGCTGCTCAACGAACGCCAGCCCAAGAAGGCGGCGGCCCAGCCTGCGGCTCGCCAGGAACAGCGGGAGCCGGAATTCGCCTGAGGCCTTCAGCGCAGGAGCGGGCGCTGTTGCTCGACCTGCGGGCGGCCGTAGGGTTGCAGGGCGATGGAATCGAGCGGCCAGAGATCGTCCGGCATCGTGAGCAGGCGCAGCGCCTCGGCCTGCGGGACGACACGGCTGCTGTGCAGGAAGCGGATCTGGCAGTCGCCGACGACGATCGCGTCGCCGTTGCTCAAGGGATGGCTGTAGACCTTCTCGTTATTCACGTAGGTGCCGTTGCGGCTGCCCATGTCGGTCAGCATGAAACGGTCGCCCAGCCACTGGATCGCGGCGTGATGCCGGCTCACGCGCTGGCTGTCGATGCACACCCGGTTGCTGCCGGAGCGGCCGATGGTCGTGATCGCTCCCTCGATGTTGACCTGGCGCACCGAGCTGTGGCGGGCGAGGATGATGAGTCTGGGCATGCCTGTTCCTGCTATTGATTTGACTTGGAACCGAGCTTAGTGCCGGCGCCCCGCTTCCAAATCTGAAACAGAAGGCTTATTCCGGCCCTGTTCAGCGCGAGTGCGGTAAGTTTTGGCATCCCGGCGCATACAGCACCGCCCGCGGCGCGCGGCACAGCCCCCACAGCCGCAGTCCCGCCAGTTCGGCCACGCGCACGCCCATGGCCGTGGGCGATGAGATCGTCGCAAGCGCCGCCACCCCCAGCCGTGCGCACTTTCTCACGAGTTCGTGGCTGCCTCGGCTGGACATCACGACGAAGCCCGGCTCGCTCAGCCGGCCCGCGCGCGCCAGCGTGCCGAGCAGCTTGTCGAGCGCGTTGTGGCGGCCTACGTCCTCCAGCACATCCGTCAGCTCGCCGCCCAGCGTGGCCCAGCCGGCCGCGTGGATGGCGCCGGCCTCGGCGTTGAGCGTCTGCCGCGCGGGCAGCGCCGCCATGGCGCGCAGGACGGCGGGCAGGTCGACCCGCTCGATCCAGCCGCGCGGCGGGACCGGCTCGGACGCCAGTTCGAGCGCGGCGAAGCTGTCGACACCGCACACGCCGCAGCCGGTGCGCCCCGCCATGTTTCGGCGCCGGTCCTTCAGGCGCTCGAAGCAGCGGGTGGAAACATCCAGGCGCACCTCGATGCCGTCCAGCCCCTCGGGCATGCCGGCCTCCAGCGCGCCCACTGCGCACACCTCGATGCCGCGGCAGTCGCGCGCGTGGTCGAGGATGCCCTCGCTCAGCGCGAAGCCGAGCGCGAAGGCCTCCAGGTCCTGCGGCGTGGCCATCATGATGGCGTGCGAGATGCCGTTGAAGACCAGCGCGACCGGCACTTCGGCGGCCAGCACGTCCTGGCGCAGCGCGCCGACGGCCGGCAGGCCGGTCTCTTCGAACACGCGCACGGCGTGCTGCGAGAGCGGCGGGGGAAGGTCCAGGTCGGCAAGCGGCGCCATCTTCGCTTGCGCCTCAGGCGGCCTTCTCTTCGGCCGACAGCATGGCCACGAACACACGGCCTTCGTCGGTGAGATGCGCGACCCAGCGCCCTTCCCTCTGCTCCACGCGAACCCAGCCCGGGCCGCGCACGCGGCCGATGGTCGTGTCACCCATCAGCGTGAGCTGGCGCATCACCGCGCTCGCGCCCTGCCCCAGTTGCTTGCCCAGCCGGGGCAACGACATGCCGCCTTCGCCCGGCGCCCGGGCGAGCGCGCGCAGGATCGCCTCCGACAGGAGATCCGGGCTCATGCGGTTCGCCGGCTCGTTCACACCAGTTCCGCCTGCTCGGTCGGCGCGGCTTCCACCGGTGCCGCGTGCGGCACCAGCATCACGGGGATGGACTTGGACGCCGGCGTGCCCGCGTTGAGCGCCACCGAATCCAGCGGCACCAGCGGATTGGTCTCGGGGTAGTAGGCGGCCAGGTTGCCGCGGGGGATGTTGTAGGCCACCAGCTTGAAACGATCGGCCCGGCGCGCCTGGCCATCGTCCCATACAGTGCGCAGATCGACCCAGTCGCCGTCCTTCATCCCCAGCGCCTTGATGTCGTCCTTGTGGATGAAGACCACTCGGCGCTGTCCGAAGACGCCCCGATAGCGGTCGTCGTGGCCGTAGATGGTGGTGTTGTACTGGTCATGCGAACGGGTCGTGAAAAGCGTGAAGACCAGCGCATCGCGCATCCGCGCGCGGGCGCGATGCGAAGGCGTGTCCTGCGGCACCGCATGCGCGTAGAAACTCGCCTTCTTCGACGCCGTCGCCCACACCCGTTCGCTGGCTGTGTTGCGCAGCCGGAAGCCGCCGGGCACGGCCACGCGCCGGTTGAAATCCTTGAAGTCATCGAACACCGCCTCGATCTTGTCGCGGATGCGCCCGTAGTCCTCGACGAGCCAGAGCCAGGGCGTCCTGCTGCGGTGGCCGATGGTCGCGGCCGCCAGGCGCGCGACGATCGCCGGCTCCGACAGCAGCTGCGCCGAGGCCGGCGGATTGATGCCGCTGGAGAGATGCACCATGCTCATCGAATCCTCCACCGTCACGCCCTGCGGGCCGCTGGCCTGCATGTCGATCTCGGTGCGTCCCAGGCAGGGCAGGATCAGCGCTTCACGCCCGTGCACGATGTGGCTGCGGTTGAGCTTGGTGGCGACGTGCACCGTCAGTTCACACTGGCGCAACGCCTTCCAGGTCTCGATGGTGTCGGGCGTCGCGGCCGCGAAGTTGCCGCCCAGCGCGAAGAAGACACGGCCTTTTCCTTCCCGCATGGCACGGATGGAATCCACCGTGTCCCAGCCGTTCGCGCGCGGCGGGTCGAAGCCGAAGACCTCGCCCAGTCGGTCGAGCAGCGCGGCGGGCGGCTTCTCCCAGATGCCCATCGTGCGGTCGCCCTGCACGTTGCTGTGGCCGCGCACGGGGCAGGCGCCCGCGCCGGGGCGGCCGATGTTGCCGCGCAGCAGCAGCAAGTTCACCAGCATCTGGATGGTCGCGACCGAATCCACGTGCTGCGTGATGCCCATGCCCCAGCAGACGATCGCGCTGCCCGCGTTGCGGTAGACGTCCGCGGCGGCACGGATCTGCTCCTCGGCCAGCCCCGACTCCGCTTCGAGCAGCGGCCACGATTCGGCGCGCAGGTCCGCGAGCAGCGTCTCGATGCCCACCGTGTGGCCGGCGATGAAGGCGTGGTCGAGCACGGACTCGCCCGCGTCCTCCAGCTCGACCAGGTGCTTCATCATCCCCTTGACCAGCGCGAAGTCGCCGCCCACGCGCAACTGGTAGTAGTGGGTGCTGATGTCGGTGGAGCCCAGCGTCGCCATCTCCAGCTTGTCCTGCGGATCGGCGAAGCGCTCCAGGCCGCGCTCGCGCAGCGGATTGAAGCTGACGATCTTCGCACCGCGCCGATGGGCCGCACGCAACTCACCGAGCATGCGAGGGTGGTTGGTGCCCGGGTTCTGGCCGAAGATGAAGATCGCGTCGGCTTTCTCGAAATCCTCCAGCGTCACGGTGCCCTTGCCCACGCCGATCTGCGGACGCATGCCGCTGCCGCTGGGCTCGTGGCACATGTTCGAGCAATCGGGAAAGTTGTTTGTGCCGTATTCGCGCACGAAGAGCTGGTAGAGGAAGGCAGCCTCGTTGCTGGCGCGGCCCGAGGTGTAGAAGATCGCCTGGTTCGGATCGGGCAACGCGGCCAGGTGGCGCGCGATCAGTTCGAAGGCGTCGTTCCAGTCGATCGGCACGTACTTGTCGCTTGGCGCGTCGTAGACCATGGGGTGCGTCAGGCGGCCCTGGTCTTCGAGCCAGAAATCGCTCTGCACCGAGAGCTGCGCCACTGTGTGCTTCGCGAAGAGTTCCGGGCCGGCGCGGCGCGCCGTCGCCTCGGCCGCCACGGCCTTGACGCCGTTCTCGCAGAACTCGAATGTCGATGCGTGGTTGCGGTCCGGCCAGGCGCAGCCGGGGCAATCGAAGCCGTCAGGCTGGTTGGCCGACAGCATGGTCTTCGCGCCCTTCACGGGAATGTCCTGTCTCAGCAGCGCGTTCGTCACGCTGCGCAAGGCACCCCAGCCGCCAGCTGGGCCCTTGTACAACTCGATCTTCTGTTCCTTCATCCGGGGAAGTGTTTCAGCCCCCTCCTCGCAGCGTCAAATTGAATCGGCACATGCGGCGATTCGAAATGGAAATGAAGAGGGCCGCGCAGGGCGGCCCTCTTGCGTCCACAGGCGCAGGATCAATGGCGCGCGCGAGCCTCGTCGCGCAGCATCTTGATCTGGTCATGGTTGCGCTGCGCGCCCTGCGCCTGCCGCTCGATCAGGTTGCGCACATCCGTGGGCAAGCCCTCTTCCTTCAGCGCCTTGCGGTAGCGCGCCACGGCAGCGTCCTCGCCGCGCTCGCATTCCTCGAGCATCGATTCCTCGCTGTTGGCGCCGACCGCGCCCTTCACGTGGACCCAGCCGCGATGCATCGCGCCGGTTGCGGTGCCGCCTTCGTCAGGCTTGCCGCCGTAACTGGTGATGAGCGCCACCAATTCATCGGCGGCCACGCGGCACTGGGCCGAGCGGTCATTGAAGAGCTGGCGAAGGGTGGGCGAATCCACCTCTTCGGCGCAAGTGCGGAAGCCATACTCCCCGTCGCGCGAGTTCTCCAGCAAATCATTCAGCACGTCGACAACATCGTCCTTGTCCATGGGTCTCTCCTTCAGGTTCAAGAGGTGGAAGATTCCGGCTTTCACCGGCCAGGAACCCATGGTCCCGCGCGAGCCCGACCTGGGCGTCGTCCGCGCCAGACGACCCGTGTAGGGCACCACCCATCGCTCGTCTGGGACAAGGTGGCCGGCGCCGTAGGGCGGCGACGCGGGCACCTCAATCCTTCGCCTCGTAGACGGCCACCGGCGGCACGGGCTCGCCGTCCTCGTGATCGCCGGTGATCCACCAGTGCCCATCGCGGAAGGCCAGGTCCGTCGGTTCGTCCACTTCGTCGAACTCGTAGGCTGCGAGGATGCGGCCGCCGAGATCCAGCTTCAACAGCTTGGTGTAGGTGGAAGACAGGAGGTACAGCGCGCCCTCGCGGTAAACAAGGCCGTTCGCGCGGTAGCTGTTGATGCTGCCCGCCACCGGGCCGTCGTAGCGCAGTGCGTGCGTCTCCAGCAGGCCGAAGCCTGCATCGAGCACCAGCAACCTGTCGTCCTGGTTCTCGTCCTCGCTGTCGTTGACCACGTAGTAGCGCCCGCTGGCGGGGTCGTGCGCGATGCCCGCCACCTTGAAATCCGCCGGCAGCGGCAGGCGGAACTCGGCCACCTTCACATGGCGGGCCGGCCCGGCACTGCGGTAGTGCGCCACCCAGCCGCTGTCGGTGACCACGAAGGCCTCGCCGTCGTTCGGCGCGATCACGGCCTCGGTGCACCCTTGCGCGCAGGCGGCCTGTTCGAAGCGCACCTGCGTGCCGCCCAGCACGGCACTGAAATCCTGTGTCAGCACTTTCAGCTCCGCCTGGTCCGTGACCAGCAGCCAGGTGCCGTCCTTGCGTGGATGAAGACCGGAGGGCTGCGCGAGGCCCGGTGGCAGGGGCAGCGTGAGCGCGGGGACAAGCGTCGCGGTACTGGCGATGGGGCCTTCGCCCTTGAAGCGGTTCTTGTCCGCGAGCAGGTACAGGTTGTCGGTGCCGGCCGCGCGGCTCACGATCCATCGCGCGTCGGGCGTGCGCGTCAGGTCGTTGAAGTCACGGTGATCGAAGCCGTCAATGCGCCATGCGCCCGCTTCAGGACCTCGGGCGAAAAGTGCACGTCCTGCGGCGCATGGCGCAGTTCATCCGCCACCTCGATGGCTGCCGCGGCGCCGCCTTCGTCCACGACCGTCACCGCGCCCTTGTGGAGATCGACGCTGGCCGGTTGTGCGATCACACGCGCGCCCGGCTCGTACCGCACATGCGCGGACAGCGGGAAGTCCTCCGCCAGGTGCGCGCTTCCGCCTCCGCCGCTGCACGCGACGAGCGCCATGACTACACCGAACCCGCACAAATACCGTAGAAACATTCCTGGACCTTCAACGCCACAAACCCCGCAGGCTATCGGCGGGGTCGTCAACGAAATGTGAACTGTCATGCGAATCGCGACCTTCAACGTCAACGGTGTCAACGGCAGGCTGCCGCGGCTGCTCGAATGGCTCGACGAATCAAAGCCGGACGTGGCCTGCTTGCAGGAACTCAAGTCGCCGAACCAGCGCTTTCCGGCAGCCGCCATCCGCGAGGCGGGGTACGGCGTCGTCTTCCATGGCCAGCAGTCATGGAACGGCGTCGCCATCCTCGCGCGCGGCAGGGAGCCCATCGAACTCGGGCGTGGCCTGCCGGGCAATGAGGATGACCCGCAAAGCCGCTACATCGAAGCGGTGGTCGGCGGTGTCATCGTCGGCTGCCTCTACCTGCCCAACGGCAATCCGCAGCCCGGCCCGAAGTTCGACTACAAGCTGCGTTGGTTCGAGCAGTTGAACACGCATGCACGCAAGCTCTTCGACAGCGGCATGCCCGTGGTTCTCGCGGGCGACTTCAACGTGGTGCCGACCGACGCCGACATCTACAACCCCGCATCCTGGCGCGACGACGCCCTGCTGCAACCCGAAAGCCGCGCCGCCTTCGCCCGCCTGCTGGCGCAGGGCTGGACGGATGCCATCCGCGCGCGGCATCCCGACGAGGCGATCTATACCTACTGGGACTACTGGCGCAACCGCTGGCCACGCAACGCGGGGCTGCGCATCGACCACCTGCTGCTCAATGCCGAGTTGGCGCCGCTGCTGACGGATGCGGGCGTGGACCGCGAGGTGCGAGGCAGGGCCGGCGCGAGCGACCATGCGCCCGCATGGGTCGAACTGGCGCTTCCGGAACTGATGGATACATGAGGCGGCACCGCGGGCACCACGTTTCGTGGACTACGGCCGCTCATGCTCCGGCATCGTGCCGCCGCGCTGTGCGCGGGCCACCACATCCTCGCACCTGAGCGCGAGAAAGCTCGCATAGCGTGCTTCCGCCGCATCCCGCGCCTCGCACAAGCAGGTGAAGGCCTCGATCGCATCGAGCCCCGGAGGAACGCCACTGCCGCAAAGCCAGTCCCCCAGCGCTTCGATCAAATCCTGGCGCATTGCGCTGACAGCCAGGCGGCTGCGCATGACTTCGCGCCGCAACCTCGTGAGTTCGCCTCTTTCCGAAAGTGACACCCCAAGCTCCCCTTTTCGCTTGCATCCAGGATAACTTTTGTATTACCCATAGACCTGGAGGTCCATACGACTTACGCCGTAGACCTGCGGGGGAGCAAAGAGGTCAGGCGGGCGCCGCGAAGGTCACGCTCACCCGCAGCCCGCCCTGCGGCGAGGCCTGCGCGAACTGGAGATCGGCGTCGAGCAGCTTGGCGTAGCGCGCCACGATGGCCAGCCCGAGGCCCGCGCCCTGTCCCAGCTTCTGGCCCGCGGGCCCCTGCGTCCAGCGCTGCAGCAGGTCGTGCTGGACGCCTGCGGGAATGCCGGGGCCGTCGTCCGCCACGCCGAGCGTGCGGCCCGCGAGCTCGATGGTGATGGTGCGCCCGCCGTAGCGCAGCGCATTGTCGATCAGGTTGTCGACGATGCCCTCCACCAGCGCGGTGTTGGCGTTGACGGTGACGGCCTCGTCCAGCCCGCTGGCCCCCAGGTCCACGCCTTTCGCGTCAGCGGCCGCGAGATGCCGCAGCACCGCCTGGCGCGCGACCTCGTCGAGACGCATCGGTTCGCGCTTGAAGCCCGTCTCGTCCGCGAGCGCGAGCCCGAGCAGCTGGTCCACGAGATGGCTGGCGCGCGCCTGGCTGGCGGCGATGCGTTCGAGCTGCTCGCGCCACACGGCGGGCGTGCGCTGGGCCAGGCCGTAGTCGGCCAGCGCGCGGATGCCGGCGAGCGGCGTGCGCAGTTCGTGCGCCACGTTGCCCGCGAATTCGCGCTGCGCGCGCACGCTGTGACCCAGGCGCTCCAGCAGCGCATTCACCGCATCGCCGAGACCTTCGAGCTCGCGTGAACTGCGCGCCACGGCCAGCGGCGCGAGGTCGTTGGCATCGCGCCGGTCAAGCGCCTGTTGCATGTCGCCAAGCGGTCGCAGCTCACGCTGCACGCCGAGCCAGAGCCACGCGGCCAGGAGCGCGAGCAACACCAGCTGAGGCGCGATCGAGTAACGCAGCAAGCGTTCGACCAGCGCGTTGCGCGCGCGCGTGGTCTGCGCGATCACGACCCGATAGGCCTCCGGCGACTTCTGCATCAGCGCCACGGCACGCAGGGATTCGCCCTGGAAGATGACGTCGGAGAAGCGATGGGTCGTACCGTCGTCCGGCGGCGGCGCATCAAGCCCGGCCTGGCCCGCGATCAGCGAGCCGTCCGGCCGCAGCACCGCGAAGTAGACCGCTTCCGACTGGTCGAAGAGCACCGTCGTGACTTCGCGCGGCGACAGCAGCAGCTCGATGCCGCGCTCGCCCGCCAGCACGTTGGCCGAGACCGAATAGGCGTCGTCCAGCATGGCCCGGTCGAAGGCCTGCTCGGTGAAGTAGTTGGCCACGACCAGTGCGATCACCGTGCCGACCAGCCAGGTCATGGCCAGCGGCAGCAGCACGCCGCGAAGAACGCGCGCGCTGAGCGACGGCGCCGTCTGCGCCGCAGTGCCGCGCACCTCGGGACTCACACGCCGGCTTCCAGCAGATAGCCGATGCCGCGCAGCGTGCGGATGCCCGCGCCGCTGCCCACCAGCTTCTTGCGCAGGCGCGAGATGAAGGCTTCCAGCGCGTTGTCGCCCAGCGATTCATCGAAGGTCGAGAGCTTGTCCGACAGCTCCCGCTTGCTCACGGTCCGCCCGGGCGGGCTCATCAATTCCCACAGCACCTCGAACTCGCGCGCCGGCAGATCCAGCGGCGTGCCGTCCACCGAGAAGCGCCGTGTCTTCCGGTCCAGCTTCAGCTGCGCGATCAACGCGATGTCCTCGGTCCCCTGCGCGCGCCGTACCAGCGCCCGCAGCCGCGCCTCCACCTCGGCCAGGTCGAAGGGCTTGCCCAGATAGTCGTCCGCCCCCGCGTCCAGGCCCGCGATGCGCTCGTCGGTCCGGTTGCGTGCCGTCAGCACCAGCACCGGCGTGCGGTCCCCCCGCGCCCGCGCATGCCGCAACACCGTGAGCCCGCTGGAAAGGCCGCTCGTCGCGCTGGCATTGGCCGGCAGGTTCAGGTCCAGCAGCACCGCGTCGAAAGGCTGCACCCGCCAGAGATAGTCCGCATCCTCGACGTTCGTCGCCACATCGACGCGATTGCCCGCATCGCCCAGGCTGCGCAGCATCACGTCGCGCAGCACGGCATCGTCTTCAACCAAAAGGATTCGCATGGGTACAGCCAGAATGAGGTAAGCGTTTCTACACCACCAATACAAGCCCCGCTTACACGGAAATGAGAAAGCCGCCCTTCGGCGGCCTCAAGAACGTCCCCTCCCGGCGAACATCGCGCAACCGGCCATGCCGGGCCGCGGATATTGCCCCCGAAGGGTAGGCGGCCACACGAAGCGTGGCAAGCCTCGGGGGTGGCTTGTCAATCCTCCACGAAGGCTTCCTCGCGCTTGGCCTTGATGGACGGCAGCAGCACGATGCCCAGCAGCAGCAGCGCCGCGACCAGCAGGCCGGCCGAGAGCGGCCGCGTCACGAACACGCTCCACGTCCCGCGCGACAGCAGCAGCGCGCGGCGCAGGTTCTCTTCCATCATCGGGCCCAGGATGAAGCCCAGCAGCAGCGGCGCGGGTTCGGTCTTGAGCTTGAGGAACAGGTAGCCGATGAAGCCGAAGATGGCGACCATCCAGATGTCGAAGGTGTTGTTGTTCGTCGAGTACACGCCGATCGCGCAGAACAGCACGATGGCCGGGAACAGGAACTTGTAGGGCACCGTCAGCAGCTTGATCCACATGCCGATCAGCGGCAGGTTCAGGATGATCAGCATCGCGTTGCCGATCCACATCGAGGCGATCAGGCCCCAGAACAGCTCCGGATTGCTGGTCATCACCTGCGGGCCGGGCTGGATGTTGTGGATCGTCATCGCGCCCACCATCAGCGCCATCACCGCGTTCGGCGGGATGCCCAGCGTCAGCAGCGGGATGAAGGAGGTCTGCGCGCCGGCATTGTTGGCCGACTCGGGCGATGCCACGCCGCGGATGTTGCCCTTGCCGAAGGGAACTTCGCCCGGCTTCATCTTGATCTTCTTCTCCAGCGCGTAGGCCGCGAAGGCCGCGAGCAGCGCACCGCCGCCGGGCAGGATGCCCAGGGCCGAGCCCAGCGTGGTGCCGCGCAGCACGGCGGGCAACATGTTCTTGAAGTCCTCCTTGGTGGGCCACAGGCCCTTCACCTTGGAGGTGAACACTTCGCGCTCGTCATCGGGCTGCGAGAGGTTGCCGATGATTTCGCCGTAGCCGAACACGCCCATGGCGATCACCACGAAGCCGATGCCGTCGGTGAGTTCCGGGATGTCGAAGCTGAAGCGCGCGACACCCGAGTTCACGTCCGTGCCCACGATGCCCAGCAGCAGGCCCAGCACGATCATGGCCACCGCCTTGAGCAGCGAACCCGATGCCAGCACCACGGCGCCGATCAGGCCCAGCACCATCAGCGAGAAGTACTCGGCCG
>CBIHOG010000033.1:0-59711 GCA_966211435.1 uncultured Variovorax sp. | reverse complement strand
CGCGCACCTTGACGTTGTAGTCGACGACCCGCTTGACGGGGACCAGGATCTTCATGTTTCGCGCTCCTGTCATGTCCTACTCGGCCCGGATGTTCTGTTCACGGATGATCGTCGCCCAGCGCGACAAGTCCTGCCGGATGTACGCGCTGACCTCCGCCGGCCCGCCCGTGTCCACGGCGACCCCCAGGCCCTCGAAGCGCTTGCGCACCTCGTCGCTCGCCAGAGTCGATGCCAGCGCCTTGCGCATGGCGGCGATGGGCGCATCGGGCGTGCCGGCCCGCGCCATCAGCGCGAACCACGAATAGAGCACGAAGCCGGGCACCTCCCGGCGCACGATGTCCGCCTTCGGGTCCAATGGCGAGGGTCCTTCGGAGGTCACGGCGATGAGCTTGATGCGTCCGCTGGCGATATGCGCGCGCATGACTTCCGTCGGTGTGGTGAGGAGCATCTGCACCTCATCGGCAAGCAAGGCATTGAGCGTGGGCGCCTGCCCCTTGTACGCGACGTGCGTCATCTGCAATCCGGCTTGCTTGGCCAGAAGTTCGCTCGCAAGGTGACCCAGCGACCCGATGCCGGCGCTCGCGTAGTTGAGCCTGCCGGGGTTCGCGCGCACGTAGGCGATGAACGACTTCATGTCCGTCGCCGGGACGGAGGCGCTCGCCGCCAGCTGCATGGTCGCCTTGGCGATCATGGCCACGGGCGTGAAGTCCTTGAGGGGATCGAAACCCGCGTTCTTCTGAAGCAGCGGCGTGACGGCGCTGGGGCCGTTGTTTCCCAGGAAGAAGGTGTTGCCGTCGGCCGCTGCCCGCAGCACGTTCTGCGCGCCTATCGAGCCGCCCGCCCCGGGCAGGTTCTCCACGATGACGACGGCGCCGAGCGCCTTCTGCAGGGACGGCTGCAGCACCCGCGCCATGACATCGGTGGGCCCCCCGCCGGCGTACGGGACGACGATGCGGATGACACGTTCCTGCGCCCGTGCGGCGAGAGGAAGCAGCGCGCCCATGGAGGCGGCGAGCGAAGCGATTCCGGCGGAACCCGCGGTGGCGAGGATGCGGCGTCTTTGCATGGTCTGGTGATCTCCTGGCGGGAATGTTCGCCGGGACGGCGCCGCGTTCCAACCCGCGCGCACGCACACCTGATGTGACCGCGCATCATCGTCCGCCCCGCGCCGCGGATGGCCTTTGCTGCACTGGCACAGATGCTGTGCGGCCGTGCGCCTTGTCTCGCATCCCCGCAGCGCGAACCATGGCGGGGTGTCCGATCCCAACCATCCATTACCTGAAGTGAGAATCCCCATGTCCCGCTATGCCAAGTACGAAGACCTGAAGATCGAGGTGGCCGACAAGGTGGCCACCGTCACGCTGAACCGCCCGGAAGCACGCAATGCGATCAATCAGCGCCTCATCCGCGAGCTGCGCACGATCTGGGACGACCTGGCCGACGACATGGCGGTGAAGGCCGTGCTGGTGACCGGCGCCGGCGACTACTTCAGCGTCGGCGGCGACGTGAAGGCCATGTCCGACCGCCCCGGCGGTGACGTCCTGGAGGAAGGCGAGGTCCACGATCCCATGATCAGCCGGCGGCTCGTGACCCGCCTGCTCGAATGCGACAAGCCGATCGTCGCGGCGATCAATGGCGACTGCATCGGGCTGGCCGCGACGATCGCGCTGCTGTGCGACGTCACCGTGATGTCCGAGCAGGCGCGCGTGGGCGACACGCACGTCAGCCGCGTGGGTCTGGTCGCGGGCGACGGCGGCACGGTCATCTGGCCGCTGCTGGTCGGCGTGAACAAGGCCAAGGAATTCCTGATGCGCGGCACCCTTCTCAAGGGGACGGAGGCTGAACGCATCGGGCTGGTGAACCACTGCGTCGCCAAGGGCGAAGTCCTGGCCACGGCCAGGCAGATCGCGCAGGAACTCGCCGATGGCCCGAGCTGGGCGATCCGCTGGACCAAGCTTTCCGTCAACCAGATCGTCAAGGAGCGCGTGAACCATCTGCTCGAGGCCTCGATGGCGCTGGAACAGGTGACCTTCGAGCTGGCCGATCACAAGGAAGCGACCTTGTCCTTCAAGGAGAAGCGCAAGCCGAAATTCAGCGGCGCGTGAGCGGCTGCGCCGCAGTCCGGCAGGCGACCTTCGGGTCGCCTTTTTCTTGTCGCCATGGCCGCCCGGGAGGGCCGGCCCTCAGCGCGGCAAGCCCAGCCCGCGCTGTGCGATCAGGCTGCGCTGGATCTCGTTCGTGCCGATGCTGATCACCCACATCAGCGAGTTGCGCAACTGCTGCTCGAATCGCCCGTCCGCCAGCGCGCCGGAGGCTCCCTGCGAGAGCGCCGCCGCGGGGCCCAGGATCTCCAGCGCGGCTTCGCCGTAGCGCTCCATCAACTCCCCCGAGAACACCTTGCTGATCGCGCCGAGCGCGGGCGGCGTGGTGCCGGTGGTGGCGAGATCGGCGCAGTGGATCATCAACCGGCGTCCCACTTCGATCTCGGCGGCGAGCCGCCCGATCCGGTCGCGCACGAGGGGGTCTTCGCGCAGTCCCGGGTTGGCCCGGATCTCCCTGCAGAGCAGGTCGAAGCCATGCGCGACGCGCAGCACGATGCCGCCGCCGACCAGCCCGCGTTCGTTCGCGAGCGCATCGGTCAGCACTTTCCAGCCGCCGTCCACGGGGCCCACGATGTTCTCCGCGGGGATGCGGACATCGTCGTAGAAGATATTGGCGAAGCTTCCGTCGTACATCGTCGTCGCCTGCTTGATGGTGATGCCCGGCGTATCCATCGGCACGATGAACATGCTGATGCCGGCATGCCGGGGCTCGACGTCGCGGTTGGTGCGGGCCGCGAGGAACATGTACTTGCCCCACCAGGTCGTGGTCCAGATCTTCTGGCCGTTGATCACCCAGCAATCGCCCTCACGCACCGCGCAGGTCCGCAGCGAGGCGAGATCGGAGCCGCTGTCCGGTTCGCTGTACCCCATGCCGTGCATCGCCTCGCCGCGCAGGATCTCCGGCAGGTAGCGCGCCTTCTGCGCCTCCGTGCCGTGCATGATGAGCGCGTTGGCCTGCACCGAGGCGCCGAAGCGCGGCGGCGCTTCGGCGCGCTCCATGACCTCGATGAAGGCCAGTTGCTCCAGCGGCGTGCGTTGCTGCCCGCCGAGTTCGCGCGGCCAGCTGAGCCCCAGCCATCCGGTCTTGCCCAGGTCCAGCGCGAAGGAGGCGTCGAATTCCCGGTCATGGAAGGGCAACGCGTCATGCGCCGCCTTGCGCGCTCCGGACCAGTGCGTGGAGAGCCAGGCGCGCACTTCCGTCCGGAAGGCATTGCCCGCGGGCCCGAGGTCGTACTCGGGAATCCGCGCGTCGTCCGCGTCCAGCAGGGCGGACGCGAGTGCCTGGGGTGACTCGCGCGTGCCCGCCATGGTCAATGTATCGAGGTGCACCCGGCGGAAGTGACGCGGGGCCTCATGTTCCTCGGCATAGCCGATGGCGCCGAACGCGTGCTGCGTCTCCAGCGAAGCCTGACGCAGCGCGCCCCCCCCGAAAGCCAGTGCCGCGTTCGCGTAGTAGCGCCAGTCGGGGAGCTCGAAGTCGAAGGCTTCGGCCGCGTGCGCGAGCGTCAGGCGCACACCCTCCAGGGCGATGAGGTTGTCGGCGAGCTTGTGCTGGATGGCCTGGAAGCGTCCGATCGGCTGCCCGAACTGGCGGCGCTCCTTGGCATAGTCCGTGACCATCTCGAACGCCCGTCGCGCGGCACCGTGCGCACTCGCCAGCAGGAGCAGGCCGTGGGTCAGCCGCAGGTCCCGCAGGCGGCTCGCATCGACCTCGATGAGCGTCGCCCGCGCCGCCCGCAGCCTGAGTTCGCACCAGCCGTCGGCACCCAGCGCACGGGTGGGCACGACACTGGCGCCCGCGTTGGCCAGGTCGACCACGGCGATGCCGTCGGGCGTGGCGACCAGCAGGTCGGTGGCGCCCGCGGCACCATCCACGAAGCGCAGGGTGCCTTCCAGCGTGTCGTCGCACCATGCGAGGTCCGCGACCTGCGGGTCCGGATCCAGCTCGCCGAACGACAGGGCGACGCGCGAACTTCCGCCATGGAGCCGGTCCAGCAGGCCGGCCGCGAAGTCGCGCGGTCCCGCCGCCGCGAGGGCGAGATTGAGGAAGGCCGCGCCGGGGAGCGGCGCCGGGGCCGCCGCGCGTCCCAGCTCTTCCATCGCGATCACCAACTCGCGAAGGCCGCCGGCCTCGCGTTCCAGCCCGAGCGCCGCCAGGCCCTGGCCGACGAGCCCGTTCCAGAGTTGCGCCACGGCCACCGGGTCGCCCGCGCGCTCGACGGCGCGCGCCGCCGGCCAGCGACCGGCGAGAAAGCCGCGCAGCGAATCGCGAAGCATGTCGCGCTCCTCCGGGCCCGGCAGGCCCTCCCTTGCCGGCATGCTCATGGCGCCACCTTGCCCAGGATGCCCCGGGCCTGCAGCGCATCGACCCGGCTTGCGCTCAGGCCGAGCTCTTCGCGCAGGATTTCGGCGCTGTGCTCGCCAAGGGCGGCGAGGCGCGCACGCGCGGAGGTCGGCGTGGCCGACAGCCGATACGGTGCGTTGGCCACCAGGAAGCTGCCATCGCCCTCGCCGAGCCGCGACAAGGTGCCGCGTTCGGCAATCTGCGGGTCGGCCATCGCCTCGCCCACGCTGCGGTAGCGCGAGCAAGGCACGCCGGCCTTCATCAGCACTTCCTCGCACTCGATGCCGCTGCGCTCGCATGTCCAGCCTTCGATCAGTTCCAGCAGCGCCGGCCAGTTCGCCTCTTTCGTGGCGACGGTCGCGAAGCGCGGATCGGACTTGCCCTCGGGGTGGCCGATGACGTCGAAGAGGACGTCCAGGTTCTTCTGCGTCACCGCGGCCACCATGACATAGCCGTCGTTCGCACGCACCGGCTCGTAGACCTGGCGCGGCCGCTCGGGCGGGAACTGCGCGGCCTGCATCTCGTAGATCAGCATGCCGAGCACGGAGTCCATCAGCGAGACGTCGATGTACTGCCCGCGTCCGCTGCGTTCGCGCTCGTGCAGCGCCAGCATGATGGCGCCGAAGGCATGCGTGGCCCCGAGCACGTCGGCGATGAAGATGCCGTTGTTGGCCGGCCGCGAGCTCCCCCGCTGGTACTCCGAGTAGGCCGCCTCGTAGCCGGAGGCCGCGTGGATCACCGGCGCATAGGCCGGCGCCTGCGCCCGTGGGCCGGTCTGGCCGAAGCCGGAGATGGATGCGTAGACCAGGCGCGGGTTGACTTCGGAGAGCGTCGCATGGTCCAGCCCGAGCCGCTTCATCACGCCCGGGCGGAAGTTCTCCACCACCACGTCGGCCTTGGCCGCCAGATCGCGCGCCAGCTCCCGGCCCTCGGGCGTCTGGAGATCCAGCACGATGCTGCGCTTGCCGCAGTTCATGGAGGCGTAGTAGGTGCTGATGCCGCCCCGCTGGGGCGGACGCTGCCGCACGACGTCGCCGTCCGGCGGTTCGACCTTGATCACGTCGGCGCCGGCGTCGGCCAGCATCCGGGTGCACATGGGGCCCGACATCACGATGGTGAAGTCAATGACCTTCAGGCCGGCGAGAGCGTCTTGTCTTGTACTGGATTGCATGATGTTTCCGGAACTGCAGTTGTGGCGTCCTGCAGCTTCCCGCGAACGGCGCGGCGGAACAATGCGTGGCGCAGAAGAGGAACTGTGCCGCGGCGGCACGGTTCGGGCCGCCTTCATTCAGTTGCCGCCGAAGCCCGCCTCCACGTGCTGCAGGAAGGCCCGCACCCGCGTGCTCAGGTGCCGCCGGCTGGGGTACACCGCATAGATGGCTTCCGGCTCACCGGCGAATTCCTCCAGCACCGTCACCAGTCTTCCTGATCGAAGCTCGTCGGCCACGTGGTAGTCCGCGAGCCTGGCCAGCCCCAGGCCCGCCACGGCCAGCGTGCACAGCATGTCGCCGTTGTTGGCGGCGAGCTGGGCTTCGGGCGTGCGGACCACGGGTTCCTCCGTGCCTTCGTCTTCGCCGCGTTTCAGCGCCCAGGTGCTGCGGTAGGAGCCCGGCAGGAAATTCAGGCAGCGATGGCCGCGCAACTCGTCCGGCGTGCGCGGCGTCCCCGCGCGCGCCAGGTAGGCGGGCGAGGCGCACACGCGCCACGCCGTCGTGGCGACGCGGCGCGCGACCAGCGTCGAGTCGGGGATGACACCGCCCTGGAACGAGACATCGATCTGCTGCTCGAACATGTCCGGCTGGGTGCCCGCCAACACGAATTCGAGCCTGAGGGCAGGGTATTTCTCGACGAAGGACGGCACCAGCGGCGCGAGGCGCCCGCGCGCGAAGGCTGGCGTGCTGCTCACGCGCAGCAGCCCGCTGACGCCTTCCAGGCCGGGGTGGAGCGCATCCTCGGCCTCTTCCAGCGCCTGCATGACCTTTCGCGCCGCGGCCAGGAAGCGCTCCCCCTCCTGGGTGAGTTGCAGCACGCGCGATGTCCGGTGGAACAGCCGCACGCCCGTCCGGTTCTCCAGCCGCTGCACCACCTTGCTGATGGTCGACGGGTCCAGGTTCAGGCTGCGGGCTGCCGCCGAGAAGCTGGCTTCCTCCGACACGCGCAGGAAGAATGCGAGCTCGCGGACGTTGTCATACATCGTCAGGTTCATGCGGCCGCCGATCAATCCGTGCTGATCGCGTTTTCGCGAATGATGGGGGCCCAGCGGGTCACTTCCTCCGAGATCATCGCGCCCAGCCGCTGTGGCGTCGACGTCGCCGCCACCACGCCGAATCCCTTGAAGCGCTGCTGGAGATCCGGGGCCCCGAGCACCTCGTTGACCGCGCCGTTGAGCCTGGCGACGACGTCGGCTGGCGTGCCGGCCGGCGCGAGGATGGCGAACCACGTCTCGGCCTTGTACCCCGGCAGGCTCGCGGCCAGCGGCGGCGCGCCGGGCGCAAGGGGCGAGGGTCCCGCGGAGGTGACCCCGAGCAGTTTCAGGCGTCCGTTGGCGATGAATTCGTTCATCGTCGCGGAGGCGGTGGTGATCAGCATCTGGACCTCGCCGCCGATGACGGCGGTGGTGGTCGATGCCTGGCCCTTGTAGGGGACATGGGTCATGCGCAAGCCGGCCGAGCGCGTGAAGAGTTCACTGGCCAGGTGCCCGAAGGAGCCGACGCCCGCCGATGCATAGGCCAGCGGCTGCGGCTGGCGCTTCGCATAGTCGATGAAGCCGCGCACGTCCGCGGCCGGCACGCCCGCCGGAACCACGACGAACAGCGGCGCGGTCGATACCAGGGCGACCGGCGCGAAATCCCGCGCGCCGTCGAAGCCCGCGTTCTTCATGACCAGTGGCGTGACCGAGACCAGGCCGCTGTTGACGAAGAACAGCGTGTAGCCGTCCGCCGCGGAGCGCGCCACCTCGCGCGCGGCCATGACGCCGCCCGCGCCCGGCTTGTTGTCGAGGATCAATGGCTGACCGAGCTTCTCCTGCAAGGGCACTTGCAGCGCGCGCGCCATGACGTCCGTGGTGCCGCCGGCCGGGTAGGGCACCAGCAGCCGGATCGGCTTGGCGGGAAAGGCCTGCGCGAGCACCGTCGCCGGAAGGCAGCACAGGGCAGCGAGGGCAAGCGCAACGATCCGCTTCATGGGTTGTCTCCTTTGTTTGTATGCGTGCCGGGGGCGCGGCCTCAGGCGGCGAGCAGCTGCTTGGCGATCACGACCCGCTGGATCTGGTTCGTGCCCTCGAAGATCTGGGCCAGCTTGGCATCGCGCATCATTCGCTCGACCGGATAGTCGCGCGTGTAGCCGTAGCCGCCGAACACCTGCACCGCGTCGGTGGTGACCCTCATTGCCATGTCGCTGCCGAAGCACTTGGCCATGCTCGCCAGCAGGTTCAGGCGCTCCCACTCGCCGGCGTCGCCCGCGCGTGCGCATTCATAGACCAGGGCGCGAGCGGCCTCGATCTGGATCGCCATGTCGGCGAGCATGAACTGCACGCCCTGGAACTCCGAGATGCTGCGCTTGAACTGCTTGCGCTCGCGCGCGTAGTCGACGCATGCATCCAGCGCGCCCTGGGCCAGCCCGACGCACTGGGCGCCGATCGTCGGCCGGTTCAGGTCCAGTGCCCGCATCGAGGCCTTGAACCCCTTGCCCTCCTCGCCGATCAGGTTTTCGGCGGGCACGCGCACGTTGTCCAGGAAGATGGGCGTATTCGGCGCACCGCGCCAGCCCATCTTGCGCTCGTGCCGGCCGAAGGTGACGCCCGCCATCTTCTTGGGTTCGACCACGAAGGCGCTGATGCCTTCCGCACCGGACTCGCCGCTGGTCCGCGCCATGACCACGATGTAGTCGGCTTCCACGCCATAGCTGCACCATTGCTTGCGGCCGTTGAGCACGTAGGAATCCCCGTCGCGCACGGCGCGTGTCTTCATCGCGCCGACGTCCGAGCCCGCTTGCGGCTCGGAGATGGCGATGGCCGTCACGACGCCGCCCTTCGCCACCGGCGGCAGGAAGCGCTGGCGCTGCTCCTCCGTGCCGAAGTGCAGCAGCGGCATGATGAACATCGTGTTGAGGCCCGCGATGGATCCGCAGGCGGGCGAGGCGCGCGAGATTTCCTCGCGCGCGATGCACATCATGGTGAGATTGCCGCCAGGGCCGCCGTACTGCTCGGGAATCCAGAGCTGCATCAGGCCCATTTCGCCATAGAGCTTGACCAGCTCGGTGGGAAAGCGGTCCGACTCGTCGATCTCCGCGGCGATGGGCGCGACGTGCCTGGCGACCATGCGGCGGACGCTGTCCTGGAATGCGAGCTGCTCTTCGGTGAAGTTCATGGGTTGTCCTCTGGGAAAACAGGAAAAAGGGGTTAAATGGATCTGTTGTTGAATGGTAGGTCCATTTATTATGGGAACCATAGGCCCAAAAGGTCAACCCTGGAGTTTCCTCATGTACGCTTCGCTGCGCCCCGTCTTGCCACGAGCATCGTCAACGCCCATGTCCGCCTTACCGCCATCGCCCGTCTTCGCGCCGATCCAGACCCGACGCACCTTCGAGGAGATCTGCCAGCGCATCCGGGATCGCATCTCTTCGGGTGACCTGAAGCCGGGCGACAAGCTGCCCGCGGAGCGCGACCTCGCCGTTCAGCTGGGCGTGGGGCGCAATGCGCTGCGCGAGGCGCTTCGAAGCCTGGAGATCGCCGGCATGCTGGAGCTGCGCAAGGGGGTGAAGGGCGGCGCCTTCATCCGCAGCGGCGACGCGGGGCGAATGGATACCGTGGTGCAGGACATGTTCAGCCTGGGCTCCATCACGCTCGAGGAGCTGGCCGAGGCCCGCATGTACGTGCAGGACCTGGTGGTGCGGCTGGCTTGCGAACGGTCGACAACCGAGGACCTGGACGCGCTGGAAGCCAATATCGATCGCACCGAAGTCATGACGCGGGAGGGCCGCTTCCTCGAGCGCGTCGAATGCTCGCGCGAGTTCTACCGCCTGCTTGGCGCGGCGCCCCGGAACGCGGTGCTGGCGATGATGTTCCAGTCGATCACCGAGCTGCTGATGCAGTTCGTCTACGCGCGCGTCGCCGCCGGTGGCAAGCCCCAACCCCGGCTGGTCGAGAAGCGGCGGGAATTCGTCCAGGCGCTGCGCGACCGCGATACAGACAAGGCCACGCGGCTGATGCGCACGCAGGTGGAAGCGACACACCGCATGCTGGAGGATTCGCTGCAAAAGAAAGCGACACGCGGCCGTCCGGCGCGCAGCTGACGCTCGCGAAGCTCCCTCGACGCACGCCGGAGCCGCCGGCGCCGTGGCGCGCCATGCCGGAACGCCACCGCACACCATCTCAGCACGCCCCCATCTCGGCACGCCCCGCCGTTGGCACGGCTGTTGCTTGGATTCGTAGAACTACCGATTGTCGATTGTCCGACAATATTTACGATTCACAGCCCATGACCGCCGCCACCGAAGCCCCGCCCGTCCTCCGCATCCAGGCCCTGCACAAGCGCTTCGGCAGCCAGCACGTGCTGCGCGGCATCGACCTCGACGTGCGGCAGGGCGACCGCATCGCCATCATCGGATCCAGCGGCTCGGGCAAGAGCACCCTGCTGCGCTGCCTCAACTTCATGGAGACGCCCACCGACGGCCGCATCGTCCTCAAGGGCCGCGTGCTCGGCACGCCGGCGCGCAACGCACAGGTGCGCTACGGCGAGGCCGAGCTGAGCGAGGTGCGCAAGCAGGTAGGCATGGTGTTCCAGCAGTTCAATCTCTTCCCGCACATGACGGTCCTGCAGAACGTCATGGAGGGCCTGGTCACCGTCAAGCGCATCGCGCCACCGCTCGCGCGCGAGCAGGCGCTGCGCCAGCTGGCCAGGGTGGGACTCTCCGAAAAGGCCGATGCCTACCCGGGCCATCTCTCCGGCGGCCAGCAGCAGCGCGTCGCCATCGCCCGCGCGCTGGCGATGGAGCCCGAGGTGCTGCTCTTCGACGAGCCCACGTCCTCGCTCGACCCCGAACTCGTGGGCGAGGTGCTGGCCACCATCCGCGACCTCGCCGAGGAGGGCCGCACCATGCTGCTGGTCACGCACGAGCTGGGCTTCGCCTATCACTTCGCCAACAAGGTGGTCTTCCTCGCCGACGGCCTGCTGCACGAAAGCGGCACGCCCGACGAGGTGCTGAAGCATCCGAGGCAGGAGCGCACGCAGCGCTTTCTCGCGCGCTTCACCGCCTTCCGTTTCTGACATCGCCTTTCATTCCAGGACTCCCATGCCAGCCGCCAGCACCCTCTCGAACACCAGCTCACAGGCCTACACGCCCGATGCGCGCAACGACGAAGTGCTCGTCTACCTGAACGGCCGCTTCGTGCCGCGCAACGAGGCCACTGTCTCCATCTTCGACGCGGGCTACGTCTGCGGCGACGGCGTGTGGGAAGGCGTGCGGCTGGTCGATGGCCGCGTCATCTCGCTGGACGCGCACATCGAGCGCCTCTTCGAAGGCGCGCGCTCCATCTCGCTCGACATCGGCCACACTCGGGAAGAGATCGCCCGCATCGTCTTCGACACCTTCGCGCGCAACGGCATGCGCGACGGCGCGCATGCGCGGCTGATGGTCACGCGCGGCGTCAAGAAGACACCCAACCAGGACCCGCGCTTCATCATCGGCGGCGCCACGATCGTCTGCGTGGCGGAGCACAAGGTGGTCACGCCCGAGGCCAAGCGCCGCGGGCTCAAGCTGTTCACGTCGACCTACCGCTGCAGCGGGCCGGACGTGTTCGACCTGAGGCTCAACTCGCACAGCCGGCTCAACCTCATCCAGGCGCTGATCCAGGCCATCCAGGCCGGCGCCGACGAGGCGCTGATGCTCGACCCGCACGGCTTCGTCTCCAGCTGCAACTCCACCAACTTCTTCATCGTGCGCAAGGGCGCGCTGTGGACCTCGTCGGGCCGCTACTGCTTCAACGGCATCACCCGCGCCACGGTGGTGCGGCTCGCACGCGAGGCGGGCATCGAGGTCTTCGAAGGCGACTTCACGCTGGCCGAGGTCTACGCCGCCGAAGAAGCCTTCGTCACCGGCACGCTCGCCGGCCTCACGCCGGTGGCCTCGGTCGATGGCCGCGCACTGCTGGCGGGCGGCCCGGTCACGGCACGGCTGGATGCCGTCTACCGCCAGTACATCGCGAGCCCCGGCGCCTCGCACCGCCCGCTCCCGCTTGTCCAACCCGCCTGATCCTCACACTCCCACAGGAACCACCATGAAGCTCCACACTCCCTTCCAGCGCGCGCGCCGCGCCGTGGCCGTCGCGCTGGCCGCCACGCTTTCCATCGGCAGCCTCGCCGCGCACGCACAGACCGCGACGCTGCAGAAGGTCAAGCAATCCGGCGAGTTGCGCATCGGCGTCGCGCCCGGCGACCCGTGGTACTTCCGCGACCCGTCCTCGGGCCAGTGGACCGGCCTGGGCGTGCTGCTCGGCGAGCAGGTCGCCAAGGACATGGGCGTGAAGATGACGCCCGTGGAAACCACCTGGGGCAACAGCGTCGCCGCGCTGCAGTCGGGCCAGATCGACGTGATGTTCGTGCTCGACGCCACCGACGAGCGCAAGAAGGCCATCGACTTCCCGGCCAGCCCGCTGCTCTGGTATGCGCAAGGCGTGCTCGCCAAGGACGGCCTGGCCGTGAAGAACTGGGCCGACCTCGACAAGCCCGAAGTGCGCATCGGCGTGGCGCTGGGCACCGCCACCGACCGAGACCTCACCAAGCGCCTGCCGCAGGCCAAGATCGAACGCTTCACCAACACCGACGAGACCGTGGCCGCCTTCATGTCAGGCCGCGTGGACGCCATCGGCTTCTACCACCCGGCGCTGGTCATCGCCTACTCGAAGATCCGCAAGGGCAGGATCTTCGTGCCGCAGCCCGTGGTCGCGCTGCCCACCAGCGCCGGCATCCGCCGCGAGGCCGACACCGGCTTTCGCGACCAACTCGACACCATCATCGGCAAGCTCTACACCTCGGGCCGCACGCAGGCGCTCTATGGCCAGTACCTCAAGACCAAGGGCATCGACCCGGCCACCGTGCCCGGCGTGATGAAGGAAACCCTGGGACAGTGAGCGGCGAGGCGACGGCGGCATGAACTACGAATGGGATTTCAGCGGCGTCTGGTCGCACCGCGACATGCTGCTCGCAGGCTTCATCGGCACGCTGAAGATCGCGGCCGTCGCCATCGCGCTGGGCGTGGTCTTCGGCGCACTGCTCGCGGCGCTGCGGCTGTCCGGCAAGGCCTGGCTCGCCAGGCCCGCGCTGTGGATCATCGAGTTCTACCGCAACACGCCACCGCTGGTGCACTTCTTCTGGGCCTTCTATGCCCTGCCGGTGCTCGTCGGCGTCAGCCTGGACCCGTACGCCGCGGCCGTGATCGCGCTGTCGACGCAATCCGGCGCCTTCTTCGCGGAGGTCTTCCGCGGCGGGCTGGTCTCCATCGAGCGCGGCCAGTGGGAGGCGGCGCGCGCCATCGGCATGCGCTCGCACCAGGCGTTGCGCCGCGTGGTGCTGCCACAGGCCCTGCAGCGCATGCTGCCGCCCTTTCTCGAACGCTCCTTCGAGCTGATCAAGACCACCGCGCTGGCCTCGACGCTGGCCTATTCCGACCTGCTCTACCAGGCGATGCAGCTCAACTCCATCACCTTCCGGCCGCTGGAGGTCTACACCGTCGTCGCCGCCATCTTCTTCCTCACGCTGTTCGTGCTCAGCATGCTCGCGCGCGTGCTCGAACACCGCCTTGCCGTCTCCACGCGGCCCACCGGAGCCTGAGGCCATGGAATTCAGCTGGGACTTCTCCTCGGTGCTGCTGCACTGGCCCGTGCTGCTGCAGGGCGTGGGCGTCACCGCGCTGCTGTGGGCCATCGCCTTTCCGGCCGCGATGCTCATCGGCCTGCTGGTGGCGCTGGGCGGCCTCACGCACAGCCGCGCACTGGCCACCGCCACGCGCGCCTACATGGAGCTCTTCAGGAACATCCCGATCCTGATCCAGCTCGTGTGGTTCTTCTACGCCTTCCCGATCCTCACCGGCTGGCAGCTGAGTCCCTTCGTCGCGGCGCTGCTGGCGCTGATGCTGAATGCCTCGGCCTACTGTTCCGAGATCTTCCGCGGCGGCATCGCCTCGCTGCCGCGCGGCCAGTGGGAAGGCGCCCGCGCGCTCGGCATGCGGCGCGTGCAGGTGCTGCGCCGCGTGGTGCTGCCGCAGGTGTTCAAGCGCATGCTGCCGGCCTTCACCAACCGGGGCATCGAATTGGCCAAGAACACCTCCATCGCCTCGGTCATCGCGGTGCACGAGCTGATGTACCAGGGCCGCGCCTTGAGCGCCGCGTACTACCGGCCGCTGGAGATCCTCACGGCCGTCGCCGTGGTGTACTTCGTGCTCATCTACCCCGGCGCCTACCTCGCCAGCCGCATCGAGAAGCGCCTGGCCACGCGAGGCTGAGCCGGCAAGAACGACGAACCCACCATGAAGACCCTGCCCGAATTCGCCCCCGCGCCCTCCGCCACGCGGCGCGACTACGTCGCCCAGACGCTGCGCACCGCCATCCTCAGCGGCCAGATCGCGCCCGGCACGCAGTTGGTCGAGAGTCACTTCTCCACCCAGTTCGGCGTCAGCCGCGGCCTGCTGCGCGAAGCCATCCGCGAGCTCATCGAGACCGGCCTGCTCGTCAACCGCCCCTACGCCGGCACCTATGTGACCGACATCAACGAGCAGACCATGAGCGATGTCTACGAAGTGCGCCGCATCATGGAGAAGCAGGCCTTCATCCGCCTCTGGCCGCGGCGCGACGAGGCCTTCCGCGCCGAGATGACGGCACGCTACGAGGCCCTGGCCGCGGCCGCCGCCAGCCGCGAGCTGAACAAGGAGAGCGTGGCCGAGGCGCACTTCCACGGCCTGGTGTACGAGCGCTGCGGCAACAAGCTGCTGCTGGACATCTGGCGCCAGCTGACGCAGAAGATCCAGCTCGGCTTCGCCATCTGCCACCTGACGCAGGCGCCCAAGCCGGACTTCGCGGAGAACCACCGCGCCTTCCTCGCGCTGGCCACGGGCGACGACCTCGATGCGCTGCTGGCCGAGCTGGACGCGCACCTGCTGCGCGGGCTCGCGACCATCCGCCACGGCCTGCGCAACACCGCACCGCGCGGCTGAGGCCGCTCACAGCGGGATCTGCGTCGTCGACAGCACCTGCTTGAGCACCATGAAGGAGCGTATCTGCCGCACGCCCGGCAGGTAGAGCAACTGCTCCGCGTGCAGGCGGTTGAAGCTCTCGCCATCCTGCGTGCGCACCAGCATGAAGTAGTCGAACTCGCCCGTGACGACGTGGCACTCCATGCAGCCGGAGATCTTCACCGCCGCCTTCTCGAAGGCGGTGAAGGATTCGGGCGTGGAGCGGTCCAGCACCACGCCGATCATCACCAGCATGCCCGCGCCCAGCGCCTTCGGGTTCAGCAGCGCCACCGTGCCATGGATGAAACCCGCGCGCCGGAGGCGGTCGACCCGGCGCAGGCAGGCGGGCGGACTCAGATGCACCTTCGCGGCCAGCGCCACGTTGGAGACGGAGGCGTCGCGCTGCAGCGCGCGCAGGATGGCCTTGTCGGTGCGATCGAGCTCGGGCGCGGTTGCGGCGGCCACTTCCGGCGTGTGGCGAACTTTTATTGCTCTGGATGTCGGCATCGTGCAATGACCCTTGTATTTCGACGCCGGATGATGCCGGAAGCTGCGCGTGGAACGCAATCTTCGCAAGCACGTTAGCCAGCCCTCTTCCTACCATTGCCGCATCGCCTCAATGCAACAGGAACCCGCCATGAACCTCAGCCGCTTCGCCCGCCACCCGCTCACCTTCGGCCCCACGCCCATCCAGCCCCTGAAGCGCCTGAGCGCGCACCTCGGCGGCAAGGTCGATCTCTACGCCAAGCGCGAGGACTGCAACAGCGGCCTTGCCTTCGGCGGCAACAAGACCCGCAAGCTCGAGTACCTGATCCCCGAGGCGCTCGCGCAAGGCTGCGACACGCTGGTCTCCATCGGCGGCATCCAGTCCAACCAGACGCGGCAAGTGGCCGCCGTCGCCGCGCACCTCGGCATGAAGTGCGTGCTGGTGCAGGAGAACTGGGTCAACTATTCCGACGCCGTCTACGACCGCGTGGGCAACATCGAGATGTCGCGCATCCTCGGCGCCGATGTGCGGCTGGACGCGGCCGGCTTCGACATCGGCATCCGCCCCAGCTGGGAACAGGCGATGGAGGAGGTGCGCAAGGCCGGCGGCAAGCCCTTCCCCATCCCGGCGGGATGCTCCGAGCATCCCCATGGCGGCCTCGGCTTCGTCGGCTTCGCTGAAGAAGTGCGCGCGCAGGAGGCCGAGCTGGGCTTCAAGTTCGACTACATCGTGGTGTGCTCCGTCACCGGCAGCACGCAGGCCGGCATGGTCGTCGGCTTCGCGGCCGACGGGCGGGCCGAGCGCGTCATCGGCATCGACGCGTCGGCCAAGCCGGAAAAGACCCACGCGCAGATCCTGCGCATCGCGCAGAACACCGCGCGGCTGGTGGACCTGGGCCGCGACATCACCGCGCGCGACGTGGTGCTCGACACCCGCTACGGCGGGCCCGAGTACGGCCTGCCCAACGAAGGCACGCTGGAAGCCATCCGCCTCTGCGCGCGGCAGGAGGGCATGCTGACCGACCCGGTGTACGAGGGCAAGTCCATGCACGGCATGATCGACAGGGTGCGGCGCGGGGAGTTTCCGGAGGGCTCGAAGGTGCTGTATGCGCACCTGGGCGGCGTGCCGGCCCTGAATGCCTACAGCTTCCTGTTCAGGAACGGGTGATTCAGGCGGTTGCCGGCGCCAGCGAAGAATCCAGTTGCCGCCTTGCCAGGCTCCCCGCATGCATCGCCTGCTCGAGCAGCCGCCAGGTCCGGAACAGGAAGAAGCCCATCAGCACCGACAGCGCGGCGAATACGTAGCGCTGGGACCTCACCGACGCCTCCACATGGCGCACGGCCTCCGCGTCGCCGAGGATGCCGCAGAGCGCCTCGACCTCGGCTTGCGTGAAATCGTCCTGCCTCGCCGCGGCCAGCATGCCGGCGGCGCAGGTGGTCTTCGTCACCGCGGCGCCGCGCGCCGTGATCCTCGCCGCGCCGGTGGGGCTCAGCTGCAGCCACCTGCCCGTCGACTTGAGCTGCACCAGCGCCCCGTCCGTGAAGATCAGCGCCAGGCTGATGAAGAGCATCGCGATCAGGGGCAGCAAGGCCCACGCCATGGCGGTGCGTTTCCCCCGGCTCGGCAGCGCCTCCACCCGCACGCGGCGCGCATCGGCATCGAAATAGGCGCCGCATCGCCGCACGTCCTCCATCTCGATCCCTTGCTGCCGCGTCCACTGGATGAGCTGGCGCGCGAGCTCCGCCGAGCGCACCGGCACGCCCGCCAGGAAGCGGAAGGACATCAGGCTCGTCTGCTCGTCGACGAAGGCCTTGATCTCCGGATCGCCGATCTCCTGGATGCCGCTGGCCAGCCGCCACGCGCGGTAGGCCAGGATGTGCCTGGAGCGCGTGCGCCACGCCGCGTAGCAAAGCAGCGCCAGGATGCCCGCCGGCAGCAGCGCGCCATAGGCGCTCGATATCGCCGTGAAGGCGCCAGTGTCCAGCACCGCTCAGCCCCGGCCCGGGTGCTCAGTGATGATGGCCATGCTCGCCATGCACATGCCGATGCGAGATCTCTTCCTGCGTCGCCTCGCGCACGCCGATTACCGTCGCGCTGAACTTCAGCGCCTTGCCGGCCAGCGGATGGTTGCCGTCCAGGATCACCTGCGGCCCCTTGATCTTGGTCACCGTGTAGAGCTGCGGCTCGCCCTTGTCGTTGCGGCTCTCCAGCTGGCCGCCGACCTTCACGCCCGGCGGGAAGTCGGCCTTGGAGATGGTGCGCACCAGCGATTCGTCGCGGGGGCCGAAGGCGTCCTCGGCCGAGAGGCTGAGCGTGGCCTGGAAGCCCTTCTCCTGGCCGTCGAGCGCGGCCTCGACCTTGGGGAAGATGTTTTCGTAGCCGCCGTGGAGGTAGACCATCGGGTCCTTGCCTTCCTCGATCAGCCGGTTGGTGGCGGCGTCGGCCACCTTGTAGCGGAGCGTGACGACGGAGTCTTTTTGGATTTTCATGGGCCGGATTCTGCCGCCTTCAGCGCCACTGCAACAGCAGCGACCACGGCTGCCGGCTCATGTGCCGGTCCACGCACCCCGGCGTGGCAGGCGCACAGGCCTCCGGCAGGTAGCTCGCATCCAGCAGCCTGGTGCCGGGCGCGAAGTCCAGCCGGCGCCGGGTGACGGACTGCAGCACGTTGCCGCCCACCGTGTCGAAGCCCTCCGCATCCATCGCCACCACCACGTCGCAATGCATCGGCAAGGCGCCGCCGCCGACGCCGCGGCTGGCGAGAATGCCGCCGATCTTCCCGAAGGTGTCGAGCCCCGCGCCGCTGCCGCGCGCCTGGCACACGAGGTCTCCGACGCGCGGGGGCGTGCGGGTGATGTCGCAGGCCCGCATGGCGTAGCGCACGGGCCGGCCCTCCGCCTCATCGGCACCTGCCCGCCACGCGGCGGCGGCGTAGTCGGCATGGGCTTCGGAGAAGACGAACTCGCCCTCGCCCAGGCCCGCCTGCCGCGCGAGCCAGCTGATGAAAGCCGCGGACCAGGGCGTGTCGATCACGGCGACGCGGTTGACGGCCACCTGCGCGGCGCGCAGCTCGGACGCGCTCAGGCCTTCGTCGGGGCCGACACCCAGGCCCTGGAGATGCGCGGCGGAGGCCTGGTTCAGCGCCTGCAGGATCAGCGAGCGGTCGGCCGGGCGCAGCGCGCCGTAGCGCACGAGGTAGGGCATGCGGCCCGGCGGCACCTCGACCGCTTCCCAGTAGCCCAGCACGCGCTGCCAAGGCGCGCGCGCGAACAACGAACTGCGCGTGTCCTCGGCCTCCGAACTGCCGGCGTCGACGAGGCGCCCCTGCGCATCCATCGCCTGCCCGCCGAAGGCCGCATGCTCGGCGCGCGCCGCCGCCGCCATGGCCAGGGCACGCGCGGGCGGCGCGGCCTGCGCGGCGGTGTCGAGGCAGGTGGACGACAGCTCGGCCGCGGCGGCGATCCCCGCACCGGCCAAGGACAAGACGAAGGCCGCCATGGCCGCGAACCGGAAAGGCGATGAATCAGGGAACGCGTGGCGCGGCATGTCGCGGCGAGCATAGCGCGCGGCATGACTCCTCCCCGCCCCCGGGATGCCCCGGCCGGCTTCGCATCGCTTCGCCCGGAAGCTGCGCTAACCCGCCGCCTGCGGCGGCGCGCAGGACGCGCCGAGCACCAGGTCCATCGGGATCACCACCTTGCGCGCGCCGGCCGGCGCGCTGCCGGCCAGGCGGTCCAGCATCAGCTGCGCCGCTGCCGCGGCCGCCTGCTCGATGCTGAAGCGCAGCGTGGTCAGCGTCGGATGCATCAGCGCGAACACGCTCTCCGTGCCGATGCCGATCACCGACAGGTCCCGCGGAATCGCCAAGCCCGCGCGGCGCGCGCTGCGCAAGGCGCCCGAGAGGATGCTCGTGCCCAGCGCGATCATCGCGGTCGGCGGCGAAGGCAGGGCGAGCATCTGCGCCATCTGCGCTTCCGGCGAATCCACCGCCGAGCGCAGCATGCAGACCAGCGCCTCGTCGTACGGAATGCCGGCGCGGTCCAACCCGTCGCGGTAGCCCAGCAGCTTCTCGCGGCCGGGCCGGATCGCCACGCTCGGCCCGAAGAGCGCGATGCGCCGGTGACCCAGCGAGGCGAGGTAGTCCACCGTCGTGGCGACGCCCCGCCGGTGGTCCTGGCAGACCACGTCGGCTTCCCAGTCGATCTCGCGGTCGATGACCACCATCGGCAGCTTGCAGCGCGCATAGGTGTTGCGCGCGCGCGGCACGCCCTCCCGGCCCGGCGACGCGAAGATGCCCTCCAGCCGACGGTTCTCGAAGAGCGTGAGCAACTCGCTCTCCTTGTCCGGCTGGTCGTAGGTGCTGGCCACCAGCAGCGAGAAGCCGGCCGCCTGCATGCGCACTTCCACCGCCGCGAAGAGCGCCGACAGGAAAGGATTGGCCATGTTCGACACCATGAAGCCCACCGCCTTGCTGCGCCCGGTGCGCAGGTGCTTCGCGTTGAAGTTGGGCGCGTAGCCCGTCTCCTGCACCGCGCGCTCCACGCGGGCGCGCACGGCCGCGCTCACGTAGCCGCTGTTGTTGAGCACGCGCGAGACGCTGGCGATGGAGACCTGCGCCGCGGCGGCGACATCACGCACGGAAACCGGCTCACCCATGGCTTTCCCTTATGTAAACGTTCCATGCATTGCGGCACCCGCTGCCCGCCTGTAGCCTTGGAATCAATATGGAATCGTTTACACATTCTAAGAGTCCGAAGCCGGCCGGCACCGTGCTCGTCGTGGGCGGCGGACAGGCGCCGCATGAACAACCCGAACTGGTCGGCAACGGCCGCGCCATCTGCCTTGCGCTTGCGCGGCGGGGCGCCCATGTGCTGTGCGCCGACCGCAGCCTCGAAGCGGCGGCGCTCACGGTGGCGGCCATCGAGGCCGAAGGCGGCGAGGCCACGGCGCTGCGCGCCGACATCGCGCGGCCGGATGACGTGCGCGCGCTGTTCGACGGCATCGCGCGCGACGGCCATCTCATCCAGGGGCTGGTGCTCAACGCCGGCATCAGCGACCGCCGCCCGCTCGCCGGCATCACGCCCGAGAGCTGGGACGCGATCTTCGACGTGAACCTGCGCGGCCACATGCTCTGCGCGCAGGCCGCGTTGCCGGCGATGGCAGCGGGCGGCGCGATCGTCTTCGTCTCATCCCTCGCCGCGCTGCTGCCGGCGGGGCGCAACCCGGCCTACGAGGCCTCGAAGGCAGCGCTCTCGGCCCTGTGCCGCGCGGTCGCGCTCGACGGGCACGACAGGGACATCCGCGCCAACATCGTGCGGGCCGGCCTCATCGACACGCCCATGGGCCGCGCGGCCAGCGCGGCCCGCCCCGGCCGGGCCGCGGGCGCGCTGCCCTTCGGCCGCCAGGGCAACGCATGGGACATCGCGAACGCGGTGTGCTTCCTGCTCTCCGCCGAAGCCGCCTACATCAACGCCGTGGAGTTGCCCGTCGATGGCGGGCTGGCCCACGGCATCGCACGCGCGCCTTCCGCCGCCTGAGCGCCACGCGCCTCACATCCACGCCTCACATCCACCGTCGATCCAGGAGACATCCACTTGAACAAGCGAAACTTCCTCGCGGCCGCCGCATGCGCGCTGTGCGCCGGGGCCGGCTGGGCACAGCTGCCGCCATGGCCCGCCAAGCCGCTGCGGCTCGTCGCGCCCTTCCCGCCCGGCGGCGCGGCCGACCTCTTCGCGCGCCTCGTCGGCACCGAGCTCGCGCAGGCGCTGGGCCAGCCCGTCATCGTCGACAACCGACCGGGCGCGGGCGGCAACCTCGGCGCGCGCGAGGCCGTCAACGCGGCGCCGGACGGCTACACGCTGCTGCTCGGCACGGTCGGCACCCACGCCATCAACCCGGCGCTCTACGGCAACCTGCCCTACGACACGCGCAAGGCCTTCACCGCGGTCGCGATGGTGGGCTCGGTGCCCAACGTGCTCGTCGTCAACCCGAACCTGCCCGTGAAGTCGGTGGCCGAACTCACCGCGATGGCCAAGAGCCGGCCCGGCAAGCTCAACATGGGCTCCTCCGGCAACGGCAGCAGCATCCATCTCTCCGGCGAGCTCTAC
Organism: uncultured Variovorax sp.; assembly: GCA_966211435.1. GTDB lineage: Bacteria > Pseudomonadota > Gammaproteobacteria > Burkholderiales > Burkholderiaceae_C > Variovorax. Next base: position 38,447 of record CBIHOG010000033.1, on the reverse strand, counting down.
AAGCACCTCGCGCAAGTGAGCATCCTGCATGTGCCCTACCGCGGCGGCGCGGCGGCGCTCACCGACCTGATGGGCGGCCAGATCGACCTGATGTTCGACAACCTGCCCACCTCGCTGCCCCACATCGCCAAGGGCTCGCTGCGCCCGCTCGCCGTGACCGGCGCCAGGCGCTCGCCCTTGCTGCCGGAGGTGCCCACCATGGCCGAGGCCGGCGTGCGCGGCTACGAGGCCACGGCATGGAGCGGCATCTTCGTGCCCGCCGGCACGCCCGCGCCCATCGTGCAGCGGCTGCACGACGAGATCGCCCGGGGCCTGCAGAGCGACAAGGTCAAGGGCCGCTACCGCGACCTCGGCGCCGACGCGCCCGTGATGAGCCAGCCGGAGTTCTCGGCCTTCGTCGCGAAGGAATACGACAAGTGGGCGGAGATCGTGAAGATCTCGGGCGCCCGGGCCGACTGAGCGCGGCCGCCACAGCATCAGGAGCCCCCACCCGTGCGCCCCATCGACTTCCTGCTGCGCAGCGCGCTGCGCCGCCCCGCCAAGGTGGCCGTCTCCGGCCCCGAAGGCGCGATCACCTATGCCGAACTCGTGAGCCGGGCGCAAGCGCTGGCCACCGCCTTCCAGGAGCTCGTGCCCGACCCGCGCGGCCGCATCGCCATCTGCGCCGGCAACCACATCGCGCACGTCGTCGCGCTCTTCGCCACCCTGCTGGCCGGCCGCATCTGGGTGCCGCTCAACCCGCGCGCGGGCCGGCAGGAACTCGGCCGCATCATCGAGTTCACCGAGGCCGCGCTCGTCATCGCCGAAAGCGGGCTCGAAGACAAGATCGAAGGCACACGGGCGCCCGTCTTGCGCTATATGCCGGCCACAGCGCGGCACGCGCAGGACACACGCGACGAGCTGGGCGAATTGCTGGCCCGCTACCGCGGGCGCATGCCCGAGCCGCTGCGCCACGACCTGGCCGAGACCCAGGCCATCAAGTTCACCGGCGGCACCACGGGCGCCCCCAAGGGCGTGATGCAGAGCTACCGGGCCTGGAACACCACCATCGTCTCGATCATGCAGGCCATGCGGCTGGACGAAGACGAGCGCTACCTCGCGGTCGCCTCGATCACGCACGGCACCTCCACCTTCCTGCTGCCGGTGCTCGGCTGCGGCGGCACCGTGCTGCTGCCCAGCTCCACCAGGCCGCGCGAGGTGCTCGACCTGCTGGAGCACGAGCGCGTCACCGCCGTCTTCATGCCGCCCACGCTCATCTACAGCCTGCTGGAGGACCCGACCGTGCGCCAGCGCGACTGGAGCGCGCTGCGCCACTTCGTGTACGCCGCCGCGCCCATGCGTGCCGACAAGATCGCGGAGGCGCAGGAGGTCTTCGGCCACGTCGAGACCGGCTACGGCCAGACCGAGGCGCCCGCCATCATCTCGTACATGCCGGCCGAGGAAGCGCTGGATGCGCGCAACCTGCAATCGGTCGGCCGCGCCGCGCTGCTCACCGAGATCGCCATCATGGACGGCGAAGGCCGCCTGCTGCCGCCCTGCGAAACCGGCGAAGTCGTCGTGCGCGGCGACCTGGTGATGAGCGGCTACTGGCGCCAGCCCGAGAAGACCGCCGAGACCTTCCGCGACGGCTGGCTGCGCACCGGCGACGGCGGCTACCTCGACGAGCGCGGCTACCTCTACCTGAAGGACCGCGTGCGCGACATGATCATCACGGGCGGCTTCAACGTCTACCCCACCGACGTGGAAAACGCGCTCGGCCACCACCCCGCCGTGTACGACTGTGCCGTCTTCGGCGTCGACGACGCCAAGTGGGGCGAGGCCGTGCACGCGGCCGTGCAACTGCGCTCGGGCGGCAGCGCCAGCGAGGCCGAGCTCGTCGCCTGGGTGCGCCAGCAACTCGACCCCGTGAAGACGCCCAAGGCCATCCACTTCTTCGACGCGCTCCCGCGCACCGCGAACGGCAAGGTCTCCAAGAAGGACGCGCGGCAGGAAGTCATCCAACGCATCGAAAGCAGCACCGCATGAGCACGCCCCCCAGCACCCCGGCGCCGCGCCACGCGCTCGTCACCGGCGGATCCTCCGGCATCGGCCGGGCCATCTGCCAGTCGCTGACCGCCTCCGGATGGCGCGTCATCAACTTCGACCTCAACCCGCCGCCCGCGGACGACGCCGGCCGCTTCATGCGGGTCGACCTGGCCGACAGCGAGACCCTGGCCCGCGCCCTCGCGCAGGTGTGCGAGTCGACGCCTCTGCTCGGCCTGGTCAACAACGTCGCGGCCATCCGGCCCGCCGCCGTCGAGGACACCACCCTCGACGACTTCGACCTGCAAGTCGCCGTCACCGCGCGCGCCGCGCTGCAATGCACGAAAGCCGTGCTGCCCGCCATGCGCGCGGCGGGCTTCGGCCGCATCGTCAACATCAGCAGCCGCGCCGCGCTGGGCAAGGAACTGCGCAGCGGCTACGCGGCCGCCAAGGGCGCGCTCAACGCGCTCACCCGCACCTGGGCGCTGGAACTCGCGCCGCAGGGCATCACCGTCAACGCGGTGGCGCCCGGCCCCATCGCGACGCAGGCCTTCAAGGCCGCCAACCCCGCCGGCAGCCCGCGCACGCAACGCATCGCCCAAGGCATCCCGGTGCAGCGCCTGGGCGAACCCGAGGACGTGGCGCACGCGGTCGATGCCTTCATGCACGCGCGGGCATCCTTCATCACCGGGCAGGTGCTCTACGTGTGCGGCGGCATCACCGTCGGGCTGGCCTCGTAGGCGACGCGCATGATCAAGACCGACATCGGCACCACCACGCCCGAGGCCATCCACGTGCGCGGGCTCGACCTGGCCCACGACATCCTGGGCAAGTTCGACTTCATCGACATGATGTGCTGGCTGAGCTGGTCGCGGCTGCCCGAGCCGCGCGAGAAGAACATGCTCAACCTGCTGCTGGTGACCGCCGCCGACCACGGCATGACGCCCAGCGCCATCAGCAGCCGGCTCACCTACCTGGGCGCGCCCGAATCGCTGCAGGGTGCCGTGGCGGCGGGCCTGCTCGGCGCGGGCAGCCACTTCCTCGGCACGGTGCAGAACGCCGCCGAGTTGCTCACGCTCCATGCGAAGGAGTTGACGGCCGATTCGAGCGAGGAAGACTTCACCCGCTGCGCGCGCGAACTGGTGCGCACGGCCCGCGCGAACCGGCAGAGCATCCCGGGCGTGGGCCATCCGATCCACGTCGGCGGCGACCCGCGCGTGCCCACGCTGCGGGCCGTGTCGGAGCGCAACGGCTACTTCGGCAAGCACTGGCGACTGGCGCTGGCCATGGTGGAAGTGCTGCGAACCGACATCGGCCGCCACCTGCCGCTGAACGCCGCCGGCGCCAACGGCGCGGTGCTCGCGGACATGGGGCTGGACCCGCTCTTCGGCCGCGGGCTCGCGCTCGTCGGCCGCGCCGCCGGGCTGGTGGCCCACGTGATGGAAGAGCGGGCATCGCCCACCGGGCAGGAAATCTGGTCGCTGGTGCTCGCGCAGGACGAGCGCAATATCCTGCCCGCCCGGCAGACTTGATCGCGCGCCCGGGACCGGTTTCAACACAGCAGCTAAACTCGCCGCCTGTTTCGATTGCGAGCGTCCGGCCAGCCGCCTGCGCGGCCCCGCGTCCGACGTTCGTTCCCAGCCAGCGCAACCTCGTGGGTGTGCCAGCCAGCAACCCCATGGGACTCCAGGTCCCCGTGTTTCATGTCGCGCGCGCCGCTGAGAAGCCTCTGGCTCCAAGCCCATCGCTGGATCGGCCTCGTCCTGGGGCCGCTGCTCGCCCTCACGGCGCTGCTGGGCGCGGTGCTCGTGGTCGCCTCGCCCATCGACCGGCGCCTGCACGCCGAACTCTTCACGCCCCGCACGCCCGGCGACGCCGTCGCCCTCGCCGCGAAGTTGCCCCTGGAGCCGCTGCGCCAGCGGCTGCTTGCCAGCTTCGGCTCCGACACCAACCTCACCTTGCGCCCGCCGCGCAACGCCGACGAAAGCCTCTGGGTCTTCGTGCGCGGCAAGGCCTGGGAAGGCACGCTCTACCTCGACCCCGCCACCGGCGCCGAGCAAGGCCGCCGCGGCACGCACGAGGGCGCCTACAACATCCTGTTCGAACTCCACAGCAGCCTGCTCCTGGAAGACACCGGCAAGGGCGTGCTCGCCTTCGCCGCGCTCTTCTACCTCTTCCTGCTCGTCACCGGCCTGGTGCTCTGGTGGCCCGCGCGCTGGCCGCCATCGCTGCGCATCGTGCTCGACCGCGGCCTGGTGCGCGGCCTGTTCGACCTGCACCGCACGGGCGGCGCGGTGCTCGGCTTGCTGATCGCGGTCTCGGTCTTCACCGGCGCCTACATGGCCTGGCGGCCGCTGGGCGGCTACATGTCCGCCGCGCTCGGGCAGGAGGTCGTCAAGCCGCCCACGCTGCCCGAGGGCCCGGCCACCGGCCCCCGCCTGACGCTCGACGAACTCGTGGCCCGCGCGCAGCAGGTCTACCCCGGCCAGCCCATCGGCTACGTGCAGGTGCCGGCCAGGCCGACCCGGCCGCTGCGCGTGCGCTTCCGCCTGGCGGACGACCCGCACCCCAACGGCATCAGCTCCGTGTGGCTGCATCCGCTCACCGGCGAACTGCTGTCCGTGCGCCGTTGGCAGGACCTGGACGCCGGCAACGGCGCCGTCGCGATCATCTACCCGCTGCACACCGGCGTGCTCGGCGGGCCGCCGCACGAGGCCGTGGTCGCCCTGCTCGGCCTCGCGCTCGCCGGCCTCGGCGTCAGCGGCCTCTGGCTGTGGTGGCGCCGCCGCGCCCTCGCCGCCGCACGCACCCGAACCCCACCGCCGAGAGCCGCATGAGCGCGCGGGCCGCCAGGCCCGCGCCCCTCGCGAACGGCCGAAGTTCCCTGTCCTGAAACCTGAGGAGAAGACCCCTTGAACCACCACCACCGCCGCGGCGCCATTTCCATGGCATTGCTCGCGCTGGGCCTGCAAAGCCTCCACGCGCACGCACAACAGGCCACCGCCGAAGCCGCCACCGGCTCCCTCGGCACCGTCACCGTCACCGGCGACTGGCTCGACGACCCCAGCGCCACCAAGGTGCTCGAACATCCCGGCGCGCGAACCATCATCGAGCGCAAGCAGATCGTGGAGAGCGGCTCCACCAGCGTGCGCGACGTGCTGCGCCAGATCCCCGGCGTGCAAGTACAGGAGAGCAACGGCACCGGCGGCAGCGACGTGTCGCTCAACGTCGGCGTGCGCGGCCTCACCTCGCGCCTGTCGCCGCGCTCCACCATCCTGCTCGATGGCGTGCCGCTCGCCTATGCGCCCTACGGCCAGCCGCAACTGTCGCTCGCGCCGCTGTCGCTCGGCAACCTCGAAACCGTCGACGTCGTGCGCGGCGCGGGCTCGGTGCGCTACGGCCCCCAGAACGTCGGCGGCATCATCAACTTCGTGAGCCGCGCCATCCCCGCCACCTTCGCGGCCGAGGCCGGCGTCGGCGTCGAAAGCGCCAGCCACGGCGGCGGCACCAAGACCACGCCCAGCGTCTTCGTCGGCGGCACCAACGACAAGGGCCTGGGCCTTGCCCTGCTCTACTCCGGAACCCACGGCGACGGCTGGCGCACGACCAACGACCACGGCAGCGTGGACGACATCATGCTCAAGGGCGCCTACCGCATCTCGCGCACCGACGACATCGCGCTCTCGCTGCACCACTTCGAAGGCAAGGGCGACATGCCCGGCGGACTGACGACGGCCCAGTACGCGGCCAACCCCTTCCAGTCCGACCGGCCCTTCGACGAATTCACCGGCCGCCGCAGCGACGGATCGATCAAGTACACGCACAACGACGGCGTCAACAGGTTCGAGGTGCTCAGCTACTACACCGACTCCTTCCGCGGCAGCCACATCGAGCAGGACGGCACCGGCGCCCAGGCCGGCCAGCGCCGCCTGACGGCCGCGCCGCGCAGCTACCGCACCTTCGCCGTCGAGCCGCGCTACTCGCGCCTCTTCGACATGGGCAACATGGTGCAGGAGGTGAGCGTGGGCTACCGCTACCTCACCGAATCCAGCTTCGAGACCGCCACCCGCACCGGCTACTACCGCCCCGGCACCGGCATCAACGCCATGAACCTGGCCTCGCCCGCGTACCAGACCAGCATGGGCGGCACGACCGCGCATGCCTTCTACATCGACGACCGCATCGACATCGGCAACTGGACGGTGACGCCCGGCGTGCGCTACGAATCCATCCGCACCCGCAACGACATCGACAACCTCACCGCCGGCCGCGTGACCAGCAGCATCTACCCGCGCGTGGAAGCCGACGAAGTGCTGCCCACCGTGTCGGTGCTCTACCGCCTGAACCCGCGCTGGGCCGTGTTCGCCAACGCGGGCGTGTCCTTCGGGCCGCAGCAGTATGCGCAGCTTGCGCAGTCCACCGACGGGCTGCACCCCGAGAAGGCCAAGACCTACGAGATCGGCACGCACTACAAGGGCGAGGCCTGGAGCTCGGAGCTGACGCTCTTCAACATCGACTTCGACGAGGAGCTGCAGCTCGCCCGCTCCATCGTGGGCGACGGCATGTGGACCAACCTGGGCGCCACGCGGCACCGGGGCGTGGAGTCCGCCCTGCGCTACGAGCTGGCGGACGTGAACCCCGCGCTCAAGGGCCTGTCGGTCTCGGCGACGTACACCTACACGCAGGCGACCTACCAGGCGGGCGTCTTCGTGGGCCGCGACCTGCCCTTCTACTCGCGCCAGGTGGCCTCGCTCGGCGCGCGCTACGAGCGCGGGCCGTGGGTCTTCAACGCCGACCTCTTCGCGCAATCGAAGCAGCGCTCGCCCGGCTCGCCGGACCCGGGTGCGGTGTACGTCACGCAGGAGGATGCGACGGGACGCCTGGGCAACATCGCCGGGTACGCGACCGTGAACCTGCGCGCGGGCTATTCCTTCGGGCCGGGGATGAGCAACCTCAAGCTGGCGCTGGGCGTGAAGAACGCGTTCGACAAGCAGTACTACAACCGGTCGGTGGACAACAACGGCGGGAAGTACGTGGGGCAGCCGCGGACGGTGTACGTGCAGGCGTCGGTGGCGTTCTAGGGCAAGGTCGCCGCCAGAGCTTTCGCTTCGTCAGGAGCGAAAGCTCCGCGCAAGTCATACCGGCTTCAAGAGCCGCGCCCCAGGCTTCAGGCGTCGACCGCGAAGTGTCACGTGCCTTGGACCCGACGTACCACGTCAGACCCTTGTTGGCACTGAAACCAATCACCACAGCAGGTGCCGGTCAGAATCTTTTCGATTGACAGGGCTCACCGCTCTGAAGGCCTCATTGCCCTGCGGGCATGCGCCTACAGCCTACATGTGATGCCCGAGTTTCCGTGGGTCCCCCAATCGGCAAATGTGGTTGGCATTGCGATTTGCATCCCACCGATCGCAGACTTAAGTCAGGGCTTAAGAAGCTGGTAAGGCTTCAGCTGCAAGGCAATTGCCAAGCGCTCCAAGTTGTCCAGCGAGATGTTGCGCTTCCGTCGCTCGACATGCGCAACGAAGGTCCGATGCAGCCCCGCCTCCAGAGCCAACGCCTCCTGCGACCATCCCTTCGCATTCCGCCGCCGAATCAGATTGATGGCAAGCACTTCCCGCGCCGAGGCATCGGGTTGTTTTTCAGGCACGAGGGTCAAACGAGGCATGCAGGAAGTCTCTTGATATGCTGCGTTTGCGTCAGCCGTGTTTAAGTCACATTCGTCTGCCCCGCACTACATGGACTACCGGATGTGTCCTCGCCGCGACTGTGCACACATCAACTCAGGAGAGGACCCAATGAAAACGTTCTATGAAAACGAAGCAGCAGAACTCGTCCAGAAATATTTGGAACTAACCCACCGCCACGGCGGCTTCCCCGGCCACGCCGCCGGCACGGCCCAACGCCTCCTCGCGTTGGCCTGCAACCACGCACCCTCGCTCGCCGCCGTCGAGACCTGCAGCCACGTATTCGCCTCCGTGGTGCTCGCCATCGCCGTGATGCAGCGCGACCTGCCGATGGAGGGCCGCGACCAGTGCGCCACGGCCTTGTCGACGCTGCTGATGGCGGCGAGGGGCAGGCAGCACCTTCACTCGGCTGCGGACCGGGAGTTGCTCGACATCACGCGGGGCGTGATGGTGTGGTTCCGGTGCACGGTGCGCCCGCGCGCGGGTGTGGGGCCCAGCCACGCGCCGCAGGCTCAGGAGCCGGAGCAGGCTCCCACGTACTGTTGATGGCAAGCGGGTGCGCGGCGCATGGGCGGCCGCTTCGCCTCAGACGATGAGCGCCTCCAGGCCACGGCGCGGCGCCGGCTCCACAGGCGGCCCGTAGCCGACGCGGGCCCACATCTGCACGGTCTGCCCCGGCGCCGGCGCGTCGCACAGGCGGCGGATCGCGGCATGGGGACGCGCCTGTTCGGGGTATTCCTGCAAGGCTTGCTGCAAGGGCTGCATGGCCAGGCCGTGCGCGGTGGCGGCGAGTTGCACGCGCGCATAGGCACGGCCGGCGTTGACCTGGGTGGCGCGTTCGTTGTCTTCGCTCACCATCCACAGGAAGCCGGCGGTGGCGGCGATGTTGCGGTTGAAATCCTTGATCTGGCTGGTGGTCGCGTAGTCGTCCGGGCCGGGGGCCTTGTCGCGGTCGAAGAGGCCGAGGCTGTTGAGCAGCACGGGGAGAGGGTCGAGCACGCTGAGGCCGTCGCGGTGCCGGTCGATCTCGGCGGGGCCGACGCGCAGCACCTTGTAGGACTCGAGGATGGCGCGGGGCGTGGTGAGTTCGATGCGCCAGGCTTCGGCGGCGATGGCGCGGTGCGCGTCCATGGCCTGAGGCTGGTCGCTGCCGACGAAGGCGAAGCGCACGGGGTGTCCGGCCGCGGCCTCGGCCATGGCCGTCCAGGCGGCGGGCGGCACGGGGCGCGCGATGTCGTAGGCGCCGCGGTTGGTGTGGCGCTCGAAGATGCGCGGGTAGAGCGGATCCTTGGCGATGGCCGGGTCGGGCATGAGGCGCACGCGGGCCACGGGGCGGGTGTCGGGCTTGTCGGGGCCGAAGGTGCCTTCGGGGAAGAGCGTGGTCTCGGCGCGCAGGCCGCGCTCGCGCGCGGCGATGTCGAGCAGTTCCAGGAAGGTGCCGTGGCTCATCAGGATCTGGCGCGAGAAGGGGTCGGTCTCGGGCAGCAGGCGTTGCAGGTCGCAGCGCAGGAGGATCTCGCCGGGGGCGCGGAGGTCGGCTTGCCAGGACTGCATGTTGTGCGAATGCGGCGCGAGCAGCGCGTGGGCCAGCACCCAGCGGCGCACGTCGGTTTCAGCGCCGGGGCCGCGCCAGGGCGCGATGGCGCCGGCGGGCATGTGCGGAGTGCACCCGGTGGCGGCGGCGCTGGCGGCCAGCACGGCGCCGCCGCCCGCGAGCCTGATGAATCCGCGCCGGCCCATGGCGCCGCCGGGCTGGGCGTGGTGCGGTGTGATGCTGTGCATGTCGTCGGCTTGTGGTGCCTGACTATACGAGCGGGCATCGCGTGGCTATGCTTTGCTGCACACGAGGCAGGGATCCGAGCCGACAAGGCCGGGAAGGGAGGACATCGTGGAGCAGCAGCAACAAGCGGACGGCAACGGCACGTTCCAGGTGCCGCCGGAGGTCGCGCGTCACGCGGCCTGGCATCGGCTGGAAGACCAGCTCGACTACTACGAGCGCCGCAGCGGGCGCTACCGCAAGCGCTATCTCGCCGCGAAGGTCGCGCAGATCGTGCTGGGGGCCGGCATTCCGCTGCTGGCGGCGGTGCCGGTGCTCGATTCGGCCAGCTACAAGTTCCTGAGCGCGGCCTTCGGCGCGACGGTGGCCGCGCTCGAAGGCTTGCTGCAGCTCTTTCAGTGGCATGCGCTGTGGCTGCAGTACCGCGGCGCGGCGGAGCAGCTGAAGCGGGAGCGGTGGCTGCTGCTGTCGGGGGCGCAGGCGTACGCGGGGGTGCCGGTGGATGCGGCACTGGTGATGCTGGCGGCGCGGGTGGAGGCATTGCTGGCGCCGGAGCATGAGAACTGGGCGGGTTTGGCGACCCAGGCCGCGGCGCAGGGGCCGGCGGCGGACGCACACCCGCAGCCCGCGACCTGAGCCGTCCGGCCCGCTCCTGAGACGGCCGCGCTTGGCCCGCATCATGCGTGTCTCTTTTAATTGCGACAAAATGCAACTTCGCCATTAGAGGGATGGAAATGCTTGTCGGAATCGATCTGGGGACCACGAACAGCCTGGTCTGCGTGTACCGCAATGGGCAGACGGAGCTCATCCCCAACTCCCTGGGCCACGTGCTCACGCCCTCCGCCGTGGGCGTGGCGGATGACGGGAGCTTCCTGGTCGGGTTGCCGGCGCGCGAGCGGCTCGCCACCCACCCCGCCCTGACGGCGACGGCCTTCAAGCGCTGGATGGGCACGGACCACACGGTCACCCTGGGGCCGCGCCGCATGCGCGCGGAGGAGCTGAGTGCGCTGGTGCTCGGCGCGCTCAAGGTCGACGCGGAGGCGTACCTGGGCGAGCCGGTGACGGAGGCGGTCATCACCGTGCCGGCCTACTTCAACGACGTGCAGCGCAAGGCGACGCAGGCGGCCGGGCGGCTGGCCGGACTCACGGTGGAGCGGCTGCTCAACGAGCCGACGGCCGCGGGGCTGGCCTACGGGCTGCAGGAGCGCGCGGACCATTCGACTTTCCTGGTGTTCGACCTGGGCGGCGGCACTTTCGACGTGTCGGTGCTGGAGTATTTCGAGGGCGTGGTGGAGGTGCGCGCGAGCGCGGGCGACACGCGCCTGGGCGGCGAGGACTTCGTGCAGGTGCTGGTCGACTGGTTCATCGAGAAGACGCCCGCGCTGGGCGCGAGGGACAAGGAGGCCATCGCCTCGGACAACGCGCTGTGGCGCGCGGCCGAGCAGGCCAAGCGCGACCTGAGCGAGCGCGAGTCGAGCGAGATCGTGCTGCAGCGCCAGGACGCCACGCACACGCTGGCCGTGACGCGCGCGGAGTACGAGAAGCGCTGCGGCGAGCTGCTGCAGCGCCTGCGCCGCCCGCTGGAGCGCGCGCTGATGGATGCCAGGCTGGACCCGGGCAGCCTCGCCGAGGTGGTGCTGGTGGGCGGCGCGAGCCGCATGCCCGTCGTGCGGCAGGTGGTGACGCGGCTCTTCGGCCGGCTGCCGCTGCGCACCATCAACCCCGACGAGACGGTGGCGCGCGGCGCGGCCATCCAGGCGGCGCTGAAAGCGCGCGACGCCGCGCTGGACGAGGTGGTGCTGACGGACGTGATGCCCTATTCGCTGGGCATCGTGGTGACGGAGGAGATCGACGGGCGGCACTTCAACGACCGCTTCTCGCCCATCATCGAGCGCAACACGTCGGTGCCGGTGTCGCGCGTGCAGAGCTATTCGACGACGCAGGACGGGCAGTCGGCCATCACCATCGACGTGCGGCAGGGCGAGTCGCCGATGGGGTCGGACAACCTCCGGCTCGGCAGCCTCGACGTGGCCGTGCCGCCCAAGCCGCGCGGCGAGATCAGCGTGAACGTGCGCTTCACCTACGACGTGAACGGGCTGCTCGAAGTCGAGGCGCACGTGCCGGCCACGGGGCAGACGAGCCAGAGCGTGATCCAGCGCAGCGCCGACGTGATGAGCGAGAAGCAGATCGCGCAGGCGCTGGAGAAGCTGCGCGCGCTCAAGATCCATCCGCGCGACAAGCAGGAGAACGCGTACCTGGTTGCGCGCGCGAAGCGGCTCTATGAAGACCGGCTGGGCCACGCCCGGCAGGACATCTCGCACGCGCTCACGCGCTTCCAGGCCGCGCTGGAGAGCCAGGACGAGCACCTGATCCGCCAGCACCGCACGGAGTTCAAGGCCTACCTCGACAGCATCGACAAGGGCTTCGTGTTGTGAGCTTCTGGGCGACGCTGGGGATCGCGCCGACGGGCGACATGGTCGCGATCAAGCGGGCCTATGCGGCCAAGCTGAAGGTGACGCGGCCGGAGGACGATGCGGCCGCGTACCAGGCGCTGCGGGAGGCGTACGAGTTCGCGCAGCAGCACGCGCGCCGGGCGGCACGGCAGCTGGCCGAGGAAGCGATGGCGGCCGAGACCGCCGCGCCCGCCGCGCCCGCCGCGCCCGCCGTGGCCTCCAGGGCCGTGGCCCGCGAAACGCCGCCGCCGCCCGAAGAGCCGGAGCCGCCCGAAGCCGAGGCGGACATCCCGGCGCCGCACTACATCTCGCCGCGCGACCTCGCGCACCAGACGCTGCGCTTCCTGCACGAGGCGGGCGGCGACGCGCTGGTCGAGCGCTGGGGCCTGCTGGAGCGCGAGCTCGACAACCTGCCGCTGTGGGAGCGCAAGGAGGCGAGCAACTGGTTCGCCCAGGTCGTGATCGACACCGGGCAGTTGCCGCCGGCCTTCGCGCAGGCACTGGCGCGCTACTTCGGCTGGGGCACGGACTTCCGCACGGAGCAGCAGTTGGGCGTGGCGCGGGCCATGACCTTGCGCGAGCGGCTGGGCACGATGGCTTCGGGCTTCCATGCGAACGATGCGTTCAGGCAGCGCTACGCCGAGCTTTCCTTCTTCGCGCAGATGGCGCAGCAGCTCGCGGCCTGGCGGCTCCATCTGTTCGCGATCCTGGCGCACGGCCGGCTGGGCCGGCTCTGGCAGGAGCTTGCGCCCAGGCATCGCCATGCGCTCGGCGTGCCGCCGGAACTGCATGCGCGCGCCGCCCGCGCGATCCGCATCGGCATGTGGGTGCGCACGGCCGGCGTGCTGCTGCTGGCCGCGACGGTGGTGCAGTTGAAGGACTACGCCGGCCGGCCCTGGGCCGAGCGCGTGCTGTTCGCGGCCTTCCTCGGCGGCGGGTGCCTGGCGATCCTGTTCTACGGCCATCGCATCTTCCTCGGCGCCAAGCAGTGGCTGCATTCGACGCTCCGGCCCGAGGGCCTGGCGCCCGGCGATCCCAGCCCGGCCTTCATGGCCTGGCTGGCCTTCGGCTGCATGCTGGCGGCGACGGTGATGTACGGCCTCGGCGAGGCGGGCGCGTGGCCCGCCGCGTTCCGCGACGGGTTCGCCGGGCCCGTGCTGGTGTGCATCGCGCTGCTGCTGGTGCCGGTGGCCGCGCTGACGCTGCCGCTGCACGTGTCCGACGCGAGCGCCGCGCTGCCGGCCTTGCTGGTGCTGTGCATGTTCGCCGGCGCCAGCCTGCCGGGGCTGCGCGGCCTGCCCTGGACGGGCGCCCTGGCCGGCGCGACCTGGTTCATGGCGGCCTGCATCGCGCACGCGCTGTACCGGGACGCGATCGAACAGCGGTGGGAGACCATCAAGGCCGAGGCGCGTCGAAGGAAGCCGGCCGGAGGCCAATCGACGGTCCACGACGTCTTCGTCTGGCTGCTCTGGCTCGCGCGCGCCACCATCGCCCTGCCCTACCGGCTGATGCTGCTGGCGGAGACCCAATCGGCGCGCTTCGTGATCGCGATCGCGAGCATCGCGGTCATCGCCTTGCCCGCGCATCTGCGCATGTGGCAGGTGCCCTTCGCGGCAGGGGTCACGGGGGCTTTCGCGCTGTTCAACAGCCTGTTCTTCAGCAACGCGGTCAAGGCGCTGGCGCCCGGGCAACCCACGCCGGCTTGGAAGGGCTGGCTCGGCCTCGGCACGCTGACGCTCTGGCTAGCGTGGATCTGCGCGTACCTGGGCTCCGAGGCGTGGTTGCAGGCCGTGCTGGGCCCGCGGCCCACTGGCGACGATGCGACAGGCTTTCTCCAGCGCCTGGGGCTGGCTTTCGTCGTGCCGCTGGTGCCGATGGTCTGGGGGCTCGGGCTGTTCAGCCTGGTGAAGGTGGGGCGGAAGACGCGAACAGGGCACTGACCTCTGGCGCCTCGGCGCCTGCGGGCAGGCCGACGGCGGAGACGCGGAACACGTTGTCCTCCGGATCGGCCAGCACGGCTTGCCATTGGCCGTAGTAGGTGGCGCAAGGCGCCTTCACTTCGCGGCCGCCGTGTTCCAGGGCCGTCGCGACCGCGCGGTCCACCGCGGCCGGGCTGTCGAGCATCAGCGTCGCGTAGCCGATCACCGGCGCGGGCGCCTCATCTTGCGGCGCACGGTCCGCCAGCCCCAGCAATTCGTACGCGGCCCTCGCGTTGAAGCCGAACTGGAAGTCCGCGGTCTCCAGCGCGCGGTAGATCGGCGAGCGGCTGCGCCGGGCCTCCGGCAGCCCCAGCACGGCGCGATAGAAGTCGAACTGCGCCGCCACGTCGCGGCACAGCAGGTTGAACCACAGCTTCATGCGCCGGCGCCTTCCTGCGCCTTCGCGGCCAGGCCGTAGGTCTTGCGGTACATCTCCTTCAGGTGCTCGCCCGCCGTGCAGGGCGCGAAGCGCGGCGCCTCGCCCGGCGGCACGGTGCCGGGCACGGCCTCGATGCGGGCGAAGTAGCCGGGCTCGTAGAAGAAGGGGATCGAATAGCGCGCGGCGCCGCCAGAGTGCACGTTGCGCACGCGGTGCGGGTTGGAGTGGTAGCGGCCGTTGGTCCAGCGCGGGATCATGTCGCCGAGGTTGACGACGAAGCTGCCGGGCATCGGCATGGCCGCGACCCAGCCGCCATCGGGCGTGCGCACCTCCAGGCCGCCGTGCGCGTCCTGCGCGAGGATGGTGATGGCGCCCCAGTCGGTGTGGGCGCCGGCGCCGAAGGTGCGCTCGTCGGCGTCGGGCGGGTGCGCGGGGTAGCGGATCATGCGCAGCGTCACCATCGGGTCCTGGCTGGTCGCGTCGAAATAGGCGGCGGGCAGGCCGAGGGAGAGCGCGAGCAGTTGCATCAGCCGGCGCGAGAGCCCCAGCATGCGCTGGATGTAGGCCTCGCATTGCGCGGGCGCACCGGGCAGTTCGGCGGGCCACTGGTTGTGTCCGTAGGTCTGGTAGCCGGCGCGGACGTAGGGGTGGTCCTCCGGGTAAGCCATGCCGCAGTAGAAGCTTTCCTTCAAGTCGGGCCGCGCGTCCGCATCCAGCGTCTGCGCGCCGAGGTTCTCGAAGCCGCGCAGGGTGGGCGAGCGGCGCATGTCGAGCGCCTCGCGCCGCTCGGCGGGCAGGCCCAGCAGGCTTTGCGCGGTCTCGAACTGGCGCCGCACCATCGCATCGGACACGCCATGCTCGCGCACGTAGAAGAAGCCGGAGGCCGTGGCCGCCGCGCGCAGTTGCGCGGCCACCTCGGCCTCGCGCGGCCCGCCCGGGGCCAGGGCGCCCGAGAGGTCGATGACGGGGATCGACATGGGTGCGGCCCGCGCTCAGGCCTTGAGCTTGCGGCCGGCGGCCGTGGGCAGGAAGCGGTCGGTCCAGATGTCGGCGACGGGCGGGCTCGCCTTCAGGCCGAAGGCGGTCACGGTCTCGTCGATGGTGGCTTGCAGGCGCGCGGGCGTGGCCGCGCCCCAGCCGTCGGCGAGGGTGCCGGGGGTCTTCATGCTGCCGTCGACGATGAGCAGCAGGCGCTCGTATTCGATCTGCTCGTTGGCGAGCGGCTCGCGCGCCTTCACGGCGGCGGCGCCGGCCCTGGGGTCGGCGATGGCGTCGATCCAGCCCTGGGTGCTGGCCTTGACGAAGCCCTTCATCGCCTCGGCCTGCGCCATGCTCTTCGCGTTGGCGACCAGGCCGTTGCCGTACGACTTCAGGCCGTGGTCCGAGAAGCGGAACATGGTGATCTGCTCCGGCCCCATGCCGCGCGCCTTGAGGTTGAGCAGGCCGGTGAAATAGAAATAGGCCGAGGCGTCGAAGTCGCCCTTGACGAAGCGGGTGTCGCCGATGTCGGGCGTGACGTTCTCCCACTTCACGCCCGAGGCGTCGAAGCCCTGCGCCTTGGCGAAGGCCGGGAAGAGCTTGCGCGAGGCGTTGAAGGGCTGGCCGAGGATGGTCTTGCCCGCGAGGTCGGCGGGCTTCTTGATGGGGCCGTCCTTGCGCACGAGGATGGCGTTGGGGTTGAGGTCGTACATGATCGCGACCGCCGCCAGCCCGGCGGTCGGGTTGTTGACGTTGAACTCGATCATGGTGGAGAGATCGGCCGAGGCGCAGTCATAGGCGCCGCTGCCGACCAGGCTGATGGCGGCGGCCGAGCCGTTGCCGGTGTCGACGGCGACGTCGAGTCCCGCATCCTTGTAGTAGCCGCGCTGCTGCGCGAGCAGGAAGCCGGCGGCCGTGGCCTCGACCTTCCAGCCGAGGTTGAACTTGAACTTCTGCAGCGAGCCCTGGGCCCGCACGAAGGGCGTGGCGGCGGCGAGGGAGGCGGCGCCGGCGGCGCGCAAGAGGAAACGACGTTGCATGGTGACAGGCACTCCGTGACGTGAGAAAGGCCGACAGGCGCGCGCCATGGGGCGCGTGCCCAAAGAGCAATTTCCGGGCGGTGTACCGCTGAACGCTTCTACTCCGGCAGGGGTCGTGCAGCTTCCGTGCCATGCCTTCGGGGGCGCCGCATGGCTCGCGGCGCACTGACTTTGTGCCTGCCGCGCCGTGCCGGTGCGCGCACGCGGATCTCGACACTTTTGATGATGTGCGTCATCCGGCCGCGGCGCAGACTGGCTGCTCCACTCTTCGATCGGACACCGCCATGGCACTCACGCAGGGACATCATGTTTTCGCGGGACTGCATGAGGACGCGGTCAACAAGGTGATACGGGCCTTCCGCCTGGCCCGGCCCAAGTACTTCTTCTATGCCTGTCCGCCACTGGGCTCGGGCGTGCCGGGCATCGACTTCTGGGTCATTCCTCCGCTGCCGATCCCGGGCACGAACTCGGGCATGCCGATCTCGGTGCGCATTGCCGAGGCGCATGTGGAGTTCACGCCGGCGCAGAGCGGGCTGCAGCTGCCGCCGCCGCTCGCGCTCGGGCCGAACCAGTTCGCGCTGCTGGCCACCATCGAGGTCTGCTTCCTGTGCGGCGCCTTGCAGAAGATGCCGGTGCCGCGCGAAGAAGAGCGGGAGCGCGAGTCGCACCGGCCCGACCCGCGGCAGAACGAGGGGCGGACGCACCGCGACTGCACCAAGCTGTCGATCTGGGCGATCGGCCATCCCATCTCGACGCCCAACAGCCTGGGCGGGCGCGACATCGGCCTGCACATCGACCGGATCCTGATCCGCGAGGTCGGCGCGCTGGAGTCGCTGCTGCAGTGTTACAGCGAGACGATGTTGAATTCGCTGCTGGACGCGCTGCGCTACCCGGTCGAGCGCTTCGCGCTCGGCGCCTTCGGCTTCCTCGGTCTCGTCGACGGGCCTTTCATCGCCGACAACCAGCTCAAGGTCTGGGCGGACATCTCCTGAGGATCCACATCATGGACGCTACGCTCGCAGTCAGTGAACCCGGGGTCAATGTGGTCCTGGGCAAGGCGCTCGCTCTCGCCAATGCCTCCCAGGCGGATTCGGGGACGTGGGGGCCCTTCTTCGCCAACTACGCGGTCTCGATCGGCTTGAGCGGCGGCACGGCCACGCTGCGCAACGCACCGGACAACCGGCTCGACCTGACGGGGGTCGAGGTGTCGGGATCGGTCGCCGCGCACGTGGGCTTCGACCTGGGGCTCATCCTGCCGAAGATCTGCATACCGCCGGTGAAGCTCTGCGTGCGCATCCCCTTCCTGGGCCGGGTCTGCACGCCGCAGTTCTGCGTGACCTGGCCGAGCATCTCGGTCGGCATCAACCTGCCCTTCGCCTTCAAGCTCGACGCATCCTTCGGCTTCCGGGTCGACGACCTCGGGTCGCAGTGGGGCATCGTGCTGCTGGTGGACCCTTTCTCGCCACGCTTCGACCTCACGCCGATGGGGCCGCTGATCATCGCCGCGATCCAGGCCGAGGTCACATCGAAGCTGTCGGCCATCCCCTTGATCGGCGGGCTGATCGCCGGGCTGGTCAACACCGTGATCGGTGCGTTCTCGGGCGTGCTGGGCGCACTGCTGGGGGCCTTCGGTTTCCTGATCAACACGGTGCTCTCCCTGCTGGACCTGCTGGACGTGACGATCCCCTTCGTCCTGCTGCGCTTCGACAAGACGCAGACCTTCATCCCGGCCAACGTGCCGCTGGGCGGCGATGCGCCGGTGAAGCTGACGCTCGCCGCGCTGGGCGCGCAAGTGCTGGACCGGGAACTCGTTGCCGAAGGGCAACTGGCTTAGGAGCTTTCATGGACTTCCTCAACTCACGACACCTGACATCCCACAACGGCTACGTCCATCCCTTCCGCGAGGCGGGCACCTTCCAGTACGCGGCACTGGTCTCCGAACACGGGGAGCGGGCGGTCCACGGCGAGATCGTCGTGGAGACCGGCAGCACCGCCGTCGGCGAAGGCGAGCAGCACGACGTGATGCTGCACTGGGACGCGGCAAGGCGCGGCTTCGTGCCGGCCGAGGCGGACCGGTGCAAGACGATCCGGCAGAACGACTTCGTGGTCTTCCAGTTCGATGCCGCCGTGTTCGGCCAGCCGCCCTGCTTCATCCGCGTGCAGCAGGATGGGCGCACGGTGGGCGACAGCCGCACGCTGCGGCAGCACGACGCCTTCACGCATTTCTTCCTGGAGCCGGGGGACTACGCCTATTCGCTGGGCCGCGCGAATTACCGGCTGAGCGTCGCCGACCATCGCGATTTCCCGGCGGAGGAGCAACACAAGCGCGCCGAGCAGCCGCTGGTGATCATGGTGAACGGGAACGAGACCCGCACCGCGCACGCGAAGATCGTCGCGGGGCAGACGGTGATCTGGGCGGTCGAGTCGGGCGAGTACGTGGCGATCGTCGGCTGCCCGGGCTAGTAGCTCCGCCGCCCCTTCACCAGCATCACCAGCAGGCTCATGGTGATCGCACCCGCCGCCGCCGCGATGAGGGATGCCCGAGCCGGCTGCTCGGCAATGTATTGCGCGCAGTTCGCCTTGGCGTCTTCCACCCGTCCACGCAAGTCGCGGATCCTGCGGCCGCTGGCATTCACCGCGTCCTTGGCGTAGGCCTTGGCGGTGGCCGTCGCATCCTTGCCGATGTCCCTGGCGTCGCCGGCCAGGCCCGCGACGGTGTCGGCCGCCTGCGCGGCGGTCTCCATCGCATCTTCCGCGTTCGCGCGGATGGAATGCACGGCGTCGCGGCCGATGCGCCCGCTTTCGCGGGCATAGCCTTGCGCGGCCTGCACCGCGTCGCGCGCGGTCTGGCGGGCCTCGTCGGCGATCTCGGCGGGTGTCTTCACGTTGTCGGATTCCATGGCTTGCTCCTGCTTCTGCTTGTGGACGGCGCGGCGTCGCGCCTGGAGCCGCATTGTCAAAGTCGCGGGCCTTGCAGTCCAGTGAGCACAAGGCGCGCGGGCCCGTAGGAATTTGCAGCGGATCGTCAGGGCGGCGCGGGCGGCATGGCCTCGAAGCCGGGCAGCTTGCGCAGCGCCGCGCTCATGGAGCGGGCGGCGAACGCGGGGATGTCGGCGATGTCCACCCACCGGAACTGGTCGACCTCGGGGGTCATCACGCCCGTGGCATGGTGCGGGAAGAAGCTGGTGCACTTGCATGCGGCGATGTCGAAGTCGGACGTGCGCAGGACGGTGCGGAACAGGTGCAGGTTCTTGCGGGCGTGGTAGGGGAGGTGCCCGATCTCCTCCAGCGTGTCCGGGGCGAGGACGATGCCGGTCTCTTCCCGCAGCTCGCGCACGGCGGCCGCGCGTGGCGACTCGCCCGCGTCCCCGCCGCCCTTGGGGATGTCCCAGTGCCGCTGCCCGGTCGCGTGTGCCAGCAGCAGCTGGCCGTGCTCATTGAAGATGAGGACGCCGTAGGAAGTGCTCTTCATGTCCGGCGCATTGTGTTCCTCGCCGGCGCCCCCGGCGAACGCGGTCCCCGCCGGCCGGCCGATTCCGCCGAAGCCCGGGGGCGCATGGCTCCGGGCCTTGGAGGCGATCCGCACGCCTCGACGTTGGCGCCCTCGGCCATGACGACCGTCGGATGCTTACTCGTACTTCCGGCCGGCCGCCATGAGTTCGGGCGTGCCGATGACCGCGTTGAGCTGGTCGAAGTCGAGCATGCGCTCGCGCCACGGCTGGGTGGTGCGGTGCTGGTGCAGGCTGGCGTAGTAGCCCTGCAGGGTGTGGACGACGGCACGCGCGGTGCCGCCGGGGAAGATGGCGATGCGGAAGCCGTGGGCCTGCAGGGCATCGGCATCCTGGATGGGCGTCTTGCCGCCTTCGACCATGTTGGCGAGCAGCGGGATGCGGTGCGCGAAGCGCCGGCAGGCGATGTCCATCTGCTCGGGCGAGCGCAGCGCCTCGATGAAGAGCGCGTCGACGCCGGTCTCCAGGTAGGCCTCGGCGCGGTCGAGCGCGGCCTCCAGGCCTTCGACCGCGACGGCGTCGGTGCGCGCGAGGATGAGCGTCTGCGCCGAGGCGCGCGCGTCGAGCGCGGCGTGGAGCTTGCCGCTCATCTCGCGCACGGGCACGACGGTCTTGCCCTCGAGGTGGCCGCAGCGCTTGGGAAAGCCCTGGTCCTCGATCTGCACCATGGCCGCGCCCGCGCGCTCGAAGCCGCGCACGGTGCGCTGGGTGTTGAGCGCGTTGCCGAAGCCGGTGTCGGCATCGACGATGACCGGCAGGCGCACGCGCTCGGTGATGCGCGCGAGGGTGTCCTCGACCTCGGTGAAGGTGGTGAGGCCGATGTCGGAGCGGCCGAGGCGGGTGTAGGCGATGGAGGCGCCGGAGAGATAGAGGGCCTCGAAGCCGGATTGCTCTGCGACGAGCGCGCTCAGGGCGTCGTAGACGCCGGGGGCGAGCACGATCTCCGGCGCGGCGAGGCGGGCCTTGAAATGGTCATGCGGCATGCTGTGTCTTCCTTGCCTGGATGATGTCGGCGGCGGTACGCGCCGCGATGTAGCCGCCGGCCACGGCGCTGAGCAGGCCGTTGCCGGAGAGGTAGCCCCACACGGCGTTGCCGGAGACGCCGCCGGCCGCGCCGCCCGCGGCGAGCAGGTTGGGCAGCGGGCTGCCGTCCCGGCGCAGGACGCGGGTGTCGGTGGCGATGTCGAGGCCGCCCTGGGTGTGGAAGAGCGCGCCCGTCACCTTGACGGCGAAGTACGGCGCCCGCAGGCCGCGCCGGAAGACACGGCCGTCCGGCTGCGCGTGCGCGCTGTCCAATGCATCGAGCGTGGCTTGCAGCGTGGGCGTGTCGCAGCCGATGCAGGCCGCGAGTTCGTCGGCCGTTTCGCAGCGCCGAAGCGCGCCCGCCGCCTCGGCGTCGCGGAAATCGGGGAAGCCGCGCGCGAGCGCCAGCAGCGGCGCGTCGAACACGTTCCACGCGATGCCGCCCGGCTGCGCGAGCACATGCACCGCCGCCTCGGAGTAGCCCTGGGTCTCGTCGTGGAAGCGCCGGCCTTCGCGGTTGAGCTGCACGCCGCCTTCCATCATCACGGCCCAGGTCATCAGCGCGCCCTGGGGCGTGACCCAGGAGCCGTGGCCCTGGTAGCCGCCGAGGTCGCGCAGGCGAGCGCCCAGCGCCTCGCCCCAACGGATGGCGCTGCCGTCGTTGCCGGCATGGCCGCCGAAGGTGGCATCGGCCATCTCGGGCAACAGCGTGCGCACCATGTCCGCGTTGCCGCCGAAGCCGTTGCAGGCGAGCAGCAGCGCGTCGCAGGCGAGCAGTTCCTCGCGGCCGTCGGGGCGGCGGTAGCCGACGCCGAGGACGCGGTCGCCCGGGTCGAGCCACAGGGTCTCGGCCACGGCCTGCGTCAGCACGGGGATGCCGGCGGCCTCGACGGCCGACTGCAAGCTGGCCATGAGGGCCGCGCCGGTCTTCTGCGGCAGCGCGTGCATGCGGTGCCGGCTGTGGCCAGGGTAGAGGAAGCCGTCGAGCAATATCCAGCCGAGTCCGTGCCGTTCCTGCAAGGCGTCGAGCGCGGGGCCGATGGCCTCGGCGTAGGCGCGCGCCAGCGCGGGCGCGGCGCCGCCGTGGGCCTTGGCCTGGATGTCGGCGGCGAAGCGCTCGGGGCTGTCGTCCAGCACGCCGTGCGCGCGCTGCGTGCGGGTGGCCGGCGCGGGGATGAAGCCGGAGGAGAGCGCGCTCGATCCGCTGGGCACCGCGTCGCGCTCCAGCAGCACGCAGTCCACGCCCGCGTCGTGCAGCATCAGCGCGGCGGTGAGGCCGCAGGCTCCGGCGCCGACGATGGCCACGCTCGCCCGCGCCTCCGCGTCGAGGCGCTCCGCGCGGCGGATGGTGCGGCCCGGCGCGGCGCTCATGCGATCGCTTGAGTGAAGGCAGCGCAGTCGACCACCTCGGCCACGTTGCGCATGTCGGCCAGCGAGGTCCGGTGCCGCTCCTCGCCGAAGGCGGCGCAGCCGTCGCCCAGCACAAGGGTGCGGTAGTCTCGCATGTGCGCGTCGCGCACCGTGCTGGCGACGCCGCCGTTGGTGACGATGCCGCAGACGGCCACGGTGTCGATGCCGGCGCGGCGCAGCACCCAGTCGAGCTGGGTGTTGAAGAAGGCGGAGTAGGCGACCTTGCTGACGGCCACGTCGACCAGGCCTTGCAGTTCCGCCACGTTGGCCTGGCCCCAGCTGCCGGGCGCGAAGTCGCCGCGCTTCAGGTACGGGCGCAGGGCCTTGAGGTGCGGCGACACCATGGGTTCGCCGGCCGCGTCCGGCCACAGGGTGAACTGGCTCGCGGCGACCATGCCGCCCGCGGCCTTGAGCGCGCGTGCCACGGACGCGACGCGGGCGGGCAGCAGCAGCGCGGGCGGGTTGGCGTCGCCGCCGCGCGCGTAGGCGCCCTGGGCGTCGAGGAAGTCGTTCTGCAGGTCGATGATGACCAGCGCGGTCTTCTTCCCGGAGATCTCTTGCAGTTCGCTCATGACAGCCTCACCAGCAGGTTGCCGAAGGGATCGACTTCGGCGTGGAAACCGGGCTCCAGCCACACGGTCGTGTCGGCCTGTTCCAGGATGGCCGGGCCTTCGACACGCGCGCCGACGGGCAGGGCCAGCCGCGCGTAGCGCGCGGCCTCGCGCCATTCGCCGTCGTGGAAGACGCGCTGCGTGCCCAGCGGCGCGGTGCTGCCCTCGCCTTCCGGCGCGAGCACGGCGAGGTCGAACTTGGGACGCACGCCGATGCGCGCGTAGCGCAGGTTCATCACGCGGATGGCGATGCCTTCCAGCATGCGGCCGAAGGCAGCGGTGTACGCGGCCTCGAAGGCGGCGCGGATGCCGTCGCGCGTGAGCGCGGCGCCGCTGCCTTCGGCCAGCACGACGGGCAGCGTGTGCGTCTGGCCCGCGTAGAGCATGTCGAAGGCGACGATCTCGCGCACCTCGTCGAAGCGCACGCCGGAGGAATCCAGCCGCTGCTGGCAGGCGGCCGCGAGTTCGGCGATGCGCTGGCGCATCTCGGCCACGTCCACCTCGGCGAGCGGGCGGTTGATGGTCTGCACCGCGTCGTGGCGCATGTCGGCGATGACGCAGCCGAGCGCCGAGGTCACGCCGGGGTAGCGCGGCACGATGCCGGTGGCGACGCCGACCTCGCGCATCATCGCGCACACATGCAGCGCGCCGCCGCCGCCGAAGGGCATGTAGGCGAAGCGGCGCGGATCGTGCCCGCGCTCGATGCTGACCAGGCGGATGGCGCCCGCCATGCGCGCGTTGGCCACGGTGAGGATGGCCTCGGCCGCCTTGCAGACGTCCAGGCCCAGGGGCGCGGCGACGTGTTCCTCGATGGCCTGGCGGGCCTTGCCCGCGTCCAGCGCGGCGAGCAGGCCGCCGCCGAGCGGCCGGTCGGCGGCGATGCGGCCGAGCAGCACGTTGGCGTCCGTCACGGTGGGGCGCATGTTGCCGCGGCCGTAGCAGGCCGGGCCCGGCACGCTGCCGGCGGATTCGGGGCCGACCTGGAGCATGCCGCTCGCGTCGACCGAGGCGATGGAGCCGCCGCCCGCGCCGATGGTCTCGATCTGGATCATCGGCGAGCGGATGACCATGCCGAACTCGATGGCGGTCTGCGCCGCGAGCGCGGCCTCGCCGTTGGCGACCAGCGAGACGTCGAAGGAAGTGCCGCCCATGTCGCCGGTGATGGCGTTGGGGAAGCCGGCCGCGCGCGCGATGGCGGCGCAGGCGATGACGCCCGCCGCCGGGCCGGAGAGCGCGGTGCGCACCGGCAGGTCGCTCGCGGTCTGGCGCGACATCACGCCGCCGTTGCTCTGCACCACCAGCAGCTCGCCGGCGAAGCCTTGCGCGCGCAGGTCGGATTCGAGCCGCGCGAGGTAGCCGCCGACCACCGGCTGCAGCGCGGCATTGAGGGTGGCGGTGGAGCAGCGCTCGAACTCGCGGATCTCGGGCAGCACCTCGCTGGCGGAGGTGACGTGGGGGTTGGGCCAGAGCTCGCGCACGGCGGCAACCGCGAGGCGCTCGTTCGTGGGGTTGGCGTAGGTGTTGATGAAGAACACGCACACGGCCTCGCAGCCTTCGGCCAGCAGCGCGCGGGCTTCGGCGCGCACCTGCTCCAGGTCGACCGCGGTGTGCAGCGTGCCGTCGGCCAGCACGCGCTCGTCGACCTCGCGGCGCAGGTCGCGCGGCACCACGGGCAGGAAGCTGCCGCGCAGGCCCCAGGTCCGCGGACGGTCGCGGCGTCGCATCTCCAGCACGTCGCGGAAGCCGCGCGTGGTGATGATGCCGGTGCGCGCCACCTTGCGTTCGAGCAGCGCGTTCGTGCCGACGGTGGTGCCGTGCACGATGGTGGCGATGGCCGAGGCCGAATCGGCCACGCGCGCGACGCCGTTCATGAAGCCGCGCGCCTCCTCGCCGCGGGTGGAAGGCACCTTGACGATGCGGGCGGTGCCCTCGGCCTCGTCGAGCACGAAGAGGTCGGTGAAGGTGCCGCCGACGTCGACGCCGACGACCAGGCGGCCGGGGGCGGTGGGGGTTGCTGCTGTCATTCGGGGGCTTTCCTGCTCTCTGTTGCGCTCGTCTTCGCGCTCTCCTTGGCGCTCACGTATCCCATTGCGCGGTCCTGCTCGCGCTGGGTCGCGCCGCGCGCCGAGGCCGCGCCCCAGCCGCCGCCGCCCGGCGTTTCCAGCCGCACGCGCTCGCCGCGCGCGAGCTGGATGCCGCGCATCTTCGAGACCATGGGCGGCACGTGCCATGCGCCATCGTTCTCGTAGCGGAAGACGTTGACCGCGCCCGAGCCGCCGCCTGCGATGCCCTTGGGCGGCGAGGTGCCGCGCTCGCCGAAGACGAAGACCTCGGCGTCCTTCTCCAGCAGTTCGATCTCGTAGACGGCGCCCAGCCCGCCGCGGTACTGGCCGTCGCCGCCCGAATCGGCGCGCAGCGACCACTCGGTGAAGCGCACGGGGTAGGCGGCCTCCAGGATCTCCAGCGGCGGGATGGTGGCGGTGGAGATGGGCGCGTTGCCGTGCGAGAGGCCGTCGCCGCCCGAATGGGCGCCGTGCCCGCCGCCGAAGAAGCTGAACATCACCCAGCGCTGGCCTTCGCGGCCGGGGTCGCTGCGGTGGCCGGCGATGGAGAGCGCGTTGATGGTGCCGTAGGCCTGCGCCACGGCGCGCGTGGGGTCGGCCTGCGCGGCGGCGCTGAAGATCACGTCGATCATGCGCAGGATGGTCTCGGTGTAGCCGCCGACCGGGCGCGGGCGCTCGGCGCTGATGACGAGCCGCTGCGGGATCACGAAATCCACCGCGTCGAGCACGCCCGCATTGGCCGGCACGTCCGGGAACAGGTGCTTGAGCGCCACGTAGCAGGCCGCGATGGCGGTGGCGCGCGAGATGTTGACCGGGCCGGCGCACTGCGCGGAGGTGCGCGAGAAGTCGAGCGTGAGCCGGTCGCCGGCCACCGTCATGTCGAGCGCGATGGTGAGCGGCACGTTGGTGATGCCGTCGTTGTCGAGCACGTCCTCGAAGCTGTAGCGCCCGTCGGGCAGGGAGGCGATGTGCGAGCGCATGAGCCGCAGCGCGCGGGCGCGCAGCTCGCCCATGGCTTCGAGCACCGGTGCGTCGCCGTATTCGTCGAGCAGGCCGTTCAGGCGCCGCGCGCCGAGTTCGAGCGCGGCGAGCTGGCCGTTGAGGTCGCCCCAGAGGCTTTCAGGCAGCCGGGTGTTGGCGCGCAGGATGGCCAGCACGTCCTGGTCGAGCACGCCGTCGCGCACGATGCGCACGGGCGGGATCTGCACCGCCTCCTGCCAGCACTCGGTGGCCGCCGGGTTGTAGTTGCCGGGCACCGCGCCGCCGACGTCGTGCCAATGCGCGGCGGAGGCCATGTAGCAATAGAGCCGGCCTTGGCGGTAGAAGGGGCGCACGAGCTTGAAGTCGTTGGCGTGGGTGCCGCCGTCGTAGGCGTCGTTGGTGATCCAGATGTCGCCGTCCTGCATGCCGCCGCGCGGCGCGGCCGCGGCGACGGTGGCGCGCACGGCGAAGGCCATGGCGCCGACGAAGACCGGCAGCCCCGACTTGCCCTGCACCAGCGTGTCGCCGGAAACAGCGTCGTAGAGGCCGTGGCAGGCGTCGTGCGCCTCCGCGATGATCGGGTTGAAGGCACTGCGGTAGAGCGTGGCGTCCATCTCGTCGGCCACCTGCTCGAGGCGGCCGCGCAGCACGGCCAGCGTCACCGGATCCATTGCGTTGCTGTTCATCTCAGTTCTCCATCCGGTTCGAGAAGCACCGCGGAACCGGCTCTGCCGGGCCGCTGGTGTTGCCCCCTGCAAGGGGGTGGGCGGCCACACGAAGTGGGCAAGCCTGGGGGTGGGCCATGTCAATCCACCTTCGCGCCGCTGCTTTTCACGACCTTGGCCCACTTGTCGATCTCGCGCTTCACGTGCGCGGCGAATTCGGCCTGGGTGGAGCCCACGGGCTCGGCGCCGAGGGCGGCGAGCTTTTCCCGCACGTCGGGCAGGCGCAGGATGCGCTGCACCTCGTTGGAAAGCTTGTCGACCACCGCTTGCGGCGTGCCCTTGGGCGCGAAGAGGCCGGACCACGCATCGGCGTAGAAGCCGGGGTAGGTCTCGGCGATGGTCGGCAGCTCCGGCAGCGAGGGCGCGCGGTGCAGACTGGTGAGCGCGATGGCGCGCAGCTTGCCGGCCTTCACTTGCGGCAGGGAGGACGGCAGGCCGTCCACCATCATCTGCACCTGGCCGCCCAGCAGGTCGGCCACGGCGGGTGCGCTGCCCTTGTAGGGCACGTGCGTCACGTCGATGCCGGCGGCGGACTTGAGCATCTCCATGCCCAGGTGCGCGGCGGTGCCGTTGCCCAGCGAGGCATAGTTGAGCTTGCCGGGCTCGCGCTTCGCGAGCGCCACCAGCTCGGCCAGGTTCTTCGCGGGCACGGAGGGGTGGACCACCAGCACGTTGGGCACCACGGCGACCTGGCTGATGGGCACGAAGTCCGCCACCGGGTCGTAGGGCATCCTGCTGTAGAGCGAGGTGTTGATGGCGTGCGAGCCGGTGACGCCCATCACCAGCGTGTAGCCGTCCGGCGCGGACTTGGCGACGAAGTCGGAGCCGACGTTGCCGCCCGCGCCCGCGCGGTTGTCGACCAGCACGCCCTGGCCCCACTTTTCGCTCATCTTGGTGGCGACCAGGCGCGCGGCCGCGTCGGTGGCGCCGCCCGGCGGGAAGGGCACGACGATCCGGATCGGCTTGCTGGGGAAGTCGTCGGCCTGTGCAGCGGCGAGCAGCGGCGCGATGGCGAGAAGCGCGGCCGCGAGATGGCGAAGGAGTTTCATGGGAGGGCGGGAGAGGAGGAGATGGAGGACGAAGGGGCGAGCCGCCGCCAGAGGCGGCGCATCTCGATGTCGGGCGTGTCGAGCACGGTGTCGTGGAAGGCGGCGGCGCGGGCGGCGTCGACGCTGCGCGCGGCGTAGCGCGCGAACTTGGCCGCGAGCGCCGCGCGGTC
Organism: uncultured Variovorax sp.; assembly: GCA_966211435.1. GTDB lineage: Bacteria > Pseudomonadota > Gammaproteobacteria > Burkholderiales > Burkholderiaceae_C > Variovorax. Next base: position 10,591 of record CBIHOG010000033.1, on the reverse strand, counting down.
GAGCGGGCGGGAGGCATCGCCGGGGATGGTCATCACCGATTCGGTGATGCGCGCGGCGCCCTCCAGCTCCACGTCCAGCGTCGCGCCGCGCAGGCGGGCGGTGCTGAGGCCGGTGTCGACGCGCAGTTCGACGAGCCCTTCGAGGCGGCGCAGTTCCGCGTCGTCGAAGCGGCCGGGCTCGTAGACGGAAGGATCGATGTCGCCGAAGCGCAGCATCGCCGCGATGCCGAAGGACAGGCTGAACTGCGCCTGGATCGGCGTTCGCGGCGCGCGGTTGCCGCAGTAGACGGTGGCTTCCTCGTAGACGGTGAGCACGATGGCGCGGATGGCGCGCGTGTCCGACGGAAGCTGCTCGCGGACGCGGCCGGCGGCAACGGCACCGTAGTGCACATGGCGCACGGCGGCGAAGGGCTTGAGGTAGGCGTCGAGCAACAGCGCCGCTCCGGCCGGCGGCAAGGCCTGCTGCGTGGCGGCGGAATGCGCGCCCGCGTAGTGCGCGAGCGCGTCGGCCGGCGCATCGACGCCCGCCGCGCTGGCGAAGGCCGATTGCAGGCCGAGCAGCGCGCTGTGCGCCAGGTAGGTGTTGCGCGCGGTGCGGCCCGAGGCCACGGGCAGGTAGAGGCTGGTCGCGAGCTGGCAGGCGGCGATGTCGATGGCCTGCACGATGCCCGCCGCCGGCAGGCCGAGCAGGCGGGCCACGCCGGCGGCGACGCCGAGCGCGGGCCAGTTGGCATCGACATGCATGCCCGGGCGGATGCGCAGCCACGCGCCGGCGCGGGCGCCGACTTCGTAGCCGAGGACCAGGGCGTCGACGAGCTGGGCCAGCGTGGCATCGCGTTGCAGCGCCAGCGGGAGCAGCGCGGCGATCAGCGGCACGCCGGGGCGGCCGTGCGCGAGGGCATGGCCTTCGCAGGCTTCGTCCCAGGTGGCGGCCATCGCGAGCACTTGCGCGGCGGCGTGGACGCCGAGCGCGGGACCTTCCGGAAATCCGAAGGCGCCCGGCTCCAGGCCGGCGAGCGTGGCTTCGAGGCGCTGCACCTCGGGCGCATGGCGGCCGGCGATGGCGCAGGCGATGGTGTCGAGCAGCAGGCGGCGGGCCTGCATCGCTGCCTCGGGCGCAGCCGCCTGGCCCGCATGAAGCGCCACGGTGGCGTGGAGCACGGCGAGATGCGCGTCCCAGCGGTGCGGGTCTTGCGTGGCGGAGCTGGCTTCAGTGGGCATTGCTTTCCTTGCCGGCGAATTGCTGGCGCAGTTGCTTCATCAACCCGCCGGCGCGCACCATGTCCATGAGGAAGCCGGGCACGGGCTCGCAGGCGAGCACGCGGCCATCGTGGCCCGCGACGGCGGGACGCTCGACATCCAGCGTCACCCGTTCTCCGTCGGCCAGCGATTCGCAACCCGCGCAGGTGAGCAGCAGCAGCCCGACGTTGAAGGCGTTGCGGAAGTAGAGCCCGCTGTACGAGGGCGCGATCACCGCCGCCACGCCCAGGTGCACCAGCACGGCAGCCGCTTGCTCGCGCGAGGAGCCGATGCCGAAGTTGGGGCCGGCCACGACCACGTCGCCCGGCTTCACCTCGCGCGCGAACGCGGGGCGCACGGATTCGAGGCAGTGTTTCGCGATGGTGTCGATGCCGTACTTCATCGCGTGGCCGGGTGCGAGCACGTCGGTGTCGATGTCGGCGCCCAGGCGCCAGACGCGGTGCGTGGTGCCGGTCATTCCAGGACCTCGCGCGGATCGCTCACGCTGCCGCGCAGCGCCGAGGCGGCCACGGTATAGGGCGAGCCGAGGTAGACCTGCGCGCTCGCCGAGCCCATTCGGCCCTTGAAGTTGCGCGCGGTGGTGGAGATGACGGTGACGTCGTCGCCCATCGGGTCGCCGTAGCCGGCGCAGGCGCCGCAGGCGGTGGGGAAGAGTTCGGCGCCCGCGTCGAGCAGCACCTGCAGCACGCCCTCCTGCCGCGCCTGATCCTGGTCCCGCAGGCTGGCGGGCGCGACGATGAGGCGGATGCCGGGGGCGACCTTGCGGCCGCGCAGCACCTGCGCGGCGGCGCGCAGGTCGTCGAGCTTGGCGCCGGTGCAGGCGCCGATGTAGGCCACGTCGATCTTCGTTCCCGCATGGTGGCTCACGCCGTGCGCGTTGGCCGGGCTGTGGGGCGCGGCGACGCAGGGCTCGAGCGACGAGGCGTCGAAGCGGTGGCGGGTGAAGGCCGCATCGTCGTCGGTGAACCAGGGCGCGGTGTCCACGGCCGGCGCCCCGGCTTCGGCGAGGAAGGCGGCGGTGGTGGCGTCCGGCGCGATGAGGCCCACCTGCGAACCCAGCTCCGCGCTCATGTTGGAGAGCGTCATGCGCTCCTGCATCGACAGCGCGGTGACGGCGGGCCCGCAGAACTCGACGGCCTGGTAGTTGCCGCCGTTCATGCCGAAGCGGCCGATCATGTGCAGCATCATGTCCTTGGCGGTGACGCCGCGTGGCAGGCGGCCGTCCCACCACATCCGGATCGTCTCGGGCACGCGCAGCCAGATGCGGCCGGTGACGACCACGCCCAGCATCTCGGTGCTGCCGACGCCGAACATGTAGGCACCGAAGGCGCCGCCGGTGGGCGAGTGCGAGTCGCCGCCGACGCACAGCATGCCGGGGCGGATGTGGCCGTGCTGCGGCACGACGACGTGGCAGATGCCCTGGCTGTCGTAGACGTGGGGCAGCGCCTGCTCGCGCGCCCAATCGCGCGCGATGCGCACGATGCGGCGCGAATCGTCGTCGCGCTCGGGCACGTAGTGGTCCATCACGAGCACGACGCGGGACTTGTCCCAGATCCGGGCGCCGAGCTCTTCCAGCATGGGCTGCAGCCGGCGCGGGCCGGAGGAGTCGTGGAACATGGCCATGTCGACCGCGCAGGTGACGATCTCGCCCACGGCCACGCTGGCGCGGCCGCAGGCGCGCGCGATGAGCTTCTGCGCCAGCGTCTGCGCGGGCACGGCCGGCGAGGAGGTCGCGGCGTTCATTCCGGCTTCGCTCCCGAGAACTTCACGACCTTGGCCCAGCGCTGGATCTCGCTCTGCACGAAGGCCGAGAACTCGGCCGTCGAATTGCCGACGGGGATGGCGCCTTCGGTGTCCAGGCGCCGGCGCATCTCCGGCTGCGCGATGGCCTTGCGCGCGGCGTCGCCGATGCGGGCCGAAACCTCCGGCGGCATCTTCGCGGGGCCGAAGAGGCCGAACCACGCGCTCGACTCGTACCCGGGCAGCACCTCGGCGATGGCCGGCACGTCCGGGAAGGCGGGCAGGCGCTTCGCGCTGGTCACGCCCAGCGCCTTGAGCTTGCCGGCCTTGATGTGCTCCTGCACATTGCCCACGGCCGCGAACATGAGCTGCACCTGGCCCGCCAGCACGTCCTGCACGGCAGGGGCGGTGCCGCGATAGGGAATGTTGACGATATAGGCGCCCGATTGCATCTTGAACGCGTCGCCCGCCATGTGCAGCGAGGAGCCGATGGCGCCGATCGCGAAGTTGAGCTGGCCCGGGCGGGCCTTGGCCAGCGCGATGAGCTCGCGCACGTCCTTCGCCGGCACCGCGGGGTTCGCCACCAGGATGGAGGGCGAGGTGGCGACGCAAGTGAGCGCGGTGAAGTCCTTGACCGGGTCGAAGGGCAGCGTGGGGTAGAGCGTCGCGTTGATGGCGTGGCTGGTGAAGCTCATCAGCAGCGTGTTGCCGTCCGGCGCGGCCTTGGCGACCGCGTCGGCCGCGATGTTGCCGCCGGCGCCGGGGCGGTTCTCGACGATGACGGTGCGGCCCAGGGCCGGGCCCATGCTGGCGGCGAGGGTGCGCGCCAGCGTGTCGGTGGAGCCGCCGGCCGGTGCGCCCACGAGGATGCGCACCGGAACGTTGCCCACCTGCGCGCTCGCGGCGGTGGCCAGCGTGGCGGCCATGGACGAGATGAGGAGGTCTCTGCGTTTCATGGGATGTCTCTTTCTCTTGTCTTGTCTGCGGATTCAGAGCCCGAGGTAGGCGCGGCGCAGTTCGTCGCTGCCGAGCAGCTCGGCCGGCAGGCCCGAGAAGCGCACGCTGCCGTTCTCCAGCACGTAGGCGCGGTCGGCGATCTCCAGGGACTGGCCGACGTTCTGCTCGACCAGCAGCACGGCCAGGCCCTCGTCGCGCAGGCGGCGGATGAGCGTGAACATCTCCTCCACCAGCAGCGGGGAGAGGCCGAGCGAGGGCTCGTCGAGGATGAGCAGCACCGGCTCGGCCATCAGGCCGCGGCCGATGGCCAGCATCTGCTGCTCGCCGCCGCTCATGGTGCCGGCGTTCTGGCGCATGCGCTCCTTCAGGCGCGGGAAGATGCCGAAGACCTTCTCGAGGTTGGCGGCGCGGCGTTCGCGGGCGCGGGTGAAGGAGCCGAGTTCCAGGTTCTCCAGCACGCTCAGGTTGGGAAAGACCTTGCGGCCCTCGGGCACCTGGATGAGGCCGGCCTTCACGACCTCGCGGTAGTGGGCACCGCTCAGCTCCCGCCCGTCGAAGCGCACGCTGCCGCCGGAGGCCGGGCAGAGGCCGCAGACCATCTTGTTGAGCGTGGACTTGCCGGCGCCGTTGCTGCCGAGCAGCGCGACCATCTCGCCGGCATCCACCTGCAGGTCGACGCCGCGCAGCACCTCGACGCGGCCGTAGCCGCCGCGCAAGCCCCGGATGTCCAGCAATGCCGTCATGCGGCCGCTCCCGCCGCCTTGCGCAGGCGCGCGGCGGTGCCGTGGCCGAGGTAGGCCTCGACCACCTTGTCGTTCGAGGTCACTTGCGCCGGGTTGCCTTCGGCGATCAGCTGCCCCTGCGCCAGGACCCAGACGTGCTCGGCCAGGTGCATCACGGCCTGCATGACGTGCTCGATCATCAGCACGGTCACGCCGCCGTCGGCGATGCCGCGCACCACCGGCATCATCTCGGCGATCTCCTGCGGGTTGAGGCCGGCCAGCACTTCGTCGAGCAGCAGCAGGCGCGGCTGCGTGGCGAGCGCGCGGGCCAGTTCCAGCCGCTTGCGGCCGGCGACGGTGAGGTCGGAAGCGGGCTTGTCGAGCTGCGGCGCGAGGCCGACGCGCTGGGCGACGGCCTCCGCGCGGCGCAGCGCCTCGGCGCGCGAGCGCACGTGCAGGTGCGCACCGACGGCAATGTTCTCGCGCACGGTCTGCGCGGCGAAGGGGCGCACGATCTGGAAGGTGCGCGTCATGCCCAGCAGGGCGTTGCGGTGCGGCTCGCGGCCGGTGATGTCCTGGCCCGCGAAACGCACCGTGCCGGTGTCGGGCTTGAGGAAGCCCGACATCAGCGCGAAGAGCGTGGTCTTGCCCGCGCCGTTCGGACCGATGAGCGCGCTCAGGCTGCCCTGGGGCACGGCGAGGCTGACGCCCTGCACCGCCTTCAGCCCGCCGAAGGAACGCGAGATGCCGCTGAGCGCGAGAAGGGGTTCAGTCATGGCGGTCGCCCTTCCCTGCCCAGAGCCGCCGAGCCGACAGGCCGATGCCCGCGATGCCGCGCGGCAGGAAGATGACGATGAGCACGAGCACCACGCCGTAGATCACCATGTTGATGCCCGGCAGCTCGCCGAAGAGGTTGCGCGTGAAGTCCGACAGCAGGTGCAGCACCACGGCGCCCAGCACCGGCCCCCACAGCGTGCCCATGCCGCCGACGATGGCGGCGACCAGCGCCTCGATGGAAGTCGTCGGGCCGTAGGCGATGCCCGGGTCGATGTACTGGAACACCTGCACGTAGAAGGCGCCGGCCGCGCCCATGAAGGCGCCGGAGATGCCGATGGCCGCGAGCTTGACGCGCAAGGGGTTCACGCCGACGGCGCGCGCGGCGTCCTCGTTGTCGCGCACGGCCTGCAGGTAGGCGCCGAAGCGGCCGTTGCGCAGCCACCAGGTGACGAGCAGGGCGGCGGTGACGAAGGCCAGCACCACCCACAGGTAGCCCGCGCGCGAGGCGAATTGCAGGTTGGCCGCGGCCTCGCGCAGCGGCACCATCAGCCCCACGCCGCCGCCCGTGAAGGGCACGGAGAGCGCGAGGATGCGGAAGACCTCGGCGAAAGCCAGCGTGACCAGCGCGAAGTAGGAACCCTTGAGGCCGTAGCGGAAGGTGAGCGCGCCGATGAAGAGTCCCACCAGCGCGGCGCCCGCGACCGCCAGCACGAGCGCGGCCCAGGCGTTGACGCCGCCCTGCAGTTGCGCGATGGCCTGGATGTAGGCTCCCGTGCCGAAGAAGAGCGCGTGGCCGAAGGAGAACTGGCCGCCGAAGCCGCCGAGGATGTTCCAGGCCTGCGCGATGAGCGTGGCGTAGAGCGCCATCATCGCGAAATTGAGCGCGACGCCGGAGGACGTGGCGAGCGGCAGGCAGGCCACGAGCACCGCGAACAGCGCGATGCCGGCCAGTTGCTTGCGCGCGTTCATTCGCGGACCTCCGTGCCGCGCAACGCGGCGCGAGCTTGCCGGGGACGGACGGACGCGGCGCTCATGCCTTGGCCCCGAACAAGCCTTCCGGCCGGAACAGCACGACGCCGATGAAGATCGCGAAGATGCCGATCTGCCCGAGCGACTCGCCGAGGTACAGGCCGCCCAGCGACTCCACCACGCCCACCAGGAAGCCGCCGACGAGCGCACCGACGAAGCTGCCCATGCCGCCGAGCACGACGATGGTGAAAGCCACCAGCACGAAGCCGCCACCCACCTGCGGGTTGACGTAGTAGGCCGGCAGCAGGAAGCAGGCGGCCGCGCCCAGGCAGGCCAAGCCGATGCCGAAGCTCATGGCGTAGACGTGGTCGACGTCGATGCCCATGAGCTTGGCGCCCTCCTTCTCCTTGGCGACGGCGCGGATCGCGCGGCCCAGGTCGGTGCGGCCCATGATCCAGAAGAGAAGCGCGGAGACTCCCAGCGCGCCCGCGAAGGCGACCAGCTTGGGCACGGCGATCATGGCCGGGCCGATGGCGACGGTGCTCAGCGAGTAGGCGGTGTCGATGCTGCGCGTGTCGGACTTGAAGAAGAGCAGCGCGAGGTTCTCCATCACGATGGCGATGCCCAGCGTGGCGAGCAGGATGTTCTCGTCCTTGCCGTGGCCCGCGCGGTTGATGACGATGCGCTGCAGCCCGTAGCCGAGCGCGAACATGCCGGGGATCACGATGGGCAGCGCGAGGTAGGGGTCGATGCCCCAGCGCTCCTTGAGGAAGTACACCGCGTACAGCGCCAGCATGAGGCAGGCGCCGTGCGCGAAGTTGATGATGTGCAGGACGCCGTAGATGAGGGTGAGGCCCAGCGCGATCAGGGCGTAGACCGCGCCGGTGGTCAGGCCGTTCAGGACCGACGGAAAGAGAATGCTGAAGTCGAGCATCGGATCAGGCGGCGGTTGAACTCGGAGCCTGGCATGTGGAGCATGCGGGGCGCGTGCCGGACGCGCCGCGCGCGTGATCACCGCCCGGCACCAGGGATGCCGAGGAACCGGCTCCGCCGGCTCGCCGGTATCGCCCGCCTGAGGCGGAGGCGCCGCAGGCGCTTCGGGGGTTTTCCATTTTTCAGGCCTTGAGCGGGAAGACCGGGTCCACCTCGCGGTAGTCGCGCGGGATGATGACCTTGATGTCGTTCTTCACCACCTGCGTCATGAGCGGCTGCGCGCCCTCGTTCTGGCCGTTGACGAACTTCGTCGGGCCGTACGGCATGATGTGGTTGGAGAAGGTGCTCTTCTCCAGCGCGTCGATGATGGCGGCGCGCTCCGTCGACTTCGCGCGCTCCAGCGCATCGGCCAGCACCCACATGGCGGTGTAGGTCATGAAGACCTCGTAGCTGAAGAACTGGCCCCGGGCCTCCACGCGCTTCTTCAGTTCCTGCGAGCGCTTGTCCTTCGGGTTGAACCAGTGGTTGCAGTCGATGATGCCGTTGGCCGCGTCCGGGAACTCCTTGACGAACTTGTAGCTCGACGCGGCGCCGCCCAGCACCGAGAAGATGGCCTTGGGCGCGACCTTCTGCTGCTGCATGGTGCGCACCAGCAGCGCGTACTCGTTGTAGTAGTTGGCGGGGATCACGATGTCGGGGTTGAGCGACTTCATGCGCAGCACGATGTTGTTGAAGTCGCGCGTGGGATTGGCGTGCTTCACCACCTCCTTCACCTCGAAGCCGTAGCCCGGCAGCTCGCGCGAGAGCAGTTGCGCGGTGCCGGCGCCGAAGAGGGACTCCTCGTGGATGATCATCACGGTCTTGGCGGGGCTGCCGGCGGCCTTGTTGAGCACCAGCAGGTTGGCCATCGCGACTTCGGTGGACTTGCGGTAGCCGGGGCCGAAACGGAAGGTGTTCTTCAGGCCGCGCTCGACGATCTGGTCGGCCACGCCGACGTCGACCACGTGCGGCAGGTTGTACTTGGCCGCCGCCTGCGTGGTCGCCAGGCAGATGGCGGAGGCGAAGGCGCCGACGATGGCCGAGACGCCGGCCTCGTTCATCTTCTCGACCTCGGCGCTGCCGGCCTGCGGCTGGGACTGCGCGTCGCCGAGCAGTGCCTCGATCTGCGCGCCGCCGAGGGACTTGATGCCGCCGGCCTTGTTGATGTCCTCGATGGCGAGCTGCGCGCCCAGGCGGCACTGCTGGCCCGAATAGGCCAGCGCGCCCGTGACCGGGTGCAGCACGCCGACCTTGACGGTCCTGGGCTGTGCCCCGGCGACGAGGGGAAATGCGATGGCGGAAGCCACGGCGGCGGAGTGCGACATGAAGCGGCGGCGGTTTTGCATGGCTTTCCTTTTTCTCTCTTCAGTTGAACTGGGCTGACACGTCCTGGCTCACCCACACCTTGGCATCGATGCTGCCGACGCGGGAGAGCTGCATTTCGTAGGTGTAGCGGTCGGGGCGGTAGAAGCCGTGCAGCCATTGGACGGGCCGCTCGGCCTCGTCGTAGATCAGGCGTCGCACGGCCAGCAGCGCGGAGCCGACCGAGACTTCGAGGTGCTGGGCAAGCACGTTGTCGGCCAGGCGCGCGGAGATGGTCTGGTGCGCGCGGCCGACCTTGACGCCGGATTCCTCCAGCAGCACCAGGATGGGCTTCTTCGCCAGTTCGCGGCGGCCGAAGCGGCGCGCGATGTCGGCGGGCACGTAGGTGGTGATGTGGGAGAGCGGGCCTTCGCGCGTGGAGCGCACGCGCACGGCCTTCTGCACCGGATCGCCCAGCGTCAGCCGCAGCGCCTCGGCCACTTGGGAAGAGGCGGAGACGGTTGCCACGTCGATCACCTTGACGGAGGTGTGCAGGCCCATGGTGACCAGGTTCTCCAGCAGGCCGTGCAGGCTGGCGCGCGCGGCGCCGGCACTGGCGCGGGCCTCCGCGGCCACGGGGGCGGGAACGGGGCGCGTGCGGCGGCCGGGGTTGCGGGAGATCAGGCCCTCGTCGGACAGGCGCTCCAGCGCCCGCCGCACGGTGACGCGCGCCATGCCGAACTGCTCCATGAGCGCGAGTTCGCCGGGCAGGCCGTCGGCGAAGCGGCCTTCTTCCAGCTGCTCCCGAAGCACCAGGTAGATCTGGTGGTACTTCGGCAAGGGCATCTGCGACATGCCCGCGATGTTTGGGCAGTTCTATTGTTCTGTCAATGGGACATTTGAAGTCCGACGGGCCCGTCCGGGGCCGCCGTGGCCTATGCCGCGAAGGCGAGCGAGGCGGCGAAGGCCATGAGGATCGAGGCGCCGAAGGTGCCGAAGGCGACGCGCGTGCGGGCGGCCGGGCGAAGCGCCAGGGTGGCCGCGCAGGCAAGGAACAGGAAGGGAAGCGGCAGCGCCGCCGGGAGCGAGAGGAGGACCGCGTCGTCGAGCGCGCCGGCGGTCAGCGCGCCGCCGGGGCCGGCCCAGCGGGTACCGATCAGCGGAAGCGCCGTGATGGCCGTGCTCATGAAGAAGCTCCAGAAGAGCGCGTCGCGGGCGGTGGGTTCGGCGTGCTCGGCGCCGGCGCGGTGGTCCCAGTCCGGCTCGTCGAGGTCTTCGCCGGCCTCCGGCCGGTTCGCGCTCCCCGCGGGCGCCGTGGGGATGAAGCGGGTGGCCCGGTGGTTGCCGGTGAAGGAAGCGAGCAGGTTCATGCAGCGCAATGTAGGGTCCGCGCGCTACTTTCCGGCCGATGGATCGGCGCAGTATCGGCTGGCGCTACCGGACGTCGCCAGACATGCGCCGAAGCGGCGCGGCGCTCAGGCGAGCGCACGCTGGATGAGGAGCTTCTGGATGTCCGAGGTGCCTTCGTAGATCTGGCACACGCGCACGTCGCGATAGATGCGCTCCAGCGGGAAATCGTTGACGTAGCCGTAGCCGCCGAGGGTCTGGATGGCGGCGCTGCACACCTTCTCGGCCATCTCGCTGGCGAAGAGCTTGGCCATGGCGGCCTCCTTCAGGCAGGGCAGGCCGGCGTCGCGCAGGCTGGCCGCATGCCAGATCAGCTGGCGCGCGGCTTCGAGCCGGGTCGCGCATTCGGCCAGGCGGAAGCCCACGGCCTGCTGGTCGAAGATGCTGCCGCCGAAGGCCTGGCGCTCCTTGGCGTAGGCCAGCGCCACGTCGAAGGCGCTGCGCGCCATGCCCACGCTCTGCGCGGCGATGCCGATGCGCCCGCC
>CBIHOG010000032.1:0-61441 GCA_966211435.1 uncultured Variovorax sp. | reverse complement strand
GCTCCTCGGCAAAGCGCTCCCAGCGCTCGCCACTCTCCGGCTGCCAGACGCCGGCCTCCGCGCTCAAGGAAGGTGGTGGACTGTCTTCCAGGGAGACCGCCATCCCGTACGTGATGCGTGGGCCCGACTGGAGCGTGCTCAGCCAGGTGCTTGCTTGCTCGTCCAGCGGGTTGGCCTCGAGCTCAATGCTCACTGTCGCCGGCAGGGCTGCGACCCAGCGAGGCAGCGTGGGAATGCAGTTGCGGGTGAGCACCGCAAACCGCAGTTGCCGCAGGCTGCGCAGGTCGGGCATGGCCTCCAGGCAATTCGACTCCATGTCGAGGAACTCGAGCTGGGGCATCCCGCGCAGATCGGGCGGTACCCGCAGGCCGCGGTCGTGACTGAGCGTCAGTTCACGAAGCGCGCTCAACCTCTCGAATCCCGAGAAGTCCGTCAGGCAATTTCCTTCCAGGTCCAGTTGGCGGAGGTTCTGAGGGTTCGCCAGCCGTGGCATATGGGCAAGGCAGTTGTTGGCAACGTCCAGGGATTCGATCGCTTCGAGCATCGTGAGATCGAGCGACCCGCTCAGCCAGTTGTCAGCCAGGTCCAACTTCTTGATCGTGCGAAGTGCAGGCACTTCGTCCATGCGCGGCGGCAATTCGGTCAACCCAAGGTCGTAGAGCGAGAACTCCATGGAGTCCGACGCCCACCTGAACAGGCCGTCGCGCAGCGCCTTGATTCTCCTCACCGCTTCCTTGCGGTGTTCCCCCTCCTCCCCTTGCCTTGCCCACCGCTCCCAGGTCTGGTCGATCGATTCTCCGTCGGGCACTGCCTCCACCTGTGCGATCGGGCTGGCGCGGCTCGGCGCGCGGGAGGCATTCAGGCCGCCCAGCGGGCGACTGGACGGCTGCGCAGTCGATGCGGTGTCACCCGAGGTGCCAGGGGCGGACGAAGCGCCCGCCGGGTCTTCGGCGGTCCGTTCGGGGGAGTTGCTGCGGCTGGAAGACAGTGGGGGACGAAGCGGAAACATTGACCTGCGCGCTCTCAAGTGCTGGTTGACAAGCGTGCAAGCGTAGAGAGACCCCGGCCGCCGGGCAGCGGCATACCGCGAGACAAGGCGCGCGGGTGCGAAGCGCCCTAGAAAACCGATTCCGGCTGATCCGCGATGTCGAAGTCAGCCGTCTCCAGCAGCACGGGCTTGCCCGGCGCGGCGAGATAGCGCGCCACCGCCAGCGCATCGATGCGGGCCGCATGGGCCTTGTAGGCGCGCACCAGCGTGTCGCCGCCGCCCTTCGCGCCGAAGAGGTCGCGCAACGGGTTCTCGCCGATCTGGGCAATCACGCGCACGCCCTTCTTGCCGTGAGGATGGATCGCGAACCTCACGGTTGCCGTGTCGAAACAGAAAATCGCCTCGCTCATGTCCTTGTCTCCGTCTGGGATCCATTCGTGTGGGGACATGAGAAATAAATGCGAAGAATCGCGCCCTGCATCGGTGCATTGCACCTCAGCGCGTAAGCCTCTTCCTACAACGCGGCTACGTCGTTCCGCTGCCCTCGAAAACAAGCAGCGCGCCGGGGAAGACCCGCAACGCATCGGCCACGGCAATCGCGCCGCCGCCGGGATGGCGCGCGCCGCTGATCACGTCCTCCAAAGACTCCACGCGAAGGTCCGCGGGCAGCAGCACCTGCGTGTCGCCCCAGGCCGCCTCGCCCAGCGGAAGGCCGCGCTCCCCGAGCCGACGGTGGCGCTCCAGCGTCGCGAAGAGCCGCACCGCCATCACGACCATCGCGCGGCCCTGGTCGCGCCGCAGGAAGGCCACGACGTGACCGGCGCACGCGCCCCGCACTTCCAGCGGCTCGTAGCTGCCGTCCCTGAAGAGCTGCGGCATCCGCTTGCGCAGGCACAGCAGCCGCCATGCGAGCCACAGCTTGGCGCGTCCGCTCTCCGGCGAGCCCGCCAGTTGCCGCAACTCCTGCGCCGAATGCACCGCCTCCAACTCGCCCAGCCAGCGCAGGCGCTTGTCGTAGTCCACCGGCCGCCGGTTGTCCGGGTCGACCAGGCTGTGGTCGATCAACTCGCAACCCTGGTAGAGATCCGGCACGCCCGGCGAGCTGTACTTCAGCAGCGTGAGGCTCAGGCTGTTGAGCGCGCCGTACCAGTTCAACGCGCGCGCGACCTCCCGCAGGTCGCGCAGGAAGGGGTTGGGGCCTTCGGGCGCCAAGGCCTCGCGGATGAAATGCTCCATCGCGCCCTCGTAGCCCTCGTCGGGCTGCGTCCAACTCGTGTGCGTCTTGCCTTCGCGCGCGGCCTTGCGCATGTATTGCACGATGCGCTCGATGAAAGCCTCGTGCGCCTCGCCGCCGCTCTCGTCGGGGTCGAGCGTTCCCAGCAGCGTCTGGTAGAGCAGGTACTCGTGCGCGGCCGAGGTCGCGCCCCGCACGCGGGCATTCATCGCGCGCCAGCGCCGCAGCGCGAGCCGCCACAGCGCCGGCCGCTCGGACAACACGTCGATGCGCAGCCGCACGTCCTCCGCGCGCTTGTTGTCGTGCGTGGAGGTGGCCAGCATCGTGTGCGGCCAGCGCTTCCGCCGATCGGCGCTGGCCGCGTGGAATTCCGCGACCGTCATGCCGATGATGTCCGGGTCGCCGCCGACCTCGTTGAGCGAACTCAGCGGGAAGTAGCGGTAGAAGGCCGTGTCCTCCACGCCCTTGGCCGCGACCGGTGCGCTGAACTGCTGGAAGCGCTTGGCGAAACGCAGCAGCCGCCTGCGCAGCGATGCATCCGCGCCCTCCGGCGCCCGGGCCAGCAGCGCATCGCGCACGAAGCCGAAGACGGCCTCGTCCGGCAGTTGCATGCGCGCGCGCGCCGAGGCGACGGCCTCTTCGACGTAACGCACGTCCTGCGCCGTCGCCTCCTCGGCGTTGTAGGTGCGGTAGACGGTGAAGCTCGCCACCACCGTCGCGAGCACGTCGCGCAGCAGGTTCAGGCTCAGGTCGCGCGTGCGGCGGTCCGCCTTCGCGATCCGCAGCAGCGCGATGGAGAGCACCTCCAGGTCCGAGGCCAGCGTGCCGCGCGCGGCGTCGCAACGCGCCGCGTGCACCGTCTCGTGGAAGTCCTGCGAGATGCCGGTGAAGCCGCGCCATATCCGCCCGAGCCGTCCCGCCGCGCGGTGGTCGACCAGCACGCCGTTCACCACGTTCGCGAACCGGTAGCCGGTGGTGCCGTGCAGCGCCCAGTCGACCGGCACGTCCTCGTGCGGCGCCGCGATCTTCTCGGCCACCACGTAGAGCGGCCGGTGCGGGCGCCCATCGACCTCCGGCAGCCGCAGCCCGCGGCCGGCGCGCAGGGCGAAGCCGTCCTGCAGCCGCTCGAAGTAGCGTGCCGGGTCCTGCAAGCCGTCGGGGTGGTCGATGCGCAGGCCGTCCACCCAGCCGCGCGCGGCCAGGTCCAGCGCGAGCGCGTGCGTTGCCTCGAACACCGCCTCGCGCTCCATGCGCAGCGCGGCGAGTTCGTTCACGTCGAAGAAGCGCCGGTAGTTGATCTCGTCCGCCGCCACGCGCCAGTGCGCGAGCCGCCAGGCCTGCGCCTCCAGCAGCGCATGCAGCGCGTCGCGCGCGCCGGGCCGGTTCAGCGCCTGCACCGCGAAGCCGATGGCTTGCGTGACGGCGGTGTGCGCGGCGGCGAAGGTGGCCAGCCGCGCCTTCAGGAAATCCTTGTCGCGCGCGCGCTCGGCCATGGCCTGCGCCGTGATCTCGCGCGTGCCCGGCAGGTGGCCGAAGGCGGTGGCGAGGCTGGCGAGCGCGGCGCTCTCCCCCGGCGTCTTCAGGTACGCGCCCGCGCGCTCCAGCACCACGCGATAGCTCTGCGGGCCGAGCGGGAAGCGGTGCTCGAAGTAGCGCACCGAGAACTCGCCCTTCTCCCCGTCCCAGCGCAGCTGCAACTCGCCGCGTTCCAGCACGCCGCCGTAGTGGTCGCCCAGCACCGGCAGCAGCACCTTGCCCGCGAGCCCGGGTGTCAGCGGCTGCCAGTCGATGTCGAAGTGCCGCGCATAGAGCGAGGCCATGCCGTTCTCCAGCACGTCCATCCACCAGGCGTTGTCCGCGCCGATCACGCCCATGTGGTTGGGCACGAGGTCGATGAGCTGGCCCATGCCGTGCTGCTTGAGCGCGGTGGTGAAGCGCTCGAAGGCCGGCATGCCGCCCAGGTCGGGGCTGATCTCGTTGTGCGCCACCACGTCGTAGCCGTGCATGCTGCCCGGGCGGGCGCGCTGGATGGGCGAGCAGTACACGTGGCTGATGCCCAGGCGTTCGAGGTAAGGCAGGATCCGCGCCGCATCGTCGAAGGTGAAGCCGCCGTGCAATTGCAGCCGGTAGGTCGCGCGCGGCACCAGCGTTTCACGTGGCCGCGCGGCCTCGCCGCCGGGCAGCGGCCGGGGCCGTGCCTTCGCCAGCGTGGCGCAGAGGCGCCGGGCGATCGCGCCCTGCCACAGATCCTCCAGGCCTTGCCCGTACTTGCGCCGCCAGTTCGGATGCTGCCCCACCGTGCCCGGCAGGTTGGGCTGCTCGACCTCGCCCAGCGCATCCTCCAGCTGCGCCATCAGGATGCTCGAAGGCGCGGCGGCCAGGAAGCCGTGCAGCGCGGCGACCGCGTCCGCGTCCAGCGCCGAGCCCCCGGCCGCGGCGGCCAGGCTCCCGGGCGGCAGCGCCGCATGCCGCTGCACCGTCTGAAGCAGCCGCACCTTCTCCTGCGCGCGCTCCAGCACCTGTTGCTCGAAGAGCTCGGGGCCGGGGAACATCCCGAGCTCGAAGCGCGTGCGCAAGTCATGGGCAGACCACCAGCCGGCCAGCGTCGGCAGGTCATGCGTGCTGATCGCCACCACTGCGTCGCGCGGGTAGTCGGCGGGCGCCTTGAATCCCTCGCCCTCGCGCTCGAAGTACAGCAGCCGGTACGAGAGCACGCCGAAGCGCCGCATCGCGTCGCGCATCGCATCCGGCACCGTGCCCAGGTCCTCCCCGATCACCAGACAGCGGTGCCGCTCGCTCTCCAGCGCGAGGATGGCGAGCAGCTCCTCGTAGGGATAGTGCACATAGGTGCCTTCGCGCGGCGTCCCGCCGCCGGGAATCCAGAAGAGGCGCATCAGCATCATCACGTGGTCGATGCGGATCGCGCCCGCGCCGCGCATGTTGGCGCGCAACGCCTCGATGAAGACGGCGTAGCGGTTGTCGCGCAGCCGGTCCGGGCGCAGCGGCGGCAAGCCCCAATCCTGCCCGTTCGGGTTGAACACGTCCGGCGGCGCACCCACGCCCGCGCCCAGCGCGAAGCTGGCGCGATGACGCCAGGCGTCCGAGCCGCCGCGGTCCACCGACACCGCGAGGTCGAGGTACAGACCCACCGGCATGCCGAGGGCGCGGCATCGCGCGCCCACCGCTTCGAGCTGGCGCGAAGCCTGCCATTGCAGGTATTCGAAATAGCCGACCCGCTGCACGTGTTCCTCGGCGAAGGCGGCGACGCGCGGGTGGTCGAGGTCCTGGAAGTCCTCCGGCCAGGCGGGCCATCCCCAGACCTGTGGGTCCAGCTGGTGGAAGTGCGCCTGCAGCGCCTCGAAGAGCGCGTGCTGCCGCACCGCCTCGCCGCCGCGCTCACGGAAGCGCGCAAGCGCCTCCACCTCCGCGTCGCCGGACGGCCGCTGCTGGAAGCGCAGATACAGCAACTCCAGCACCTCGTGCTTGGCCGCCGCCACGCCCGCGTGGTCCACCAGCGGCGCGTCGCGCAGCGCGGCCAGCCGCGCCAGGAAATCGGGCGAGCCCACCCGCGCGCGTGCCGGCGCGCAGTCGAGAAAATCGGGCACGGCCTCCACGTCGATGTAGAGCACGTTCAGGTGCGAGCGCGAGGACGGGCTGTAGGGGCTCGTGTGCGCCGGGTTGTGCGGGAAGAGCGCATGCAGCGGATTCAGCCCGATCACGCCCGCGCCCTCGCGCGCGGCCTGCGCGACGAAGGCGCCGAGGTCGGTGAAGTCGCCCATGCCCCAGTTGCGCTGCGAGCGCAGCCCGTAGAGCTGCAGGCTCAGGCCCCACAGCCGCCCGCCCCCGTCGAGCGCGGGCGGCCGATGGCAGTGCGCGGGCGCGCAGACCACCAGCGTCTCGCCCGCGAGCCCGACGATGCTCAGCAGGTGGTAGCCCGCCGGCAGCGCCAGCGGGATCTCCAGTGGGTAGAGCGCGTGCATCGCACCGTCGATCTCCGCGCGCTCCGATGCGTGCAGCGACGAGGCCTGCACTTCGCCTTCATGGAAGGCGCCGCTCTCGTCGACCAGGCGCCACTTGAAGTGTTGCGTGTCCAAGGGCAGCCGCAGCGCGACGCGGAAGGACTGCGAACCCGAAGACACGCGCTGCACCGGCGGCAGCGCGCGACGCCACTCGGCGCGCCCTGCCTCGGCTTCCGCCTCGGCGTATTGCCGCTGCGGATCGGACATCTCCCCGGGCAGCGCCACGCCCGCGTCGCGCAGCAAGGTGTCCAGCGCTTCGCGCGGCACCTCGTGCCGCTGGCCCCAGACGTCGTGGTATTCGGTCGCGATGCCGAAGCGTGCGCACAGGCGCCGCAGCGCGTCCTCATGCATCAGCCGGCTCCTCCAGGCTGGCGCACAGCCCGCCGGGCGCGAGCATGATGCCGGTGCCGTCCGTCTCGCACGGCTGCATGCCCTTGGAGAAGATCTCGCGGCCGGGCGGCGCCGCATGCCGCGTGCTGCCCGAGCCGAAGTTCGCGAGCAGGTGCAGCAGCACGCCGTCCTCCTCGCCCTGCGGTGCGAGCCGCCAGATGATGCGCAGCGCCTCGCCCTCGCAGGACCACTGCTGCACGCTGCTCGGACCGCCGAAGCGCGGCATCAGCTCCTTGCGCCGCACCGCGAGCACGGCGCGGGTCAGCCGCAGCGCCTCGCCGTGCGCGCCCTGCTCGCGCGCATCCCACTGGAGTTTCGAAGCGAGGAAGGTCTTCTCGTCGTTCGGGTCCGGAATGCCCGCCTGCACCTGCTCGCCCGCAAAGGCCGCGAAGCGGCCGAACTCCTCGCGCCGTCCCTTGGAGACGGCCGCCGCCAGCTCCGGCCCGAAATCGCAGAAGAACTGGAAGGGCGTGGTCGCGGCGAACTCCTCGCCCATCAAGAGCATCGGTGCATGGGGCGACAGCAGCACGCAGGTGCGCGCGGCCTGCACCAGCACCGGGTCCGCCAGCGCGTCGATGCGCTCGCCGAACGCACGGTTGCCCACCTGGTCGTGCGTCTGGAGGAAGGAGACGAAAGCGTCCAGCGGCAGATGCTCGCAGGGCTCCCCGCGCGGCTCGCCGCCGCGGAAGGCGGAGGCCTGCCCGCTGTAGATGAAGCCCTGCGCCAGCGCCAGCCCGAACTGTTCCAGCGGGCGCTGCGCATAGTCCGCGTAATAGCCGTCGCTCTCGCGCGTCAGCAGCACATGCGCGGCGTGATGCAGGTCGTCGTTCCATTGCGCGGTGCCGGCCAGCGGCGTGCCGTGCGCGTCGCGCTCCAGCCGGTGCGCCTCGTTCAGCTCGTTCTCCAGCACCACGTGCACCTGCCGCTGGCGGCCGGGACCCTGCCGCAGCGCGGTGCAGATCTCCTCCACGATCGGCGGCTTCGAGTCGTCGCGGATGGCGTGGATCGCATCCATGCGAAGCCCGTCGAAGCGGTATTCCTCCACCCAGTAGAGCGCGTTGTGCACGAAGAAGTCGCGCACCGTGCGCGAATGCTCGCCGTCGAAATTGATCGCCGCGCCCCACGGCGTCTGGTGCGCCGGATTGAAGAACTGGGGGCAGTAGGCATGCAGGTAGTTGCCCTCCGGCCCGAAGTGGTTGTAGACCACGTCGATGAGCACCATCAGGCCCAGCCCATGCGCCGCGTCGACGAAGGCCTTGAGCTCGTCGGGCGTGCCGTAGCTGGTGTCGGGCGCGTAGTGCAGCACGCCGTCGTAACCCCAGTTGCGCTTTCCGGGGAAGTCCGCCAGCGGCATCAGCTCGACCACCGTGATCCCCGTCTCCGCGAGCTCGGCGAGCCGCGTCCGCGCGGCCGCGAAGCTGCCCTCGGGCGTGAAGGTGCCGACGTGCATCTCGTAGATCACGGCCTCGTGCCACGGCCTGCCGGCCCATGCCGCGTCGCGCCACGTGTAGCCGCGCGGGTCCACCAGCTCGCTGGGCCCGTGCACGTCCTCCGGATTGCGGCGCGACGCCGGGTCCGGCACGCGCAGCCCGTCGGGCAACAGGTAGCGGTAGCGATCGCCGGCCGCCGCGCCGGCCAGCGTGGCCTCGTGCCAGCCCTGCGCGTCGCGTTGCATGGCGGTGGCCTGCCACGCGCCGTCGCCGCGTGACGTCTCGAGCGTCAGTTGCTCGACCGCCGGCGCCCACAGGCGAAAGCGCGCGCCACCGCCTTCGAGCAGCTCGGCGCCGAAAGGCATTGCATGCACGTGCTTCATGTGGCTTTCCGTTCGCGCCGCAGCAGCACCAGGGAGCGCCCCTGCAACGGATAGGTGTCGTCCGCCACCAGCCTGGACGGCAGCGCGTCGCGCGCCGTGTCCACCAGGCATGCCCAGTGCGCGCCCTCCTGTGCCGGCACGGCGAAAGGCAGGGGCTCGTGGTACGCGTTCAGCAGCAGCAGGAAGTCATCGTCCTCCTGTTCCTCGCCGCGCGGGCCGAGGTCGATGATGCCGGTCGCCGAGAACAGCATGCCCAGGCAGCGCACATGCTCGTCGTTCCAGTCGGGCGGCGTCATCTCCTCGCCGCCGGGCTTGAGCCACACCACATCCTTCGGCACGCCCTCGCCCACCTCGCCACGGAAGAAGCTGCGCCGCCGGAAGGACGGATGTTGCCGCCGGATGCGGATCAGGTCCGCCACGAAGCTGCTCAGCGATTCGGCCTTCGGGTCATCCGACCAGTCCAGCCAGCCCAGTTCGTTGTCCTGGCAGTAGACGTTGTTGTTGCCCTGCTGCGTGTGGCCGCGCTCATCGCCCGCCAGCAGCATCGGCACGCCCTGCGACAGCAGCAGCGTGGCCAGGAAGTTGCGCTTCTGCCGCTCGCGCAGCGCGTTGATCTCCGGGTCGTCCGTGGGGCCCTCGGCACCGCAGTTCCACGACACGTTGTTGCTGTTGCCGTCGCGGTTCTCCTCGCCGTTGGCCTCGTTGTGCTTGTCGTTGTAGGAGACCAGGTCATGCAGCGTGAAGCCGTCATGCGCGGTGACGAAGTTGATGCTCGCGTGCGGCCCCTTGCCCGACCAGCCGTAGAGATCCTGCGAGCCCGCGAGCCGGTTCGCCACCTCGCCCACCAGCCCGCCGTCGCCCTTCCACCAGCCGCGCAGGCCATCGCGGTACTGGTCGTTCCACTCGGCCCAGCCCGGCGGGAAGTTGCCCACCTGGTAGCCGCCGTGCCCGAGATCCCAGGGCTCGGCGATGAGCTTCACGCAGTTGAGCGTCGGGTCCTGCCGGATCGCGTCGAAGAAGCCGCCCAGGTTCTCCACCTTGCCCGCCTCGCGCGCGAGCGCCGAGGCCAGGTCGAAGCGGAAGCCGTCGACGTGCATCTCCTCCGCCCAGTAGCGCAGCGAATCCATGACGAGCTGCAGCGCGCGCGGATGCTCCAGGTTCACCGTGTTGCCACAGCCGGTGAAGTCGTCGTAGTAGCGCCGGTTCTCGCCGTTGATGATGTAGTAGGAGGCGTTGTCCACGCCCCGCATCGACAGCGTCGGCCCGAGCTGGTTGCCCTCGCAGGTGTGGTTGTAGACCACGTCCAGGATCACCTCGATGCCCGCCGAGTGCAGGGTCTTGACCATGGTCTTGAACTCCTTCACCTTGCCCGAGGCGCTGTAGCGCATCTCCGGCGCGAAGAAGCCCAGCGTGTTGTAGCCCCAGTAGTTCTGCAGCCCCTTTTCCGCCAGGTGGCGGTCGTTCAGATAGGCATGCACGGGCAGCAGCTCGATGGTGGTCACGCCCAGGCGCTGGAGGTAGTCGACCACCGGCGCGCAGCCCAGCGCCGCGTAGGTGCCGCGCAGGTGCTCGGGGATGCCGGGGTGCGTCATGGTGAAGCCGCGCACGTGCAGCTCGTAGATCACCATGTCCTGCCACGGCACCTCGGGGCGGCGGTCCTCGCCCCAGGTGAAGGCGGTTTCCAGGACGCGGCCCTTGGGCATGTACGCCGCGCTGTCGCGGCGGTCGAACGAAAGATCCTGCCGCTTGCTGCCCACCGCATAGCCGTAGAGCGCGTCGTGCCAGCGCAGGTCGCCCACCAGGTCCTTCGCGTAAGGGTCGACCAGCAGCTTGTGCGGGTTGAAGCGGTGGCCTTCCTCGGGCTTGTAGCGGCCGTGGATGCGGTAGCCGTAGGCCATGCCCGGCCGGGCCTCCGGCAGGTAGCAGTGCCACACGTCGTTGGTTCGCTCGCGCATCGTGATGCGCTGCCGTTCGTGGCGGCCCTTGTCGTCGAAGATGCACAGCTCGGCCATCTCCGCATGCTTGGAGAAGATCGCGAAATTCACGCCCTGGCCGTCCCAGGTCGCGCCCAGGGGATAGGGTTTGCCGGGCCAGACGGCGCTCAGCGGAACGTGGGGTCGTTTCATCATGGAAGCAGGGAATCCTTGTCGATCGGTGGGCGGGGCGGCCACAGCTCCCCGGGTGGGCGTCTCGGGGCCGCTTCACGGGCATGCGTGTCGCGCGGCAGCGGGCGCGGCGGCCGGTCCTTCGGCCACCACTCCTCGATGCGGTCGGCCGCCCATTCCTTGCCCGCCAGCCCGAAGGCCAGGGCCAATGCAAAGACGATGCCGCCGAGGATGATCAGGAAGCTCTGGCGCACGATGTCGCCGCCGACCTTGATCTGGTCCAGCGCGATCAGCACCACGAAGAGCAGGATGGCGTACTGCGCCGCCTTGCCCAGCAACAGCGAATCCTGCATGCCGGCGTTGCGGCCGTAGGTGGTCACGGCCTCGCCCACGAACTTGGCGAAGTAGGCGCCGAAGGCCAGCACCAGCAGCGCCACGAAGACGTTCGGCACGAACCACATCACGCGCCCGAGCAGGTCCGTCACGTAGCTCAGGCCCAGCCCGTTGAAGGCCACCAGCAGCGAGGCGAGGATCACCATCCAGTACGCCAGCACCCCGAAGACCGTGGTCGCATCCGCCACCATGCCGCCCTGGCGCAGGAAGTTGTCGATGCCGGCGCGCTCGGTCAGCACGTGGAAGTTGATGGCCCGCAGCGCCTTGATCACCGCGAAGCGCACCACCTTGGCGATGAGCCAGCCGGCGATGACGACCAGCGCCGCGAACAGCAGCCGCGGGATGAAGGCGCCGATCTGGTAGAGGATGGCGCGCAGCGGCTCCAGGTACATCGAGAAGCTGTTCATGGGATCTCCCTTCGGTTGAAGCGAATGGCTTGTTCAGGGGTCAAAGGCGCTCAGCGCGTGCCGGCCGGCCCGGCGGCCGCACGGTCCAGCAGCGCCAGGATGCCCTGCAGGGGCACCGGCACCCAGTCGGCCCGGTTGCCGATCTCGTAGCGCAGCTCGTAGAACGCCTTCTCCAGCTCGAAGAGTTCGAGCAGCTCCGGATCGATGCGGCCAGCCTCCGGCGAGAGTGCCGCCGTGTAGCCGGCGAGGAAGGCGGTGCGCGTGTCCTGCTCCCAGGCGCGCGCCGCGGCATCCAGCCTGGCCAGCTCGTCGGCGTTCTGCGCCGCGCGGCGCAGCGCCGTCCAGCGCGCGTAGTTGAAGGAGCGCAGCATGCCCGCCACGTCGCGCAGCGGCGACTGCTTGGCGCGGCGCTCTTCCAGCGGCCGCGCGGGCTCGCCCTCGAAGTCGATGATCACGAAATCGTTGCGCGCCACCAGCACCTGGCCGAGGTGATAGTCGCCATGGAAGCGCGTGCGCCAGCCGCTGCGGCCCTCGACGCGCAGCGCGTCGATGAAGCCCTGCACCGTGCCGGCGCGCGCCAGCAGCCGCGCGGCGTCCTCCTGCGCGGCGGGCACCAGCGTGCCCTGTGCCGCGCGCAGCATCTTCATCGTGGCCTCGGCCTCGGCGCGCGCCGTGTCGCGCACGGTCACGAGGTCGGCCGCCGTCAGCGGCTCCGGCGTGAAGGCCGCGTTGCCGGTGCGCCTGGCGAGCGCGTTGTGCAGCTCCGCCGTGCGCCGGCCCAGGATCTGGATCAGCGCGAGGAAGGCGCCGTGCGGGTTGGCGCGCGGATCGCCATCGGTGTCGCGCAGCTCGCCGAGGAAGCGCTCCAGGTAGGCCAGCGTGTACTCCCAGCCGTCGCCCTGGTTCGGCACATAGGCCTGCAGCAGCGCGAGCGTCATCACCGTGCCGTCGTTGCCGAGGTATTCGAGCGCGCCGGCCACCGGCACGCCGCTCACGAAGCCGGCCTCCTCGGTGAGGAAGCGGCCCATCTCCAGCTCCGGATTCACGCCGGGGCGGATTTGCCGATAACCCTTCAGGAACAGCGTCTCGCCCAGCGTCACCACCGTGTTGCTGCTCATCGCGCCGGGCCGGCTCACCGGCAGTTCGGCGATGGCGTCGATGTCCAGCTCGCGGCCGAGCGCGGTGGGCCGGAAGTGCAGGCGGCCCTGCGCCGTCGGCAGTTTCATGTCCTTCACGATGGCGCGCACCATCGCGCGGCAGAAGGATTCGTCGAAGAAGGCATCCGCCATCACGCCCACGTTGGCCTGCTGCCGGATCTTGGCGACGGCCGCGGGCGTGAGCTGCCGGGTGCGCTCCTCCTCGCGGTCTTCCCAGGCCAGCGCCAGCGGCATGAAGTAGACGACGCGCTCGGGCGGGCCGTCGAGCTCCAGCATCGGCAGCATCCAGCTCAGGCCGTCCAGGTCCCACACGGCCTGGTCCAGCACCGAGGCGCGCTTGATCTTCGAGCCCTTGTAGGCATACCAGCGCTGCGCCTCGATGTGCGGCGGCAGCGTCTCGGTCTCGAACTGCTTGCGCAGGCGGTCGGCGAAGCCGATGCGCCAGGGCATCACGCGGTCCTTGAAGAGGCTGGTCCAGCCGTCGAAGAGCACCAGCACCGGCCGGTCCTGCAACGCCACGCCCTCCTGGTGCCAGCTGGGCATCGGCGCCTCGTCCGCGAGGCGGAACCAGTAGAAGCCGTGCGAGGGCAGGGTGAGCAGGTAGGGCAGCTCGCCGATCGGCGGGAAGGAGGTGCGGCCCAGCATCTCCACCGGCACGCGGCCCTTGAAGGCCGCGAGGTCCAGCTCCACCGGCTGCGCCGCGCGCGAGAGGTTGAAGACGGAGAGGATCACGTCCTCGCCGTGCTCGCTCAGATAGGCCAGGATCTTGCGGTTGCCCGGCTTCAGGAAAGTGCGCCGCCCGCGCCCGAAGGCGCGGCTGGTCTTGCGCACCGCGAGCATGCGGCGCGTCCAGTGCAGCAGCGAACTCTTGTCGCGCAGCTGCGCCTCCACGTTCACGGCCTCGTAGCCGTACATCGCGTCCATGATGGGTTGCAGGTAGAGCCGCTGCGGGTCGGCGCGCGAGAAACCGGCGTTGCGGTCGGGGCTCCACTGCATCGGGGTGCGCACGCCGTTGCGGTCGCCCACGAACACGTTGTCGCCCATGCCGATCTCGTCGCCGTAGTAGATGATCGGCGAGCCCGGCATCGACAGCAGCATGCTGTTCATCAGCTTGATGCGGTCCTTGTCGTTGTCCATCAGCGGCGCGAGCCGGCGGCGGATGCCCAGGTTGATGCGCGCCTGCATGTCGGCCGCGTAGGTGGTGTACATGTAGTCGCGCTCGCGGCTGGTCACCATCTCCAGCGTCAGCTCGTCGTGGTTGCGCAGGAAGATGGCCCACTGGCAACCCTCGGGAATGTCCGGCGTCTGCTGCAGGATCTCCACGATCGGGTCGCGGTCCTCCTGCGCGATGGCCATGTACATCCGCGGCATCAGCGGGAAGTGGTAGGCCATGTGGCACTCGTCCCCCTCGCCAAAGTACTCGCGCACGTCCTCCGGCCACATGTTGGCCTCGGCCAGCAGGAAACGGTCGGTGTACTCCGCGTCCATCGCGGCGCGCAGCTTCTTGATGACCATGTGCGTCTCGGGCAGGTTCTCGTTGCTCGTGCCGTCGCGCTCGATCAGGTAGGGGATGGCGTCCAGCCGGAAGCCGTCCACCCCCATGTCCAGCCAGAAGCGCATGGTGCGATACACCGCCTCCATCACGGCCGGGTTGTCGAAGTTCAGGTCCGGCTGGTGGCTGAAGAAGCGGTGCCAGTAGTAGGCCTTGGCCACCGGGTCCCAGCTCCAGTTGGAGCGCTCGGTGTCGGTGAAGATGATGCGCGTTCCCGAATAGAGCTGGTCGGTGTCGCTCCACACATAGAAGTCCCGCTCCGGCGAGCCCGGTGCCGCGTTGCGCGCGGCCTGGAACCACGGGTGCTGGTCGGAGGTGTGGTTGATGACCAGCTCGATGATCACCCGCAGCTCGCGCCGGTGCGCCTCCGCCAGCATGTGTCGGAAGTCCTCCAGCGAGCCGTACTGCGGATGCACGTCCTCGTACTCCGCGATGTCGTAGCCGTCGTCGCGCAGGGGCGAGGGGTAGAAAGGCATCAGCCAGATCGTGTTGACCCCGAGGTCCTTCACGTAGTCGAGCTTGGCGGCCACGCCCTTGAAATCGCCCACGCCGTCGTCGTTGGTGTCGAAGAAGGCCTTGACGTTGAGCTGGTAGATCACCGCGTCGCGGTACCAGGTCGGGTCGCCGGTGGTGTCGATCTCGGTGGTTTCGAGGGCGAGGCTGGGGAGGGGCGCGTTCATCGGGGGCTCGCTCAGGCGTAGTAGTCGAATTCGCGTTCGTCGCGCACGCGGCGGCGGACAGCCATCACATGCGCCGGCAGGCGATGCGGCTCCAGCAGGATGTAGTGCCGGTCCCCGCGCCACGTGAAGCGCTGGCCGCTCAGCAGGTCGTGCATCTGGAAGGGGTGGTCCGCCGGCACGCCGACGTCGGCCGGGTCCAGCGAGAGCCAGCCGCTCTGCGCGTGGTAGGGGTCGAGGTTGACCACCGTCACCACCGTGTTGGCGCCGTCGGGCGACTCCTTCGCATAGGCGATCAGCTGGTCGTTGTCGATGTCCAGGAAGCGCAGGCTGTGGTCGGCCTGCAAGGCCGGGTTGCCGCGCCGGATGTGGTTCACGCGCGCGATGAAGGGGCGGATGCCGCTGTCCTCGCCCCAGTCCCAGTGGCGCATCTCGTACTTCTCCGAATCGAGGTACTCCTCGCTCGACGGGCCGCGCGGCAGGTGTTCGAGCAGCTCGTAGGCGGGGCCGTACATGCCGTAGTTGGCCGCGAGCGTCGCGGCCAGCACCAGGCGCGTCTTGAAGACCGCCTCCTCGCCCGACTGCAGCTCCTCGTGCAGGATGTCCGGCGTGTTGGGCCACGCGTTGGGCCGGAAATACTCGCGCCCCGGCCCCTGCGAGAGCTCGGTGAAGTACGCCGTCAACTCGTCCTTGGTGTTGCGCCAGGTGAAGTAGGTGTACGACTGGGAGTAGCCCAGCTTGGCCAGCCGGTGCATCACTTTCGGCCGCGTGAAGGCCTCGGCCAGGAAGAGCACCTGCGGATGCGCGCGCTTGATCTCCGTGATGACCCACTCCCAGAAGGCGAAGGACTTGGTGTGCGGGTTGTCCACGCGGAAGATCGAGACGCCCTGCGCGATCCAGTGCTCGAACACGCTCTTGAGCTCGTTCCAGAGCGCGGGCCAGTCCTCGCTCTCGAAGTTGAAGGGATAGATGTCCTGGTACTTCTTCGGCGGGTTCTCGGCGTACTGCACGCTGCCGTCCGGCCGCCAGCGGAACCAGCTCGGATGTGCCTTCACATAGGGATGATCGGGCGCGCACTGGAAGGCGATGTCCAGCGCGATCTCCAGCCCGTGCCTGCCCGCGGCCGCGACCAGGCGGCGGAAGTCCTCCGCCGTGCCCAGCGCGGGCAGGATGTCCTTGTGCCCGCCCTCGGCCGCGCCGATGGCCCAGGGGCTGCCCACGTCGCCGGGCTCGGTGGTCAGCGCGTTGTTGCGGCCCTTGCGCTGCTCGCGGCCGATGGGGTGGATGGGCGGGAAGTAAAGCACGTCGAAGCCCATCGAGGCGATGAGCGGCAGCCGCGCCTCCACGTCGCGGAAGGTGCCGTGCACGCCGGGCTCGCTGCCGGCCGAGCGCGGGAAGAGCTCGTACCAGGTGCTGAAGCGCGCGCGTTCGCGGTCGGCCACCAGCGGCAGCTCCTTCGTGAAGCGGGTCTCGAGGCGCCGGTCGGGATGGCGGTTCGCGGCGGCGGCCAGCACCTCGTCGAGCGCCAGCGCCTTCAGCGCGATGGCTTCCATCGCCGGGTCCGCCGCGCCTTGCGCCAGCGAGCGGGCCCAGTCCGCGAGCGACTCGCGGTCCTCGCCGCTCGCGCGCTCGGCGGCGGCGGCGATCTCGACCGCGCCCACGCGCGCGGCAAGGCGGATGTCGTCGGCGTCCACGCGGCGCACCAGCTCGTGGCGCCAGGACTCGAAGGCGTCCACCCAGGCCACCACGGTGTAGAAGTAGCGTCCCATCACCGGCGGCGTGAAGTCGCCGTGCCACTCGTCGTTGTAGAGCAGCGTCATCGGCACCTCGCGCCGCGCCGTCTCGCCCTCGCGCCACCATTGCAGCATCACGCGCAGCGCGTCGTGGCCGTCGGTGAAGCAGTGCGCCGTGATGCGCACGCGCTCGCCAGCCACCCGCTTCACCGCGAAACGGCCGCCATCGACGACGGGCAGCACCGCGTCCACCACCGCGCGGCTGCGGCCGTCGGGGATGTCGATGAGCGCCGGCACGGGCACGGCTGGGGTCGCTTCTTTCTTGACGCGGCGCACAGCCGTGGGGGTCGGGCTCTTAGGCATCGGCACTGGCCTTCAGGATGAGTGTGGAAAGGGGTGGCAGCGTCAGGCACAGCGAGTGCTGGCGGCCCTGGGAGCGCAGGGCGCCGGCCTCGACCTCGCCCAGGTTGCCCCAGCCGGAGCCGCCGAAGGCGCGCGCGTCGCTGTTGAGCACCTCGTGCCAGGTGCCGCCGGCGGGCACGCCGATGCAGTAGTTCTGCCGGGGCACCGGCGTCAGGTTGCACACCACCAGCAGCGCCTCGCCGGCCTTGCTCTTGCGCAGGAAGGCGACGACGCTCATCGAATGGTCGTTCGGCTCGATCCACTCGAAACCCTCCGGCGCGAAATCCAGCTCGTGCAGCGCCGGCTCGGTGCGCAGCAGCTTGTTCAGCTCGCCCACCAGCAGCTGCATGCCGCGGTGCTCGGGCTGGTCGGTGACGAACCACTCCAGCTCGCCCTCGTGCGTCCACTCGCGCCGCTGCGCGAACTCGCCGCCCATGAAGAGCAGCTTCTTGCCCGGATGCGCCCACATGAAGGCCAGCAGCGAACGCAGGTTGGCGAATTGCTGCCACGCATCGCCCGGCATCTTGTTGATCAGCGAGCCCTTGCCGTACACCACCTCGTCATGCGAGAGCGGCAGCACGAAGTTCTCGCTGAAGGCATAGACCATCGAGAAGGTCAGCTTGTGATGGTGGTAGCGCCGGTTGATCGGGTCTTCCTTCATGTAGGCCAGCACGTCGTGCATCCAGCCCATGTTCCACTTCATGCCGAAGCCCAGGCCGCCCATCTCGATCGGCCGCGAGACGTTGGGCCAGGCGGTCGATTCCTCGGCCACCGTGAAGGCGTCCGGATGCTCGCGGTAGACGGCGCGGTTGAGCTCCTGCAGGAAGTCGATGGCCTCCAGGTTCTCGCGCCCGCCCCAGCGGTTGGGAATCCACTCGCCGCCGCGCCGCGCGTAGTCGAGGTAGAGCATCGAGGCCACCGCGTCCACCCGCAGCCCGTCGATGTGGTAGCGGTCCAGCCAGAAGAGCCCGGACGAGATCAAGAAGCTGCGCACCTCGTCGCGCCCGTAGTTGAAGATCGCCGAGTTCCACTCCGGGTGGAAGCCCTGGCGCGGGTCCGCATGCTCGTAGAGATGCGTGCCGTCGAAGGAGGCGAGGCCGTGCGCGTCGGTCGGAAAATGGGATGGCACCCAGTCCAGCACCACGCCGATGCCGCGCTGGTGCAGGTGGTCCACGAAGTACATGAAGTCCTGCGGCGTGCCATAGCGCGCGGTGGGCGCGAAGTAGCCGGTGGTCTGGTAGCCCCAGGAGCCGTAGAACGGGTGCTCCGTGATCGGCATGAGCTCCACGTGCGTGAAGCCCAGCGAGACCACGTAGTCGGCCAGCGCATGCGCCAGCTCGCGGTAGTTCATGAACTGGCCGTCCTTGCGGCGCCACGAGCCCGGATGCACCTCGTACATCGACATCGGCGCGTCCAGGCTGTTGCGCGGCGCGCGGCTGGCCATCCAGTCCTCATCGCCCCAGTCGTAGTCCAGCGTCCAGACGCGCGAGGCCGTCGCGGGCGGCGCCTCGCACAGCAGTGCCAGCGGATCGGCCTTCTCCAGCACCTCGCCGCGATGCGAGACGATGCGGTACTTGTAGGCCGCGCCGTGGCGCGCGCCCTCGCAATGCGCTTCCCACACGCCCGTGCCGTCGGGCCGCGGATGCAGCGCGTCCGCATTCGCGTCCCAGCCGTTCCAGTCGCCGATCACCGACACCGAACGCGCATTCGGCGCCCACACCGCGAAGTGCGCGCCCTCGCCGTCGCCGTGAAGATGCGCGCCCAGCGTGTCGTACAGGCGTGCGTGCGTTCCCTCCCGGAAAAGATAGGCATCGTTCTCGCTGAAAGGGGTGCGCAGGGTCACGGAAAGGCTTCCAGAAAGAAAATGTCGGGAGGACTCTCCTTGTAGACCTCCCGGCGTCCTGGCGTCACTCGACAAAGCTCCCGTCGCCCTGTCGGACGGCGGCTCTTGACGGCCCGGCCTCAGGCCGGGCTGTGCGGCGAAGGGCGCAACCGCCCCGCCGCGGCGCTGGCGCCGAGCACCATCTCGGTCATCCAGCCGACGAGCTGCTGCCCATAGGCGTGCCGCATCTCCTCGGTCGACAGCGCGTGGTCGGCCTCCGACAGCACGCGGTAGGTGACGGAACGCACATGCTTGAAGGCGTTCACGTAGTTCTTGATCACGGGGTGCGGCACCGTCCGGTCGTGCTCCGACTCCACCACCAGCACATCGCCCCGGAAGGCCTCGCAGGCCGCGAGCGCGCGGTTGTCCGCGGGCGCGATGTCGGTCTGCCGGTAGGCCGTGAGGTCCTCTCGGTCCAGCTTGCCCTTCGGTGTCTCCCAGCCGGCGTCACGGTACAGCGCGGGCGCGCGCAATGCAAGCCAGCGAACCGGCCGCAGCGCGGTCGCCAGCGCGGCGAGGTAGCCGCCGTAGCTGCTTCCGACGATCGCCATCGAGGCCGGGTCCACCGCCGGGTGGCGCACCAGCTCGTCGTAGGCGGCCAGCACGTCGCGCAGGTTGTCCTCCCGCGTCACGGCCAGGCGCTGCGACTTGTGCCGCGCGTGCCCGCGCAAGTCGATGGTGAGGCATATGCAGCCCAGCGCCGCGATCTCGCGCGCCCGCGCGATGTACTGCGCCTGGCTGCCGTCCCACCCGTGCACCAGCAACACGCCCGGCCGCACGGCCGAGGGCGCGACCATCGTGCCGGCGATGTGCTGGCCGTCGACTTCGATGTCGATGGGACTATCGCGGGTCGGCATCGTCCTGGATGACCGTGAACTTGACCAGCGGGCCGCACTGCGCGTCCACGCCCTGGAAATAGACCGTCGCGCCCGCCGGCGGCGCGGTCGAGCCATAGCGCTCGAAGCAGGCCGCACGCACGCGCGTGCACTCGGGGTGGTCGCGAAAGGTCTCCAGCGCGGCAATCTCCGCGCCCGTCGCGCCGCCGAGCCGCCACGACTGCTCCAGCACGCCGGAGCGCTGACGCCCTCCGGGCCCCACGCCCTGCGCCACGTCGTAGTTGATGCGCGAGGCGAAGAAACCGGGGAAGCATTGGCCCACGGCCTCGTGGTAGTGACGTGCCTGCTCGATCGCCAGCCGCACGCCCGGCGCGAGTGCCTGTGACAGCAACATGTCGAAGCCGCCGCGCACGAAGCACAGGTCCGAACCGCCGTAGGCGGCGTCGCCGCCGTTGTCCCGCGTCTCGCGCTGCACGCCGTGGTAGCTTGCCACCACGTCGCCGACGATCACCTGTCCCACGCTGTAGGTCACGGGCGGCTGGAGGTTCTCCTCCAGCACCAGGCCGTAGGCCGCGAGATCTTCGGCGCTGGTCTGCTCCAGGCACGCGTCGAGCGCGCGCGCATCGTCCACCACCACCTGTGCGCGCCCACCCGTCGCGCGAGCCGGCTTGATGCGCACCGCGCCGTTCGCGAGCAGCATCCGTCCCGCCTTGCGCGCGTCGCCGTGCGCGAAGGCGGAATAGCCCGGCAGCACCGCCTGCGCCACCTGCTCGCCGAAGCGGGGTGTCCAGCCCTCGGGCCGCGCCGCGCTCCCGTCGACCAGCGAATGCGTGATCACCTTGGTCGAGACGAAGGCATGCGGCACCACGCCGCCGAAAAGGCCGTGCACGTCGCGAATGCCCAGCGTGCCGGCCGCATGCGTTCCCACCAGCGTGTCGCTCGGCACGAAGTAGGTC
Organism: uncultured Variovorax sp.; assembly: GCA_966211435.1. Lineage (GTDB taxonomy): Bacteria > Pseudomonadota > Gammaproteobacteria > Burkholderiales > Burkholderiaceae_C > Variovorax. The sequence continues at coordinate 40,897 of CBIHOG010000032.1, read as the reverse complement.
GGCTCGGCATAGGGCAAAGCGACATCGTGCTCGCCGCAGAAGTCCATGCCCTTCAGCCCCGCGAGCCGCCGCGCGACCTCCGCGCGCGTGTCGTGCTCGTGCTGACTGTCGAACCGCCGGTGGTCGGCAGTCAGCGACACCACGCAGCCGCGTGGCGCGGCCCCGTGCCTTGCGGTCTCGGGAAGCGGGAGGGTCTCGACGGGCATGGCGGCTCTCCTGGGTGAGTGGGAAGCTCAGCGTTTGCGATCCTTGGGCTTCTTCGCGGCTTGCCGGGCCCGCTCGGCCTCCTCGGTCTGCGCGGCATCGGTCCCGATATCGGGCGTGCCGGGGTAGCCGGACTTCTTGTCGGCCTCGCGACCCTGGCGGCTGCCCTCCATCGGATCGTCCTGCCCGATGGCGCGATTCTGTTCGATATTGCGGCCGGAGGCATCGCCCCGGTCGCCCAGCCGGGCCTCGTGCTCGTCCACGGGGACCGGGTCGGCCGGGCGGGGTTTCGTGGTGTCGACCATGGCGCTTCCTTTGTTCCGTCGAAAACGCCTCCAAGGTGAAGCGGCGGCGCGGGGCCTGAAGCAGGTGGATGCTGCGGCTCGCCGTAGGCTGTCGCGCATGCCGCGGTTCCGGCGGTGCGCCGGCGCGGTTTCCTACACGGCGCGCGGGGTGCGCGGCCTAGCCTTTGCTCTTTGCGAGGAGATCGTCATCATGAGCCCACCGAGCAAACCCGAAACCGGCAAGACGCCCAGCGGGCCCTTTCCGTTCCCCACCGCCCAGCACCACGAGCCGCATCCCGAAGAGGAAAAGCCCGTGATCGAAGAGCCTTCCGAGAGCGCCCTCGACCACGGCGTGGAAGAGTCCTTCCCGGCGAGCGATCCGGTCTCCGTCACGGTGACCAAGGTGGTCACGCCCAAGAAGAAATAAGAAAAGAAGGAACGCGAGCCGTGGCATGAACCGGCTCGCCATTCGGGCCGATCCAAGGACGCCGCCGGCCTTGCCCCGTATCTCCCCGCATCTCCCCGTATCTTCCACCCAACACTCCCCACGCGAATCCGCACCCCTTGGGTCCTTTGACCTATGTGACAAGTTGTTTAGAGACGCATCCCCAGGGATGATTTCCGGCTTTCAACTTGCGATGGGGTTTGTATGAATTTGCGTGGTGGCATGACGGAGGGATGCGGCCCCCAGGCCGGGACTTGTCACACAGCGGACCCCTCCCGCCGTGCCGCCGGCCTTGGGGCGCCCGCATTTCCCGCCTCGGCCATGGCCCTGGCCGTCGCGCTTCTCGCCGCCGCGCCCGCCGCGGCGATCGCCGCCAATGAATGCGGCACGGACGGGCCCGGACTCGACACCCTCGTCTGCTCGGGCGCGAGCTATCCCACCGGAATCTCGTACACCGGCTCCAATGGCGTGACCCTCAACCTCGCCAACCCGACCATGGTCATCACGGGCACGCAAGGCGTGTCGCTCCAGACGGCCGTCGGCCCCACGGCCCCCGAACTCACCGTCAATGTGAACCAGGTCAATTCGATCACCGCCACGGGCTCGGCGGTCAACGTGTCGACCACGGCAGCCGGCGGGTTCGCTTCCGCCAACATCAACGGCGGGACGATCACCTCCACCGGCGCCGGCACGACCGTGACGGTGAACGGCGGCGGCGCGGGCGCCAACGCCATCGTGACGCTGAACGGTGGACAAGTCTTCAACACCGGAACCGGAACGGCAATAACGACAGCGACATCCGGTGCCAACGGGACGGGCAACTCATCGGTCGTGATCACCGGTGGCGCGGTCCAGGCGGCCAGCACGGCGGTCCAGGCGAACGCTGCCGGACCCAACAACACGGGCACCGCGAGCATCGCCATGAGCGGCGGCTCCGTTCTGTCGACGGCGGGCGTCGCCTTGTGGGTACGGCACACCGGCAGGGGACTTGCCCGGGTGCAGATGACCGGAGGCACGGTCAGCGCCGGGAGCGGAAGCAGCGGCGACGGCATCTTCGCCTCCAGCACCTCCGGCGCCTTCGCGGTGGACGTCTCCGGCGGCACCGTGACCGGCGGTGGCGGCACCGCCGCCGCGATCCACGTCTCGGGCGGCACCGGCGGCACCGTCAACATCGGCACCGGCGCCGTCATCCACGCGGGCGCCTCCGGCGTGGCGTTGCGCGACGGCGACCTCAACCGCGACGGTGTCGACGAGATCGGCGACAACGCCACCATCACGACCGCGGGCACCCTCGTCGGCGCCGTGCTGCTCGGCGGCGGCACCGACACGCTCACCGTCACCGGCGGCGCGATCAACGGCAACATCACGGGCGACGGCGCCGACGCGCTCAACCTCAACCTGGGCGCGAACAGCTTCACCCACGGCGCGGCCTATGCGATCAGCGGCATGGACGGCATCGTCATGAACTCCGGCACCGCGCGGCTCGACGGCACCGTCGCCGCGAACACGCTGACCGTCAAGGGCGGCACCCTCGTGCTCGGCGGCAACGCGACCGTCACCGGCGCCACCTCGGTCGAAGGCGGCACGCTCGCCGTCAACGGCACGCTCGCCGGCAGCGTGAACGTGCTCGCCGCGGGCCGCCTCCAGGGCTCGGGCTCCCTCGGCAACACCACCGTCGCGGGCACCGTCGCCCCCGGCAACTCCATCGGCACGCTCGGCATCAACGGCAACTTCGCGCAGTCCTCGGGCTCGACCTACGAGGCGGAAGTCGACCCCGCCTCGACCGCATCCGACCTGATCCGCGCGAGCGGCAGCGCCAACCTTGCCGCCGGTTCGCGGCTCAAGGTCGTGCGCGCCGGCGGTGCCAACTACACCGTGGGCAACCGCTACACCGTGCTCAGCGCCGACGGCGGCGTCAGCGGCACCTACCAGCTCACCGGCGATACGCAAAGCGCCTTCGCCCGCCTCGTCGACAACTACGACGCCCACCATGTCTACCTCACGGCCGAGAAGACCCGCGACATCGCGGACGCCGGCGGCACGCCCAACCAGGGCGCGGTCGGCGGCGCGGTCGACAGCCTGCCCGCCAGCAACGGCCTGGCCAGCGCCGTGACCTGGCTGCCCGACGACGCCGCCGCACGCGACGCACTCAACCAGTTGTCGGCCGACATCCACGCCTCCACCAAGACCGCGACCCTGGAAGACAGCCGCTTCGTGCGCGAAGCCGCGATCGACCGCCTGCGCGGCGCGGCCTGCGCGCCGGGCAGCGCGACGCGCACCCCGCGACAACCCGGCGACAACTGCCAGCCGGAAGACAACGCCGCGCGCGCGGCCTGGGCCAAGGTCTTCGGCGCCTGGGGCCGCATCGACAGCGACGCCAACGCCGCTCGGCTCAAGCGCGACATCGGCGGCTTCGTCGTCGGCGCGGACACCGGCGTCGGCGCGGGCTGGCGCGTCGGCGCCCTGGGCGGCTACAGCCACGCGAGCGCCGACACCAGCGCAGGCAACAGCGGCAGCAAGACCGACAGCTACCACCTCGGCGCCTACGGCGGCACGCAGTGGGACGCCACCGCGCTGCGCCTGGGCCTGGCCCAAAGCTGGAACAAGCTGGACACCAGCCGCTCCGTCGCCTTCGCCGGCTTCGCCGGCAACATGGCCGCCGACTACGACAGCACCACGACCCAGGCCTTCGGTGAGCTGGGCCACCGCGTCGCGCTGGGCCGCGCGGCCCTGGAGCCCTTCGCGGGCCTGGCCTACGTGAGGCTGCGCAGCGATGCCTTCCTGGAGCAAGGCGGCCCCGCCGCGCTGCACGGCGCGGGCGACACCACCGATGCCACCTTCACCTCCATCGGCGTGCGCGCGAGCACGCAGGCCGCGGACGACATCCGCCTGCGCGGCATGCTGGCCTGGCGCCATGCCTTCGGCGACACCACGCCGACGACCACCCATCAATTCGCCGGAAGCCAGGCCTTCACGCTGGCCGGCGTGCCGCTCGCCAAGGACGTCGCCGCGCTGGAGGCCGGCGTCGAGACGCGGCTGCGCCCGAACCTGACACTGAGCGCCTCCTACGCGGGCCAGTTCGGCGGCGGCCTGCAGGACCACGGCGTCAAGGTCGAGCTCAACTGGACCTTCTGAGCGAAGCGCACGGGACGCGGCACGGAAACTGACCCTATGATCGAATCACCGCATCCGCCAGCCCCGACATGCAGCGCTTCACCATCTCCCTCGACGACGAACTCGCCCACCAGTTCGACCGCCTCATCGCCGCCAAGGGCTACGTGAACCGCTCCGAGGCCGTGCGCGACCTGATCCGCTCCGGCCTCGGCAGCGAGACCCTGGCCCGGGCGCCCCGCAAGAGCGCGGCCGAATGGTGCGTGGCCAACGTGAGCTACGTCTACGACCACCACGATCAAACGGTCACCGCCCGCGTGCTGGACATGCAGCACGACCACCACGACCTCGTCATCACCAGCCTGCACACCCACCTGGACCACGACAACTGCATGGAGACCGTCGTGCTGCGCGGCCCCGTGGCGGCCGTGCGGGCCTGCGCCGAACAACTGATGGCCCTGCGCGGCGTGCGCCACGGCAACATGCACATCGTTCCCCTGCTCGGCGGCGCGCGCCATGCGCATGCCGGCGCACCGGCGCACACGCACCTGCGGCCGATCAATTGATCAGAAGCTGATCTTGACCGACGGCGCGCTGCGCCGCGCCTCGCCATGGAACACGGCCTCGATGTTGTTGCCGTCCGGGTCGAGCACGAAGCAGGCGTAGTAGCCTGGGTGATAAGGCCGCTCGCCCGGCGCTCCGTTGTCCTGGCCGCCATGCGCGAGCGCGGCCTTGTGGAACGCATCCACCATCGCCCTGTCCCGCGCCTGGAAAGCCAGGTGGTGCCGCCCGGTCAGCCGGCCCTGCGCGGCCTCGCTCCCGGCGGTCGACACGAACAACTCATCGGCCCAGAAATAGTCCTCGCTGGCGCCACCCATCGGAATGGCCAGCACCTCGAAGACAGCCGTGTAGAAAGCCCGACTCGCGGCCAGATCACGCACCACGAGCTGGATGTGATCGATCAGCCGCCCGCGATGCAACTCTTGCGTCTCCATGCATGCGCTCCTTTGTGCGAAGAGCCGGGCGGCACCTCGCCGCCTGGCAGGAGGCAGATGGTAGAGAACGCGCAGGGCCCTGTCTCCTGACACTCAATTGCCACCGCCCACCACGCGCTCCTGATGAGGCCGTGTTGGCGATGAAGAACAGCCCCTCGGAGTGCGGGCGAGCTTGAACGTGGTGAATCGTGGTTGAGCGCGCTCAAGGTTCTTGCGCCGCATTGAAGGCGGGACCTCGACTGAAACCTGATCAATTGTCGCGATTGCCCCCGCGCTTTTTCTTGCTCGCAAAAAATACGAGCCCTGCGAATCACTGCGTCAACTGATCGCGCAGATATCCATCTCCACCTTTACCAATTCACATCCAATGAACTTCAAGAAGACCCTTCTTGCGCTGTCGCTGTGTGCCGTCTCCACCCTGACTTTTTCAGCTGCGGGCACCACCGGAACCACCACCACACCCAATGCGCCGTCCGCACCAGTGACGGGGCCGAATCTCGCCGCTGGCGTGCCAGCGTATATCTTTCAGATCACCGACGACTGGAAAATGGCCTATGTCGGGATTCCCTTTCTCACCAACGGTGATCGTGTAGAGGCCAACGGCATTGGGGACGGCAACTGGAAGTATGGGGTGAGCAACCCGCACCTTTATGAGCTGGATTTCAGCGGTGCAGGCTGCCTCGACAACTATGGCCCCTGTGCAGGCACGCCGGGTCCCGGCGAAATCGAGGCCAACACGGTGGTGATTACCTATCGTCAACATGTCGCAGCACCGAAAGAGCCGACGGACTCGCTGCTGGTGCCAAATCCCACTTGGGTCAATCTCCAGCTCTACAAAGGCAATGAAAAGGGTGTGAGCGATCCGCTGCGCGATTCGCCAGGGTGGGAGAGCCTCTTTACCGTTGAGAACAACAAGGTCAAGCAGACCATTACGTTCCCAACTCAGAAGTTCTCCAAGCTCAGCTTCGCGATCGGCATGAGGTCTCCTGATGGGGTGGGGAGCACGCATCTCCCCGAGGAGTGGTACGCCCCCGCCATCGCCGAAGTCGAGATCTTCAAGGCAACGCCCGAGCCCACTCGGGAAGAGATCAGGGAAAACGACACGAACGACTCCCTGGCGAAGGCGCAAGCCATCAGCCCGGAAACCAAGGTGATCCGCGGCAACATGGGGCCCTTCGACACCGACTTCTTCAAGTTCGTGATCCCTGCGGGCAAGACGGCAAACTGGACGCTGGAGCCCAACCTGCGGCTGTTGGACGGCAGCCCCAGCGACTACGACCTCTATCTGTATGACGAAGCGGGCGGTCTCCTGGACTCCAGCACCAACGGCGGCAACACGAAGGAGGTGGTGAGCTTCTCCAACGCCTCGGCGGTGAAAGAGCAAGTCCTGCGCGTGGAGGTTCGCTACAAGAGCGGCCTCAGGGGCATCTACGGGGACTACAAGCTGAACGTGTCCCAGTAGTCGGCATCCAGCCACTCCCGACGCCAACCGAGCGATCGGGAGTGGCGCGCCATCGCCGGCCTTCGCCGGCGCGTCCGCGCCCGGGGCTCTGCCAGGCCCACGCCTCGGCCCCAGGTGCGGCGCAACTCGCCTTCCTCATCTCCACACGCATCCCCATGAATCGAAAAGCAACGACCCGTCCCTGGGGTCGATGGACTGCTGTTGCCGCACTGTGCTGCGCAGCCTCGACACTCTCCGCCACCGCCGCGACGCCCGCGACGCCCATCACCGAAATCCCGCTGCTGACTCAGAAGAGTGCGGCCTCGTCCACGACGACGGCCCGGCTGATCGTCAAGTACCGCGACGGCGCCACCGGCATCGCCACCGGGGCACAGCCGCGCCTGGCCGCGCTGCAAGCGGTGGCGTCCCGCCACGGCGTTCAGCTCTCCTATGTGCGCAGCACCGGCGTCGGCGGCAATGTGCTGCGAATGGATCGCTCTCTGTCAGTCGCACAGGTCAAGGCCATTGCGCGCGATATCGAGGCGAGTGTTCCCGATGTCGCCTACGCCGAGCCTGACGAACCCCTTCAATCGCAGTCCATACCGAATGACGGCAGAGTGGATGATTTCTATATCGGCACCCACAGCGATCTCCATTTGACGAAGGCGTGGGCGCAATCCACCGGTGCCGGCGTGACCGTTGGAGTGATCGATACAGGCTACCTCCAATGGGAGGATCTCATGCCCAACATCGTAGGCGGCTACGACTTTCAGTACGACTATGCTGATGGCGACGTCGGCGACGGCGTCGGCGTCCCCGACGGCCGCGACGCCAATGCCGTCGCGCATGATCTCGATTCCCACGGCTCATCCGTGGGCAGCATCATCGCCGCCGCAGGCAACGGCATCGGAGTGGCCGGCATAGCCTTCGATGCCAAGCTGCTGATGGCGCGCGCCCGAACCATGTTGGACATTGCGGACGCCATCGTCTGGGCTGCGGGAGGAAAGGTGGAGGGTGTGCCGCTGAACCCGCGTCCTGCGCGGGTGATCAATATCTCCAAGTCAAGTCCCACAAGCCATAGCTGCAATAGAGGAAGCGAGAAGGACGCCATTGACTTCGCACTCTCCCGCGGGGTGGTCGTTGTGATGTCCGCTGGAAACAGGAACAACGATGTCCCCGGACTCCAGGCTCATAACTGCATGGGGACGATCACTGTGGCGGCCTCTGGTGCCGAGGGTGGAAAAGCCAACTATTCCTCGTTTGGGTCTCAAGTTGCCATTGCAGCACCGGCTGGCGATATGCCCGGAGCCGGCCAGTTGCATGCCGCTACGCTGGGGCCGTACCGCAACGAAGGAATCCGGGGCAAGTTCTGGGGCACTTCCGCGGCCTCGCCCGTCGTCGCGGGTATCGCCGCACTGATGTTGTCCAAAAGACCCGACCTCACTCCGGCGGAGGTTCGGACGCTGCTTCAGAAATCGGCTGTCCCGTTTCAACAGCCTTGCCACGGTTGCGGCCCCGGTATCGTGAATGCGGCCAACGCTGTCGCAGCCGCCATGAGCTACAAGAGAAGCATAGGCGAGGAAGCCGCCGTGGATGAATGGGAGATGCGGAATCCGAAAAACATTCAGAACGACAGTGGGAGCTTTGCGCAGTGGGTGGCCGACTTGCCGTCCAAGGTGCGTGGCACGATCAGCTCTGGCAGCGATGTCGACTTCTACCGAGTTGAATTGCCCGCAGGACATACGTTGACTGCTGCTCTCGGCAACGCAACTGCTGGTCACGAACTGCGCCTGTACCAGCGCACGCTGACATTCGACGGCGACGGTTTTCTCAAGGAAGCCACGTCCAGCGGCTACGGGGATTCGAAAGGCACTCTCACGCCAGGTCGCCTGGTTTGGTCGCGCGGCGTTGTCGAAAGAATCCCGGATGCCTCCAACGCCTTCTATGGCATCGAACTGTTGTCCACCTTCTATGTCGAGGTCCGAGGCAAGAATGGTGCGATGGGCCCCTACGAACTCAGCCTCAAGGTGACCGACAAGCCCGAGGCGGACGCGACGGAGATCCTGGAAGTCGACGCCAACAACACCCTGGCCACGGCGCAGGCCGTCGCCCCCGAGACCAAGGTCATCAACGCCACCATGGGCTCCACCAAGGACAGCGACTTCTACAAGTTCGTCCTGCCGCCGGGCAAGACGGTGAACTGGAAGATGGAGCCCAACGTGCAGATGTCGTACAGCAAGGCCAGCGACTACGACCTCTACCTGTATGACGACGCAGGCAACCTGGTGAACTCGAGCACGAACGGCCGCAACATGAAGGAACTGCTGAGCGCCAGCAACTTCTCGACGGTGAACGAGCGAGTGCTGCGCCTGGAGGTCCGCTACAAAGCCGGCCTCACCGGTGCCGACGGCGACTACAAGCTGCACATGTTCTGGTACTGAGCATCCAGCCACTCCCGACGCCAAGCGAGCGATCGGGAGTGGCGCGACATCGCCGGCCTTCGCCGGCGCGTCCGCGCCCGGGGCTCTGCCAGGCTCACGCCTCGGCCCCAGGTGCGGCGCAACTCGCCTTCCTTCACCTCTCCTCACGCATCTCCATGAATCGAAAAGCAACGACCCGTCCCTGGGGTCGATGGACTGCTGTTGCCGCACTGTGCTGCGCAGCCTCGACACTCTCCGCCACCGCCGCGACGCCCGCGACGCCCATCACCGAAATCCCGCTGCTGACTCAGAAGAGTGCGGCCTCGTCCACGACGACGGCCCGGCTGATCGTCAAGTACCGCGACGGCGCCACCGGCATCGCCACCGGGGCACAGCCGCGCCTGGCCGCGCTGCAAGCGGTGGCGTCCCGCCACGGCGTTCAGCTCTCCTATGTGCGCAGCACCGGCGTCGGCGGCAATGTGCTGCGAATGGATCGCCCTCTGCCGGTCGCGCAAGCCAAAGCCATCGCGCGCGACATCGAGGCGAGTGTTCCTGATGTCGCCTACGCGGAGGCCGACGAGGTTGTTCGATCGCAGGCCGTGCCGAACGACGGCAGGGTGGATGATTTCTACATCGGCACCCACAGCGATCTCCATCTGACGAAGGCCTGGGCGCAATCCACCGGCGCCGGCGTGACCGTCGGGGTGGTCGATACGGGACTCAATCCCCGGTGGCCGGACATTGCGCCCAACATCGTGGGGGGGTACGACTTCATCAGCGACCTTGATGCTGGAGACGCCGACGACGACGGCGACGGCCGCGACACGGATTACACCGCCGTAGACCCCCAAGAACTCCATGGCTCGGCCGTGGCCAGCGTCATCGCAGCCGTCGGCAACAACGGCTTGGGCGTGGCGGGCATCGCCTTCGACTCCAAACTGCTGATGGCGCGAGTGCGAACTTTCTCGGACGTCGCGGATGCCATTGTCTGGCTTTCGGGAGGCAAGGTGGCAGGCGTGCCGCCGAACTCGCGTCCTGCAAGGGTTATCAACATCTCGATGGGGAGCGCTGCAGCCCGCTCCTGCCACAAGGGAAGTGAAAAGGACGCCATCGACTTCGCGCTCTCGCGTGGGGTGCTCGTGGTATTGGCCGCTGGAAACGCGAACAACGATATTCCGGGAAGGTTGGCGCAGAACTGCATGGGAACGGTCACTGTCGCGGCGACCGGCGACCGGCGACCGGCGACCGGCGACCGGCGACCGGCGGCGCAGGCGGAAAGGCCGGCTATTCCTCGTTCGGCTCCCATGTCGCCATTGCGGCGCCGGCCGGTGGCGATGCGGGTGGCGGCCACTTGTACACGTCGCCGGGGCCAATCCGCAACGAGGGGATTTCCGGGAAATTCACCGGCACCTCCGCCGCCGCGCCGGTCGTTGCCGGCGTCGCAGCGCTGATGCTGTCAAAGCGGCCCGACCTCACGCCGGCGGAGGTTCGGATGCTGCTGCAGAAATCGGCCGTTCCGTTCTCGCAGCCTTGCCATGGTTGCGGCCCGGGCATCGTGAATGCGGCCAATGCCGTCGAAGCCGCCCTGAGCTACAAGAAAGGCTCAGGCAATGAAATCGCCCTGGATGAATGGGAAAAGCGCAATCCCCAGAACATCACCAACAACAGCACGGAATTTGCGCAGTGGGTGGTCGACATGCCATCCAAGGTGAGCGGCACGATCAGCTCCGGCAGCGATGTCGACTTCTACCGAATCGAATTGCCGGCAGGACGCACGTTGACCGCCAACCTGGGCAACGCGGGCGCGAGCCATGAACTTCGCCTGCGCCAGTCCATGGGGACAATGAGTGGCGAGCCCTATCTCAAGGAGGCCACATCCAGCGGCTATGGTGATTCAAGGGGCACGTTCACGCCCGGCCGCCTGAGCTGGTCACGAGGCGTGATGACCACGATGCCGGACGCCTATGACGAAATATGGGGTGTCTCGCTGACCTCCATCTTCTACCTGGAGGTCCGAGGCAAGAACGGTGCGACGGGCCCCTACGAACTCAGCCTCAAGGTGACCGACAAGCCCGAGGCGGACGCGACGGAGATCCTGGAAGTCGACGCCAACAACACCCTGGCCACGGCGCAGGCCGTCGCCCCCGAGACCAAGGTCATCAACGCCACCATGGGCTCCACCAAGGACAGCGACTTCTACAAGTTCGTCCTGCCGCCGGGCAAGACGGTGAACTGGAAGATGGAGCCCAACGTGCAGATGTCGTACAGCAAGGCCAGCGACTACGACCTCTACCTGTATGACGACGCAGGCAACCTGGTGAACTCGAGCACGAACGGCCGCAACATGAAGGAACTGCTGAGCGCCAGCAACTTCTCGACGGTGAACGAGCGAGTGCTGCGCCTGGAGGTCCGCTACAAAGCCGGCCTCACCGGTGCCGACGGGGACTACAAGCTGCACATGTTCTGGTACTGAACATCCAGCCCCTTCGATGGGCGGCGCACGCCGCCCATCGACCCCCCGGGTCGCTCCTGCGCTGTCAACATCCTTACATCTTCGTAAGACATGATATGAAACTTCCAAAAAATTTCATACAAGGATGGAGGACCCGTGCTCCCCAGTTTCCCCCCGGCCCCCCGCCGGGCGCTTCTCCTCGGCATGCTCGTCAGCAGCGCCGCCGTTCTCGCGCAAGAGACCCATCTCCCTGAAGTCGAAGTCCGCGGCCCCCGCGACGCGACCATCGGCTCCGCCGACAGTGCCAGCGAAGGCGCTGCCGAGCGTGAATCCTTCCAGTCCCGCCCCAAGCTGCGCCCCGGCGACATCGTCGAGGCCGTGCCCGGCGTCGTCGCCACCCAGCACTCGGGCGACGGCAAGGCCAACCAGTACTTCCTGCGCGGCTTCAACCTCGACCACGGCACCGACTTCGCCGTCACCGTCGACGGCATGCCCGTCAACATGCCCACGCACGGCCACGGCCAGGGCTATGCGGACCTGAACTTCCTCATCCCCGAACTCGTCTCCGGCGTGCGCTACCGCAAGGGCCCGTACTTCGCCGACTCGGGCGACTTCTCCCTCGCCGGCAGCGCATCGCTCGACTACTTCAGCGCGCTCGACGCGCCCTACGCCGAAGTCACCTACGGCTCGCACGACTTCCGCCGCCTGCTCGCCGCCGGCTCGCGCACCGTGCAGGACCAGACCTGGCTCGGCGCCGTCGAGATCGAAGGCAACGACGGGCCGTGGGACGTGTCGGAAAACCTGAAGAAGGCCAACGCCGTCCTGCGCTACTCGCAAGGCTCGCCCGCGCGCGGCTTCAGCATCACCGGCATGGCCTACAAGAGCCGCTGGACCTCGACCGACCAGGTCCCCGAGCGCCTCGTCGACAGCGGCGCGCTCTCGCGCTGGGGCAGCCTCAACCCCACCGACGGCGGCGAGACGCGGCGCCTGAGCCTCTCGGGCAAGTGGTTCGACAAGAGCGCCGGCGGCGAGACGCAGATCAGCGCCTACGCCATCGACTACCGCTTCGACCTCTTCTCCGACTTCACCTACTTCCTCAACAACCCCGTCAACGGCGACCAGTTCGAGCAGACCGACCACCGCCGCATCTTCGGCGCCCAAGCCTCGCGCGCCATGCCCAACAAGATCGCCGGCCTCGACGGCCTGCTGAGCTTCGGCGCGCAGTGGCGCGGCGACCGCATCGGCGAAGTCGGCCTCTACCAGACCGAGGCCCGCGAGCGCCTCGCGACCGTGCGCGACGACAAGGTCTCGCAAGACATCTACGCCGTCTACGCGCAGCAGATGCTCAACCTCGGCGAACGCTGGCGTGCCTATGCCGGCGTGCGCGGCGACATGCTGCGCTACGACGTGCAAGGCCGCGAGCCCGTCTTCGGCCCGCTCAACAGCGGCAAGGGCCACGATTCCATCGCCAGCCCCAAGGCCGGCCTCGCCTACACGCTGACCCCGGCGCACGAGTTCTACCTCAACGCAGGCGTTGGCTTCCACAGCAACGATGTGCGCGGCACCGCCATCACCACCGACCCGCAAAGCGGCCTCCCCGCCGAGCGCGTGCCGGCGCTGGTCAAGGGCAAGGGCACCGAGCTCGGCTGGCGCTTCCAGCCGAACGAGGACCTCAGCCTCACCGCCGCGCTGTGGCAACTCAAGCTCGACTCCGAACTCGTCTACGTCGGCGACGCCGGCACCACCGAACCCGGCCGCGCCAGCAGCCGGCGCGGCATCGAGGCCACGCTGCGCTGGAAGGTCGCGCGCGCATGGCGCCTCGAAGCCGATGCCGCGCTCTCCCGCGCGCGCTTCCGCGGCGTCGCGCCCGAAGGCGAAGGCAACTTCGTCGACAACGCCGTCGAGCGCGTCTTCGCGGCCGGCGTCACCTACATCGACGGTCCGCTCACCGCGTCGCTGCGCCTGCGCTACCTCGGCCCGCGCGCGCTGGACACGCTCGACAGCATCCGCTCGCGCTCGGCCACGCTGCTCAACCTCGGCACGCGCTACGCGGTGAACAAGCAACTCACGCTCGGCCTCGACGTCTTCAACCTGGCGGGCAAGAAGGGCAACGACATCGAGTACGACTACGCCTCGTGCACGGCCGGCGAAGTGGCCAGCGGCAGTTGCGGCGGCGGCATCGACGACCGGCACGTGCACCCGATGGAGCCGCGCAGCGTGCGCGTCAGCGCGCGCTGGACCTTCTGATTCGCCTCGATCACCGAGGGCGCTGAGCCGCCCTCGCGACCCCATGACTCAAAGGTGTACTTGTTAAGTGCAATTGTCATGGATTGTTAATTACGAGCTATCTATCGAGAGAAGACTTGCGTATTCACTCCGTGATGACACCTTGCTTCTTCATTTAACATTCGGAGAAATCAGAAAAATCATCTAGCATTTGCGGACCGCGCATCGCCATGTCGGCAATGCGCGGTGCAAGTTTTGAAAGGAAAGAAGGAGGCGCCGTGTCACAGGGCGCGAGTTGCAAGAACCGCAACTCGATCTGGGGCTCAAGAAGGCGACAGCCGGGGATCATCACATCCCCGACTGTCTGACCATTAATGTGTCCACTTACAAGGCAAAACACATCATGGCTACCCGCAAGTTTACTCGCGGAGCCGTGTGGGCCAACTCGTCCCTCCCCGGACCGCCCACTCGTCCTCGCGCGCGACTCCTCGACTCCCGCACTTCCCAGATTCCCGAGGAGTCGCATGTCCAATCGCTCGTTCTTGAATGCCTTGCCCGTATCGAAGAGATCGGCGGGCAGGTCGAGATGATCGCCCCGCACGTCAAGGGCTACGAGAACGAAGACCTGATGCTGCGCCTCGCCGGCCAGCACACGCATGAGATCTGCGCCATCCTGCGCGGTCTTTTCCAGAAGGACCCTTCGCTTTGCACGCAGCAGGTGCTTCAAAGGCTGCGGCAGCTGGAGGCGCATCCGCCGATCCAGGCCTCCTTCCGCACGCGGCGCTAGCGGCGTCCAGTGAGTGGCATCTGGTGAGCGCGGCCTTGAGGCGGGCGCCTTCGCTTCGGCTTCGCGGCCGGCGCTTCGCGCGGCGCGGTCGCGCGCGCGGCGGGGGCGGCGCAGCATCGGGGCTTCTCGACGATTCAACTTCGCCATGTTCTTCAACAGATCACGCCCGCTCCTGAACGCGGCGGAAGCGGCCGCGAAGCGCGCGGCGGGCCAGGTCTCCGCCGGCCCGCAGTCGCCCGACCACTCGCCCGCGCCTTCGGATGATTCGGCCGGCTCGACGACGCCCACGACCCCCACATCGCCTACGGCCGCGGGGCCGCTGGCGGGCCTGTTTCGCACGCAGGCCCGGCCGATCTCCACGGTCGCGCTGCCCACGATCGTCAAGACTCGCAAGGATGGCAGCGCGCGCATCGACGCGCCCGGGCACGTGCAGATCCGGCCGAGCGCCACGGAGCAGAAGCTCTACGGGCTGAGGGAAAGCTACGGTCACCATCCGGAGCCCGGCGTGCGGGGAACCGCGCGCCGGACGGAGGTGACGCTCTACACCGGGCAGACCGCCGTGATCGTCGGCGTGGAGAAGCCGGGCGGGCGCTTCGGCGATGACAAGCCGATCCCGCTGAGTTGCGAGACGGCGATCGTGGTGGACCATGGGCCGCTGTCGCCGGAGCAGGCGAAGATCCTCAAGCAACTGGGCGAGCAGCCGATCCTGGAGCGCTACGAGACGACCGGCCAGCTCGGCTGCAACTGCGTCAGCGGCCACAAGGAGGTGATGAAGAAGGTGCTCGGCGTGGACATCCCGACGCACACTTTCATGACGCCGCAGGAGATGGCCGAGGCCGTGAAGGATGTGCGCACCAGCGGCGAGCCGCCCGGGCCGGAGGGTCCCTCCGGCACATCCGGAACATCCGGCACATCCGGCGCCCCGGGCGCCGATGCGGACGCGGCCTCGCCGTCCGCCGAGCCCGCCGCATGGATCGCGCGCGCGTTCGAGGTGGTGCACGCGCTGCTGGACCAGGGGCGTCCGCACGATGCCGGCGCCCAGGCCGCGCTGATGCTGGAGCCGGCCTTGCTGGGGGACATGGTCCGCCCGTGGGGCCGCGACAGCACGACGGTGGGCGTGAAGGAGAGCGCGGCGCTGCATGCCGCCAACGTGAGCTACATGCGCGGCCTGGCCACGCTCACCACGTCGGGCGTGCTCGCGGCGAAGCAGGTCTTCACGCGGCTGGGCGTCGAACCGGCGGGCGAGCAGGCGGTGCCGTACCTGCTGCAGATCGCGTGGCGCATCCATCGCCGCCCGAGCGCGTCGGAGACCATGGCGCATTCGGTCGCCGGGCTGCTGGTGAGAATCGCTGAGCAGGGCGGGCGCGGCGACAAGGCGTTCCTGCCCTGGATGCGCGCGGCGCTGCTCCAGCCGCCGAATGCCAAGCCTCAAAGCAAGACGGGCGCGGACAAGTACCACCGCGACTTCTACAGCACGTTGATCTCGTTCGAGAACTACACGGCGGACAGGAGTTCGCTGATCCTGGCACGCGGGCTCAAGGCGGCGGGCCTGGTGCTGGAGCCGGAGGAGCTGAAGCGCGCGGGCGTGAGCAGCGCGCGCAGGAGCAAGATCAACGCCGTCTTCGAGAAGGCGAAGAAGGACGACGCGAAGATCGACGCCGCGCCGGCCCCCGCCACGCTGCGCGAGGTGGTGCAACGGCTGGCGATGGTGCGCATGGCCGACGCGCGCGCGGCGGACACGGCCGAGCGCGCGGAGCTGGGGGTGTGGGTGCGCGAGCGGCAGCGGCGCGAGGAGGCGATGCAGGCGCTGCGCGCGGCGGTGGATGACGTGGTCGCCCGCCAGTGGGACGCGATGAGCCGCGCCATGCGCCGCAAGATCGGCGGCGACATGTCGCTGTCGCCGCGCGAGGGCGTCGGATCGGTGCCCACCCATGCGCCGTCCGAACTGGGGCGCAAGGCGTTCGAGACCTTGGTGGACAGCGCGCGCGGCAAGGAGATGGTCGCCCGCCTGCTGGAAGCCGGGGGCAAGATCAGCGCGGCGGATGAGCCGGCGTTCGCGGCCGACATCGCGGGCGTGGCGCGCGGTCATGTGGGTGCGTGGCTCGGTGAATCGGCGCAGGTGATTCACGACAAGGTCAGCGCGCGGCGCAACGCGCGGCGGCAGGAGGAGGCCATGTACGCCGCGCAGGCGGCGCAGCGGGACGCGATGGTGGCGGCGGACGCGACGGCCCGCGTCTTGCGCAATGCGTGGCAGGGCGGCGCGCAGCCGAGCGGCACGCTGCCGGCTTTCACCGCTTCGGCGTCGGTCGTCCACGCCGGCGGCCCGGCACCGGCCTTCGCCGGCTCGGCGCCGATCGTTCACGCCAGCGACACGCCGCCGGCCTTCGTCGGGTCGGTGCCGGTCGTTCCCGCCGGCGGCGCGCGGGAGGCGGCGCCGGCCTTGGAGCCGCCGCCGATCTCGGCCGCGCCGCCCGTGCTGGAGGCGTGGCGTCATCAGGTGTCCAGCAACCAGCAAGACTGGACGAACATCTGAGATGTCCCCCGTTCGCCCCTGCGCGTCCCATGGCGTCACGCGGCCGCCAGGGCAAGCCGATGCGCCGCCGCGGCATGCGGCTGTCGAAGCGTCGCAGCCGCGCTCGCCGCTGGCGGAGCTTCCACGCGCGCCGCGGTGGCCGGGCCCTGAGCGCGCGCGCCGTCACCTGGCGCAGGGCCGTTCCGAGGCGCGGCCCTATCCCGCCGCCGGCGCGCCACTGCAAGGCGACGCGCGGCGCTGGCTCGCGGCGCTGCAGGCATGGGTGAACGCGCCGGCGCCCGATCCCCGCTTCGAGGAGCAGCGGGTGGAGGCGGCGTGCAGGGTCTGGGCCTGCCTTCAGCGAACGCCCACGTCGGAGGAGCCCCTGGTGCTTCGGCTCAACGCGCTCGGCCTTCGCGCCTTGCCGCCTTGCCTGGACGCGCCGCCGTTCGAGGCGCCCTGGACGCTCGACCTGAGCTGGAACCTTCTCGCGCCCGTGCCGGCGCTGGCGTTCAAGGGTCTTCTCGAACTCAACCTCTCATCCAACGGGCTGCGTGTGGCGCCGGTGCTGGAGCAGCTGGTGTCGCTGCGAACGCTCAGGCTGTCCGACAACTTCCTGGTCGCGGCGCCCAGCTTGCGCGGGATGGACTTGCTCCAGGAAGTGGACTTGAGCTTCAACGAGTTGTCGGCCTTTCCGGAGGTGTCCGAGCTGCGGAAGCTGGAGGAGCTGGACGTGCTCGATCTCTCCGAGAACCAGATCAGGACCGTGCCCGAGGAGATCGCGGGGCTGTCGCGCGGCCTGGTGATCGACCTGCGCGCCAACCCGCTGGACGAGGATGCGGTGGCCTTCCTGCAGGGGCTGGAAGGGCAGCCGCGCGTCCTGTTCGACGAGCTGCCCGATCTCGACATCGATCTTCCCGCCTCGCTGGAGGAAGAGGTCGTTGCGTGGGCGCCCGCGCAAGGCGCGCTGCGCGAGCGTTGGGCTGGCTTCGCGCACGAGCGGCATGCGGGCCAGTTCGCGCTGCTGCTGCGGGGCTTGACTGGGACGGCCGAGCACCAGCGCGGCGGGGCGTCGGCGCGGGCGCTGGGGCAGCGCGTGCTGCGGGTGCTCGATGTGCTCCAGCACGACGAGGCGCTGCGGCTGCGCTGCTTCGAGATCGCCGAGGACGGCGTCGGGCACTGCGCCGACCGGATGGCGCTGGCTTTCAGCGACATCGAGGTCGCGGTGCAGGCGCGGGCGCTCGCGGGCGACGCGCGCGCGCTGTGGAAGCTGGCGTGCGGGCTGTTCAGGCTGGACGAGGTGATCAAGATCGCCGCGGCGGATGTCGACGGGCGGGCCGACCAGGAGGAGAGCGTGGAGATCATGGCGGCCTACCGCGTCCACCTGGCGGGGCCGCTGGAGCTGCCGGGCCAGCCGGCCGGCATGCTGTTCGACACGCTCTCGGGCGTGAAGACCGAGCAGCTGGAGGCGGCCGAGCGGCGGGTGCGCCGGATCGAGCGCAAGCATCCCGAGGCGGTCTGCCGCTTCGCGGCGGCGCTGCCGTTCTGGCGCGAGAGCCTGGCATCGCAGCCCGCCTGCGCCGCCGCGATCGAGAGGCTGGAAGCGCGCAGGGCCGCGAAGTACGAGCTGCTGGAGCAGAGGCTCGAGGCGCCGGACGGCGGGTTGAATTCGGCGCGCTACGACGAGGAGGCCCGCAAGATCGTCCGCGTTCACGAGAAGAACCTGGAACGCCTCTTCGTCGGTTTCACGCGCGCCTACGCGGCGGAGGCATCGGGCGGCGGCAGCTAGCGCGGCGGCCATGGCGGGGGCTGTATATTCATACAGAGCTTTCGCCATGACCGCCGCGCCACTTCCTTCGCCATCGCCCGGGCCGCCTTCGCGCCTTGCGGGTGCGGTGTCGGTCAAGGCGCTGTGCGCCTTCGGCGCGAAGGCGGGCGACCTGGACCTGCGCTTCGTTCCGGTGCCGAGCGCGCAGGAAGGCCAGTCGGGCCATCGGCTGGTGCAGGCGCGGCGCGGGCCGGCGTATGAAAGCGAGGTGGCGCTGTCTTTCAGCTTCGCCGGGCTGCAGGTGCGCGGCCGCGCGGACGGCTACGACACGCAGCGCCACCGGGTCGAGGAGATCAAGACCTTCCGCGGCGACTTCGATGCCATCAAGGCCAACCACCGCGCGCTGCACTGGGCGCAGGCGCGCACCTACGGCCACATGCTGTGCGAGCGCGAGTCGCTCGACCGCATCGAGGTCGCGCTGGTCTACCTCGACCTGGGCGACGACAAGGAGGTGGTGCTGGAGGAGTCGTGGACGCGCGAGGCGCTGCGCGCGCACTTCGAGTCGCTGTGCCTGCGCTACATCGCCTGGGCCGAGGGCGAGGCACGGCACCGCGCGCGCATCGATGCCGCGCTGGAAGGCTTGCGTTTTCCGCACGCGGGCTTCCGCCCCGGCCAGCGGGAGTTGGCGAACGCGGTGTACCGCGGCGCGAGCTCCGGACGCCACCTGCTCGCGCAGGCGCCGACGGGCATCGGCAAGACGGTCGCCACGCTCTTCCCGTTGCTCAAGGCGCGGCCGGCGCGCAAGCTGGACAAGGTGTTCTTCCTCACGGCCAAGACCTCGGGCCGCGCCATCGCGCTGGAGGCCTTGCGCAAGCTGGGCCGTGGCGAGGCGCCGCTGCGGGTGCTGGAACTCGCGGCGCGGGAGAAGGTGTGCGAGCACCCCGGCAAGGCCTGCAACGGCGAGGCCTGCCCGCTGGCGCGCGGCTTCTACGACCGGCTGCCGCACGCGCGCGAGGAGGCGGTGGCCTCGGCCTGGCTCGACCGCGAGGCGGTGCGCCGCGTCGCGCTGTCGCACCAGGTCTGCCCCTATTTCCTGTCGCAGGAGCTGGTGCGCTGGAGCGACGTGGTGGTGGGCGACTACAACTACTACTTCGACGGCAGCGCCTTCCTCTTCGCCCTGATGCGGGAAGAGGAGTGGCGTGCCGCGCTGCTGGTGGACGAGGCGCACAACCTGCTGGGCCGCGCGCGCGGCATGTACAGCGCGCGGCTGGACTTCGACGCGCTGGATGCCTTGCGCGCGAAGGCGCCTTCGCTCATCAGGCGCGTGCTGGGCACCCTGGCGCGCGAGTGGCGGCTGCTGCAGCGCGACCAGCTTGCCGACTACCGGGCGGAGGACGAGATTCCGGAGCGCTTCGCGCGCGCGCTGCAGGAGACGGTGTCGGTGATGGCCGAGCATTTCAGCGCGCAGCCGGCCGATTCGCAGGGGCCGCTGCAGCGCTTCTTCTTCGACGCGCTGCACTTCGCGCGGCTGGCCGACAGCTTCGGCAGGCACTCGGTCTTCGAG
The DNA here is from genome assembly GCA_966211435.1 of uncultured Variovorax sp. Classification (GTDB taxonomy): domain Bacteria; phylum Pseudomonadota; class Gammaproteobacteria; order Burkholderiales; family Burkholderiaceae_C; genus Variovorax. The sequence continues at coordinate 20,688 of CBIHOG010000032.1, read as the reverse complement.
TCGACGCTGGGCGAGGGCGGCTCGCCGGCGCTGGCCATCCGCAACCTGGTGCCGGCGCCTTTCCTGCGGGCGCGCTTCGAGGCCTGCGTGTCGTCCACGTGCTTTTCCGGGACGCTGGCCCCCTTCGATTTCTACCGCGACACGCTGGGCCTGCCCGAGGGCACGGCGACGCTGGACGTGGGCTCGCCCTTTCACAGCGAGCAGTTGCAGGTGTGCGTGGCGATGGACCTGTCGACGCGCTGGCGCGACCGCGCCGGTTCGCTGCAGGCGCTCACGCAGGTGATCGGCGCGCAGTATGCGCGGCGGCCGGGCAACTACCTGGCCTTTTTCAGCAGCTTCGACTATCTCGCGCTCGCGTCGGAGGCCTTCGTGGCGGCGCATCCGGGCGTGCCGGTGTGGCTGCAGTCGCGCGGCATGCGGGAGGCCGAGCGCGATGGCTTCCTCGCGCGTTTCGAGCCCGGCGGGCAGGGCATCGGCCTCGCGGTGCTGGGCGGCGCCTTCGGCGAGGGGATCGACCTGCCCGGCGACCGGCTGGTGGGCGCCTTCGTCGCGAGCCTGGGGCTGCCGCAGCACAACGCGCCGAACGAGGTGATGCGCGAGCGCATGGACGCGCTTTTCGGCGGGGGCTACGAGTACACGTACGTCTACCCGGGGTTGCAGAAGGTGGTGCAGGCGGCCGGGCGGGTGATCCGCACGCAGGAGGACGCGGGGGTGCTCTACCTGCTGGACGACCGCTTCGCGCGCGAGGAGATCCGGCAGCTGCTGCCCGCGTGGTGGCGGATCGAGCCGGTGTTCGCGCGCGCGCGCGGGCAATCCGCTGGCGCTCCTACACGCCACGTCGCGCTGCGCTGACGAGCGGCGCTGGCCGGGGGCGCCTACCGTGGCGCAGCCTTTTTGCCAACGCCCCTTGTCGCCAACCGATCTTCTTTCCGCGCCCGATCCCATGCTTGCCTCCGTGTCCGACGATGTCCTTCAGAAGTTGCAGCAACAGCACGGCGACGGCCTGTCGCTCGCCCACCTGGTGGAGGCCGGCGTCGACCGCCTGCCGCTGCCGGGCGGGGGGCGGACGCTGGCGCGCTGGCAGGTGCTGGCCGAGGTGGCGGCGCATGACCTGTCGCTCGCCAAGCTGTTCGAGGGCCACACCGACGCGCTCGCCATCCTGGCGGAGTTGAAGGCCGCGCCCGCGGCGGATGGCACGTGCTGGGGCACCTGGTGCGCGGAGCCGCCGGATGCGCGGGTCAGCATCGATGCCACGTCCGCCGGGCCGCTTCTGCGGGGCACCAAGGCCTGGTGCTCGGGCGCGTCGGAGGTCACGCATGCCCTGCTGAGTTGCTGGAACGCCGAGGGCGAGCCCTGCCTTGCCGAAGTGGCGCTGGCGCAGGAGGGCGTGACCGTGACGGAAGAGGGTTGGCATGCCGTGGGCATGGCCGAGAGCGGCAGCGTCGACGTGCGCTTCGATGGCGCGCGGGCCATGCAGGTCGGTGCGCCGCATGACTATGTGCGCAGGCCGGGCTTCTGGCAGGGGGGCGCCGGCATCGCGGCCTGCTGGTACGGCGGCGCGCTGGGCATCGCGCGCATGACGCGGGAGCTGGCCGGCAAGGCCGACGGGCACCGGCTCGCGCATCTGGGCGCCATCGACGTGGCCCTGGCGGGCGCGGCGGCGGTGTTGCGCGAAGCCGCCGCGTGGATCGACGCGCATCCGCGCGGCGATGCGCAGGTCATCGCCTTGCGCGCGCGCCTGGCCGTCGAGGCGGCGGCAGGCGAGGTGATGCGGCATGCGGGGCGCTGCGTGGGCGCGGGCCCGCTGTGCCGCAACGCGCGTTTCGCGCGGGCGATGGCGGATTTGCCGGTGTATCTGCGGCAGAGCCACGCGGAGCGCGATCTCGCGGCGCTGGGCCAGGGCCTGTTGCAAGCGGAGGCCTCGGCATGGACGCTGTGACCAGCCGCGCGATCGAGGGCGAGGGAACCTCGGAGGCGGCGTGGCACGGCTGGCCGGGCCTGCAGGCGCTGGGCGGCGCCCGCATGGAAGAGCTGGTGCCGGAAGGCGCGCGCGCGGTCGTCGTGGCACCCCATCCCGATGACGAGGTGCTCTGCGTCGGCGGCCTGCTCGCGCAACTGGCGCGCGAGGGGCGGGCCGTGCGGGTGATCGCGGTGACCGACGGCACGGCCAGCCACGGCGGCTCCAGCGAATGGCCGGTGGAGCGGCTGATGCGCGAGCGTCCGTTGGAAAGCCGGCTCGCGCTGCGGCAACTGGGCATCGAGACCGAACCCGTTCGCCTCGGCTTGCCGGACGGCGGGCTGGAAGGCTTGCGCGAGTTGCTCGCGCGGCGGCTGCTGCCGCTGCTGGAGCGCGATGACGTGGTGTTCACGACCTGGCGTGGCGACGGCCATCCGGACCACGAGGCCACCGGCCATGCCTGCGCCTTCGCCGCCGCGCGCGTGGGTGCTCGGCTGGTGGAGGTGCCCGTGTGGGCCTGGCACTGGGCTTCGCCTGGCGATGCGCGGTTGCCCTGGCGCCGCGCCCGCCGGCTGGCGCTGGACGGCGAGGCCCGCGAGCGCAAGCGGCGCGCGGTGCAGGCCTTCAGGAGCCAGTTGCTGCCCGACCCGTCGACCGGCGCCGGGCCCATCCTGCGCGCGACGACCGTGGAGCGCGCGGCGCGGTCTTTCGAGGTGGTGTTCGCATGAGTGCCCTGAAGCAGGATTACTTCGACGAGCTTTACGGCGCAAGCGACGATCCGTACGCGCTGCGCAGCCGCTGGTATGAAGAACGCAAGCGCGCCGTGCTGCTGGCCGCGCTGCCGCTGCGGCGTTACCGGAACGCCTACGAGCCCGGCTGCGGCGTGGGCGAGTTGACGGGCGCGCTCGGGCGGCGTTGCGACCAGGTGCTGGCGAGCGACATGTCGGAGCGCGCGGTCGAGATCGCGCGCGAGCGCACGCGCGGGCTGACGCAGGTGGCGGTCGCTCGGCACGTGCTGCCCGGCGAATGGCCGGTGGAGCGCGGCCCTTTCGATCTCATCGTGGTGAGCGAGATGGGCTATTTCCTCGATGGCGGGGACATGCAGGCGCTCGCGCGCTGCTGCGAGCGCTCGCTCGACGTGGATGGCACGCTGGTGGCCTGCGACTGGCGGCCGGATTTCGAGGAGCGGGTGATCGCCACCGCCGAGGTGCATGGTGCATTCGCGGCCCTGGGCCTCTCGCGCCTGGTGCGGCATGAGGAAGATGATTTCCTGCTCCAGGTGTGGTCGCGGGACGGCCGCTCGATCGCGCGGCGCGAGGGCATCCGGTGATCGGCGTCGTCATCCCCGCGCACGACGAGGGCGAGCACATCGGCGCGACCCTGCACGCCGTGATGCAGGCGGCCGTGCATCCGGAACTGGGGGGCGAGGCGGTGCTCGTGGTGGTGGTGCTCGACAGCTGTGTCGACGAGACCGGCCCGATCGCGGCCGGCTGGGGTGCGCTGACCTTGCCGGTCGCGGCGCGCAACGTCGGGGTTGCGCGGGCGGCGGGCGCGAACCTGATGCTCGATGCCGGCGCGCGCTGGCTCGCTTTCACCGATGCCGACACGCGGGTGTCGGCCGACTGGCTGGTGAAGCAGCTCGCGCAGGACGCGGACGTGGTGTGCGGCTCCATCGGCGTGGAGGACTGGAGCCCGCACGGCCTGCGCGGCGGCTTCCTGCGCGAGCATTTCGCGCGCACCTATACCGACGCGGACGGGCATCGCCACGTGCACGGCGCGAACCTGGGCGTCTCGGCGGAGGCGTACCTGCGCGCGGGCGGGTTCCAGGCGCTGGCTTGCAGCGAGGACGTGGCGCTGGTCGAGGCGTTGAAGGCGTCTGGCGCGCGCATCGCCTGGAGCGCCGCGCCGCGCGTGACGACCAGCGCGCGCACCAACGCGCGGGCACGCGGCGGGTTCGGCGACACGCTGCTGGCGGTGGTGGCCGCGGCGCTGGTGGTGGGGCCGGGCGTCGGCTAGCCCGCGTGCGTCGGGTGGCGACGGACATCGCCGACGGCGGCTGTTTGCGCCTTCCTACCCATGGCCCGGGTCGCGGGCGGAGCATGCGGGTATCGATATTTCCTGAAGGAGCAGTCATGCCCAGAGGTGACAAGTCGTCCTATACGGACAAGCAGAAGCGTCAGGCCGAGCACATCGAGAAGGGCTATGAGAGGCGCGGCCTCTCCGGCGGCGAGGCCGAGCGCAGGGCCTGGGCGACGGTGAACGCGGAGACCGGCGGCGGCAAGAAGAGCGGCTCGGGGCGGGGCAAGGCCGAGAACCACGCGCCGGCGCACAAGGGCGGACGGCTGGGTGGGGCGGCGTCGGCCTCGCGCAGCGCAGCGGCACGGTCGGCCTCGGCGAAGAAGGCCGCGGCCACGCGCAAGCGCAACGCGGAGCACCGCGGCTGACGCTGGGCGCCGCCTGCGCCGCCCGCGCCGCTCAGGGCGAGGGTTCCTGGCTCTGCGTGAGCGTGGCCAGTTGCAGCTCGATGCGGAAGAGGCGTTCGTTGAGGATCGCGGTTTGCAGCCGTATCGCCTCGATGAGGTCGCGTGTCTGCGGGTCGGCCGCATGGGTCGACAGTTCCTGCAGGTCGTGCAGCTTCTTGCGCAGTTCGTTGCTCATGGGGCCTCCGGCGTTCGCGTGAAGACCCATCCTAGGCGGTGAGGGCACGGGTTGCCAAGCGGCGAAATACCTTCGGCCGCGACTACCTGCCGACCTTCAGGATTCTCGACACCGAGGGCACGCCCCGGTCGCTCAGCGCGAACAGCATGTAGAAGCCGGGCGGCGCCGTGTGTCCGCTTTCGGGCGCGATGAGTTCATAGCTGCCGCCCGGCATGCGTTCGAACGGCAGCGCCATGACGCGCTGGTCGGTGTTGATGCCGTGCGTGACGGCGGAGAGCCTCACCAGGGTGAACCGGCGGATGTCGCCGTGCGCCGTGATGTTGAACTTCGAGCCGAAGATGACGGCTTCCGGCGCTGCCGAGATGAGCGGCCGCGTGCCGCGAAAGAGGTAGGGCGGGCTGAAGATTTCCGAGTTCGCCTGGTTCGTGCGGCAGGTGCCGCACAGGCCGCCGCCGGCTGCCCAGACGCGGGCGTCGGGCAGGAGCAGCGCCACCGAGTGGTAGTTGCGCGGGAAGGCCATGGGCGCGAGTTCGCTCCAGGTGCCGGCGGCGGGGTCGTACAACTCGGGCGCCAGCACGGCGGACTTGTCGTCGAACAGGCTGGAGGTGGCGGCGCCGCCGATGGCAAGCACGGTGCCATCCGGCAGCGCCACGGCGTTGGCCTGGTAACGCGCATGGCGCATGGGCGCGGCGGGCCGGGCCGTGCCGGTGTGCAGGTCGACGACGAAGCTCCGGGCGCTGGCGGGGTAGTTGGCCTCGGGGACGGTGGGGTCCTCGTTGCCGAAGGATGCGGAGCCGCCGGCGATGAGCACCTTGTCGGGCGTGTACTGCGCAGTGATCGCGCCTTGCAGGTAGCCTTCGCCTTCGCGGATGGAGGCGACGGTGGTGGCCCCGTCGCCGGTGGTCTCGTGCCAGCGCATGACGGGGCTGGGCGCGACTTCGAGGATTCGCCCGCTGGGGGTGGAGACCATCTTGCGGTAGTACTGCGCGCGCGCGAGGCCGTAGTCGTTGTCGGTGATCGGCGGGGTGCGCGGGCGGCCGGGTTCGCCGGTGCCGCGCAGGAGCCGCCAGCGCTGCGTGGCCTGCAGGCCGGGCGTCCACTTCTCGCCGATCTTCTCCATGTCGGTCCATTCGGCGCCGCCCGCGCCGTCGCCGCCGATGGTGAAGACGCTGCCGTCGGGCAGGATCGCCGCGCTGTTGTACCAGCGCGGCACGGCGAGCGCGGCCTCGCTGCGCCACTTGCCGCTGCGCCAGTCGTAGCTGCTGACGCGGTCGCGCAGGCGAGGCGTGCCGCCGCCGCCGGCCACCAGCACGCGGCCTTCGCCATCCATCACGGCGGCGGGGCAGAACATCTCATGGCCGGTGTCGACCGCGCTTTCCATGAGGCTGCCGGTCGCGAGGTCCATCACGCCGGTTTGCGTCCTGGTGCCCGCGCCGTGGAAGCCGTGGGTGTCGGTCGCCGACCAGTAGAGGACCTTGCCGTCGGGCAGCAGCGCGGCCGCCGCCGGGACGAGGCCGTGGTTGCGTGGGGCTTCCCAGCGGCCGGCCCGCTCGGGCGACCCCGTGATATCGGGCACCGGAGGCCGCGTGTCCGCGACGGCGCGAAGATGGAACTTCTCGTTCTCGCCGCCGTTGCATTGGTATTGCGTCAGCGCGCCGCGGGGTGCGAGCGAGGCGCCGGCCACGACCAGGCATTTGCCGCTGTGCGTCGCGACGAGGAACCGATGCGCCCCGGTGGCTTCGAATTTCCAGGATTGGCCGGGCAGGCCGCAGGGGGCGCGCGTGACCAGGCCGTAGTTGTGCTGGGCCGCGTCGTTCACCGTCAGGCAACCGCCGGAGCTTTCCATGTTGACGAGCCGGTAGCTCGCGTCGCCGTTGGGCGCCAACTGCCATTGCTGCGATGGGGAATCGTCGCAGCGTTCTTGCAGGATTTCATGGAGGTAGCCCTGGCCGGCCGTTGCGTTGGGCATTGCGCACAATTGGCTTTCGACCAGCTTGAGCCTGTAGACCCCGTTGTCCCGCGGCGGGTGGGCATTCGCTGGATGGGCGCTCGCGAACGATGCGGCCGCCAGGATGATCGACGCGGGATGGAATGCGCCTTTGAAATGGGAAATCTTGTTCTTGAATTTCATTGGAGTAGCCGTCCCGGATGCGCCGGCAAGGCAATTCTTGCCCGATACGCTTCAGGCGAATCTGAAGAATTCGCGCAGATCGTCTAGCATCCCGATCCCCTGGAGATCACGCGCGGCACGGCGCAAGGAAGGAATTCTGGTGGCGACTTTCGTGGTGGTTCACGGTGCCTGGTCCGCGGGCTGGGCGTGGAAGAAGATGCGGCCGCTGCTGCGCGCGCGCGGGCACGAGTTGTTCACGCCCACGCACACAGGCCTTGGCGAGCGCAGCCATCTCGCGCATCCCGGCATCGACCTGGAAGCCCACATCGCCGATGTAATGAACGTGCTCGAGTTCGAGGACCTGCGCGAGGTGGTGCTCGTGGGCCACAGCTACGGCGGCATGGTGGCCACGGGCGTGGCGGACCGTGCGCACGGGCGCATCGCGCAGTTGGTCTACCTTGACGCCTTCGTTCCGCGCAACGGCCAGGCCGTCGCGGACCTGATCGGCGAGACCGCGCGCGAGCGGCTGCGCGAGCGGGCACGCGACCCGGTGGAAGGCTGGCGCCTGCCGACCAACCCGATGCCGCCGGACACGCCCGAGGCCGATGTGGCCTGGGCCGGCCCGCGCCGCGTGATGCAGCCGCGCCTGACCTTCGAGCAGCCGCTCACGCTCACCGGCGCGGTGGACCGGCTGCCGCGCAGCTACATCTACTGCACGCGCTTCGGCCCGGGCGACGTGTTCCGGCAGTTCGCCGAGCGCGTGAAGGCGGAGCCCGGCTGGCGCTACCACGAGTTGGACGCGAGCCACAACCCGCACATCACGATGCCGGAGACGCTGGCCGCGCTGTTGCACGGCATCGCGGGCGAGGCGCGCGGCTGAGGCAGGCGCGGCGGCTGTTCAGGCCACGCCGCCGGGCAGCGCGCGGCGCAGCGCTTGCGTCAGCGCGTCGACGGTGCCCGCCTGCACCGCATCGCGCAGGCGCACCATGCCCACTGGCGGCAGGTTCCATTGCAGGCGCTGCGGCAGCACGCGCGCGCCGCTGGCGTCAGCCACTTCCTGCGCGATGTCGCCGGGCAGGATGGTGATGGCGTCGGGCATGCGGCGCAGCACCGACACCAGCGTGTTGTGCGCATAGGCCTCCAGCAGTGGCACGGGCACCGGCTGGCCGGCCGAGGCGAAGATGGAATGGATCATCTGCCGGATGGGCGTGTCCGCCGGCGGGAAGATCCATTGCAGCGACACGAAGGCCTCCCAGTCCAGCCCGCGCCGCAGCAGCCGTTCGGCGGCGGCGCGCGAGACCACGAGGCGCGGCTCCTGGTTGTAGAGGAACTGCTGGTCGAGGCCGGCCTCGGCGCTGGCGGGCGTGAAGCGGCAGATGGCGCAGTCCAGGGCGCGTGCCTGCACGGCCTGCACCAGGTTGTACGTGGTCGCCTCTTCCACCACGAAGCCCATGGCCGGGCGCAGCGCCAGCAGGTGCTGCCACACGCCGTCCTGTGTGGCGCGCGAGAGGAAGGGGATGACGCCGATGCGCAGCCGGCCCCGCAGGCCGGCGCCTAGCGCCTGCAGGTCCTGGCCGAGCGAGCCGGCGTCCGCCAGCGCGACCCGGGCGCGCGCCAGCACCAGCGCGCCCGCGGGCGTGGGCTCCAGGCCGCGGCGGCTGCGGGTGAAGAGCGGCGCCATGAAGATGCTCTCGATCTCGCCGAGCGCGCGCGTGAGGGTGGGCTGGCTCAGGCCCAGGTGCTGGGCGGCGCGGCTCACGGAGCGGTGGCGGTCGAGTTCGGCCAGGAGCGAGAAGTGGCGCAGCTTCAGCCGGGCGGCCAAGTGCTGGAGGGTGGGCACGGACATGCGCCATCCTAAGCAAGATCCATAGCAGTCGCGCTATGCATCTATCAGCAAATATGCAGCAGCAGCTATCCGGTATTTCTACACTCGCCCGGATGTTCACCACCCGTCCTGAAATCGTCGGCACTCAAGGGGTTGCCGCTTCCACCCATTGGCTCGCCTCGCAGACCGCGATGGGCGTGCTGGAGCGCGGCGGCAATGCCTTCGACGCGGCGGTGGCGGGCGGTTTCGTGTTGCAGGTGGTGGAGCCGCATCTCAACGGCCCGGGCGGCGAGGCGCCGATCCTGCTGTGGAGCGAAAAGGAGCGCCGCATGCGCGCCATCAACGGCCAGGGTTGCGCGCCAGCCGGCGCGAGCCCGGCGGCCTACCGGGCGATGGGCTTCGAGCAAGTGCCGGGCATCGGCCTGTTGCCCGCCACCGTGCCGGGCGCCTTCGCGGCCTGGCTCACGATGCTGCGCGAGCATGGCAGCTGGCCGCTGGCCGACGTGCTGGCACCGGCCATCTGTTATGCGCGCGACGGTTTCCCGCTGGTGCCGCGCGTTTCGCAAGCGATCCTGGCGGTGCGCGGGCTCTTCCTCGAACACTGGCCTTCGTCGGCCGAAGTCTGGCTGCCGGGCGGCAAGGTGCCGCAGCCGGGCGCGCTCTTTCGCCAGCCCGCGCTGGCGGCCACCTACCAGCGCTTGGTGGAGACGGCCGGGCGCGAGGCCGACGGCCGCACGGGCGTGATCGATGCCGCCATCCGCCTCTGGCACCGGGGCTTCGTCGCGAAGGAGATCGACCGCTACTGCCGCGAGACCGCCGTGCGCGACACCAGCGGCGAGGCGCACACGGGCCTGCTGCGCTACGAGGACATGGCCGAGTGGACGGTGCGGACCGAAGCGCCGCTCACATTGGACTTCGGGCGCTACACGGTCGCCAAGTGCGGATTCTGGAGCCAGGGCCCGGCCTTCCTGCAGCAGGTCGGCATGCTGCGCCATGCGGGGCTGGAAGATCACGCGCCGGACACGGCGGGCTTCGTGCACCGCGTGACGGAAGCGGCCAAGCTGGCGCTGGCGGACCGCATGGCCTGGTACGGCACGGCGCCGGGTGCGCGCGGCGATGCGCAGGCGGCCTTGCTGTCAGATGCCTACCTGCGAGAGCGCTGGTCCCAGGTCGACCTGGCACGCGCCTCGGATGCGCTGCGCCCCGGTCATCCGCTGGGCCTTGAGCCGCGGTTGCCCGACCTGGGCGTGGCCGCGCGCACGCTGCGCACGGCCGACACGCGCTTCGGTATCGGCGAGCCCACCTTCGCGACGCTGCCGCCGGTCGCCGAGTGGGCCGACCGCGAGATCTTCGTCGGCGACACCTGCCATATCGACGTGATCGACCGGCACGGCAATATGGTCTCGGCCACGCCTTCGGGCGGCTGGCTGTCGTCCAGCCCGGTGATTCCGGCGCTGGGCTTCGCGCTCAACACGCGGCTGCAGATGACCTGGCTCGACGAGGGCCTGCCCAATGCGCTGGCGGCGGGCGTCGCGCCCTGCACCACGCTGTCACCCTCGATGGCGCTGCGCGACGGTGAACCTTACATGGCCTTCGGCACGCCGGGCGGCGACCAGCAGGACCAGTGGTCGGTCGGCTTTTTCCTGCGGCACGCGGTGCACGGCATGAACCTGCAGGAAGCCATCGACGCGCCGGCCTGGCATGTGAAGCACGCGCCCAGTTCGTTCTGGCCGCGCCAGACGGCGCTCAACACGCTCACGCTGGAGTCGCGCTTCGGCCCCGAGGTGCTGGCGGGGCTCCAGGCGATGGGGCATGGCGTGCACGCCGGCGACGCCTGGTCCGAAAGCCGCATGTCGGCCTGCAGCCGCGAATTCGACGCGCAGGGCCGGCTGGTGCTGCGCGCCGCGGCGAATCCGCGCGGCATGCAGGGCTACGCCGTGGGCCGCTGAGCGCGCACCTTCAATCGATTTTTCATCTTGTCTTCGAGGACTCCCGCCATGTTCCAACGCGTCTCCCGCTGTCTGTTCCTGCTGGCCCTGTCGTTCGCCGCGCAGGCGGCGTCGGCCGCCTACCCCGAGAAGCCCATCACGCTGATCGTGCCCTGGGCCGCGGGGGGCTCGACCGACATCCTGGCGCGCGCCATCGCGGAGCAGCTCACCAAGTCCATGGGCCAGCCGGTGATCGTGGACAACCGCGTCGGCGCCTCGGGCAACATCGGCTCCAACTTCGTCGCCAAGGCCAAGCCGGACGGCTACACGCTGCTGATCGGCTCCATGAGCACGCACGCGATGAACCCTACGCTGATGCCGAACATGCCTTTCAAGGGCGCGGACGATTTCACGCCGATCGCGCTGGTGGCCAACGTGATCAACACCATGGTGGTCAACCCCTCGGTGCCGGCCAGTAACCTGCGTGAGTTCATCGCCTACGCCAAGGCGAACCCGGGCAAGCTGGCCTATGCCTCGGCGGGTGCCGGCTCAACCAACCACCTGAGCGCGGAGATGTTCAAGAAGGCGGCCGGCATCGAGATGCTGCACGTACCGTACAAGGGCGGTGCGCCGGCCGTGCTGGACACGGTGAGCAACCAGACGCAGGTGCTCTTCTCGGCCGGCACGCAGACGCTGCCGCATGTGAACGCAGGCAAGCTGCGCTTGCTGGCGGTGACGGAGCCGAAGCGCTCGGCGCTGCTGCCGGACACGCCGACGGTGGCCGAGACGCTGCCGGGCTACGAGATCAGCGTCTGGTACGCGGCCTTCGGGCCGGCGGGCATGCCGGCCGAGCTGACAGCGCGCCTCAACAGCGAGATCAACAAGGCGCTGGCCGTGCCGGAAGTGCGCGCGCGCATGGATTCGATCGGCGTCGAGCTGGTGAAGAGCACGCCGGAGCAGCTCGCCACCGCGCTGAAAAAGGACACGGCCCGCTACGACAAGGTCATCCGCGACCTCAACATCAAGCTGGATTGAGATGGCCGCGCTGCCTTCCGATGCCGAGCTGGACACGTTGCGCGCGGTGCTGCCGCTCGGCCTGTGCGAGCGGCTGTGCGATACGCTGCCGCGCGCGGCATCGCTGGACGCGGCGCTCTCTCACATCGAGGCCGCGCGCGAGGAGATGCTGGGGCGCGGCCTGCTCACGATCAACTTGAACGCGACCACGGCGGACGACCCGCCGGACGAGGTGCAATTGCAGCGGCTCTGGTCCTCCGACCCCGTGTCCTACCCCGTGGCCGGCCGCAAGCGCAAGACGCCGACGGTCTGGACGCAGCAGCTGTTGCGCCGCGCGGAGATTTTCGTCGGCGAGGGTGATGAGGCGCTGGCCCAGGTGTTCGACGACCATGCGCTCATCGCCGCCCTCGGGCTGCACGCGGTGGTGAACGTGCCGATACTGGAGGACGGCCGCTGCGTGGCGACCTTCAACGTGCTGTGCACCCGGCCGCGCTGGCAGCCGCGGGAGATCGCGCTGGTGCGGCTGCTGGCGCTGCTGGCCACGCCCTGGGTGCTGCGGGCGCGCGGTGGCGCGGCCTTGCGCTGAGGCGCTGAAGCCGCCGCCGTTCGCGCGCGGCAGATGCGCCTGGCGCGCGGCTGGCGCATTTCGTCGCATGCCGCTGGGCGGCACGTCGCGTCCGCGGGATCGTCGGGCTTTCCAACCCATGAGGCCCTTCATGAAGCATCTTCTCGCACCCCTTTGCGCCGCGGCTCTTGTTGCGCCGCTGGCAGCCTCCGCCGCTGAATTGCAGCTGAGCGTCGCCGACGGACCGGCCGCGCAGGCCACCCTCTACGTCGCGCTCTTCGACAGCGCCGAGGCCTACGCCGCCGACAAGGCGATCGCCTCGCAAACCGCGCCACTGCGCGGCGGCGCGGCGCGGATCGTCTTTCGCGACCTGCCGCCCGGCCGCTACGCCGTGCGGATGTTCGCGGACGAGAACGGCAATGCGAAGCTGGACACCAACCTGATGGGCCTGCCTACCGAGCGCTACGGCTTCTCGAACGACGCCAAGGGCAACCGCGCGGCGCCGGCCTTCGACGCGGCGGCGATCGGCGTGGAGGCCGACGTCAAGACCACCGTCCACCTGCGTTGAGGCCGCCATGGAAAGACGCGAACTCCTGCGCCTGCTCGCATCGGCGGGCGCGGCGCCCTTCCTCGGCGCCGGGCTGCCCTCGCTTGTGCGCGCAGCGACGGCGCCAGAGGACTGGCAGGCCCAGTTCGAGGCCTGCGGCGCGGCATGGAAGATCGGCTACGCCACGCCGCCGGCCGACCTGCCGCTCACACGCGCCACGGTGCGCGGCCGCTTCCCCGACGCGGTGGCCGGCTCGCTCTACCGCGTCGGTCCGGCGGGCCACGACCTGGGCGGCGACCGCTACCACCATTGGTTCGACGGCGACGGGATGGTGCAGCGCCTGGTCATCGAGGGCGCGGAGGTGCGCCACCAGGGCCGCTATGTCGCGACGCCCAAGCGCGTGGCCGAGGTCCGCGCCGGCCATCGGCTGACCGAGGCCTTCGGCACCGTGCCCGAAGGCGTGGAGCCGCCGACCTCGGCCGACAGCATCAACGTCGCCAACACCAGCGTGCTGCCGCTGCAGGGCGAACTGCTTGCGCTGTGGGAGGGCGGCTCGGCCACGCGCCTGGACGCGCGGACGCTGGAGACGCTGGGCTTGAAGACCTGGCGTGCCGACCTCGCGGGCATGCCCTTCTCGGCACATCCGAAGGTGGATGCGGATGGCACGGTCTGGAACTTCGGCGTTGGCTCGGGCCAAGGCGTGCTCGCGCTCTACGAGATCGCCGCGGATGGCGCACTGCGGCGCGCGGCCGTGGTGCCGGTGGCGGATGTGCCGATGGTCCACGACTTCGCGGTGACCGAGCGGCATCTGGTGTTCCTGATGCCGCCGCTGGTCTACGACGGGAAGCGCAAGGACGGCGGCGCAAGCTTCCTCGACGCCCACGTCTGGCGGCCGGAGTTGGGCATGCGCGTGCTGGTGGTCGACAAGAAGGACTGGGCGAGGCGGCAGCTGCTCACGCTGCCGGCGGGCTTCCTGTTCCACGTCGGCAATGCGTGGGAGGAGGACACGGCGCGCGGCACCTTGGTCCACATCGACTACGTGCGCTCGGAGGATGCCAGCTCGGTCTTCACCACCAATCGCGAGGTGATGCGCGGCCGGCGCGTGAAGAGCACGGAGCCGCTGCTGACGGTGGCGACGCTGAATCTGGGGACGGGCCAGGCCGTGCAGAAGTCGCTGGCGGTGGATGCGGAATTCCCGCGCATCGACCCTCGCCGGGTCGGCCTGCGTCACCGCGCGGTCGTGCATGCGACGCAGGGCATGCGCGAGCTCCCGGGTTTCGGCGCGGTCGCACGCACGGATGTGGAGACGGGCAGGACGGAGCGCTTCGTCTTCGGTCCGCAGGCCATCGTGGAGGAGCACGTGTTCGTTCCCGATGGCACGGGGCCGGGTTGGATTCTGGGCACCGCGCTCGACCTGGCGCGCAAGAGGACGCTGCTGTCCTGCTTCGCGGCGGACCGGCTGGCCGCGGGGCCTGTCGCGCAGGCCACGCTGCCGTACGCGTTGCCGTTGGGGTTGCACGGCGCATTCGTGGGTGCCTGAGAGGGGCTGCAAGACGGAAACGGGCGGGCTGCGTCAGAATCCGCAGCTCGTTCTTTCCAACAGCAGCCCCATGAACCTCGCCGATTCCTTCGCGGACGTCACCCGCTTCGTCGCCATCCGCCGCGACATCCACGCCCACCCAGAGCTGGGTTTCGAAGAGCACCGGACTTCCGAGAAGGTCGCGAAGCTGTTGGAGGAGTGGGGTATCGAGGTGCACCGCGGCATCGCGGGCACCGGCCTGGTGGGCGTGCTGCGGCGCGGGACCGGCACGCGCACCATCGGCCTGCGTGCCGACATGGACGCGCTGCCACTGCACGAGGCCAACGAGTTCGAGCACAAGTCCACCCATGCCGGCCGCATGCATGCCTGCGGCCATGACGGCCACACGACCATGCTGCTCGCGGCGGCCTGGCACCTGGCGCAGAAGGGAAGCCAGTTCGACGGCACGGTGAACTTCATCTTCCAGCCGGCCGAGGAGATGGGCAAGGCCGGCGCGAAGAAGATGATCCAGGACGGGCTCTTCGAGCGCTTCCCCTGCGACGCGGTGTTCGCGCTGCACAACTTCCCGGTCGGCGACGTCGGCCGCTTCGCGCTCAACGAGGGGGCGCTGATGGCCTCGAGCAACACCTACAAGATCATCGTGCGCGGCCGTGGCACGCATGCCTCGATGCCGCACACCGGCGTCGACCCGGTGGCGGTCGTGATCGAGATCGGCCAGGCGTTGCAGACGGTGGTGCCGCGCGTGATCGCCAGCACCGAGCGCGCGCTGCTCGCCGTCACGCTGCTGCAGGGCTCGGACGCGCCGAATGTGATCCCGGACCAGGCAATGGTCGGCGGGACGGTGCGCACCTTCTCGATTCCCGCGCTGGACCGCATCGAGGAGCGGGTGCGCGCCCTGGCCAAGGGCATCGCCGAGGCGCACGAGTGCACGGCGGAGGTGAGCTTCGTGCGCGCGTCGCCGCCGGTGGTGAACCACGCGGCGGAGGCGCGCTTCGCGGCGAGCGTGATGCGCGAGGTGGTGGGCGAGGACATGGTGACGGACAACTTCCCCGCCGTGATGGGCGCGGAGGATTTCGCCCACATGCTGCTGGCGCGACCGGGCTGCTACGCCTTCCTGGGCAACGGCGATGGCGACCACCGGATGGCGGGGCACGGGCCCGGTCCTTGCATCATCCACAACACCTCGTTCGACTTCAACGACGAGATCATCCCGATCGGCGCCAGCTATTTCGTGAAGCTGGTGGAGCGCTGGCTCCCGGTCGGCGCCTGAATCCCCGTGGCCTTGTGCTTCCCAATCAAAACTCGAAAGCGGTCCTGACGATGTCCCTCCTGTTCACCCGACGTTCCCTGGCCGCCTGCGCGGCGGCCGGCCTGCTGGCCCTCGGCGGCGCGCTGCCGGCGCAGGCGCAGCAGCGCGTGATCCGCATCATCGTGCCCTACGGCACGGGCGCCGTGCAGGACACGGTGGCGCGCGCGATCAGCAACGAGCTGGGCGCGGCGCTCAACGCGAGCGTGATCGTCGAGAACCGCGCCGGCGCGGGCGGCACCGTGGGCGCGGCGCTGGTCGCCAAGGCACCGCCGGACGGCAACACGCTGGTGCTGGCGGCCGCGAGCCATCACATCGCGGGCCACCTGTACGCCAAGCTGCCCTACGACCCGCTGAAGGATTTCGCGGGCGCGGCGAACCTGGGCAACGCGGGCTATGTGCTGGTGGTGTCGAACGGCATGAACGTGGCGAACACGGCTGACTTCATCCGCGAGGTGAAGGCGCATCCGGGCAAGTACAACTACGCCTCGGCCGGCAACGGCAGCGCGACGCACCTGGCGATGGCGTCGCTGCTGTCGAAGGCGGGGCTGGAGATGACGCACATCCCGATGAAGTCGACCGGCGAGGCCGTCAATGAGGTGCTGGCGGGCCGCGTGCAGGCGGTGGTGTCGGCGAGCATCGGCGTGATCGGCTTCCAGAGCGATCCGCGCGTCAAGCTGCTGGCCTCCACGGGCAAGGTGCGCAGCCCCTTCCTGCCGGGCTTGCCGACGGTGCAGGAGAGTGGCTTGCCGGGCTACGACTTCGACTCGTGGATCGGCCTGCTGGCGCCGGCCGCCACGCCCAAGGCGGAAATCGACAAGCTCAACGCGGCCGTGAACAAGGTGATGGCGGACCCGGCGATGCAGGACCGCTTCACGCGGCTGGGCATCGAGCCGCGCAAGTCCGACGCGGCCGAGTTCCAGAAGCTGCTCGCGTCCGACTGGGTGGCGATGGGCACGGTGGTGAAGGCCTCGGGCGCGAAGGTCGATTGAGCCTGCGCGTTCAACCCTGCGGCGCGGGCGGCAGGCTCTTGAGGTAGAGGTGCAGCGCGCGCACGTCGACGTCGCTCATCTCGCGCAGGGAGCCGAAGGGCATCACCTTCACCGGGGTGCCGTCGGGACGGTTGCCGGTCTTGAAGAGCCTGGCGAAGGATTCCGCGTCCGCATAGCGCGTCATGGCCGTGCCTTCGCCCGGCGTGAGGTTCGCGGCCGCGGGCCAGTCCGGCGGGCCGCCGGGGATTTTGCCGCCGTTGAGCTTCTCGCCGTGGCAGCCGAGGCACATGTTGGCCACGTAGGCGCCGTGCTTCAGGCTCACGCCCTCGGCCACGGGTAGCTCGGGCGGCTTCGCGTGGTCGATCTTGGCGGCGGCGTCTTGAATCAGGCCGAAGCCGTAGAAGACGCGCACGGGCAGCGGCAGGTCGAGCACGGCGGCGCCGCCTTCGGCAGGCGGCAGATGGCGGATGTGCGCGACCAGCGCGGCCAGGTCTTCGTCGGTCAGGCGGTTGTAGTCCTCGCTGGGCATCACCATCAGTGCGTGGCCCTTGGGGTTGACGCCGTGGCGGATGGCGCGCACCCAGTCTTCGGGCGTGTAGCCGGCGACCACGTTGCCGGGCCCGGGGCTGATGTTGGGCCCGGCGATGCGCAGGCCCTTGCCGTCGTCGACGAAGGTTGCTCCGTTGCCTTTGGCACCGTGGCAGTCCACGCAGCCGCGCGAGGCGAAGAGGTAGCGGCCGCGTTCGAGCGCGGCTGCGTCGTCGCGGAAGGGCACGGCCTTGACGGCCAGCTCGACTTTGCGCTGCATCTTGTGGCGTGCGAGCTGGTCCCCGGCGAAGAGGGCGGCGGCGCCGAACGCGGCGAGGACCGCGATGGCGATGCCGCCGCGTTTGAGCCAGCGGGTGGTCGTCGTGCTCATGCGATCTCCTTCGCGTGCCGCCTGGCGCCCGACAACTTGCGCGAGATCAGGCCAGCGGCCATCTTGAGTTGCAGCCGCAGCTTGGGCTTGTGGCCCCAGGTGCTGGCCATCGCGGTTTCCTGCACCTGCCAGCCGGCCGGGTCGATGGTCTGCGTGCCGGCGCCGATCTCGAAGTCGAAGCCCGAGGGCGTGGCGCCGTAGAAGGAGAAGGTGCCGTCCGGATCCGGATGCTGGCCGAGTTCGAGGCTCAGCGGCACCTTGTGGCGGCGCGCGCGCTCGAAGGCGACGCCGATGTCGCACAGGCGCTCGGCCTGCAGCATGAAGTGGTGGATGCGCTTGGCCAGCGGCATGTCGAAGAGCGCGAGGGAATGGTGGCGCGCGTTGCAGTGCATGAAGTTGCCGCGGATGTCCATCGGACCGATGCGGGTGGCGAGCCGCTCGGTGACGCCGAAACCCAGCTGGCCGACGTAGAACGCTTCCATCGCCGCCATGTCCGCCGCGATGAGCACCGCGTGGCCGAGGCCCAGTTCGCCGGTGCGGAAGCCTCGCGGGAAAGCCTGCGAGCGGAAGGCTTGCGCGGCGGGCGCGAGGCCGGTGAAGAGTTCGACCGTGTTGCCGGCCGGGTCGATGCAGCGGTGCAGCCGCCGCACGCGGCGCGCATGGCGCAATGGCGCATCGGCCTCGGTCACGGTGACACCGCCTTCCCGCAGGCGCCGGAGGAGCGCGTCAAGCGCCGGATCGCTCGCGCACTCGAGCCCGAGCGCCGCGAGATCGTCTGCGGGGCCCTCTTGCACGATCAGCCGTTGCGCCGCGTCGTCGAGCTGCCAGCCGCGGCTGCCGTCGGCGTTGGCCACGGGCGCCGGCAGGCCGAGCATGTGCTCGCAGAAGCTCGCCCATCGTTCGGGGCGGCGGGCTTCGAAAACCAGGTAGCCGAGGCGGAGATCGGGAGGCATGGCAAACTCTCTCTTGGTGGACGGTTGGTTTAAAAATGGTCACACTGTCTAAAAATGGATGATGGAATAAATTTCGGCATACCGTCAATATCACTTTTGCCAGAGGTACTGGCCGAAAGTGTGTGGCGCACGCCGCCCGGTCTGCTCAAGCGGGAGCGCACGCGGGTGCAGCTGGTTCAGGCGGCGATCCGCGTCTTCACGGCGCGCGGCCTGGCGGGCGCGACGATGCAGGAGCTGGCCGCCGCCGCGGGCATGACGACGGGCACGGTCTACAACCACTTCAAGACCAAGGAAGAGGTGGCGAGCGCGGTGGCGCTGCTGCTGGCCGACACGCTGTGCCGCCGCATCGGCGACAGCCAGCAAGGGATCAGCGAGGGCGCGCAGCGCATGGCGATCGGCAACATGCGCTACATCTGGCTGGCGCAGCAGAGCCCGCAGTGGACGCTGATGATGATGGAGGTGGCGGCCGCGGCGCCGCATTTGCTGCTGGAGGTCCGGCACTACGTGCTGGCGGACCTGCGCCTGGGCGTGAAGCAGAAGGCCTTCCGCATCCCGAGCGAGGCGGCGGCCATGGACATGATCAACGGCACGGTGTCGCAGGCGATGCGCAGCGTGGCGCTGGGGCTGGCGCCAGCGAACCATGGGCGCGATGTCGCGATCTGCGTGCTGCGGGGGCTGGGGATGGATGCGGCGGCCGCGAGGGAGGTGGCGCACCGGCCGCTGCCGCCTTTTCCGCCAGTCGGCGGCGCACCGGAACCTGTGGCGGCCAAGGCCCGCCCTCGCGCGAAACGCGGCGGCGTCTGAGGCCCGCCTGCCCGGACTCAGCCGGGGAACGGGTCGTGCCAGCCCAGCAGTTCGGCGAGGCGCCGGACGACCCAGCGCGCCTCGGCCGCCGAGACGCCGGATTCGGCCGTACTCAAGCCGGCGTGGATGCGCTGCAGGATTTCGTCTTCGGATGGCACCTCGACGTGATGCAGCAGCTGGGCGTGCTGCACCAGGTGGCTTGCCAGGTCCTCGCACACCTCGTAGCGCGCCCGCACCGTCTCGAGCGGCTCGGACAGGCGCTGCCGTGCGTCGGTGTACAGCGCGTAGAAGGAGGGCGGGATGTGGATCTGGTAGTCGTCGGACATGAACGTGGCGCCCCAATGAAAACGCGCCCGAAGGCGCGTCGTATCTTGCGAGGGAAAAAGAAAGCCGGCTTCTCAGCCGCCCTTCTTGGCCCGCTTGCCGGGGTTCTTCTTGCTGCGGGTCGCGGTGCCGCGCTCCAGGCTGACCTTCTGGCCGCCACCCATCTTGGGCAGGCTGAAGCCGGGTTGCGGAACGGGCTTGGGAGTGGCAAGACGGTCTGCCTCGGTGCGGATTTTCTTGGGCATGGGAAGCTCGGTTAAAGAATTTTCGAAGGGTGCAATTAGGCCACATCGTCGAGCAGCCGTACCTTGACGGACTTGCCCTTGACGCGGCCGGTGGAAAGCCTGTGCGCGGCCTCGCGCGCGATGCGCCGGTCGACCGCCACGTAGGTGGAGAACTCGTTGACGTTGATCTTGCCGACCTGTTCCTTGGCGAAGCCGGCCTCGCCGGTGAGCGCGCCCAGCACGTCGCCGGCGCGGATCTTCTCCTTGCGGCCGCCGACGATCTGCAGCGTGGCCATGGGCGGCTGCAGCGGGCCCTGGGCCGGGCCGCCGGCCGGGGCCAGCTCGGCGAGCGGGCGCCAGTCGGATTCGCGGCCCTGCAGTTGCTCGATCTTCCCGACACTGCCCATCTCGTCCATGCTGGCGAGGTTGAGCGCCAGGCCTTCCGCGTCGCCACGGCCGGTGCGGCCGATGCGGTGGATGTGGATCTCGGCGTCGGGCGTCACGTCGACGTTGATCACGGCTTCGAGCTGCGCGATGTCCAGGCCGCGCGCGGCCACGTCGGTGGCGACCAGCACGGAGCAGCTGCGGTTGGCGAACTGCACCAGCACCTGGTCGCGCTCGCGCTGTTCGAGTTCGCCGAAGAGGGCCAGGGCGCTGAAGCCCTGCGCCTGCAACACCTGCACCAGGTCGCGGCACTGCTGCTTGGTGTTGCAGAAGGCCAGGGTGCTGAGCGGGCGGAAGTGGTTGAGCAGCAGGCTCACGGCGTGCAGCCGCTCGCTGTCCTTCACCTCGTACCAGCGCTGCTGGATCTTGCCTTCTTCATGCTGCGCCTGCACGGTGACCTGCTGCGGGTTTTTCATGAACTGGGCACTGAGCCTGGCGATGCCCTCGGGATAGGTGGCCGAGAAGAGCAGGGTCTGGCGCGCCTTCGGGCACTGGCGCGCGACCTTGGCGATGTCCTCGAAGAAGCCCATGTCCAGCATGCGGTCGGCCTCGTCGAGCACCAGGGTGTTGAGCGCCTC
>CBIHOG010000031.1:0-66453 GCA_966211435.1 uncultured Variovorax sp. | reverse complement strand
CACCAGCGCTTCCGCGCAGCCGTAGCCGAGGCCCTTGCTCGCGCCGCACACCAGCGCGGTCTTGCCTGCGATTCCAAGATCCATGTCGATTCCTTCCAGGCTCAGCGGCCCATTCGAGTGAAAACAAAAATACCGGCGATCACCAACACCGTGCCCGCCGCGATCCACGCGGTGAAGGGCTCGCCCAGGATCACGACGCCCATGAGGATCGTCGACATCGGGCCGACCATGCCCGTTTGCGCGGCCATCGCGGGGCCGATGCGTTCGATGGCCATCATCACCGCCAGCACCGGCACCGCCGTGCACAGCGTGGCGTTGAGCACCGACAGCCAGATCACCTGCGGCGCCACCTGCAGGATGGCATCCACCGGCCGCAGCAGCAGGAACTGGAGTATGCACAGCAGGCAGGCCACGCCCGTCGCCAGCCCCACCAGCCGCAGCGAGCCCAGGCGCTTGACGAACTCGCCGCTCGCGATGAGGTAAACCGCATAGCTCACCGCACTCAGAAAGACGAGGAAGGTGCCCCACGCGGCTGCCGCGCTCTGCCCCAAGCTGACCTCGTGCCCGAAGACCAGCAGCACGCCCGCATAGCTGATCGCCATGCCCGCCACCTGCCAGCGCGTGATGCGCCGCCGGTAGACGATCCAGCCGAAGAGCAGCACCAGCGTCGGGTTGAGGTAGAGGATCAGCCGCTCCAGGCTGGCCGTGATGTAGGCCAGCCCCGCGAAGTCCAGGAAGCTTGAGAGGTAGTAGCCCGAGAACCCCAGCCCGAACACGCCCAGCCAGTCGCGCCGCGACAGCGCCGGCTTGCCGCGCCCGGCCCACCAGGCCATGAGCGCGAAGAGCGGCAGCGCGAACAGCATGCGCAGCGTGATCAGCGTCACCGCGTCCACGCCATGACGGTACGCGAGCTTGACGATGATCGCCTTGCCGCTGAAGGCGATCGCGCCGAAGGTGGCGAGCGCCAGCCCCGTGGCGATGCCCTTGTTCTTGTGAACGCCCTGGGAAGAAGGAGCCGAATCCGCCGAACTCGCCGAACGCGCCATCGGCCTCAGTATCCGGCGGCCTGGCCGTCGCGGCGCGGATCGCTCGCCGCCACATAGCCTTCGACCGAGGGCTCGCCCGCACGCCAGATGAACTGGCCGGCGCCGAAGTCCTGGTAGGAGTCGTTGATGACTTCCGTCTTGTGGCCCAGCGCCGCCAGGCCCTGCACGGTGGCCGGGTTCATGGCCGCCTCGACGTTGATCTCCACGCCGCTGTTGAAGCGCCAGCGCGGCGCGTCGCACGCGGCCTGCGGGTTCTGGCCATAGTCCAGCATGCGCACCAGCGTCTGCATATGGCCCTGCGGCTGCATGTTGCCGCCCATCACGCCGAAGCTCATCACCGGCGCGCCGTCCTTGCTGAGGAAGGCGGGAATGATGGTGTGGAAGGGCCGCTTGTGCGGCGCCACGACGTTCGGGCTTCCGTCCCTCAGGTTGAAGCCGTGGCCGCGGTTCTGCAGGCTGATGCCGAACTCCGGCTCCACGCAGCCCGACCCGAAGCCCATGTAGTTGCTCTGGATGAAGCTCACCATCATCCCGCTCTCGTCGGCGGCCGTGAGGTAGATGGTGCCGCCCTTGACCGGGTTGCCCGCCTTGAAGTCCTGTGCCTTCTTCATGTCGATCAGTTTGGCACGCGAGGCGAGATAGGAGGCATCGAGCATCTGCAGCGGGCTCAACTCCATCGACGAGGGGTCGGACACGTAGCGGTAGGTGTCGGCGAAGGCCAGCTTCATGGCCTCGATCTGCAGATGCTGCGAGGCGACGGAGTCGACCGGCATCGAGGCGATGTCGAAGTTCTTCAGGATGCCCAGCGCGATCAGTGCCGCGATGCCCTGGCCGTTGGGCGGAATCTCGTGCAGCGTGTGGCCGGCGTAGTCCATGCCGATCGGGTCGACCCACTCGGGCTTCCAGCCGGCCAGGTCGCTCGCCTTCAGGCTGCCGCCGTTGGCCGTGGAAAACTTCTCCAGCGCCTGCGCGATCTCGCCGCGGTAGAAGGCCTCGCCCTTGGTTGCCGCGATGGCCTTCAGCGCCCGTGCCGCGGCCGGGAAGCGGAACAGCTCGCCAATCTCCGGCGCCCGCCCCCAGGGCAGGAAGTTCTGTTCGAAGCCGGGCTGGTTGCGCAGCAGCGGCGTGGCGGCGGCCCACTTGCCCTGCACCACCGGCGGCATCAGGTAGCCGCGCTCGGCGATCTCGATGGCCGGCGCCATCAGGTCGCCGAAGGGCAGCTTGCCGAAGCGCTCCGACAGCGCCATCCAGCTTCCGACCGCGCCCGGCACCGTGACCGAATCGATGCCGCGCTGCGGCGGCGTGGCCTTGTCAGCGCCATACTTGCCGCGAAAGTATTCCGGCGTCCACGCCGCGGGCGACCAGCCGGAGGCGTTCAGCCCGTGCAGCTTCTTGCCGTCCCACAGGATGCAGAAGGCATCGCTGCCCAGGCCATTGCTCACCGGCTCCACCAGCGTCATGACCGCCGCCGTGGCGATGGCCGCGTCGACCGCGTTGCCGCCCTTCTGCAGGATGCGAAGGCCCGCCTGCGCCGCGAGCGGATGCGAGGTGGAGACCACATTGCGGGCAAAAACCGGAATCCGGACGGAGGTGTAGGGGTTGGCGTAGTCGAATTTCATGGGTGTGGATTCTGACGCTTTGGGCGCGGACGTGCTGCAGGCACAAACGACAAACGGCGCCCGAGGGCGCCGTTCGTTCGAAGCTCGGGGGTCGTCAGTCCTCGACGAAGGCTTCTTCCCGCTTGGATTTGACCGATGGCAGCAGCACGATCACCAGCAGCGCCGCCGCCGCGAGCAGCAGGCCCAGCGAGATCGGGCGCGTGACGAACACGCTCCAGTCGCCGCGCGACAGCAGCAGCGCGCGGCGCAGGTTCTCTTCCATCATCGGCCCGAGGATCAGCCCCAGCAGCAGCGGCGCGGGTTCGCATCCGAGCTTGATGAAGGTGTAGCCCACCACGCCGAAGATCGCGACCATCCAGATGTCGAACACGTTGTTGTTCGTCGAGTAGACGCCGATCGCGCAGAACAGCACGATGGCCGGGAACAGCCAGCGGTAGGGAATGGACAGCAGCTTGATCCAGATGCCGATCAGCGGCAGGTTCAGGATGATGAGCATCAGGTTGCCGATCCACATCGAGGCGATCAGGCCCCAGAAGAGTTCGGGGTTGCTGGTCATCACCTGCGGGCCGGGCTGGATGTTGTGGATCGTCATCGCGCCCACCATCAGCGCCATCACCGGGTTGGGCGGAATGCCCAGCGTCAGCAGCGGGATGAAGGAAGTTTGCGCGCCCGCGTTGTTGGCCGCCTCGGGGCCGGCCACGCCGCGGATGTTGCCCTTGCCGAAGGGCACTTCGCCCGGGCGCAGCTTGATCTTCTTCTCCAGCGTGTAGGCCGCGAAGGCCGACAGCAGCGCGCCGCCGCCGGGCAGGATGCCCAGCGAGGAGCCGAGCGCCGTGCCGCGCAGCACGGCGGGCGTCATGCGCTTGAAGTCCTCCTTGGTGGGCCACAGGCCGTGCACCTCGGCGGTGAAGACCTGGCGCTCCTCCTCCGGCTGGGCCAGGTTGGAGATGATTTCGCCGTAGCCGAACACGCCCATCGCGATCACGATGAAGCCGATGCCGTCGGTGAGTTCCGGGATGTCGAAGCTGAAGCGCGCGACGCCCGAGTTCACGTCCGTGCCGACCAGGCCGATCAACAGGCCCAGCACGATCATGCAGATCGCCTTGATGAGCGAGCCGGAGGCCAGCACCACGGCGCCGATCAGGCCCAGGATCATCAGCGAGAAGTACTCGGCCGGGCCGAACTTGAAGGCCAGCTCGGTCAGCGGCGGCGCGAAGGCGGCGAGGATCAGCGTGCCTACGCAGCCCGCGAAGAAGGAGCCCAGGCCAGCCGCGGCGAGCGCGGGGCCCGCTCTCCCCTGCTTGGCCATCTGGTGCCCGTCGATCACGGTCACCACCGAGGACGATTCACCCGGCAGGTTGACCAGGATGGCGGTGGTGGAGCCGCCGTACTGCGAGCCGTAGTAGATGCCGGCCAGCATGATGAGCGCGGCCACGGGCGGCAGCGCATAGGTGGCGGGCAGCAGCATCGCGATGGTCGCGACCGGGCCGATACCGGGAAGCACCCCGATCAGCGTGCCCAGCAGGCAACCCACGAAGGCGTAGATGAGGTTCTGCAGCGTGAAGGCCGCGGTGAACCCGATGGAGAGGTTGTTGATCAGATCCATGGCGTTGTCGTTCTCGTCGTTCTCAGCCGGTGATGAAGGTGGGCCACACCTGGAACTGGAGCTTCAGCGCGACCACGAAGGCGAGGTAGCTGCCGACGGCCAGGATGGTGGCGAGGATCAGGCTGGCCTTGAAGCTGTACTTCTCGCCCGCGAGGCCGGCGATGAGCACCAGCGCGTAGATCGCGGCGATCAGGCCCATGGCCGGCAGGCCCCAGGCGACGACGCCGCCGAGCAGCAAGCCGAAGACGAGGTTGGCGCCGATGATGAAACCCAGCGGCCGCCAGGCGATCTTGCCGACCGGCTGGCCGTCGACCGTCTCGATGGTGAGCGAGGTGAAGATGACGATGATGCCCAGCACGCTCAGGAGGATGCCCAGCATCATCGGGAAGTAGCCGGGGCCCATGCGGGCGCCGGTGCCCACGTTGTAGGTGGTCGCTCCCCAGGCGAAGGCGATGCCGACGACTGTGAACATCAGCCCGGCGAAGAAGTCTTTCTGACTCTTGATTTTCACGAACAGTCTCCACGAAAAAATTCGATCGGAGATTGTGTGGTCAGGTATTGGTCAGGTTGATGTGGATTCCACCTATCGGCGGTTCAGGGTTATCCCTGGGCCTTGCGCCCCGGCGCGCGGCTACTCCAGCGGCGGCGTGGCGCTCAACACTTCCTCGATGGTCGTGACGCCTTCGGCCACCCGGAGCGCGCCGGCCAGCCGCAGCGGCCGCATCCCATCGACCACGGCCTGCCGCCGCAGCGCATTGGTGTTCGGCTCCTTGTTGACCTCCAGCTTGAAGGTCTCGCTGACGCTCAGCAACTCATAGAGCCCCATGCGCCCCATGTACCCCGTCATGCGGCAATCCACGCAGCCCACCGGCTTGTACGCCCGCACCGAGCCGTTGATCTGCCAGGGCTTCACGAACTCCGCGAGCTTGTCGCGCGTCACCGACTCGTCAGGCTCCTTGCAGTGCGGGCACAGCGTGCGCACCAGCCGCTGGGCCAGCACGCCCAGCATCACCGCGTTGATCAGGTACGAAGGAACGCCCAGCTCCATCAGCCGCGTGATCGCGCTGGGCGCATCGTTCGTGTGCAGCGTGCTGAACACGAGGTGCCCCGTCAGCGCCGCCTGCACCGCCATCTCGGCCGTGGCGAGATCCCGGATTTCGCCCACCATGATGATGTCCGGGTCCTGCCGCATCAGCGCGCGCAACCCTTCCGTGAAACCGAAATCCAGCTGCGGCTGCACCTGAGTCTGGTTGAACGAAGGCTCGATCATCTCGATCGGGTCCTCGATCGTGCTGACGTTCACCTCCTCCGTCGCCACGCGCTTCAAGGTCGAGTAGAGCGTCGTCGTCTTGCCCGAACCCGTCGGACCGGTGACCAGGATGATCCCGTGCGGCCGCGTCACCAGCTGCTCCCAGCGCTGTGCATCGTGCTTCGCGAAGCCGAGCGCGTCGAGGTCCTTCACGGCCGTGTCCGGATCGAAGATCCGCATCACCATCTTCTCGCCGAAGGCCGTGGGCAGCGTCGACAGGCGCATTTCCACTTCGTCGCCGCGCATGTTGCGCGTCTTGATGCGGCCGTCCAGCGGCCGGCGCTTCTCCACCACGTCCATGCGACCGAGCAGCTTGATGCGCGCCACCATCGCGTTCATCACGCCCATCGGCATCTGGTAGGCCGGATGCAGCACGCCGTCGATGCGAAAGCGGATCACGCCCTGGTCGCGCCGCGGCTCCAGGTGGATGTCGCTCGCGCGCTGGTCGAAGGCGTACTGCCACAGCCAATCCACCACCTGCACCACGCTCTGGTCGTTCGCGTCCAGCTGCTTGTTGCTCTTGCCCAGCTCCACCAGCTGCTCGAAGCTGGTGCCGCCCGAATTGCCACCGGCCTTCTGCGCCGCGCGCACCGACTTCGCCAGCGCGAAGAACTCCGCCGTGTAGCGCTGGATGTCCGTCGGGTTGGCGACCACGCGCCGCACCGTGCGCCGCGCCTGGCGCTCGACCTCGGAGATCCAGTCGGTCAGGAATGGCTCCGCCGTCGCCACCACCACCTCGCTCGGCGTCACCTGGATCGGCAGCACCTTGTGCCGCTCCGCATAGGCCGCGCTCATCGTGTCGGCCACCTTGCCCACGTCCACCTTGAGCGGATCGATGCGCAGATAGGCGAGCCCGGCGCGGCCGGCCAGCCACTGCGTGAGCATTTCGAGATCCAGCGGCTTGCCATCGCGCTCGCGCGACATCGCGACGTTGGCCAGGCGCACCAGCGGCGCTTGACGGCTCTCCACCTGCGCGCAGCGCGCGAGCGTGCGCTTGGCCTCGACCGGCGAGATCACGGCGTCCTGCGCCAGCCACTCGATGAGATGCCGCAGGATCAACGGCCCCTCATGGCGAACGAGGGCGGACGCGGCGGGATTGCTGGGCGAGGCTGGGGAGGCGGGCGAAACGGCGCTCATGGATCAGATCTGCGGTTTGAACACCCGCAGCCATTTGGGCGCGGGCAAGCCCCAGCGAGTCTGGATGGTTTGGGCGCGCTCGGCAAGCTCGCCGCGTTTGGGATGCGCGGGCGTGCGCTGGGCCAGCACCACCGTGTTGCCCTCGCGCGTGGCCTTGAAGGCCCAGACCGCGTCGGCGCCGAAGGCGGCCGTGATCTTCTCCAGGCTGCGCGCATAGCTGGAAGAACGGCCGAAGAGGTTGACCGTCATGCAACCGTCCTCGGTCAGCAACGCGCGGCAATCGGCGTAGAAGTCCTCGCTGTCCAGCACGGGCGCGGCGGCCTCGTGGTCGTACAGGTCGACCTGCAGCGCGTCCACCGTGCCCAGCCACTTCGGCTTGCGGATCTCCGCCGCGGCGTCCGCGATCACCACTTCCAGCCGCGCATCGTCCGCCGGCAGCTTGAACCAGCCCCGGCAGGCCGCGACCACCTGCGGGTTCAACTCGACGGCGGTGGTGCGCATGCGCAGCGTCTTGCGGCAGAACTTGGTCAGGCTGGCCGCGCCCAGGCCGAGCTGCATCGCATGGCGATGGGCGACGCTGCCCGGCTCCACGAAGAGCAGCCAGGCCATCATGCGCTGCACGTACTCGAGTTCGATCTCGAAGGGTGCGTCGATCTTCATCGAGCCCTGCACCCATTCCGTGCCGAGGTGCAAATAGCGCACATCGCCCCAGTCGGAGAAATTGACCTCCGGGAGTTCGGCCGCGGCCGCCTTGCGCCCGGCCATCAGCGCAACCCGTGCTGCACGAAGACCTCGCGCCAGGCGTCGCGCTTGCGCTCGAAACTCCAGGATGCATTGGCCGCGCTCGATGACGGCAGACGATGGACGGGCACGCCCAGGCTGCCGGTGTGCCGCGCATGCTTGAAGCTCTCGCCACCGTTGTGCGCGATGGCGGCGAGCCGGGGCAAGCGGAGCCCGGCGATGTCGTTGGTCACCGCATTGCGGATGGCGGAATCCAGGCTGCCTTCACGTTCGCAGGCGCCGTAGACATCCCACAGCCCGAGCCCGCGCGCCAGCAGCCACTGGCCGCGGGCGAGGTAACTGTCTGCGCCCGCCGGGAGGGGGCTTTCGGGCCATATCGCTTGCAAGATCTTCCAGAAATGGTTTTGCGGGTGCGCATAGTACTGCCGCCGCGCGAGCGAAAGACCGCCGGGAAAACTCCCCAGGATCAGCACCGCCGTATCCCCTGAAACTAGAGGCGCGAGCCCATGCAGCCTCTCGGCCGCCTTCCCGGCGGCGGACGGCGCCGGGCGTCCGGCGACCTTGGCCGCGGATGCGGATGAATTTGCGGGCATCAATGGATTCTCGCAAATTGTCACCCTTCGAAAAGCTCGCGAATCCTGTTGCCTAGGATGCGCGGCAGGATCCATCGTCCGGGGAGGCAAGATGCACAGAGTACTGGCACGTATTTCCGAGCAGAGCCAGCTGGCCGCGAGGCACGACTTCTTCACGCTGGCGCGCGGCATCGGCGCCGATGGCGTCACGGCCAAGCTGCGCATCTGGGCGCCGCTCTTCGTGCATCTGGCCATGACCTTCCGCGATGTCAATCGCATGTACTACGCCTATGCCCGGCCGGCGAATGCACTTGAACATGCCATCAACGCCCATGCGCAGGTCGACGCCACCCACTGGCAGATGCTCGTCGACGATCTCGCCGCCATCGGGATCGACCACGAGGTCGCGAGCTATGGCGACGCCATGAAGGCCATCTGGTGCGAGCGCGGCGTGCCGATACGGCACTACATGTACTGGGTGCTGCACCGCGCCCAGCGCTGCGCCCGCTCGCCCTGCCTGAAGCTCGCGGCCATGGCCGCGGGCGAGGCGAGCGTGGGACTCTTCTTCGCCACGACTCGGCGCGTGGCCTCGCTCTTCGAGGCCGAGACCGGCCGCAAGCTCGGCTACTTCGGCGACAGCCATGCGCGCAGCGAGGCCGACCACCCCCTGGACATGCGCGCGTTCGAAGACATCCAGCTGGACGAAGACACGCTGCGAGAGGCGCATTGGATCGTCGACGACCACTTCGAGAAATTCACTGCCTTCCTGGACTACAAGCGGCAGATCACCTTCGCGCAGGCCTGAGGCGATGCGGATCTGCGTGATCGGGGCAGGACCGTCGGGGCTGTGCGCGGCCAAGGAGATCCGCGAGAACAACGCCGGGTTCGAGTTGACCATCCTGGAGGCCTCGTCGGCGCTCGGCGGCGCCTTCGCCAACTCGTACAAGGGCCTCACGCTCGTCAACAACCCCTTGCTGGTCTCCTTCAGCGACTTCCTCGCGGCAGAGCGGATCGACGACCTGCGGATGTGGACGGCCGAGGAATACGTGCGCTACCTGCACCGCTACGCCGAGGCCCATGACCTGTTGCCATGCATCCGCTACCGCAGCAAGGTGCGCAAGGCACGGCTGGCGGACGGGCGATGGCAGGTGGAAGTGTCCGACGACGCAGGGCGCCACACCCGCGTGTTCGACCGGCTCGTGGTCTGCAGCGGCGCGAACGGAAGGCCGAACCTGCCCGCGGCGGGCGAACTCGCCGGCTACACCGGCCGCGTCGTGCACAGCAGCGACATTCGCGACCCTGCCGAGCTGGAGAACCAGCGCGTCGTCTTCATCGGCATGGGTGAGACAGGCTCCGACCTGTGCCACTTCGTGTCGGCGCATGCACGCAGTTGCGCCGTCTCGATCCGCCGGTGCCCCGGCTATCTCATTGCGCGCTACCACGACGGCCGGCCCACCGATCTCGACACCTCCCGCATCCATCACAGCCTGCCCAAGCTCATCGAGGCCGGGCCGCTGGGCTGCCTGCTGCGCCTGAAGCGAAGGATCGAGCGCCGCGCCATCCGCTCGTCCGACGACGCCGCCATCCAGGACCTGGCCGACCGAATGAATGGCAGCTTCGCCAACACGCGCGGGCTCGGCCCCTTCCGCCGCATCTCCACCAAGAGCTGCGGCTTCATGCGGGCGCATCTGAGCGGCAAGGTGCAGATCAAGCCCGGCATCATCGGCGCCGAGGGCCTTCGCCTTCGCTTCGACGATGGCACCGCTGCCGTCGTCGATGTCGTCGTCTGCTGCACGGGGTTCAGGCACTGCCTTGACTTCCTCCCGCCGCGGCTGGCCTCGCGGCTGCGCTCATCGAATGGCCTGTACGACTACATGTTCGTGCCGGAATACGGCGAGAAGCTCGCCCTCGTCGGCTTCGTGCGGCCTGCCGTCGGCACCGTGCCCGTTCTTGCCGAAATGCAGAGCCGCTACCTCGCGCTGCTGTATGCGGGGCACGTCAGCCTGCCCTCGCCGGACGCGATGGATGCCTCCATCACGGCCCAGCAACGCCACGCACGCCAGCTCTTCCCGCTCGATTTCGCGCGGGTCGGCCATCTCGTGGACTACTACCCCTACATGGCCGGACTCGCCGCGAAGATCGGCGTGCTGCCGCGGCTTTGGACGCTGTTCTTCACCGAGCCCCTGCTCTGGTACAAGGTCAACTTCTCCTTCCTGTGCCCCGGCATGTTCAGGCTCCACGGACCCGGCGCCCGGCGCGATCAGGTCCGCCCGGTGCTGCGCGCGTTGCCGACGATGCCGGCGGCCGTGCTGGCCATCGAAGCCCTGCTGTACGCGCTGTGCCGGCTGCTCTCGCTGATTGGACTGCGGCGTTTCCGCCCGTCCGCCTGAGGCAAACGCTCGAAAGCGATAGCAAGCCCCCCGCATTCCCGACAGAAACACATCAGAGGAAGAAGCCATGGAATCCGCCATCGCACCGCATCTGCGGTGCCCGCGAACACGTCAGCGTGGGGTCGGCGACGACTACGCCCCTGCATTTCCCGGCTATGCCGCGTATCCCGATGCGCCGGTCCGGCGGCTCGTCCTGGGACACTTCGGGGTGCAGGCGTCCGGCGCCGGCCTCCGTGCCACCGCCTGGGCGGCGCTGCGCGCGATCATCGCGAGCTTCACCCTGCCCGACGGACCCGGCCATCACGAACTCGCCTTCTCCACCGACGAGGTGGGCCATGACAACTTCATGGCGCTCGCCTACTGGAACGACCCCGACGCCTACACGCGCTGGTCCGCGCATCCTTCGGTCGCGTCGCGATGGACGCCAGACGCGCCGCCGAGCGACGGGCTCGGCCATTTCCGCGAAATCCTCATCCCGCGCGTGGAGCGTTTCGAGTCGTTGCTGAGCGACTCCGACAGGCTCGAGGGCGCCGGCGTCATGTTGGGGCGCGTCAGCCCGGCGCCCATCCGGGAGCATGGCTACTGGGGCTCCTCGCGCGACCGCATTCCTGATTCGCAGGTCGATGCCATGCAGGCAGCGGGCACGCTGACGAGGCTGTCGGGGACGTCGCCCAAGGGGAGCGTGCGCGTCGCGGGCCACGAGAACCTCGTCTTCATCCGCTCCGGCCAGGATTGGGCCGATGCCGGTGACAAGGAAAGGGAGCTCTATCTCGGCGGGATGGAGCGGGCCTTGCATCGCGGCATGGATTTTCTCGCGCGGAAGGGTCATCCACTGGGCTGCTATGCCAGCCGCCACATGCGGCACATCGACGCCAACGGATTGCACCTCGACAAGGGCTTCGGCATGGCCTTCTGGCGCTCTCTCGCACACCTGGAGCACTGGGCTGCCGCGCATCCGACGCACAAGGCCATCGTGGGCGCCTTTCCGCCGGTGGCGAAGGCAATGAACTTCGACCTGAAGCTGCGCCTCTTCCACGAGATCGCCGTGCTGCGCGCTGATGAGCAGTTCTATGAATACCTGAACTGCCACCCCGGCACCGGCCTCGGCGGCGGGCTGGCGGCACTGGAGGCGCATGGCACGGCGGTCGATCCCCCGGTGTCAGAGCACCAGGGGAAACCGGCCATGGTCCTGCCCGGCCTGCCCGCGCACACCCCGGGGTGAGGCGCGCAGCCCGGGAAGAGGCTCAGGGCTTCTTGGCGGCTTCGTTCTCGGCGGTGCCGGGGATCTTCTCGCCGATCTTGCCGCCGACACTGCGCATGCCGTCGGCGGTCTTGTGGCCGGCGCCGGCCACGGCGTTGCCGGTCTTCTTGGCGACCTTCTTGGTGCCGGTCCAGGCCTTCTTGGCGGTGCGCTCCGTGGCGTCCACGGCCTTGCCGCCGGTGGCCTTGGCCTTGTCCAGCGTGCTGGGCTCCGAAGAGGCCGGCGCGGTGGTCTGCGCCACGGCCGAGAAACCGACGGAAGCGAGAGCCAGTGCGAGCACGGCGGGAACGGCGCGGAGGGATGTGATGGTCATGATGAAAGCTCCTTTGATGGTTGGAATGAGCGGAGGGTGACGAGTGTTGCCACCCGAACCCAACGAAGACCCGAGCCTCAAGGATGACACCGAAAGCTGACGCAACCCCTGACCCAGGTCAACTCGGGCGCTTGGCCTACGTGTGCTGCGGGATGTCGACCGACGCGCGCATCAGAGAAGCGAGACGAGGCAGCGCCGAAAACGCGTTCCGCGTCGTCGCCTCGGCCAGCTCGTCGACGCTGATGCCGCGCAGTTGCGCCACCGCCTGCGCGATGCGTGGCAACTCGCCCGGCTCGTTGCGCCCCTGCGGCGCCCCGGCCGCGCGCTGCGCCTGTGTCTTGTAGATCCACTGCGGCTGGATGTCCGGTGCATCGGTCTCCATCACCATCGCGTCCAGCGGCAGGCTCGCCGCGAGGCGCCGCAACTGCAACGCGCGCTCGTAAGTCACCGCGCCGCCGAAGCCCAGCTTCAGCCCGAGCTCGATGCAAGCCAGCGCCTGTTGCTCGCTGCCGTTGAAGGCATGGGCGATGCCTTGCCAGGTCTTGCCCGGCGCGGCCTGGCGCAGGTGCTTGAGCACCTGGTCCACCGAGCGGCGCACATGGATGATGACCGGCAGCTCGTACTTGCGCGCCAGTTGCAACTGCGTGCGAAAGAAGAGCGCCTGCCGCTGCGCGTCCAGCCCCTCGACGAAGAAGTCCAGCCCGATTTCGCCCACCGCCGCCAGGCGCGGGTCATCCCGCCGCGCGGCGAGTTCCGCATCGAGCTGCGCCAGGTGCTCGTCCCGTGCCCGGCTCGTGCACAGCGGGTGGATGCCAAGGGCGTAGGCGTCGCCCTGCGCGTGCGCCAACTCACGCACCGTGGCGAAGTTGAAGACATCCACCGCCGGGATGACGCACATCGCCACCTGCCGGGCGGCGGCACGGGCGCGGATCGCGGGCATTTCGGACCCGAATTCCGCCGCATCGAGGTGACAGTGGGTATCCACGAAGACAGCCATTGCGCAATGATGCCCGAAGGGATGCACGTCCTCGGAAAGCGTGCTACCGTGACTGCTCCAAACCGTCGTCTTCTGCCGGAGGTGTACCGATGCGCAGGCCCGCTTTCTACAGCCGTTCGCCCCGCGCGCCGCACGATGCGGCGGCGGAAGGGGCCCCCGCTGCGACCGATGCAGCCCCCGAAACGCCGCAGGACGCCGCCGGGATGACAGCCCCCGCCAAGGCGCGCTGGCAACCCGGGCGCTGGAGCTTCCTCTCGCTGCTGGTGCTGTGCGTCGCCATCGGTGCCGGAGGTGCCATCTACTGGCCCAAGCAGAACCGCGCCCTCACGCAGAAGGACATCGACGCCGCCGTGCTGCGCACCCTGCAGACCGCGACCCTCCCCTCGCCCGCGGCCAAGGCCGCCGAGATCATCCGCCCCTCCGTGGTGCGCGTCGTCGGCTACGGCCAGGAAAAGAACACCCCCGAGGCCAGGACCGAGAAGCGCGGCCGCAACATGGCCAAGGGCAAGCCGCCGGAGACCGATGAAGCCTCCGCCGGCACCCACGAAGTGGAACGCGGCGTCGGCACCGGTGTCGTGATCGTCGACAAGGGCGTCATCCTCACCAATCTGCACGTGGTCGCGGGTGCCGAGACCATCAAGGTCACCTTCGCCGACGGGCTGGAGTCCCCCGCCACCATCACCGGCGTGCAGCCCGAGAACGACCTCGCCGTGCTCCAGGCCCAGAAGCTGCCCGACGACCTCATTCCCGCCACCATGCGCTCCACGGCCGACCTGCTGCCCGGCGACGAGGTGGCGGCCGTCGGCTTCCCCTTCGGCATCGGCCCCTCGGTTTCGGCCGGCGTGGTCTCCGGCCTCAAGCGCTCCTTCCGCTCACCCGAAGGCAAGCAGGAGCTGGGCAACCTCATCCAGTTCGACGCCGCCGCCAACCCCGGCAATTCCGGCGGGCCGCTCATCAACATGAACGGCGAAGTGCTCGGCATCGTCACCGCCATCCTCAATCCGACGCAGCAACGCACCTTCATTGGCATCGGATTTGCTGTACCCATCGAGAACGCCGCCTCGGCCGCGGGCTCGCCTCCGTTCTGACCTCCTCCTGATCTCCTGACCGTTTCAAGGAAAGCACCCAGCATGAGCACAGAGACCGAATCCGCCGCCACCGCCGAGCTGATGGAGCAGATCCTCTACCAGGTCAAGCGCGTCGTCGTCGGCCAGGACCGATTCCTCGAACGCGTGATGGTCGCCGTGCTCGCCGGCGGCCACCTGCTGGTCGAAGGCGTGCCCGGCCTGGCCAAGACCCTCACCGTCAAGACCCTCGCGGAGACCGTGCGCGGCCAGTTCAAGCGCATCCAGTTCACGCCCGACCTCGTGCCCGCAGACCTCGTCGGCACCCGCATCTACAACCAGAAGACCGGCGAATTCAGCACCTCGCTCGGCCCCGTCTTCGCCAACCTGCTGCTGGCCGACGAAATCAACCGCGCGCCGGCCAAGGTGCAGAGCGCGCTGCTCGAAGTGATGCAGGAACGCCAGGTCACCATCGCCGGCGAAACCTACAAGGTGCCGCGCCCCTTCCTCGTGATGGCGACGCAGAACCCGATCGAGACCGAAGGCACCTACCCGCTGCCCGAGGCGCAAGTCGACCGCTTCATGATGAAGGTGCTGGTCGACTACCCGACCGACGAGGAAGAGTTCGTCATCGTCGAGCGCGTCATCGGCCCGCCGGTGGAGGCCGCGCCCGTCGCCACCACCGAGCAGCTCGCCGCCCTGCAGGCCGAGGCCCGCCGCGTGTACGTCGACCCCTCGCTTATCCAGTACGCGGTGAAGCTCGTGTCGGCCACCCGCACGCCCGAGAAGCACGGCATGAAGGACATGCGCCGCTTCATCACCTTCGGCGCCAGCCCGCGCGCCAGCATCAACCTCACCGAAGGCGCGCGCGCCATGGCCCTGCTGCGCGGCCGCAGCTACGCGCTGCCGGAGGACATGATCGCGCTGGTGCCCGACGTGCTGCGCCACCGCGTCACGCTGTCGTACGAAGGCCTCTCCGAAGGCCTCACGCCCGACAGCCTCATCGACCGCATCATGCGGGCCGTGCCCGCGCCAGCCAAACCCCTCGAGCATGAAAAGCTGGTGGCCTAGGCGCGCGAAAGCGGCCAACGACGAACAGCTCGCGGCCATCGAGGCCGCGGCCGGCGGCGCCGAGCGCGCGCTGCGCCGGCTGGAGTGGACGGTCATACGCCGCCTCGACGGCCTGCTGCAGGGCGACTACCGCACCCTCATGCGCGGCACCGGCCTCGACCTGGCCGACCTGCGCGAATACCAGCATCACGACGACGTGCGCCACATCGACTGGAACGTCACCGCCCGCCTGCAGACCCCGCACGTGCGCGTCTACACCGAAGACCGCGAGATGGCCGCCTGGTTCGTGCTGGACCTGAGCCGCTCCGTCGACTTCGGCTCCGGCGTCAAGGCCAAGCGCGAGATCTCCGCCGGCTTCGTCGGCGTGCTCGCCCGGCTCCTCACCCGCCACGGCAACCGCGTTGGCGCGCTGGTCTACGGCAACGACGTCGAGGCCGTCATCCCGCCGCGCAGCGGCCGCCGCCACGTGCTGCACCTGCTGAACGCCATGGAGCGCCGCGCCGAAGCCAAAGGCGGCGCCGAGAAGACGCAGAAAGGCATGACCCGCCTGGCCGACCTGCTCAAGTCCGCCGCCGTGCTGATGCCGCGCCGCTCCACCGTCTTCGTGGTGTCCGACTTCCTGAGCGAGCCCGGCTGGGAGCGCCCGCTGGCCCAACTGACGCAGCGCCACGAAGTGGTGGCCGTGCGCCTCTTCGACCCGCTGGAGCTCGAACTGCCCGACCTCGGCCTCGTCCCGCTGCGCGACGCCGAGACCGGCGAACAGCTCTGGGTCGACACCCACGACGCGGGCTTCCGCAAGCGCTTCGCCCGCATCGCGGCCGAACGCGAAGACACCCTGCGCGCGTCCCTCGCCAAGGTCGGCGTGGACGCGCTCGAACTTTCAACCGACGATGACCTGGTGGAAGCCATCGTGCGCTTTGCCGACATGCGCAAGCGCCGCGTGCGCGCCGGGTCAGCGAAACCCAAGGCGGTGGCAGCATGAACTTCCTCTGGCCTCAATTCCTCTGGCTGCTCCTGGCCGCACCGCTGCTGGTGCTCCTGTACCTGTGGCTGATCCGCCGCAAGAAGAAGCTGGCCCTGCGCTATGCCAGCCTCTCCATCGTTCGGGAGGCCATGGGCGCGGGCCAGACCGTGCGCCGCCACATCCCGCCGCTGCTCTTCCTGCTGGCCATCATCGCGATGCTCATCGCCGCCGCGCGGCCCATGGCCGTGGTCGTGCTGCCCTCGAACCAGCAGACCATCATCCTGGCGATGGACGTCTCCGGCAGCATGCGCGCCGCCGACGTGCAGCCCAACCGCCTGGTCGCGGCGCAGGAGGCGGCCAAGAGCTTCCTGAAGGAACTGCCCCGCCACGTGAAGGTCGGCATCGTCGCCTTCGCGGGCAGCGCCAACGTGGCCCAGCTGCCCACCACCAACCGCGACGACCTGGTGCAGGCCATCGACAGCTTCCAGCTCCAACGCGCGACGGCGACGGGCAACGCCATCGTGGTCTCGCTCGCCACCCTCTTCCCCGAAGCGGGCATCGACGTCAACAATTTCGGCCCGCAGCCCCGCCAGCGCGGCGTGCCCATCGACCAGGCAGGCAAAGGGCCGCAGAAGGACTTCACGCCCGTCGCGCCCGGCTCCTACACCTCGGCCGCGATCATCATGCTCACCGACGGTCAGCGCACCACCGGCGTGGACCCACTGGACGCGGCCAAGGTGGCGGCCGAGCGCGGCGTGCGCGTGTACACCGTGGGCATCGGCACGGTGGATGGCGAGACCATCGGCTTCGAAGGCTGGTCCATGCGCGTGCGGCTGGACGAGGACACGCTCAAGGCCATCGCCAACAAGACCGCGGCCGAGTACTACTACGCGGGCACGGCGGCGGACCTGACCAAGGTCTACAACACCCTGAGTTCGCGGCTCACGGTGGAGAAGAAGGAGACGGAAGTCTCGGCGCTCTTCGCGATGGGCGCGGCCGTGCTGGCACTCCTGTCGGCAGGCCTCTCCCTCCTGTGGTTCAACCGCATCCTTTGAGAACACCCCCAGGCTTGCCCACTTCGTGTGGCCGCCCGCCCCCTTGCAGGGGGCAACATCGGCGGACCGGTCGAACCGGTCCGCGATGTTTGACGCATCACCATCACCAACGGAGACATGGATGTTCGATCTGACAGGAAAAGTCGCGCTCGTCACGGGCGGCAACGGAGGCATCGGCCTCGGCATGGGCCAGGGCCTCGCGAAGGCGGGCGCGCGCGTCATCGTGGCCGCGCGCAATGCGGAGAAATCCGCCGCGGCAGTCGAATCGCTGAAGGCATTGGGCAGCGACAGCTTCGCGCTCTCGGCTGACGTGACGGACGAAGCCTCCGTCAAGCGCCTCTTCGACGAACTGGCCGAGCGCTGCGGCCGGCTGGACATCCTGCTGAACAACGCCGGCACCAACATCCGCAAGCCGCTGGACCAGCTCTCTCTGCTCGAATGGAACCAGGTGATGGACACCAACCTCACCAGCGCCTTCCTCTGCAGCCGCGCGGCCTACCCGCAATTGAAGGCCGCGGGCGGCGGCAAGATCATCAACATCGGCTCCATGATGTCCATCTTCGGGGCGCCCTACGCGCCCGCCTACGCGGCGAGCAAGGGCGGCATCGTGCAACTCACCAAGGCGCTCGCGACATCGTGGGCGCGCGACGGCATCCAGGTGAACGCCGTGCTGCCGGGCTGGATCAAGACCGAGCTGACCGACAAGGCACGCAAGGAAGTCGACGGCCTCACAGAGCGCGTGGTCGCGCGCACCGCCGCCGGCCGCTGGGGCGAGCCGAAGGACATGGCGGGCGTGGCCGTGTTCCTGGCGAGCCCGGCCTCGGACTTCATCACCGGCACGGCCATCCCGGTGGACGGCGGCTTCTCCGTTTCGGGCTGAGTCGGCCCAGCCGCATCGCCCGTCAACGCCGACCCGCAACCGACTCCGCACGGCCGCCGAGCCGGCCGTGCACTGCGTTGCCCTGGGGACCGCGATCTTGCGCCGCGGCCCATTGACGGCCAGATCTTGATCTTTGGCAACGACGACAACATGGCCGCGAAAAGTACTACGCTTCGCATCCCTCTCGTCGACTCAAAGGAAAAGCCATGGCCAAGGTGCAACTCTTCTCGTACGACATCGACACGCACGACCAGGCGAAGATCAACCAGATCCTCTCCGCCAAGGGAGCCGACCCGAACGAGATGACGCAGGAGCAGTACTTCCAGCTCCAGATCAACCTGCAACGCGACCTCATCAAGCAGAGCGTCGTCCCCGCGATCGCGCCCGACACCTTGCCCGTCTTCCTCGCGCCGGAGTTCTTCTTCAAGTGGCGCGACAACCTCCCCTATTCGCGGCCCACCTTCTTCAACGTGATGAGCTACTTCGAGACACTGAGTGCCCAGGTACCGGCGGTGCTGTGGTGCGTCGGGTCGGTCTGGTGGAGCGAGCCCGCTGATGGCGCGCAGGTGCGCGTGCACAACTCCGCGCTGGTCTACCAGGGCGGGCGCCTCCTCCATTCCTGGCAGAAGGTCCGGCTGTCGGGCATCGACGGCCTCGACCAGGGCCCCCAGACATGGGACCGCTGGGACCCCGCGAGCCAGCGCATCCTGGAGGAGACCCAGTCACCCTTCTTCAGTGCCGCCTGCCCGAACGGCGACGTTGTCAGCTGCGGCGTCGAGGTCTGCCTCGACCACATGACCCTCGCGAACCCCGTGAGCCATGGTGTCATGCGCGAGATGTACGTGAAAGACGACCTCGATCCGCCCCAGGGCGCGGGCGTGGACCTGCACATCGTGACCGCGGCCGGCATGGGCGTGCAACCCGAGAACATCGTCTCGCGCAGCGGCGGCGCCTACTTCCGTTGCGACGGGGGCAGCGGCGCGGCGCCCCGGTCGCAGTCCATCGCCATCGATCGCGCCGGCCCCTCCCCTGCCGCCGCGCTGCGCGCCTGGGCGCCCCAACGGGCGGATGGCGTTGCCCAGTACCTCGGCGCCGATGCGGGGAACCGCCTCGCGGTGTTCCCGGCCGTCACGCTGCATTGAGCAGCAGCTAGCGCCGGCTTGCCGCCTCCACAGCATCGAACTCCTCGCCGGAGAGCTCGATGTCCGCCGCCGCCATGTTCTCTTCCACATGCGCGACCTTGGAGGTGCCCGGGATCGGCAGCATCACAGGGCTGCGCGCGAGCAGCCACGCCAGCGCGATCTGCCCCGGCGTGGCACCGTGTTGCCTGGCGATGCGGTCGACCACCTCGCCGGCCTTCGTCAGCCCGCCGGCCGCCAGCGGATACCAGGGGATGAAGCCGATGCCCTGCGCAGCGCAGTGGTCGAGCACCGCCTCGCTGCCGCGGTCCGACAGGTTGTAGCGGTTCTGCACCGTCGCGACCTTGAAGAACTTCGACGCGGCCTGGATGTCCGCCACGGAGACCTCGCTGAGCCCGGCATGAAGGATCACGCCGTCATTGAGTAGCTGCCGCACGGCGCCGAACTGCTCGTCCGCCGGCACGCGCGGATCGATGCGGTGCAGCTGCCAGAGCCCGATCTTCTCGACCCCCAGCCGCACACGGCTCGCATGCGCCTGCTGGATCAGGTACTCGGGCCGGCCGAGCGGCGTCCACTGGTCGGGCCCGGTGCGCGCCAGGCCCGCCTTGGTGGCGACCAGCATGTGGCGGTAGGGATAGAGCGCCTCGCGGATCAGCTCTTCGGAGATGTTGGGGCCATAGGAGTCGGCCGTGTCCACGAAGTCGACGCCCAGCGCGGGAAGGCGCCGAAGGGTGCGCAGCGCTTCCGCGCGATCGGCCGGCGGGCCCCAGATGCCGGGGCCGGTGATGCGCATGGCGCCGAAGCCCAGGCGGGAGACCTGGGTCTGGCCGGCGATCTTGAAGTGCTTGAAGTCGGGGGATCTCGTGCTGGGCATGTGGGGCTCCTTGGGGCAGAAGATGAGTGGGGGTTCTACCGCGAATCGGGGCGGAGCGTGATGCTGGGGCATCTATGCCGACGCGCAAGTTGCGGGGTGATGCGAGGTGGGAACTGTCTCCGACCCCTGGCTATACTGCCCGCGTCACGCCCTAAAAGCGTGATCGGGATTGGCCTCCCGAATCCACCTCTGCGACGAAAGCCGCAGTGAAAACCGCAGGGTCTGCGGCTTCGTCGATCGTGCCTCCAGTTTTGGCGGCTCGATGGGCGGGCGCAAGCCCGGCCGGTTTCTCGCAAGAGGTGGATCGGTAGGCCAACCCTTCGAGTCGCCGCCACTGATTGGCCTCAGGGGCGGTGGTTGTAGCAACCTCACCTCTTGGAGGCCACTCATGGCCAAACGCTCTCGCGCACGCGCGCGCCTTGCCGAAACCTCAGCTGATCCTTCCAATCCAACACACGAATCCAGTGCGCACACGCTTGTGATGCGCGCCGGTGACGCCGTTGAAAATCTGCGCGAAGTGGTACTCGCATACGTCGGCCTTGAGAAATTATTGGTCCCTTACAGCGCAGATGAAGCAGAAGAGATTCATTCGACGCGAAGTGAACTCGGTGCGCTGGTGACCTTCGTCAACGAGGAACTCAACCGTCGTGTACAAGCCGTCGACCTGGCGATTCAGTCTGCGCGCGATGCTCTAAGGCCTGGCTGAATCAGCCAAACGTGTCTCGCCTCACCGCACCAACGCCCCCTTCAGATGGGTCGCCGCCGTTCGCGATCGACGAACGTACGCCTGACAAGGGCCCGTACCGGCTGTACAGATTTCTCCGAAGCGGCTGCTCGCCATATCACCGGTTGAGCACTGCGCTCAGCTGGTGAAGGCCTCGGATTCGACAAGTCGCACGCCCGCGAATGTTGCTGCGACGTCCTGCGCCAAGTCGTCGCACACCTGCAATCTGACCGATTTGCCCGAGGTGAGCGAGGGAAGCCTTGCCGTCGCGGAAGTTCAACGTCCGCAACAGAGGTCGTTGCGCGCGGAGTTACCTGATGCGAAGCTCGTTGACGAGATAGGCGACACCATCAATGGTGTGCATCTCAACGACAGCGCGCAATTCGGATGCGGGCTCAAACGCCTCATGAGCCTTCGCAACGCTCCTGAACCAGGCGGCGATAAATCCTGTAGGGGGCGACGGTTCGGCCCACAGTCGCTCCCGCTTGGCTGTCGAGGCCGTCCAATTCAAGGCAGCCTCGATACCAATGGAGGCCGCCGCACGCTGCAGGTCAGACCACAGTGCTTCGCGAACATCAGCCTGCGCGTGAAACGGGATGAGCACTTTCACGGGCGGCTCTTCAGGGTCGTCGCCCTGCGTGTCCACCACGCACAAGGTCCAGCCTTTCAAGAAGAGCGGCTCGTCAGCAGGGATGAACTTCTTGCCGACATCCGATGCCTGCGCAAGGCGCATGGCTTCAGCGTCTGCAAAGCAGAGTTCCACGACGCCATCGACGTTGAATGCGGGCTCGCCGCCGCTTGCCCACAGCACCTTGTCGACACGGTTGTGGTTGTACCGGGTGATGCCATCCATGCCCAAAGCGAGCTGCGCATGAGGCCCCGCCCAATAGGCCCTGAAGTCGCTCGTGGACAACCCCTCCTTCCTGGCCAGGAGGGTCATTCGTTTCATCATTTGAGTTCCTCGCCGCCGCTACAGAATCTGCCGTTCTGCCACCACGAATGCGGTGATTTCGGACAGGAAAGTCTTCGCGTGAGCCATCGTTTCCCTGCCAGCGTCGGAACCGAAGGCGGCCTCAAGCGTCTCTGCGTCCTTGAACCACAGCTCGACGATGCCGTCGATGGGCAACTCGTCGTAGCCGCAGGGTTGGCCCTTCACGCGCTCACGGGCGGTCAGCACGTTCTGGCGATAGGCACTGACACCAGACATCTTGCGAACGAAGTCACCGTGAACCTTCCATTCACGACGAAAGTCTTCCTCGCTCATGCTTGGCAGACGCTTGATGACCGACATACGCTTCAAGAGCTTTGAGCGCTCCTCCTTGGGAGGCACCGGGATGACAACGGATTGCTCGGCGGTAACGATGTGCAGGTCGCCAATGAAGTGCTGCTCATCCTTGATGAGCGCCGCCGCCATCCCACTGTCATTGAAGGCATGGTTCGACTGTTCGGGGTCGTCGAACGAGAGCTGGGAGAAGCCGTCGAATTCCCATGGTCCCCTGGGGAACTCGATGCCCCGCTGCAGCCTGTCGACCACCGCGTTTTGCCAGTACTCCCGCAGGTTGGGCGCTTGCCGGGCAAGCGCTCCATGGTTTTCACGCCAGTAGGAGTTGAAGTCCTCAAACGTCCAGTCGGCCTTCTTGCGAATAAAGCCCATTCGTGCAGTCAAGGTCGCTTCCTTTCAGTTGGAGGGAGAAATCAGCTGCTCAGCAGCTTGCGCACGTGCTCGCGCCAAACCAGGTGCGCGCTTGGCCAGCCAGACTCCGTGACGGAAGGGCCAGCGTTGATAGTTCGGGTCCACGCCCAGCGTCGTCGCCGCATGGTGGGCCCAATAGGGGTCGAACAAAGCTTCTCGACCTAAGGCGATGAGATCCGCCTTCCCTTCCTGGAGCACGGCTTCCGCCTGGCTTGCGTCGACAATCATTCCGACCGCCTGAGTCGGAACATTTGCATCGCGGCGGATACGTTCCGAGAACGGCACTTGGAAGCCCAGCCCTCGAGGTACTGGCAGGGCCCGGGTCTCCTCGGTCAGACCGCCGGAGGAGCAGTCAATGACGTCGACGCCAAGCCGGGCGAGCTCCCGAGCAAGGACGACCGAGTCGTCCAAGCCCCACCCGTCGACGCTGCCGTCGACAGCGGACAGGCGGCAGAAGAGCGGTTTGCCGGCAGGCCAAACGTCACGGACCCGGGCTGCCACTTCGAGCGCCAGCTTCATCCGGCCATCCAGGCTGCCGCCCCACTCATCGTCGCGGTGGTTGGAGTTGGGCGACAGGAAGCTCGCGACCAGGTAGCCATGGCCGAAGTGGAGTTCCACGACGTCAAATCCCGCCTTGTCAGCCCGCACGGTGGCATCCGCGAAGCGTTGAATCGCGTCTTCAATGTCTTTGGGCGTCATTGCTCGAGGCGCGGACCAACCGGGTCCGGCGGCCAGCGGGCTTGGGCCCAACCGCTGCCAAGGCTCTGCGTCCCCTGCCATGACCTCGTCGCTCAGTGCGGCCCCGCCCTCCCAGAGCGGCTGGCTACCTGACTTTCGGCCGGCATGAGCCAGTTGCACACCGATTGCGCCGTCGTTGGCATGCACAAAGTCGACCACCGTCTTCAGCGGTTCGACCTGACGGTCGTCCCACAATCCCAGGTCCGCGGTTCCGATGCGACCACGTGGGTCGACCGCGGTGCTCTCGGTCAGGATGAGGCCGGCGCCTCCCAGGGCGAACTTGCCAAGATGAACCATGTGCCAGGGCGTCGCGCTCCCCGTCTCCGCCGCGTGCTGGCACATGGGAGAAATGACAATGCGATTCTTCAGCGCCAGGTCTCGAAGCTTCAGAGGCTGGAACAGCAGCGGGTTAGGAGTAGTCATGGTGAGAAAGCTCAAGAAGTAGAGGAAGGGGCCGAGGGCTGCTGCCTGGTACCGAGGAAGGTTCCAGCCATCACGGCGGCGAATCCGGCCAAGTGCCAGGCGGTCAGGCGCTCGTCGAGCAACATGGCGGCAAAGAGGACGCCGAAGACAGGAACCCAGTAGAGAAAGACGGCGGTGCGTGCGACGCCGATGGTGGCGATGGCTCGATTCCAGAGCAGGTTGCTCAGGGCGGTCGCCATCACGCCGGAGAACAGAATCAGTGCCCATGGCCACCAGCCGGGGAAGAGCACGTCCAGATTCAGAGAGGGACTTCCGACGGCAGCCTGCACCACGAGCATCGCTGTGCCGACGAGATATATCGCCCAGCTAATCATCAACGGGTTGAGGCAGCGAGCCAGGCGCTGCACGAGCGCTCCTCCAGCCGCGAAGCTGACAACGCCCGCAACCAGCATCAGGTCGCCGGTGCTCGCATGAGA
This sequence comes from uncultured Variovorax sp., assembly GCA_966211435.1. Taxonomy (GTDB): domain Bacteria; phylum Pseudomonadota; class Gammaproteobacteria; order Burkholderiales; family Burkholderiaceae_C; genus Variovorax. The sequence continues at coordinate 42,361 of CBIHOG010000031.1, read as the reverse complement.
CAGCCCCGCGCCCGGGTGGCTCAGGACAACGGCAGCAACGCCGCAAAATCCCAGGGCCACACCGAACAGGCGTTGCAGCGACAAGCTCTCACGGAACATGAGCGCGGCGAGCACTGCAGACACCAGCGGGCTCAGAGCCATGATGAGCGCGCCGTTGGTCGCGGTGGACCTTTGCAGTCCTTCAGCGAAGAGTAGCTGGTTGAGGTAGACCATCAAGACGCCGGCGACCAGCAGCGTGCGAACCTGCTTCCATGAGACTTCCAGAACGACACACCGCTTCCAGAGCAAGATTCCGGATAGGACCGCAAGGGCCACGACCATGCGCAAGGCAGCAAGCATCGACGTGTCGAAGGTATGCGTCAGCTGCTTTACAACCGCGATGTTCAATCCCCAAATCGCCATGGCGGCGATGAGGGTCATCTGCACCGCAAACGCCTGTTGGTTTGCAGGGTTCGATGTCTTGGCGCTCATGAATGCCCTCGTTGTTTGATGAGTACTGCGAACAGGAGGCCGAGCACGAGGAGTCCGGCCGCTGAGACTGAGAACACTGCTGGAGCAGCCAAGCGGTCCACTACCCATGCCGCACCCAGGATTCCGACCGACTGCCCGAGAAACAGGGTGCACGCGAAAAGCGAAACCGCCGTGCCTCGGGCCCATGGCGCCATCTGAGTCGCATTGGTCTGCAGGGTGTTGTGCAACGCGTAGAAGCCAAAGCCGGCCAGCAGACAGGCGGGGGGCACGAAGTACCAGCTCGGCGCGATAGCCATCGTGGCGAACGCTACAGCCGTGCCGATGCCGCCAATCCGTGCGAGTCCCGGCTCGCCCCACCGACGCAGCATTCGCCGCGCCATCCGGCTGTAAACCAGGCCGCCGACTCCGTAGAGGGCCACCAAGCCTCCCGCTGCGGGCATCGAAAGACCGAAGCGAAGGTGAAGGTCGCTTGGAATAAAGGCCAAGGCGCTGAACGCCAGGGCACCTTCCATTGCCGTGACCAGCAGGACAATCTTGGGCCATCGCGAACCCACGACGGACCGAATTCCGTACAACACCCCAACCCGGCAGCCCTGCTTCACCCTAGCCTCACCGTTGCCTCGGCTGGTGAGCAGCCCTCCACTGGCCAGGAATATCACTGCCAGCACGGCAAACGCAGAACGCCAGCCCAGTGCTTCGGCCAGCAGGCCACCAGCCCCCTGCCCGCAAATCATCCCGAAGACCGTCGCGCCGAGCAGTTGCGCCAGTACGCCCTGCCGGTCCTCGTAGGACACACTGTCCCCAATCCACGCCATGGTGAGTGGGACGATTCCAGCCGCGGCGGCGCCGGAAAGGGCCCGGCTCACTACCAGCCATTCAAGGCTGGGCGATGCCGCAGCCAGTGCATTGCCCACCGTGCAAGCTAGCGTGGCAAGGCCGATGACCTTCACCTTGCCGTAGCGGTCGCCCAGCGGACCGTAGAAAAGCTGCAGGAGGCCGTACGCCAAGGCGAACGCGGAGATGGCCTGGGCGGCCTGTCCCGGCGTGGTGCCGAACTCCTGTGCGAGCGCCGGAAGCATGGCATCACAGATTCGCATCGATGCCATGCTGATGAACGCACAGCAGCCCACAAGCCACAGCTTCGCCGACCAATCCTCGGCGGTAACCACTTCCGTTTTCTGCATGTCTGCTCCGCTGCCGCGTTCCTGTCCCGTCACTGAAGGGCCGGACCAAGAATCAAGGAGGCGTCAGTCGCATCAATGACGTCTTGAACCGATACGCCGGCCGCAGTTTCTTCGAGCACCAGCCCCGCCTCGGTCGGCCGGATGACGGCGAGCTCCGTGACGACCAGGTCAACTCGGCGAATTGACGTCAGCGGCAGCGTGCAGTTGGGAACAATCTTCGAACCGGTGCGCGAACGGTGCGTCATGGCCACGATGACTCGCCGGGCGCCCGTGACGAGGTCCATCACGCCGCCCATGCCTGGAATCTTATGGCCGGGAACCATCCAGTTCGCGAGACGTCCTGCCTCATCGACTTCGAGGCCTAGGTGCTCAGCCTTCGAGCGTCTTCCACATCTCGATGTCTCGCTCAGCGGTCCATACGCGCGGGTCAGCGTACTGGGTTGCTTCGTCGTAGCAGCGCGTCACATCGAACGGCATGCAGTGGTCGAAGATGACCCAGTGGCCGTACTTTGGCTTGAGCGCCGCGAACGTGTCTTTGTAGACGGCGTTCAGGTCCTTGCCAGCCGCCACGCCCTTTTGCACGTTCGAGTACACGTCTGCAATGAAGTCGCGCGTTTCGGCCAGCCCCTTGGCTACGTCCTCAGGCGTGGTCAGTGCCGCACCTCGGCCTGGCACCAGCGCCTTCGGCTTGAGGGCAGCCAAGTTGTCGAGCGTCTTCGGCCAATCCTTGAAGTACGCGTCGCCGGCGTACGGTGTGGCGCCGAACTCGACCAGGTCACCCGAGAGCAGCGCACCTTCACCTGGCAGCCAGACGATGGTGTCGCCCTTGGTGTGGCCACGCCCAACCTGTAGCAATTGCACTTCCAGCTTGCCCAGCCACAGGGTCATCTTGCCGGTGAAGGTCATGGTCGGCCATGTCATGCCCGGCGGAACGGTCTCAACGTTGCTGAACAGGCGCGGGAAGCGACCGATTTCGCTGGCCTTGTCCTGCTCGCCGCGCTCGACGATGAGGTCGTAGGTGTCCTGGCTGGAGATGATTTGTTGGGGCTGGTAGGCGCTGGCACCGAGCACGCGCACCGCGTGGTAATGCGTGAGCACGACGTACTTGATGGGCTTGTCGGTCACTTCGCGGATGCGACGGATGACGTCGGCGGCCATGGCAGGCGTCGCCTGGGTATCCGCGACCAGCACTGCGTCGTCGCCGATGATGATGCCGGTGTTCGGGTCGCCTTCGGCGGTGTACGCCCACGCGTGTTCCGAAATCTGGCTGAAAGTGACTTTCTTTTCTTCCAGGTCTGCCTGGCTGGCGAACTTCTTGGTCTGGGTCATGGGACCTCCTTAAGTAAACGAGTGGGGTGAGGGAAGGGTCAATGCGCGCCTAGATACGCCGCCTTAACCTTCGGGTCGTTGAGCAGCTCTTTTCCAGAGCCTTCCAGGGTTATCAACCCTGTCTCCAGTACATACGCTCGGTCAGCGACGCCCAGCGCCTGCTTGGCCATCTGCTCCACGAGAAGGATGGTCAAGCCCGAATGACGCAGTTGCCGGATGGCATCGAAGATATCTTTGATGATGAGAGGCGCAAGACCCAGTGAAGGCTCATCGAGGAGGAGCAGCCGCGGCTCGCTCATCAGGGCGCGAGCGATTGCCAGCATCTGCTGCTCGCCGCCGGAGAGAGTCCCGGACAGCTGGTGCTGCCGTTCCTTGAGCCGCGGAAAGCGTTTGAACTCTCGCTCGATGGCTTCCTCGGTGGCACGCGGGTCGCTCTTGCGAGAATAGGCGCCCAGCATCAAGTTCTCGCGCACCGTCTGGTCGGCAAACACGCCCCGGCCTTCCGGGGACATCGCCACACCCAGACCGACCCGCTTGTGGGGCGCGACGTAGGTGCAGTCCTTGTCGTCGATGCAAATCTTGCCTTCCTTGACGGGTTCCAAGCCGACGATGCTCTTGAGCAGGGTGCTCTTCCCGGCGCCATTGGCGCCAATGATGGTGACCACCTCGCCCTTGCGAACTTCGAGGCTCACGCCCTTGACGGCCTCAATGGCACCGTAGGACACCTTGACGGAATCGAGTTTCAACATGGCTTTGTCCTCAAGCAGCTACGAGCGCCTCAACGGGCTCTGTCTCGTCGTCAACGCCCAAGTAGGCCTCGACAACGCGCGGGTTTCCTTGCACCTCAGCAGGCTTGCCTTCGGCAATCTTGATGCCGTAATCGAGCACGATGACGTGGTCGGAAACGGACATGACCAGGTCCATGTGATGCTCGACCATCAAGATGCTCACGCCGCACTCGCCGATTCGCAGCAGGAGCTGGCCGAGTTCGGCGGTCTCTTGGGGGTTGAGGCCAGCAGCGGGTTCGTCCAGCAACAGGAGCTGTGGCTCCGTGGCAAGAGCGCGTGCCAGCTCGGCGCGGCGCTGCAGACCGTATGGGAGGCTGCCGGCCGGCTGGTGCGCCAAGTGCGCCAGGTCGACCAGTTCGAGCAGCTGGAGCGCGCGTTCGCGGGTGATGACCTCCTGCTTGGTCGCACCGGGCAACGCCGTCAGCGATGCGAAGAAGCCGTTGCTCATGCGGGTGTGCCGACCGAGCATGACGTTGTCCAAGACCGAGAGGTCGGAGAACAGGCGAAGGTTCTGGAAGGTCCGGCCCATGCCCATGCGGCAAATCTGGTGCGCCGGCGTGTCTGAAATCTCCTCGCCCAGGAACTTGATGGAGCCGGATGTCGGCTTCACCACGCCCGTCAGCATGTTGATCATGGTGCTCTTGCCGGCGCCGTTGGGACCAATCAGTGCATGGATGTGGCCGCGCTTCAGGCGGAACGAAACGTTCTGCGCCGGCTTGACGCCGCCATACGCCTTGGTGACTCCTTCGACCGCAAGCAGGTCGCCACTGGCCGCGGGGCCGATGCGCGTGGCCTTGGGCTGGGTCGCGGCCTTCACCGGCACGACCTTGTCCTTGCGCTTGAACAGCGAGTTCAGGAGGCCGGTCACGCCGCCGGGCATCACATACAGCGCGAAGAGGAGCAGGAAGCCGTACAGGAAGTGCTGTGCCGACGGCCAACGGGCCAGGGCTGCATCGATGGTGGTCAGGATGATGGTTCCCACCAGCGGTCCGTACATCGAGCCCGCGCCACCGAAGAGGACTAGCAGCAGGATGAAAATCGACAGGTTGAAGGTGATGAAGTCCGAGTTGATGTACTGGTTCTGCTGTGCGACCAGCGCACCGGCGATGCCGCAAGTCACCGCGGCGACCACGAACGCGATCACCTTGGCACGGTACACCCGAACGCCGACGGAGGAAGATGCGATTTCGTCAGCTTGCAAGGAAAGCAACGCGCGTCCAAAGCGGCCGTGGAGCAGGTTGTGCAACAGCAGATGCGTGAGAGCACACAGCACCACGCCCAACCACACCCACTGCTGCGTGGTGAGAGGTTGCCCGTTCCAGGTGATGGGGCGGATGCCATAGATGCCTTGTGCACCACCAAACACCTCGGTCCACTCGCCCACGAGCTTCTCGACCACGATGCCGAAGGCCAGCGTCACCATCGCCAGGTAGGGGCCTTTGACGCGCAGGGATGGCAGTGCAATCAGGACGCCACAGAGGCCAGAGATGACCGCGGCCGCGACCAAGGCGAGCGACGGGTTCATGTCGGTCCTGGTCGTCAGCAGCGCCACCGCGTACGCACCTGCTGCGAACAAGCCAGCCTGACCCAGGGACTTCTGCCCTGCGAACCCGACCAACACGTTCATGCCGGCTGCGCAGAGGTAGTAGACGCACATCATGAAGATGATGCGAAGGTAGTAGTCGTTGCCAAACAGTGAGGTGGCACCGATGACGGCCGCAGCGGCAACCGCTACGCCGAGGAAGTGCTGACCGCGCTTCATACCTTCTCCACCATGGGCTTGCCGAAGAGGCCGGTCGGCCGGAAGGCCAGGACCAGGATGACGAGTGCGAACACTGCGACTTCGCGCCATTGCGCCGACCACAGGTTCACCAGGGATTCGAGTACCCCGAGCGCGAAGCCGCCGATGACGCAGCCGCGCGGGTTGCTCAGTCCACCAATCATTGCCCCGGAGAAGCCCTTGAGGCCCACGGTGAGTCCCATGAAAAGCGAGGCTTGGGCGATGGGTGCGAGGAGGAAGCCGGAGAGGCCCGCAAGGGCCGAGCTCACCACGAATGCGCCAATCATGACGGCGTTCGTATTGATGCCCATCAGGCTGGCGACGTTGCCGTTCGCCGCCACAGCCCGCATCGCCTTGCCGACCATGGTGCGGTTCATCACCCAGTCGAAAGCAATCATGATGACGACGGCCACGCCAAGCGTCAGCAGTTCCTGCGGTCGAACGCCGATGCCCAGAACGCGGATGACTTCGTCACCCACCGGACCGGGAACCACCACAGGCTTCGGGCCCCAGATGGCCAAGCCGATGCTTTGCAGGATGACGCCGAAACCGAGCGTGCTCATCACCCATGCCATGCCGGGGCGGCCGGCGAAGGGCCGCACGCCCACCAGGTACAAGACCCATCCAAGCACGCCCATGATGCCCAGCGCGGCGGCCAGGGCCAGGAGCTGAGCGCTGGCACCGGGCATGGCGGAGCCGAATGTCGTCGAACTGACCGGAAGTCCCAGAACCAGGAAGAGAGCGCTCATGCCAATGAATGCACCCGCCGACACGAACTCCCCGTGGGAGAAGTTCAAAGTCTTGGTCGTCGTGAAAGTGATGCTGAAGCCCAGTGCCACCAGCGCGTAGGCTCCGCCCACGGCCAAGCCGCTGAGAATCGCTTGTAAGAGCGCCTCTACCATGATTGCCTCCGAGAAGATTGCGGGAGCTGCCACATGCAGCCCCGCCTACGCAAAGTGCGTTATTGCTTGAAGTCAGCGGTGGACAGCGAACCGACGATGGGGTCCGTGTAGGGCAGCAGCTTGCCGTCCTTCCAGCGAATCCACACCAGGTCCTTGGCGGTCAGCGCTTCGTGGGTGGTCTTGCTGAACGGCTTGTCGTAGGTCTTCAGAACGCCCTGGACGGGGGTCTTCAGGTCTTCGAGAGCCAGTCGCACGGCGTTGCCGTCAAAGCTGTTAGCCTGTTTGACAGCGGCTGCGTACAGCAGGACAGAGTCATAGCCGTGCAGCGCGAAGGAGAACGAGCCTGGCGCCTTGAGCTTGGGGCCCACGCGTTCGAATAGCTTTTGCTGAGCGGGCGTGCGGGTCTCACTCACGGTGCGCATGAAGATGGGCTTTTCGGCCAGCGTCTTGCCTGCGGCATCGTAGAAGGTGATGTTGTCCGCGGCCCACGAGGTCAGCACCAGGGGGAAGTAGCTAATCTTCTCCATGCTGCGAACCAGCTGCGCGATGGGCGTGCCCTGAGCCCACACCACCACCGTGTCGACGCCGGCGGACTTCATCTTGCTCAGCTGCGAGGTCATGTCGGTATCGCCCACGCCGAACTTTTCGGTGGCGGCAATCTTGATGTCCTGCAGCTTGGCGATTTCCTCCATGTCCTTCAGACCGCCTTGGCCGTAGCCGGTGGTCTCGACCATCAGGCCGACGACCTTCGACTTGCCCACGTTCTTCTTGACGTAGGCCATCAGCGCCGCGACCTGCTCGCGGTCAACCATCGAGACGCGGAACATGAAGTTGTCTGCGCCCGGGCTCATGGGCTTGGTGATGTCCGTACCAGAGCTGACGTTGCCGATGACGGGAACCTTCTTTTGGTTGGCGATATGCTTCCAGGCCATCGCGTTGCCGGAGTTGGTCGGGCCGAACACCGCGGCGACTTTCTCGCTGTCGATGAGCTCGCTCATGTTCTGAATCGACTTGGGAGGCGCCGACGTGTCATCGCGGGTGACGAGCTCGAGCTTCTTGCCGAGCACGCCGCCGGCTGCATTGATGTCAGCGACCGCTGCTTCCATGCCCAGCACGGCGGCTTGGCCGCTCTGGGCAGAGGGCGATGCGGACAGGTCGCCGTTGTAGCCAATCTTGACCTGCGCACTTGCTGCAGCGGCGGCAACAATGCTGGCTGCCAGAACGGCCCGCTTCAAGAACTTCGGAATGCTCATAGCTGTCTCCTCTTGGGTTTTTGAACTCTTCGAGTCCGGGGGTTGCAAACTAGGTTGAAGTGAAACGTGCGACTCAGGCGGCGAGGTAGCCACCGTCGATGGGCAGGGTGATGCCCGTTACATAGGTGGCCATGCTCGAAGCAAGGAACACCACCGGCCCGACAAGCTCTTCGGGCTGACCGACGCGCGCCATTGGCGTGCGCAACATGAACTTATCGAGGCGCTCTGGCGCTTCGCGGGTGTAAGAGGTCATGGGCGTTTCGATGACGCCGGGTGCGATCGCGTTGACCCGAATTCCGTCCTTTGCCAGTTCGACGGCAAGCGCTTGGGTCAGCATCTTCACGGCACCCTTGGACGGGGAATATCCCACCACATTCGGGATGCCGGTCGTCGACGCAATGGAGCCGACGTTGATGATGGTGCCCCTGGTTTCCCTCAGCGCGCCCAGCCAGGCTTGGGTCGGCAAGAACGTGCCCATCACGTTGACGTCGAGAGTACGCTCGATGTTGGAAGCAACCCTCGGGCTGTCCAGGCCTTCGCGGATGATGATGCCGGCGTTGTTGACCAGAATGTCGATGTTGCCGACCTCGTTGGCCACGGTAAGAGCAAGCGCCTGGCAGTCGTCGCCGGACGTCACGTCCAGCTTGTATGAGAAGGCCTTCGCGCCTGCCCCATTTATTTCTGCAGCGACCTTCTTTGCGCTGTCCTCGTTGAGGTCGGTGACCACGACAGTCGCGCCCGCCTTGGCCAAGCCCTGGGCAATCGACTTCCCGTTGCCTTGACCAGCGCCAGTCACGAGCGCGAGGCGGCCGTCGAGGACTCTCGGGGCCATGAGTTGAGAGATTTCCATTTGGGGTTCCTTGCTTGCAGTGCTGGATTCACGCGGCGTGAGCGTGGATTTGGTCGCGTTGAGCGCTCAGCTGCTGTGCGGTTGTAGCGGCGAGGTCGGGTTGGCGGGCCAGGGTCTGACCCACGACGTAGCCGAAGGTCAGGGCCGGACCCAAGGTGATGCCCGCCCCCGGGTAGTTGCCACCCATGATGCTGGCCGCGTCATTGCCGACGGCGTAGAGGCCCGGGATTGGTCGACGGCCCTGCGTCAGCACTTGGCAGTGCGCGTTGGTCGCGAGACCGGCAAACGTTCCGATTTCACCGACAACGACCTTGATTGCGTAGAACGGGCCCTGTTGGATTGGCGCCATGCATGGGTTCGGCGTGACCAGAGAGTCGCCTTGAAAGCGGTTGTAGGCGGTGGTGCCCTTGTCGAACTTGGAATCCTTGCCCGAGACGGCATCCCGATTGAACGCCTGGACCTCCTCTTGCAGTGCGACGTACGGCACGCCAATCTTCTTGGCGAGCTCCTCCAGGGTCTTTCCAGTCTTGAGGTAACCGCTTCGCAGGTGCTTGCCAATGGGAAGCGGGAACGGTGCAACTGCACCCATGCCGTACTCGCGCAGATGCTTGTGGTCGCAGATTTCCCAGCAAGACACATCGGGGAGATCCGCGGAGGCCTTCACCAGGTCTTGAATGAAGTCGTGATACGAGAGGGCCTCGTTGGTAAAGCGTCGGCCGCGGGCGGTGACTGCAATGACGCCCGGCTTGGCGCGGTCGATGAAGTGCGGCATCACGCCCTGCGAGCCGTCCTTTCGCGTCGTCACCGACGTTGGGCACCAGGCGGCAGCGTTCGGGATGGTGGGGTCGACCCAGCCTCCAACGGATTCGCCCAGGCGCAGGCCGTCACCGGTGTTCAGCGCCGGCGACGGCGTGTAGTGCTCGTGACCGGTCGGCGCATGGGGGAACAGTTGCTTGCGACGCTCGATGTCGTATGGGAACCCGCCACAAGCGAGAACGACACCCTTGCGAACGCGAATCTCTTGCGGCGTGCCGTCGCGCACCACGTTCGCGCCGACAACGACGTCGTTCTCAACGATCAGGCTCTTGACCGGAGAGTTCAGCCAGACCGACACATTGAGGTCCATGCCCGCTTTTGCCAGGCGGCCCGCGAGCGCGTTGCCGTTGGTCAGGGTCATGCCACGACCGTGTCGAATCACGTCCAACAGATGGAAGCCGAAGCGCTTCGCGACGTACCAGAAGGATTCGAAGGACTTGAAGGCGCGCAGAAAGTGCCAGAGTTCCTTGCCCGAGCCCAGCATCATCCCGAACACCGTCAACTCGGGAACGGGCGGTGCCAGCTTCTTCACGTGGTCGCCGAGCTCTCGCGCGTCGAAAGGGGCCGTGACCATGGAGCGGCCACCGGGTTGGCCGCCAGGCGCTTCGGCGTGATAGTCGGGAAACACGGGCGGCATTTCGAACTGCACGCACGTCTTTTCCGTAAAGAAGTCGATGGCCTTGGGGCCGTTCTCCAGGAATGCATCGACACGGGCGGGGTCGAAATGGGTAGTCGCCTCATGTTGAAGGTACGTGCGGGCGGCGCCTGCCGGCTCATTGATGCCCTGCTCTTTCGCCAGCTTCGTGTTGGGAATCCAAAGCCAGCCTCCGGATCTGGCAGTCGTGCCGCCATAAAGGGCCGCCTTGTCGACGACCAGCACCTTCAGGCCCTCGTATGCGGCCGTAACTGCCGCTGACATCCCCGACGCCCCGGTGCCAACTACCAGCACGTCGAATTGGGTTTCCTGCTTGCTCATGAGCTCACTCCTTGTGGGTGGGGACCGCATCTGCCAGTCCGATGAAGTTAGTATTGAGCTAATGCATCTTATCTATACTAATGGTTTACCCTGACCTAACGAAGTAGTTAGAATCAAAACGTTAGGAGACTTTGATGAGCGCACTCGAAACTGAAGTGGGAGACGCCGGCTCTGAGAAGGAGCGGCGCGGCATCCAATCGATAGAGGCTGGCGGTCAATTGCTTCTCGCCCTCGGGGCACAGGGTCGGCCCATGCCGCTTCGAGAACTGGCCAAGGCCGCGGACATGGCCCCGGGCAAAGCGCACCCCTACCTAGTCAGCTTCGGCAAGCTGGGGCTCGTAACCCAGGAAGCGTCCACCGGCTTCTACTGGCTGGGCCCAACCGCGATGCAACTTGGCCTCGTGACGCTCAGGATGCTCAACCCCGTGCGTGAAGCCACGCCCTTTGCAGAGGGCTTGGCCCGGGAAACCGGCCACAGCGTCGGGCTCTCCGTCTGGGGCAACCAGGGTCCAACGGTCGTTTTCCTCTTCGACGCGATTTATCCGCTTCACACCAACATCCGCACCGGGACGGTCATGTCCCTTGCCGGGACAGCGACAGGTCGCCTCTTTGCGGCCTACCTGCCTGCCAAACTCATCGAAGAATCGCTGCTTGAGGACGAGCGGCGCTTGGGGCCGGACATCGCCACGCCAATCGACCGAGAAGAGCTTCAGGGCATGCTCAACGAGGTTCGCAAACATGGGGTGTCCCGTTCCGTGAACAATCCGACACCTGGGGTTTGCTCCTTCGCGGCGCCCGTCTTCGACTATTCGGGAAATATCGTGCTGGGCATCACGCTGATGGGCCGCTCTCGCTCGTTCGACACGAACTGGACAGGCGTGCAGGCCAAGGCAGCGAAGGAATGCGGCGTGGAAGTGTCACGTCGCCTTGGACATCAACCGCTTCGAACAGGTTAGTCCGGAACGTCCGCTATCGGAGCTCGGCATCGACCGGCCGCTCTTGGCGGCATCCTGACCGTCTCGCTACTCCTCTGTTTGCTGGGCCTCGGCCTGCCGGCTCCAGGGCGCTTCGCGATGCTCGCGCCATGCCATCCAGCCTTGTTGAACGTCCGCGAGTTGGAGCAGGGTCGGGTCCCGGTCAACGATGCTTGCCAACGAGACCAGCATCTCTTCCGCTGCGTCGAAGGCGTCGCCGGTGAGAAATTGCCAGCCGCCATCTTTCGCATCCCGTGAAGCCATGAGGACCGGCTTCACGCCCTCGACAATCGACCGGACTGTCAGGCACGTCATGTCGGGTGGGCTGTCGAATGGCCAATTGCGCGGGTCGGAAAGCATCGCTGGGTCCTGGAACTAGATATCTGGTGTTGGCCGGGGGCGGTCAAATTAGCTCGATAGGCAAATCGACTCGGCTGCTTGCAGAGTTTGCTCTAGAAGCACAGATATCGTCATCGGCCCGACACCGCCAGGTACCGGCGTGAGTGCTGAACACCGGTTCATGAGGTTGCGAGGGTCGATGTCACCGATGCCGCCTGGGTGATAGCCCGCATCGAGAACGACCGAGCCTTCGGCAATCCATTCGGCAGAAATAAAGTGTGGCTTGCCCAATGCCCCAACAACAATGTGTGCGCGCCGCACCTCTTGCTCGAGGTTGTGCGTACGGGAATGGCAAAGCGTGACCGTCGCGTCAGCATTGGACAGCATCAACGCCATTGGCTTGCCGAGGATGGCACTCCTGCCGACCACGACAGCCGTGCGGCCAGCCACTTCGATTCCGTAGTGAGAGAGCAGCCTCATGATTCCAGAGGGGGTCGCTGCCCCGAACGCTTCTTGTCCCAGCGCCATGCGCCCGAATCCATGAGAAGTGACACCATCTACGTCCTTGTCGATGCCGATGGAATCGAAGCAGGCGCGTTCGTCTATGTGCGCAGGCACTGGGTGCTGCAACAGAATGCCATGGACGTCTGGGTCGCGGTTGAGGGCATCGATGACGCCACGCAGTTCGTTCGTACTGGTTGATGCGGGCAACGCAATCGCCCTTGAAACCATTCCCACGCGCCGGCACGCGTCGCCCTTCATGCGGACATAGATTGCCGACGATGGGTCGTCGCCGACCAAGATGGTCGCAAGCGTGGGTACGCGGCCCGGATGCCGAGTCGCAAATCTGCGAATCGCCTCTGTAAGTTGAGCTTCCCGCCGCGCTGCGAGCGTCTTGCCGTCGAGCACGACGCATTCAGTCCTGATAGCACCGTTCATTTCCGTCTCCATGCAGAAAAACATTCGGGTGCCCAGGCGAGCGGCGGTGATTCACCCGCGCTCCACGGTGGAACTCACCTTTGTCGCCAGTTGCGCAGGAAGTGCGAATGATAGATGAAGCAACGACCATGAACAGTGACGCGGAGGTGCCGCTGAACGCCCGCTATCAGGCAATCCATGCGGCACCGCGGTCTATCTGGTTCTGGCCGATTGGCGTCGTCCAGCAGTCAATCCAAGCCGAACCATAGCTCGCGGCAACTCGACTTCGCCCCGAAGCAACTTGTCGCCAGATGCCCAAGGCGAAAAAGCACGACTCGCTACCCGATACGTATTTCCCCTCAAAGACAGGTCAGATTCCACTCAGCGCCCTGACGAGAGCATCTCTCCAACTTCCACATCCAGATGGAAGCAAGCGCGGCTCCCCTGCCCCACGAGCAAGGGCCAGTCGCTACGACCGAGAGACAAGACTTAGAGGTGACATGAACAACCGAAACCTGGCCAGAGGTCTCTTCCTCATGGCCATCGCGCTAGCCTTCGGCCTGGAGGCATTGCGATATCCCATTGGCGACTTCAGCCGTGCAGGCCCCGGCCTGTTTCCCGCCCTCGTGAGTTCGATGCTGCTGCTGATCGGCATCGCGACCGTGGTGCGGTCCTTTCTCGTCGAGCGCGTGCATCTCGACCTGCACTTCAAGAACATCGCCATCATCATCGCGAGCCTCTGCGGCTTCGCCTTGATCTCGATGTACCTCAACATGATCGCGGCCATCGTCTTCATGGTGTTCTGCTCCACCATGGCCGGCACCTCCTACTCGTGGGTGCGCAATCTCAAGATCTCCGCCGGCCTGGTCACGATGGCCCTGGTCCTCCAGAAACTTCTTGGCTTGAACCTGCCCCTCTACTGATGGACGTCCTGCACAACCTGGCGTTCGGCTTCTCCTACGCCCTGACTCTCCAGAACCTGATGTTCTGCGCCATCGGCTGCACGGTGGGCACGCTGGTCGGCCTGCTGCCCGGCCTGGGGCCGCTGGCCACCATCAGCCTGCTGCTGCCGCTGACCTATTCCATCCCCACCACCGGCGCGCTCATCATGCTGGCGGGCATCTACTACGGCGCGCAGTACGGCGACAGCGTGAGCGCGATCACGATGAAGATCCCGCACGCGAGCAGCATCGTGGCCTGCATCGACGGCTATCAGATGACGCTCAAGGGCAAGACGGGGTTGGCGTTGTTCACGGCAGGCTTCTCCAGCTTCGTCGGCGGCACCATCGCCATCATCGTGCTGTCGTGGCTCGCGCCGACGCTGGGCGAGGTGGCCTTCCTCTTCGGGCCGGCGGACTACTGCGCCATGATGCTGGTGGGCTTCGTCTGCGTGAGCTTCGTCACCACGGGCAGCCTGCTCAATGGCCTGGCGATGTGCATGATCGGCGTGCTGCTCGGCCAGATCGGCACCGACGTGAACAGCGGTGCGCAGCGCTTCACCATGAACCTGCCCTTCCTGGTGGACGGCGTGGGCATCGTGAGCATCGCGCTCGGCTGCTTCGGCATCGCCGAGATCACGAAGAATCTCGACGCGCGCGAGGAGCGCTCGCCCTTCAACGGCAAGATCAACCTGATCCCGACGTGGGCCGAGTTCAAGCGCATCATCCCGAGCGCGTTGCGTGGCGGGGCGATCGGCTCTTTCCTGGGCATCCTGCCTGGCGGCGGGCCGACCATCGCGCAGTTTGCCGCGTACGCGATCGACAAGAAGGTCAGCAAGTACAAAGACGAGATCGGCACCGGCTGCATCGAGGGCGTGGCCGGCCAGGCCGCGGCGGACGAGGCGGCGGCGCGCACGAGCTTCATTCCGCTGATGAGCATCGGCATTCCGGAGAATCCGGTGATGGCGCTGATGCTGGCGGCCTTCATCATCAAGGGCATCCAGCCGGGGCCGAACATGATCGCGAGCCACCCCGAGCTGTTCTGGGGCCTGGTCGCGAGCATGTGGGTGGGCAATGTCTTCCTGCTGGTGTTGAACGTGCCGCTGGTGCGCTACTGGCTGTCGGTGTTCAAGATCCCGTACAGCGTGTTGTTCCCTTCGATCCTTTTCTTCTGCTGCATCGGCACGTACAGCGTGAACAACAGCCTGGAGGATCTCTTCATCACTGCCGGCTTCGGCTTCGTCGGCTACATGTTCATGCGGCTGGAGCTGGACGCGGCGCCGTTGATGCTCGGCTTCATCCTCGGGCCGATGCTGGAGGAGAACTTCCGCCGCTCGCTGCTGCTGAGCCGGGGGAGCTTCGGCATCTTCTTCACGCGGCCCATCAGCGGCACCTTGCTGGCGCTGATCGGCGTGTTCATCGCGTGGCAGGTGATCGCGTTCGTGATGCGGTCCCGCAAGGGGAAGCTGCTGCAGGCGCAGCCGGACGAATCGGCGCTGGTGGAGCGGTAGCCGGCGCGCGCCCGGCGTCCGCTCAACCGAGGATGGAGGCCGCGCAGGCCTTCATCTTGTTCCGGTAGGCGGCGACTTTCTCCTTGTCGGCGTCTTCCTCCGCTTGCGCCGCTGCGTTTGCGGGGCGTACAAGATGCGCTACGGGCGCGACGTTGTCAGGCTTGTCGCGCGCCGCCTCTTGCAGCCTGCCCAGGTCCGGGGTGCCAAGCACCAGGTCGCTTTGCAGCGAGCGCAGCTTGTTGCGGACGAGCCGGAAGCTTTCCTGTGCGATGTCACGCAGCGCGACATCCGCGCCGATCGTGTTGCCGGCGCGCTGTTGGATCTGGAAGTTCTGCACCGGTACGCTCGCGACCGCAATGGTTTCGGTATCCATGCATTCCATGGCGGCGGACGCGTTCTTGTAGTTCGTCGCCTGGACCTTCAGGTTGTAGCGTTCGTTGTAGATGCCGCCGCCCGCCGCGCCGAGGCCGCCGGCAATGGCAACCTCGCGCGATTGGGCGATGCCTCCCAGCGCCGCAACGACCGATGAGTAGAAGGAGAACTCGCTCGCGTTCTGCGCCTGCTGGCGCTTGCGGGCTTCTTCTTTTCCGTAGAGGTTCGTGTAGGCCCTGAAGGTCAAGGCCGACTCGGCCAAGGTCCCGAACTTTCCCACGACGGTGTGCGCGTAGGCGGCCTGGTAGAACTCCACGTCATTCTGGAACTCGGCGACCGGGAGCGGCGTCGCGCAGCCCGTTGAAATAACGGCCACGGCAATGGCGCAGATGGTAGTCCGGGACATGGTTCTCCTCAGTGGCCGTTTCTTGTTGTTCCCCGGGCCTTCATATCCGGAGATTGAATTGCGAGGCGCGGCGATTTGAGCACATGCGGCATCGGGACTCACAGGTTTCCCTTGGGCCATGCGGTAATTAGTCAGATCGGCGCCAATTAATGCAGGCAGACTCCCACGAATTGGGGATGCCTCGGCGCCATTCCTGGGTGGAGTCGGCTATTGAGCCCGGGCAGGCTTCCCACCCACGCGCCGCCGGGTGCGTGCCAGGTTGGCGGTCAGCATGGCCGCGATCAAGGTGACCAGCCACGAGAAATACACCCACAGCAGGAACATCGGCAGCGCCGCGAAGGCGCCGTACACGGCCTTGTACGTCGGCACCTTGACGAGGTAGGCCGTGAAGCCGCGCTTGCCGAGCTCGAAGGCCACGCTGGCGAGCAGGCCGCCCGCGACGGCGTCGAGCAGGCGCACCTTGGTGTTCGGCACCAGGTAGAACATGCTCGTGAGCGCCACCACGCCGAGCATGAAGGGCCCGAGCCCCAGCACGAAGGCGAGCGATGGCGGGAGCGTGCCGATCAGGCCCAGCGAGCTGCCGAGCAGGTACGAGGTGGCCCACAGGCTCAGGCCCAGCACGGGTGGCCCGAGCGCCAGCATCAGCAGGTAGAGGCCGACGCGCTTGAAGAACGGGCGGTTGCGCTTGACCTCCCACATCTGGTTGAGCGCGTTCTCCACGGTGAGCAGCATGGCGACGGCGGTGCCCAGCAGGAAGAGCGAGCCGACCCAGGTCAGGCCGCTGGCGTTGGCGGCGAACTGGTTGAGGTACTTGAGCACCGTGCGCGCGATGTCCGGCGGGATCAGCCTGCTCAGCAGGAACTCCTGCAGCGCATCCTTGAACCGCTTGAAGACGGGGAAGCGCGTGAAGAGCGCGAAGCTCGCCGCCAGCAGGGGCACGATGGAGAGCAGGGTCGTGAAGGTCAGGCTGCCGGCGACCTGGGGCAGGCGTTCCTTTCTCGCGCGCTGGAAGGTCAGGCGGGTCAGCGTGAACATGCCCTAGGTCGCGCGCTTGCGCAGGAAGATGAAGAGGCCGTCGATGGCCTGCCGCTGGTCTTGCCGCAGCGGCGCGCGCACGGTGTCGATGACCTCGAAGCCGTGCTCGGCGGCCAGCCTGCGCGCATAGGCTTCCGAATGGGCGAAGCGCAAGGTGGGCTGCAGCTCGAAGTCGCCGGGCTTGCCTTTGGGCAAGGTCTCCACGGAGAAGCAGAACAGCCCGCCGGCATCGACCGCGCGCCCGATGCCCGCGAACACGGGGGCCAGGTCACCGATGTAGATGAAGACGTCCGTCGCCACCACCAGGTCATGGCGCGTGTCCGCGGTGTCGAGGAAGGCGGCGATGTCCTGGTGCACGAGCTGGTCGTAGTGTCCTCCGGCCTCGGCCTTCGCGAGCATGCCGCTGGAGAGGTCGACGCCGGTCATGCGCTCGCTGATGGCCTTGAGGCGGGCGCCGCACAGGCCGGTGCCGCAGCCGAGGTCCAGCACGTGGCCGAATCGCCTTCCGGGCATGAGGCGGAAGAGTTCGCCGGCCAGCACTTCATGCGCGCAGTAGCCGAGCACGTCGACGACGTGACGGTCGAAGTCCTCCGCGTAGGCGTCGAAGAGGCTTTCCACGTACTGGCCGGGTGCGGCGTCGGCATGTGCGCCCGGGGCGACGGAGGCGAGGTAGTAGCCGTGCACTTCATCCGCCGCGCCGTGCGCGATCGCCTGGCGGAAGGCCTGCTCGGCTTCCGGCAGGCGCGACATCTCCCGCAGGATGTTGCCCTTGTTGGTCCACGCCGGCGCGAAGCTACTGTCGGCGGCGAGGGCGCGGTCATAGGAGTCCAGGGCCTCGGCATCGCGGCCGAGGTCTTGCAGGATCTGGCCGTGGCGATACCACGGCACGGCGGCCGGGCTGAGCAGCGCGGCCTGGCGGAAGCTTTCAAGGGCCTCCTTGCGGCGGTGCAGCCGTGCCAGCGCCTCCGCGCGGTGAAACCAGGCCTCCGGGTTTCGCGGCTCGATCTCCAGCAGTTGCCGCGTGGCTTCGAGCGCCTGCTCCGGCCGCGCGAGCCTGACGCGCACGGCCGCCAGGTTGACCAGCGTCGAGACGCGGCCGGGCAGCAACTCCAGCGAGGCATGGAAGGATCGCTCGGCCTCCTCCAGGCGTTCGCCGGCCAGCATCTCCAGTCCGCTGACGAACAGCTGCCTGGCGCGTTCGAATGCATCTTCGGGCGGGCGATGGGAGGCTTCGGATGGATGGCTCATCGGCGGGTCGTGCTGGGGGGGCGGCGGGGGGATGGCGGTCGCGGCGCGGCCGCGAGGCGGGTGACATTATGGGTGCGCGTGCCGCCGCGCCCGACACGGCGCTTAACCACAATTAACTCGCCGGCGGCGCCGGCTCTCCTAGACTCGTCGACTCGGAGGGCTGCGTGAATGATCACCGTCCGGCAAGCGTTCGACCGTTCCGACATCGCCGAGTTGCCCGAGGACGATGCCTCGTCGCTGGAGCGCAAGCTGGCGGTCGCGGCGCGACTTCACGCGGACCGCGGCGGATGGCTCCCCGCCCACGAGCGGATGGGCGTGCTGCGGCGGCTGGTGCCGCTGATGGCGGCCAGGCGCGTCCACCTGGCCCGGCAGATCGCGCGCGAGGGCGGCAAGCCCTTGATGGATGCGCTGGTGGAGGTGGACCGCGCCATCGACGGCGTTCTCAACGCGATCGACGTGATGCGGACCGACGGGGGCCGCGAGATCCCGATGGGGCTGACGTTGGCGAGTTCCGATCGCCGCGCATTCACTTTCCAGGAGCCGATCGGCGTCGTGGCCGCGATCTCCGCCTTCAATCATCCGCTCAACCTGATCGTTCACCAGGTGGTGCCGGCCGTTGCCGTGGGGTGCCCGGTGATCGTCAAGCCTTCCCCGCTGACGCCCTTGAGTTGCTTCGAGATCGTGGACTTGCTCGACCAGGCGGGGCTTCCAGATGGATGGTGCCAGGCCCTTCTGACCAGCGAGACCGGGCTGGCCGAGGCGCTGGCGACCGACCCGCGCGTGGCTTTCCTCAGTTTCGTCGGTTCCGCTCGCGTGGGGTGGCATCTTCGCTCCAGGCTCGCGCCGGGTACGCGGTGCGCGCTGGAGCACGGCGGCGCGGCGCCCGCCATCATCGACCGCGACGCCGACCTGGAGCGGCTGTTGGCGCCGCTCACGAAGGGCAGCTACTACCACGCGGGGCAGGTGTGCGTCTCGACGCAGCGCATCTTCGTGCATGAAAGCCTGCGGGACGCGTTCATCGAGCGGTTCAGCGCGCGCGTGCTGGCGCTTCGCACGGGCGATCCTGTCCTGGAGGACACCGAGGTGGGGCCGCTGATCACGCCGGAGCAGGGCACGCGCGTGGAGCAATGGATCGATGAGGCGGTGGCGGCCGGCGCGACGCTGATCGGCGGTGGGCGCTTGAGCCAGACGACGCTGCGGCCAGCCATCGTGGTCGAGCCGCCGCCGGACGCGAAGGTGTCGACGCTGGAGGTGTTCGGGCCCGTGACCTGCGTCTACCCGTTCGCGGCGCTGGACGAAGCCATCCACGCGGCCAACAGCCTGCCGACCGCGTTCCAGGCCAGCATCTTCACCACCAACCTGCATGCGGCCCTTCACGCCGCCGAGCGGCTGGATGCCTCCGCGGTCATGGTGAACGACCACACGGCGTTCCGCACGGACTGGATGCCCTTCGCGGGCCGTCGCGAATCGGGCTACGGCACCGGCGGCATCCCCTGGACGATGCATGACATGGCCAGCCGGAAGATGGTGGTCTTCAGGACAGGCTGAGCGCCGTTCGCGGAGGGCGACAAACGCCTCGGCAGCTTCCGCGCCGTGCGGGAAAATGGTCCGATGAAAACCCGGAGCTTGTGCGTGCTCGCCGTCGCCCTGCTGGTGTTCGCCCTGCCGGCGCTGGGGCAGGAGCAGGACTTTCCGGCCCGGCCGATCCGGCTGATCGTGCCGTTCACGCCGGGCGCGGCGGCGGATCTGGTGGCGCGCATCGTGGCGGAGCAGATGTCGCGCAGGCTGCAGCAGCCGGTGGTGGTGGACAACAGGGCCGGCGCCGGTGGTGCGCTTGGCGCCGAAGCCGTCGCCGCCGCGGCGCCCGACGGCTACACGATCGGGCTCGCGTCGATGTCGACGCACGTGGTGAACCCGTCATGCAACCCGCACCTCAAGTACGACCCGGTGAAGAGCTTCACGCCGATCGCGATGGTGGCCGACATGCCCAACATCCTGGTTTCGCGCCCGGGGCTGGCATCGGATTTCAATGACTTCCGCGACGCGGCGCGGCAGCGCGCCGGCTCGATCAACTACGGCACGCCCGGCAACTGCACGCTGGGCCATGTGCTGCTGGAGCACATCAACGCGGAACTGGGCGGCAACCTGTTCAACGTGCCCTACCGGGGCTCGGCGGCGACGGCGAGCGGGCTGGTGTCCGGCACGGTGGATTTCATGAGCGACAGCGCGGCGCTGCTCCTGCCCTACATCGAGGCCGGGAAGATGAAGGCGCTGGCCGTGGCCTGGCCCACGCGGCTGCCCAGTCTCCAGGACGTTCCGACGTACACCGAGCTGGGCTTGCCGGCCTTGAACATCACCATCTGGTACGGCATCGTCGGGCCCGCCGGGATGCCGGGCGCCATCGTCGAGACCTATGAGGACGCCATCGCGCGGAGCATGGCGGACCCCGGCCTGCAGTCGCGTTTCGAGAAAGTGGGCATGGTGCCGGTGCTGCATTCGTCGCCACTGGCGTTCGGCAGCTTCCTGGACGAGCGCTATCGCAGCGAGTCGCGCTTCATCCGTGCGCGCAAGATGCGCGCGAACTGAGACGGCCATGGCGCGCCGGGCCGCTCGCGGTCGCCGCTACCTGGACGCCGTCGACGCACCCGCGGGGCATGCCGCGCCGGTGGCGATCCACGCCTGGATGAGCTGCCCGAACAGCTGCTGCGTCCCCGGTGCCGGCTTGCGTCCTTCGCCGGGATGCCAGGCCCATCCGACAAGGGGATCGTCTGCCATGTGATGGTGCAGCTTCGCCAGGTCGAAGCCGCCATTGCGCGCCGGGTCCTTGATCTGGACGCAGATCTCCTCGAGCGACTTGCCTTGCCACGCCATCGAGGCCGGCGCCAGGTGCCAGTGCGGGTGGCCAGGGATGGACCGGATCGACAGGCCCGGCGTCCGCACGTTGGCGGCCTGGTGGCAGGCCACGCACTTGATGCCCGGCTTGCCCATGCCGGATGATGCGGCGTCCAGGTAGGGCACGTGGGTGTGCAGGTTCTCGCCCTGGGTGGGCACCCGCCCGTTGGGGTGGCAATTGAGGCAGCGCGGGCTCTGGATGACTTTGCCGGCTTCCTGGAAGATGGCGGCCGAGCGCGCCGCAGGGTCGGCAATGGCGGCGAAGTCAGCCGGGGCCCTCAACGACTCCGCGCGCAGGCCGGCGTGCACGAGCAACGCGACGGCGGCGGCCAGGATGCGGGCGGCGGATCTTTCGATGCGCTTCATGATGCGGCCTTGAACTGAGAGGGATCCAGGGGCAGGGTGTAGGCGCGGCGGCCGGTCGCGGCAAAGACCGCGTTGGCCACCGCCGCGATCGCGCCGGGCGTGCCGGGCTCGCCAACGCCCCCGGGGTCGGCGCTGCTCTCGATGAGGTGCACTTCGATGCTCGGCGCCTCGTGCATGCGCATCACCTGGTAGGTGTCGAAGTTGCGTTGCTCGATCCGCCCGTTGGCGACGGTGATGCGGCCATACAGGACCGCGGAGAGCCCGAAGATCACGCCGCCTTCGATCTGCGCGCGCACCACGTCGGGGTTGACGGCCACGCCCACGTCCACGGCGCAGACGACGCGCTCGATGCGGATGTGCCCCGAATCCTCGACGCGCACCTGCGCCACCATGGCCAGGCTGCTGCCCCAGCCGTTGAACACGGCGATGCCGCGCCCGCTACGCGCTGGCAGCGCGCTCCCCCATCCGCCTTTCTCCGCCGCGAGGTTCATGGCGGCGAGCGAACGCGGCGCCTTGGCCAGCAGTGGGCGCCGGTAGTCGACGGGGTCCATCCGCGCGCGGCTGGCGAGTTCGTCGATCACGGTCTCGACGATGAAGACGTTGCGCGTCACGCCGACGCCGCGCCAGTTGCCGGTGTGCAGGCCCGCCGGCGCCTCGTGGCGCGTGAAGTCGACGAAGACGTTGGGGAAGTCGTAGGGGCCGCTGGCCTCCTCGATGATGTCCAGGTCGACGTCGTTCTTCTGGTAGATGGGCAGGAAGCGCGCCATGATGTTCGGCCCGACGATGCGGTGCCGCCACCCGGTCGGCCGGCCCGCGGCGTCGAGCGAAACGCTCACGCGGCTGTGGTTGATGTAGCGAAAGTAGTCCTGTCGCGTGTCTTCCTCTCGGCTCCAGGTGACCTTCAGCGGCCCCTTGACATGCTTCGCGATGCGCACCGCCTTGGTCACGTAGTCGTCCTCCAGCCGGCGGCCGAAGCCGCCGCCCAGCAGCTGGTTGTGCAGCACGACCTTGTCCAGCGGCAGGCCGGCGGCCGCGGCCGCGACCTTCTGCGCACGGCCCGCGACCTGGCTGCCGCACCACACTTCGCACTCGCCGCCGCGGAAATCCACCGTGCAGTTGAGCGGCTCGAGCGCCGCATGCGCGAGGATGGGCAGGCGCAGCGTGGCCTCGTACTTGCTGGCGGCACCAGCCTCCGCCTTGGCGATGTCGCCGGTGTTGACGGCGACGAGGCCGGGGCGTTCAAGCGCGGCATCGGCCCGCGCGACGAGGTCGGCGGTCGACAGGCCGGCGTTCGCGCCCTCGTTCCATTCGATCTTCAGCGCCTCCAGGCCTTTGAGCGCCGCCCAGGTGGTGGTGCCGACCACCGCCACGGCGTCGTCGAGCTGTACCACCTGCTGCACGCCCTTGATCTTCAGGGCGGCCGTGGCGTCCACCCGGGCCACCTTGCCGTTGAAGACCGGGCACTCGGTCACGGTGGCGTAGCGCAGGCCGGCGGGCCGCACGTCGATGCCGAACCGGGCGGCGCCTCGCACCTTGTCCGGCGTGTCGACGCGGGGCATCGGCTTGCCGATCAGCTTGTAGTCGCTCGCCGCCTTCAGCGCCGGGTTTGCTGGCGCGCTCAGCCGGGCGGCGGCGTCGGCGACTTCGCCGTAGCCGCAGCGGCGGCCGCTCGCGGGGTGGAACACCTCGCCGCGCACGGCCACGCATTCGCTGGCCGCGACGTTCCAGCGCCGTGCGGCGGCGTCGACCAGCATCATGCGCGCCGATGCGCCGGCGGTGCGCAGCGTCGTCCACTGCGCGCGCAGCGAGGCGGAGCCGCCGGTGATCTGCTCGCCCAGGATCGGGCTGGCGTAGAGCTTCTCGTCGGGTGGCGCCGCTTCCACGCGGACGCGCGCGGTGTCGACTTCCAGTTCCTCGGCGAGCAGTTGGACTTGGGAGGTGTAGGCGCCCTGCCCCATCTCCGCGTACGGCATGACGAGCGTGACGTTGCCCGCGCGGTCGATCCGCACGAAGGGGTTGGGCGTGGCGGCCGTCGCGCCGCTGGCCGCCTGCACGCTGGCATGGATGCCGATCATCAGGCCGCCGCCGGCCGCCGCCGCGCTCACGAGCACGGCCCGCCGGGTGACCCGGCCTTCGCATGGCGAGGCGGTGTTCATCACGCGGCCTTTCCGTCACCGAGCCGCGAGCCAAGCCGCGAGGAGGCCAGCTTGATGCCGGCACGGATGCGGCCATAGGTGCCGCAGCGGCAGATGTTGCCGGACATGACGGCATCGATGTCGGCATCGTCCGGCGACGGGTTCGCCGCGAGCAATGCCGCCGCGGCCATCAGTTGCCCGGACTGGCAGTAGCCGCACTGGACGACCTCCAGTTCGAGCCAGGCATGCTGCAGCGCCTTGCCGATGGCGGTGCGGTCGAGCGCCTCGATGGTCGAGATCTTCGCGGAGCCGACGGAGGCGACGGGTGTCACGCAGGAGCGGCGCGCGTCGCCATCGATGTGGACCGTGCAGGCCCCGCACATCGCGATGCCGCATCCGAACTTCGTTCCTGTCAGGCCGAGGCTGTCGCGCAGGACCCAGAGGACCGGCGTATCGCCTTCGACATCCGCGGACAACGAGCGGCCGTTGACCATCAGGGAATAAGCCATGTGCCGGTGCTCCTCATTCAAAAAGCAAGGACTGTCGGACCGCTCGGGAAGCCTACTGCCGGCTGCCGGGGCCCCGGAAGTAAAGCCGGGTCAAACGTGGTGAACCGCGCTCAGGCTCCGCGGATGGAAATGCCGGGCGCCCGGCCGGCTTGCATCGCGATGAGCAGGAAGGCCAGGAGGCCCAGGAAGGTGAGCGCGAATCCCGCCCAGACCACCGAGAGCAGGCCGAAGCCGTTGGCGATGGTCTGGCCGCCGGCCCAGGCGCCGATCGCGTTGGCCACGTTCAGCGCGGCCAGGTTCATGGCGCCCATGAGCGTGGGCGCCTCGGGCGCGATGCGGGTGAGGCGCACCTGGATGGTGGGGATGGCGACCATCATCGTCGCGCCGACGCCGAACAGGCCGGCCATCAGCATCCAGACGTTCGCGCCCGCCACGGCGAGCAGCGCCAGCACGATCAGCGCGCTGCCGAAGCCGAGCAGCAGTCCGCGCGAAGGATGCGCGTCCGCCAGGCGGCCTCCGGCCAGGTTGCCGATGGTCATGCCGATGCCGAACAGCGCGAGGGCGACGGGGATCCAGGACGGGCCCAGCGAGGCCCCGTCGGTGACCAGCGGCCCGATGAAGGTGTAGACGGCGAAGATGCTGGCCACGCCGAGCGCGGCGACGGCCATCATGGCCCACGCGGCCGGCTTGCGAAGCGCGCGCAGCTCTTGCGCGATCGGCCCGCCGCCCAGTGCATCGGTGCGCGGCACCCAGGCGAACAGCGCCAGCAGCGACAGCAGGGCAAGGCCCGAGACGGCCAGGTAGGTGTTGCGCCAGCCCAGGTTCTGCCCCAGGAAGGTCGCGAGCGGCGAGCCGAGGATGGTGGCGACCGTGAGCCCCGTCATGACCAGCGCGAAGGCCTTCCCGCCCTGGCCGGGGCCGACGATGTAGGAGGCAACGACGGCGCCGGCGCCGAAGTACGCGCCTTGCGGAATGCCGCTGACGAAGCGTGCGAGGGTGAACATCTCCAGGCTCGTGGCCATGGCCGACAGCACATTGCCCAGGATGAAGAGGGCCATCAAGGCCAGCAGCAGGTGCCGCCGGTTCAGCTTCGCGGCGGCCAGGGTGACGAGCGGGCCGCCGAGCACGACGCCGAAGGCGTAGGCCGTGATCGCATGCGTCGCGGTCGCGATGTCGATGTCGAGGCCCGCGGCGAACAGTTGCAGGATGCCCATGCTGGCGAATTCGGAAGTGCCGATGCAGAAGCTCCCGAACGCAAGCGACAGGAGCGTCAGGCCGCGCCGCCGCGTCTCGGCCGCATTGGTGCAATGAACGGTGACTGACGCGCATTGCGCCTCGAAAGCCTTCGTGTGCATCTTCCATCTCCTTGGCGCGGGTCCGCGCGAAGGCACTCTAGGCTTCACGCCAGGCAACGGCGTAGTTAAACGTGGTGAAGGCTGGTGAAGCGGGGCGCCGGCCCCCGCGTCAGGCCGCCTGCGCGACGCGCAGGCGCGACAGCAGGCGGCGCGCGCCTTCGAGGTCGGCCGTCGCGAATCCCTCGGTGAATCGCGGCAGGACCGATTCGAGCAGTTCGGCGGCTGCCTCCTGGCGGCCGAACTCGACATGAAGTTCGGCGAGGCTCGTCGCCGAGCGCAGCTCCCAGGCCAGCGCGCCCTGGCGACGTGCCGCGCTCATGGCCTGGCCGAAGAGTTTCTCTGCCGCCCGCATGGCGGCGCCCGAGCGTTCGGCGCGCAGGAGTTCGCCCTTCAGGCGCAGCGCCTCGGGCTGGAACCAGCGTTCCCCGGTCCGCTCGCACCAGGCAAGTGCTTCGTCGAGGGTGGCGCGCGCTTCGGCGACCTCGCCCGCCAGTGCCTGGCCGCGCGCCAGTGCGCAGAGGTAGTAGGACTGCCGCAGGCAAAACCCGGCGGCGCGCAACTGCATGAGCGCGTCGGCCATGCGCTGCGCACCGTCCGGATCACCGCGCTCCATCATCAGCATGCCCTCCAGGAAGGCGGCGCGCGAGCGCCAGACCACGAGCGCGTTCTGCTCGATCTGCTCGCGCAGGCGGCCCAGGTGCCGCTCGGCCTGCGCGTGGTCGCCGATGTAGAGCGCGATCGGGAGCGCCGTGTTGCCCAGCGCGCCGCACAGCGACAGCGGGTGCTCGGACTCCTGCGCGTCCTCCACGGCGAGCCGGGCCATGCGCGCGGCCTGATCGGCATGCCCGCGCAGCCAGAGGACGTTGGCAAGCGTTCCCCGGGCCGTGCCCGCCTGGTCGAACTGGAAGCGCGAGATGTGCGACTGCCGCGCCGGCGCCGTGTAGCGTTGCAGCACCAGGTCCAGGCGCCGCTGCGCGCTGGGCTGCCGGCCGAAGTAGTGGAAGGTGGTCGCGATCAGCCGTTCGGCGCTCAGCTGGTCGGCGCTGTCGCCGTGATCGCGGGCCGCCACGCGCAGCCTGCGGAGATAGCCGAGCGCGGCGCGGTAGTCGCCGGCGAAGACCAGGTAGACCGGCAGGCCCCACAGCATCCGCAGCTGGTATTGGAAATCGCTGGTCTGGTCGGCGATCTCGAGCGCCTCCTTCCACAGCGTCTCGGTCTCCGGCCGCGGGCCGCGCGTGAACAGCAGCGCCATGCCGAGCGCGGCGCAGAGCTTCATGCGGCTGGACCTGGCCAGCGGCAGCGCCGGCCGGTCGCAGGCCAGGGCCTGCTCGACGTTGACGCGGCACTCGTCGAGCAGCGAGAGCTGCGTCCACAGCGGGATGGCCGCGATGGTGAGCGCCACGCCGAGCGCGACCTTGCCATCGGCCGAGAAGGCCCATGCGAGCGCGCCGCGGACGTCGTCGATGCGGCGTCCATGGTCGGCGGCCCACTCGGCGCTTTGCCGCTGATGAGACTCCATCTCCGCCCGCGTGAGGAGGTCGAGATGGTGCTCCGCGTGCCGCCGGTGCAGCTCGACAGCCTCGCCGCTCTCCGCCAGCTTCCGTGCCGCATAGGCGCGCATGGTGTCGAGCAGGCGGTAGCGCACCACGGGCCCGCCGACGTCGGCGGAAACGAGCGACTTGGCGACCAGGCCCTCCAACGCGCTCACCACGTCGCAGTCGCCGCCGGCCAACGCCTCGGCGGATGCGAGGGTGAAGGTGCCGGCGAAGACGCTGAGCCGGCGCAGCACCGTGCGCTCGCCTTCCAGCAGGAGTTCATGGCTCCAGTCGAGCGCCGCGGCCAGGCTCCGGTGCCTGGGAGACGCGCTGCGCCGGCCCAGGTTGAGCAGGCGGAAGCGATCGTCCAGCAAGGTCGACAGCTCGCGCAGCGTGAACGCATCCACGCGGGTGGCCGTCAGCTCGATGGCCAGCGCGATGCCTTCGAGCTTCCTGCAGATGTCGGCAACGATGGGTGCATCGGTGTCCGACAGGCTGAAGTTCTCCAGACAGGCGGCGGCGCGCTCGACGAAGAGCTCCACCGCCGGAAAGGTCAGCGCGCTGCCGGCCGTCAACCCGTGGGAGGCCGGCGGCGAGCTCAGCGGTGCCAGCCGGTGCACCGTCTCGCCGCGCGCGCGCAAGGGCTCGCGAGTGGTCGCCAGGATCAGGACGCCGGGTGCGGCGGCGAGAATCTGCTCGACCAGCGCGGCGGCGGCCGGGAGCACGTGTTCGCAGCTGTCGAGGACGACGAGCACGCGGCGATCGCGCAGCGCGACGCGCAGCGTGGCCACCGCGTCGCCCGAATGCACCGTCACGCCCAGCGCGTTGGCGAGGGCCATGGGCACGAAGCGGGCGTCGAGCAAGGGCGCGAGGTCGACGAAGTGCGCGCCGTGCTCGCAGCTCGCCATCAGCGCTTCGGCGACCGCCACGGCGACGGTCGTCTTGCCGATGCCGCCCGCGCCGACGATCGACACGAAGCGGCGCTCCGGCAGCATGGCGGCGAGGGCCGAGACGACTTCGGCACGGCCGAACATGCGCGTCGGGCAATGCGGAAGGTTGCGAACGCCGGTCGCGAGCGTGCGCGCGCCGCCTTCGCTCGCGGCCACGCGCAGCACCGGCGCGACGAAGCGGTAGCCGCGGCCGGGAATGTTGACGAGATAGCGGCGTCCGGGCCGGCCTTCGCCCAAGGCGCGGCGCAAAGCCGACACCGTCACCTTGAGGTTGCTTTCCTCCACCACCGTCCGTGGCCAGGCGCGGGCCATCAGCTCCTGCTTCGACACCAGCTCGCCGGGTCGCTCGACGAGCGCGGTCAGGATCTCGATCGCGCGACTGCCGATGCGTACGGGCACTTCGCATTCGAGCAGGGCCTGCTGTGCGGGCAGGAGGCGGAAGGGGCCGAACAGGTAGGCCTGCTCTACAAGGCCGCCGGGTGGCTCGGTCATGTCGCTGGATCCCCAGAAGTGGCTTCTTCGAACATCCCTTGAAAAGGATGATGCCATGCAGCCGCGGGAGCGTTGCGAGTTTCTGTCACGGCCCGTACGAGGCCACGAGGCCACGAGGCCACGAGGGCGCCGCGCCGCCGCACACGGGTCGAGGCTGAGCGCCCGGCTTGCGCGCCGGACCCGGCTACGAGTTGCAGGCCCGCCGGGCGGCGGCGCCGTCATCCGCGTCGGCCACCCAGTCCGTGCAGAGATGCATGAGCCACTGCAGCACCTGCTCCCGGTTCAAGGGCTGGCTCGGGGACACGATGCAGGATTGCATGACGCCGCCGCGGTAGATCTCGGCAGCGCCATCCAGTCGCGTTCCGGCCATTCCCTCCTCCAGGAAGAACCGGAAGGTCCACCCATCGCTGGAATACTGGCGGACGAAGCAGTCTTCATTCACGGCGAATCCCTCTTTGAGTTCAGCCACGAATGTTTCTAACGCTCGCAAATGTGAGCAAACGTAGGACGGCGGCGATTGTGCCGTAGGGACCATGCCCTGAGAGGGCCGCTCGCTCGCGCTATGCCGGCGTGTCGAACCCGGGCGCCTGCGCCATCTCCGAAGGCTTGTAGATCTTGTGCTGCGCGACCGGGCCGAGTGCGTCGGCGACCACCAGCAGGCGCCAGAGCGGCTCGCGCGTGGAGCTCGCGCGTTCCTCCTCGGTGAGCTGGAAGCCGGGCACGCCCGTGGTGGTGCCCTTCACCACGACCTTCAGCAGCATCGCGCCTTTCGCATTCGACACTTCGATGTCGTGGCCGGGCTTCCGGGCGCTCACATCCTCGGCAAGGTAGCCGTAGCCCTTGAAGTGGCGCATCACGTAGTCCATGGCGGCGGCCTGGACCTCTTCGCGCGAGACGGGGCCGGACACCGCGGGCTCGGGCTGGGCCGGCGTCGGGACGCCGCCCTTCGCCCGTGCCGCCTGGATCTCCGCCTCGTCGGGAGCCCAGCCGCGCGCACCGCGCACCAGGACCGCGAGTTGCTGCTCGGGCTCCCAGCTCGCGACATGCCATTCGTCGTCATCGCGCACGCGCGTGGACACCTTCGCGTTCTTGTTGCTCTCCAGCTCGACGATGGCGATGCGGTTGGTCTGGAGGACGGCGCGGAAGCCCTGGCCCGCGTCGAAGGTGCGCTTGAGAAGCGCAAGACGGTCCTTCGCGCGCTGGACCTGGTTGGCGGTGCGTGCGCCGCCACCGGGCCGGTGCCGCGTGTCCAGCGATTCCAGGCAGAACCAGCGGCCGCCGGCGCCGACGGCCACGTGCTCGGCCCAGATGGTCGCGATGACGTTGTCGCCCGTCGCCAGCCAGGCATGCTCGAAGGGCTTTTCCCGAGCGTCGAACACACCCATCTTGGCGACGATCTCGACCGGCGTGAGCCGGGGTCCCGAGAGGCGCATTTCATCGATGACGGCGAGTACGCGGGGGTCGACTTCCTTGTCCATGCAGCAGGATTCTCTGGCGAGTTGTGAGGGGTGGGGAGTATGCCGCATCCCTTCAGGCGGCCCAGGGCCGCCGGGTTACATGCATCTGGACTACTTACTAAGTAGTTGTGCCACCCCTTTTCCCGACGGTTCGGCAAATGCACCACAAAGTCACGCTATGGCACCAGAAGCTTCGTGCGAAAGCGAGGAAGAGGCGCAAGCTGCGTCGTTCGCCTTGGAAATCCGCGGAGCTTTCCGGCTGAGATCGGCGTGCTGCATTCACGAGGCCCCTGGGCGACGCCTCGCGGCACGGTCACCGGCATCAAGGCGATTCGAACCCACCGCCACGCGGCGGGTACCGCCCATGGGTGGTACCCGCCGCGCCGCGCCTCTTCTCACGTCCTCTTTCGAATGTCGCCATGCTTGCACTCAGACTCCCGGGCCTCGCGGCCTGCACCTTGCTGACCCTTTCGTTGCTCGCCTGCGGCGGCGGCGACGGCTCGGCGGCCCCGCCAGCCGCATCCGCGAGCTACAAGGTCAGCGGCACGGCGGCGTACGGGCTCCCCGTGGCCGCGCAGACCGTGCAGGCACTGGACTCCGCGGGCAAGGTGTGCGCGACGGCGACCACGGCGGGCGACGGCTCCTATGTGATGGACACCAGCGCCTGCGCCCAGGGTTCGGCGGCGGTCTACCTGGCGGGCTACACCACGCCGGCCGGTGCGCCGCTGGAAGCGGTGGCGGTGCCGCCGCAGGGCTCGCCCGTCATTCAGGGCGTCGTCAACGTCAACCCGCTGACGACCTTGCTGGCATATGCCGCCGCGGGCCTCGTCCCCCGCACGTCCGCGCCGCATGACAACGCCCAGGTGCTCGCCCTGCTGCCGAAGGTCACGGCCGAGCAGTACCTGCAGGCCAGGACCGCCGTGCTGATCGCGCCGCTGCTGCAGGTGCTGCAGGCCACGTACGGCATCGCCACCACCGGCTTCGACCCGACCACCACGCCCTTCGCGGCCAACGGCCAGGGCATCGACGCCTTCTTCGACGACTATCCGCTGACGGCGACGCCCACCAGCGTGCAACTCACGGCGCCGGGGTCGATCGGACCGCTGGTGCAGGTCACGCTGCCCGCCACGGCGGGCAGCGAGTCGATGGTCAACTCGACCACGGCCTACAACATCGGCGGCAGCGTGTCGGGCCTCGCGAGCGGCTCGCTCACGCTGCTGCTCAACGGCGCCCATGCCTTCACGATCACGGCGGACGGCCGCTTCACCTTCCCCACGCCGGTCAGCAGCACCTATGCCGTGACCGTGGCGGCGCAGCCCGCCGGGAAGACCTGCACGGTTTCCAACGGCTCGGGCACCGGCGTCACGGCCAGCGTCTCGAACATCGCCGTGACCTGCGCGGTCCTCACCTACCCGGTCGGCGGCACGGTCGCCGGCCTGACGGGCGGCGCACAGGTCACGCTGCGCAACAACGGCGCCGATCCGGCGACCGTGAGCGCCAATGGCGCGTTCAGCTTCGCCACCCCCATCGCCTATGGCGGCAGTTCCGCGGTCACGGTGGACAGCCAGCCCGCCGGACAGACCTGCACCGTCTCCAACGGCTCGCATGCCAACGTCACGGCGAGCGTCTCGAATGTCGGCGTGACCTGTTCCGTCAACACCTACACCATCGGCGGCACGCTCAGCGGCCTGGCCGCCAGCACGCAGATCACGTTGCGCAACAACGGCGCCGATCCGGTCACCGTGACCGCCAATGGCGCTTTCGCTTTCGCGACGCCGGTGGCCTGGCACGGCGCCTACGTGGTCACGGTGGGCACGCAGCCCGTCGGGCAGACCTGCACGGTCACCAGCGGCTCGGGCAGCAACATCGTCGCCAACATCGGCAGCGTGGTCGTCGCATGCGCGGCCACGCCACGGCCGGCCTTCGTCTATGTGCCCGACTATGGCGGCGGCAGGGTGCTCGGCTACCGCGTCGACACCGTCACCGGCGCGTTCTCCAGCATCCCGGGCAGCCCCTTCGCCGCCGGCATCGACGACCGCTGGGTCGAGACGCATCCGGCCGGCACCTTCGCCTATGCGACGAACCAGGCCAGCAACAACATCTCGGCCTACAGCCTCAACCCGTCCACGGGTGCGCTCGCCGCGGTGACGGGGAGTCCGTTCGCGGCGGGTTCGCAGCCGGCCTCCATCACGCTGAATCCGGCGGGGACCTTTGCCTACGCGGCGAACGCGCAGAGCGGAAATGTCTCGGGCTACAGCATCGACCCCGCCACGGGCGCGCTGAGCGAAATCCCCGGCAGCCCCTTCGCAGCGGGCACGATCCCGATCCGCATCGCCATCCACCCGGCGGGCACTTTCGCCTATGTCGCGAACCAGAATGGCAACGACATCTCGGCCTACAGCATCGACGCCACGTCGGGTGCGCTCACGCCGGTGCCTGGAAGCCCGTTCGCGACGGCGGGCCAGCCGTATTCGGTGACGGTCAATCCGGCCGGCACCTTCGCCTACGCCGCCAACTACCAGGGGAGCATCTCGGGCTTCAGCATCGACGCCACGACCGGTGCGCTCACGCCCATCAGCGGCAGTCCGTTCACCGCGTCGTTCACCGGGTCGGGATGGGCGGCGGTCGTGGTCAATCCCGCGGGCACCTTCGCCTACGCCAGCACGGGCGAGAACGGACGGGTGGAGGTGTTCAGCATCAACGCCGCGACCGGCGCGCTCACCCATGTGCCGGGCAACACCTTCGGAAGCACGGGGGCGCTGTACGTCAGGTTCGACGCGACGGGCAGCCTGGCCTACGTCGGGAACTTCATCACGATGACGCTCTCGGTGGTCAACGCCAACCCGCTGACGGGCGCGCTCACCAACATTCCGGGCAGCCCTTACAACATCGGCGCGCGGCCCTACAACCTGGGTGTGTTCCAGCCCTGACAGGATTGGTTGTCGCGTCTTTCCACCGCGGGCATCGAGAACTCGCGGCCGATGCCGATGCGCGCGTAGAGATAGTTGAGGCGGGCTCTTTCGCTGAGCGTGTCCATGTTCACCTGCCCTCGGGCGTCGCAGGGGAACGCATAGCCGCGCCCTTCGTTGAAGAGCGAGCGGAAGCGCAGTTCATAGCGGCAGCCCGGGCACGCAGACGTTTGCGATGCATTCATGATCTTCTCCTCTCCACCCGTCGGGGTGGACGTGAACCACGTGGCTCGGAGCTCGCCCGATGCGCCGGCCTGTATCGACCGGCCCGGGGCCGCATGTGCCACTGGCTCGACTGTCGGATCGGATCGTTTCGCGGCGATTGCCCGGGGTGCGGCGCCGCGTTTCATCTGCAACGCGCGTGAAAGCTCCGCGCAGGCGTCCGAGCAGGGAAGCCTCAGTGGGCGCCGACGGACACCATGACCTGCATCGCGCCCGCCTTCTCGAAGACCATCGTCATCTGGTAGCTGCGGCCCCATTCCAGCGGCATCTTGAGGCCCTTCCACAACAGGTGCGGCTTGCCCTTGCCGAAGTCGATCTGGTCGGCCGGCGCGAAGTCGATGGTCTTCAGCGGCTCGGCGCTGTCGTCGTCGCCTGCGCGGAATTCCACGGTTTCCGCGTAGGGCGTCTGGGCCCTCAGCAGGCGATCCTTGCCGCGCACGCTCTCCATCCGGAAGTAGATGGGCGCGGACTGTTCGTCGGGCGGGGTCGCGTCGGTCCACGGATGGATCAGGGTGAAGTCCAGGCCGTAGTACTCGTGGGCCGAAGCGATGAGGGGCGAGACCGCCAGGCACAGCAGGATGCAGCGGGACACGGCCGAGGCGGAGGCGCGCAAGCGGGGAAAGGGATTCATGGTGCGTGGAAAAGAGAAGAAGGAATCAGGCGGAGAAGGACGTCGCATAGCCCCAGCTGTCCAACCGGTCGGGCATCGCGTTGAAGGCCAGGGTGACGCGCGTGGTGCCGCGGTTCACCGGCACCTCGTGCAGCAGGTAGCTTGGAAAGAGCAGCAGGTCGCCGGCGACCGGCGGCGGCCCGATCCAGCGCTCGGCATTGAAAGGGCCGGTGGCGCTGCGCGGGTTGGCGTTGCTGAACACATAGTCGCGCCCGCCCAGGCCGCGGATGAACACGGTGTTGCTCGACGGGTCGCATTCGCTCAGGTAGAGAATGCCCGAGACGAAGCAGTTGGCATGGTTGTGCAGGGCCTGGTGGCCGCCGCCCTGCATGACGTTGACCCACATCTCCTTGATGCGCCACTGCAGCGCCTCGCCGAAGAGCAACGTGCCGAATTCGCGCAGGGACGCGTCGACGCGCCGTGCCACGTCGAGCAGCAGCGGCGCATCCTGCGGGGTCAGCAGGCGGCTGTGCGACAGCGCGTCGGAGCGCTGGTTGGGCAGTTCGGTCGCGTTGCCCAGTTGCGACCGCAGCGACGCGACCAGCGCCGCATCGATGACGCGCTCGACGCGCATCACCGGCGTGGGAAAGAGCTCGAAGACTTGCGCCATGGATGAATCCGGCTCAGGCCGCGATGGCGACGATGCGCGAGATCGTCCAGAAGGTGGCCACCGCGCCGATGCCATAGAGCGCGGGCCGCTTCACCGCCGGCGCGATGGCGTAGCGCCGCAGCAGCACCGTGGCGCCCCAGGCCAGCCCGACCACGAGCAGCTGCCCCGCCTCGACGCCGAGATTGAAGCTCAGCAGCGCCAGCGGGATGTTCTGCTGCGGCAGGCCGATGTCCTTGAGCGCGCCCGCGAAGCCCAGGCCATGGACCAGGCCGAAGAGAAAGGCCACGAGCGCCGGCCAGCGGCGGCTGAGCGTCTGCCGGTCGTGCAGCGCCTCGGCCGCGACGAGCACGATGGACAGCGCGATGGTCGCCTCCACCGGCGGCGAGCGCAGCGTCAGCCAGCCCAGCGAGCTGGCGGCCAGGGTGAAGCTGTGCGCCAGCGTGAAGGCGGAGATGGTGCCAACCAGGCGCTTGTTCAGCCCGACCAGGAAGAGCAGGCTGATCACGAACAGCAGGTGGTCCACGCCGCTCAGGATGTGCTCCACGCCGAGCAGGCCGTACACGCGCGCGAGCTCCAGGCCGCCGCGCTCGTCGCGCGCGCCGCCGAAGAGCTGCACGGCGGGCTGCGCGCCGCTCAAGGTGTAGACGCTCTGCTGGCCGTCGCGCCAGCGGATGTGGATGAGCGCGGCCGAGTAGGACTGGCCCACACCCTCCACGGCCAGCGTGCCCGCCATCGGGCCCGGGCACTGCACCGACTGCGCGTCGCCGACGCAGCCCACGGGCCAGATGGGCGTCAGGTCCTCGGACACCGGCCGACTCTTGCCCGGCACGCCCCAGGCCCAGACGAACTGGCCCGTCTCGACCTCGCGCATGGTCATCTCGGCGATGCTCATCTCGTGCGCGAGGGCGCCGGCGGCCTGCGAGGCCAGCAGCAGCGCGAGCAATGCGCGCAGCCATCCGCGAATCGACGCGCGAAGAAGCCCGCAGGAAGCGGGACGCCACGGCATCCTCATGACTTGTCGCTCCCGACGCGGATGGTGTATTTCTTGCCCATCTCGCGCACGGCATCGGTGATGAGCTGGGCCATGGTGTCGTCCTTCCAGTCCTGGAGCACGGAGTCCTTCATGTCGTCGAACTTCGCGGCGGAGCCCGGCTTGAAGGCCTCGAGGCGCACGACGCGCACGCCGGCGCTGCTCGGCACGGCCTGCCATTCATCGGTCTTCAGGCCGGCCAGCGCGGCGGCGAATTCAGCGCCGTAGCTCTCCACCAGGTTCGCGTGCGGACGGTCCTTGAAGACGCGCAGGTCGCTTTGCGTATCGCTCTTGCCCTTGCCGTTGAGCGCGTCGGCGAAGCCCTTGAGCGACTCCGGCGTGCTGTCGCCGATGACCACGGCTTCCATGAAGTCGTAGCGCGCGGGCGCGTCGTAGCGCTCATGCCGCGCCTCGAACCATTCGCGCAGCTTCGGCTCCTCCATCTTCGGCAGGCTCAGGCCGCTGCGCGTGATGCTCATGGCCTTGAAGATGACGCGCTCGCGGATCGTGCTGTCGCCGCGGTCCAGCCCCAGGGCCAGGCCCTCGCGGTACAGGACCTCGTTGTCAACCCAGCGGTCGATGAGTTTCTTCAGGTCGCCGGGGGTGGGCTCGCGCTTCATGCCGGCGACGAAGATCTCGCGCACTTCCTTCTCGACATCGGCGCCCACGGTGATGACCTGGGGGTCCGCGCGGCGCGCGTTGAGGACGTGGTCGGCGCCGAATATCAGCAGGCCGAGCAGGAGGAAATGCAGCAGCGGCTCGCGGGTGGCGCGCTTCAGGAGGTCAGGGAGGTCCATGAGATGAAGAGTGGCAGGTCGGAAAAGTGAGAAAGGTCGAAAGCGGAGTGCATCAGCGCGGCGCCGCCGCCGGCGATGACGGGGATGACACGCAGCGCGCGCCCAGCGCGGCAAGCGACGTGGTCAGCGCTTGCGCATGTGCCGGTTCGCGCGCGCGCAGCGCACGCGCCATGGCCTGCAGCGGCTCGCAGGCAGGGCGGAATTCGGGGCTCTCGCGCAGCAGCGCCATCAGCGGCGCCTCGACGCGCCGCAGCATCTCGCCCGGGTCCGCATCGGGGCGCACGGTGGCGCCGAAGGCGAGGTAGCGCTGGCGGGCCGTCCAGTAGGCCCGCAGGCGCTCGGCGGCGGGGTCATCGGGATGGCGCAACAGATCCGGCGCGAGCGGCTGCAGTTCCTCCACCAGCGCCAGCAGGCGGTCGCGCGGGCGGTCCTGTGGCGCGTAGGTGGTCCACGGCGCCTGGTGCACGACCATGGGACGGTCGTCGGTGTTGCTCACCGCCCTGCCCGCGAAGCGCGCGAGCGCGGCGGGCCCGGCGATCACGCTGCCGGCGACGGCGAACTCGTCCTCCAGGCGGGCGGCGGCCAGGCGCGGCGCGGCGGCCGGCGGCGCGAGCCGGGCGCGGAGGGCGGCGAGATCGATCTTCGCTTCGCCGGGCCGGGCCACCAGGCCCAGCACGGGGGTGTCGAGGCTGTTGCTGGCCAGCACCGCGATGGCGTCCGGATACACGGCGATGAAGGCCGCGACGATGCTGCGCAAGGTGCCCAGGTCCATCTGGTGCAGGGCGAGCCATTGGCAGAAGAGGCCGCCCGGCGCGAGCCGCGCGCGCACGGCCGCGAATTGCTCCTCGGTGTAGAGGGTGCCGGCGCCGCTGCGCGCCGGATGGAACAGGTCCGCCACGATCACGTCGTATTGCTCGCCGGAGGCCTGCACGAAGCGGCGGGCATCGGCCGCCACGGTGCGCACGGGCCGCAAGGGCACCGGCGCGGCGGGCGCCTTCGCGAACAGCTCGGCGGCGGAGATCACCTCGGGCAGCAGTTCGACGGCCTGCACTTGCAGCCCCTGCTCTTGCGCTGCCGCGGCGGCCGTGAAGCCGGTGCCGAGCCCGAGGAAGAGCGCGCGCCGCGGCGCGGGATGCAGCAGCAGCGGCAGTTGCGCGAGCCGCCACTCGACCAGGCCGCTGGCGCTGCTGCCCTCCTGTGCGCGGTTGTTGATGCGCAGGCGCGCTACGCCTTCGGCGTCTTCGACCACGCTGACGGCGGCCATCACGCCGTCGCGGTAGCTCAGCACACGGCCGCCCTCGGGCACATCGACGAAGCGCAAGGGCGCGCCCCAGAATGCAGCCGCGCAGACGGCCACGGCCAGCAGCACGCCGCGTGGGCGCCGCCAGCCCGAGGGCGATTGCAGCAGCAGGTAGCCCGCGACCAGCAGCGCGAGCCCCGCGTGGGCGCCGAGCGCGGGCAGCAGCCAGACGCCGACCAGGGCCGGGGCGATGGCGGCGCCTGCGGTGTTGAGTGCGAGGGCGCGACCGAGCGGCATGCCGCCGGCCTGGGCCTCCAGGCAAAGGTGGGTGAACAGCGCGCCCATCACCAGCGTCGGCGCCCACATGGCGACGGCCGCGGCGAGCGCCTCGCCGGCGAGGGCGCCGGCGACGCCGGGACCCATCCAGCGCGAGGGCCACGCGCAAATCGCGTCGGCCCAGGCCAGCGCGAGGCCGGAAACCAGCACCGCCAGGGCCAGCGCCAGCAGCAGGCGGTCGCGACGTTCGCCCGCCGGCCGATGCGAATGAAGAAGGTAGCGCTGGTAGCCGGCGGCGCCGGCCGCCGTGCCCAGCAGGTACATGGCCAGCAGCAGCGCGTAACTGTAGACCGTGCTCTCCGTGACCTGGCTGAGCACGCGCACCGCGAGCACTTCGTAGCCGATGCCGAGCGCACCCGTGGCCAGGAGCAGGGCCGGCATGCGCAGGCCCTGCCGCGCAACCGATGCAGCCCCCGCTTCGGCGGGCACCGGCGCATCGCGCCACAGCGCCCAGGCCAGCAAGGCGCAAAGCCCATTGAGCGCGGCGCAGGCAAGCGCCGTGCGGTGCAGGCCCCATTGCGGCATCACGACGAACACGGCCAGCAGCAGGCCGAGCACCGAGCCGAAGGTGTTGGCGGCATACAGCCCGCCGAGCTGGCTGTGGGCCGCGCGCAACTGGCGCTCGAGCGCGGGCAGGGTCGCGCCCATCGCGGCACTGGCCGGCAGCAGCAGGATGAAAGGCAGCAGGAAAGCGATCGTCCAGTGCCGGAGCACGGAAGGCTCGGCACCGATGAGCGCGGCGCTGGCCTGGACCAGCGACGGCATCGCGAACGTGAGGAGGAGGCCCCAGGCCAGCAGCAGCAGTTCGCAGCCCGCGTACCAGCGGCCGGGCCGGCGGCTGGCCGCCAAGGTACGGCCAAGGACGTGGGCACCCAGCGCGAGGCCGCCGAAGAAAGCGGCCAGCACGGCAAGCACGGCCACGATCTCGTGGCCCATCGCGGCGCCGAACTGCGCGGTCCAGACCATCTGCCAGGCCAGCGCGGCCGCGCCCGACAGGAGCATCACGAGCCGGGCCGCCGGGATCTCCAGGCGCACGGCGGGTGGCCGCGCCGCGGTGGGCGATGCGGCCGGCGATTCAAGCGTGGCGCTGAGCATGGGACTTCGGGAATTCGAGGCAAAAAGGCACGGCAGACCGAGGTCTGCCGTGCCGGTGCGGGACGGGCCCGTTCAGTTACTTGATGCTGGCGACCTTGGTGGAGTTGAGGACTTCCACGTACACCGGGTTGCTGTAGAACCAGAGGTCAGACCAGGCCGCGACGTCGAAGCTCGAGAACTTCGCGCCGGCCAGCGTGCGCATGTGCGCCGGGCAGGCCGCGTCGCTGCACGGGATCTTGCCGGGCAGGGTCGAGTCGGCGGGGTTGGCCAGGAAGTCCAGCAGCGGGTTGCCGTCGGCGTCGGTCTCGAAAGGCACCGAGGCCGGCAGGTTGCTGCCGCGCAGGCGGAAGTACTGCGAGGCGTTCGCGGCCGGCACGATGTAGCTCATCGCGCGCGTGCCGTCCGGCTGTGCCGTCCAGTTGGTGCTGTTGAACACCTTGGCGATCTTCGCCGTCGGGTTGGTCGCGGCCGGCGAGCCGAGCGTGCCGGCGTAGCGCGAGCCGTCGGCCGGATCGACGAGGCCGGTGACGCGGCCGTTGATCACGTCCACGTGGTCGAGCACCGGCGCATTCAGCGGCTGCGCGACGTTGATCTGCTTCAGCGACGGATTGGGGAAGCTGTAGGGCGAGTTGTTGGTGCCTTGCGGGTCGCGCACCACCACCGTCACCACCAGGTCCGTCCCCGGGCGCACGACGAGCTTCTCGCCCATCGTGGCGCAGCCGTTGATGCGCACGTCGCCGTTGACGGCCGCGGCGTTGGCGCCCGCCTTCTCGAACAGCGCCTTGCCCGCGTTGCGCGGCAGGCCGGGGTTCGCGGCGCAGACCGTGAACGACAGGCGGTCGATGAGACCGCCGTTGGCCACGAAGCTGTTGCCGCTGCGCAGGCCTTCGATGATGGCGCCGGCGCTGAGGTTGTTGCTGCCCTTGCGCACCATCACGTAGTCGCGTGTGTATTCGCCGGGGAAGAAGTCGGCCGTGCTTTCGCGCTGGTCGGGACCGAAGCTGCCGCGGTTGTGGAAGTCCGAGCTCGCGAAGAAGAACCAGTTGCGGCCTTCACCCAGCAGGGCATCCCACACGCCGCCGACGGCGCCCGCATAGACGCCCGTGCCGCCGTAGGTGCCGCCGCCGACCGCGCCGGTGCCGTAGCTGCCGCGGCCTGCCTCGGCCTGGTGGCCGGGCATCGATTCGAAACCGAAGGCGATCTTCGGCGCCGCGTTGTTGAAGTTGCGCAGATGCTCGATGTTGAAGCCGTTCGAGCCGGTCGGGTTGTAGGCGCCTGCGCGCTCCAGGTGGGCCGGCACGAAGTAGCTGGCCGTGGGCGCCTTCTCGTTCATCCACTTGATGCCTTCGACGGACTTCAGGTGGCCGAGGTTGGGCGTCGCGGTCGAGTTGTTGCCGGTGATCTTGCGGGCGGTGCCGTCGATCAGGCTGTTGTTGTTGCTGCCGGTGACCGTGCAGTCCCACTGGTTCTCCGCGCCGCGGCTGGTGTCGCTGTCGCTGCGGTCGAAGCAGTACTCGTACTGCGCCTGCACGGCGGCATTGCCGCCGGCGGCGGTGGAGGGCCACGGTTGCTGGCCGGGCAGCATGGTGGTCGAGATGTGTTCGTGGCCGGGCGCGTTCTGTTCCACGCCGATCCAGATCGGCTTGGCGCGCGCGCGGCTTTCGGCCTCGATCACCGGGTACTGGAATTCCTTGATTTCCTGCCAGCGCCACATGGCCTTGGGCGTCGCGGTGCCGTCGCCCTTGATGTCGGCGCGGCCGTTGGGCAGCGTCGCTTCCCAGGTCTGGTTCGGGCCCTTGCCGGTGCTGGCGGGCTGGCCGCTGCCGGGGTAGGTGGCCGGCGGGTAGGGGCCGGTGGCGCTGTTGGTCAGGCCCAGGGCGGTGGGCACGGGCTCGAAGGGGTCTTCGGCCAGCGTGCAGTTGCGCGTGCTGCTGCCGCCGTGGTCGGCCTGGACGAACCAGTCGAGGTTGAAAGTCTTGGCCGACTTGTCGACCAGCTTCTGCACAGACAACGTGCCGTCCGAGCAGGTCGTGTGGTTGTGGA
The DNA here is from genome assembly GCA_966211435.1 of uncultured Variovorax sp. Lineage (GTDB taxonomy): Bacteria > Pseudomonadota > Gammaproteobacteria > Burkholderiales > Burkholderiaceae_C > Variovorax. Next base: position 1,568 of record CBIHOG010000031.1, on the reverse strand, counting down.
AGTCGCCCGCGACGTAGGTGCCGGTGGCCTTGGTGTCGGCGCGATCGGCGGAGACGGCGGGAGTGACGGCGGCCATGGCGCCGGCGAGCGCGACCAGTGCCAGGGCCGTTTCGCGCATGTGGAATGGGGTCTTCATGAAAGGGATTTCCGCGTGTTGTTCGTTATGGAGGGAATGGCTGCGCTCAGGTGTTCTTCTGGTCGCCGAAGAGGCGGAACTTGCCGTTGACGAAGGTCAGGCGCGTCGTGAAGCTCACGGAAGTGGCGTCGGCGTCGTTGTTGGTCAGCGTGGCGGTCAGCGTGCAGATGTTCTTCGCGTCGCAGTCGCTGATCGCGACGGCGGACAGCTTCACGGCGGCGAAGGAGGACAGGTCCGGCGAGATCGCCATGGCGGCGGCTTCCTTCAGCAGGTTCTCGCGAACCTGGGGCTTGGTGTAGCCGGCGTCGAGGAAGCCGTCGTCGAACATGTCGAGGAAGGCCGGGTTGGTCAGGCCGCTGTAGGTGTTCAGCGAGCCCAGGCCCGAGCCGTAGTCGGTTGCAAAAGCGGCCTGCTTGGCGGGGTCCACCGCCACGCCGCCGCCACCGCCACCGCCGGCCGGCGCGGAGGCGTGGTCATCACCACCGCCGCCGCACGCGGCGAGCAGGACCAGCACGCTGCTGGCGAGCAAAGTTCTCAAACGAATACCTGGGAGCATGGCGAATGCCTTTCTTCTCTTGTTCTGCTGAACGGGTTGTTGTGAAGGGGATTCTTTTTGGCAGCGCGCGAGTCGCTTGGCGCCAAAAAGTTCATCCTATTTTTCGCCTGTTACGTTTGAGTGACCGAAAGGCCTGTTTCTTAGCAAATTCTTAGAAATTTCTTAGGACTTTCTTAGAAGTCTCCTCGGCGCAACACGCACCCATCCAACGGCGGATTCGAGGCAGTCATGGGAGGGAAATCGCGCTGGCGAGCGCGCGCGGCGCGACCGCGCTGCGGCTGGATCAAAGCGTCAGGCGGCTGCCGACGACGCACTCAATGAGGAGAATGTAAGAAACACTCAAGACACCGCCATGACATGCGGCGCACGGCGGCCGTGACGGTGCGGCCGCCTTGGTATTACCGGCGGCGGGATCTGGGGAAGGCCGGGGCGGCCGGTGCTGCTAGTGCAGTTCCGCGGCCACCGTCTCCACGTTCTGGAGCCGTCGCCTGCAGTCCCGCACCCACTTCTGGCAGGCCAGCATCAGGGCCTGCAGCATTTCCTCGCGGTCGCGCGTCGGCGCGCTGGATGCGATCTCCCACCACAACGCGCCGCCGTGATGAATCTCGGCCGCGCCCTCGTAGGTGCCGTCCGTGCGCTGGCGCAGGAAGAAGTGGAAGGACCAGTCGTTGTTGGTGTACTGCCGAACGCAGCCACCTTGGGAACGGAATGCTGTGTACATGGCGGCATGGTGGCCGGCTCCATGCCCAGCGACGTAGGCGCATCACCCGCGAGACGCGCCGACAAATGCCCGGCGGGGGGGGCGGCCGGGGCCCGCCGCGCGGCCGGCGCCCCCCCCCCCCCGGGGGGGAGCAAGGCGTGGCCGGGCACGGCAGG
>CBIHOG010000030.1:0-66891 GCA_966211435.1 uncultured Variovorax sp. | reverse complement strand
CGTCGAAGCGCCCACCCCCCCCCCCCGGCGCGGAGCCCCGCCGCGCCCCCCCCCAATCCCCGGGCCGTCTTGCCCAGCCCCCCCCCCCCCCCGGGCGGGGGGGGGTGGGCGTGGGCCCCCCCCCCAACCCGCAGCGCCCAGCAGAACTCGGCCAGCGCCGCCCAGAGGTACACGCCCTCTCGGCGCTGGCCGCCTACCGCGCTGGTGTCGAGCTGCGTCAGCCAGAGCGCGAAGGCCGTGACGCCCACCACGAGGCTGAAGGCAGCCAGCAGCACCGAGCCCGTGAAGCGCCAGGCATAGGCGGTCGAGAACAACTCGCCCCGCACCTCGCCGGCAGGCCCCAGCACCAACGGCGAGAGGCCGGCACGGCGGCCGGTGTCGGCGCGGATGCGGACCTGCAGCCGGTTCTCCCCGCGGCGCAGCAGCGTGGCCGGCACGGCGACGAAGCGCGGCGTCTTGGCATAGTCGCCGCCATCGCCGCGCACCATGCCACCGCTGGCCTGGAGCAGCTCGCCGTTGAGTCGGATCTCGAACGCGGTTCCGACGCGCGCGATGTAGATGCCCCAAGGCACGGGCGGCGGCCCGTCCAGCGAAAAGGAGAGATCGAAGCTCGCCGCGCCGGGCTGCCCTCCCTGCTGGCGGTCCCAGTGGTAGGGCAGTTCCACGGGCTCGGTGCGCGTCACGCCATTCACGGTCGTCGCCGCCGTGGCCCGCTTCAGCACCAGGAGCCCGGCCGGATCGGCCAAGGCAAGGGCCATGCCGCAGCACATCAGCAGCGCCATGCCCCAGCGGGCGCCGACCTCGAGCCAGCCCTGCATCGCGCCGGTCAGCCCGGGTGGCGCAGCAGGCCCAGGCGCATGGCCTCGAAGACGGCCTCGTTCTTCGAATGCACCGCCAGCTTGCCGTAGAGATTCTTGATGTGCGTCTGCACGGTGTGCACGCTCAGGGTGTGCAGCCGCGCGATCTCGGCGTAGGAGAAGCCGCGCGCGATCAGCGCCAGCACGTCCTGCTCGCGCTTGGACAGCAGCGCGCGGCCGGTCGTGACCGGCACGGGGGCGGCGTCCGCGACCGGGATCGCCTCCGGCGGCCGGCTGATTTCCTGCAGGCTGCGGTACTTGCTCAGCACCCGCCGCGCGATCATGGGCGAGATCGGCGAGCCGCCCGCCTTCATGTCGAGAATGGTCTTGGCGATGTTCTCGGGCGCGTCGTCCTTGTGGATGTAGCCGACCGCGCCGGCCTCGATGCTCGCGAGCACGTTCTCCTCGTCGCCGAAGACCGAGATCACCAGCGGCTCGCAGCGTGGATGGCGGGCCACGGCCTCCTGGATCACGCGCAGCCCGTTGCCGTCCGGCAGGCCGAGGTCGACCAGCAGCACATCCGGTCCTTCCTGCGCGGCGGCCAGCCAATCCACGGCGTCCCGCACCGTGCCCAGGCTTGCGAGCCAGCGCAGGCGACTGTTCTGGCGGACGCTGTTCTCGAAGAAAGCACGGGTCGCGCTGTCGTCCTCGACGACCACCACGCTCCACGGGGTGGGTGATCCTTCGGGCGGTGCTTCGTTCGACTGCATGCGTTTGAGCATAAGGCCCAAGCCGAAATAGAAACATTCGGGTACTACCCGGTTTGTGGGATCCTCCAGCGGCCGGGCGCACCCCACACTGGTGCGGCATCTTGCTGGATCACCGAAGCCGCGCGCGAGACCCACCCAAGCCTTTCCGACTCCCACAGGCCACAAGCGCCAGCCAGGCGCGGCGAGCCGCTATTGAATCGATAGCATGAGCATCACTCCCACTACCCATCTGCTGTACCTGCACGGCTTCCGCTCCTCCCCTCGATCCGCCAAGGCCACCCACATGGCCAGGCGCGTCGCCGAGCAGCATCCGGATGTTCACTGGTGGTGCCCCCAGCTTCCGCCCTCCCCGCGCGAAGCCGTCGATCTCGTGATGCAAGGTGTTGCCGATTGGCCACGCCGGTCGATGGCCGTCGTCGGTTCCTCCCTCGGCGGCTTCTACGCCACCTACCTGAGCGGCATGACGAACTGCCGCGCCGTGCTGCTCAACCCCGCGGTGCACCCCGCGCGCGACCTGCTGCGCTACATCGGCGACCAGACGCTGTGGCACGACCCCGCGGAACACTTCTACTTCAAGCGCGAGTACGTCGAGGAGCTTCGCACGCTGGACGTCGGCCCGCTGACCCGGCCGGAGCGGGTCTTCGCCATCATCGCCAAGGGGGACGAAGTGCTGGACTGGCGCGAGATGTCCGCCCGCTACCCCGGCAGCCGCGTGAAGCTGATCGAGGGCGGCGACCACGCCCTCTCCGACTTCGAGGAGCGCCACTTGGCGGATGTGATGGCCTTCCTCGACCTGGCCTGAGCCCGGCCCCCCGGGCGCGACGCGGTCGTCCGCGCCCGGGCGCATGGGAGAATCCGCGCCATGTTTGTTTTGTTCGAAGAAGCCGGCAAGTACCTCGGCGGCCGCGTCCTGTCGGAGGCCGAGGCGTCGGCGCAGGTGGAGCTGGACACCGGCAAGCGGGTCAAGGTCAAGTCCGCCCACATCGTCCTGCGCTTCGAGAAGCCGGCCCCTGCCGCGCTGATCGCCGAGGCGCGGGAGCTGGCCGGGGCGATGGACCTCGATCTCGCCTGGGAATTTGCCCCCGACGGCGAGTTCGGCTTCGGCGAGCTCGCCGCCGACTACTTCCAGGCCCATCCCACGCTGGCCCAGCAGGCGGCCGCCCTGTTCGCGCTGTTCGAGGCGCCGCACTACTTCCGCCGCGCCGGCAAGGGCCGCTTCAAGAAGGCGCCGGCCGAGATCGTGCAGCAGGCGCTGGCCGCCATCGAGAAAAAGAAGGCCTTGCTGGCGCAGATCGCCGAGTGGTCCTCGCAACTGGCAGCGGGCGAATGCCCGGCGCCGGTCCGCGAGCAGCTCTACAAGATCCTGTTCCGCCCCGACAAGAACGCGCCCGAATACAAGGCCGTGGTCGAGGCCGCCCGCGCCACCCAGCTGCCGCCGCTCGAGCTGCTGAAGCGCGCCGGCGCCATCGATTCGTCCTACCAGTTCCACTGGCGGCGCTTCCTGTTCGAGAACTTCCCCAAAGGCACCGCCTTCCCCGCGCTCACCGCGCCCGCGATCGCTGACGAACTGCCGCTCGCGGCCGTGCAGGCCTTCTCCATCGACGATTCGCAGACCACCGAGATCGACGACGCGCTCTCCGTCCAGGGCCTGGGCAGCGGCACCGTCGTCGTTGGCGTCCATATCGCCGCGCCGGGCCTCGCCCTGGTGCCGGGCGGCGCCATCGACCAGGTCGCCCGCGCGCGCATGTCCACGGTCTACATGCCGGGCCACAAGATCACCATGCTGCCCGACGAGGTGGTCGAGGCCTACACGCTGCAGGAAGGGCGCGACTGCCCCGCCGTCTCGCTCTACGCCACCTTCGACGAGGCCACCCTCGCGCTGCAGGGCACGGAGACGAGGCTGGAGCGCGTGCCGATCGCCGCCAACCTGCGGCACGACCAGCTCGACACCGTGGTGACCCAGGCCTGGCTGGAGGACGCGTCGATCCAGGCCGAGAACACGCCCGAGGCCGCCGCGCGGGCACGTGTGCCGCTCAGCTTCCTGTTCCGCCTCGCGAAGCACCTGAAGGCGCAGCGCGAGGTCGTGCGCGGCAAGCCCGAGAACTTCAGCCGGCCCGACTACAACTTCCGCCTCGTTGGCGGCGAGGGCGAGCCCACCGGCGCCGAACAGGTGCAGATCAGCACCCGCAAGCGCGGCGAGCCGCTGGATCTGATCGTCTCCGAGGCCATGATCCTGGCCAACAGCAGCTGGGGCGGCTGGCTGGGCGAACTGGGCGTGCCCGGCCTCTACCGCAGCCAGGCCAGCATGGCGCCCGGCGTCAAGGTGCGCATGGGCACCAAGGCCCTGCCGCACGCGGGCCTCGGCGTGAAGAGCTACGCCTGGAGCACCTCGCCGCTGCGCCGCTACACCGATCTGGTCAACCAGTGGCAGATCATCGCGGCCGCTCGCCACGGCAAGACCGCCGCGCTCGCCGCGCCCTTCAAGCCGAAGGACGCGGAGCTGTTCTCCATCCTCTCCGGCTTCGACGCCGCCTATGCCACCTACAACGCGCACCAGGGCGGCATGGAACGCTTCTGGACACTCAAGTACATCCAGCAGCAAGGCATCACCGAAGTCGAGGCCACGCTGGTGAAGGACGTGCCCAACGGCGCGCTGGTGCGCGCCGCCACGCTGCCGCTGGTCTTCATGGCCACCGGCACGCAGGGCCTGCCGCGCGGCGCACGGGTGCGCGTGAAGCTGGGCGAGATCGACGAGATCGCGCTTGACGTGCATGGCACCGTCACCGCTCGCCTCGACGCCGAGGCCACGGAGAGCGCCGGCTCGGAAGAGAACGCCGAGGACGAGGAAGAAGTCGCCGGCCCCATCGCCATTGCCGTCGACCTCGCGGACAGCGAGGCGGGCACGCCGGAGAACGCCCCCGCATGAACCTGCGCGACTTGAGCACGCTGCAGATCGCGCTAGGCCTGTCGGTCGCCGCGCATGCCGCCCTGCTTGCGGTGCGATTCGTCGATCCCGAGTCCTTCAACCGCGTGTTCAAGGAGACGCCGCTCGAAGTCATCCTGGTCAACGCCAGGACCAACGAACGGCCCGACAAGGCCCGCGCCATCGCGCAGACCTCGCTCGCCGGTGGCGGCGACCTCGACAAGGGCCGCGCCACCAGTCCGCTGCCGCCATCCACCTTCACCGCCGTCGGCGACGCGATGGAAGACGCGCAGCGCCAGGTCGAATCCATGCAGGCGCAGCAGATGCTGCTGCTCGCGCAGATCAAGCAGCAACTCGCCTCGATGCCGACGCCCGACCCGCGCAACGAGGGCAACCCGAGCGAGAACGCCGCGCGCGAGGAAAAGCGCCGCCAGCTGGTCGAACTGCTGGCCGAGATCGAGCGCCGCGTGAACGAGGAAAACGCGCGGCCCAAGAAGCGCTACCTCAGCCCCGCCACCCGCGAGGCCGCGTACGCCGCCTATGTCGACGCGCTGCGCCGCCGCATCGAGATGCGCGGCACCGAGAACTTCCCCGAGATCGCCGGCAAGAAGCTCTACGGCGAACTCACGATGATGGTCACCGTCAACTTCGACGGCTCGATCCTCGGCACCGACATCGTCGAGAGCTCGGGCGACCGCGTGCTCGACCGCCGCGCGCAGGCCATCGTGCGCAGCGTCGGCAACTTCGGCAAGTTCACAGACGCGATGCGCCGGCAGACCGACCAGATCGTGCTGCCCTCGCGCTTCAAGTTCACCCGCGACGAGACGCTCGAGACCCGGGCCTCCTCCGCATCCTCTTCCTCTTCCCGGCAATAGGCGGGCCGCCATGGACCTCTACTGCGTCTTGGGCAATCCCGTCGAGCACAGCCGCTCGCCGTGGATCCATGCCCGCTTCGCCGAACTCACCGGCCAGTCGCTGGACTACGGCCGCCGCCTGGCGCCATTGGGCCATTTCGCGCAGACCGTGGCAGCCTTCCGCGCCGAGACGGCGGGTACCGCGCGCGGCTGCAACGTCACCGTGCCCTTCAAATTCGACGCCGCCGCGCTGGCACAGCACCTGAGTCCGCGCGCCGCGCTGGCGCAGGCCGTCAACGTCCTGAGCTTCCGCGAGGACGGCATCCACGGCGACAACAGCGACGGCATCGGGCTCGTCAACGACATCACGCTGCACGCGGGCGTGACGCTCGCCGGCCGCGACCTGCTGCTGCTCGGCGCGGGCGGTGGCGCCTCCGGCGTGCTCGGCCCGCTGCTGGAAGCCGGCCCGCGCCGCATCGTGCTGGCCAACCGCACGCTCGCAAAGGCCGTCGCGCTGGTGCAGCGGCACGCGGCGCTGGCGCTGCGGCACCATGTCACGCTCGAAGCGCAGGAACTGCGAGCGCTGCCCACGCCCTTCGACGTGGTGGTCAACGCCACGGCGTCCAGCCTGGCGGGCGGCGAAGTGCCGGTCGCGGCCAGCGTGCTCCAGCCGGGCACCCTGGCCGTCGACATGATGTACGGCCCCGCCGCCGCCGGCTTCCTGCGCTGGGCCGCCGAGCACGGCGCGCGGCCGCGCGACGGGCTCGGCATGCTGGTCGAGCAGGCGGCTGAAGCCTTTGCCATCTGGCGCGGCGTGCGGCCGCCGACGGCGCCGGTGCTGGCCGAACTGCGCGCCATCGTCGACGCGCGGTGAAAGCCATTCTTCGCTGGCTGCTGTGCCTGCTGATCGCCGGCCTCGCGGTGCAGGTCTTCTTCATCGCGCGCATTGCCGTCATGGCGGCGGTCGACCCGGAATCCACCGCCTTCCAGCGCTCCGAGGCCTGGCAGATCGCGCGCAACGGCCGCGCCAATGGCGAGCGCGAATGGCGCCAGCAATGGGTTCCGTATGCGCAGATCTCGGATTCGCTCAAGCGCGCCGTGATCGCCAGCGAGGACAGCGAGTTCGTCTACCACCAGGGTGTCGAATGGGAGGCCATCGAGCGCGCCCGCCAGCGCAACGCACGGGCCGAGGCCCTTGCCGCCAAGCGCGCCGCGCAGATGCGCGCGCGCGGCAAGGAACCGCGCCCGACCCAGATGCGCGGCGGCTCCACCATCACGCAGCAACTGGCCAAGAACCTGCTGCTCTCGGGCGAACGCACCCTCCTGCGCAAGGGCCAGGAACTGGTGCTGGCCACCGCCCTGGAAATGCTGCTGAGCAAGCAACGCATCCTGGAGATCTACCTGAACAACGTGGAATGGGGCGAAGGCGTGTTCGGCGCCGAGGCCGCCGCGCAGCACTACTTCAGGAAGCCGGCGTCGCGACTCAGCGCCGCCGAGGCCGCGCGGCTGGCAGTGATGCTGCCGAGCCCGAAGTTCTTCGAGCGCCGGCAGGGCTCGGCCTACCTCGCGAGCCGCTCGGCGACCATCGTCGCGCGCATGCCGTCGGCCGAGCTGCCGTAAAGACAGGCTATCGCGTTCACGCCAGGTGCCTGGGCACCCGGTAGTGGTAGCGGTAGAAATCCTCGAAGCCCAGCGCCGCATACATGCGCCGCGCGGCGCCGTTCTGCTCGCGCACCTGCAGGTAGGCCGAGGCGGCGCCCGCCTCGCGCGCCCAATGCATCAGCGCGCGCATGAGCGTGCGGCCATGGCCGCGCCGGCGCCGGTCGGGGTCGACCACGATGTCGTAGAAGCCCGCGGCGCCGCGCTCCAGCACGGCGAGCCCGAAGCCGATGGCCTTGTCGTCCTCGTGCAGGGTGGCGAAGGCGGCGCGCATCGCGATGGCGCGCACCATCGCGTCGTGCACCGGGCGCTGCCGCGGGTTGACCGCGTTGGCGGCGGCGAAGCCGTCGAGCCAGGCGGCCGACGGCGCGCAGGCGATGTGCACCGACGGATCGCTCGCCGCGCCATCCAGCGCGGCGCGTGTCACCTGCGTCGGATCGAAGAAGACGTAGCCCGCATCGTCCAGTTCGCGGTCCGCCTCCGGCGGCGCCAGCGGCGAGATGCGGAAGACGGTGGGCAGGCCCTGGCGCTCGTAGAGCGCCTCGGCGGCGGCGCGCACGCCCGTGAAAGCGGCGCCGGGCTGCGCCGCGTTGGCCGAGTTGGCACGCTTGGTGAAGCCCTCCGACAGGCGGAAGATCCATCCGTTGTTCAGCACGGTCTGGCGCGCGGGCCAGGCGTTGAAGGCACGCTCCTCGAAGGCGCGGACTTGTGTCAGGTCCAGGTGGGTCATCGGCCGTTTATAGCCGCTCGCCCGGCGCCACTCAGACCATGGCGTCGAGCGCCCGCTCGAAGAGACGCACGGGTGGGCAGTACACCCCCCGGCCGACAAAGCCGCGCTCGCCATCGGCCGCGAGCATGGCCAGCGTGACCAGCGGCGCCGCGTTCTCGGCCGCCACCTTGCGCGCATCGATGCCGGCGCGCTGCGGCGCGTCGAAGTCCGGATGCGGCGCGGCGAGCAGGCGATCCGCCAGGCCCGCGTGCCCTGGCGGCAGGAATTCACCCAGCACGCCCAGCGGTTCTGGCGCATGCGCCAGGCGCTGGCCACCGAAGCCAAGCATGTCCACCACGGCGCTGTCGCCGATGGCGCCGCACACGGCCGTGCCGGCCGGCACCTGCGGCATGAGGCGGCCTTGCGGCGTGGTCGCGGGCGTCGTGATCCAGCGCTCCGGCGCCGAAGCCAGCGCGATGCCGAAGACTTCGCCATTGCCGCCGGCGCGTGTCACCAGCGTCGAGCCGACGGCGCCTTCGGCCGCGCGCAGGGCCAGGCTGCATGCCGCCATCCAGAGCGTGAGGAAGAAGAGCGGCGTGGCCTCGAGATGCCCGGCAAGAAGTTGCGCCGACGCCGACGCCGACGCCTGCGCGTGCAGCCAGTCCGCCAGCGCCTGGTTGGCGGCCGTGGTGCGGCTGTGCAGGTCGTCGCCCCCGGCCAGCCCCTGTCGCGCCAGCGGGTAGAGCGGAAGCGGACCCTGCGCCGCGAGCGCCTTTCGCCATGCGGGTGCCACCTCGGCGTCGCGCACGGCCAGCCGGGCCAGCAATGCGGGGTCGCGAAAGCCCATGCGCGTGTCCGGCCCGCGCACGGCCGACACCGGCGCCCAGGTGCGCCATCCGGACGCCGGGTCGCTGACCTCGAACAGCGGCGTCCGCGCCGAAGCCAGCGCCGCGAGCGGGACCACGACGCCGCGCTCCTGCGCCGGGCTCAGCCGCACGGCACCCGCGCGCACCAGCGCCTCGGCGCCGGCCGCATCCGAAGCCCAGCCTTCATGCAGGCAGGTGATCACCGCCGAGGACATCAGCACCGCCGGCGGTCGGCAAGGGTCGGCGAGCGGCGGGCCCGCGTGCAGCAGCTCGCGCGGCGCCAGCCCGACGGCTTGCGTGGCATCAACCACGCCCGTCAACTGCGGCCGCACGGCGAGGAGGCGCCCGAGCGCCTGCGACGCTTGGCCTGTCGTCATGGCGCGGTGCCTTCGCGTGAACGCTGCCACAGCCGTTGCCAGCGCGCGAGGAGCACCTGTTTCAGCAGCGACCACGCACTCAGGGGTACGACCGCCGGTGCGGGCGCCACGCTCACCGTGGCGGGCGCGGCCTCGCCGCCTTCCGTGGCGGCGGCCGGGGCGGCGGCTTCCATGCGCGCGGCGAGGTTGGCCGCGAACTGCGAGGTCAACGCGGCAGCCAGTTCGCGCACGATGGCGCCGCGGCTGAATTGCGCGAGCGATCCCGTGAGCGCATAGTCGACCGTGACCTGCACGTGCGTCCCCGCGGGGACGGCCTGCAGCGCGAAGGCCGCGACGCCCTTGACGCGCGAGTTGCTGCGCTTGTCCGCGGCCTGCCCCTCGAAGCGCCCGCTCCGCGCCTCGTCCTCGAAGCTCACGCGGCCCGAGCCGAGGAAGCCAGCGGCGATGGGCCCCAGCTTCACGTCGAAGCGCAGCGGCACTTCGCCATCCACCGCAGGTCCGGTCAGCGAAGCGCCGGGCAGGCATTCGACCAGCAGCGCGATGTCCTTGAACATCGGCCACGCCGCGGCAGGCGGCTGCGGAAGGGTGAAGCTCTGTTCAAGCTGCATCGGCGGCCTCCTGCAGGAGCACGCGCTGGATGGCGCGCACGATGCCGCGGTAGCCGGTGCAGCGGCACAGGTTGCCGGCCAGCTCCTTGCGGATGCGCGCCTCGTCGGCGCCCGGGAGGCGGCGCACGATGTCGCGCGCGGTGACGAGCATGCCCGGCGTGCAATAGCCGCATTGCAGCGCATGCTCGGCGGAGAAGGCGCTGCGCAGCCGCGCCATGAGCGCGTCATCGTCGAAGCCCTCGATGGTGCGTACGGTGGCGCCCTCGCAGGCGCTGGCGTAAGTGATGCACGAGCGCGCGGGCACGCCGTCGATCTCGATCGTGCAGGCACCGCAGACGCCGTGCTCGCAGCCCAGGTGCGTGCCGGTCAGGCCGTGGCGCTCGCGCAGATGGTCGGCCAGGTGCGTGCGACCCTCGGCGGGCGCGCTGAGCGTGCGGCCATTGATTTGAAGGGTGATGGTCTTCATGCCGTCGGGCTCCGGAAAGTCGCGAGGTCGACGAGTGCGCGGCGCAGCATGGCGGCGTGCACGTCGCGCTCGTAGGCATCCTCGACGCCGGCTTCGTCCAGCGCGGCGCGCATCGCCGCGGGCTCGGCCAGGCGGGCGATCTTGTCCTCGCCCTCGACCACCCAGGGCATGCCGCCGAGGGCGCCCATGAGCGCGCGCGCGACGCCGCGCGCAGGGTCGACCCATGCGGCGCCGATGGCTTCGGCGAATTCGCCGGGCTTGCGGCACACCTTGCGGTACGCCCAGCGTGCGCGCGGCGAGAACACGGGCACCTCGACGGCGACCACGATCTCCTCCGGTTCCAGCGCGGTCGTGAAGGGCCCGGCCAGGAACTCGGTGGCGCGCAGGCGGCGCTCGCCCCCCGCGCCAAGCAGCACGACGCCCGCGTCGAGCAGGGACATCGTGGAGATCCAGTCCGCGGCCGGGTCCGCATGGGCCAGGCTGCCGCCGAGCGTGCCGCGATTGCGTACCGCGCGGTAGGCGATGTTGGCCGCCACGGCGGGCAACAGGCCATGCGTGACATCGGGCAGTTCGCCATCCTCGATACGCGCATGGGTCACCGCGGCGCCGACGCGCAATACATCGCCGCGCAGCTCGAAGCCGCGCAGCGCTTCGAGGCGGCTCAGGTCCACCAGCTGCTCGACCTGGACCAGGCGCAGGTTGAGCATCGGCCCGAGCGACTGGCTGCCGCCGCAGGCCTTGGCGCCGCCGTCGCCGGCCGCGATGAGCGCGACGGCCTGCGCCGCGCTCTCGGCGCGCGTGTAGTCGAACGCGGCGGCCTTCATGCGCCCGCCTCCGTCGTGGCTTCGTTCTTCACGCCGGCACGGCGCAGGGCCTCGCGGATGCGGCGCGGCGATGCCGGGCATTCGAGGACCTCGACGCCCAGCGCGGCCAGCGCGTCGTTGATGGCGTTCACGATGGCCGCCGGCGGCGCGATGGCGCCGCCTTCGCCGATGCCCTTCTGGCCGAACTCGGTGTAGGGCGAAGGCGTCTCGATGTGGTCCAGGGCCGCGCCCGGCACTTCGGTCGCGCCGGGCAGGATGTAGTCGGCCAGCGTGGACGCGAGTGGCTGCCCTTCGCTGTCGTAGGGCATTTCCTCGTAGAGGGCGGTACCGATGCCTTGGGCGAGGCCGCCGAGGATCTGGCCGTCGACCACCATCGGGTTGATCAGCGTGCCACCGTCCTCGCACACCTTGTAGTCCAGGATCTCGACCGTGCCGAGCTCGGTGTCCACCGCGACCGCGCAGGCATGCGCCGCGTAGCTGAAGGTGCCGGTGTCGCGCCGGGCCTTGTAGCCGACGGTGACTTCGAGTCCGGCCGGGTCCACGTCCTTCGGCATGCGCTGCGGCTGCCGATACCAGGCATGCGCCACTTCGCGCAAGCTGAGGCGATGCCCGCTGGCCGGGTCGATGACGAAGCCGTCTTCGAACCGCAGTCGGTCGGACTCGGCTTCCATCAGGTGGGCCGCGATCGCGCGCACGCGCACCGCGATCGCCTTGCAGGCCGTCGCCACCGCGCCGCCGGACATCACGGCCGAGCGCGAACCCCAGGTGCCGGTGGAGTACGGCGACATCGCGGTGTCGCCATGCACCAGCCGTACCTGCGCCTCGTCGATGCCGAGCACGGTGCTGGCGACCTGCGCCATCGTCGTCTCCATGCTCTGGCCGTGGGAGTGCGCGCCGATGCGCATCTCCAACGTGCCGTCGGGTGCGAGGCGCGCCGCGCACTGCTCATGGCCGGGCACCATGGGGATGCCCCAGCCCGAATACACCGAGGTGCCGTGCGCGCCCTGCTCGCAGTAGATGGAGTGGCCCACGCCGATGCGCCGGCCGTCGGCCTCGCCCGCCTGCTGGCGGGCGCGCCATTTGGGGAGGTCCAGCGCGTCGATGGCGCGGTGCAGCGCCTGCGGGTAGTCGCCGGAATCGAAATGTTTGCCCGTGATGTTGTCGTAGGGCATCTCCTGCGGCTGCACGAGGTTGGCCAGGCGCACGGCATGCGGCTCCAGGCCGGCTTCGCGCGCGACGGCGTCGATCATCACTTCGAGCGCGAAGCACACGCCCGTGCGCGCGACGCCGCGATAGGGCAGGATGGGTGGTTTGTTGGTCGCCACCGACCAGGTGTGGCAGCGGTAGGCGTCCATCTTGTAGGGGCCGGGCAGGATCGAGCCGACCTGCGCCGCTTCCAGGCAGGCCGCGAAGGGGTAGGAGGAGTAGGCGCCCGAGTCCACCGTCGCCTCGCACTCGATCGCCAACAGGCGGCCGCTGCGCTCGGCGTAGAGCGTGATGTCGTAGTCGTGCTCGCGGCAGTTGGTGTTGGCGGTGAGCTGCTCGCGGCGGTCCTCGATCCAGCGCACCGGCCGCTTCAGGCGCATGGCGAGCCAGGCCAGGCAGATTTCCTCCGGCAGCAGGATGCCCTTGTAGCCGAAGCCGCCGCCGACGTCGGGCGAGATCACGCGGATGCTGCCCTGGTCGATGCCGAGACACTCCGACAGGCCGGCGCGGTTGATGTGCGGCATCTGCGCGGAGGAGTACATCACGAGCTGGTCCAGCCGGCTGTCCCAGTGGCAGACGACCCCACGGCCCTCCAGCGGCGCCATGCTCTGGCGCGCGGTGCGCAGGTGCCGGCGCACGACCACGGGCGCGCTGGCCTTGATGGCATCGATCCCGCCGCCCACCTGCGTCTGCAGGAAGACGTTGTCGCTCCACTCGTCGTGCACCAGAGAGGGCGGCGTGGCGGCGCGGGCCTCCAGCATGTCGACCACGGCCGGGAGATCCTCGATCTCCACCTCCACCTGCGCGGCCAGGTCTTCGGCCAGCGCCCGGCTCTCGGCCACGCACATGGCGATGGTCTCGCCCACCTGCCGCACCTTGCCGCGCGCCAGCGGCCACTGGTGCGAGGGCTTGAAGCCGGGCAGCGTGGTGACCGCGCGGATGGGCTGCACGCCGGCCATGTCGTCCATGGTGAAGACCTTGTCCCGCGCGCCCTCCGGCTTGACGATGGCGCCCAGGCGGCCATGCGCCACGGGAGAGCGCACGAAGGCCACGTCCAGCATGTCGGGCAGCCGGATGTCGCCGACGTACTGGCCGCGGCCGGTCATGAAACGCGCATCTTCCTTGCGCGCGACGGAGGCGCCGACGCCGTGGGCGAGCCGCGCGCCAAGGTGGGCTTGATCACTCTCGTTCATGCGGCCCTCCTCGCGGCGGATTCAGCTTCGGCGGCGGGACTTGCTGGTTCTGCGTTCACATCTAGACCCGATTTGGGATCCCAATTCAGAAACGAATGGGCATCGCGTTCGAAAGGGCACTGCAAGCGTCGTGCCATGCGCCCTGCCGGAGAATTTGCGTGGCACACCCCGTTTCCGCTCCATTCAAGTGCGGCGGCTCCCTTTTTTCGCCTGGATTGCTCCACGCTTGTGCGCACTTCCGACAATGCCCTCCCTCTCAAAATCACCCGTTTGCGTGGCATGCCACTCTTTTAGGGAGGATACGGAACGCAGGCGGCACTCGTTGGAATGGTTGTTGCTTCGAAGAAGGAAACAACCCCCACCTGGAAGGCAAGCATCATGGGCAAGCGACTCACGCAAGAGCAGATCGAGGATTTTGGAAAGAACGGCTACATCGCGCCCTGCCGCGGCGTGACCGCGCGCGAAGCCACCGAGTACCGGCGGCGCATCGAGGGCTTCGAGGAGCGCACCGGCATGCATGCCGAGGGCTCGCTGAAGATCAAGGCCCACCTCGCCTCTCCGTGGATGGTGGACCTCGCCTGCAATCCGGGCATCCTGGACGTGGTCGAGGATTTGATCGGTCCCAACATCCTGCTCTTCCGCTCCTCGCTCTTCGCGAAGGACGCGCACGACCCGCGCTTCGTCTCCTGGCACCAGGATTCGCTCTACTATGGCCAGGTGCCCAGTGCCTGCGTGACGGCCTGGGTGGCCTTCACCGAGACCACGGCCGAGAACGGCTGCCTGCGCGTGATCCGCGGCTCCCACGTCAACGGCAACCTGGCGCACGAGGAACGCAAGGAAGAACGCAACCTGCTCGCGCGCGGCCACACCGTGATCGACGTGAACGAGGAGAACGCGGTCGACCTGCTGCTGCAACCGGGCGAGTTCTCCGTCCACCACGAGCGCACGGTGCATGGCTCCAACCCCAACGAGTCGGGCGACCGGCGCATCGGGCTGGCCTTCTTCTATGGCCCGACGCATGTGTCGTCGGTGCGCGGCCGGCGCAACGCCGTGCTGGTGCGCGGCGTCGACGAATACAGCCACTGGGACGAGGAACCGCTGCCGCGCTACGACCTCGATCCCGTGACCATGGCGGACCTCGGCAAGGTCTTCGACCGCTACAAGCAAGGCGAATTCAAGCTCTGAGCGCGCGCCCTCCACCGTGCCCACCCCTCTTCCCCGCATTCCCATTCACTTCCGAGGATTCACCATGCCGAAGCCAAGCAGTCTCAAGAACGCCCTGCGCGCCGGCGCCGCGCTGTGCGCCGCCACCTTTGCCTCGCTCGCCCTGATGCCGGCCGCGCACGCTGCGGACGAGGTCAAGTTCGCGCTCAACTGGATCATCAGCGGGCGCAACGCCGGCTACTTCGTGGCGCTGGAGAAGGGCTACTACAAGGAAGGCGGCATGGACGTGCAGATCTCGCGCGGCCGCGGCTCGGGCGACACGCTCAAGCGCGTGGCGATCGGCGAATCAGCCTTCGGCCTGGTCGACACCGCCACCGTGCTCACCGGCAAGGCCAACGACGACCTGCCCGTGAAGATGATCGCCATGACCTACAGCAAGGCGGCCACGGCCATCCTCTACGCGAAGGAGTCCGGCATCACCAAGCCCAAGGACCTGGAAGGCCGCACGGTGGCACGCTCGGCCGCCGGCTCCACCATCAACATGTGGCCCGCCTTCCTGAAGGTGAACGGCATCGATCGCAGCAAGATCAAGGAGGTGACGGTCACGGCCAGCTCCTACGCACCGATGCTGCTGTCGCGGCAGGTGGATGCGGTGCTCGACCAGAGTTCCTACATGGGCCGCTACCAGAAAGCGGCCGACGCGCAGAAGCTGCACATCGAGGCTTTCCGCTTTTCGGACTTCGGCTACGACCTCTACGGCGACGCCATCGTGGCATCCGACGACACGCTCAAGAAGAGCCCCGATCTCGCGAAGCGTTTCCTGAAGGCCACGCTCAAGGGGAATCTGTATGCCTTCGAACATCCGGACGAGGCGGTCGCGATCCTGGCCAAGTACGCCTCCGAGGCCGAGCCCGACGTCGCCAAGGCCGAACTGCTGGACACCAAGGTGCTCGCGATGACCGACGAGGTGAAGAAGCACGGCTACGGCTACATCGACGCCGCCAAGCTGGCGAAGAACATCGAGCTGATCAAGGAGCCGCTGGAGTTCAAGCGGCCGTTGAAGGCGGAGGACACCTTCAGCCTCGACTACCTCAAGTGAGCGGACGAAGGCACACGTGAGCGACATCCTGGAACTGACCCGTGTGGGCATGACCTACACGACCCAATCGAAGAAGCAGGTCGAGGCGCTGAACGACGTCTCGCTGGCCATCCGCAAAGACGAGTTCGTCTCCGTGGTCGGCCCAAGTGGCTGCGGCAAGAGCACGCTGCTGAAGATCTTCGGAAAGATCGTCTCGGCCACCAGCGGCTCCATCCGTTTCCGCGGCGAGGAGTTGCTGAAGCCGACGCCGGACATCGGCATCTGCTTCCAGCAGCCGCTGCTGCTGCCCTGGCGCACGGTGGAACAGAACGTGCTGATGCCCATCGAGATGCTGGGCCGGCCGGTGGCGAAGTACCGCGAGGCGGCACGCGACCTGGTGCGGCTCGTGGGCCTCGCGGGCTTCGAGGGCGCCTACCCGCGCGAGCTGTCGGGCGGCATGCAGCAGCGCGTGGCCATCGCCCGCGCGCTGGTGACCGACCCGCCGCTGCTGCTGATGGACGAGCCCTTCTCCGCGCTCGACGCGATGACGCGCGAGGAGCTGTCCCTGGAGATCCTGCGCATCTGGAACGAGCGCAAGAAGACCATCATCTTCGTGACCCATTCGATCCCCGAAGGCATCCTGCTGGCCGACCGCGTCGTGATCATGGCGACGCGGCCGGGCCGCATCGACCGCGTGGTGGACATCGAGCTGCCGCGGCCGCGCACCATCTCGATGGTGTCGACCCCGCAGTTCGGCAAGTACGCGGAACTGGTGCGCGAGCGCATCTCGATCGCGCAGAAGGCAGGCAAATGAAATCCGAAACCGACCATTCCATCTGGGTCTCCGCGATGGCCATGCTCTCGCTGCTGGTGCTGTGGGAAGCCATTTGCCGGCTCGGCAAGGTGCCGGCCTGGCTGTTGCCGGCGCCCACAGGCGTGGCCGCGGCGCTGATGAAGAACGGCGCCACGCTGTCCTCGCATTTCGGCACCACGCTCTTCGCCACCGTCAGCGGCTTCGCGCTCGCCGTGGCGGTGGGCATCCCGCTGGCCATCGCGATCACCTCATCGCGCGTCGCGCGCAACGTGCTGTTCCCGCTCTTCCTGGTCTTCCAGTCGGTGCCCAAGGTGGCGCTGGCGCCGCTGATCCTGCTGTGGGTGGGCTACGGAATGCCGTCGAAGGTGCTGGTGGCGGCCGTCACGGCCTTCTTCCCGATCGTGATCAACACGGCCGCCGGCCTCAACTCGGTGCCGGCGGAGATCCTGCAGTTCACCCGTTCCTACAGCCCGCCGGCCCTGCGCACCTTCTGGCGCGTGAAGCTGCCCTTCGCGATGCCTCACGTCTTCAGCGGCATGAAGATCGCGATGACCCTGGCGGTCATTGGCGCGGTGGTGGGCGAGTTCGTGGGCTCCGACACCGGGCTCGGCTTCATCATCCTGACCGCATCGAGCACGATGAACACGGGCCTGGTGTTCAGCGCGATGGTGCTGCTGTCGGTGATGGGAATCGGGCTGTTCTACCTGATTGCGCTGATCGAGCGCTTTGCGTGCCCGTGGTACGCGGTACCCGCCGAACGCAACGAGTGATCCGGCAGCGAAGAAAGCGCCGCCCGACCGGGCGGCGCTTTCGTTTTCAGGCGGCGACCGGCATGGGAAGAATCGGCGCGACGGCGTCGAAGCGCTCGCCGGCGCGCAGGCAGAACGCCGGTGCCAGCATGCGCTCGGTGACCAACTGCGTGCCCTCGTTGTCCTGCAGCACCCAGCGGCCACGTTGGTCGTCGAGCACGCTGATGTCGGCGACGCCGCCGACGCGCAGCGTGCCCAGTTCGTCCTGCATGCCGATCATCGCCGCCGCGTTGCAGGTCGCCATCGCGACCACATGGCGCAACGGCAGGCCCAGCGCGAGCATGCTGGTCATGGCGGACACGAGACTGAAGCGCGTCTTGCCCTTGAAGAGATGGTCTTCCTCGTCCGGATGCGAATCCGGCGTGCCTGGCGGCGCGGGCACCGTGGTGTTGTAGCCATGCATGTCGGCGCCCAGCGTGTCGGGAATGACGCCTGCGTCGAGCACGATGCGCGCGGTCTTGTAGCTGAAGTGCGAGCCATGGCCCACGTCGATCTTCAGGCCGCGCGAGACGGCCTCCTTCACCATCGGATGCAACGAGCCGTCCAGCTCGACGAAGCCGCCAGGGTGGCGGCTGAAAGGGTGGGCCAGCACGTCGCCCGGCTTGAGCATCTCCACCACCTGGTTGAAGATCGAATCCGGGTCCACGTCGCGCCCGCCTTCCGAGGGCTTGGGCCAGAGCTGGCCGAAGTGGATGTAGACGGGCAGTTCGGCCTCGCGGCCCATGCGCGAAGCCAGGCGCATCACCTCCACGCCCCAGCGCGCGAAGCCGCCGATCTCGGCGTGCGCCTTCAGGCCTTTCACCAGGTCCCTGTTCTCGCGCGCGGACTTCACGGTCGCCTCGACGTTCAGGCACTCGGGCGTGTAGAGCTCCGGGTAGTAGTGCCCTTCCAGCCCGCCCACCAGGTAGGACGAGAGGAAGGCCACCACGCGTGTCTTCGAGGGCTCCGCCACATAGCTGCGGAAGCCCGGAAGCGTGATGCAACTGGGCCCGCCCTGGTCCACCAGGGTGGTCACGCCGGACTGCACGCCACACATGTCGGCGTTGAGGCCGAATCGGCCCGTCACGCCCTGGTAGACGTGGCCGTGGGTGTCGATGAGACCGGGCAGCACCAGCTTGCCGCGGCAGTCGATGACGCGGGCGCCGGGCGCGGCGGCCGAAAGGTCCGCGCCGATGGCGGCGATGGTGGCACCGCGAACCAGCACGTCGCAGGTGCCGTCGCGGCCGGCGGCCGGATCGATCAGGTGACCGCTCTTGAGCAGGATGTCCGTCATGGTTCTCGCTTTGGTTTCGTCTATATGTGTGGCATGCCGCACATTTCGTGCCAGAAGAGGCGAGGCCTTCCGGGCGGGTCGCTACACTCGGCGGTTGCGAGGTACACCCCGTTCACTCATGTCCAGCGACAACACCCCCTCCCCCGTCCGCAGCGCCCTCCGCGCGGCGCAGGTCAAGTCCCTGCTGTTCAGCCGTCCCGGCTTCCTGATCCGCCGGCTCCACCAGATCCATACCGGCCTCTTCTCCGAGGAGACCGCCGGCTTCGACATCACCGCCGTGCAGTACAGCCTGCTCACGGCGCTGGCCGAGCACGGCGAGATGGACCAGAACACGCTGGCGCTGGAGATCGGCCTCGAGCGCAGCAGCGTGGCCGAGGTGCTGCCGCGCCTGGAGGCGCGGGAGCTGATCGCGCGCCAGCAGTCGCCACAGGACGGCCGGGTGAAGCTGGTGAAGCTCACGCGCAAGGGGAAATCGGTGGTGCGCCGCATGGACGCGGCGGTACAGCGCGCGCACGACCGGACGATCGAAGTTCTGGGCGAGGATGAGCGTGATCTCTTCATGTTGCAGCTCATCCGGCTGGTTGAAGCGAACAACGACCGCAGCATGGCACCTCTTCGCCTGCGCTGAGCCGCCCGCCTCCGCACGGGGCAAGAAGTGCGTGGCATGCCCCATTTCAATTCGCCCCCGGCGGCGAATCCCCCGCCTTGGTGCATCCTGCCGGGCCTGCCACACCCGCCCCGTATGATCGGCTCATCATGCTTGCGAAGTTGCTGGGGTGGATGCTGCTGGGCCTTGTGCGCCTCCTGACGGGTGCGCAGGCGCGCTGGTACGGCTGCCCGCCCAAGGCCGAGCAGCGCATCTATTTCGCCAACCACCAGAGCCACATCGACCTCGTGATGATCTGGGCCGCCCTGCCGGAGGAGTTGCGCAGCATCACGCGGCCGATCGCCGCGCGGGACTACTGGGCCAACACGCCGTTGAAGCGCTGGATCACCACGGAAGTGTTCAACGCCATCTACGTGGAGCGCGGCGGCAGCCCGGCGCCCGTGCCCGGCGAGCCCGGCATGGCGCCTGCGCCCGCGGCGCCGCAGTCGCCCGAGGCGCTGGCGCCGCTGCAGCCGCTCATCGAGGCGCTGCGCAGCGGCGACTCCATCATCATCTTTCCCGAGGGCACCCGCGGCCACACGGGCGATCCGCAGAAGTTCAAGTCCGGCCTCTACACGCTCGCGCAGATGTTCCCCGAGGCCGTGCTCGTGCCGGCCTGGATCGACAACGTCCAGCGCGTGATGCCAAAGGGCGAGGTAGTGCCGGTGCCCATCCTCTGCTCGGTGACCTTCGGCGCGCCTGTCCAGTTGCGCGAGGGCGAAGAGCGCCGCCCCTTCCTCGACCGCGCCCGCGAGGCGGTGATCGCCCTGCGCTTCGTGTAGGCCAGCCGACGGCATGAACCACTACCTGCGCAACCTCTCGCCCACTCACCAGGTCGCGGCCCTGTTCCTGATCGTCTTCGGCCTGCTGGTCGCGGTGAGCACGGTCGCCTTCCTCCTGACCTTCAGGGAGCGGCGCCACCCGGTGCACGACGAGACCTGGCAGCGGGAGCTGCGGCACTTCCGCGCGCTGCTGGCCACCACCTGGTTCATGGTGGTCGTCTTCTGGGTCGGCTGGGCGCTCGGCGAGACCATGGCGACCGTGCTGTTCGCGCTGATCTCCTTCTTCACGCTGCGCGAGTTCATCACGCTGTCGCCGACGCGGCGTGGCGACCACCGCAGCCTGATCCTCGTCTTCTTCGTCGTCCTGCCGGTGCAGTTCTGGCTGGTGGCGACGGCGCGCTTCGATCTCTTCACGGTGTTCATCCCGGTCTATGCCTTCCTCGCGATCCCGGTCACGAGCGCGCTGGGCAACGACCCGAGCCACTTTCTCGAACGCAACGCCAAGCTCCAGTGGGGCATCATGGTCTGCGTCTACGGCATGAGCCACGTGCCGGCGTTGCTGCTGCTGTCCTTCCCGGGCTACGAGGGCAAGAGTGCCTTCCTTGTCTTCTTCCTGGTCTTCGTGGTGCAGACCTGCGTGCTGGCGCAGCACCTGATCTCGCGGCGCAGTTCCATGCCCGCCACCAACGCCGAACCCGAGCCCGAGCCCGAACCCGCGGTGCCCGAGGCGTCCGGAAGCGGCTGGTTGCGCGCCATCGGCCGCCGCCTGTTCCGCCAGGCGCCCTTCGCGCCGAACGTGAGCCGCAGCTTCAACTGGACCAGCTGGGCCATCGGCATGCTGATCGCGAGCCTGGTGGGCGCACTGCTCTCCTTCATCACGCCCTTCAAGTTCGGGCAGGCGCTCGCGATGGCGCTGATCGCGTGCGTCGCGGGCTCGATGGGCCACCTGGTGATGAAGGCGCTCAAGCGCGACCGGGGGATTCCCAACTGGGGCCGGCGCGGCGTCGGCGTGACGGGCGCCAACGGCCTGCTGGATCGCGTGGATGCGCTGTGCTTCGCGGCGCCGGTCTTCTTCCATTCCGTTCGCTGGTACTTCGGCGTCTAGGCACCCCATGCGCATCCTCGGCATCGACCCCGCGCTCCAGACCACCGGCTTCGGCGTGGTGGACGTGGAAGGCCACGCACTGCGCTATGTGGCGAGCGGCACCATCAGCACGCGGCATCTCGGGACGACCGAACTACCGAACCGGCTGAAGGTGCTGTTCGACGGCATCGGCGAGATCGCCGAGCGCTACAAGCCCGACGCGGCGGCGGTGGAGATCGTGTTCGTCAACGTCAACCCGCAGTCCACCTTGCTGCTCGGGCAGGCGCGCGGCGCGTGCCTGACGGCCCTCGTGTGCAACAAGCTGCCGGTGGCCGAGTACACGGCGCTGCAGATGAAGCAGGCCGTGGCCGGCCACGGGCGAGCCGCGAAAGCGCAGGTGCAGGAGATGGTGAAGCGGCTGCTGAACCTGCCCGGCCTGCCGGGCAGCGATGCCGCCGATGCGCTGGGCATCGCGATCACACATGCGCACGTCGGGCAGTCACTGGCGCGGTTGGCGCAGGCGACAAACCTTTCCCAACGGACCACCGGCAGCTACCGCCAGGGCCGAACGAGGTAGGTGCTCGCCCCCCAGGCTGCGCGCACTTCATGTCGCTTCGCCTGCCCCCCGCCGGAGGGCGGGCCGGCCGCCTCGGGCAACCGGGCGCGGCCGCCGCCGGATCGGAGCGGATCGGAATGGCATGGGGCTTGCGTCCGTCTGCCGCACCCAGTTTCAGGCTTTTTCCCATGCACCCCAACTCCGTCCGCGCCAGCCGCGGCATGGCGGTCGCGCCCCATGCGCTGGCCGCCCAGAGCGCCGCCGGCATCCTGCGCGAAGGCGGCAATGCCGTCGAGGCGATGATCGCCGCCGCTTCCACCATCGCGGTGGTCTACCCGCACATGAACAGCATCGGCGGCGATGGCTTCTGGCTGATCGCGCGCCCGGGCGAGGCGCCACGCGGGCTGGAAGCCTGCGGCGTGGCAGCCGCGGCCGCGAGCATCGGGCGCTACAAGGAAGCGGGGCATGCGGCCATCCCTTCTCGCGGCGGCGTGGCCGCGTGCACCGTCGCTGGCACGATCTCCGGCTGGGATGCGGCCTTGCACTATTCGCGCGACGCGCTCGGCGGCCGGCTGCCCTTGTCGCGCCTGCTCGACGACGCCATCTGCTACGCGCGCGATGGCATCTCCATCACCGACAGCCAGGCGCGCTGCGTTGCGGCCAAGCGCGGCGAACTCGAAGGCGTGCCGGGGTTCGCCGGCGCTTTCCTGCAGCCCGGGCAGACCGCGAGCGGCGATCGCATGCTGCAGCCGCGCATGGCCGCGACGCTGCAGCACCTGGTGCGCAAGGGGCTCGACGACTTCTATCGCGGCGAGTTGGCCGAGAGCCTCGCCGCCGATCTGGCGCGTGCCGGCAGCCCGCTCATGCTCGCGGACCTGAACAGCCACCAGGCACTGTGGAAGGCGCCGCTCGCGCTGCCGCACGCCATCGGCACCGTCTACAACATGCCACCCCCGACGCAGGGCCTGGTCGCGCTGCTGATCCTCGGCCAGCTCGACCGGCTGCTGAAGGCCGGCATGGACCCGCTCGGCCCCGACTACGTGCACGCCTGCGTCGAAGCGACCAAGCAGGCCTTCCGCATCCGCGACCGCGTGATCACCGACCCGGCCTACATGGACGTCGTGCCGCAAAGCCTGCTTCAGGCCGAGCGACTCGACGAGATGGCCGCGCGCATCGCGCCCGAACGCGCGATGCCCTGGGGCCAGGGCCAGGGCCCGGCGGACACGGTATGGATGGGTGCCATCGACGGCGACGGCCTGGCCGTGAGCTTCATCCAGAGCATCTACCACGAGTTCGGCAGCGGCGTGGTGCTCGAAGGCTCGGGCGTCAACTGGCAGAACCGGGGCTGCAGCTTCTCGCTCGACCCGGCCGCGCGCAACCCGCTCACGCCAGGCCGCAAGCCCTTCCACACGCTGATTCCCGCGATGGCACAGTTCGCCGACGGTCGAACGATGGTCTACGGCAACATGGGCGGCGATGGGCAGCCGCAGTCGCAGGCGGCCGTGTTCTCGCGCATCGCCACGCTGGGAATGAACCCGCAGGCTGCCATCGCGGCGCCGCGCTGGCTGCTCGGGCGCACTTGGGGGCAGGTCACCGATTCACTCAAGCTGGAGGCCCGCTTTCCGGAGGCCACCATCGCCACGCTGCGCGCGCGCGGCCATGAAGTCGATGTGCTTCAGCCCTATGACGAGACCGTGGGCCATGCGGGCGCCGTGATCCGCCATGCCAATGGCCTCTTCGAAGGCGGATTCGATCCGCGCAGCGACGGCATCGTCGCGGGCTGGTAGCGCTCAGGCCACGCGTTCGGCGATGAGGACGGCGAAGAAGCCGAGCGCCGCGAGCAGCGTCCACTTGAGCACGATCCAGCCGAAGCGGCGGTACTTCACCTGGCCGGTGCCGGCATAGAAGGCGAAGGACACGCCGGCCACGAGCAGCAGCAGCAGGATGGCCCAGCGGAACAGCAGCATCGGCCGGGCCGTCCTACCAGGCGCGCGCGACGTCGGCGAAGCCGGCGGGTGCCTTGCGCTCGTCGTCGAAGATCACGTATTCGCAGGCGTCGGGGTGCGCAAGCAGTTCGCGCAGCAGCTTGTTGTTGAGCGCGTGGCCGGAGCGGAAGGCGCTGTAGGCGGCCAGCAGCGGCCGGCCGATGACGTAGAGGTCACCCATGGCGTCGAGGATCTTGTGCTTCACGAACTCGTCGTCGTAGCGCAGCCCACCCGCGTTCAGCACCTTGGTGTCGTCCATCACGATCGCGTTGTCCAGCCCGCCGCCCAGGGCCAGGCCCTTGGAGCGCATGTACTCGACCTCCTTCGTGAAGCCGAAGGTGCGCGCGCGCGCGATGTCGCGGCTGTAGGAGCCGCTGCCCAGGTCGAACTCCACGCGCTGGCCGGTGGAATTGACGACGCGGTGGTCGAAGTCGATCTCGAAGCTCAGCTTGAAGCCGTGGAAGGGCTCGAGCCGCGCCCACTTGGCGTCCGCCCCCTCGCCCTCGCGCACCTCGACCGGCCGGGTGACGCGGATGAAGCGGCGCGGCGCGTCCTGCAGCTCGATGCCCGCGCTCTGCAGCAGGAACACGAAGGACGAGGCCGAGCCGTCGAGGATGGGCACCTCGTCGGCCGTGATGTCGATCAGCAGGTTGTCGATGCCCAGGCCCGCGCAGGCAGACATCAGGTGCTCGACGGTCTGGACCTTGGCGCCGCCCGACGACACGGTCGATGCGAGGCGCGTGTCCGTCACGGCCTCGGCCGTCATCGCGATCGACACCGGCTCCGGCAGGTCGACCCGGCGGAACACGATGCCGGCATCGACCGGCGCGGGTCGCAGCGTGAGCTCCACGCGCTGGCCGCTGTGCAGCCCCACGCCGACGGCGCGAGTGATGGACTTGAGGGTACGTTGAGGAAGCACAGCGGGCATTTTAGGAGCGCGAGGCGGCCGGCGTGCCGCACGCCTCGCTATGTCCGCGATAGCCGTCACCTGGCCCACGGCCCGGCCGCCACCGCCGGGCCTCCCCAAGGCGGCCGCGCCTCCCCCGTGGGGGGTGGCGAAGCACACGAAGCGGCGAGCCGGGGAGTCGTCATTCAATCGGCCTGGCGGCGCAGGAAGGCCGGGATCTCGAAATCATCCATGCCGCCGGACGACAACGCATCCACCTTGGCCGCAGCCATCGTGCGGTTGGTGCGCCACACGCTAGGCACCGCCATGCCGTCGTAGTTCGGCTGCGCGCTGCCATGGCCGTGGCCGTGGCCGCCGTTGCCCGCGTCGCCGAGGGTCGGTACGCCGAACGGGATGTTGTCGGTGCCGGTGCGGATGACTTCCAGCGTCGGCGCCTGGCGGCGCGCGTCCTGGCGCGAGAGGCCCGTGGCGACCACCGTCACGCGCATCTCGTCGCCGAGGTTGTCGTCGTAAGCGGCGCCGTAGATCACATGCGCGTCGGGAGAGGCATAGGCGCGGATGGTGTTCATCGCCAGCTTCGACTCGCTCAGCTTCAGCGAAGACTTCGATGCCGTCACCAGCACCAGCACGCCCTTCGCGCCCGAGAGGTCGATGCCTTCGAGCAGCGGGCAGGCCACGGCCTGCTCGGCGGCGATGCGCGCGCGGTCCGGGCCCGCGGCCGCGGCCGTGCCCATCATGGCCTTGCCGGGCTCGCCCATCACGGTGCGCACGTCCTCGAAGTCGACGTTCACGCCGCCATACTCGTTGATGATCTCCGAGATGCCGCCGACGGCGTTCTTCAGCACGTCGTTGGCATGCGCGAAGGCCTCGTCCTGCGTGACGTCCTCGCCCAGCACGTCAAGCAGCTTCTCGTTGAGCACCACGATCAGCGAGTCGACGTTGGCTTCCAGCTCGGCCAGGCCGGCGTCGGCGTTGGTCATGCGGCGCCCGCCTTCCCAGTCGAAGGGCTTGGTCACCACGCCCACGGTGAGGATGCCCATTTCCTTCGCGACACGCGCGATCACCGGCGCGGCACCGGTGCCCGTGCCGCCGCCCATGCCGGCGGTGATGAAGAGCATGTGCGCGCCGTCGATCGCCGCGCGGATGTCGTCGATCGCCGCCTCGGCCGCGTCGCGGCCCTTCTCGGGCTTGCTGCCCGCGCCCAGGCCGTTGGTGCCGAGCTGGATGGTCTTGTGCGCGTTGCTGCGCGACAGCGCCTGCGCGTCCGTATTGGCGCAGACGAACTGCACGCCCTGGACGCCGCGCTCCATCATGTGCGCGACCGCGTTGCCGCCGCCGCCGCCGACACCGATCACCTTGATCTGAGTGCCTTGGTTGAATTCTTCGATCTCGATCATTTCGATGGCCATTTTTCTGACTCCTTGAATGTGCAGTTGCCGTGTGGGTTTGATTGAATGTTTTTCTTGGGGGGTAACCGGTGGCTTGTTCAGGGCGGTGGCCCGGTTCGGCGCCATCGCTCATTGAAATGCAACGAAGGCGGACTCTTCCGCGCCGACCAAAGTGGGTAGAAATTCATGATCAGAAGTTCCCCACGATGAAGTCCTTGAATCGGCCGAACGCCGTTTTCACGGAACCATTCTTTTGCGCGACCTTGAAGCCGCGAAGCCTCGCATAGCGCGCTTCTTCCAGCAGGCCCATCACGGTAGCAGCACGGGGCTGGGCCACCATGTCGGACAACGCGCTCGAATACTTGGGAATGCCGCGCCGCACGGGCTTGAGGAAGATGTCCTCGCCCAGCTCGACCATGCCCGGCATCACCGCGCTGCCGCCGGTGAGCACGACGCCGGAGGACAGCACCTCCTCGTAGCCCGACTCGCGCACCACCTGTTGCACGAGCGAGAAGATCTCTTCCACGCGCGGCTCGATCACGCCGGCCAGCGCCTGCTTGCTCAGCATGCGCGGACCGCGGTCGCCGAGGCCCGGTACCTCGACTTGCGTCTCCGGATCGGCCAGCAGCTGCTTGGCATAGCCGTTCTCGACCTTGATGTCTTCCGCGTCCTTGGTCGGCGTGCGCAGCGCCATCGCGATGTCGCTGGTGATGAGGTCGCCGGCGATCGGGATCACGGCCGTGTGGCGGATCGCGCCGTTGGTGAAGATGGCCACGTCCGTCGTGCCCGCGCCGATGTCGACCAGCACCACGCCCAGCTCGCGCTCATCCTCGGTCAGCACCGCCTGGCTGGAGGCCAGCGGATTCAGCATGAGCTGGTCCACCTCCAGGCCGCAGCGGCGCACGCACTTGATGATGTTCTCGGCCGCGCTCTGCGCGCCGGTGACGATGTGCACCTTGGCTTCCAGGCGCATGCCGCTCATGCCGATCGGCTCCTTCACGTCCTGGCCGTCGATCACGAACTCCTGCGGCTCGACCAGCAGCAGCCGCTGGTCGCTGGAGATGTTGATGGCGCGCGCGGTCTCCACCACGCGGGCCACGTCGGCGGGCGTGACTTCCTTGTCCTTCACCGCCACCATGCCGCTCGAATTGATGCCGCGGATGTGGCTGCCGGTGATGCCGGTGTAGACGCGGCCGATCTTGCAGTCGGCCATCAGCTCGGCCTCCTTCAGCGCCTGCTGGATGCTCTGCACGGTGGCGTCGATGTTGACCACCACGCCGCGCTTGAGGCCGTTGCTGGGCGCGATGCCGAGCCCGGCCAGCTTGAGCTCGCCGTTGGGCAGCACCTCGGCCACCACCACCATCACCTTGGCAGTGCCGATGTCGAGGCCGACGACCAGGTCTTTGTACTCTTTGGACATATCTTCCTCAGTTCACTTTTTCTTGGGGTCGTTGACGACCGTGGTGACGCCGCGCAGGCGCAGCGCGTAGCCCTCGTTGTGCCGCAGGTCGGCGCCCTCGACCGCGGCGATGGTGCGGCCATACTGGCTCGCCACCGGCGTGACCGTGCGCAGGAACTGCTGCGTGCGGGCCACCACCTCTTCGCCCTGCCCGCGGCCGAGTTCGAGCACGGCGCCACTGTCCAGCACCGCACGCCAGCTGCCGCGGCTCGACAGCGTGAGCTGCTCGATCGCCAGGTCGTAGGGCGCGAAGAGCGGCGCCAGCACGCGGTACATGCCCAGCACCTGGCCGGCCTGCTCTTGCGGCCCGTCCAGGCGCGGCAGGTTGTCGGCGACCTCGGCCACGTTGGCCTCGAAGACCTCGCCGAAGCCGTTGATCAGCTTCGACTCGGACTCGCTGCCCCAGTGCGCGGCCGGCACGTGCTCGGTCAGCGTCGCGCGCAGCCGGTTCGGGAACTCGCGCCGCACCACCGCCTTGCGCACCCACGGCACGGATTCGAAGGCGGTGCGCGCGCGCGCCAGGTCGATGGTGAAGAAGTTTCCCGCCAGCTGCGGCGCCACGTTGGCGCGCAGGGTGACGGCGTTGTTGTGCGTGACCTCGCCGTCGACCCGGATGCCCGCCAGCGGGAAGAAGGGCTGACGCAGCACCCACCATGCGCCCGCCGCCAGCAGCACGAGCGCGAACACCGCATACACCAGGGTCGCGGTCACGTTCATGAGCTTGACGTCGAAGGGCACGGGGATGCTGTCGGCCATGGGCTAGCTCCGCTCCATCGTCGAGTCCAGGCTGGCGAAGGCCAGGACGCGCAGGCACAAGTCCTCGTAGGCGATGCCGGCCGCGCGTGCCGACATCGGCACCAGCGAATGGCTCGTCATGCCGGGCGAGGTGTTCATCTCCAGCAGGAAGGGCTTGCGGTCGCTCGCGCGGATCATCAGGTCCGCGCGGCCCCAGCCCCGGCAGCCCAACTGGTGGTAGGCCGCGAGCGCGATGCGGCGGATTTCGTGCTCCTCCGCTTCGGGCAGGCCGCTCGGGCAGTGGTACTTCACCTCGTCGGTGAAGTACTTGTTCTGGTAGTCGTAGGCGCCCTCGGGCGCGGCGATGCGCACCACCGGCAGCGCCACGGCGTCCAGGCCGCTGCCCAGCAGCGCGCAGGTGACTTCCTCGCCCTCGATGAACTCCTCGCAGAGCACGTCGGGGTCGTAGCGCACGGCCAGCGTCACGGCGTCCTGCATCTGAGAGTAGCCCTCGACCTTGGTCACGCCGATGGAGGAGCCCTCGCGCGGCGGCTTGACGATCACCGGCAGGCCCAGCACGTCGGGCACCGCCATCACCTGCTCGCGGCTTTGCTGGTCGAAGGCCAGGCGCACATAGCGCGGCGTGGGCAGGCCGTCGGCCTGCCAGATGCGCTTGGTCATGACCTTGTCCATCGCCACGCTGGAGGACATCACGCCGGAGCCGGTGTAGGGAATGCCCAGCAGTTCGAGCGCGCCCTGCACCGTGCCGTCCTCGCCGTGGCGGCCATGCAGCGCGATGAAGCAGCGATCGAAGCCGTCGCGCTTGAGTTCGAAGAGTTCGCGTTCGGCCGGGTCGAAGGCATGCGCGTCGACGCCGCGCGAAAGCAGCGCTTGCAGCACGCCGGTGCCGGACATGAGGGAGATCTCGCGCTCGGCGGAGCTGCCGCCGAGCAGGACGGCGACCTTGCCGAGGCTTTTCGGATCGACGGGTTTCACAGCGCCCTCCCTTCGCGCGTGCGGCGCTCGGGCTTCCGCGGCGCGGCGCCGCCGATCTCGACCACCTTCGCCGGCACGGCGCCGATCGAGCCCGCGCCCATGCAGATCACGACGTCGCCGTCGCGCGCGTTGTCCAGGATCGCCTGCGGCATCGCGGTGATTTCGTCGACGAACACCGGCTCGACCTTGCCGGCCACGCGCAGCGCGCGTGCCAGCGAGCGGCCGTCGGCCGCCACGATAGGTGCCTCGCCTGCGGCGTAGACCTCGCCCAGCAGCACCGCGTCCGCGCCGCCGATGACCTTGACGAAATCCTCGAAGCAGTCACGCGTGCGCGTGAAACGGTGCGGCTGGAAGGCGAGCACCAGCCGGCGGCCGGGGAAGGCGCCGCGCGCAGCCGCGATGGTCGCGGCCATTTCGACCGGATGGTGGCCGTAGTCGTCGATCAGCGTGAAGTTGCCCGGCGCGCGCGCGCCCTGCAACGCCACTTCGCCGTAGCGCTGGAAGCGCCGGCCCACGCCCTTGAAGTCGGCCAGGCCGCGCTGCACCGCCTCGTCGGGCACGTTGAGCTCCACCGCCACCGCGATCACCGACAGCGCGTTCAGCACGTTGTGCTCTCCGGGCAGGTTCAGCACGATGTCCAGGTCCGGCAGCGTGACGCCGTTGCGCCGCTGCGCCGTGAAGTGCATCTGCGCGCCGACCGCGCGAACGTTGACGGCGCGCACCTGCGCGTCCTCCCCGAAGCCGTAGCTGGTCACGGGGCAGGAGACCTCGGTCACGATCTCGCGCACCGCGGGGTCGTCGGTGCAGAGGATCGCGACGCCATAGAAGGGCATGCGGTGCAGGAAGTCGACGAAGGCCTTCTTCAGCTTCGCGAAGTCGTGGCCGTAGGTCTCCATGTGGTCGGCGTCGATGTTCGTGACCACGGCCATGATAGGCAGCAGGTTCAGGAAGGACGCGTCCGACTCGTCGGCCTCGACCACGATGTAGTCGCCGCTGCCCAGTTGTGCATTGGCGCCGGCACTGTTGAGCCGGCCGCCGATGACGAAGGTCGGGTCCAGGCCCGCGGCGGCGAGCACGCTGGCGACCAGGCTGGTGGTCGTGGTCTTGCCGTGCGTGCCGGCGATCGCGATGCCCTGCTTCAGGCGCATCAGCTCGGCCAGCATCAGCGCGCGCGGCACGACCGGAATGCGCTTCTCGCGCGCCGCCACGACCTCGGGGTTGTCCGCGCGCACGGCGGTGGAGGTGACGACCGCGTCCGCGCCGGCAATGTGCGCGGCCTCGTGGCCGACGAAGGTGGCGATGCCCAGGCCCGCGAGGCGGCGCAGCGTCACGCTGTCGGCCAGGTCCGAGCCGGAGATCCTGTAGCCCAGGTTGAAGAGCACCTCGGCGATGCCGCTCATGCCGGAGCCGCCGATGCCGACGAAGTGGATGTGGCGGATGGCGTGCTTCATGGGCGGCCTCCGGCGAGTTCTTCGCAGGCACGCACGACGGCGCCGACCGCGTCGGCCTTCTCCATCGTCTTGGCCTTCAGGGCGCGTTCCATGAGCGCGGAGCGATCGGTTTTCTGTAGCAAGTCGGCCAGCAATTCAGGTGTGAGTTCGGTCTGTTGAACGAGCCAGCCGCCGCCCGCGTCGACAAGGAAGCGGGCGTTGGTGGTCTGGTGGTCGTCCACGGCGGAAGGAAAAGGCACGAAGAGCGCTGCCGCGCCCACGGCCGCGATTTCGGTGACGGTACTGGCGCCGGCGCGCGCGATGATCAGATCGGCGTCGGCGTAGGCGCTGGCGGTGTCTTCGATGAAGGGCGTGAGCTCGCCCTCGACGCCTGCGGCCGCGTAGTTGGCGCGCAACTCGTCGATCTGTTTCGCGCCGCTCTGGTGCGTGACGCTCGGCCGTTCGTCGGGCGCGATGCGCGCCAGTGCCTGCGGCACCACCGCGTTGAGCGCGCGCGCGCCGAGGCTGCCACCCACGACCAGCAGCTTCAGCGGGCCTGTGCGGCCGGCGAAGCGCGCGGCCGGGCCCGGCTGTGCCGTGAATGCGGCGCGCAGCGGGTTGCCGACCCATTGAGCCTTCTTCAGCACGTTCGGGAAGGCCGTGAAGACGCGGTCCGCGACACTCGCGAGGACCTTGTTGGCCAGGCCGGCGACGGAGTTTTGCTCGTGCAGCACGAGCGGCTTGTTGAGCAGCACGCTCATCATTCCGCCCGGGAAGGTGATGTAGCCGCCCAGGCCCACCACCACGTCAGGCTGGACGCGGCGCACGACGCCGATGCTCTGCCAGAAGGCGCGCAACAGCCGCATGGGCAGCATGAAGAGCGTGAGCGGCCCCTTGCCGCGCACGCCGCCGAACTGCACCGGCTCGAAGGCGAAGCCGCGCGGCGGCACGAGCTGCTGCTCCATGCTGCCGGGTGCGCCCAGCCAGTGCACGCGCCAGCCGCGCTCGCGCAGGGCTTCGGCCACGGCAAGCCCCGGGAAGATGTGGCCGCCCGTGCCGCCGGCCATGACCAGTGCGGTGCGGCTCATATGCGGCCTCCTCGCATGAGGACGCGGTTCTCGTAGTCGATGCGCAGCACGATGGCCAGCGCGACGACGTTCATCAGGATCGCGGAGCCGCCGAAGCTCATCAGAGGCAGGGTCAGACCCTTGGTCGGCAGCGCGCCCAGGTTCACGCCCATGTTGATGAAAGCCTGGAAGCCCACCCAGATGCCCACGCCCTGCGCCACCAGGCCGGAGAACACGCGGTCGAGCGCGATCGCCTGCCGGCCGATGTGCATGATGCGGCGCGTGAGCCAGAGGAAGAGGCCGATCACCAGCAGCACGCCGACCAGGCCGAACTCCTCGCCGATCACGGCGAGCAGGAAGTCGGTGTGCGCCTCGGGCAGCCAATGCAGCTTCTCGACGCTCCCGCCCAGCCCGACGCCGAAGATCTCGCCCCGGCCGATGGCGATGAGCGAGTGCGAGAGCTGGTAGCCCTTGCCGAGCGCGTGCTCCTCGCTCCACGGGTCGAGGTAGGCGAAGATCCGTTCGCGCCGCCAGGAACTGGTGGCCACGATGGTTCCGAAGGCGACCACCACCAGCGTCGCGATGACGAAGAACATGCGGGCGTTGACGCCGCCGAGAAAGAGGATGCCCATCGCGATCACCGCGATCACCATGAAGGCGCCCATGTCGGGCTCGGCCATCACCAGCATGCCGACCACCACCACCGCGATGCCCATCGGCAGCACGGCGCGGAAAAAGCGCTCCTTGATCTCCATCTTGCGCACCATGTAGCTGGCGGCGTAGAGGATCATGGCCATCTTCGCCAGCTCCGAGGGCTGGAAACGCATGAAGCCCAGCGGCAGCCACCGGCGCGCGCCGTTGACGTTGATGCCGATGTGCGGGATGAGCACCGCCACCAGCAGCAGCAGCGAGGCGACGAACAACCAGGGCGCCGCGCGCTCCCAGGTCACCATGGGCACCTGGAAGGCCAGCAGCGCGGCGACGAAGGCAATGGCGACCGAGGCCGCGTGCCGTGTCAGAAAGAAGGCAGGGCCATAGCCGGCGCGCGCGAAGCGCGGGTTGTCCGGCAGCGCGATGGAAGCCGAATACACCATCACCAGGCCCCAGGCCAGCAAGGCCACCGTGACCCACACGAGCGCCTGGTCGAAGCCCAGCACGCGCACCGGCGCCGCCTTGGTCTGTGTCATCCCGGCGCTCCCGAGGCGCACCGGCAGGTGCATGGGCAAGGCATCGATGCCGCTCCTGGCGCGGCTGAACCAGCCGGCGAAGCGGCTGGTCTTGTTGGGCGTGGCGGCGGCGGTGGCGCTCGTGCTCATGCGACCTCCCCTCCATCCTGTCCGCCCTGTCCGGGCGCGGGGCGCGGCTCGCGCGGCGACTCGGCCAGCGCCTGCACGGCCTCGCAGAACACCGCCGCGCGGTGTCCGTAGTCCTTGAACATGTCGAAGCTCGCGCAGGCCGGCGACAGCAGCACGGCGTCGCCGGGATGCGCGCGGCCAGCCGCCAGCGTGACGGCTTCGGGCAGCGAGGCCGCGTGCAGCATCGAGATGCCGGTGGGCGCGAGCACCGCCTCGATCCGCGGCGCGTCGCGCCCGATGAGCACGACGGCACGCGCATGCCGACGCACCGGATCGGCCAGCGGTGCGAAGTCCTGCCCCTTGCCATCGCCGCCGAGGATCACGACAACGCGGCGTTCCTCGCCCAGGCCGATCAGCGCGGCGACGGTCGCGCCCACGTTGGTGCCCTTGCTGTCGTCGAAGTACTCGACCTCGTCGATGATCGAAACCGGCTCCACGCGGTGCGGCTCGCCGTGGTACTCGCGCAGGCCGTAGAGCATGGGCGCGAGCTGGCAGCCCGCCGCCGTGGCGAGCGCCAGCGCGGCGAGCGCGTTGAGCGCGTTGTGGCGTCCGCGGATGCGCAGGGCATCCGCGGGCATGAAGCGCTGAATGTGGATCTCTTCCTCTTCCGCCGCGGCGCCGCGCTTGCGCTTCTGCGTCTCGTCGGCTTCCAGCGCGCGCACCAGCCAGCCCATGCCGTTGAGGCGCTCGATGCCGTAGTCGCCGGGGCGCGGCGGCATGCCCGATCCGAAGGTAATGACGGTGCGTGGCGGCGGGCCCTTGCCGAACCGGCCCGGCTTGACCGGCGCCGGGCGCATCGCCATCACGGCCTCGTCGTCGCGGTTGAGGATGATCGCGCCCTGCGTGCCGAAGATGCGTGCCTTGGCCGCGCCGTAGGCCGCCATGTCGCCATGCCAGTCGAGATGGTCCTGCGTGAGGTTCAGCACCGCGGCGGCGGTGGGCTCGAAGCCCTGCACGCCATCGAGCTGGAAGCTCGACAGCTCCAGCACCCAGACATCCGGCAGCGTGTCGGCATCCATGCGGGCCGACAGGGTGTCGAGCAGCGTCGGGCCGATGTTGCCGGCCACCGCCACGCTCTTGCCCGCGCGCTCCACCAGCAGGCCAGTGAGCGAGGTCACGGTCGTCTTGCCGTTGGTGCCTGTGATGGCGAGCACGGCGGGCACGTAGCCCTTGGGGGCGGGCGGCGGTGCGATGAGGGTGATCGGGGACGCGTCGGAATCGTCGTCTTCTTCCTGCTCCGTCGCGGGGGCGGGCTCCGGCAAGGGATCCTCGGCCGCTTCAGGCATCGCGGGCTCGGTGCTTGCCGGCTGCGCATCCGCTGCCGCTTGCCGCTCGGCCTCCGGCACTGCCGGCACTTCCGGCACTTCCGGCACTTCCGCCGGCACCGCCTCTTCGACGATGCGCAGGTCCGCCAGCGCGCGGGCGAACAGGTCGAGTTCACCGCCGACCGGCAGGCCCATCGCACGCGCCGCATCGACCACCACCGCGATGGAATCCGGCGCGAGGCCCGGCGAGCGGTACACCGCGCGAATGGCCGTGCCCTCCACCAGCGTGGCCGAGAACGGCCCGCCGACGAAGACCGCATCGGGCAACTCACCCTGCAGCGTGGCCAGCTGCGGCGGCGCCTCGCGCGAGTCGGCCACGGTGACTCGCGCGCCGTGGCGCGCGCACCAGCGTGCCATCGCCAGGCCGGATGCGCCCAGGCCCAGGATCAGCACGTGGAGGTCTTGAAGATGCCGCATGTGTCCTCTACCGCAGCTTCAGGGTCGAAAGGCCCACGAGGCACAGCAGCATCGTGATGATCCAGAAGCGCACCACGACCTGCGTTTCGCGCCAGCCGCTCTTCTCGAAATGATGGTGCAGCGGCGCCATCTTGAGGACGCGCCGGCCCTCGCCGAAGCGTTTCTTCGTGTATTTGAAGTAAGCGACCTGCGCCATCACCGAGATCGCCTCGACCACGAAGATGCCGCCCATCACGAAGAACACGATCTCCTGGCGCACGATCACTGCGATGGTGCCCAGCGCGCCGCCGAGCGCGAGTGCGCCCACGTCGCCCATGAAGACCTGCGCCGGGTGCGTGTTGAACCACAGGAAGGCCAGGCCCGCGCCCGCCATGGCGGAGCAGAACACCAGCAACTCGCCCGAGCCCGGGATGTGCGGGAAGAGCAGGTAGCGCGAGTAGACCGAACTGCCCGTGACATAGGCGAAGACACCCAGCGCCGAGCCCACCATCACGACCGGCATGATGGCCAGGCCGTCCAGCCCGTCGGTGAGGTTCACCGCGTTGCTCGCGCCCACGATCACCAGGTAGGTGAGGATGACGAAGCCGATGCCGCCGAGTGGGTAGCTCACCTCCTTGAAGAAGGGCACGAGCAGGTTGATCTTGGGCGGGAAGCTGAGGTCGAAGCCCGAGCCGACCCAGCTGTAGAACAGCTCCAGCACGCGCCAGTTGGAACTCTCCGAGATGCTGAAGAGCAGGTAGAAGCCGGCGATCAGGCCGACCACGGACTGCCAGAAGTATTTCTCGCGCGAGCGCATGCCTTCCGGATCCTTGCGCACGACCTTGCGCCAGTCGTCCACCCAGCCGATGGCGCCGAAGCCCAGCGTGACCCACAGCACGATCCATACGAAGCGGTTGGAGAGGTCGAACCACAGCAGCGTCGCGAAGGCGATGGAGAAGAGCACGAGCACGCCGCCCATGGTCGGCGTGCCGCTCTTGCTGAGGTGCGTCTCCATGGCGTAGCCGCGCACGGGCTGGCCGATCTTGAGCGCGGTGAGGCGCCGGATCACGTAGGGGCCGGCCGCCAGGCCGAGCAGCAGCGCGGTCAGGGCCGCCATCAGGGCGCGGAAGGTCAGGTACTGGAAGACGCGCAGGAACCCGAAGTCCGGCGAGACCGTCTGCAGCCACAGGGCGAGGCTCATCAGCATGCGAAATTGCCTGGCTCATGCGGCATGACCGGCCTCCTTGTCTTGTTGTTGTGGTGTGTCGATGGCGCTGATGGCCCGGACCACCCGCTCCATCTGCATGAACCGCGAGCCCTTGACCAGCACGCTGGAGGCGCGCGGCAGCTGCGCCAGCACCGCCGCCTTGAGCGGCTCGATGCCGTCGAAGTGGTGCGCGTCGGCCGCGCCGGTATCGTCGAAGGCGGCGATGCTGTGCGCGGATTCGCGGCCGAGCGCGAGCACGGTCTCGATGCCGCGCAGCCGCGCCCAGGTGCCGACCTCGGCATGGAACTGCGGGCCCTGGTCGCCGACCTCGCCCATGTCGCCGAGCACCAGGATGCGCGGGCCGGGCAGGCTGGCGAGCACGTCGATGGCGGCGCGCACGGAGTCGGGGTTGGCGTTGTAGGTGTCGTCGACCAGCGTGATCTCGTGCCCGCCGGGCAGATGGACCGTGCTGGCCTTGGAGCGGCCCTTGACCGGCTCGAAGGCGGCGAGGCCTTCGGCGATCTTCTCCAGCGACACGCCGCTCGCGAGCGAGCAGGCGATGGCCGCCAGCGCATTGACCACGTTGTGGCGGCCGGCGATGCGCAGCGCGCAGCGCAGCTCGCCCACCGGCGTGCGGGCGGCGAACTGCCACGCGCCGTCGCGCCAGTCGGCGGCAAGCAGGGAGATGTCGGCGTCGGGCTGCTCGCCGAAGGTCAGGCAGCGGCGCGACGCACCCTTGTGCGCGATCTCGTCCCACAGCGGCGTGAACTCGTCGCCGTAGGGGAAGATCGCCGTGCCGTTGCCGGGCAGGGCCGCGAACACGGCTGCGTTCTCCCGCGCCACGGCCTCGACGGTCGCCATGAATTCCTGGTGCTCGCGCTGCGCGTTGTTGACCAGCGCGATGGTGGGCCTGGCGAGGCGGGCAAGCCGCTCGATCTCGCCCGGATGGTTCATGCCCAGCTCGACCACCGAGCGCTGGTGGCGCGCGCGCAGGCGCAGCAGCGTGAGCGGCACGCCGATCTCGTTGTTGAAGTTGCCGGCGGTGGCGAGCGCGCCTTCGCCGCAGGCGACGCGCAGGATCGAGGCGATCATCTGCGTGACGGTGGTCTTGCCGTTGCTGCCGGTGACGGCGATGAGCGGGAGTTCGAACTGCGCGCGCCACCCGGCCGCGAGCGCACCGAGCGCGGCGAGGGTGTCGGGCACCTCGAGGCCCGGCAGGCCGGCCGCCTCCAGGCCGCGGTGGGCGATGGCTGCCGCCGCGCCGTGCTCCCGGGCCTCGCGCAGGAAATCGTTGGCGTCGAAGCGCTCGCCCTTCAGCGCCACGAAGAGGTCGCCGCGCGCGAGCGTGCGCGTGTCGGTGTGCACGCGCATGAGCGGCGTGGCAGGGTCGCCGATGAGGCGCGCGTGCGGAATCCAGCCCTGGGCCTGGCCCAGGGTCATCATCGGCGCGGATGCGGCCACATCGCTCATGCAGTACTCCTTCGCGTCAGTGCATCGATGGCATGCGCCCGGTCGGAGAAGGCGATGCGTTCGCCCGCGATCTCCTGCCAGGCTTCGTGGCCCCGCCCGGCGAGCAGCACCACGTCTTCGGGCCGGGCCTGCGCCAGCGTGTCGGCGATGGCCCGGGCGCGGTCGGGCTCGACCTGCGCGGCTTCGGGTCGCGCCAGGCCCAGCAGGATCTGGCTGATGATCGCGGCCGGCTTCTCGCTGCGCGGGTTGTCGCTGGTCACGACCACGCGGTCGGCCTGCTTCTCGGCCACCGCGGCCATCATGGGCCGCTTGGCGGTGTCGCGGTCGCCGCCGCAGCCGAACATGCACCACAGGACACCGCCGCGCTGCTGCGCGAGGGGGCGCAGGCCGGCCAGGGCCTTGTCGAGGGCGTCGGGCGTGTGCGCGTAGTCGACGACGGCCAGCGGCTGGCCGGGGATGCTCACGCGCTCCATGCGGCCGGGCACGCTGTCCAGATGGCCGCAGGCCGCGACGGCCTCTTCGAGCGAGAGGCCGAGCGCGCGCAGCGCGCCGACGACGCCCAGCAGGTTCGCCACGTTGTACTGGCCGATCAGGCGCGTCGACAGCCATTGCGGCGCGACGCCCTGCTCGACGATGCTGAAGCGCAGGCCCTCGGCGCCATAGCCGATCTCCGTGGCCATCAGGCGCGCTGGCGTGCCGCCGGCCGAGACCGTCCATACGTCGAGTGCGCCGGTGCCGCGGTCGATCAGCTCGCGCACCAGCGTCGCGCCGTGCACGTCGTCGATGTTGACGACGGCGGCGCGCAGCCCCGGCCAGCGGAAGAGCTCCACCTTGGCCTGCCAGTAGGCGTCCATGCTGCCGTGGTAGTCGAGATGGTCTTGCGTGAAATTGGTGAAGACGGCGACGTCGATGTCCAGCCCGTCGAGGCGGCGCTCAGCGATGCCTATGGAAGAGGCTTCGATCGCGCATGCGCGGAATCCCCTGTCGGCGAAACCGCGCAGTTCGCGCTGCAGCATGACGGGGTCGGGCGTGGTGAGGCCGGTGTAGCTGAGTTCGGGTGGCACGCCGATGCCCAGCGTACCCATGACGACACAGGGCGAAGGCCCCGTGGCCGCCGCGCCCGACAGCGCCTGGCCCAGCCACCACGCGGTGGAGGTCTTGCCGTTGGTGCCGGTGACGGCGAGCACCTCCATGCCGGCGGAGGGCCGCTCGTAGTAGGCGGCGGCGATCGGTCCGGTGGCGGCCTTCAACCCCGGGTAAGCCGCGATGGCGTCGCCCTCGAAGCCGAAGGCCTCCACGCCATCGGCTTCGACCAGGCAGGCGGCCGCGCCTTGCGACAGTGCGGAGGCGACGTGGCGTCGCCCGTCGGTGGCCGCGCCGGGCCAGGCAATGAAGGCATCGCCCGCGCGCACGGGCCTGCTGTCGGCATGCAGCGCGCCGCCGTGCACGCGGGCCTGGAGCCAGCGCGCGGCTTCGACGGGGTCGCGGAGCAACATCATCAGAAGCTCTCCTCCACGCCGGTGGTCATGACCAGCGGCTTGACGGCCATGTCGGGCGCGACGTTCA
Source organism: uncultured Variovorax sp. (assembly GCA_966211435.1). Taxonomy (GTDB): domain Bacteria; phylum Pseudomonadota; class Gammaproteobacteria; order Burkholderiales; family Burkholderiaceae_C; genus Variovorax. Next base: position 28,147 of record CBIHOG010000030.1, on the reverse strand, counting down.
TCATGCGCAGGGTCTGCTGCACGACTTCGCTGAAGACGGGTGCCGCCACCGTGCCCCCGAAGTACTGGCCCGCGCTCGGCTCGTCGATCATGACCGCGACGATGATGCGCGGCTTCTCGATCGGCGCCATGCCCGTGAACCAGGAACGGTATTTGTTGCTGGCGTAGCCCTTGCCCACCTGCTTGTGCGCGGTGCCGGACTTGCCGCCCACCGAGTAGCCGATGGTCTGCGCGCGCTGGCCCGTGCCGCCGGGGCCGGCGGCCATCTGCAGCATCTTGCGCACGGCCAGTGCGTTCTCGGCCGAGAACACCTTCACGCCCACCGCCGGCTCGGGGCTCTTCAGGATGGTGGCCGCGATGATCTGCCCGTCGTGCGCGAAGGAAGTGTACGAATGCGCCATCTGGAAGAGCGAAGCCGACAGGCCGTAGCCATAGGCCATGGTGGCCTGCTCGACCGGGCGCCAGGTCTTCCACGGCCGCAGCCGGCCCGTGACCGCGCCGGGAAACTGGAGCTGCGGCTTCTGGCCGTAGCCGAGAGCGGTGTAGGTGTCCCACATCTCGTGCGGGCTCATCTTCTGCGCGATCTTGAGCGCGCCGACGTTGCTGGATTTCTGGATCACGCCCTCCACCGTGAGCGTGCCGTAGTTGTGCGTGTCGCTGATGGTGAAGCCGCCGATGCTGAAGCGGCCGGGGCCGGTCTCGATCAGCGTCTGCGGCTTGATGCGGCCGGCTTCCAGCGCCATCGCGACGGTGATGGGCTTCATGGTCGAGCCGGGCTCGAAGGTGTCGGTGAGCGCGCGGTTGCGCAGTTGCTCGCCGGTCAGGTTCTGCCGCTTGTCCGGCACGTAGCTCGGGTAATTGGCGAGCGCCAGCACCTCGCCGGTGACGGCGTCGAGCACGACCACGCTGCCGGCCTTGGCCTTGTTGGCGGTCACGGCGTCGCGCAGCTTCTGGTAGGCGAAGAACTGCACCTTGCTGTCGACGCTCAGCTGGATGTCGCGCCCGTCGGTGGGCGGCACCTGTTCGCCGACACCTTCGACCACGCGGCCCAGCCGGTCCTTGATGACGCGGCGCGAGCCGGCCTTGCCGGCCAGGTCCTTGTTGAAGGCGAGCTCGATGCCTTCCTGGCCCTTGTCTTCCACGTCGGTGAAGCCGACCACGTGCGCGGCGGCCTCGCCTTCGGGGTACTCGCGCTTGTATTCCTTGCGCTGGTAGAGGCCCTTGATGTTGAGCGCGGCGATCTGCTTGGCGATGGGCTCGTCGACCTGGCGCTTGACCCAGACGAAGGTCTTGTCCTCGTCCTCCAGCTTCTTGTCGAAGTCCTTCTGCGTCATGTCGAGCAGCTTCGCGACCTGCCGCAGCTTGGCCTTGACCTCCGGATCGTTGCGCTCGATGTCCTCCGGGATGGCCCAGATGCTGGGCGCAACCACGCTGGAAGCCAGCAGAAGGCCGTTGCGATCGAGGATGCGGCCGCGGTTGGCCGGCAGCTCCAGCGTGCGGGTGAAGCGCACCTCGCCCTGGCGCTGGAAGAAGTCGTTGCCGATGACCTGCACGTAGGCGGCGCGGCTGGCCAGCACCAGGAAGCCGCAGGCGATGCCGGCGACGATGAACTTGCTGCGCCAGACCGGGGTCTTGCTGGCGAGCAGGGGGCTGGTCGTGTATTGGACGCTGCGGCTGCGGCGGCTCATGCGGCGACCTCCGTGCTTCGCACTGTGGCGCGAGCTTGCTCGGGGCGGCCCGGCGCGGCGCTCATGGCGCGGTCCTCCGCGCGGGGTTGGCCGGCTTGGCCGCCGATGCGGCGGGCGCGGGTGCCGCGACGGCCGGGATCACGGTGCCGTCCTGGCGCACGTACTGCGTGATAGCGGGCGTGGTCGTGCGCATCTTGAGCTGCTCCTTCGCCAGCCGCTCCACGCGCAGCGGCGTCGCCTGCGCGCGCCGCTCCACCTGCAGCCGGTCGTGCTCCAGCTCCAGCCGGCGCGCTTCCTGCTCGACCCGATGGAACTCGGTGAACAGCTGGCGCGACAGGTACTGGGTGTGGACCAGATAGATCGCCGAAGCCATGACGGCGATCAGGAGCAGCAGGTTGAGGCGCACCATGTCAGTTCACCCCGGTGCGTTCGGCAATGCGCAGGATCGCGCTGCGCGCGCGCGGATTCGCGTCCACCTCGGCCTTCGAGGGGCGCACGCGTCCGAGGGCGCGCAGCTTCATCGCGCGGGGCGCGGCGAAGGGCGCGCGGCGGTCGTAGACCTCGCGCGAATGCTTCGCGATGAACTGCTTCACGATGCGGTCTTCCAGCGAGTGGAAGCTGATCACCGCGAGCCGGCCCTGGGGTTGCAACACGGTCAGGCTCGCTTCTAGCGCCTGTTGCAGCTCTTCAAGCTCGGCGTTGATGAAAATCCGAAGAGCCTGAAATGTGCGCGTTGCAGGGTTCTGGCCCGGCTCGCGGGTTTTGACCGTGCCAGCCACGAGCTCGGCCAGCTCGGCGGTGGTTGAAACTGGGCCCCGTTCTTGTCGGCGAGCTGCAATCGCCTTTGCAATCTGAACAGCAAACCGTTCTTCGCCATAGTCACGAATCACCTCCGCAATCTGCTGTGGTTCGGCTGTTGCCAGCCATTCGGCCACGCTCTCGCCGCGCGTGGTGTCCATGCGCATGTCGAGCGGTCCGTCGAAACGAAAAGAAAAACCCCGTGCGGGGTTGTCGATCTGGGGGGAGCTGATGCCGAGGTCCATCAGCAGGCCGGCCACACTGCCGGCGGGCAACTCCCCCAGGTCCTTGAAGCCCTGGTGGCGGATGGAAAAACGCGCATCCTGGATGCGCGCTGCCTCGGCCACCGCTTCCGCGTCCTTGTCGAACGCGATCAGCCGGCCACCCGGCCCCAGCCGCGCCAGGATGGCGCGCGCATGGCCGCCGCGTCCGAAAGTGGCGTCCACGTAGGTGCCGCCGGCCTGCGGCGCGTCCGTGAACAGGGCTTCCACCGCTTCGTTCAACAAGACGGTCGTGTGGGTCCATGGCTGTTCCACTGCCGACCTCAGAACGAGAAGTCCTGGAACACGTCGGGCATCTCGCCCTGGGTGGCTTCGGCTTCCTTGGCTTCGTAGGTGGGCTTGTCCCACAGCTCGAAGTGGTTGCCCATGCCGAGCAGCAGCACGTCGCGCGTGATGCCCGCGGCGGCGCGCAGCTCGGGCGAGACGAGCACGCGGCCGGTGCCGTCCATCTCGACGTCCATCGCGTTGCCGAGGAAGACGCGCTTCCACCACTGCGCCGACATCGGCAGCGCGGCGATGCGCTCGCGGAACTTCTCCCACTCCGGGCGCGGGAAGACCATGAGGCATCCGTGCGGATGCTTGGTCATCGTGAGCTGGCCGGCCGCCGTCGCGCTCAGGACGTCACGGTGCCGGGTCGGCACGGAGAGCCGCCCCTTGGCATCCAGACTGAGCGATGAAGCGCCTTGAAACACGGCCACGAAATCCCGGTGATGGGAAATGCCGCGCACCCGAAAGAGGCACGCACGGACACTTTTTCCCACTTAACTGCACTTTTTTGCACTGTAGCAGGAAACGCCTAGGGCGCAACGGCGCGTCGCGGGTATTTTTTGTAATGGAATCAACGACTTAGCGGTGTTTCTGCAATTGCAGAAACACCGAATTCCGTTGCAAATGAAGCACTTAGCTCACGCAATGAATGTGTTGCGTGAAGCTGCGTAAGCGTAGAGCCGGTTCAGAGGATGAATCGGGAAAGATCTTCGTCGTGACTTAGTGCCGAGAGGCGTTCGTCGACGTAGGCCGCATCGATGCGGACGGCCTGTCCGCCGAGCTTGGCGGCATCGAAGCTTACTTCATCCAGAAGACGCTCCATGACGGTGGACAAGCGCCGCGCGCCGATGTTCTCGGTGCGCTCGTTCACGTCGAAAGCGATGTTCGCGAGCCGCGTGATGCCTTCGGGCGTGAATTCGAGCGTGACGCCCTCGGTCGCCAGCAGCGCCTGGTACTGCTTGACCAGCGAGGCGCGGGTCTGCGTGAGGATGCTCTCGAAGTCCGCGACCGACAGCGATTGCAACTCGACGCGGATCGGGAAGCGGCCCTGCAGTTCGGGAATCAGGTCGCTTGGCTTGCTCAGGTGGAAGGCTCCGCTCGCGATGAAGAGGATGTGGTCCGTGCGCACCACGCCGAACTTGGTGCTGACGGCCGTGCCCTCCACCAGCGGCAGCAGGTCGCGCTGCACGCCCTGGCGCGAGACGTCGGCGCCCTGCGCCTCGGTGCGGGTGGCCACCTTGTCGATCTCGTCGATGAAGACGATGCCGTTCTGCTCCGCGTTGTGAATGGCCTGGGCGCGGATCTCGTCCTCGTTCACCAGCTTGGCGGCCTCCTCGTCGATCAGCAGGCGCAGGGCCTCGGCGATCTTGAGCTTGCGCGTCTTGCGCTTGCCCTGGCCGATCTGGCCGAACATGCCGCGCAGCTGCTCGGTCATTTCTTCCATGCCGGCGGGGCCCATGATCTCGAGCGGCGTCCGGGTCTCGGCCAGGTCGATCTCGATCTCCTTGTCGTCCAGCGCATGCTCGCGCAGCTTCTTGCGGAAGGCCTGGCGCGTGGTGTTGCCGCTGTCCGGCGCGGCGGCGGCGCCGTCTGCCAGGCGCGCGGGCGGCAGCAGCACGTCGAGGATGCGGTCCTCGGCGGCATCCTCGGCGCGCATGCGTACCTTGGCGCTTTCGCTTTCACGGGTCTGCTTGACGGCGATCTCGGCCAGGTCGCGGATGATCGAGTCGACGTCCTTGCCGACGTAGCCCACTTCGGTGAACTTGGTCGCCTCGACCTTGATGAAGGGCGCATCGGCAAGCCGCGCCAGCCGGCGCGCGATCTCGGTCTTGCCGACGCCGGTCGGCCCGATCATGAGGATGTTCTTGGGCGTGATCTCGGCGCGCAGCTTGTCCTCGACCTGCTGGCGGCGCCAGCGGTTGCGCAGCGCGATCGCGACGGCTCGCTTGGCCTGGGGTTGCCCGACGATGTGGTTGTCGAGCTCGGAGACGATTTCCTGGGGGGTCATGGACATGGAGCAACTTCTTTTCTGAAAGTACGGCCACGCGGGCCTTTCAAGGAGCGGCCGCGGAACCGGCTTCGCCGGGCCAGCGGCGCCCCCTGCAAGGGGGTTGGCGGCCACACGAAGTGGGCAAGCCTGGGGGTCAGAGTGACTCCACCGTGTGGTGCATGTTGGTGTAGATGCAGAGTTCGCCCGCTATTTCGAGCGCTTTCTTCACGATCTGGTCGGCGGGAAGGTCGGTATGGTCGACGAGTGCCTTGGCTGCGGCCTGCGCATAGGCGCCGCCTGAGCCGATGGCGATGATGCCGTTCTCGGGCTCCAGCACGTCGCCGTTGCCCGTGATGATGAGCGAGGTGGTGGCGTCAGCCACGGCCAGCATCGCTTCAAGCCGCCGCAGCACGCGGTCCGTGCGCCAGTCCTTGGTGAGTTCGATCGCGGCTCGCGCGAGATGCCCCTGGTGCTTTTCGAGCTTGGCCTCGAAGCGCTCGAAGAGTGTGAAGGCATCGGCCGTCGCGCCCGCGAAGCCGGCAAGGACCTTGCCGTGGTACAGGCGCCGCACCTTGCGCGCGCTGCCCTTGATGACGATGTTGCCGAGGGTGACCTGGCCGTCGCCGCCGATCGCCACCTGGTCGCCGCCAGCGGTCTTGCGACGCACGCTGATGATCGTGGTTCCGTGAAATTGTTCCATCGGAGGAATATGGCCGCACCGAAGGCAATTGCAAGCCCCCTTGGCGGCGGCCGCCGGCCCGATCGCCGGGATCAGTTCGGCCGGACGGCGACCGTCGCGTGATCAGCGATGCCGATGACTGTGAAGAAAGCGGCAATCAGGCGGTGCGCATCGACGAACTGCACGTTGCGCCCGCGCGCCGCATGCGCCGTGACCCAGTTCAGCAAGGTGCCGGCCGCGACGAAATCGAGGCGCACCAGTGCAGCACACGATATGGTCGGCGTGGACGTCTCGAGCAAATCGTTGTCCAGGCGCTGCCAGGTGGAGTTCGACTCGCCCACCAGTTCGCCCACCAGCGCGCCGTGGCCTGCGCCCGTCGGCGGCGCCGCGCCCGTTTCGTCCTCGCTCCAGGACGAGAAGCCGCTCGGCGTCGGCCTGGCGGCCTCCGGCGCGGGCTCCAGCACGGCGTACTGCCCCTTGGGATCCTCCCAAGGCGGCGGCGACACCTCGTAGGTGATGCAGTAATTGAGCGCGAGCAACTCGAATTCGTCCGCGCGGTTCATCACGCGCAGGGCCGCCATGTGCAGTTGCCACCACACGGCATCGGTACCGCGCTCGTTCGGCGGCGTCATCTCGGTGAGCACGGCCAGCAGCCTGTCGGGCGCGGCGAAACGCAGCTGCACGGTCGAGCCGGCCCAATGGTTGAGGAGTGCCCGCAGCGGCCCGGCGGCATCGGGTTCGATGCCCTGGAGCAGCGTCCAGTCGAGCTTCCAGACGGGGCCCGCCGCGGCGAGCGCGCGCGTCAGGCCCATCAGGCTCTCGCGCGTGAGGCGCGGCGGGGTTGCCCAGTCGGCATCGCCCGAGGGAACGGGCGCCGAGCGCGCCTGCGCCGCCGATTCGTGCGCGCTGTCGGCGAGCGCACGCAGCGAGATCCATTCGGGCGGATTCTTCTTCAGTCGCTCGGCGTATCGGGCGCCGGCCTCGACGAACTTGTCCTTGTCGTCCGTGGCCCGGTACAGGTCGAACAGGGCGAGCCAGGCATCCTCGTGGTCGGCGTTCGGGCTGTCGGGCGCGAGGCTCTGCAGCAGGATCGCCTCGGCGCCGGCGTCGTCGCCGTGCGCGAAGCGGATCGCGGCTTCCTCGATGGAGCCGTCGTGCGTCAGGCGCGGGGCGCCAGGCTGCGGCACGCCCGGCACGGTGTCGGCGTAGGCGCGGGCATGCTGCTCCGCCATCTGAGAGCCTTCGGCCGGCGCGGCCGAATCGGTGCCTGCCGTGGCCGCTGCCGCGGCGCCCTGCGGGCCGCGGCTCTTCCACCACTGCTGCGACATCTGCTCTTCGATCTCGTCGATCTTCTTGAGCGTGAGTGCCCTGCCCTCGGTCTTCCCGGAGGTGCTGCTGACGTTGAAGGAGGACGGCGTGGCTGCCGGATCGCGGCCACCCGCCGCCTCGCGCTGGCGAAGCTTGCGCAACATGTCGAACTCGCGGCGGCGCACGAAGTCGTTGCGCTGCCGCCGCTCGATCATCTCCTTGAGCATTTCACGGCTGTAGCCGTTCTCCAGCGTCGACGACTCGTCCGCGTCGAGTTCCGACCAATCCTTCAGTGGATTACGAACGAACTTCGCCACCTTGGACAGCAAGCGACCGCCGGATTCATCCTTTGCCATTGTGTTGCGCCTCCCCGTTCAGCTCCTCTTTCCCGGGAATCAGTCTCCGAACATCTTCTGCTTCAGTTCCCGGCGCTGCTGGGCTTCCAGCGAGAGCGTGGCCGTGGGACGCGCGAGCAGGCGGCCAACGCCGATGGGCTCGCCGGTCTCGTCGCAGTAGCCGTAGTCGCCGGCGTCGATGCGCTGGATCGACTGCTCGATCTTCTTCAGCAGCTTGCGTTCGCGGTCGCGCGTGCGCAGTTCGAGCGCGTGCTCTTCCTCGATGGTTGCGCGATCGGCCGGGTCGGGCACGACCACCGTGTCTTCGCGCAGGTGCTCGGTGGTCTCGCCGGCGTTCTCGAGGATGCCGCGCTTCAACTCCTGCAGCTTCAGGCGGAAGAAGGCCATCTGCTTCTCGTTCATGTACTCCGAGTCGGGCATCGCGATGACTTCGGCGTCGGTCAGTTCCTCGGCGGTCTTGGTCTTCCAGTTGTTGACGAGCTTCGGGTCTTTCTTGACCGCAAGCGGCGGCGGAGGCACCAGCGCATTGGAGGTGACTTGCACGAAGCTGGACTTGGCCGCGGTCGAGGCCACGGATTGGGGCATGGAGGGCACGGTCAGCTGCGACAGCCGCGAGACGCGGCCGCCGCGCGCGGGCGCGGGCACGGCGGTCGAGGTGTCCTGCGCGGCGGTGGCAGGGGCAGAAGTGGCGGCAACCGTTTTTTTCATGGGAATCGAGGTGGCAGTGGGCGCGGCGTGGGTGCCGGCCTTGGGGGTTGACGGACTGTCCGCGGTCGCCGGCTTGGCCTTGCTCACGGCAGGGGCCTTCGCCGGCGCGGCGGGCTTGTTGACGGATTTCGAGACTGCGGAAGCCTTGCTTGCCGCGGGCGCAGCCGGCTTCGCCGCCGCCGTCTTCTTGACGGCCGTCTTTGGCGCCGGAGTGGCTTTGGCAACTGGCTTCTTCACGATGACTGGCTCCTTCGACGAACTGGAACGCGCTTTCAATGGGTAGTCTCCTCCCATGGGACCCACTGGCCCAGGGGCTCGCGGACTCCAACGTTGTCATGGTGCTCGCCGTGGCGAACCCCGGGGTTATACCCCCGAAAGCGAGCCAGGAACGTGCGCAGCCCTATGCCGAAAGTCACACACCGGCAGGTTGAGACGGGGGATGGCTGCCGGAACAGGCGCGCGATTGTACTGATTGTTGGCCCCCGGCTTCTCTCGGGGTGCGCGCGAGCGGTTCGCCACCCCCGAGGGGAAGGCCGCGGGTCGCCTTGGGGCAGCCCGGCGGCGGCCTGCTGGAATTGACGGCTCACTTCGCCGCCTTTCCTCTTGTCTTTGTCAGGCGTTTGTCAGACCAGGCATTGGTCCAGCCCTTGCTCCAGGATTTCGCGGGGGAGGTCGATGCCGATGAAGACCATCCGGCTGTTTCGCGGCTCATCCTTGCCCCACGCCGGCCCGAGGTCGCTGCCCATGAGTTGGTGAACGCCCTGGAAGATCACCTTCCGCTCGGTGCCTTGCATATGGAGCACGCCCTTGTAGCGCAGCATGCGGGGGCCATAGATGTTGACGATGGCGCCGAGGAAGTCCTCCAGGCGGGCGGGATCGAAGGCGCGGTCGGACTTGTAGACGAAGCTCTTGACGTCGTCATCATGATGGTGGTGGTGGCCATGCCCTTCGTGAGCGTGCGAGGGGTGGTCGCAGTGCTCGCCATGCGCATGGTCATGATGATCGTGCTCGTCTTCCTTCAGGAAGTCGGGGTCGATGTCGAGCTTGGCGTTGAGATTGAAGCCGCGCAGGTCGAACACGTCCTTCAGCGGCACCTCGCCGAAATGCACCTTCTGCTGCGGCGCACGAGGGTTCATGTGCTTCAGGCGGTGGATCAGCGCCTCGGTTTCGTCGGCCGCGACCAGGTCGCTCTTGCTGATGAAGATCTGGTCCGCGAAGCCGACCTGGCGGCGTGCCTCCTGGCGGTCGTTGAGTTGCTGCGGCGCGTGCTTGGCGTCCACCAGCGTCAGGATGGAGTCGAGCAGGTAGCTTTCGGCGATCTCGTCGTCCATGAAGAAAGTCTGCGCCACGGGGCCGGGGTCGGCCAGGCCGGTGGTCTCGATGACCACGCGATCGAAGTCCAGCAGGCCCTGGCGCTTCTTGGCGGCCAGCAACTGCAGGGCCTCGCGCAGGTCTTCGCGGATCGTGCAGCAGATGCAGCCGTTGCTCATCTGGACGATCTGCTCTTTCGACTCGGTCACCAGGATGTCGCTGTCGATGTTCTCCTCGCCGAACTCGTTCTCGATCACGGCGATCTTCTGGCCGTGCGCCTCGCTCAGGATGCGCTTGAGCAGGGTCGTCTTGCCGGAACCGAGGAAGCCGGTGAGGATGGTGGCGGGAATGAGGGCCATGGGATGCTCCGGAAGAACGAAAACGGGAAAGGCGGAAAGTCTAGCGAAGCACGGCCAGCCGTGCTTCGGCAAGGGTAAGGCAGGCTCGCCCGCTTGGGGCAGATGACGGGGCGGGCGGTACGCGGTGCATGGAGGGCGGGGGACGCCCTCACTTGCGCACCACCACCAGGCCTTTCAAGTACTCCCCTTCCGGGAATTCGATCGTCATCGGGTGGTCGGGCGCGGCGCCCAGGCGCTCGCTGATGAAACCGTCGACGCCGGCCTCGATGCCGGCGGAAGCGACGATCTTGTGGAACAGGTCGGCGCCAATGCCGCCGGAGCAGGAGAAGGTCAGCAGCACGCCGCCGGGCTCCAGCAGCTTGAAGGCCTGGCGGTTGAGATCCTTGTAGGCGCGTGCGGCGCGCTCGGCATGGGCCACGGTCGGCGCGAACTTCGGCGGGTCGAGCACGATGGCGTCGAAGCTGCGGCCTTCTTCCACGAAGCGGCGCAACGTGGCGTTGACGTCGGCGTCGAGGAATTCGGTGCGCGCCGCCTCGAAGCCGTTCAGCGCGACGTGGGCGCGCGCGCGCTCCAGCGCCGGGAGCGAGGAGTCGATGGACGTCAGCTCCGCGCCCACGACGGCATCCGCGGCTTTCAGCCCGGCCAGCGCGGCGACCGTGAAGCCGCCGGTGTAGCAGAAGCAATTCAGCACGCGGCGGAAGCGGCGGTGGCGCGCCAGCTCGGCGAAGCGCCGGCGGCTGTCTCGCTGGTCCAGGTAGAAGCCGGTCTTGTGGCCGGTCGCGACGTCCAGCGTGAGCTGCCAGTCGTGCTCGCGGATGCCGAGCCCGGTCGGGCCGCTGCCGCGCAGCCAGCCGGTGACCGGCTTCAGCCCCTCGCGCTCGCGGCCGCTCGCGTCCGAGCGCTCGTAGAGCTTCGACAGGCCGGTCGCCTGCAGCAAGGCATCGGCGAGCACGTCCTTCCAGCGCTCGACACCGGCCGACAGGAACTGCGCGACCAGCGTGTCGCCATAGCGGTCGACGATGAGGCCCGGCAAGCCGTCGGCCTCGCCATGGACAAGCCGCACGCCGTCGCTGCGCAGATCGAAGAGTTGGCGGGCCGAGACGGCGCTGGCGACGCGCGCCGCGAAGAAGGCCGCGTCGATGCGCTGCTTTTCGTCGAAGCTCCAGGCCCGGGCGCGGATCTTCGAATGCGGGCTGAAGGCCGCCCACGCGAGGAACCTGCCTTCGTCAGATTCGACGCGGACCGTCTCGCCCGCATCGCCGCCGCCCTTGGCGATGGCCGATTCGAAGATCCAGGGATGGCGCCGCAGGAGCGAGCGCTCCTTGCCGGGCCGCAGACGCAGCAGCTTCATGGGGTCTTGCTCTTGTTCTTGCCGGGATTGCGCAGGGCGGGCGCTTCGCGCGATTGCGCGCGCGGATGCGCCGCGTCATACACCTTCGCCAGGTGCTGGAAGTCCAGCCGCGTGTAGACCTGCGTAGTCGAAATGTTGGCATGCCCCAGCAACTCCTGCACCGCGCGCAGGTCGCTGCTGGATTGCAGCACGTGGCTCGCGAAGGAATGCCGCAGCATGTGCGGATGCACGGGGGCGGCGAGTCCGGCCTTGAGGCTGCGCTCGCGCAGTTGCTTCCAAACCGAGTGCGCCGAGAAACGCAGGCCGTTGCGCCCGATGAAGAGCGCCGCGGCGCCGGCCGGGTCGCGCAATTGCGCGGCGGCCAGCGCCGGGCAGTCACCGCGCACGGCGAGCCAGGCGCGCAGCGCCTCTGCCGCCTTCCTGCCCACGGGCACGGTGCGCCGCTTGCTGCCCTTGCCGAGCACGCTGGCCTCGGCCGCGTCGAGATCGACCCAGCCACGCGCCGTGTTGCTGGGGCGCGCATCCAGGCCGGTGAGTTCGCCCACGCGCAAGCCGCAGCCGTAGAGCAACTCGACGATCGCGCGGTCCCGCGCCTCGACCCAGGGATCGGCTTCGCCGTCGTGCAGTTCCGCGAGCTGCACCGCCTCGTCGACCGCCAGCGCCTTGGGCAGCGGCCGCGCGGCCTTGGGCGCATGCACGTCCTGCACCGGGTTCGAGCCCACCAGGCCCTCGTTGCCCAGCCAGCGGTAGAAGCTGCGCCAGCACGACAGCACCAGCGCGATGCCGCGCGACTCGCGCCCGGCGCCGTGCAGCTGCGCCATCCAGCGGCGCACGTGCGCCGTCTGGACCTTGTCGATCGCGATCCCAGCCGCCTCCACCCGCTGCGCCAGGTCGGCGAGATGGATGGCATACAGCTCGACCGTGCGCGCGGCCAGGCGCCGCTCGACCCTCACATGTTCGAGGTAGCGCTCGATCAGCACGGACAGGCCCTGGCCGCCGCGCTCAGGGCCGCAGGCGCGACAGCGCGCCCGAGGCCAGCTCGGCGATGCGTTCGAGGAAGTCGGTCCCCATCTCGGAATTGAAGCGCTGCGCATCGGGCGAGGCGAGCACCAGCAAGCCGAAGGCCGGCGCCTCCGGCTCGGCGCGCAGCGGGATCAGCGCGATCGAGACGGCCGCCTGCGGCTCGGCCAGCCAGTTGGCGGCCTCGAAACCGGCGTTCAGGCCGCAGTACGGCGCCGTGAGCGAAGTGGCCAGCGCCTTCACGTCGTCGCTCACCCATTGGGCGTAGGGCTCCGCCTGGTAGGCGCTGTCGCAGTCCCAGACCTTGATCGCCGTCTGCGGCACCAGGAACAGGGACTGCAGCTGCGTCGCGATCTGCACCGGCAACGCGCGCGGATCGCGCGTGGTCAGCAGCCCGCGCGTCCAGCGCTGCAGGCGGTCGGCCGTGACCACGTTCTCGGTGCCGTGGCGGACCATGTCCATCACCCGGTGCTCCAGCGCCTTGATCTTCTCGCGCAGCATCTCGGCCTGCCGCTCCTGGAGGCTCACCGCGCGATTGCCATGCGGGCTGGTGAGCTGCACGTGCGACAGCAGTTGCGCGTGACGCTCGAAGAAGTCGGGCGTGTTCGACAGGTAGTTGGCGATGTCGTCTTCGGTGATCGGGTTCATGGTGTTCTGGTTGTGGGTGTTCATGGCTGGTCCGGCACCTCGATATCGCCTTCGAAGACGGTGACGGCGGGGCCCGTCATGAGCACCGGCTCGGCGTCGCCGGCCCATGCGATGGTCAGCAGGCCGCCGCGGGTCTCCACATCGACGCGCGCGTCGAGCAGCCCGAGCCGGATGCCCGCGACCACCGCCGCGCAGGCGCCCGTGCCGCAGGCCAGCGTCTCGCCCGCGCCGCGCTCGTACACGCGCAGGCGCACGTGCGTGCGGTCGACCACCTGCATGAAACCGGCATTGACACGCTGCGGAAAGCGCGGATGGTGCTCGATCGCCGGGCCCTGCGTCGCGACCGGCGCGGTGTCGACGTTGTCGACGACCTGCACCGCGTGCGGGTTGCCCATGGACAGCACGGCCACCGGCACGATGGCGCTGCCGGCATGCGTGCCGAGGGCCAGGTGCCAGGTGTGCCAGCCTCCCTCGGCCTGCGGATCGAGGCCGGCGATGTCGAAGGGCACGCGCGCGGTGTCGAAGATGGGTGCGCCCATGTCGACCGTCACGCGGCCGTCGGCGCCCATGCGCGGCTCGATCACGCCGGAGAGCGTCTGCACCCGTACCATGTCCTTCGGCGTCAGCCCCCGCTCGCGCACGAAGCGCATGAAGCAGCGCGCGCCATTGCCGCACTGCTCCACCTCGCCGCCGTCGGCGTTGTGGATCACGTACTGGAAGTCGATGCCCTCGGCCGGCGAGGGCCGCACGGAGAGAACCTGGTCGGCGCCGACGCCAAAGTGCCGGTCGGCCAGGAAGCGGTACTGCGCCGCGGTCAGGCCGAGCGTGCCGCGCGTTTCGTCCAGCACGACGAAGTCGTTGCCGGCGCCTTGCATCTTGGTAAAGCGGATTCGCATCGGGGGATTATCTGCTCACCCATCCGCCGGCCGGCACCTGCCGCTGGGCCCGGGCGCGCGGACGGACGGAGAGGCGGACTTCCGCCCGCCGGCAGCTCAGGTGCCGGGGCTCGGCGCCCGCTCGCGCTCGACGACCTCGGACATGGTCTGCAACGCAGCCGTGGCGGCTTCTTCCCGGCGGCCCAGCGAATCGGTGATCAGCCGGATGAGCGCGCCCACGCCCTCATAGGTGTCGGCATCGTTCTCGTCGCACGCACTCGATCGGGCAAGAAGTTTTTCGAGGCACGCGCAAGCGAGGCGCACATCAGTCAGGTCGCACGCGGCGTAGCAGGCCTGCATGGCCTGGGGGATGGAAAGGTGGCGGGAGTGCGGGAATACGCAAGTAGGGTTGAACATGAATGGCATCCAAAACGGTTTCTGTGGGTCCAGGAGCCGCCACCCCGGAGGGGTGCGGCTGCTACGCATGGTTGATGGACTGCCAAGCCCATTCCCTTTCGGGAGCAAATCCAGGTCACCCGCAGTCGACGAGACGTGCTTGCACCGCCCCCCGCCGCCACCGACCGACACCTTCTTTTCAGGCAGGCAGTTCCCCCACCACCGCCTTGTCCACGTAGCACCACACCCACCCCTCCCCCGGCTCGATCGAGCGGATCAGCGGATGCGCGGTCTCGCGGTAGTGGCGCGTGGCGTGCCTGTTCTTGGACTGGTCGCAGCAGCCCACATGCCCGCAGCTCAGGCAAAGCCGCAGGTGCATCCACGTGTCCCCGGTCTTCACGCAGTCCTCGCAGACATGCGTGCCGGTGCTGGTGACGGCCACCGCGTCAAGGTGCTGGCAGGTCTTGCTCATGATTCGGTCCCCGTGGTCCTGATCCTCAGTCGCCCGACACCGCGATTTCCACGCGGTCCGGATAGAAGGCCAGGTGGCCCTTGATCTGCGCGACGGCTTCGTAGGGCGCCTCGTAAGTCCACACCGCATTCGCCGAACGCTCGCCGCCGGCGGGAATGCTGTAGTACGCGCAGTCTCCCTTGTAGGGGCAGTAGGTCGCATGGTCCGTGCGCTGCAGCAGTGACATGTCCACGTCCTGGCGCGGGATGTACTGCACGGCCGGGTAGGCGGCTTCGCGCAAGGTCAATGCATTCCTCGTGTCGGCGATCACGCGGCCCGCGACGGTGACGCGCACGCGCCCCGCGTGCGGCTCGATGGTGATGGGATGGTCCGGACCCGGGATCCTGATCGGCTTCTCGCTCATGGCTTGGCTTTCCTTGCGTGGTGGCTGCCGCGCATGATTTCACATGCGCAATGACCCCGCTGGCGGCCGGCCCGGACGGCAGGTCAGGCCCGTCCCGGCCGCGCCTGCGCGCGTGGCTGCGTCGCCTCGGCCACGGCCCGCAGCAGCGAGCTGATGTCGAAGGGCTTGGTCAGGATCGAGCGCGTGCCCAGCACCCGCCCCACCTCCACCATGTCCGCGTAGCCGGTGGCGAGGATCACCGGCAGCTCCGGCGCGCGGCGGCGCATGCGCCGGATCACTTCGGCCCCGTTCATGCCCGGCATCGCGTAGTCCACGATGACCAGTTCGGGCATTCCCTGCTCCAGCGCGGCCAGGCCCTGGTCGCCATCGGAGGCGGCGCGCACGGTGTGCCCGGCCTGCTGCAGGCTCTCGACGATGACGCGGCGTACGTCCTCGTCGTCCTCGATCACGAGGATGGCGCGCGTGCCCACCGGCGGATCTGGCAGATCCGCGGAGGGCTGCGCGCTGGGCGCCGGCGCTTCGCCGAGCGGGAAGGACACCTCCACCGTCGTTCCCTGGCCCGGCGCGCTGTGAATGCGCGCGGCGCCGCCGGACTGCCGCGCGAAGCCGTAGACCTGGCTCAGGCCCAGGCCCGTGCCGCTGCCCACGGGCTTGGTGGTGAAGAAGGGGTCGAACACCTTCGAGATCAGGTGCGGCGGAATGCCTGCACCTTCGTCCATGACCGAGACGACCACGCGCCGTCCCGACTCCGGCGGGGACGACGGCGGCACCCCGGCTTGCGGCCCGGGCTCGGTGGCCGTTTCGTCCACCAGCCGGGTCGCGATCGTGATGCGGCCACGGCCCTGCATCGCGTCCTTGGCGTTCACCACCAGGTTGAGCACCGCCATCTCCAATTGGCTCGCATCCAGCTTGGCCCAGACCGCCCCTTCGCAGAGGTCGAAGCGCAACTGCACCGCCGCGCCGATCGAGACCGTCATCAGCTCCTGCATGCCGAGCAGCAGCGCATTGACATCGGTCATCCGCGGCAGCAGCGACTGGGCACGCGCGAAGGACAGCAACTGCCCGGTGAGCTTGGAGCCGCGCCCGACCGCGCGCTTGGCCTGCGAGGCGATCTTCTCCACCTTGGGCTCCCGCGACACGCGCGCGAGCAGGTCGAGGTTCATGCTGACCACGTGCAGCAGGTTGTTGAAGTCGTGCGCGATGCCGCCGGTGAGGCGGCCGATGGCCTCCATCTTCTGCACCTGCACCAGCGCGGCTTGCACGCGCTCGCGCTCGGCGATCTCGGCCATCAGCCGGTCGTTGGCGCCGGCAAGTTCTCGCGTGCGGGCCTCGATGCGGTCCTCCAGCTCGCGGTTGAGCTGCTGGACGGTCGCGCGCGCCTGGCCCAGCTCTTCCAGGTGCCGGCGCGTGGCGTACTGCCGGATGCGTGCGCGCACCGCCGCATCCGCAGCGCTCGCGAGCGTCTCCGCGTTGACCGGCCGCTCCAGCAGCACGACGTTGCCCAGCGCATGCAGCGAGGCCAGCGCCGAGGCCGAGCGCCGCCGCGTCTGCCGCGTCGTGAGCACGATGAAAGGGAAGTCAGACCAGCTCGGCTGGCCGGCAAGCCAGCGGTCGAGGGGGCCGCCGGGCTCGACGGTGAAAGCCTCCTCGGTGACGATGGCGGCCGAGGCCCCCTGCCCCAGGCAGGCGAGCAGTTCGTCCTGCGTCAGGCAGACGCGCGTCGCGATATCGCGCGCCGCCAGCACCGCCTGCACCACCTCCGCATCGCGCCCGCGGGGCGCGTGGACCATGACGCGATGCTCCATCCCCTAGCCCTTGAGGATGGCGGCGCGCTCGCTCAACAGCGCCTGCGTGCCGTCGTACGCAGGCACGCCCTTGAGCACGCCGACGAAATCCGTGAGCGCCGGGCCCACTTCCACCCCGCCCGCGCCGAGGCGGAACTCGCGGATGGTGAGCTCGTGCGCGTTGGTACGGCTCTTCACCACCGACACCGCCTTCAGCAGGCTGCCGCGCGCCTCGAAGAAGCGGAAGAGCAGGATGGCGTCGCTCAGGTAGCTGAGGTCGACATCGCTGCGGCCTTCGCCGAAGAGCCCATGCTGGCCGAGGATGAGGATGGTGGCGATGCCGCTCTGGTTGAGGTAGGTGAGCAACTCATGCATCTGCAGCAGCAGGAATCTGCCGCCGGGCATGGCCTGGAGATAGGCGTTCAGGCTGTCGATGCCCACCATGGTCACCCCGCGCCGCTCGACCGCGCGGCGCACCATGTCCGTGAACTCGCCGGGCGACACGGCGGCAGGGTCGAGCGCCACGAGTTCGAGTTGGCCCTCGTCGATGTAGCGGCCGATGGGAAGGTCCAGCGCATCGCAACGGGCCAGCAGCGTGCCGAGCCCTTCGTCGAACAGGTAGTAGGACACCTTCTCCCCGCGCGCCAGCGCCGCGGCCAGGCAGGCCATCGCGGTCGTGGTCTTGCCGACGCCGGAAGGGCCGGCGAAGAGCGTGTTGCTGCCGTAGTTCAGGCCGCCGCCGAGGATCGCGTCGAGCGCATCGTTGCCGGTGCTTGCAACCTTCTGCTCGAAGTCGCGCCGATGCTCGGCCGCGATCAGGCGCGGGAAGATCGCGATGCCGCCGGTGTCGAGCCTGAAGTCATGCTCGCCGCCGCGGAATTTCACGCCCCGCAGCTTCACTACCCGCATGAAGCGCTTGTTCTCCCCGTACTCGCCCTGCGTCTGCTCCAGGCTCAGCACGCCATGCGCGATGCTGTGCAGCTGGAGGTCGCCGGCCTTGGAGGATTTGTCGTCCAGCAGCAGCACGGTGCATTGGCACTTGGAGAAGAAATGCTTGAGCGCAAGGATCTGGCGGCGGTAGCGCAAGGGGTCCTGCGCGAGCAGGCGCATCTCCGACAGGCTGTCGAAGACCACGCGCCGAGGCTTCAGGCGTTGCACCTCGGCCATCACGCCACGGGTCGTCTCGCCGAGTTCCACTTCGGAGGGATGGAGGATGGACTGCTCGGCCTCCGGTGTCAGGCCCTCGGCCGTCACGAGCTCGAAAATCGAGAGGCCTTCCAGCGACCAGCCATGCGAGGCCGCGACGGTGCGCAGTTCTTCGCCAGTCTCCGACAGCGTCACATACAGGCCGGCCTGGCCCTGCGCCACGCCTTCCAGCAGGAACTGGATGCCGAGCGTGGTCTTGCCCGCGCCGGGTTCGCCTTCGACAAGGTAGAGATGGTTGACCGGAAGGCCGCCGCCCAGCACGTCGTCGAGGCCGGAGATACCGGTCGACGCGCGTTCCTGGGAGGGGATGGGCAAGAGGGCGGAAAGCGTCATGGCGTGTCGGCCGGCGCGCTGGCGACCGGAACCTGGCGTTTTTGAATCCTCGGATGGTCGGGGATCGGACCGGTCGGCCGTGTCAGCCATCTTTCCCCGCCGCCGAAGGATTTCTCCACCGGCGCTGGCGGGTGGCTGGCCGACGCGAGGCGACCGCGATCAGTTCGGCGTGAGCGACAGTCGCACGGCGCCGTCCTTCACGGCCACGGCGTAGCCGAGGTCGTCGGCCAGCGCCTGCAGCGCGATGGCGTCGATGGCCAGCTTGCGCGGCGCACGCAGGGCGCCGGCCAGCGGGTCGGCCGGCTCGGATTCGCCATGCCTGGCCACGAAGCGCAGCGCATCCGGACCGTCGGGCTCGACACCGATCCCGCCGAGCGGGCCGCCGCTGTCGTACAGGAAGCCGAGGGCCCCAAGCACCATGTAGCGCAGCGCCGCGGCGGCCGAGAAGCGCTTGTCCTCACCGGCCGATTGCGCGGCGGAGAGGCCCTCCGCCACGTGGAGTTCGATGCCGTTGAGTTCGAAGGCCGCGCGCATCAGCCCCGTGCACTGCGTCACCAGCGCGCCGCGCGTGATGCCTTCGTCGCTGGCGGCGAGTTCCCAGTCGCGCAGCGAGCGCACCGCGGCGACCAGCTCGTTCAGCTGTCCCTCGATGAGCCCGATGCGCTCTTCCATCGGCGTGTCCGCCGACGCGGCCTGCCGCTTGAGCAGCAGCAGTCCCATGCGGATGACCGACACCGGCGCCGCCATGTCATGGCGCAGGGCCGGCAGGGCGCGGGTGAGGAGTTCGTGCCGCACGCCGGCCGCGATCCAGCTGCGGGCGCCGGGCGACGCTTTCATCGCGCGGCCGGCTGCGCCAGGATGCGGTCCAGGGCGTCGAAGTCGATAGGTTTTTGCAGGTGGTGGTCGAACAGGCCAGCCTCGCCGCCGGCTTCGCTGGCCGAGAATCCGGAGACGGCGACGATCAGCATCTGCTGCCCCGCCGCCCGGGCGCGCAGGCGGCGCGCGACCTCGGTGCCGGGAAAGTCGGGCAGCGTGAGGTCGACCAGCGCGGCATCGAAGGTCTCGGCAGCGGCGGCGTCGACCGCCTGCTGCCCGGTGTAGGTGCAACGGGCCGTGTGGTCCTGCAACACCAGAAGCTCCTGCAGAAGATCCGCCGCGGCCTCGTTGTCGTCGACGATCAGTACATTCATCGGAAACGCCCCTGAAGCGAAAACCTTAGAGTATCCGGTTGCGGCGACACCCGCCCGTGTAGGAGCATTTCCACTGTCATGGCGACGCGAGCGGCAGGTCCACGGTGAAGACGGCGCCCTGGCCGGGTGCGCTCTCCAGTTCGATCTCGCCGCCGTGCAGCCGCACGATCTGGCGCGTGATGTAGAGCCCCAGGCCCAGTCCGGGCGCCTGCTTGCGGCTGTCTTCGGTGCGCTCGAACTGCTCGAAGATCCGTTCCTGGTCCTGCGCGGCGATCCCCATGCCCTGGTCGCGCACGCTCATGCGCGCCCTGCCGCCGACCTCTTCGACGACCACCTCCACCGGCTTGCCGCCGCCGTAGCGCAAGGCATTGGTCAGCAGGTTGGTCAGCACCTGCTCGATGCGGAACTCGTCCCACACGCCCCGCACGCTCTCGGGCGCACGCAGCCCGATCGCGCAACCCGCGGCCTCGGCCTGCTGGCAAAGGCTCTCCACCACGCGGCGGGCCATCGCCGCCAGGTCCACCGGTTTCGGCTCGATGGACAGCGCGCCGCTGCGCATGCGCGAGACGTCGAGCATGTCGTCGATCAGCCGCACCATGTTCTGGATCTGGCGCTGGTCGCGCTCGATCATCACCGGCAGCTTGTCGGGGGCGAACGAGGCCATGTTCCCTTTCGAGAGATGGAGCTTGCGCACCTGCGTCTCGAGGTAGAGCGTGTTGAGCGGCGTGCGCAGCTCGTGCGACACCATCGACATGAAGTCGTCGCGCATGCGCACCGCGCGCTCCAGGTCGCGCTGGGCGCTCTGCAGCTGCCGCACCAGTTCCTCCTGCTGGCGGTTGGCCGCCGCCAGGGCCTCCATCTCGTGCGCGAGGGCCTTGCGGTGCTGGTGCAGGTCCACGAAGACGCTGACCTTGCTGGTGACGACGTGCGCGTCCAGCGGCTTCTGCAGGAAGTCGACCGCCCCGCTTTCGTAGCCTTTGAAGGCGTAGTTGAGCTCGCGGCCGGCCGCGCTCACGAAGATGATGGGGATGTGGCGGGTGCGCTCGGTGCCGCGCATCATCTCGGCCAGCTCGAAGCCGTTCATGCCGGGCATCTGCACATCGAGGATCGCGAGGGCGAACTCGTGATCCAGCAGCAGCGCGAGGGCCTCGTCGGCGGAGCGCGCCTTGAAGACCGCGCGCGACGGCCCGCGGATCAGCGCGTCGAGCGCCAACAGGTTTTCCGGCAGGTCATCGACGATCAGCAGCTTGCTCTCGACATCAAGTCGCATGGGCGCAATCCAGTTGCAGAAGCAGTGCGCGAAGCTCGCGCAGGGGAAGGATGAAATCAGGCACGTGGCGGGCAATGGCCGCCTCGGGCATCGTGGGAACCTGGGCCTCGCGCGGGTCCTGCACCGCAGTCAGCCCGCCCGCGCGATGGATGTGCAGCATGCCTTGGGCACCGTCGTAGTTGGCCCCGGTCAGCAAGAAGCCGGCCAGCGCGGGGCCGTAGGCATCGGCTGCCGAGGCCATCAGCACGTCGATGGAAGGGCGCGAGAACAGCACCGGCGGCTCGCAGCTGAGCGAGAAGCTGCGGTCGCCCTCGATCGACAGATGGTAGCCGGGCGCGGCGAAATAGAGCGTGCCGGCCATGACGGGCGCCTTGTCCTCGGCCTCGCGCACCGGGATCGGCAGGCGATGGCTGAACACTTCGGCCAGGCGGCTCTCATGGTTCTCGGGCAAGTGGATGACCACCACCAGCGGAAGCCGCCAGCGCTCGGGCAGATCGCGCAGCAGGTCGAGCAGCGCGTCGATCCCGCCGGCCGAGGCGCCGATCATGACGGCATCGACATGCGACTGGGGCGTGCGGCCGGCCGGCGTCATGTGGACTTGCGGTAGATGCGCTCGGCGCGCGACACCACGTCGAAGCGCTCGGCGAAGCTGGAGAAATCAATGCTTTCCTTGGCACCGAGCCCGAGGAAGCCGCGGTGGCAGAGCGACTCGTGGAACAGGCCGAGCGCCCGGTCCTGCAACTGGCGGTTGAAGTAGATGAGCACGTTGCGGCACGACACCAGTTGCGTCTCGGCGAAGACGCTGTCGGTCGCCAGGCTGTGGTCGGCGAAGATCACGTCGGCGCACAGGGCGGGGTCGAAGCGAGCCGCGTCGTAGGCTGCCGTGTAGTAG
Organism: uncultured Variovorax sp.; assembly: GCA_966211435.1. Lineage (GTDB taxonomy): Bacteria > Pseudomonadota > Gammaproteobacteria > Burkholderiales > Burkholderiaceae_C > Variovorax. The sequence continues at coordinate 6,563 of CBIHOG010000030.1, read as the reverse complement.
TCGGAAAACGCGTTCGTCCCACCCGCGCGCTGGTAGTTGGCGGTGTAGCCGCGGATCGATTCGAGCGGAAAGATGCCCTGCCGCGCCTTTTCCAGGGAGGCCGGGTTGATGTCGGTCGCGTAGATCTGCGTGCGCTTGAGGAGGCCTTCCTCCTGCAGCAGGATGGCGAGCGAGTACACCTCCTCGCCGGTGCTGCAGCCGGCCACCCAGACCTTCACGGTCGGGTAGGTCTGCAGCATCGGCACCACCTGCCGGCGCAGCATCAGGAAGTAGGCCGGGTCGCGGAACATCTCGCTCACGGGAATCGTGAGGTACTGCAGCAGCTGGCTGAACACCGCGGCGTCGCGCAGCACGCGCTCCTGCAACGCCGAGATGTTCGGCAGGTTCAGTTGCGCGAGTGCATAGGCCACGCGCCTTTTCTGCGAAGAGCCGGTGTAGTCGCGAAAGTCGTAGCTGTACTTCAGGTAGATCGCCTCCATCAGCAGGCGCAGCTCGATGTCGGTCGCGCTGGGCGGCACCTGCTGCGCGTGGGGGCTGGAGGGGTGGATGCTCACAGGCGCTCCATCTTCGGCATCCACACGCGCAACAGCGAGAAGAGGCGGTCGAGGTCGACCGGTTTCGCGAGGTAGTCGCTGGCACCGGCAGCCAGGCACTGCTCCTGGTCATCCTTCATGGCCTTGGCGGTGACGGCGATGACCGGCAGCTTCTCGAAGCGCGGGTCGCGGCGCAGCCGGCGCGTGGCTTCGAGGCCGTCCATCTCCGGCATCATCACGTCCATCAGCACGAGGTCGATGTCTGCCACCTGGTCGAGCTTCTCCAGCGCCTCGCGGCCGTTGCGGCCGACCTCCACCGTGGCGCCGCGCTGCTCCAGCGCGCTGGTGAGCGCGAAGATGTTGCGCACGTCGTCGTCCACCAGCAGGATGCGCCGGCCCTCGAAGACGCGGTCGCGGCCGCGCGCGGCCTTGAGCATGGTCTGGCGTTCGCTGGAGAGATCGGACTCGACCTTGTGCAGGAAGAGCGTGACCTCGTCGAGCAGGCGCTCGGGCGAGCGCGCGCCCTTGATGATGATCGAGCGCGAGTAGCGCAGCAATTCGGCTTCTTCGTCGCGCGTGAGGTTGCGGCCGGTGTAGACGATGACGGGCGGGAAGGAGACGATCTCCTCCGTCGCCATGCGCTTGAGCAGTTCGCTGCCCTGCATGTCGGGCAGGCGCAGGTCGGTGATCATGCAATCGAAGACGCGGCTGCGCAGCAGCTCCAGCGCCTCCTCGCCCGACTCGACGGCGGTGATGACCACGTCGTCGTCACCGATCAGCCGCACCACGCTGTCGCGCTGGACGGCGTCGTCCTCGACCAGCAGCACCGCCTTGACCTTGCGCGTGAGCTTGTCCTCGAACTTGCGGAACACTTCCTTCAGCTGGTCGCGCGAGGTAGGCTTGAGCGCGTAGCCGATCGCGCCCATGTGCATCGCTGCTTCGGCATTGTCCTGGGCCGAGACGATGTGCACGGGGATGTGGCGCGTGAGCGGGTCGTCCTTCAGGTGCTGCAGCACGCTGAGGCCGGGACTGTCGGGCAGGCGCATGTCGAGCAGGATCGCGTCCGGCTGGAACTGGGTCGCGAGGCTGAAGCCGTCGGCCGCGCCGTGCGCCACCAGGCAGCGGTAGCCGAGTTCGTGCGCCAGGTCGTACAGGATATGGGCGAACTGCGGCTCGTCCTCGATCACGAGCACGCGGCGGGCCTCGTCGCGCGGCAGCGCTCGGTCGTCCGGGAAGAGCGGCGCCGGCACGGGGCGAGCTGCCGGCGTTGGCGACTCGGCCGCGGACGGGCGCGGTGCCGCCGCATGCGAGGCAGGAGCGGCGGACGGCATCGGCGTGGCCGGGGACTCCATCGGCACGCGCGCGGGGAGCCGCAGCGTGAAGGTGCTGCCGGCGCCCGGCGTGCTCTGCACGTCGAGCGTTCCGCCCAGCAGTTGCGTCAGGTCGCGCGAGATCGACAGCCCCAGGCCGGTGCCGCCGTAGCGGCGGCTGGTGGTGCCGTCGGCCTGGCGGAAGGCCTCGAAGATCACCTCCTGCTGGTCGGCCGCGATGCCGATGCCGGAATCGGACACCGCGAAGGCCGCGCCGCCGCCCGACACGCCGGAGACGGTGAGCCGCACCTCGCCACGGTCCGTGAACTTGAGGGCGTTCGACAGCAGGTTCTTCAGGATCTGCTCGACGCGCTGGCGGTCGGTGAAGAGGGTGGCCGGTGCGCCGGGGAGCACTTCGACGCGGAAGCCCAGCTGCTTCTGCCCGGCCAGCGGCGCGAAGGTCATCTCCAGGCCGGCGGCCAGCTTCTCGACGGCGACATGCTCGGTCACCACCTCCAGCTTGCCGGCTTCGACCTTGGCGATGTCGAGGATGTCGTTGATGAGGACCAGCAGGTCATTGCCCGAGGCATAGATCGACTCGGCGAACTTCACCTGCTCCGCGCTCAGGTTGCCCTGCGGGTTGTCGCCAAGCAGCTTGGCGAGGATCAGTGCGCTGTTGAGCGGCGTGCGCAACTCGTGCGACATGTTCGCCAGGAACTCCGACTTGTAGCGGCTGGCGCGCTGGAGTTCGTCGGCCCGCTCCTCCAGGTCGCGCTGGGCGCGACGCAGGGCGGCGTTGCGCTGGTCCAGCGCCTCGGTGCGCTCGGAGAGCTGGCTGTTGGTCTGCTCCAGCTCGGCCTGCTGGTTCTCCAGCGTGGCCTGCGAGGCGCGCAGGGCGCGCGACTGTTCTTCCAGTTCCTCGTTGGCGGTGCGCAGTTCCTCCTGCTGCACCTGGAGCTCCTCGTTGAGCTGCTGGGTCTCGGCCAGCACCTCCTGCAATTGCTCGCGGTAGCGCACGGCGGCGATCGAGGTGCCGACGTTGCCGGAGACGAGGTTGAGCAGTTGCTTCGTGCGTTCGTCGGGCGTGTGCATCAGGCCCAGCTCGATGACGCCGTTGACGATGCCGTCGTTCGCCACCGGCAGCAGCAGCGCCGCGGAGGGCGTCATCTCGCCCAGGCCCGAGTTGACCTTCAGGTAGCTGGCGCTGACCGGCTCGATCACCATCAGCCGCTTCTCCGCCGCGGCCTGGCCGACCAGGCTCTCGTTGGGTGCGAAGCTCTGCGGCGCGGCCTCGGCCTCGGCCGAGAAGCCGTAGCTCGCGACGCGGCGCAGGCCACCATGGCGCTCGCGCACGTACATCGCGCCGACCGGGCTGCCGACATGGCGCGAGAAGAAGGCCAGGACCTTGCGGCCCATTTCCTGTGCGCTGAGTTCGCCCACCAGCTCGCCGGTCAGCTCGGTCTGCGCGCCGCGCAGCCAGGCCTGCTGCTGGAGGTTGTCGGAATGGACGGCCTGCGCCTTGAGCACACCGTCATAGCTCTCCGAGAGGCGCAGCAGTTGCCGGCGGCCGAAGTAGGCCAGGAGGCCCGTGGTCGTCAGCGTGAAGAGCACGAAGAGCACGACGATCGTGAGGCTGGTGCGGTTGGCTTCATTGTTGCGCTGGAAGCGCAAGGCCTGCTCGGTCTCCAGGAAGCTCTCGAACTCGCCGCGCATGTCATCGGTCAGCCGCTTGCCTCGGCCCAACCGCACGGACTGGTGGTAGTCGCCGCCGGTGCGGCGCAACTCGATCATCTCGCGGGCGAAATCGTTCCAGGCCTTCTGCAGGGATACGATGCGGTCGATGCGGTCGACCTGCGCCGCGTTGTCCGACACCAGCGAGCGCAGGGCGGCGAGGTCGGTGGCGAAGCGCGGCAGCGCGGCCTCGTAAGGTTCCAGGAAGCTCTCGTCGCCGGTGATCAGGAAACCCCGCATGCCGGTTTCCATGTCGATGCTGCGGCGCTGGATCTCGGTCGCGTTGCGCGTCACGCGGTCGGTATGCTCGACCCAGGCGATGGTCGAGAGCAGATAGAAGATGAGCCCGACGAAGACCACCGCGCCCAGGACGCCGCCGGCGAGCGGCAGCTTCAGGTTGCGGCTGAGCAGACGCTGGAAATCCTGGGAGTCGATCGCGGACTGAAATTTCATGGGAGCGCCGGAGTGAGCAAAACCCGCCGAGCATGCACGATGCGCGTCCGTTCTCCTGTCGGATAAGGCCGCGAAGCGCTGCTTTCAGGCAAGAAGCACGCCGTCTCGGGCCACGACGCGGCCGCCCGCCACCACCAGCCGCCGCACCGGCCGCTCGACCACAGCCTGCGCCGAAGTCTGCGCGTCGACCAGCAGCAGGTCGGCCCGGCAGCCGGGCACCAGCCCGTAGGCCTCGAAGCCGCAGCCGCGCGCGGCGGCATGGGTGACGCAGTCGAGCGCCACCTCGATCTCGTCATCGCGCCGCAGGTTGTAGCGCAGGCCGATGAGCATCGCGCGCTCCAGCATGTCGGGGCTGCCGTAGGGCGTCCAGGTGTCGCGGATGCCGTCGTTGCCGCCCACCACCGTCACGCCCGCCTGACGGCAGGCCAGCAGCGGCGGCACGCTGCGCGCGGAGGGCGCGCTGGTCACCAGCACCACGCCGAGCGCCGCCATGCGCGCCAGCAGCGCCTGGCACTCGCGCTCCGGCAGGTCGCCCAGGCAGAAGCCGTGGCTGATCGCGACCTTGCCCTGCATGCCGAGCGCGGCCGTGCGCTCCAGGATCAGGCCGAGCGAGAAGGCGCCCATCGCGCCGGGCTCGTGCAGGTGGATGTCGAGCGGGCAGCCATGGCGCCCGGCGATGCCGAAGAGGACGTCGAGCGAGCGCACCGGGTCGCCGTCGATGGCGCAGGGGTCGAGTCCGCCGAGCACGCCTGCGCCTTCGGACATCGCGCGGTCGAGCAGTTCGGCCGTGCCGGGCCGCTGGAGCAGGCCCGATTGCGGGAAGGCGACGATCTGGATCTCCTGCGAGTCGCGCAGCGCGTCGCGGGTGCGCAGCACGCCTTCGAGATGGCGCAGGCCCGCCTGGGTATCGATGTCGACGTGCGTGCGCAGGCGGGTGGTGCCGCGCGCGAGAAAGGCGCGCGCGAGGGCCAGCGACTGGGCGGCCGCGTCATGGCCGCTCTCGTGGCGGAAGGCGCGTTCGTTGTCGATGCGGTCGGTGAGCTTCGGGCCGACCTCGTTGCGGTACCAGTCCATGCCCCACAAGGTCTTGTCCAGGTGGGTGTGGCCTTCGACCAGGCCCGGCAGCAGCAGCGCCCCGCCGCCCTCCACCACCTGCGCGTCGCCAGCGCCGGCCGGCGGCGCGAGCGCTGGCCCGATGGCGGCGATGCGGCCGTCCCGCACCAGCACGTCGACCGGTGCCGCGCCCGCGGGGCGCACGTCGCGGATGAGAAGCGTCATACCCAACCCGCCTTGCGGAAGCGGTAGTACACGTAGCCGCACAGCCCCACGATCAGGGAGAGCGCGGCCACGTAGCCGTAGCGCCACTTCAGCTCCGGCATGTGCTCGAAGTTCATGCCCCAGATGCCCGCGAAGGCGGTGCACACGGCGAAGATGGCGGCCCAGGCGGCCAGGCGCTTGGTGACCTCGTTGTCCTCGATGGTCACCATCGAGAGGTTGACCTGGATCGCGGTCGCGGCGGTGTCGCGGATGGCGTCGATGGAGCCGTTGATGCGCCCGAGGTGGTCGACCACGTCGCGGAAGTATTCCTGCGAACTGATGCAGATCTGGGGCACGCGCCCGCCGTGCAGCTTGCTCGCGCCTTCGAGCAGCGGCGCGACGGCGTGCTTGAGCACCGTCAGCCGCTGCTTCAGTTCATAGAGGCGCTGGATGTTGTCGCGCGCCGCACCCTTGGTGAAGATTTGCTGCTCGATGGTTTCGAGTTCGGCCTCCAGGCCGTCGATCACCGGGAAGTAGCGGTCCACCACCGCGTCCATCAGCGCATAGAGCACGAAGCCAGGGCCGTTGCGCAGCAGCTCAGGCTCGCGCTCGCAGCGCTCGCGCACTTCCACGAAGCCATGCTCGCTGCGGTTGCGCACCGACACGAGGTAGTTGTGCCCGACGAAGGCGTTGAGTTCGCCGACCGTCAGCACCTCCGGCTTGCCGGCCTCCGTCTCCAGCAAGTGCAGCACGACGAAAAGGGAGTCGGCGTACTCCTCCACCTTCGGCCGCTGGTGGCCGTGCTGCGCATCCTCGACGGCGAGCGGATGCAGGCCGAACTCGCGCTTCAGTTCATCGAGCTCGCCGGGCGCCGGGTCGTGGAGCGCGACCCAGACGAAGCAGCGCGGCAGCGAGAGGTACTCGCTGATGCGGCTGACGGGGATGTCGGCGAGCTTGGTGCCATCTTCGTAGACGGCGCAGTTGATGAGCATGCGAGCGACCGGTGTGGGGAGGACGAACGATCTTGCCACGGGAGCGTACAGCGCACCGGCGCTGAAGTCTTTACGGCCGGCGCTTCGCTTTTTATGCGCTTTTTATGGGGCCGCGCCTACGCTTGCCGCTCCTTTCCCGACGCGATTTTTCAACGATGAGAACCCTGCATTTCAAACCCCTGGCCGTGGCGGCCCTGACCCTGCTGCCGATGTTCGCCGGCGCCCAGCTCGTGGGCAACGTGGCGTTGACCACCAACTACAAGTTCCGTGGCCAGGACCAGGACGCG
>CBIHOG010000029.1:0-67145 GCA_966211435.1 uncultured Variovorax sp. | reverse complement strand
TCGACCTGCCCTTCGACGTGCAGATGGCGCAGATCGAGTTCGACATCGACACCTACACGCCGCTCACGCCCTACAAGCCGGCCGCCAGTCGCGCGCAGATCGAGAAGGCCATCGCGATGCTCAACGCCGCCGAGCGCCCGCTCATCGTGGCTGGCGGCGGCGTCATCAACGCCGACGCGAGCGCGCTGCTGGTGCGCTTCGCGGAGGCGACCGGCGTGCCGGTGATCCCGACGCTGATGGCCTGGGGCGCGATTCCCGACAACCACCCGCTCATGGCAGGCATGTGCGGCTTGCAGACCAGCCACCGCTATGGCAACGCCACCCTGCTGGCCTCCGACTTCGTGCTGGGCATCGGGAACCGCTGGGCCAACCGGCACACCGGCTCGGTCGAGGTCTACACCAAGGGCCGCACCTTCGTGCACGTCGATATCGAACCGACGCAGATCGGCCGCGTGTTCACGCCGGACTTCGGCATCGTCTCCGACGCGAAGGCCGCGCTCGAACTCTTCGTCCAGGTCGCGGAGGAAATGAAGGCCGCCGGCGGCCTGCCGAGCCGCCGCGAATGGGCGGGCCAGTGCCTGGAGCGCAAGCGCACGATGCTGCGCAAGACCAACTTCGCCGACGTGCCGATGAAGCCGCAGCGCGTGTACCAGTGCATGAACAACAACTTCAGCCACGACACCTGCTACGTGAGCACCATCGGGCTCTCGCAGATCGCGGCCGCGCAGTTCCTGCACGTCTACAACCCGCGCCACTGGATCAACTGCGGCCAGGCCGGCCCGCTGGGCTGGACCATCCCGGCCGCGCTCGGCGTGCGCGCCGCCGACCCGACGCGCAAGATCGTCGCGCTCTCGGGCGACTACGACTTCCAGTTCATGATCGAGGAGCTGGCCGTGGGCGCGCAGTTCAAGCTGCCGTACATCCACATCGTGGTCAACAACTCCTACCTCGGCCTCATCCGCCAGGCGCAGCGCGGCTTCGAGATGGACTACTGCGTGCAACTCGGCTTCGACAACATCAATGCCGGCGAGGACGCAGGGGTGGAGCGCAGCTATGGCGTGGACCATCTCAAGGTGGTCGAGGGCCTGGGCTGCAAGGCGATCCGCGTGTGCCGGCAGGAGGAGATGAAGCCGGCGATCCAGCGCGCGGAGGCGCTGATGGCGGAGTTCCAGGTGCCCGTGGTCATCGAGGTGATGCTGGAGCGCGTGACCAACATCGCGATGGGCACGGAGATCGATGCGATCAACGAGTTCGAACCACTGGCCGAGAGCCCTGAAGACGCGCCGACCTCGGTCGCCGCCGCCATGCTGGACTGAGCGCAGGAGACCGTCATGCCGCGATTCGCCGCCAATCTCACGATGCTCTTCAACGAGCTGCCTTTCATGCAGCGCTTCGAGGCCGCCGCGAAGGCCGGCTTCGAGGCCGTCGAGTATCTCTTCCCCTACGCCTTCGACAAGAAGGAGTTGGCCGCGGCGCTGCGCGCCAATGGCCTTGCGCAGGTGCTGCACAACCTGCCGGCCGGCGACTGGGAGGCGGGGGAGCGCGGCATCGCGTGCCACCCGGGCCGCCGTGCCGAGTTCCGTGAGGGTGTCGGACGCGCGATCGACTTCGCCACCGCGCTCGGCTGCCCGCAGGTCAACTGCCTGCTCGGCAAGCTGCCGGAGGGCGTGACCACCGGGGACGCGCGCAAGGTGGTCGTGGAGAACCTGCGCTTCGCGGCGAAGGAACTGGAAGGCGCGGGCATCCGGCTCCTGATCGAGCCGATCAACAGCTTCGACATCTCCGGCTTCTTCCTGACGCGCACGGACCAGGCGCTGGCCTTGATCGACGAAGTCGGCTCGTCCGACTTGCTGCTGCAGTACGACATCTATCACGCGCAACGCATGGAAGGCGAGCTCGGAAACACGCTCTCGCGGAACATCGCGCGCATCGGCCACATCCAGCTCGCGGACAACCCTGGCCGCGGCGAGCCCGGCACGGGCGAGATCAACTACGCCTGGCTTTTCAGGCACATCGATTCGATCGGCTATGCAGGCTGGATCGGCTGCGAGTACAAGCCTCGCGCCGGCACGGTCGAGGGACTGGGCTGGCGCCAGGCACTCGCCGCATGAACACAAGGAAGCGGAACAAGACATGAGCACCATCCAGAAGATCGGCTTCATCGGCCTCGGCATCATGGGTGCGCCGATGGCTGGCCACCTGCTTGACGCGGGCCACGCGCTTTTCGTCCACACGCGCGGCAAGGCGCCGGAGCCCTTCGCCTCGCGCGCGACGGTATGCGCCTCGGCGACCGAGGTCGCGCGGCAGGCGGACATCGTGTTCCTCATGGTGCCGGACACGCCGGACGTGGAGACGGTGCTGTTCGGCGAAAGTGGTGTCGCGGCCGGGCTGTCGAAAGGCAAGACGGTGGTCGATTGCAGCTCGATCGACCCGATCGCGACCAAGGCCTTCGCGAAGAAGATCGCCGAGCTCGGCTGCGGCTATGTCGATGCGCCGGTCTCCGGCGGCGAGGTCGGTGCCAAGGCGGCGAGCCTCACGATCATGTGCGGCGGCGACGAAGCGGTCTTCGGCCGCGTCAGGCCGCTGCTGGAGAAGATGGCGAAGAACATCACGCTGGTAGGCGGCGTGGGCGACGGCCAGGTGTGCAAGGTGGCGAACCAGATCATCGTGGCGCTCAACATCGCGGCCGTCGGCGAGGCGCTGGTGTTCGCCTCCAAGGCCGGCGCGGATCCCGCGAAGGTGAGGCAGGCGCTGATGGGCGGCTTCGCGTCCTCGCGCATTCTCGAAGTGCATGGCGAGCGCATGATCAAGCGGACCTTCGCGCCGGGCTTTCGCATCGCGCTGCACCAGAAGGACCTGAACCTCGCGCTTCAGGGCGCGCGCGCGCTGGGTGTCGCCTTGCCGCAGACTGCCGGCGCCGCGCAGCTCATGAATGCATGTGCCGCGCTGGGGCATGGGCAGGAAGACCACTCGGCGCTTGTGCGTGCGTTGGAGGCGATGGCGCAGCACACTGTCGCCTCCGGAGTTGCTGCCGGTGACGGCGAAGGCCAACAAGGCCGCCCGACAAAGGTGCTTCCCCCAAGCAGGCAGACATGACTTTGGAGTAGCCTCTGTCCCCCAAGCCAAAGACAGCAAGGAGACACTGATGGCCCAAACCCTTTCCCCCGCCGAAGAAGCGCTGCGAGACGCGGCACGGGAATACCACCGCTCGCCTGTCAAGGGCAAGATCTCGATCTCCCCCACCAAGCCCCTGCTCAACCAGCGCGACCTCTCGCTGGCCTACTCGCCGGGCGTGGCCTACCCCTGCCTCGACATCGAAGCGGATCCTTCCCTCGCCGCCGAGTACACCTCGCGTGGCAACCTCGTCGGCGTCGTCACCAACGGCACCGCCGTGCTCGGCCTGGGCAACATCGGCCCGCTCGCCAGCAAGCCGGTGATGGAGGGCAAGGGCTGCCTGTTCAAGAAGTTCGCCGGCATCGACGTGTTCGACATCGAGCTCGCCGAGACCGACCCCGACAAGCTCGTCGACATCATTGCCGCGCTGGAACCGACCCTCGGCGGCATCAACCTCGAGGACATCAAGGCGCCCGAGTGCTTCTACATCGAGAAGAAGCTGCGCGAGCGCATGAACATCCCCGTCTTCCACGACGACCAGCACGGCACCGCCATCATCTCGGCCGCAGCACTCATCAACGGCCTCGAACTCGTCGGCAAGAAGATCGAGGACGTGAAGATCGCGGTCTCCGGCGCCGGCGCGGCTTCCATCGCCTGCCTCGACGTCATGGTCGGCCTCGGCGCCAAGCGCGAGAACATCTACGCCGTGGACTCCAAGGGCCTCATCTATGTCGGCCGCCCCGGCGGCTTCGACGACTCCAAGACCCGCTACGCGCAGAAGGACACTGGCGCCCGCACCCTCGCCGATGTCATGAAGGAAGCCGATGTCTTCCTCGGCTGCTCCGCCCCCGGCGTCGTCACGCAGGACATGGTCAGGAGCATGGGCACGCAGCCCATCATCCTGGCGCTCGCCAACCCCGAGCCGGAGATCCGCCCCGAGCTCGCCAAGGCGGTGCGGCCCGACTGCATCATCGCCACTGGCCGCTCGGACTACCCCAACCAGGTCAACAACGTCCTGTGCTTCCCCTACATCTTCCGCGGCGCGCTCGATTGCGGCGCCAGCAAGATCACGGAAGAGATGAAGCTCGCCTGCGTGCGCGAGATCGCCGAGCTCACGAAGGCCGACATCAGCGAAGAGGTTGCCACCGCCTACGCCGGCCAGGAGCTGGCCTTCGGCCCCGACTACATCATCCCCAAGCCCTTCGACTCGCGCCTGATCCTGCGCATCGCGCCCGCCGTCGCCAAGGCCGCGCAAGCCTCAGGCGTCGCCTCGCGTCCCATCGAGGACCTGGAAGCCTATCGCCAGCACCTCACGCGCTTCGTCTACCAGACCGGGATGTTCATGCGCCCGGTCTTCACTGCCGCCAAGCTCGCCACCGCCAAGCGCGTGGCCTATGCCGAAGGCGAGGACGACCGCGTGCTGCGCGCCGCCCAGCTCGCGGTGGACGAAGGCCTGGCCAAGCCCATCCTCGTCGGCCGGCCGGCCGTGATCGAGATGCGCATCAAGAAGGCCGGCCTGCACATCCGCCTGGGCACCGACGTCGATTGCGTCAACCCCGAGGACGACCCGCGCTTCCGCACCTACTGGGAGACTTACCACAAGCTCATGGGCCGTCGCGGCATCACGCCCGAGGCCTCGAAGGCGATGGTGCGGCGCTCCAACACCACCATCGCCTCGCTGATGGTGCACCTGGGCGACGCGGACGCCATGCTCTGCGGCCTGGTCGGGCGCTTCGACAGCCACCTCAAGATCCTGAACAACGTGCTGGGCCTGAAGCGCGGTGCGCCGGGCTTCGCCACGCTGAACGCGCTCACGCTCGAGAAGTACACGATGTTCATCGCCGACACGAACGTGCATGAAGACCCGAGCGCCGAGACGCTGGCCAACATCGCGATGATGGCCGCCGAGGAGGTCCGCCGCTTCGGGCTGCCGCCCAAGGTCGCGTTCCTCTCGCATTCCAACTTCGGCTCCTCCGAGCGCGCCTCGGCGCGCAAGATGCGCATGGCGCGCGACATCTTCTCCAGGATGGCGCCGGATATCGAATGCGATGGCGAGATGCACGGCGACTCGGCCCTGTCGGAGGAAGTGCGCTTCAAGGCAATGCCGGACAGCACGCTCAAGGGCGAGGCCAACCTGCTGATCTGCCCGAACCTCGACGCCGCGAACATCCTCTTCAACGTGCTGAAGATGACCGGCGGCAATGGCGTGACCGTCGGCCCGATCCTGATGGGCACCAACGGCTCGGCGCACATCCTGACGCCTTCGTCGACGGTGCGCCGCGTGGTCAACATGACGGCGTTGGCGGTGGCCAACGCCAGTTCGGCGCGCTGATCCCACGCTGATTCGGAGCGTGACACGCAAGCCGCACCCGCGGCTTGCGTCCCATCTTTACGCCGCGCGCGACCCGGCCTAAGATGCCCGCGAAAGGCCACTCAACAACGGCCAGGGAGCGGGGAAATGACAACACGTCGATTCGTTGCCGTGCGTACCACGGCCATCCTGGCGTTCGCCTTCCATGCCTTGCTCGCCGCGCCCGCCTGGGCCGACGGCGTGCATGTGCAGCCAAGCGGCGGCAATCCCGAACTCGGCATCTTCCCCAACGACCGCTACACGGTCTTCGATGCCTCGCAACTCACATTCCGCAGGGTGCAGCTTCCGAAGCCGGACTGCGCCGCGCGCCCGAGCGACTGCGAGGACATCGAGGTCATCAACGCCCTCGACGGCTTCTCGGTCCAGCCGCGCGTCACGATCGCGTTCTCGGGCGACATCGACCCGTCCACGGCCGGCCGGGGCATCCGCCTGGTCAACCTGGGCGACACGCAGACCCTGCACGGCTTCGGGGACACCACCGGCATCAACAAGATCGCGTGGAATCCGGCGAGCAGGACGCTCAGCTTCGAGCCCGACGATGCGCTGGCACAGCACGCGCGCTATCTGCTTCTCGTCACGGATGCCCTGCACGACGCGCAGGGAAATCCGATCGTCATCGCGGACGGTGACCAGGACCTCGCCGAGGCGCGGCGGGTCGACTCGCGCGCACATGCGCCGCACATCGTCGCGGCCTCGCTGTTCACCACGCAGAGCATCTCCGCAGACCTCCAGAAGGTGATGCACGCGCTCAAGCAATCCCGTCCGGCCCCCATCGACTTCCGTGTCGGCAGCGCGGCGGGCGCACCGGTGCGGGCCTTGTTCGCGGTCGATGATCTGGCGGGCATCGTCTTCTCCCGCCAGACCGGCACGGCCCCCGCCTTCACCTCCAGCACGGTGCCGCTCTCGGCCCTGTCGCTGGCGCCGGGCGCGGTGGGGCGCGTCGCGTACGGCCACTTCAGCTCGCCGGACTTCGAGACGGCGGACAAGTCCATCCCGACGACGCCGACCCGCACCGGCCAACCGCGGCCGCAGGGCACCGCCACGCTGATGGTCGAGTTGTTCCTTCCCGCCGGACCCATGCCGGCCGGCGGCTGGCCCGTGGTGATCTGTGGACATGGGCTCGGCGACAGCATGCACGGCATTCCATGGGTCCTGGCGGGCAGCCTGGCCTCGCAAGGGCTGGCCGTGATCGCCATCAACGCCGTCGGGCATGGCGGCGGGCCGCTCGGGAGCCTGACGGTCACGCCGCGGTCCGGCCCACCGGTCACGGTCAGCGCGGGCGGCCGCGCCGTCGACCTCAACGGCGACGGCAAGTTCGACGCCTTCGAAGGCTCCGAAGCGGCGCCGCCGCGCGACATCATCGGCGCGCGTGACGGTACGCGGCAGACCGTGATCGACCTGATGCAACTCGTGCGGCAGATGCAGGTGGGCATCGACGTGGACGGCGATGGCATGCGCGACCTCGACCCCGGCCGCATCTACTACACCGGCCACTCCTTCGGCGCCATCTACGGCACCGTCTTCCTCGGCGTCGAGCGCGACGTACGCGCCGGCGTGCCGCTGATGCCGGGCGGCGACGTGCCGGAGATTCAACGTCTGGGCCTCGCCCGCCCGCTCCTGGGCATCGCGCTCGCATCGCGCGTCCCTTCGCTCATCAATGTGGCGGACCCGAGCGGCATCGCCTTCAACGAGAACATTCCATTGCGCAATCAGCCCCCGCTCGTGAACACCGTGCCCGGCGCGATGGCGATCGATCAGGTGCTCGACCGCATGCACTGGGTGCAAGAGGCGGGCAATCCGGTCAGCTATGCCGCGTTCATCCATCGCGCACCCCTGCCCGGCAATCCGCCCAAGCCGGTGATCATCCAGTTCGCCAAGGGAGACCCGCTGGTGCCCAACCCCACTGCCACGGCCCTGCTGCGCGCGGGCGACCTGGCGGCGCAAGCCACCTATTTCCGCAACGACCTGGCCTTCGCTGCCGATCCCACCGTGCCGAAGAATCCGCACAACTTCATCAGCAACATCGCGGCGCCCGGGACCGTGGGCTACGCGCTCGCGGCACAGCGCCAGGTCGCGACCTTCCTTGCCAGCGACGGCGTGACGGTGATCGACCCTGACGGGCCGCAGCCCTTCTTCGAGACGCCAGTCGTTCCGCCACTGCCGGAGACGCTCAACTTCATTCCCTGACTTTCCGGCGCACCAGGAAGGACACCCCTTTCCGGTGCATGGCCAGCCGCCCCGCGGCGCTGCTTCCGGGGACGAGATTTGAGTTCCGCCCACGCGCATGCACTCCAATGGCTCATCGAGAGGGTTCGCACCAAGTGCGTGCGGGCACCGTTTTTGCTTGAATCCCGTGCACACCATCATCACGGGATCCGCATGAACAAGCGCCAACTGCTCCAGACCTTCCTCGCCGCCTCGGCGCTCAGCTTCGGCCTCGGCACCGCGCATGCGCAAACGACGCCGATCAAGTTCCAGCTCGACTGGCGCTTCGAAGGTCCTGCCGCGCTCTTCCTGCACCCCGCCGCCAAGGGCTACTTCAAGGACGCGGGACTGGACGTGTCCATCGACGCGGGCAATGGCTCAGGCGGCACGGTCACGCGCGTGGCATCGGGCGCATACGACATGGGCTTCGCGGACCTCGCGGCGCTGATGGAGTTCCACGCCAACAACCCCGACAGCCCGAACAAGCCGGTCGCGGTGATGATGGTCTACAACAACACGCCGGCCTCGGTCATGACGCTCAAGAAGAGCGGCATCACCAAACCCGCGGACCTCGCCGGCAAGAAGCTGGGCGCACCGGTGTTCGACGCGGGCCGCCGCGCCTTCCCGATCTTTGCCAAGGCCAACAACATCGGCGCCGTGAACTGGACGGCGATGGACCCGACCCTGCGCGAGACCATGCTGCTGCGCGGCGACCTCGACGCCATCACCGGCTTCACCTTCACCTCGCTGCTCAACCTGGAGGCGCGCGGCGCCAAGGCGAGCGACATCGTGGTGCTGCCCTACCCCGACTACGGCGTGAAGCTCTACGGCAACGTGATCATCGCCTCGCCCAAGCTCATCAAGGAGAACCCGGCGGCAGTGAAGGCCTTCCTCTCGGCCTTTACCAAGGGCGCGAAGGAAGTCATCGCCAACCCGGCGGTCGCGATCGAGTCGGTGAAAAAGCGCGACGGCATCATCGACAGCGCGCTGGAGACGCGCCGCCTCAAGATGGCCATCGACACGGTCATCAACAGCCCCGACGCGCGCGCCGAAGGCTTCGGCGCCGTGAACGCGGGCCGTCTCTCGCTGATGGCCTCGCAGGTCTCGGACGCCTTCAACACCAAGACGCGCGTGAGCCCGGATGCGGTGTGGACGGCGGCCCTGCTCCCGCCGGCGGCCGAACTCAACATCCTGCGCAAGTGATGGCGGGCACGCGGGACGCGGTCGCCTCGCCCTTCGTCGACTTCCAGGACGTCTGGCTCGCCTACAACGAGGAGTTGCTGCGCGAGAACCACTTCGCGGTCGAAGCCATCGATCTGCAGGTCCGGCGCGGCGAGTTCATCGCCATCGTCGGACCCTCGGGCTGCGGCAAGTCGACCTTCATGAAGCTCACGACGGGACTGAAGATGCCCTCGATGGGCCGGATCCGCATCGACGGCCAGCCCGTCACCGGGCCGCTGAAGATCTCGGGCATGGCTTTCCAGGCGCCCTCGCTGCTGCCCTGGCGCACGACCGTGGACAACGTGCTGCTGCCGCTGGAGATCGTGGAGCCCTACCGCTCCACCTTCAAGTCGAAGCGCAAGGAATACCTGGAACGCGCGCGCCGGCTGCTGCAGAAGGTCGGCCTCGGCGGCTACGAGGACAAGTTCCCCTGGCAGCTGTCGGGTGGCATGCAGCAGCGCGCGAGCATCTGCCGCGCGCTCATCCACGAGCCGAAGATGCTGCTGCTCGACGAGCCCTTCGGCGCGCTCGACGCCTTCACGCGCGAGGAGCTCTGGTGCATCCTGCGCGACCTGTGGACCGAGCAGCAGTTCAACGTGATCCTGGTCACGCACGACCTGCGCGAATCGGTTTTCCTGGCCGACACGGTGTACGTGATGAGCAAGAGCCCGGGCCGCTTCGTGGTCAAGCGCGAGATCGACCTGCCGCGCCCGCGCGAACTGGAGCTCACGTACACCAAGGAGTTCACCGACATCGTGCTGGAGCTGCGCGGCCACATCGGCGCGATCCGCAGCAACGCCATCTCCGCCGCGGCCGCGGCTGGGAGCCACTGATGAAGAACAGCAAGCAGATCGAGCGCTGGTCGCCCTGGCTCCTCCTGATGGCCGTCATCGTGCTGTGGCAGGTCATCTGCTCGGGCTTCGGCGTGTCGGAGTTCATCTTCCCCAGCCCCTGGCGCATCTGGACGCAGTTCTGGGAGTTCAAGGAGATCATCGCGGGCCACGCCTGGCGCACGTTCTGGGTCACGATGGCGGGCTTCGGCCTGGCGATCGTGGTGGGCGTGCTGCTGGGCTTCGTGATCGGCAGCTCGCGCCTCGCCTATGCGGCGATGTACCCGCTGATGACGGCCTTCAACGCGCTGCCGAAGGCGGCCTTCGTGCCGATCCTGGTGGTATGGTTCGGTATCGGCGCGGGGCCTGCCATCCTCACGGCCTTCCTCATCAGCTTCTTCCCGATCATGGTCAACATCGCCACCGGCCTCGCCACGCTCGAGCCCGAGCTGGAGGACGTGCTGCGTGTGCTGGGCGCCAAGCGCTGGGACGTGCTGATGAAAATCGGCCTGCCGCGCTCCATGCCCTACTTCTACGCCTCGCTCAAGGTCGCGATCACGCTGGCCTTCGTCGGCACCACGGTGTCGGAGATGACGGCGGCGAACGAAGGCATCGGCTACCTGCTGATCTCCGCCGGCTCGGCCATGCAGATGGGCCTGGCCTTCGCGGGGCTGATGGTGGTGGGCGCGATGGCGATGGCCATGTACGAACTGTTCAGCGCGATCGAGAAGCACACGACCGCGTGGGCGCATCGCGGATCGCAGAATGAATGAGGCGCAGGTCGTCCGCGCCCTGCGCCGCGCGAACGAGGTCGCGAAGCGCGCGATGGCGATGGGCCGGCATCCCTTCGGCGCGGTGCTCGTCGCGCCCGACGGCGAGACGGTGCTGGCCGAGCAGGGCAACATCGACACGGTCCGGCATGCGGAAGCCACGCTGGCCCGGGCCGCCTCGCTCAACTACCCGCCCGAATACCTGTGGCAGTGCACGCTGGTCACGACCTTCGAGCCCTGCGCGATGTGCGCCGGCACGGCCTATTGGGCCAACATCGGCCGCGTCGTCTACGGTGCGGAAGAATCCGCCCTGCTCGCGCTGACCGGCGACCACCCCGAGAACCCGACGCTGAGCCTGCCGTGCCGGGAGGTCTTCGCGCGCGGGCAGAAGGCTGTGGAGGTCATCGGCCCGGTGGCCGAAGTGGCGGAAGAAATGATCGCCACCCATCGCGGCTTCTGGGAAGCCCGCGGCGCCGGCTGAGCCGCACGCCTCAGCGCACCGCGGCCGGTGCGCCTTCAACGGCGGCGAGCAGCCGCGCCGGCTCGATCGGCTTGACGAAGTGCCCCTCGAAGCCCGCCCGCTCGCTGCGCGCGCGGTCGGCCGCCTGCCCGTAGCCCGTCAGCGCGAAAAGCCGCAGTTCCGCGCCGCGCAGCTGGTTGCGCATCTGGGTCGCGAGCTCGTAGCCATCCATCACCGGCAGGCCGATGTCCAGGATGGCCACCTCCGGCACGAAGGAACGCAGGGTCTCGAGCGCCGCGGCCGGATCGTGCGCGACCCGCAACTCATGTCCGCGCGCGGCCAGCAGTTCGCCCAGCAGGTTGGCTGCGTCCTGGTTGTCGTCGACCACCAGGATGCGGCGCGGTGCCGAGGCTTGCACGGGCTCGCCGGCAAGCGCGGCGGGCGGCGGCTGCGCCGAAGCGGCAGGCCCCAGCGGCAGCCGCACCAGGAACTCGCTGCCCATCCCCGGCCCGGCGCTGCGCGCCTCGATCCTGCCGCCGTGCATCTCCACCAGGCTGCGCGCCAGCGCGAGGCCGACGCCCATGCCGCCTTCGGAACGCTCGGCCGTGCGTGCCCCCTGGAAGAAAAGATCGAAGATGCGCGGCAACACGTCGGCGGCGATGCCACGCCCGTTGTCGCGCACCGTGATCACGGCATCGCCACCCTCGCGCGCACCGACGAGTTCGACGCGTCCGCCGGGCGGCGTGTAGCGCGCGGCATTGTTGAGCAGGTTCGACACCACCTGCGCGAGCCGCGTGGGGTCGCCGTTCCACAGCAGGTCGGCGGGTGGCAGGCGGACGTCGAAGCGGTGCTGGCGCTGCTCCATCAGCAGGTTGACCATCTCCACCGCCTTGCCGAGCACCTCGGCGAGCGGGACGCTTTCCTTGCGCAGCTCGATCAGGCCGCGCGTGATGCGCGAGACGTCGAGCAGGTCGTCGACCAGGCGCGTCAGGTGCCCGACCTGGCGGCGGATGATCTCCTGCTCCTTCGAGGTCTTCACGTCGCCGCGCAGCTTCATCAGGTGCAGGGCGGTCACGATCGGCGCGAGCGGGTTGCGCAGCTCGTGGCCGAGCATCGCCAGGAACTCGTCCTTGGCGCGCAGCGCCGTCCCCAGGTTCGCGAGCAGGCTCTCCCGCTCGGCATGCGACTGCGCCAACTCCGACACGTCGCGCGTGAAGCAGCGGGTGTGGCGCAACTGGCCGTCGACAAAGGCGCCGTTGGAACTCACCAGCACGTGCTTGACGCTGCCGTCCTTGCAGCGCATGCGCGCCGGCGTGTCGTGAAGGGTCTCGCCGGCGGCAAGCCGGCGCATGACGTCCTCGACCAGCTCCGCGTCCATATGGAAACGGCCGATGTGCTGGCCCACGTACTCGTCGTGCGTGTAGCCGAGCATCCGCAGTTCCGCCTTGTTGGCCCACAGGATGGTGCCGTCCGGCCCGACGCGGTGCAGCCCCTCCACCGCGTTCTCGACGAAATCGAGCAGATCCTTCTCGCGCGCCCGCAGGGTTCGCTCGGCCTCGCGGCTGCGGGCGAGCTCCGCTTCCAGCGCCTGCACCTTGCGCCGCAGCGCGCCGGCGCCGCCGGGCGCCGGCTCATGGACGACATGGTGATGCGCGGCGCAGACGGCCACGAAGGCATCCGCGTGCGACGCGCTTTCGAAGGCGTCCACGGGATAGGCGCAGAACAGGCTGAAGGCATGGCGCCGCGAGAGTTCGTTCCACAAGTCCTCGAGGGCCACCGCATCATCCTGCCGGCCCTGCCTGCACAGCAGGACCACCATCTCGCCGAACACGTGCAGCGGCCGGCGGCCGTTTTGGGAGGCGTGCTGCAGGATGCCGCCCAGCACACCCAGCGTGCGCGTCCTGTCGGGATGGCCGTCGATGGAGATCAGGTCCAGAAGTTCGGCGGCGTCGAACTCCGTGAGCATGCCAGGGTTCTTGCCGTACATCCCTTCCGAGCCGAAGCCGCGCAGCCGATCGCGGATGGCCTCGCGGTGCGCCGCCGTCGCGATGAGCAGCGCGCTGCCGCTCGCGCGCATGCCGGAATCCAGGAACTCGGCGACCTCCTCGATAAAGTAAGCCTCGTCCCGGTAGACCAGGGCGAAGTGCCCGGCGGAATGAGCCGTGGAAGACGAGCCTGCGGGCGGCCGTCCGGACGTTTCGTTCATGAAGGAACCTCGCGCAGCCGCGAAAGACTCCATTCTAGGGACCGCGCGCTCGCCCGGCTCAGGCCCAGCCGGTCTCGATTTCCGTCCTGACTTCGGTCATGAGCCGATGCACCGGGCACTTGCCGGCCACGCGCAGCAGTTCCGCGCGCTGCGCATCGTCCAGCGCGCCCGTCACGCGCAGCGAAGTCTTGAGCCGGTAGGTGCCCTGGCGTTCCTCGCTGGCATCGCGGTCGACCACGACCTCGATGTCCTCGACCGGCATGTTCCTGCGCTGCGCGTAGAGCAGCATGGTCAGGGCCTTGCACGCCGCCAGCGAGGCGTCGTACAGGTCGTGCGGCGTGGGACCCTCGTCGTGGCCGCTGTCGGGGGATGAATCCACGGCGAACTCGTGCGCCCGGATACTGACGATGTGCTTCGTGCCGCTGGTGCCGTCGCGTCGGACCGTGATGCTCATGACATGTTCCTGTTCTGCAAGAGGCCCGAAGTATCACCCGCCGTAGCGCTCCGTGCGGATGACGCCCGCCGGCACGCCAGCGTCCAGCAGCCCGCCCGCCACGGCCTCGACGAAGGGGTTGGCGCCGCACACGTAGACGTGGCGAGGCGCCTGGCCCCAGCGCGCCATCAGGTCGCGCAGCGCGGCCGCATCGAGGCGCCGGCCCAGGTCGCCCTCGCGCCGGGCTGGCTCGCGGGTGGTGACCGCGATGAAACAAAAACGCGGCTCGCGCGCTTCCAGCGCCAGCAGCTCGTCGCGGAACACCAGCTCGTCGGCAGTGCGCGCCGAAAAAACGAGCATCGCCGGCACCGACGTGCCATGCACGGCCCAGTCGCGCACCATCGCCATCAGCGGCGCGATGCCGGAGCCGCCCGCGACCAGCAGCAGCGGCCCGCCGTCGCCCGGCTTCCAGATGAAATGCCCGCCCAGCGGGCCGCGCACCTCGACGGTGTCGCCCACCTCCGCCACGTCGTGGAAGAAGGGCGAGACCTCGCCTTCCTCCAGCCGCTCGATGATGAGTTCGAAGTGCGCCGCGCCCGGCGCCGACGCGATCGAGTAGCTGCGCTGCGCGACGTAGCCGTCCGGCGCGCTGAGCCGCACGTCCAGATGCTGCCCCGCGACGTGCCGCGCGAGCGGCGCCTGCAGGAAGAAGCTCTTGATGCGCGGCGTGGCCCGCGCGATGCGCTCGACCACCGCTTCGAGCCACGGGCCCCGCGGGGCGACCGGCACGCTCACGGATCGTCCGAGTAGCGCTGCTGGCGCCACGGATCGCCATACATGTGGTAGCCGCGCAGCTCCCAGAAGCCGGCCTCGTCGCGCGGCGTGAAGCGCAGCCCCTTGATCCACTTCGCGCTCTTCCAGAAGTAGAGATGCGGCACCAGGAGGCGTGCCGGCCCGCCGTGCTCCGCCGTGAGCGGCTCGCCGCCGAAGTGGGTGGCGATCATTGCGCGGCCGCCCAACAGGTCGGCCACCGGCACGTTGGTGTCATAGTCGTCGAGCGAAAGCGCGAGCAGGTAGGCGGTGGGCGGCGCCACGCCGGCGGCGGCCAGCAGGTCGTCGATGCTCACGCCTTCCCATGCGGTGTCGAACTTCGACCAGGTCGTGACGCAATGGATGTCGCCTTGCCACGCCGTGCGCGGCAGCGCCTCGAACTCGGCCCAGCTCCAGCTCGCGAGCGGGCGCGGGCCGTCGCTCAGCGTGAAGCGCCAGGCCGCGAGGTCGATGCGCGGGGCCGGGCCCTTGGCCAGCACGGGGAAGTCGTCGGTCTCGAACTGGCCCGGCGGCAGCCGGCGGGCAAAGGCGGCCGTGGGACGGCGTCCGGTGAATCCTCGAGTCGCCATGGAAAAGCTCCTGCGGTTGTGCAGGGAATGTTAGCCGCGGATGCCATGGCGCACATGGCTTCAGCGCGGCTGCGGCAGGCGGGAGTGCAGTTCGCTGAGTTTCAGCGCAGAGCAGGATGGCTCCAACGCATACCGTCGATGACATCCGCATGGATCCGGACCGTCCCGACCTGCGGGCGCGAGCCCCCGCCCGCCACGCCCCGGCACCTCACTCACGCCGCCCGGGCCAGCGGAATCGTCTTCGAGCCCCGATGCACCTCGACCTCCCCATGCTTCGCGAGCAGCTGCATGAGGTGTTTGCGGATCAGCATCCCCGGCCGGTCCGACTCCATCGAATACTCCACGCCGCGCCGCCGCGTGTCCACCAGCGCATCCGGGTCCGTCGATTCGAGGATGTCCTTGTCCTCCCGCGTGATCTCCTCGTCGAAATCGATCAGCATCCGCGCCGGACAATCCGCTTCGGTGTCGTTGCGGAACAGCCACTGGCACAACTGCATGCGCCCGTCGTCGATGGGCGTGAAGCAGTTGATGATCACGTGCCGCACGCCTGACGGGTATTCGATGTCCAGCCGCCGCGAGAAGGGCAGGAAGTACGCGTTGCGCATGTGCCGCGTCGTGATCGGCTCCGTCACGCCGCTGATCGCATGGAACTTCACCGGGTTCACCGCCTCGATCACCGTTTCCGCGTGGAAGCCGCTCTCGTTCTCCACCAGCTCGTACTTGCTCGGCTTCGGGCTCGCCGCCACCCCGAAAGTCGCGCGATGCACGAAGCTGAAATGCGAGTTGTCGAAGGAGTTTTCCAGCGCCCGCATCGGGCTCGTCTGCCACTCCTCGTAGAACTGGAAGATCGTGCGCCACGCCGGGTCCGCGAATTCCGGGATTTCCGGGATGGGGGCGATCGGTTCCTCCAGCGCCACCCAGGCATAACCGTAGCGCGCCGTGCAGTGATAGGCCGCCGTGCGGTACTCCGGCGAGATCGCCCGCTTCGGCTCGTACTGCGGAATGCGCACGACCTGCCCGCCGCGGTCGTAGGTCCAGCCGTGGTAGCCGCACTGAATCGCACCCTGCCCGCAGGCCTTGCCCTGCGCATCCACGCACCAGCCCTTCGACAGCTTCGCCGTGCGATGGCAGCAACGGTCGCGCAGCGCGGCCGGCGAGCCCTCCGCATCCAGGAAAAGAACAATGTCCTCGCCCAGGAGCGTGAAGGGCTTCGGCCCCTGCTGCAGGTCGGACAAGGGCATGACGGCATGCCAGAACTTGCGGAAAACGGGTTGCTGCGTGACGAGCATGAAAAAGACTCCTTCGGTTGCGTGGGGACCACCATGAAAGAGCAATTTCCCACGCCGGGGCGCCGATGCAATCGGCTGGGCCGGGGCTGAACGCTTCTACTCTGCAAGAATTGGCATGCAAATTGCGCGCCAGAAGCCCAAAAGAATAGCACCCAGCATGAGCACTCCTGCCTTCCCTCCGGAAAACGATCTCGACGAGCGCGACAGCCGCTACCTCCGCAAGGCCATCGTGTGGTCGCATGCGGCGCGGCGCCGCGGCAACCGCCCCTTCGGCGCTCTCGTGGTCTCCGCCGCCGGCGAGGTGCTCGCCGAGGCCTACTGCAACAGCACCGAAACCGGCGACGTCACGGGCCACGCGGAAACCAACGCCGTGCGCGCCCTTGCCGAACGAAAGCTGGCGCGCGAAGAACTGGCCAGCGCCACGCTCTACTCCTCCGCCGAGCCCTGCGTCATGTGCGCCGGCGCCATCTTCTGGTCCAACATCGGCCGGGTGGTCTTCGGCATCGACGCCGCGCGGCTGCGCCTGTTCCGCGGCGAACACGGCGACCAGCGGGACGCCGAGCTCTCCTGCCGCGACGTCTTCCGCGCTTCACCCCACGCCATCGAGTGCGTCGGCCCGGCGCTGCTCGACGAGGCCGGCGCGGCGCACGTCGGGGCCTGGAAGGCCTGAGCCCCGACAGGCCCGGGACCGGGCCCTATGATCCTCCGCCAGGAGGAATGGCATGGATCGCCTGAGTTCGATGGAAACATTCGTGGCCGCCGTGGAGGCAGGCTCGCTCTCGGCCGCGGCGCGGCAGCTCAATGTCGGGCAGCCCGCGGTTTCCAAGTCCATCACGCAACTCGAAGAGCGGCTGGGCGTGCGCCTCCTGCTGCGCTCGGCGCGCGGCCTGACGCCGACCGAGGCCGGGGCCAACTACTACGAGAATGCCCGGCGTGCCATGGAAGAGGAGAGCCGGGCCGACCATTCCGCGCGCGGCGAGAGCGCGAGCCTGACGGGGCGCCTGCGCTTCTCCGCGGCCACCACCTTCGCCCGCCTGCACATCGTTCCGCGCCTGCCGGAGTTCCTGGCTGCGCATCCGGAACTCTCCGTCGACGTCGTGCTGGACGACAGCGACATCAATCTTCTCGAAGAGGGCATTGACGTCGCGCTTCGCATGGGCACGCTCATCGATTCCGCGATGACGGCGCGTCGCATCGCGCAGAGTCCGCGCATCGCGGTGGCCACGCCAGCCTACCTCGCGGTGGCAGGCGAGCCGCGCCTCCCGCGCGACCTGCGGGCGCACCAGGTGGTGGCCTACAGCCCGCGCGGCGGCGACATGGCCTGGCCCTTCCGCCGCGGCGAAGAAGAAGTGGTGATCAAGGTCAAGGGCCGGCTGCAGCCCACGGCCGCCGAAGGCGTGCGTGCGGCGGTGTTGGCCGACGTCGGCATTGCGATCGGGTCGACCTGGATGTTCACGCCCGAACTCCTGAGCGGGCAGGTGCGGCACGTGCTCGCGGACTGGACGCTGCCTCCGGTGGACCTGTGGGCGCTCTATCCGGGTGGCCGCCTGGCAAGCCCCAAGGCGCGCGCGCTCATCGCCTTCGTGGGTTCCATCCTCGAACAGACGCGGGCGCTCGAGCCGGCCTGAAGCGGCCCGTCGTCCGCCCACCGCGAGGCGTCAGGAGGCGATCGTCACGCCCGCCACGTCCTTCTGCACCACCGCACGCACCTGCTTCGCCGCGACCACCGCCGGCGCCTTGCCGTTCACCAGCCGGTTCACCTGCCGGAAGTCGCACTGCAGCGTGCCCGGCGTCAGCGTGACGACCGCATAGCCTTGCGCGTCGGTGTTGGCGTGCTTCAGCCACGGATTGCTGCCGAGGCCTGACAGCTGCTGGCACAGCGGCACCAGTTGCTGCACGAAGGTGGCATCGGCCTGCAGGCCGGTGAGCACGGCCGTGGTCGTCCCGTCAAGTTGCGCCTCCGGCACGCCACGTGCCGCGAGCGCGCCACGCAACTGCGCGCGCAGCGCCTCCGCGAGGCTCGCCGGTGTCACCGCGGCCGAAGCCAGCGTGTAGTCCAGCAGGTTCACGTCGACATGCACCGGGGTGGCGCCCAGCGAGGCCACGGGAATGTCGAGCGGATAGAACACCAGGGTAGAGAGGCTGGACGACAGGCTGCCGACGGCGTCCTTCAGGTAGTGGAAGAAGGAGTCCGAGCTGATGCCGGCGGTGACGAGATCCACCATCACCGGCGTGCCGCCGCCAGCCGCATCGAAGTCGCTGTTGACGGTGCCGGCGTAGAAGGCGTGGATATCGCCGGTGAGCGCGACCACGTTGCGGATGCCGTTGTCCGACAGGTGTTTCATCAGCGCCTTGCGCTCGGCGTTGTAGCCGTCCCATTGGTCCGCGTTGAGCACGAACTTCTGGAAGAAGGGCGCGAGCCCCGCCTGCTGCGCCGCGGGAATGAACACCGAGCTCTGCTTGTTGGCGAGGATGTCCGGCTTGACGAAGCCGAAGGCGATCGCCTGCGCCGCGGCGCCGACCTGGACCGAGGCGCCGCCCGCGAGCGCGGCCTTGGCCTGGTCGAAGGCCGCGACGGCGATCGCGGCCTGCGTCGCGCCGAGGCCGGCGCCGGTCGCCGCCGCGTTCTTGTCGGCCGAGGCGGCGTCCGCCACCGCGATGGCCAGCGCGGCCGTGGCCGCGGTGCCCTGCGCCGCGCCCGCCGTCACCGCGGCTACGAGCGCGCCGGCCACCGGCACGTTGCCCGCGGTCGACGCGAGCGCGCCGCTGATGCTGCTCGCCAGCGTGCCCACCGCCTGCAGCGCGACCAGGGTCGCGATGGCACTGCTGCCGTCCACACCCATGCGTAGCAGCGAAACCTCGTTGCCCCACAGCTTCCAGGTGGCGGTCGCGTTCTTCATCGTGGTCCGCCACCAGTCGCGCTGCGCGTCGCCGAGGATGGAGGTCAGCGCGAGCGCATCGGCGCCGGCCGCCGCCATCTTCTGCGCCTCGGCCGCAGCCAGCGTGGCCGACGGCACCATGTAGCGCGCGCCGATGCTGCCCAGCGGCTGCCCGGTGGCGGGATTCACGGTCGCCTCGGGAATGACGTGGTCGCTGCGGTAAAGGCGCTCGTCGGTCATTACCAGATGGGCCAGCTTGCCGAACTTCAGATCGCGGTAGATGCGGATGTTGAAGATGTCGGCCTGGTCCGCCTCGTCGAACACGATGTCCGCCGGCATGAACTCGAACCACGCCTGGTTCGCGCCGCGGCGGCGGCCCGGCTGATGCTGCTCGACGTTGTCGTAGGTCTCGGCGTCGCCCCAGCAGTCGTCGCTGAACTCATGGTCGTCCCAGGTCGCGACGAAGGCGAAGCGCTCGTGCACGGCCTGCAGGCGCGGGTCGCTGCGGTAGGTCTTGTAGAGATAGCGGTAGTCCGCGAGCGAGCTGGCGTACTTCGCGCCGCTGTTGCCGCTCTTGAAGCTGCCGTTCGGCAACACGAGCGCGGCATGCGCGCTCTCCACGGCACCGGCCTGGAAGGCCTCGCCCACGGTCTCGTAGATGTAGTCGCCGAGGTGGACGATGAAGTCGAGGTCCTCGGCCGCCAGCGCGTCGAACGCGCCCCAATGGTTGATGCTCCAGTCCTGGCAGCTGATGAAGGCGAACTTCAGTTGCGCGACATCGGCGTCGCCGGCCGGCGCGGTCTTGAAGCGTCCGACGCGCGAAGCCACGTCGCCGGCGATGAACTGGTAGTAGTAGGTCCGTCCGGGCGCGAGTCCGGTGATCTTGTGGCGCACGGTGTTGTCAAAGCGCGCCAGCACGGGGACCTGCGCATCCACCACGAGATCGCCGGCGATGGGCTTGCTGGTGCCGAGCAGCGCCGCGTTGTCGGCGGCCGTGACGCGCAGGCGGATCGTGAAGTCGGTGTCGGAGCCGAGGATGCCGGTGTCCGCCACGCTCGAAGGCAACGCGCGCGTCCACAGCAGGATGCCGTCGGGCTTCGGGTCGCCCGAGGCGACGCTCTGCGGGAACTTCCAGTTCGCGCCGGTGGCCGGCGGCGTCCCGGGCGGGGCCGCGGGTGCGGCGTCGGTTGCGCCGCCGCCGCAGGCGGCCAGGCCGCCGAGGGTCGCGACCGAGGCGGTGATGAACCCGCCGAGCTTGAGGAGTTGTCTTCTGTCCATGACCGCTTCGCTTTGGAGACTGTGGTGCGGCGGTCATTGAAACAGTCGGATATGACAGTTTCAGGTGCGGCGCGCTCGGCTTCCTTGTCGGTACCGACGCCAATCCGACCATGACGCGGCAAAGCAGAAACCGAAGAACACGATACCGAGCGCGCCGATCCAGCGGTCCTTCGACGCCTGCCCGGCCATGAGCACCCATGCGCCGCCAAGGACGAAGAGCAGGCTGCCGAACGCGCAAAGCAGATCGATCGCGCCACCCAGCGCCGTGCGCGCGGGCGACGAGGCGAAGGCTCGCGGCGCCTCGATGCGCCCGAGGCGCGCGGGCAGCAAGGCGAGCGGCTCGTCGGCGCCGGAAGGATGCATGCGGAAGCTGCGCGACGCGGCGTTGACTTCGAAGTAGCGGCGCGCGCCGGCGCGGTCGGTCATCGATACCTCGACCACGCCCGGGCGCGGGAATCGGAACATCGTGGTGCCACGGTAGTCGGTCTCGCTGACCAGCACCTCCTCGTCAGGCAGTCGAATGACTTGCACGGTCGTCCAGACACCGGAGCGCTCGTCCTCCGTGCGATGCAGTTCCACGCGCATCGTGCCGTCGCGCGACAAGGCGGTGGTGCATGCGTCCGCTTCCTCGAAGACGACGCAGCCCGAGGCACGCAGCCGCTCGACGATGCGCTTGCGCTGCGTATGCGCCCAGGGCGGCGTCCAGGCGGCCCAGCGTTGCGCAGAGGGCACGTTGATCTGCGGCGGCTCCTCGATCGACCGGCAATCGAAAGCGATCGATCCGCACGCCGCGTCTTCATAGACCATGGCGTCGGGCCAGGCCGGACGGATGCTGAAGCGTTCGCCGCCGGTCATGCGCATGGACGCCGGCACGCTCTTCAAAAGCTCGGCGCGGGAGGCGCGGGGTCGGCGGCCAATTGGGCCAGGCGCTGCTCCGCTTCCGCGAAGCGATCGCCGATGTACATGGTGAGGTCGTCGCCCGCCGCGGGGAAGTTGCGGGCATCCTCGAGGATGGCGGCCACGTCGGAGGCCGGCTCGCCGCCGGAGGGGTTGCATCCCGCGACATTGGCCGCGCAGAGCAGCAGGATCGAGGCAAGGAAGGTGTGTTGCGTGGACATCGGGAGAGGAAGTGCTCGGCCGGTTCCAGGATGAACCGGCATCGATGTCCCGATCGTGCGCGCCGAGTCCGCCGGGCACCAGTTCCCGGAAGGCCTATGACTATGAACGATGCACTAGTGCCGCGCACCGCGCGGCGCCTGCCTGCCTATGGCGAGCGGCCAGGGTCAGCCGATGCCGCCGGCCGACTCCAGCACGAGGCGGGTCTTGGCGGGCGCGCTGCCCTTGTTGCCGGCGGCGATGGCTTTTTCGATCTTGAGGGCGATGCCGTTCGCATCGAACTTGACATCCGGCTTGGCGGACTGGGCGTGCGCGCCGCAGGAGATCATGGCGGTCAGTGCGGCGAGGAGGATGACCGCGTGCGGTCGATGAGAGGTGGCCATGCGGTCCGTGCTTCCCTGTGAGCTGATGGGGAGAGCGTAGCAGCGGCGGCCGCGCGAGGCACTGCACTTTGTCACGGCCTCCGGCGACGTTCACGCGGGCCGGCGAGAAAACAACGCGCATCGCGAAAGCGCGCGCGGGCCTTGACGGCGCTCAGTTGCCGAGTTGCTCGATCGTGAAGTCGAGCAGGCTGCGCAGACGGGGAAGACGCCGCAGGTCACGGTGGAAGCCCACCCACACTTCCCGCGAAGGCGGCACGCCGCCCAAGTCCAGCCGCACCGCGCCGGGCAGCCGGTCGCCCAGCGCGCAGGGCAGCACGGCCCAGCCGCTGCCGGCCGCGCAGAAGGCCGCCTGCACCTCGCGGTTGTTGCTGCGCAGGCCGACGTGGGCCTTCGGCAGGCGTGCGCGCAGCCACTCCACGTCCGGCAGTCTTTCGAAGGCAGCGTCCATCGTGATGAGGGT
This sequence comes from uncultured Variovorax sp., assembly GCA_966211435.1. Taxonomy (GTDB): domain Bacteria; phylum Pseudomonadota; class Gammaproteobacteria; order Burkholderiales; family Burkholderiaceae_C; genus Variovorax. Next base: position 44,730 of record CBIHOG010000029.1, on the reverse strand, counting down.
CGCGCCTTCGCCGTTGCCCTTCACCGGTTTAGGCAGGTGCGAGGCGCCGTAGACCGCATAGTCCATCCGCATCAGACGGCGCTGCACGACCTCGGCTTCGTCGAAGGGCCGGATTCGGAACACCAGGTCCGCCTCGCGCCGCGCAAGGCTGAAGAGCCGCGCATCCGTGACGAGCTCGATGCAGATCTTCGGATGCATCGCCTGGAAGCGCGAGAAGACCGGCGCCAGCACATGCGCGCCGAACCACTCCGACGAGGACACGCGCAGCAGTCCGTCGAGTTGCGCCTCCTGCCCCGCGAGGCGACGCTCAAACGTCAGCACCTCCTCTTCCATGCGCTCGGCGTGCGACAGCAGCAACGCGCCTTCGTCAGTGAGCAGGAAGCCCGCGGCGCCGCGCTGGAACAGGGCCGGCCCGAGCGATGCCTCGAAGGCGCGAATGCGGCGGCCGATGGTCGGCTGCGTCTGGCCGAGGGCGCGCGCAGCCGCGCCCAGCGAGCCGAGGCGCGACACCGCGAGGAAAACCTTGACGTTGTCCCAGTCCATCGCCAGAGCATACATAAATGCATGAACGCCATGCAGATACTTGGATTTCCATGCACATTCATTGCGCCAACACTGGAGGCATTGCAACACACAGGAGTTCCAGAATGACGAATGTCAACCAGGCATGGATGCGCGCACTCAGGGTCGAACACACGGGCGCCGCCTTCTCGGATGTGCGGCTTGAACGGCCCGTCGCCGGCCCAGGCCAGGCGCTGGTACGCATCGCCGCGAGCGGCGTCAATCCGCTCGACACCAAGATCCGCGCGGGCGCCGCCGCGCATGCGCGGCAGGACCTTCCGGCCATCCTCGGCATCGATCTCGCGGGCACCGTGGTCGCCACCGGGGCGGGCATCACGCACCTGCGCGCTGGCGACGAGGTCTACGGCATGGCCGGCGGCATCGGCGGGCTGCAAGGCACGCTGGCCGAATTCGCTGCGGTCGACGCGGACCTCCTCGCGCCGAAGCCGCGCAACTTGACGATGCGCGAGGCCGCCGCGCTGCCGCTGGCCACCATCACGGCCTGGGAAGGCCTGGTGGACCACGCGAACGCCGGCCCGGGCCACAAGGTGCTCGTGCACGGCGGCGCGGGCGGCGTCGGCCACATCGCCGTGCAGCTGGCCCGCGCGCGCGGCGCCGAGGTGTACGCTACCGCGAGCGCTTCGCAGGCCGGCATCGTGGCGCGCTACGGCGCCACCGCGATCGACTACCAGGCCCTGTCGGTCGAACAGTACGTGGAGCGCTTCACCGACGGTCTCGGCTTCGACATCGTGTTCGACACGGTGGGCGGCGAGACCCTCGACGCCTCCTTCGCGGCCGTGCGCCGCTACAGCGGCCGGGTGCTCAGCATCCTGGGATGGGGCACGCACAAGCTCGCTCCCCTGTCCTTCCGCGCCGCGACCTACTCCGGCGTGTTCACCCTGCTGCCCATGCTGACCGGCACCGGCCGGGCGCACCATGGCGAGATCCTCGGCGAGGCGACGAAGCTGGCGGAGGCCGGGCTGCTGCTGCCGCGGGTCGATCCACATCGCTTCACGCTCGACACGGCGTTGCACGCGCACGAGCGCGTCGCGCAAGGCACGGCCGAGGGCAAGGTCGTGGTCGACGTGGCCTGAGCCCGCGCGCCGGCGCGGCGCGGGCTAGTGAAAGATCCGGATGTAGGTCTTCACCAGCGAAGGCACGCGATTCTTGAGCCACACGCCATCGCCCGACTTGCTGTCGCGATCGCCCCGCCCGTTGGTGTTGCCTTCGACGGTCTCGATGGCATCGCCCTTGCGCGCCTGGTCCGCCATGACGATGCCGATGTGCGAGAAGTCGAAGGTGACGAAATCGCCGGCGCGCGCCAGGTCGGTCTCGCGCAGCAGCTTCAGCTTGCCCGCCCGGCCCCAGGACTCCCAGCCGAAGGCGCTGGCCTCGTGGCAGCGCCACGCCTCCGCCTTTGCCAGCGAGCCGAGCTTCAAGGCGCTGCGCACCTCGTCGCGCTGCAGCCACTCCCGCAGCACCCACGCCGTGAAGGCGGCGCACCAGGGCCAGGGCCCCGGCGGAAGCGCCGTCGCGGCCTGGTACTCGGCGATGCGCGGGCCGGTATTGTTGCGCTGGCCTTCGCGCGTGCCCACCTCGTTGCGGGCAATGTCCAGCATCGAATCGATCAGTTCGTTCATGACGCCCCTCCCCTTGTGAACAATGCAAATCTATGCCTCCGCTACCGCATGCGCAATGGCCGAAAGGCGGGGCCCGAACGGCTGTCTCGGCGAGAGGACAGTCCCCGCGAGGTGGACCGGCATCCGCGCCGACGGCAGCAACAGGGGAAGAATGCCTACCCCGGCGGCGAGTGCCGGGGACTATCGTCGAGACTCCTTCGCGCATCGGTCGCCGTGAACGCACCGGTCGTCAACCTTCGGGATCCCGAGCATGAACGAGCAAACCAACGCGGCATCGGCAGGCGCCGTCCGCGAAGACGGGTCGGCCGAGCGCCTGGCCATCGACACCCTCCGCACCCTCGCCATCGACGCCGTCGAGAAGGCCAATTCAGGCCACCCCGGCACGCCCATGGGCCTCGCGCCCGTGGGCTACACGCTGTGGCGAGACTTCCTGCGCTACGACCCCGAGGCGCCCGACTGGCCGAACCGCGACCGCTTCGTGCTCTCGGTCGGCCATGCCTCGATGCTGCTCTACGGGCTGCTGCATCTGGCCGGCGTGCGCGAGATCGATGCTGACGGGAAGCCGACCGGCGCCGCAGCCGTGAGCCTCGACGACATCCGCCAGTTCCGCCAACTCGGCTCGAAGACGCCCGGCCATCCCGAGTACCGGATGACCACCGGCGTCGAGACCACCACCGGCCCGCTGGGCCAGGGCTGCGGCAACTCGGTGGGCATGGCGGTGGCGGAGCGCGCGCTGGCCGCGCGCTTCAACCGCGACGGCTTCACGCTCTTCGACCACGACATCTATGTGCTGTGCGGCGACGGCGACATGATGGAAGGCATCTCCGGCGAGGCTGCCTCGCTCGCCGGCCACCTCGCGCTTTCCAACCTCTGCTGGATCTACGACAGCAACCGGATCAGCATCGAAGGCTCGACCGACCTCGCCTTCAGCGAGGACGTGCCCAAGCGCTTTGCCGCCTACGGCTGGAACGTGCTGCACGTCGACGACGCCAACGACACGCGCGCCATCGCCGAAGCACTCGCGAACTTCCGCCAGACCACGGATCGACCCACATTCATCGTGGTGCGCTCCGTCATCGGCTGGGGCAGCCCGCGCGCGGGCAGCGAGAAGGCGCATGGCGAGCCGCTGGGCGCGGACAACGTGCGCGCCACCAAGAGGGCCTACGGCTGGCCCGAGGATGCGCAGTTCCTGGTGCCGGACGGCGTCGCCGAGGCTTTCAACGCGGCGGTCTCGCGACGCGGAAAGGCGGCGCGCGAGGCGTGGCAGGCCGAGTTCGCGCGCTACCGCGAAAGCCACCCGAAGGAAGCGCAAGAACTCGACCTGCTGCGCCAGGGCAAGCTCGCCGAAGGCTGGGACGCCGACATCCCCGTCTTCCCCGCCGACGCCAAGGGCGTCGCCTCGCGCGACGCGGGCGGCAAGGTGCTGAACGCGATCGCGCCGCACGTGCCGATGCTCATCGGCGGCGCGGCCGACCTGTCGCCCTCGACCAAGACCAACCTGAGCTTCGAGGGCGCGGGCTCGTTCGAGGCCCGGAGCCATGAGGGCCGCAACATGCACTTCGGCGTGCGCGAGCACGCGATGGGCGCGATTGCCAACGGCATGGCGCTGAGCTACCTGCGTTCCTACACCGCGACCTTCCTGGTCTTCGCCGACTACATGCGCGCGCCGATCCGCCTGGCCTCGATCATGGAAATACCAGTGGTCTTCGTCTTCACGCACGACTCCATCGGCGTCGGCGAGGACGGCCCGACGCACCAGCCCATCGAGCACCTGGCGACACTGCGTGCCATCCCCGGGCTCGACACCATCCGCCCGGGCGACGCGAACGAAGTGGCGGTGGCGTGGAAAGTGGCCCTCACCCACACGCACGAGCCGACGGCGCTGATCCTTTCGCGCCAGGCGCTGCCGACCATCGACCGCGCGAAGTACGCTTCCGCCGAGGGCCTGCGCAAGGGCGCGTACGTTCTGGCGGATGCGCAAGGCGGAGCGCCGCAGATCATCCTCATCGCGACCGGGAGCGAAGTCTCGCTCGCCCTTGCCGCGCACGAGAAGCTCGTGGCAGGCGGCGTGCGCTCGCGCGTGGTCTCGATGCCGAGCTGGTACCTGTTCGAGAAGCAGCCGCGTGCCTACCGCGACGAAGTCCTGCCGCCGCGGGTGCGCGCCCGCCTGGCCATCGAGCAGGCCGGCGCGCTCGGCTGGGACCGCTACGTCGGCGCCGACGGCGCCACCATCACCATGTCCACGTTCGGCGCGTCGGCGCCGCTGGCCAAGCTGCAGCAGAAGTTCGGCTTCACGCTCGACAACGTGCTGAAGGTGGCGCACCAGCTCATGGAGGCGAACCCATCATGAAGAACCCGCTCGAACAACTGCACGCCGCCGGCCAGGCCGTGTGGCTCGACTTCGTGGACCGCAGGTTCCTCGCGCAAGGCGAGCTGCGCACGCTGATCGAGGAAGACGCGCTGACCGGCGTGACCTCCAACCCCTCGATCTTCGAGAAGGCCATGGGCCAGGGCGATGCCTACGACGAGGGCATGCGCTTCTACCTCGCGACCGCCAAGGCGGACGTGAGCACGGCCGAGGTTTACGAGTCGCAGGCGATCAGCGACATCCAGGATGCGGCCGACGACCTGCGTCCCGTCTATGACCGCCTGCGTGCCCAGGACGGCTACGTGAGCCTGGAGGTCTCGCCCGCACTCGCCAAGGACACGCAAGGCACCATCGCCGAAGCCCACAGGCTGTGGGACGCCGTCGACAAGCCGAACCTCATGGTCAAGGTGCCGGGCACCGCGCAGGGCGTGCCCGCCATCCGCCAGCTGATCGAGGACGGCCTCAACATCAACGTGACGCTGCTCTTCTCGCAGGATGCCTACAAGGCCGTGGCCGAGGCCTTCCTCGCCGGCCTGGAAGCGCGGGTGAACGCGGGCCAGCCGATCGACCGCATCGCGAGCGTCGCGAGCTTCTTCGTCAGCCGCATCGACACGCGGATCGACAAGGCCATCGACCTGCGCGTGAAAGAGCAGGACCCCGACAGCGCCGCGCTCAAGGCGCTGCGCGGCAAGGTCGCCATCGCCAATGCGAAGCTGGCTTATGCCTGGTACCGCGAGACCATCGCCGGCGCGCGCTGGAAGGCGCTGGCCGCCCATGGTGCGATGCCGCAGCGCTTGCTGTGGGCCTCCACCGGCACCAAGGACCCGGCCTACTCGCCCACGCTCTATGTCGATTCGCTGATCGGCCCGGAGACGGTGAATACGATGCCGCCGCTGACCATGGATGCCTTCCGCGCGCAAGGCACAGTGGCCCCGACCCTGGCGCAGGACATCGAGGGCGCGCGCCATGTCCTGGCCGAGGCAGAGCGGCTGAAACTCGAGCTCCAGCACGTGACCACCGATTTGGTTGAAGATGGCGTCCGGCAATTCGCCGATGCCGCAGACAAGCTGCTCGCCGCCGTCGACAGGAAACGGGCGGCCTTCGGCGGCCGTCGCAATCACTGAAACCGGAGTCAGCATGCAGATAGGAATGATCGGCCTTGGCCGGATGGGCAGCAACATCGCGCGACGCCTCATGCGCGGAGGCCACGGCGTGGTCGCGTTCGACCACGACCCGAAGTCGGTCCAGGCCCTGGCCGAGGAGGGCGCGATACCCGCGGCCTCGCTCGAGGACATGGCGGCGCAGCTCGCCACGCCGCGTATCTTCTGGTCGATGCTGCCGGCCGGCACGCCGACGGAAAGCACCATCACCGCGCTGGTCGCGATCGCCGCGCCGGGCGACATCATCATCGACGGCGGCAACACCTTCTACAAGGACGACATCCGCCGCGCCGCGTCGTGCAAGCTGAGCCACCTGCACTATGTCGACGTCGGCACCTCCGGCGGCGTGTGGGGCCTGGAGCGCGGCTACTGCCTCATGATCGGCGGCGACAAGCAGACGGTCGACTGGCTCGACCCGATCTTCGCGACACTGGCGCCGGGCTACGGGAGCATCCCCCGCACGCCGGGCCGCGACCCGGGCGACGACCGGGCCGAGCGCGGCTACATCCACGCCGGCCCCGCGGGCGCCGGCCACTTCGTGAAGATGGTGCACAACGGCATCGAGTACGGAATGATGCAGGCCTACGCCGAAGGCTTCGACATCCTGCGGACCAAGGCCTCCGAGAAGCTGCCGGAAGACCAGCGCTTCGAGATCAACCTGCACGACGTGGCCGAGGTCTGGCGGCGCGGCAGCGTGGTGTCGTCATGGCTCCTGGACCTGACGGCCTCCGCGCTCGCGCAGGATCATTCGCTCGTCAAGTACTCCGGAAAAGTTGCCGACAGCGGCGAAGGCCAGTGGACCATCGACGCCGCGATGGAGCAGGCCGTGCCCGCCTACGTGCTCTCGGCCGCGCTCTTCGCGCGCTACCGCAGTCGGGTGGAGACCACTTTCGGCGACAAGCTGCTGTCCGCCATGCGCTTCGGCTTTGGCGGCCACCTCGAGCAGCCGCGCAAATGACGAGCGCCGGCGCGGCCGTCCGGCTCGTGGTGTGCGACATCGACGGCACGCTGGTGCGGCATGACAAGTCCCTGTCCGACGCGAACGTGGCCGCCGCCGCGCGGCTGCGGGCGGCCGGCATCGCGATGACGCTGATCAGCGCCCGGCCCGCCAGCGGCATCCGCTGGCTCGCCGATGCACTGGGCCTGGGCGGCCCCTTCGGCGCCTTCAACGGTGGCACGCTCTTCGACGCCTCCGGCGTCATCGGCAAGCCGGAACGCCTTGCGCCAGAAGTGGCGCGGCGGATCCTTTCACTCCTCGACGAGGCGGGCGTCGATGCCTGGCTCTTCGCGGACGATCGCTGGTACGCGCGCGACGCAAAGAACCCGCACGTACCGCGCGAGAAACTTTCCGCCAGCCTGGAGCCGACGCTGCGCGACGATCTCGCCGCCCTCTGCGCCGCGCCGGTCGACAAGATCGTGGGCGTGAGCGATGACGCCGCGCTGCTCCGACGCCTGGAGTCACGGATGCAGGAGGCCACGCGCGGACAGGCCACGGTGGCCCTCTCGCAGCCCTACTTCCTGGACGCCACCGCCGTGCGCGCCAACAAGGGCGACGGCGTCGCGGCCGTCGCGGCGGCGATGGGCGTTCCGCTCGGGGCCGTCGCGGTGATCGGCGACATGCCGAACGACCTGCCCATGTTCGCGCGCGCCGGCCTCGCCATCGCGATGGGCCAGGCACCCGAGGCCGTGCGCGCCGCCGCGGCCTGGACGACGGCCTCGAACGAGGACGACGGCGTCGCCCGCGCGCTCGACCGCCTGGTCGGAGAAGGCCGATGAGCCGCGGCGCGCTGAAGATCGCCGCCTCCGTGCTCGCCGCGGATTTCACCCGCCTGGGCGAGGAAGTGCAGGCCGTGGACCGCGCCGGCTCCGACTGGATCCACGTCGACATCATGGACGGACGCTTCGTGCCCGAGATCTCCTTCGGCCCGGCGGTCGTCAGGGCCATCCGCCGCAGCACGCGCAAGCCGCTCAACGTGCACCTCATGGTCGTCGAGCCAGAGCGCTCGCTGGAGCGCTACCGCGAGGCCGGCGCCGACCACCTGCTCGTGCAGGCCGAGCCGGGCTCGACCGTGCATCTGCACCGCGTGCTCTCGAAGGTGCGCGAGCTGGGCTGCCGCCCCGGCGTGGTCATCGACCCGGCCACGCCCATAGCCTGGATCGAGCATGTGCTGCACCTGGTGGACATCGTGCTCGTGATGACGGTCAACCCCGGCTTCGGCGGCCAGCCCTTCCTGCCGGAGATGTTGCCCAAGATCGCGGCCCTGCGCGCGCTGTGCGGCGAGCACGGCCTTCATCCGCACATCGAGGTCGATGGCGGCCAGGACGCCGAGACCGTACGGCGTTGCCGCGCGGCCGGCGCGGACGTCATCGTCGCCGGCACCGCCATCTTCGGCGCGGACGACTACGCGGCGGCCATCGCGGCCATGCGGGCGGCAGCGGCATGAGCATGCGCCGCACCCCGCCGCCGCGCCGCCGCATCGAGGACTACGCGCTCATCGGCTCGACCCACAGTGCCGCGCTCGTCCATCGCCACGGGGACATCGAGTGGCTGTGCCTGCCGCGCTTCGACTCCGCCGCCCTGTTCGCCAGCCTGCTCGGCGACGAAGGCAACGGTCGCTGGGCGCTGCATGCGCGCGGCAAGGCCCGCGTGACACGGCGCTACCTGCCCGGCACCATGGTGCTGGAGACCACCATCCGCACGCCCAAGGGCAGCGCGGTCGTCACCGACTTCATGCCCCGGCCCGCCACTGGTGGCGCGCACGAGCTGGTGCGCATCGTGCGCGGCATCCGCGGCACGGTGGCCATGCACACCGACCTGCGCCTGCGCTTCAACTACGGCGAGTGGTGCCCCTGGGTCGAGCGCCGGGAGGGCGCGGTCTACGCCGTGGCCGGCCCCGATGCGGTGCGCATCAGCTCGGGCGTGCCGCTGACCAATGAGAACTTCCAGAGCCACGCCGACTTCTCCATCACCGCGGGGCAGGCCATTTCCTTCAGCCTCGAATGGTTCCCATCGCACCAGAAGCCTCCGATCACGCGCGACGCCCATTCACTGCTGGCGCGCACGACCACCGAGTGGTGCGCCTGGACGGACCGTTGCGGCTACGACGGCCCCTACCGCGAGCAGGTCCTGCGCTCGCTGCTGACGCTCAAGGCGCTCACCTACGAGCCGAGCGGCGGCATCGTCGCCGCGCCGACCACCTCGCTGCCGGAGCGCCCCGGCGGCGAGCGCAATTGGGACTACCGCTTCTGCTGGCTGCGCGACGCCGCGCTGACGCTCTACGCGCTGATCGGATCCGGCTACATCGACGAAGCCAGCGAGTGGCGCTGGTGGCTGCAGCGCGCCGTCGGCGGCTCACCGGAGGAAGTGCAGGTGATGTACGGGCTGCACGGCGAACGCGCGCTCACCGAGGTCGAGCTCGGCTGGCTCCAGGGCTACGAGGGCAGCCGTCCGGTGCGCATCGGCAACGGCGCGCACGCGCAACGGCAGCTGGACATCTACGGCTCCGTCATCGCCGCCTTTCACGCGGCGCGCAAGGCCGGCCTCAAGGATATGGACAAGGTCTGGCCGCTGGAGCGAGCCATCGCCAAGCAACTGGCCGTTCTCTGGAAGGAGCCCGACTGCAGCCTCTGGGAAGTGCGCGGCGAGCTGCGGCACTTCGTGCATTCCAAGTTCATGTGCTGGCTCGCCTTCGACCGCATGATCGCGAGCGCGCGAGAGTTCGACCTGGAAGGGCCGGTCGACGAGTGGCGCAAGGTGCGCGACGAGATCCACGCCGATGTCTGCGCGCGCGGTTTCGACCCGATCAGCGGCTCCTTCGTCCAGTACTACGGCGCGGACGCGGTGGACGCGGCCCTGCTGCTGATGCCACTGGTCGGCTTCCTGCCGATCCATGACCCGCGCGTGCAAGGCACCATCGCGCGCATCGAGCGCGAGCTGATCTTCAACGGGCTGGTTTACCGCTACCGCACCGAGAAGGGCGTCGACGGCCTGGAAGGCGGCGAGGCGGCCTTCCTCGCGTGCAGCTTCTGGCTGTCGAACGTCTACGTCGCGATGGGCCAGCTCGCCAAGGCGCGGGCTCTCTTCGAGCACCTGCTTTCCTTCGGCAGCGACGTCGGCCTCTATGCGGAGGAGTACGACCCGGTGGCGAAACGGCATCTCGGCAATTTCCCGCAGGCCTTCTCGCACATCGGGTTGATCAACAGCGCGCACGCCATCGCCTCGGCGGCGGGCGGCGTCTGGGAGCTGGCCGACCTCGACGGCAAGGCCGGCGGGCACGGCCCGCTGCTGGTGGTCGTCATCGGCGTCTCGGCCTCGGGCAAGACCACGCTCGGCGAGGCGCTGGCCGAGGAACTGGGCTGCGCCTTCAAGGACGTGGACGACCTGCATCCCGAGGCCAATGTGCGCAAGATGCGCGCGGGCCACCCGCTGGACGACGAGGACCGCGCGCCCTGGCTCGATCGCGTCGCGGCATGGCTCGCCGATCGCGCGAAAGCGCACGAACACGGCGTGATGGCCTGCTCGGCGCTGAAGAAGGCCTACCGCGACCGCCTGCGCGCCGGCTATCCGGGCCTGGCCTTCGTGCTGCTGTCGCCTGGCGAGGCCGTGCTGCGCAAGCGCATCGGCGCGCGCAAGGGCCATTTCATGCCGGCTTCGCTGCTCACCAGTCAGTTGCGCACGCTGGAGCGACCCGACCGCACGGAGCGGGCACTGGTCATCGAGGGCGACGTCGAGATCGAAGAAGCCTGCCTGCAGGCGCTCGCGTGGCTGGCCCTGCCTAGTACTTGATCGTCACGCCGGCCTTCACGCCGTTGTTGGCCTTGCCGTCGGACTGCAAGCCCGCCGAGAACGAGGTGTTGCCGCCCGTGGCGCCGCCCAGCGAATAGGTCGGCCGCGGCGTCGAAGTGTCGACGCCGCCGTAGGTGGCGCCGCCGTCCGGGCGCTCCACGCCGAGTGTCGCGCCCTTGGTGACTGCCGAGGTCTCGGTGGAGCTGACGTTGGGCGCGACGTACACCGTGCCCTTGTCGTCGCTGTCGACGGGAAGCTTCACCGGTTCGGCGAAGGCGCCGGCGCAGCCGGCGGCCAGCGCCAGCCAGACAAGGATCGATTGTTTCATGGGCTTCATCCTTGCCCGGCCAGCCCGCCCGTCCTGTGGGCGCGTCGGCGGGACGCGCGTAGGACGGAAGAGCGCGAGCGACCACCGTACGAACCACTTCAAGCCACCCGCGGTGACACGCCCCACGAAACCGGCGCGCCCAACGCCGGAAGCCCCGCGGAACCGGCTCCGCCGGCCCGCAGGGGTCGCCCCCGGCGATGGGGAAGGCGGGCCGCGCGCAGCGAGGGTAGCCTGGGGGGAGAATTCACGCCCTCCGGGCCACCCTGCGCACGCTCTGCGGCGGCTGACCCAGGGTGCGCAGGAAGGCGCGGCGCATGCGCTCCGGGTCGCCAAAGCCCGTCTCGCGCGCCACCACGCCGAGCGCGAGGCCGCCTTCGTCGATCAGCGAGCGCGCCGCCTCCACGCGCAGGTGCTCGACGGCCTGCGCGGGCGACTGGCCCGTCTCGGCCTTGAAGGCGCGGCTGAACTGGCGCGGGCTCAGGTTCGCCACGTCGGCAAGATCCTCGACCGACAGCACATCGCGCAGGTTCGCCCGCGCGTGCGCCAGCGTCTGCTGGATGCGGTCGGACTTCGGCTCCAGCTCCAGCAGCGCGGAGAACTGCGACTGCCCGCCCGCGCGGCGGTGGTAGACCACCAGCTTCTTCGCGATCATCCGCGCGACCTCGACACCCAGGTCTTCCTCCACCAGCGCCAGCATCAGGTCGATGCCCGCCGTCATGCCGGCCGAGGTCCAGACCGAGCCGTCGTTGATGAAGATTCGGTCCTGCTGCACCTTGATCAGCGGGTGCCGCTTCTGCAGTTCCTGCGCGAAGGCCCAGTGCGTGGTCGCGCGGCGCCCGTCCAGCACGCCCGCATCCGCGAGGCCGAAGGCGCCGGTGCAGATGCTGGCGACGCGCCGCGAAGCGCGCTCACCCGCGCGCAGGAAGCGGCAGAGCTTCTCGGACGTCGGCGTGATGCTGAGCGCGCCGGTCATGATCAGCGTGTCGAACTTCGCCGAACCGATGCGACGCGAGTCGATGCAAGGACCGAGGGAACTGGGCACCGGCCCGCCCTTCTCCGACAACATCTCGACCTTGTAGTGCGGCTCGCCCAACTGGGCATTGGCCAGCTCGAAGCCCGCCAGCGCGGCCAGGTCGAGGATCTGGAAACCAGGAAAGACAAGCACGCCGACGCGCTTCATGGGCGATGTCCTGAAAGGAGGGGTATTCGTCATTCTGGCCCAAAAGACGCGTGACATGCTCCTCCCGCCTTCCTGCGTACGCGCGGGAGCCTTCCCGCGAGTCAAGCAAGAAAGGAAGCGCCTCATGAAGGTCAATGGAGTGGAACGCCCGGTCGATGTCGATGGAGACACGCCGGTGCTCTGGGTACTGCGCGACGTGCTGGGCATGACCGGCACAAAGTTCGGCTGCGGGATGGGCCTGTGCGGCGCCTGCACCGTGCACATCGACGGAGCGCCGACGCGCGCCTGCCTCACCAGCGTCGAGTCGGTGGGCAAGTCCGACGTGGGCACCATCGAATCGCTGGCGGGCACGAAAGTCGGCGGCGCGCTTCAGAAGGCCTGGCTCGACCTCGATGTCGTGCAATGCGGCTACTGCCAATCCGGACAGCTCATGTCCGCCACCGCGCTGCTGAGCAAGAACACCTCGCCCACCGACGAGGACATCGATGCCGCGATGAGCGGCAACATCTGCCGCTGCGGCACCTACGCGCGCATCCGCACCGGCATCAAGGAAGCGGCGCGCGCCCTCTCCGGCAGGAAGGCGGGCTGACATGATCACCGATCGAATCTCCGGCGATGCCGGCGCGACGCTGTCGCGGCGCGGCTTCCTGTCCGTGGGCGGCGCGCTCGGCGGCGGGCTGCTCATCGGCGTGGGCCTCGGGCTCGCGGCCGAACCCGCCGGGGCGGCGAACGCCGCGGCCGCCCCCTGGTCGCCCAACGCCTTCGTGCGCATCGCGCCGGACGGCCGGGTGACCGTCATCATGGGCTACATCGAGATGGGCCAGGGCACCTACACCAGCATCCCGATGCTGGTGGCCGAAGAGCTCGAAGTCGACTTGAAGGCCGTGCGCTTCGAACATGCGCCACCGAGCGACAAGCTCTACGCCAACCCGCTGCTGGGCTTCCAGGTGACCGGCGGCTCGACCACCATTCGCGCCGCGTACGAGCCTTTGCGCCGTGCCGGCGCGACCGCGCGCGTGCTGCTGGTGCAGGCCGCCGCGGCGCGCTGGAAAGTGACGCCCGAAAGCTGCCGCGCCGACCGCGGCGAAGTCGTGCACGCCGCCAGCGGGCGGCGCCTGAAGTACGGCGCGCTGGTGGGCGAGGCGGCGAAGCTGCCCGTGCCCGAGAAGGTCGCGCTCAAGCCCGCGTCGGACTTCAAGCTGGTCGGTACGCCGGCCCGGCGCCTGGACTCGCCGTCGAAGGTGAACGGCACCGCGCTCTACGGCATCGACGCCAAGGTGCCGGGCATGAAGATCGCGACGCTGCGGCAATCACCCGTCTTCGGCGGCAGGCTGCGCAGCGTGGACGACGGCCCGGCGCTGAAGGTGCGCGGGGTGCGCCAGGTCGTGAAGCTGGACGACTGCGTGGCCGTGGTGGCCGACCACATGGGCGCGGCGAAGAAAGGGTTGGCCGCCCTCGTGGTGGAATGGGAAGACGGCCCGAACGCGAAGCTGACGACGGCGGACATCGTCGAGTCGATGAAACGCGCCTCGCAGAACCCCGGCGCCGTGGCGCGCAAGGAAGGCGACAACGCGAAGGCGATGGCCGGCGCGGCCACGCGGCTAGAAGCCGTGTACGAGGTGCCCTTCCTCATCCACGCCGCGATGGAGCCGCTCAACTGCACCGTGCACGTGCGCAAGGACAGCTGCGAGGTCTGGGTGGGCAGCCAGGTGCTCTCGCGCGCGCAGGCCGCGGCGGCGGCCGTCACCGGCCTGCCGCTGGAGAAGGTCACGGTGCACAACCACCTGCTGGGCGGCGGCTTCGGCCGCCGGCTGGAGGTCGACAGCGTGACGCGCGCGGTGCAGATCGCGAAGGCCGTCGACGGCCCGGTCAAGGTGATCTGGACGCGGGAAGAGGACACGCAGCACGACATGTACCGGCCCTACTTCTACGACCGCGTGAGCGCGGGCCTGGACGCACAGGGCCGGCCGGTGGCGTGGAGCCACCGCATCACCGGCTCCTCCATCCTCAAGCGCTGGCTGCCGCCAGCCTACAACGACAACCTCGACCCCGAGACCGTCGACGGCGCCGAGAAGCCACCCTACGCACTGCCCAACATCCTGGTCGATTACGTGAACCACGAGCCGCCGATCCCGACCGCCTTCTGGCGCGGCGTCGGGCCGACGCACAACATCTTCGTGGTGGAGAGCTTCATCGACGAACTCGCCACCGCCGCGAAGGCCGACCCGGTGGCCTATCGCCTCGCGCTGCTGGGCGACAACCCGCGCGCGAAGGCCGTGCTGGAACTCGCGGCGCAAAAGGCCCGCTGGGGCGAGGCCGTGCCCGCCGGCATGGGGCGCGGCGTCTCGCTGCAGTTCGCCTTCGGCACTTACATGGCGCTGGTGGCGGACGTGGCGGTGTCCAAGGAAGGCGAGGTCGCCGTGAAGCGCGTCGTCTGCGCGCTGGACGCGGGCGTGATCGTGAACCCCGACACCGTGCAGGCACAGGTGCAGAGCGCCGTGATCTTCGGCATCTCCGGTGCGCTCTACGGCCAGGCCACGCTGAAGGACGGGCGCATCGAGCAGTCCAACTTCCACGACGTTCGCGTACTGCGCATCAACGAGGCGCCGGTCATCGAGACACACATCGTGAAGAGCGGCGAGGCGCCCGGCGGCATGGGCGAGCCGGGCACCTCGATCCTCGCGCCAGCGGTGACCAACGCGATCTTCGCGGCGACAGGCAAGCGGCTGCGCAAGCTGCCGGTGGATGCGGAGAAGCTCAGGGTTGCCTGATACGGGTTCAAGCCGCTGTTCGAGCGCGATGGTGCGCGCGTGGAAATGGGGCTCCTCGACGGCGGGCACGGCAGGTCCGGCATCACCTTCGCGACCCATTCTTCATGCCGGGCCCTGTCTGCCTCGGCTTTCACCGCATCGGGCCCTCTAGCAGCCGACGCCTTCGTCCTTCTGTCTTGCGGCGTCCTGCCGCGCCATCGCCGCCGCGAATCGCGACCGCCCGCATCGCCGCATGGTCCCAAGGAGAATCCGCGTGGATGAGGCGCGGAATCCCCTTACTTCGCCTTCAACTTCGCCCGCGCTTCAAGATGCGCCACCAGCAGCCGCGCCGCCGGTGACAGCTTCTTCTCGTCCTGGAAGCACAACACGAAGCGCCGCCGCGCCCACGGGTTGGACAGCGGCACGATCTTCACGCCGACGCTGTCCGCCACCGGCCGAGCCACTTCCAGCGGCACGACCGCGATGCCCAGCCCCGCGCGCACGCAGCGCAGCGAGGCATCGAAGGTGCTGACCACCGCGCGGTAGTTGACCGGCCGGCCGTGGATCGCGGCGGCGCGGGCCAGCATGGTGTGCACCGCCGTGGAGGCCGGCAGGCCGACATGGTCGAAGGCCAGGGTCTGCTCGAACGCACAGCGCTTCAGGCGCGCGACGGGATGCGCGGGATGCGCGATCAGCGCCAGGTGGTCGCGGCGGTAGGCGCGGGTCTGCAGGCCTTCGAGGTCCGCCGCGTCCCAGCACACGCCCAGCGGCGCGATGCCTTCGCGCAGCGCGCGCACCAGGTCGCGCGAGAGGGCTTCTTCCATGTCGATGCGGATGTCGCGGTGCGCGGGCACCTGCAGGAAGTCCGCGATGTCGTCGGGCAGAAACTCGGCGATGGAGGACACCGAGGCCAGCACGCGCACCTGGCCCTGGATGCCCTTGCCGTAGGCCGCCATGTCGCGCGCCACGCGGTCCGCGCCGGCCAGCATGGCGCGCGCATGCTCCAGCAGGATCTCGCCCGCGGCGGTGGGCACCACGCCGCGCCGGCGGCGCTCCAGGAGCATGTGTCCGACGCCTTCCTCGAGCTGCAGCAGCCGCTTGCTGATGGCCGAGGCCACGATGTTGTGCAGCTCGCCGGCGCGCGCGATGTTGCGCGTCTCGCACACGGTGACGAACAGGCGCAGGGTGGTGAGGTCGAGTTCGCGCATGGGATGCTTCTTCTCCTGGCCGTTCCGATCCGGAACGGTGGGCCTTCCAATTTACCGCTTTCCGGCTGTACCAGGAATCCCTAGAGTCAGGCCATGGAGACAACACACATGACCCGCGCGGCCGCACGCCTGCCAAGCGCCGCCGTGATCCGCGAGGTCGGCCTGCGCGACGGCCTGCAGAGTATCGCGACCATCCTGACGACCGGGCGGAAGCGCGAATGGATCCGCGCCGCCCATGCGGCCGGCCAGCGCGAGATCGAGGTCGGCTCCTTCGTGCCGGCGCGACTGCTGCCGCAGCTGGCGGACACCGGCGAGCTCGTGGCTTTCGCGAAAGCGCTGCCAGGGCTCTTCGTCTCGGTGCTGGTGCCGAACCTGCGCGGCGCGCAGGACGCCATCGCCGCCGGGGCCGACCTGATGATCGTGCCGCTCTCGGCCAGCCATGCCCACAGCCTCGCGAACCTGCGCAAGACACCCGACGAGGTGGTGGACGAGGTGGCGCGCATCCGCGCGGCGCGCGACAGCGCGGGCGCGAAGACCTTGATCGAAGGCGGCGTGGGAACGGCCTTCGGCTGCACGCTGCAGGGCGAGGTGCGCAAGGGCGAGGTGCTGCGCCTGATGCAGGCGCTGCTGGATGCGGGCGCCGACCGCGTGAGCCTGGCGGACACGGTCGGCTATGCCGACCCGGCCATGGTGCGAGAACTCTTCGAGGATGCCGTGCGCATCGCGGGCGAGCGCTTCTGGTGCGGGCATTTCCACGACACGCGCGGCCTCGGGCTGGCCAATATCTATGCGGCGCTCGAAGTCGGCGTGGCGCGATTCGATGCCTGCCTGGCCGGCATCGGCGGCTGCCCGCACGCACCGGGCGCGAGCGGCAATGTCTCGACCGAGGACCTCGCCTACATGCTGGGCAGCATGGGCATCGCGACCGGCATCGACATTGCAGGGCTGCTCGCGCTGCGGGCCCAGGTCGCGCGGTGGCTCGAAGGCGAGACCCTGCATGGCGCGCTGTGGCGGGCCGGCCTGCCTCGGACCTTCGGCCTGGCCGCGCAGGCGGCCACGGCCTGATACCTCTCGACGACGACCAGGCACATGACCACTTCCTCCGCTCCCCTCCCCCTCGCCGGCGTGCGCGTCCTCGAGTTCACGCACATGGTCATGGGGCCGACATGCGGGATGATCCTGGCCGACCTCGGTGCCGAAGTCATCAAGGTCGAGCCGCCCGGTGGCGACAGGACGCGCAAGCTGCCGGGCCTGGGCATCGGCTTCTTCCGTTCCTTCAACCGCAACAAGAAAAGCGTGGTGATCGACATCACGACGGCAGAAGGCCGCGCCACCGCCGCCGAGCTGGCGGGCCAGTGCGACGTGGTGCTGGAGAACTTCCGCCCCGGGCTGATGGCGGAGTTCGGGCTCGACCACGCCACGCTGTCCAGGAAGTACCCGCGCCTGATCTTCGTCTCGCACAAGGGCTTCCTGCCCGGCCCTTACGAGAAGCGGCTCGCGCTGGACGAGGTGGTTCAGATGATGGGTGGCCTGTCATACATGACGGGGCCGGCCGGCCGGCCGCTGCGCGCGGGCACCTCGGTGAACGACATCATGGGCGGCATGTTCGGCGCCATCGGCGTGCTGGCCGCGCTGCGCGAGCGCGAACTGACGGGCCAGGGGCAGGAGATCCAGAGCGCGCTGTTCGAGAACTGCGTGTTCCTCTCCTCCCAGCACATGCAGCAGTGCGCGATGACGGGCGAGCCGGCGCCACCGATGCCCTCGCGCGTGTCGGCGTGGAGCGTCTACGACGTGTTCACGCTGGCCGGCGGCGAGCAGCTCTTCATCGGCGCCGTGAGCGACAAGCAGTTCCTCACGCTGTGCCGCGTCATCGAGGCGCCGGAACTGGCGGCGGATCCGGGCCTGGCCGACAACGCGATGCGCGTGGCGGTGCGGCCGGCGCTGCTGCGCCGCCTGGGCGAGATCCTGAAGCACCACCGGGTGGAGGAGCTCTCGCCGAAGCTGGAGGCGGCCGGCATACCCTACGCGCCGATCATGCGGCCGGACCAGTTGCTGCACGACCCGCACCTCAAGGCCAGCGGCGGCCTGGTTCCGATGGAGACCGAAGACGGCGGCACGACCGATGTCGTGCTCCTGCCGCTGACGATGGGCGGGCGCCGCCCCGGCGTGCGGCATGCCTTGCCGCGCGTCGGCCAACACACGGAAGAGATCCTGGCGGGGCTGGCGAGCCACGTCCCGGCCTGAGCACCCGCCGCCTTCCGTTTCCGATTTTCCCAACGACACGACGACACGAGAGACATCCACATGAGCTTCCTCCTCCAGCGCCGCGGCCTGTCCGTGCTCATCGCCGCCGCCTTCGCCTTGTGCGCCCTCGGCGGCGCCGTCCATGCGGCGGACAAGCCGCCGCTGCGCGTGATCCTGCCCGTGGGCGCGGGCTCGGGCGTGGACACCATCATGCGTGCCGCCGCGCCTTCGCTCGGCAAGGCGCTCGACGGCCAGGCGGTCGTCATCGAGAACCTGCCGGGCGCCGGCGGCATCACCGGCACCGCCGCGCTGGTGCGCGCGCCGGCCGACGGCCTGACGGTGGGCGTGGTGTCGAACAACCACGTCGTGAACCCGAGCGTGTTCAAGAAGATGCCCTTCGACGCGCTGGCCGACATCACGCCGGTCACGGTGGTGGGTTCCACGCCCTTCGTGCTGGTGGTCAACCCGAAGGTGCCGGCGAAGAACGCGAAGGAGCTGCAGGCGCTGCTCAAGGGCAGGCCGGACGCCTACAACTATGCCTCGTCGGGCAACGGCACCATCCTGCAACTGGCCGCGGCCATGTACCTCGATGCCGCGGGCGTGGAGGCGCGCCACATTCCCTACAAGTGCGTCGGTCCGATGGTGGCGGACCTGATGGGCGGCCAGGTGGAGATGGGTGTGCTCTCCGTGCCCTCGGTGCAGGGCCAGCTCAAGAGCGGCGCGCTGCGCGCCATCGGCGTGATGGGCAAGACGCGCGTGGCCTCGCTGCCTGATGTGCCGACCCTCGCCGAGCAAGGCTTCCCCGAGGTGGATGTGGCCGGCTGGTTCGCGGTGATCGCGCCGGCGAAGCTGCCGGCCGCCGAGCTCAAGCGCCTGCATGCCGCCGTGGTCGCCGCCTTTGCCACGCCGGAGACGAAGGACGCAATGGCGAAGCAGGACAACGTGATCGCGCCAATGACGCCCGAGGCCTCGGCGCAGTTCTTCAAGGCGGAGCAGGAGCGCTACGCCCGCCTGGTCAAGAAGGCGAACATCACGCCCGAGTGAGCGGCGCCTTGACGCCGCCTGCCTAGAATCGGCCGACCGTGCCGAACCCCAAGTCCACCGCCCAGACCCCCGCGCCCCCGGGCGCCGCCGTGGCGAGGCTGGTCGACATCGCGCGCGAGGCCGGCGTCTCGGTCAGCACCGCCGGGCGCGTGCTGCGCAATTCCGAATTGCCCGTGGCACCGGCCGTCGCGCAGAAAGTTCGCGAGGTGGCAAACCGCCTGGGCTACGTGCCCAACCTGCTGGCGCGCAACCTGCGCGGCGCGCAGCCGCGCGCCATAGGCCTGGTGGTCGGGGACATGCTGGACCCGTACTACGGCACCGTGGCCGAGGCCGTGACGGAGCGGGCCGAGTCCGAGCACGGGCTGCTCGCGGTGGTGTGCAACATCCAGCGCGACCCGATGTTGGAGCTCAAATACTGCCGCCAGCTGTGGGAGCACCGCGTGGCGGGTCTGATCCTGACGGGCGGCGGCTTTGACCAGCATGTGTGCGCCGACGCACTGGCCGAACTCGCGCGCGGCATGCAGGCGGCGGGCGTGGTGGTGTGCACGCTGGGGCCGCGCTTCATCGAGGCACCGATGTTCTGCGTGGACAACGTGGCAGCGGGCCGCATGGCCGCCGAGCAGTTGCTGGCCGCGGGGCACCGCCGCATCGGCGTGGTCAACGGCAATGCGCGCAGCGAGACCGGGCGCCAGCGCCTCGCGGGCTGCCTGGCGGCGCTGGCGGAAGCGGGCGTGGAGCCGCGCCTGTGCGAGGTCGAATACCGGGCCGATGCCGTGGCCGCTGCCCTGCCCGCCCTGCTGGCCGGCCAGCCCGCGGTCACCGGCCTGCTCGCGACCTCGGACTTCATGTCGCAGGTGGTGATGGACTGGCTCCAGGCGCAGGGCGTGGCCGTGCCGCAGGCGATGTCCGTCGTGGGCATGCGCGGCGCCACGCTGTCGGCGGCGCTGCGACTCACGAGCGTGGATGTGCAGATCGCGGCCTGCAGCCGGGCCGCGCTGGACTACATTGCCGCGCGCACCGCCGGCCGCCCTGCGGAACCGGTGGCCCTCAAACCCCTGCTGCACGCCGGCGAAACGCTCGCGCCCCCTCCATAGCGGGTTTTCTCCAATGTCGGCTTCTTCGCCGAAATTCCAGAATGACAACGTTGTCATAAGCGTCCGGAGCCGTTTCGGGCGCAACGGAAGGAGACAAGACATGGCTTTCGGTTCATTCCGCGCGGCCGCGCTCGCCCTTGCGCTGGCCGGTGCCGCCCAGGTGCCGGCGTTGGCGCAGGAGTATCCCAACCACCCGATCAAGTTCATCGTGCCCTTCAGTCCCGGCGGGAGTTCCGACATCGTCGCGCGGCTGATCGCCAAGGATGCGCAGAAGTACCTGGGCCAGCCCTTCGTGATCGAGAACCGCCCGGGCGCGGCCGCGATGATCGGGCTGAATGAACTCGTGCAGTCCAAGCCCGACGGCTACACCATCGGCATCACCAACAGTGGCATGGTCACGCAGCCGATCTACGGCATCGCGAAGTTCAACTACGTGACGGACCTGCAGGCGATCGCGCAACTGGGCGAGGTGCCTTTCGTCCTGTGCGTGAAGGGGGATTCGCCCTTCAAGACCATCGAAGACCTGATCGCCTTCGCCAAGGCGAACCCGGCCGCAATGAATTACGGAATCACGGGCGTGGGCAACACGTCGCACATCGGGCCGGAGCATCTCAAGTTCCTGGCCAAGTTCCCCATGGAGGCAGTGAACTTCAGCGGCGGCGGGGAACTGATCACCTCGCTGCTGGGCGGGCACATCCAGGCCGGCGGCATCAACCCGGTGGACATCCGCGAGCAGGTGAAGGCCGGGAAGATCCGCGTGCTGGTGCTCTTCGGCGACAAGCGGCTGGCCGATCCGCTCTTCAGCGACGTGCCGACGGCGAAGGAGCGCGGCTTCGACGTTTCCGTCACGCTGTGGCAGGGCATCGGTGCACCCAAGGGGATGCCCGACGCGGTGCGAGCGAAGCTCGCCTCCGCCTTCGAGAAGATCATGGCGGAGAAGGAGACGCAGGACGCGCTGCGCAACCTGGGGCTGGACCCGGTCTACCTCGGCCCGGCCGACTTCGCGCGCAAGTGGACGGACCAGCAGGCGCACTACAAGCAGGTGGTGACGGAGACCGGCATCCTGCAGATGGTGCGGAGCCAGACCAAATGAGTTTCCCCGATCTCGCTCGCGGCTTCAGGCATCGCGCGCTGGAGTTCCACTCGGCCCGCATGTGGCAGTGGGCACAGGTCGAGCAGGCGCTCGATTTCATGGACAAGTTCAGGCTCAACGCGCTGGTCTTCCACCAGAACGACATCGTCGAGCATCTGGTGTTCCCGGAAGCCTTCTTTCCCGAGTCGCTGATGTGGAAGCGCTGGCCGGTGCGCATGCACTCGATCTACCAGAACCGGCACTACATCAACAAGGTGGTGCGCGAGGCGGCGGCGCGGGGCATCGCCTTCCACGTCGAGATCAAGGAGATCTGGTTCGCCGACCCGCTGCTCGAACTGGTGCCCGGCCTGCGCAACGCGGACGGCTCGGTGTGCGCGAGCAACCCTTTCTGGTGGGAGTTCCTGGACCTGAAGCTGCGCGAATTGCTGAAGGCGGTGCCCGGCATCGAGGGTGTGATCGTGAGCCCGGGCACGCGCGAGAGCAAGGTCTCGATCTCGACCAACACCTGCACCTGCGCGCGCTGCCGGGCGACCGACCCGACCGACTGGTACGCGAAGCTGCTGGGCGCGATGCACCGCCCCCTGGCCGAGCACGGCAAGACGCTGGCGGTGCGCGATTTCTCGTACTCGGCGGACCAGCAAAGCCGCATGCTCGACGCCGCGCGGCGCGTGAGCGGCGACATCGTGATCTCGCTGAAGAACACGCCGCACGACTACTACCCGACCTTCCCGGACAACCCGCGCATCGGGCACACGGGTGGGTTGCGCCAGTGGATCGAGTACGACACCTGGGGCCAGTTCTTCGGGCTGGGCGTGTTCCCGGTGAGCGTGGTGGAAGACATGCAAAAGCGCATGCGCCATGCGCTCGCCAGCGGCGCGGAAGGCATCGCGCTGCGCACCGACTGGGAGGTCATCACGGATGCGGGCGCCTTCAACAGCCCGAATATCCTGAACGTGCTGGCCGGTGCGCTGCTGGCGCAGGACGTGGAAACGGACCTCGACGAGGTGTATGCCGCCTGGGCGCGGCACGGCTTCTACTCGCCGCTGCGCGAGGCCTCCGCGCTTTGGCCGCTGCAGGTGCCGACGCATCCGAGGGCCGCGCACAGGCTGCGGGACTTCATGCGCGGCGCCTGGGCGGTGATGGAGAAATCGGCGTACGTGCGCGGCCACCTGTTCCACGAGGACGGGCAGTACTGCGACACGGTGGAGCGCTCCATGGACATGCTCGTGCACATCCACGGCCGCGACGACTGGGAGCCTGGCGCATCGCGCCTGCTCGACCCGACACCCGCGAACCTCGATCTCATCCTGGCCGAGAAGTCGCAGGCAGTGCGCGAGGCCGATGGCCTGGCCGAAGTGCTGCGTGCCGGGGAACTGGGCGTCGACGACGCGACGGCGCTGGACATGACCAACATGCTGCGGCTCTATGCGCTCTACGTGCGCGGCTTCGAGCTCTGCGCCCGGGCCGTGTTCCTGGTGCTGCGGGCCGAAGCCGAGCCGCGCGCGGACGCGGTGGCCGCGGCGCGCGCGACGGCGGGCCCGCTGGTCGACTTTGGCGCCGAGGTGCGCGCCTTGCTGAAGGGCACCGCGTACCCGCACTACCTCTACTGGACGCTGGACACCACGCGCACCGACACGCTGGCCCGGGATGTCGAGCGACGGCTGGCCGCGCTTTGCGAACGCGGGGGCCTGGCATGACGCAGGCGCAAGAGGGCTCGCCGCGCGCCCTCCCCCTGCGCGCCGTCGAGCTGCATGGCCAGCGCATGTGGGAGCGTCACAGCGTCGTGCGCACGCTGGACTTCATGCGCAGGCACCGGCTCGACACGCTGGTGCTGCACGAGTCCGACCTGGTGCACCAGGTCGTCTACCCGCGCGCGTACTTCGACCCCTACGCGCTGTGGAGCGACCTGCCCTCGCGGCGCGGCGAGAACGCGATCTTCAACAAGCGGGCCTACCTCGCGCACCTGCTCAAGCTCGCGGCGGATGCGGGCATCGCGGTGTGGGTCAACGTGAAGGAGATCGGCTTCTCCGACGAGGTGCTCTCCATCCACCCGGAGGTGGTGAAGAACGGCGTGTTCTGCCCGTCGGAGCCCTTCTGGACGGAATACATCGGCCACAAGACGGATGAACTGTTCACGGACTTCCCGCTGCTGGCCGGGATGATCGTGAGCTTCGGCTCGCAGGAAAGCCGCGCCTCGCGGGTGCAGAACCGCTGCCACTGCGAACTGTGCGCGGCCGAGCCGCTCTCCGACTGGTATGCGCGGCTGATCGCGACGCTGCATGCGCCGATCCGCCGGCACGGCAAGGGGCTCGCCATCCGCGACTTCGCCTACAAGCCGCAGGACCACGCGCCGCTGGTAGAGGCGGTGGATCGCGCGCCGGAGGATGTGATTTTCTGCATCAAGGCGACGCCGCACGACTTCTACCTGGGCTTTCCGGACAACCCCGCGATCGGCCGGCTGCGGGGGCGCACGCAATGGATCGAGTACGACGTGCTCGGCCAGTTCTTCGGCTGGGGCCTGATGCCCTGCCTGGTGCTGGACGACCTGCGCCCGCGCATGGCGCACTGGCGCGCGCATGGCGTGCAGGGCGCGATCTTCCGCATCGAGTGGGAGCGCATCAACGACCTGGATTGCCTGGACACGCTGAACGAGATCAACCTTGTCGCCGCGGCCGCATGGGCGGCGGGGGACGACATCGACGCGGAAGAAGCTTGCCGGCGCTGGCTGGAGGCGCGCGCGTGGGACGAATCGCAGGCGCCGTGGCTGGCGGCTGTACTGTCGCGCACGATGCCCGTCGTGCGGCACGCGGCCTACATCCACGGCTTCGTCTCGGCCGACAACAGCATGCTGCCGCGAAGCATCCAGCGCGCGTGGTGGGGCATGGAAGTGCGCGACAGCCTGATCCCGTGGGCACCGGAGCACGAGGGCGAACTCACGCTCGACCGCGCAAAGGCCCTTGCCTATGTGCGCGAGAAGGACGACGCGCTGGCCGCGGCGCGCGCTCTCTTGGCCACCATCGCGCAAAGCCGTGGCAAGGTGGACGAGCGGCTGCACGAATACGTGGCCGCTGAGTTCGCCCATTGGGAGACCTGGGTGGAAGGCCTCGGCCTTTGCGCGAAGATCTGCATCCACAGCCGGTGGCTGTCGCAAGCTGATGCCGGCGCGCGAGGCGAAGACGTGGAGGCCCTGGCGCATTGGCTCGTGCAGCTGCGCGGCTACGCCCACCGGGTGCAGGCGCTGGCCGACGATTCGCGCATTCCGCACCAACGCGTGATGCTGATGGATCCGCGCCGGGCGCTGGACATCCTGCGCGAAGGCGAGGAGACCCTGCGGCGAATCCGGCTCGCCTCGCCGCAAGCCTAGCGCGGTGCCTCGATGTCGTAGGAGATGCGGCCCGCGGGCAGGTAGAACAGCGCGATGACGGCACCGCCCTTGGCCTCGGGGTAGTGATGGCTGCCGGGCGGCGGCGCGGTCCAGCCACCGAAGCACCAGCCGTTCGGGCCCCCGAGCGCGGCGCCCGCGGTCAGCGGGACGACCATGTTGAACTCGCCGTAGGGATGCGCGTGGTAGTCGCCCCGGAAGCTGCCCTCGGGGTTGCCCTGCGTGTTGCCGGTGCTGTCCATGTACACAGCCGTGATGCTGAAGTGCAAGGTCTCGGCGGTCGGCTCGCACAGGCGGCTGCGCCGGTAGCGCGCGCCCTGGATCTCCACGTTCGCGGCCCAGCCGTCGCGCACGCCGGCCTTCACCAGCGCGGCCAGCTGTTCGTAGCGCGGGCTTCCGGGACCGTGCTTCGCGTTGAGCCATTGCTCGACGCCGGTTCCCGCCGTCATGTCCCGGATCTCGGCCAGGAAGGGCAGGCTCGCGGCGATCAGTTGTTCGCGTTCCGTCATGGGATGTTCCTTCTTGTCTCTTTCGTCGTCCTGCTATTCGTCCGCCTTGAAGCCCGAGGCCGCGACCACGGGCTTCCAGCGCTCGCGCTCGCCCGCGATGAGCTGTGCATAGTCCGCCGGGCCGAGGTAGGCAACCTCCAGGCCGATCTGCTCCAGGCCGGCGACCAGCGTCTTGTCGCGCGACGCGGCCTGGGTCGCGGCGGCCAGGGCCGCGACGGTCGCCTCCGGCGTCGCGACGGGCGCGTAGATGCCGTAGCTCTCGGCCCCGGCCACGCTCGCGAAGCTCTGCTCGGCGAAGGTCGGCACGTCCTTCAGGAAGCGCGAGCGGTGTTCGCTCGTGACGGCCAGCAGGCGGATCTTGCCGCTGCCGAGGTACTGGAGGAAATCGCCGACGAAGCCGATGTAGGCGGGGATCTGCCCGCCGAGCAGGTCCTGCACGGCCGGCGCGGAGCCGCGGTAGGGCACGTGCGTCAGCGGGACACCAGCCGCCTGCGAGAAGCGGTAGCCGAGAAACTGCGCGAGCGATCCCGCGGCGGGCGAGGCATAGGTCCGCCCGCCTTCGTTGGCCTTGGCCCAGCGCACGTAGTCCGCGAGCGTCTTCACCTCCGCCGGCACCGCGGCGCTGATGGCCAGCACGCAGGTGGCCGAGGCCAGCAAGGCGACAGGGCGCAGGTCCTTCACCGGGTCGTAGGGCAGGTTGGCATAGACGTGCGGATAGATCGTCATCGCCGAGGTGTGCGTGCACAGCATGACGCTGCCGTCCGGCTTCTCGCGCTTCAATTGCGCGCTGGCGATGCGCCCGGCCGCGCCGGGGCGGTTGTCGACGAGCCAGGCGCGACCCTGGGTGCGCCATGCCTCCGTCAGGCGGCGCGCGGTCTGGTCCAGCGTGCCGCCGGCGGGGTAGCCCACGATGACCCGGCCCACGCCGGCCTCGCCCTGCGCGAAGCCGGGGCCCGGCCACAGCGCGAGGCCCGGGGCGAGGCACGCGACGTGCTTCGCGAATGTTCTTCTGGAGATGGGATTCATCGTGAACGCTCCTGTCGGGTGTGGGGGGTGGACGAGTGGCCAGCCGCGACAGTGCCAGCGCACACCACCGGGGGGAAGCGATCAATCTGCAACAGCAAAATGCAGGACGTGCAATGTGAGGAAGAGCCAGATGACGCCGAACCCCAACCGGATGGACTTGAACCTGCTTCGCGTGTTCGACGCGGTCTTCGAGGACCAGAACCTGCTGCGCGCCGGAAAGCGGCTGCACCTGAGCCAGTCCGCGATCAGCCACGCCCTCGCCCGCCTGCGCGAGGCGCTGCAAGACGAGCTGTTCGTGCGCACGGCCAAGGGGATGGAGCCGACGGCCCGCGCGCTCGCGATGGCCGCGCCCCTGCGCGAGGCGCTGCGCAGCATTCACGCCACGCTGGGCGTCCAGCCCTTCGACCCGGCCACGGCAGCGCGCACCTTCGTGCTCGCCGCCAACGACTACGTGACCTCGGTGCTGCTGACCCGGCTCAGCGAACGGGTGAGCGCGCTGGCGCCGTCGATCGACCTGGTCGTGCGCCCGTCCACCCGGCTGGACCTGGCGGAGCAGATCGACGTGGGACGCATCGACATCGCGATCGGCATCTTCGCGGAGGTGCCGCCACGGCTGCAGGGCGTGGCGGTGTGGACGCAGGAAGACGTGCTGGTCATGCGCCGCGGCCACCCGCTGCGCCGGCGCAAGCCGAGCGTGGACGATCTCGCGTCGTATCCGCTGGTGACCGTCTCGCTCGGCGGCCAGGAGGAAGGCGCGGTGAGCGGGTACATCCTGGAGCGTGGCCTCGCCCGCCAATCCGAGATGTTCGACCGCCAGGCACTGGAAGACGCGCTCGCGAAGGCGGGCCGGCGGCCGCGCTACCGCATCACGGTGCCGCACTCGCTGGCGGTGCCCGAACTGCTGCTGGGCAGCGACATGGTCTCCATCGTTCCCGGCCCGCTGGCGGCCGCCTTCGCGCGGCGGGGCGACATGCACGCGAAGAAGCTGCCCTATGCCGTGCCGGGCGCCACCCTGCGGGCGATATGGCATCGGCGGTACGAGCACGATCCCGCGCATCTCTGGCTGAGGACGCAACTGCTCGAACTCGCGGGCGAATGAAACCGCGCCCCCAAGTTGCGTTTCGTGCATGACCATGCTGCGCAAGCTTCATTGGGCAGCCGCGCGGATGCGTGCGAGCATCTCGGCATGACAGAGGCCTCCATCGTCGACCAGGTCATCCGCTCGCGCAAAGCGGTCCGCGCCTTCCTGCCCACGCCCGTTCCGCGAGCGCTGGTCGAGGAAATGCTCGGGGTCGCCCGCCACGCGCCGAGCAACTCGAACACGCAGCCCTGGTCCGTACACGTGCTCGCCGGGGAAGCCAAGGACCGGCTCAGCCAGGCGCTGCTGCGATCGCACGAGCGCGACGAACTGCCCGCCTCGCGGCACTTCCCCGACGAACTGCCGGCCGCGTGCAAGGCGCGGCAGGCGGAGTTCGGCCGCCGCTACTACGCCGCCGCGGGCATCGACCGGGCCGATGCCGCCGCGCGCTACCGGCAGACCGGGCGGAACTTCCTCTTCTTCGATGCGCCCGTGGGACTCATCTTCACGATCGACCGCTGCCTCGCGCCGCACAGCTGGGCCGACCTCGGCATGTTCCTCCAGACCTTGATGATCGCGGCAAAGGCGCGGGGACTGGATACCTGCCCCCAGGTTTCGTTCGTGCGGCACGAGGCGGTCGTCCGGGAACTGCTCGGCTTGCCGGCGGAGCAGACCGTGGTGTGCGGCATGTCGCTGGGGCATGCGGATGCGTCCTCGCCGCTGAACAGTCTCGCGATGCCGCGGGAGCCCGTCGAGACCTTCACCACGTTTCACGGCTTCGACCGGGACGACAACGCAACAGCTGCTTGAGGAACAGCGGCAGAGCGTGAATTCCTGCCTACCGCTTTCGCGGGCTCCGGCGGTCAAATGTAGTCATTGGTATTAATGAAGGGAATGACTATGGAAACCGCGCTGGAACTGACTGTGGACGAGCCGCTGCCCGGACACTTCTACTGGACGATCGTCGAGCCGGGGCAGGCGGGTGAGCACGACACCGTGATCGACTATGCGCGCGGCCCGATGCCTTCGCGCGCCTCGGCGACCGCGGCAGGGATGGCGGCGCTGGGCAGGCGCAATGCGCGGGCCGATTGCCTGCCGGAGCGCTTCGACGGTGAGGCTGGAAAGTACGCCGACACCGGGCCCGCGCCGCTGGGCTTGCAGTAGCCGGGGGAGCAGGCATCCGCCAGCGAGATGCCATGCGCCGGCTGACGTTTCAGCCGAGACGGCGCGGCAGCGGTTGGCGCCCGTGCGCGCCGACGGGCTCGCTGATGTCCGCGAGTTCCTCCAGGATCGGGCAGTCCGGCCTGTCATTGCCCTGGCAACAATCGGCGAGACCTTCGAGCGTGCGCTTCATGCCCTCCATCTCGTCGATGCGGCGCTGGAGATCGGCCGCATGCGCCAGCGCGATGCGCTTCACGCTGGCGCTGGCGCGGCCCTTGTCCTGCCACAGCTTCAGCAGCTGCGCGATCTCGTCCATGCTGAAGCCCAGGCTGCGGCCACGCCGGACGAAGCGCAGGGTGTGCACGTCCTTGTCGGTGTACTGCCTGTAGCCGGACTCCGTGCGGTTGACGGCCGGCAGCAAGCCGAGCGACTCGTAGTGGCGCACCATCTTGGCCGAGACGCCCGAGCGCCGCGCGGCCTCGCCGATGTTGAAGGGCGGCGCCGCCGCCGGCACGCTGCTCACCTTGCACCACCTTTCCAGCGCCGCAGCAGCAGCGCATTGCTCACCACGCTCACGCTGCTGAAGGCCATCGCGGCGCCCGCGATCAGCGGGCTGAGGAAGCCGAGTGCCGCCAGCGGGATGCCGACCACGTTGTAGACGAAGGCCCAGAAAAGATTCTGCCGAATCTTCGCGTAGGTGCGGCGCGAGATGTCGATCGCATCGCCCACCAGCGCCGGGTCGCCGCGCATCAGCGTGATGCCGGCCGCGTGCATGGCGATGTCTGTGCCGGTGGACATCGCGATACCGACATCGGCGGCCGCGAGCGCCGGTGCATCGTTGATGCCGTCGCCGACCATGGCGACGCGCTCGCCGCCGGCCTTAAGCGCCACGATGATCGAGGCCTTGTCCTCGGGCAGCACCTCGGCGCGGAACGTGTCGATGCCCAGCGCCTTCGCGACCGCCTCGGCACTGCCCTTGTTGTCGCCGGTCACCAGCACCGTCCTGATGCCTTGGGCATGCAGTTGGCGGACGGCCGCCGCGGCACCGGCCTTGGGCTCGTCGCCGAAGGCGAGCAGGCCCAGCAGCGTCGGCTGACGCGTCGTGTCCGCCAGCCAGGAGACCGTGCGGCCTTCCGATTGCAGTTGCGCCGCACGCCCGGCGAACGCGCCGAGCGGGACCGCCAGTTCGGCCATGTAGCGGCTGCTTCCCAGGTGGAGCGCGCGCCCATCCACGGTCGCCGCGACGCCGCGCCCCGCGACGGCCCGCACCTCGGCGGCGCGCAGGGCCGAGATGCCGTGTTGCCCTGCCGCGGCGAGAACTGCCCGGGCCAGCGGATGCTCGCTGCCCGACTGGATGGCCGTGCTGGCCTGCAGGAGCGCTGTGGCGTTTCCGTTCGCCGCCTCGAAGGCCACCAGCTCTGGCCGGCCTTCGGTGAGCGTGCCGGTCTTGTCGAAGGCGACGACCTTCACGGCGTGCGCCACTTCCAGCGCCTCCACGTCCTTGATCAAGATGCCGTGCCGCGCAGCCACGCCGGTGCCGGCCATGATGGCCGTGGGCGTGGCCAACCCCAGCGCGCAGGGGCAGGCGATCACGAGCACGGCCACGGCATTGAGGATGGCCGCTTCCCAGTTGCCCGTCGCCAGGCCCCAGCCGAGCAGCGTGACGAAGGCGATGCCGATGACCACCGGCACGAACACGCTGCTGACCTGGTCCACCAGGCGCTGGATCGGCGCCTTTTTCGCCTGCGCGGTTTCGACGAGACGCACGATGCGCGAGAGCGTGGATTCGGCGCCGACCGCGGTCGTGCGGACCACCAGCAGGCCCTGGCCGTTCATCGATCCGCCCGTCACGCGGTCCTCTGCATGCCTGGCGACGGGAAGGCTTTCGCCGGTGATCAGCGATTCGTCGATATCGCTGGCGCCTTCGACCACCTGCCCGTCCACCGGCACGCGCTCGCCGGGCCGGATGACGACCAGGTCGCCGACGCGGACCTCGGCCACGGGCACTTCACGCTCGGTACCGTCGCGGCAAATCCGGGCCGTGTCGGGGCGCAGCGCGTTCAGGGCGCGGATGGCCTCGGTGGTCTGCCGCTTGGCGCGCGCCTCCAGCCACTTGCCCAGCAGCACCAGCGTGATCACCACCGCCGAGGCCTCGAAGTAGAGATGCGCCATGCCGTGGCCGCCGTGCGCGAAGAGCAGGTAGACGCTCAGCCCGTAGCCCGCCGAGGTGCCGAGCGCGACCAGGAGGTCCACGTTGCCGGCACCTGCCTTCAGCGCGCGCCAGCCCGCCCTGTAGAAGCGCGCGCCCAGCCAGAACTGCACCGGCGTGGCGAGCGCGAACTGAAGCCAGCCGTCGAGCATCCACGACCAGCCGAAGAGCGTGCCGATCATCGGCAGCACCAGCGGCAGCGAGAGCACCGTCGCCGCTCCCACCGGCCACCAATCCGGCAGCGGCCGACCCTTCGCCGTCACCGCGCCGCCAGGCTGCGCGTCGGGAAGGCGCGCGCCGTAGCCCGCCGCCTGCACGATGGCGATGAGTCGATCCACGTCGACCCCTTCGCCCGCCAGCTTGACCTCCGCCTGCTCGGTGGCGAAGTTGACGGAAGCGGATGCGACGCCCGGCACCTTGGCCAGCGCCTTCTCGACGCGCGCCACGCACGATGCGCAGGTCATGCCGTCGATCTGCAGCGTCACGTCCCGCGCGCCGACCTCGTAGCCAGCCTTGCGGACGGCGGCGCGCAGCGTGTCCCAGCCAACGGATTCGTCCACCTGCACCGTGGCGGCTTCGGTGGCGAAGTTGACGTGCGCTTCCTTGACACCGGGCACGGCCGCGAGTGAACGCTCGACCCTGGCGACGCAGGATGCGCAGGTCATGCCTTCGATCGGCAAGGACCAATCTTTCAATGCACGCGGGTGCGGGTGCGGGGGCCGGGGCAAGGCGATGTTGTTCATGGAGTTCCAGGACGTTGGCGGTGCTGGAAGTTTCAACCTTCCCATCATGGCAGAGTCAAGCGCACCCGGACCTCCAGGAGGACTTTCCACCCCAGCAGCAGTGAAGCGCCGAGCGCAGCGCCCTGGCAATTTTCAGCGGTTCCCCGCAGCCTGGATCAGAGCACCGTTTCGCGGGAATATCCGCGCACGTCCATCTCGAACTCCAGGCCGACGACGGGCGGGCGGGCGTAGTTCCACACCAGGCCGCCGGCGCCGGCGCCGCGCTTGGCCAATTCATCACCGACCAGGTGACCGATGTTCTGCACGGTGTAGAGCTCGGTGGATACCGCATCCGCCCAGTTGACGCCCAGCGAGCTCATGCGCCGCTCCATCGTGTCCGCCACAAACGCCACCTTGGTGCGCAGGCCTTCGGGCGAGGTATCGCCCATGGCGATCAAACGCTCGCGGGCTGGTGCGTTGCCCGTATGGGCATCAGCGCTGCCCGAGAGTTGGAACGAGGGGCGCGTACGCTGTGACGGCACGGTGTAGGCGAAGGCGAACACGAGAGACTCGGTCGGCTTGGCGTACATCGGGCAGACGTTGGTCCGAGCCACCGGATTGACGCCATCTTTGTAGATGCCCCAACGCTCCAGTGTCTTCACGTAGTGGGTGTTGAAATCCAGAAAGCCCTGATCGCTGAACGGGTCAGGAGACCGCAGTTCGAATTGGGCGACGGACGTGGTCGGTCGACCGATGCTCGCCAGGTACGCCTCAATGGCAGCGACACCTTCGGCCATGGGCAGCGGCTTCAGGAAGCGCACCCGTTCCAGGGCGAATCCCGGCTGGGCGGCGACACCGCCGGAGTATTGGAAGACGGAGGGGATGTAGCGATAGCCACCGGCTGCAAAAACGGCTGTCGTTTCGGACATAGGGAACTCCAGGAAGGTTGAAGAGAAAGAATGAAGGGAAAGGGCAGTCAACCCGACATCACGCCTCGGCGCTCACGGGGTTGGACAAGGTGCCGATGCCCTCGATCTCGACGTGGACGACGTCGCCGGCGCGCATCCAGACGGGCGGGGTACGAGCCATGCCGACGCCGGCCGGCGTTCCCATGACGATCACATCACCCGGCTCGAGCGTCATCGCCTCGCTGAGCAGGTGGATCGTCTCGGCTACGTCAAAAATCATGTCCGACGTGTTGGCGTCCTGCATGACCTGATCGTTGAGGCGGCACTGGATACGCAGGCCCGCGGCGCCGGACGGCAGGGCGTCGGCGGTCACGAGCACGGGCCCGAAGCCACCAGTGGCATCGAAGTTCTTGCCGATGGTCCACTGCGGGGTGCGCTTCTGAAAATCTCGCACGGAAATATCGTTGAAGCAGCTGTAGCCGAAAACATGGTCCAGGGCCTTGGCGCGGGGCACGTGGCGCGGTACGCGGCTGCGGATGACGACCGCCAGTTCGGCCTCGTAGTCCAGATGCTCCGAGACCTTGGGCATCAGCGCCGGCTGTTCATGGCCCATCAGCGAGGTCGAGGTCCGCAGAAAGAACCAGGGGTATTGCGGCTTCTCGCGCCCGCCTTCCTTGGCGTGGTCGTAGTAGTTGAGCCCGAGGCAGACGATCTTTCGTGGCTCGGGCATGAGCGGGGCGAAAGCGCATTCCGCGAACGGGATCCGCGCGGGGTTGCCGGTCAGCACCATCGACGCCACGTCGGCGAGGTCGGTGCCCTGTTCGAGCGCCACGCGCAGGCTTGGCGAGACGGCAGGGCAGGCCTCGTTGAGGTCTATGACGCTGTCACCGTCGACCAGGCCCAGGCGCGATGCGCCCTCGCGGCGAAAAGTGGTAAAGATCATCTGATTCAATAGAGTTAAGAGAGGCCCACAAGCTGCGCTCGTTCTGCCTACCACGCCTGCGCCGTTGCCTGGCGTCTTGAATCTGCGGCGGCTTCGATCAGGCCGCCCTGCACCCGGCGAATCACCTTGGCCGAACCAAAGTAGAACTCGTGCTGGGAGTCTTCCTGCACGGTGTGCCCGCGCGTGCGCAAGGCATCGGCGAGGCCTGGCGGCATGGCCGGCTCCAACAGGACTTCTCCATCGCGCGCAAGCGACCAGCGGGGGCGACTCACCACCTCCCCCAGAGATAGCGACGGGTCGAGGGCGCCGGTCACGAGCTGGAAGCCGGTGGTGGTCTGGCTCACGCCGCCAGGTGAAACACCAGCGATGCATGCCTGGCCATGCTCCAGCACCAACCAGGGATTGAGGGTGTGTGATGTCCGCACACCAGGCGCCACGGAATTCACGCCGCCCGGTTCCGCGGAGAAATCGAACATGCGGTTGTTCAACAGGATCCCCGTGTCCATATCGATCGCACCGCTGCCAAACGGCTGAAAGACGCTCTGCAGCATGGCGAGGGCATTGCCGCTTGCATCCATGGCCACAAAGCCCGTGGTGTCACCGACGCCTGCCCGAGCGGCCGCGAATGCAGCCTTCTGCTCGGCGCAAGGCTCCGGAGCCTGCAGACCGAACACCGAAGCACTGCCGGGCGTCCGTTCGATATCACCAATGCGGTTGCGGCCTTCGGCGATGGCGGCGATTGCTGTCTCGATCGCGGACGGCACGTCCATCGCATCCATGGGTTGCCCGGCCTGGTTCCAGCGTTGGAGTTGCTGCAGCATCAGGACGCCCACCGAATTTGGCGGCATCACGTGCACCGAACCGCGGCCCAGTCCAGCGGCCCACGGCTGCACCCAGTCCGCCTGTGCACGCGTAAAGTCGTCGGAGCTCAGCAGGCCGCCATGCTGTTGGCTGAAGCGCACCAGGCTTTCAGCAGGCCACCCTGCGTAGAAGCCCCGTTCGCCGTCAATGGCAATGGCGTTCAGCACGGCTGCAAGTTGCCTCTGGACGACGAGTTGCCCTGTCTTGATAGGCTCCCCGCCGTGCAGCATGGTTTCGGCAAAGCCTGCCTGCTGACGTAGCTTGGCATCGGAGGACCTCAAGTTGCGGGCGAGTTCTTCGCCAGCTCCGATACCTTGCGCGGCCGCGCGAATTGCGGGCTGCAGGAGGTCTTGAAGCGGAAGCCGGCCGAATCGCTCATGGGCTCGCGCCCAGAGCCGCACCAGTGTCGGAACAACCGCGGCACGGACGCCGCGCTGCGGCATACCACCCTCAAACATCGACGGATCGGCGGCCAGGGGTGCGCGGCCCGTGCCATTGAGGCCATGGACTTGACCGCTGCGCGCGTCGAAGTACAACATCATCCCGCAGCCCCCAAGCGAACTGGCGTGCGGAAGGCACACGGCGAGCAGCGCGGAGGCCGACACCATGGCATCCACCAGCGAGCCACCATTGACGAGGCAAAGCTGCGCCTGCTGTGTCGCCAAGTGGTGGCCGGTCGCCACCGCGGCGTGGCGGCCGAACAGGCTTTTGGGGCGGGCGTTGCCGATCACGCGCCGCTCCGCATCAGGAGCATGGCAGCCACAGTGCCGATGCACGATCCCACGGCGCATCCGATCGCCAGACGCCAAGCGAAGCCGTCCAGCGCCAGCCGCCAGGCCATCGCCTCCATTGCGGGATGGCCCGTAGTGGGATAGGAGGCGGGTGGCGCGGCCGCGGATGGCTGCGCCGGCATCGCAGGTGAAGGGTGGTTGCCACCCGTCGCATTTGCAGAGCCGGGGGCCGCGGCGAGGGCATCCGGGATCTGCTGGGAGGTGCCCCGACCGCGCGACATGGCCTTCACCACATTGCTGAAGAACTCCTCGGAGAACTTCCGTGCCGTGCTGTCGATAAGTCGGGAGCCAAGCTGAGCAATTCGGCCTGTGATTTCGGTCGTGGCGCTGTATTCAAGCTGGGTACCGCCTTCGACTTCGACCAGTCTGACGTGGACCCGGCCGGTGGCGGACCCCGCGACTCCGCCGGATCCGCTGCCTTCCAGTACGTACGACTCGGGGGCATTCACCTCGAGCTTCTTGACCTCGACAGTGAAATTCACCTTGATGGGGCCGACCGACGACGTCAGCTCCATCGCCAGATTGTCAGGCTGCGGTTCCGTCACGCGGCGGCAGCCCGGGATGGAGGACTGGAGGAAGGCCGGATCGTTCAGTGCTTTCCAGACTTCCTCCCGCGGCAAGGCAAGGATCTTGGTTCCTTCGATCAGCATGTCATCCCCGAACCATGTCAATGCCGGCGAGGCGCAGACCCCTGTCGGCAATGCGCATGCTTTCGTTCAGGTAGCGGATGCGGCCGAATGACCAAGTCACCAGCGGACGCATCACGTCCAGGCTGGTCGGCCACTGGCGAGTGAACCAGTCGTAGCGGCACGCCCAGGCCTGCGTCTTGTCACTGATGAAGCGGACGCGCTTTTCCCAGGTGCGGAGGGCGGCGGGGACGTCCTCCTCTTCCCGCATGAAATGCGCGAGTGCGTATGCATTGATCAGGGTCAGACCAGCACCCTGGCCCAGCGTCGGTGGCAGACCGTGGGCAGCATCGCCGAGAATTCCAACGCTGCCCATCGCCCAGTGCTGGCAGTCGACGACGCCGTAGTTGAACTGGGTGGACGGTGCGCGACCGAGGGCTTCCATCAGGTCGGCGATCTTGGGGAAGCGCTCGGACCAGTCGCTGACATTCAGCGGGATCTGACGTGCGATCGCGTCGCGCTCGGGTGCCACCATGTAGACGTAGGTGGAGTCCGGTCCGGCGGGGGTCACGCCAATGCGGCGGTTTCCGGACCAGTGCTCGATCGTCTTGTCATCCGGGGTGAACTGACGGCCCTGGATCAGAAACCTGTCGATGATGGTGGGCAGGATCTTGAAACTACTGCGCATGGGCAGCGAGTTCCGTACGGCGGAGCCGACGCCGTCGGCACCCACGACCAGATCGGCCGGGTGCACAAGGCCATCGGCGGTCTTCAAAGCACTGCCGCCCACGACCCCCTTGACATCGGAATTCGTCACGATCTCGGCGCCTGCTTCAAGCGCAGCGTCGCGCAAGGCTTCGATGACCGTCTGGCGCGAGAACACATGCACACGGGCCAGCCCCGTCAGTGCGCGTTGCTGGCGCAGCGAGCCGTCCGCGAAACGGATCTCGGCTTTCTGAAGCTGCAAACCTTCAGACTGCATGCGCTTGAAAACGCCCAGCTGGTCCAGCACCTCGATGCTGTTGTTCTTGATGTAGATGCCGGCGCCGATTTCGCGGATCGCGTCGCCGCGTTCGTGCACGCGCACCCGCCAGCCATCGCGCGCCAGAAAGGCGGCGGTAGCCAGCCCGCCGATGCCGCCGCCAGCGATCTCGGCGACGCGCTGCCTGCCGTTTTGGCGGGCGCGGGTAGAAGGGTTGGACATGGGGAAGCTCCTCGAAAGTTGAAGATCAGGTGCGCTTGCGCTGAAGGCCCACCTGAGTGGCGGCGCCGGCGGTCAGCAGGGCATGTATCCGGAATTCATCGCGCAGCCGGCCGGTATCGAGCGCGACCAGCGCCTCACGTTCGTTGTCGGCAAGGCGGAAACCCTGGCTCCAGGCAGCAGGGTCGGCGATGAAACTGCGGGCATCCTCGGGGCTGGTACGCAGCCTCAGCACGGCTTCCACAAGTCCAGTGCGGTTGCTCGGCAACGCGGGATAGATCATTTCGTACCCATCGACTTCGGGATTCGGCGCCTCGAGGTCCCATGCCAGGGTTGCATAGGTGTGGTGCCAGGACGGCTCGAAGTGGGCGGCAAAGGGCTTACGGTCGCCCATCGCGCCGGCCAGCATGAGGACGGAGCGCAGCTCGATGTTCCCGGTACGGTCGAGCTCTCGCTCGTTGATCCCCACAAGGTGCTGCAGGTCGCCCGCGCACATCCGCGCAAAGAGCCCTTCGTCGGTCTTGACGTCGGGGTTGGGATAGTGGACCGTGCCTGGGTAGTGGGACAGGCCGCCACTGGCGATCAGGATCGCCCGGCGTCCCAGCTTGCACAGCGCCCTCTCCAGTGCCTGGCCGAAGGCGAAGCAGCGGGTCGGTGAAGGCTGTGGCGGCACATAAGCGTTCACGAACAGCGCGGTCATCGGCATGTCTCTGCCGAACCCCATGTAGGCGTAGGGAATGGTGAATGCGGTCTGCAGCTTGGCGCTCAAGGTGAAAGCGAGGTCGAAGCCGAGTGCGCCCATCTCGGGGACGAGCACGTAGCCCAGCGCACTGTCCACGGCCCAATCGCCGCGGTGCTTGTGCATGCCATCGGCACTGTCGCTCACGTGAACGCAGAACGGCGGCACGCTGTGCGTCACGAAATGATCGCCATGGTCATTGGAGATGACGATGACACAGTCAGCGTCCTTGGCGCGAAACACCTCGCCAATCGCGGCCAGCTGGGCCTGCACACGATCCACCTGGGCCAGATCCTCGGTATCCGGACGAGACAGAAGCTGCGGGGCATGCGGCACAGCGGCCGCGGCGACGATACCGGCGCGCTTGCGAAAAGTTTCAGGGGTGTTCATGGGATGAGGAGGTATCGGAATGGTCGTGGTCATCGATCACCGCAGGAGCATTGGCAGGGTCGTAGACGGAGAGAATGGCGTTGACGATCCCCTGGTATCCGGTGCATCGGCAGATGTTGCCGGCGAGCCGCTCGCGAACCTTGCCCTCGTCAAGAGTCTTGCCGGAGGCCAGCAGGTCGTATGCGGAAACGAACATTCCTGGCGTGCAGAATCCGCACT
The DNA here is from genome assembly GCA_966211435.1 of uncultured Variovorax sp. Taxonomy (GTDB): domain Bacteria; phylum Pseudomonadota; class Gammaproteobacteria; order Burkholderiales; family Burkholderiaceae_C; genus Variovorax. The sequence goes on along the minus strand of CBIHOG010000029.1, from coordinate 6,509 downwards.
GCAGTGCGTTATAGCGGTTGAACGCCTCGCGCAGTTTTTCAGACAGCGCATCCTGCAAACCGTCCAGTGTCGTGACGGCGCTCCCCTCGCAACCGTGGGCCAATGCCAGGCAAGAGCGCGTGCAAACCTGGTCGACCAGCACGTTGCAGGCGCCGCAGACCCCGTGCTCGCATCCGAGGTGTACGGAAGTCACACCTTGGTCGCGCACGAAGTCGGCCAGGGTGATCCGGTGTTCGCCAATGAGGGGCACAGGGGTGCCGTTGAGGACGATGTAGTTGTCGTCAGTCATTTGCAACCCTTCCAAGCGCCTGCTCGGCAGCATCAATGGCATTCACCGCGTGCCTGTGTCGATCGAGAGGCCCCATCTCCGGAAGTGCTTGCTCGATATCTCCGGCGGCGATGGCGAGCAGCTGCTTTCTCGGAGGGACCGCGGACTGGTTCAGCGCGGCCGCCAAGCAGGGCATGGACGTTGGTTTGTCGCCCGCCGCGCCGAGCCAGCACTCCCAACCCGTGGCAAGACGAATCACGATCGAGGAGCACATGGCGTATTCACCCGCGCGGTGCATGAGCTTCGCTCTACCCCAGGCGGATATCCGTGTCCGAGCGACCGGAATGAGGAGCCCGGTAGCGAGTTCGTCCACGGCACGCGCCGTCAGCAACGGGCCGAGGATGAATTGCCGCACCGGCACACTTCGGGATCCGCGCAGACTTGACAGTTCTATCTGCGCATCCAGCGCAGAGAACATCAGCGGCCAATCGCCCTTGGGGTCCGCCTGCAGGATGCTGCCGACGGCAGTGCCGCGGTTGCGCACGGCCCAGAAGGCGATCTGGCGAGCATGTGCCATGAGCAGTGGCGCCAGGGGTCCATGCTGCTGGACCGTCAGGGCTTCCAGGTCCGAATGGCGCACCAGCGCGCCGATGCGCAGACCCGCAGGCGTGTGTTCAAGGGCGGCAAGGGACGTGATCCTGTTGATGTCAAGCAGCACATGGGGCCGCAGTACCCGGTAGCGCAGCAGGGGCAGCAGACTTTGTCCGCCGGCCAGGACCTGCGCATCGCTGCCGAGTGCGCCAAGAGTTTCCAAGGCGTCGGCGAGACAGGCCGGGCGACGCAGTTCAAGAGGAGAAAGTTTCAAGATACTTCCTCCGAAGGGATACCCGCGGAGCGCGGCGGCGGCACGGGGACGGCCTGTCGAGGATCCAGGAGCTGAGCCAGCAGATAGTCGGGCGTGATCGGGGTGCGGTTGACCTCCACACCCTGCGCGAGGAGCGCCGCCCGCACGGCGTTGCCGATGGCGGCCGGCCCGCCCACGCAACCCCCTTCACCAGCGCCCTTGATTCCGAACTCAGAAAACGGGGACGGCGTGCATTGATGGATCACGTCAATCTTGGGCACCTCCATGGTGCTCGGCAAGGGGTAGTCGCCGAACGTGACCGTGGTGGGCTGTCCGTCCTCGGTGTAGCGCATGTCTTCGTACAGCGCCTGGCCAATGCCCTGCGCCACACCGCCGCGGACCTGTCCGTCAAGAATCAGTGGGTTGACGACGGTGCCGCAGTCTTCGACCACGGCGTAGTCGGTCACGTGCACCACGCCCGTTTCCAGATCCACACGCACACGGGCGATGTGAGTGCCATAGGAAAAGGTGCCGGATTCGACCTCGGGGCGGTAGATGCCCTCGACCGACATGCCGGGAGGAATGTCGTGCGGCAGGCGGTGCAACTCGACGACCGCCAGGCGACCGATACCCGCGTAGGTGATCTCTTCTCCACCCGGAGCGGCAAACGAGGCGCCCTTTTGATGCAAGTCTTCGACCGCGCATCCCAAGGCTGCGGCCGCAACGCGGCGAGCCTTGTCGAGGATCAGCTGCGACGCGCGTGCGACGGCACCTCCTGCCATGACGATGGAGCGGGAGGCGACGCTGCCCATGCCGTAGGGGGTGCGGCCCGTATCGCCCTGGCGGATACGGATGACATCCATCGGCAAGCCTGTGACTTGCGAGGCGATCTGGGCCAGCGACGTGTGATGACCCTGCCCATGGCTGAGCGTACCGACATCGATGATCAACTGACCGCCCGGCGTGAGCGTGGCGTGCGCGGCTTCATGCCCGTAGATGAACGGTGAGCCCCTGCGATGCCATTCGACCGAACCGTGGGCTGCCTGTTCAACGTACATCGCATAGCCGATGGCGTGCACATGCCTGGCATCGTCCGGGCGCTGCGGCCACGACTTGGCGTGCGCCTCCGCGGCCGCCAGCGAGGCCGCATAGTTCCCCGAGTCATAGTAGAGCCCGGTCGCGGTTGTGTAGGGTAAGCGGTCCGCGGCTATGAGGTTGCGCTGCCGGACTTCCACGGGGTCCATGCCCAGGGTATGGGCAACCTCATCCAGGATCCGCTCCATGGCGAAGCACCCGGCGGGACGGCCCACCCCTCGGTAGGGACCCACCGGAGTCTTGTTGGTGTAGACGGCGATCGATTCGTAGCGGAAATTTCGTATGTCGTACGGCCCGAGCATGACGTTGGCCGCCATGTTGGCCTCGATGGCGCCCGTCGATGTCTTGGCCGAGTAGGCGCCCGAGTCGACCACGATGCGGGCCTGCAACGCATGGATACGCCCGGTTCCGTCGAACCAGGCACTGATTTCGTGCTCGTGCTGGCGGCTGTGGTTGGAGGCCACAAAATGCTCGTACCGGTCTTCAACCCAGCGATGGGCGCGGCCCGTCGAAAGGGTGAGCGCTGCCACGATGATTTCTTCGGGATAGAGATTGCTTTTCGCGCCGAATCCTCCACCCACGTCAGGTACGACGACGCGGATGTCCGCCTCCGCAATGCCGACCAGGTGCTCCGCGAGAAATGTGCGAAGCAGATGCGGGCGCTGGTGGGATGCATGGACCACAAGTTCGCCGGTCGACTTGTCGATCCAGGCCACGCACCCCCGGCCTTCGAGCGGAGATGCAAGGATCCGTGCCATCGAAAATCGCCGGGTGACGCATGACCCTGAGAAAGCGCGCTCGTCGCCGATGGTCCGGCCCGATCGCATGGCGACGTTGGACTCCAGCTGCTCGTGCAGCGGTAGTGTCGGACGATCCAGCTCCGCCATAGCGTCCACGACGGCAGTCAGCCTGTCGATCTTGGGCACGCACGCTTCAACCAGGTCCTCCGCTTCCGCGCGCGAAGGTGCCGTGATTGCGGCGATCGCTTCGCCGACATACCGAACGCGTCCGGAAGCCAGCAATGGCATCGGTGCGCCGTTGAACTCCTTGCGCAAGAGCTTGCCTTCGATTGGAACCGTAAGGCTCCCGATGCGGTCGGCATCCCAGACAGCATCCGCGGGAACCTCCTCGGGGCGATCGATGCCCTTCAGATAGCCGTGGGCTGCAGGGCTGCGCATGAAGGCAACTTCCATGCAGTCCTGAACGGCAATGTCTGCGATATAGCGGGATATACCCCTGAGGTGGCGCGCATCCTCGACGCGCGCTATCGGCCTTCCGATCATTTTCAGAACAGGTCCATTCATCGCGGTCGCCTCGGGGTGCACATGCGCCGGGATCGCAAGCGTGCGTAGGCCGCCGTGTGCCACCGTACCGCGCGGAAGACGGTCTTCGCATTCCGGCGCGGCAACGGCGGTGGCGGAGCAGGACACTCCCCCGAGGTGACGCCCATCTTCGACGTGCGCGAGCGGCTGGCCATCATTTGGCAAACGTCTTTCTCTCGGGTTCAATCAAGCTTCACGTTGGCCGCGCGGATGATGGCGCCCCACTTGCCGGAGTCCTGTTTCATGCGGGCATCGAGCTGCTGGGGGGTACCGCCCATCGGTACCAGGCCGAGCCTGAGCAGGCGGTCGCGGATCTCCGGCTTGGCGAGCGCCTTGTTGACCTCCCGATTGAGCGTCTCGACGACGGGGGCTGGCGTACCGGTCGGCGCCATCAGCACGAACCAACTTGACAGGTCGGTGTCGGGCAAACCGGCTTCCTTGAGGGTCGGCACATTCGGCAGTGTGGGGAAGCGCTTCGGCGCGGCAATGGCCAACAGGCGCACGCGGCCCGCCTCCATCTGTGGCTGCGCGGGGCCGAGGTTTTCAAAGCTGAAGTCGACTTCGCCCGAGGCCAGCGAGGTGACAGCCGGCCCGCTGCCCTTTTGCGGCACGTGCTGGGCCTTGAAGCCAACCACCGACTTGAACCATTCCGCGGCGAGGTGGAGCGTACTGCCCGCGCCGGCGGAAGCGTAATTGAGCCTGTCGCCACTCTTGCCCGCCATCGCAATGAAATCCTTGGCGTTGGATTCCTTCACGTTGGGGCCTACCAGAAGAAACGCTGGCACATCCACGACGCCGACCACGGGCACCAGCGCACGCGACGCGTCGTAGGGAATCTGGGGATAGAAGTGCACGTTATTGACGAGCGAGGTGGTGCCCATCAGCAGCGTGTATCCATCGGGCGCGGAGCGTACGACCGCGTTCGTGCCTATCTGCGAGTTGGCGCCAGGCTTGTTGTCCACAACCACCGTGGTGTTGAGTGACGCGCCGAGCTGCTGCCCGATCAACCGCGCCGTGATGTCCGTCGCGCCGCCCGCCGCAAACGGCACGACGATGGTGATGGGCCGGGTCGGGTAGGCCTGTGCATGCGCGACGACGGAGCTCAGCGCGCCGCAGGCGAATGCGAAAACGGGAAGAGCCAAGGCTCGGCGCAACGAGCGGGTCGAGAGTTGGAAAGACATAACAAGCTTCCTTTCGAGTATTAAGTATACTTCATCCGTAAGCGAAGACCATGCCAGAATCGCCGCACCAAACTGGGGTTGACCCCTATCTCGGCCATCGCACAACATGACTCAGGCGTCGTCCAAACTTCCGGGCCTTCCCAAGCTCACCCTCTCGCGCAACCTCCCCTCGCACGTTCAATCCGTCCTTCTCGAAGCCATCCTCAGCGGCGCCTTGCCCCCTGGCGAAAGACTCTGGGTCGACGAGGTGGCGGCACACTTTGGTGTCAGCAAGATTCCGGTGCGCGAGGCGCTCAAAGCGCTTGAGACCGACGGATGGGTGCAATCACAGCCACGCAGGGGCACCTATGTCAGGCCCTTGTCGCGTGACGAACTGCGCCAGACTTTCGAGATGCGCCGCCTGCTGGAGCCCTTCAGCGCGCGGCTGGCCGCTCAGCGGCGCACGGACGCGCAGGTACTGCAGTTGAAGGATCTCGTCGCGCAAAGCGCCCATGCACTTAAGAACGCGGACGTCGTTGCCGTCACCGACGTCAACAGCCGGTTCCATTCAGTAATGGGTGACGCGGCCGGCAACATCATGCTTAGCGAAAGCATCGCCAAACTGGAGTTGCAATTGCGGCGCTACTTCATCGCCGTCGATTGGCAACGGCGGCGCGAATCCATGGCGCAACACAAGGCGATCTTCGAGGCCATCCGCGATCAGGATGTCGAAGGAGCCGAGAGGTTGACGTTGGCGCACATCGATCACACGGAGTCCCTGGCGGCCCGGTCCATCGAGTTGACGCCGCGTTCGGCGGCATCCTGGCTTGAGTAGACGGTGCCGCAGCACCGCGGAGGGCGCGAAGTGCAGGTGAAACGTAGCGAAGCCAATCCGACGAACGGCCGCCGTCTCAAAGGTGCATGCGCTCATCTCACCCGGGCTGCGGTGTCATTCCTCATTGCGGGATCGCCTGGTCCGCTCCACGCCGGAGCTCCGGCACGGCCACGCGATGGTCCCGCGGCGCTCGCCTCCCCTTTTCAAAGCGCATGGCATTGGGCTGGCCCTCGACAAAGGGCAGGAACTCTCTGCGTTCCATCTCACTCGACCGTCACGCTCTTCGCCAGGTTGCGCGGCTTGTCCACGTCCGTCCCCCGCGCGCAGGCCGTGTGATAGGCCAGCAACTGCAGCGGCACCACGTGCAGCAGCGGCGAGAGCGCGCCGTAGTGCTCCGGCATGCGGATCACGTGGATGCCATCGCTGTTCTCGATGTGCGTGTCGGCATCCGCCAGAACGTAGAGCACGCCGCCGCGCGCGCGCACTTCTTGCAGGTTGCTCTTCAACTTCTCCAGCAGCGCGTCGTTGGGCGCCACGGTGACGACGGGCATCTCGCTCGTCACCAGTGCCAGCGGACCGTGCTTCAGCTCTCCGGCTGCGTAGGCCTCGGCGTGGATGTAGGTCACTTCCTTGAGCTTGAGGGCGCCTTCGAGCGCGATCGGGTAGTGCAGGCCGCGCCCGAGGAAGAGCGCGTGTTCCTTCCGCGTGAAGTCCTCGGCCCAGCTGATGACCTGTGGCTCCAGCGCCAGCACCGATTGCAGCGCGACCGGCAGATGCCGCATCTCCCGCAGGAAGCGCGCCTCGTCGGCGTCGCTCAGCAGTTCCTTGGCTTGCGCCAATGCCAGCGTCAGCATGAAGAGGCCCGCCAGTTGCGTGGTGAAGGCCTTGGTCGAGGCAACCCCGATCTCCACGCCGGCGCGCGTGACGTAGGCGAGCTTGCATTCGCGCACCATCGCGCTGGTCGCGACGTTGCAGATGGTGAGGG
>CBIHOG010000028.1:0-67565 GCA_966211435.1 uncultured Variovorax sp. | reverse complement strand
TGGCCATGCCGAAGGTGCGCGCCTCGTCGGCCACGATGGGCACGATGCGCGGGCCGAGGGCCTTGTCCTTCATCAGGTTGCCGAGCATGCGCACGAAGGCCATCGTCGTGCTCATCTCCTTGCCGGCCGCGCTCACCGCGAACTGCGCGTAGGCATCGAGTCCCGGCTTGGCGACGACGTCGCATGCGGTATCGCGGCGGGGCATGCTGCCGCCCAGGGCGGCGCGACGGCCCAGCAGGTAATGCATCTCGGCGCTGTCCGCCGCGGGCTTGTAGAAGGCCGCCTGCGTGGCCTGTTCATCAGACAGCGGCAGGCTGAAGCGGTTGCGGAATTCGATCAGGTCCGCGCTCTCGAACTTCTTCTGCGAGTGCGTGGTCATCTTGCCCTGGCCCGCGCTGCCCATGCCGTAGCCCTTCTTGGTGTGCGCGAGGATCACCGTGGGCTGGCCGCGGTGCGCGGAGGCGGCCGCATAGGCCGCATGGATTTTCACGAGGTCGTGGCCGCCGCGCTTGAGGCGGTCGATCTGCTCGTCCGTCATGCCCTGCGCGAGACGCGCGAGCTCCTCGTTCTGGCCGAAGAAGTTGTCGCGGTTGAAGCGACCGTCCTTGGCCGCGAAGGTCTGCATCTGGCCATCGACCGTGTCTGCGAAGGCGCGCGCCAGCGCGCCGGTGGTGTCGCGCGCGAAGAGGCCGTCCCAGTCGCTGCCCCATACCAGCTTGATGACCTTCCAGCCGGCGCCGGCGAAGAGCTTCTCCAGCTCGTCGATGATGCGGCCGTTGCCGCGCACCGGCCCATCGAGGCGCTGAAGGTTGCAGTTGACCACCCACACGAGGTTGTCGAGCTTCTCGCGCGCGGCGAGCGTGAGCGCGCTCATGGATTCGGGCTCGTCCATCTCGCCGTCGCCGAACACGCCCCACACCTTGCGGCCTTCGCAATCGAGCAGATTGCGGTGCGTGAGGTAGCGCATGAAGCGTGCGTGATAGATCGAGCTGATCGGCCCGATGCCCATCGAGCCCGTGGGGAACTGCCAGAAGTCCGGCATCAGGTACGGATGCGGGTAGCTGCTGAGGCCGCGCGCACCTTTGCCCTCGGTGAAGGCGGGCGCGGTGAGCTCCTGGCGGTAATGCGTGAGGTCTTCCTCGCTCAACCGGCCTTCGAGGAAGGCCCGCGCATAGACGCCCGGCGCACTGTGCGGCTGGAAGAAGACGAGGTCGCCGCGATGGGTGGCGCTGCGCGCATGGAAGAAATGATTGAAGCCGGTCTCGAACAAATCCGCCGCGCTGGCGTAGCTGGCGATGTGGCCGCCCAGCTCGCCATAGGCCTGGTTCGCGCGCACCACCATCGCCAGCGCGTTCCAGCGCATGAGCGACGCCAGCCGCTCCTCGATCGCGAGGTCCCCAGGGAAGGCAGGCTGCGCCTCGACCGCGATGGTGTTGACGTAGGGCGTGGAAAGCTCGGGCTGCCAGCCGATGCGCTGCTCGCGTGCCATGCGGGCGAGTTCATCCAGCATCCAGCGGGCGCGCTCCGGCCCATGCGTCTGGGCCAGCGCCGCGAAGGCCTCGCGCCATTCGGCGGTTTCGACGGGGTCCGGGTCGTGCGGCAGCATGTCGAACAGGGCGGTGAGCAGGCGGGCGGATGAAATCGGGGCGTTCATGGACAGCAATCTAGACCGCGTGCGGCGGCATGGGGTGCTGTTCAATCAGCCGGCGCGCACCGATCACGGCATAGTATTCTGCAAATCAGTCATTTCGAAGCACTTCATGCAACTGGACGCCCTCGACCTCCGCATTCTGGACGAATTGCAGCGCGACGGCGCGCTGTCGAATGTGGAACTGGCACGCCGGGTGCACCTGTCGCCCTCGCCTTGCCTGGCGCGCGTGAAGGCGCTGGAGACGGCGGGCGTGATCCGACGCTACGTGGCGCTGGTGAACGCGGCCGCGCTGGGGCTGGGGCTCAACGTGTTCATCTCGATCAGCCTGAAGACACAAAGCAAGCAGTCGCTGGCCGACTTCGAGCAGCGCATCGCCGAGCACGACGAGGTGATGGAGTGCTACCTGATGACGGGCGACAGCGACTACCTGATCCGGGTCGCCGTGGCCGACATCGCGGCGCTGGAGAAATTCATCCTCGAACAGCTCACGCCGATCGAGGGGATCGAGAAGATCCGCTCGAGCTTCGCACTCAAGCAGGTGCGGTACAAGACGGCGCTGCCCTTGCCCAAGGGATGAGCCGTCGCTGTTGCCGCTCGGGCCAAGCCCGCCGAACCTGGTGATCCGGCTTCGACGGGCTCGGCCCGAGCGGCGCGACGGGGCTCAGAGCCCGATCAGTCCGCCGTCGTTCTTCGTGATCACCACCGTCGCCGAACGCGGACGCGCCGTCCCGCCCTGCGGCCAATGGCTGCCGAACAAGGCCGGATTGCCGATGTTCGCGATGGGTGTGGTTTCGCCGGGGTGCTGGATGTTGACGAAGAGCGCGCGGCCGTCGCCCGATTCGGCGATGCCGGTGATTTCGCAATCCTTCGGCCCGACCAGGAAGCGGCGCAGGCCGTCCGTGCCGGGCGCCTTGCCGACGAAGGTCGCCTGTTGCCCGGTCGTGGCGCCGTCGACGTTGGTGATGGTCCGCGCCGCGCCGTCGCCGACCTTGCCTGGCAGTGCGGCCAGCAGCATGCAGTTGGTCACGTCGGTGTACTTGCCGTCGTCCGTCTCCAGCCACAGCAGGCCGGGCGTCGCGTCGCTGAACCACATGCCGTCGGGGCTGGAGAAGTCGTTGTCCGCGCCGAGGTTCGAAAGGTTCACATCGGCCGCGGCGGTAGAACGAGCGCCGAACAGGTAGCAGTCCCACTTGAAGGTGATCGCGGCCGGATCGCCATTGGCATCCGCGAAGCGCACGATGTGGCCGTTCGGATTGCCCTTCTGTGCGGTCTGGCTCGGGCCCTTCGGATCGTTGTAGGAGCGCGGATTGGCTGCGTCGGTGCCGCCCACCGGGCGCGCTGCGTTGTTGGTCAGCGTCAGGTAGACCTCGCCGTTCTTCGGGTTCACGGCGGTCCACTCCGGGCGGTCCATCTTCGTGGCGCCGGCGGCGTCGGCCGCGAGGCGCGTGTTGACGAGCACGTCGGCGGCATCGGCGAAGGAATACACCGCGTTGCCGGCGGTGATGCCGTTGATGCCGAGCTTCAGTTCGAGCCAGTCGCCGGTGCCGTCGGCCTTGAACTTCGCGACGTAGAGCTTGCCGTCGTCCATGTACTTGTCGCCGGCCGCGATGCCGCCGCCGATGTCGGCCGCGTCCCAGGCCTTCGTCGAGACGAACTTGTAGAGGTACTCGTTCTGCGCGTCGTCGCCCATGTACCAGACCAGCGGCTTGCCGACCACGACCGGGCCCAGGCAGGCGCCCTCGTGGCCGAAGCGGCCGAGGGCGGTGCGCTTCCTGGGTGTGCTGGCCGGCGCGAAGGGATCGATCTCGACCACCCAGCCGTAGGTGTTGGAACCGTTGCGGTAGTCGTCCGCGGCGGTGGCGCCGAGCAGTTCGGTGTTCCAGCGGCCGTAGAGATTGTCCGCGGTGTCGGGCGTGACGGTGGCCCACAGCTCGCGGCCGGTGCCGGCAACGCCGTACCGGCTGAAGGCGGTGATTTCCTTCGCCGAGCGGTTGGGGTTGTCGTTGGCCACGATGCGCCGGAAGTAGCCGGCCCAGTTCTCCTCGCAGGTGAGGTAGGTGCCCCATGGCGTCGTGCCGTTGGCGCAGTTGTTCACTGTGCCCCGGGTCTTGCTGCCGTCGGCCGAGAACTTCGTCTTCACGTAGTCGGTGCGGGCGACGGGGCCCGAGAAGCTCATCTCGGTCAGCGTGTGGACGCGGCGGTTGAAGTTGCTGTCCTGCTTGTAGGCCCAGTTGCTGCCGCTCTTGTTGACCTCGATCACGCTCACGCCATGGAGGTAGAACTCGCGCTGGACCTCGGCGGCCACCGTGCGGACCTGCGCGTTGCCGGCGCCCGTCATGCTCTGGCCGGTGGGATGCAGGAAGAGCGGCGTGATGGCCTCGTGGTTCATCACCAGCAGGCCGCGCGCGGCGTTGGCCTTGTCCCACTTGTTCGCGGCATTGATGCCGAAGAAGGTCATGCCGTCATGGTGGTCGCCAGCGCGGCGATCGTAGGTCGCCGGGTCGTCCGTCCCGTCGTTGGCATAGGCAGGCACGCCGTTGGCGATCGGGTCGCCGAGGCGGTAAAGCACCGTGGCGGTGTAGCCGGGTGGCACGGCGACGGCATCGTCCAGGGTCTTCGCCACGGCGGCGAAGCCGAGTTTGGCGGCCGCGGGCGGGGCTGCGGGCGGAGGTGCCGCCGGCGGGGCGGCCGGCGGCGCGGCGTCGCTGCCGCCTCCACAGGCCTGCAGCAGCGCGGCACCGGCGGTTCCGACGCCCAGGCCGAAGAGGCTGCGGCGACTCAGGCGCGCCGCGATCAGGTCGTTGAAGGAGGGGTTGGAGGTCTTGTTGTAGCCGATGTCATCGGGATCGGCCGCAGCGATCTCCTGGCGGGTATTTGCCGTCATGCGCATTCTTTCGTGGGGACTGGGATTGAGAAGCTCAGCCAGTACCCTAAAAGTTCAATATGACGGGGAAAAGTCAGGTTTCAGTCAGGCTTGAAGGGGTACTGCCCTTTCCCGGTCCGTGCCCGCTCAGGTCGCGCGCTGCAGCAGCCGAAGCGCGGTTTCATAGGCTGCGATGTTGTTGAAGGCCGCGAGCCCCGCGCACAGCACGGCGAGGACCGGCGCCGCGCGTCCGAGTGGCGAGCGGATGGCGAAGACCGCCAGCGCCATCAAGAGCGGCAGGAAGTGCGCGGCGTAGAGAAAGGTCTCTTCGCCATAGATGAGATGCAGGACGACCTGCACGGCAAGCGTCACACCCAGAACCTTGCCGAAGCCGTGCCAGGCCGGCGATCGCACGAGGCCCGCGACGCCGGCCGCCAGCAGCAGCAGCCAGAGGCCCAGCGCCGCCAGGCCCGCGGGGCCGCCGGAGCCGGGTGCGCTGAACTGCACCGTCAGCCAGTCGAGCCGGGGCGCCTCCGCGGCCTTCGTCAGGAGCGCCGGCATGCTGAGGCCATGCAGGAACATCGCCGCGAGCTTGTCCAGCACCGTGCCGGACTGGGGCACGTTGACGTAGAGCATCTCCTCCTGGCTGCCGAGGAAGAAGAACTTGGCGAAGGTGTAGAAGAAGCGCTGCAACACCGACAGTGCCGCGACGATCACGAAGGCCATCGCGCTGATGCGCAGCGCGCCGCGCCATGGCCGCTGGAAGGCGGCAAGCGCGAGGCCCGCGACCCAGTTGGTGACCGTGATGGCCAGGCTCGCGACGCTGGCGAAGAGCAGCAGCCCGTCGCCGACCGGCCGGTGCACGGCGAGCGCGGCGACCAGCAGCACCCACAGCACCGTCAGCGAGCCGATGGAAAAGGTCTCCGGCACCGAGAACCAGAAAAGGAAAGCCGCGCTGCCGATCGCCAGCAGCGAGAAGCACACGGCGCTCCAGCGCCCCGCGCCCAGCAGGCGGCAGAGCGCATAGAAACTCCCGACCCACAGCGCCGCGACCAGGCTCATCAGGCGCATCGCGACCTGCAGGTCCGTGCCCGGCCACAGCGCGCGCAGGATCAGCGCGGCAGGATGGAGGACGATCGACGCGATCGGATGGACCTTGGTGCGGTAGTGGTTGCTGTGCGCATCCACGATGTTCGCCAGCACGCGCGGAATGTCGGACTGGAACCAGGCGTCGCTGCCGGTGACGCTGAAAAGCGAGGACGGCAGCTGGCCCGACACCCATCCCAGCAAGCCCAGCGCCAGCGCCACGAGCAGCAGGACGATCAGCCCGTCGCGGGCCAGGGCACTGCGTGCCACCTGCGGCTCAGTCGGCCAGCCACAAGGCGATCGCACCGATCACCACCGCGATGCGGCTGACCCAGTCGCGAGCGGCGAACACCACCGGATCGTCGTGCAGCAGGCCGCGGATGGCCTTGAGCCAGATGCGCGTGGTCCAGAACAGGAAGACCGGGATCAGCACCCACAGGTACATGGGGTTGTCGTAACGGTCGAGCATCTGCTGGTCCTGCAGGTAGAGGCTCAGCAGCAGCGCCGACATCTGTCCGGCCGCGACCCCGGCGGCCAGCACGAAGGGCGCGTCGGTCGGCAGGTAGCCGCGGTCGCGCTTCATCTGGCCGGCGTCGCCCGTGGAGCTGATGAGTTCCACGTAGCGCTTGGCCAGCGCCAGGCTCAGGAAGATGAAGAGCGAGAAGGAGAGGATCCAGAAGGACAGCGGCTGCCCGGTCGCCGCCGTGCCGGCGGCCACCCGCACGGTGTAGAGCGCGGCCAGCGCGAACACATCGACAAGTGCGCGACGCTTCAGCGTGACGGAGTAGGCGGTGGTGAGCACCATGTAGAACAGCAGCACCCCGACGAAGCTCATGGGCAACAGCGCGAACGACAGCACCAGCGAGGCCGCGCACAGCGAAAGCGACATGAGGACGCCCGTGCTCGCGGGGATCTCGCCCGCGGCGAAGGGCCGGTTGCGCTTGCGGTGGTGGCGCCGGTCCGATTCGAGGTCGAGAAGGTCGTTGAGGATGTAGATGCTCGACGCCATCAGGCCGAAGGCCAGGAAGGCCACGCAGGCATCGATGATGAGCGTGGAGGTGAGGTCGTGCAGCACGGGCATGAGCGGCAGGAAGATCAGCACGTTCTTCAGCCACTGGTGCGCGCGGATGCCGTAGACGTAGCGCTTCAGCCCCGTCGCCTTCGGCTTGATCACCGCTTCCACGCCCGTCACGCGGGCAGCCCGCCGCGCCAGGCCGCCGGAGCGGCTCACCACCACCGCGGCGCCCGCGCCGCGCCAGACCGCGAGGTCGGCGGGATGATCACCCGCGTAGCTGAAGGCGGCGCCGCCCGCGTCGGCCTGGATGGCGGCCAGCTTGCCCGCCCCCTTCAGGTTGCGCACGCCATCGGTGGCGAGCACGGCGTCGAAGAGGCCCAGGTGCTGCGCGACCTTGCGCGCGAGGGTCTCGTGCGATGCGGTGGCCAGCACCGTGCGGCGCCCCGCCGCCCTGGCGCCGCGCACCAGCTCGAGCACTTCCGGGCGATAAGGCAGGGTCGTCACGTCGATATCGACACGCTGCGTCACCTCGCGCTTGAGCGCGGCCTTGCCGCGCAGCAGCCACAGCGGCAGGCGCAGCAACGACAGCGGTGAAGAGCGCACCAGCTTCAGCAGCGATTCGTGCAGGAGGTCGGTCGCCAGCAGCGTCCCGTCGAGGTCGACATAGAGCGGCAGGGTGGACATGGCGTGTTCAGCTCCTGCCCAGGATGATGACGCCGACGAGGATGACCGCGATGCCGAGCATGCGCCCCGGCGTCAGCGCCTCGCCGAAGATCTGCCATGCGAGCAGCGCGGCGATGACGTAGCCCATCGACAGCATCGGGTAGGCGATGGTCACATCCACCCGCGTGAGCGCGACGATCCACAGGCCCGCGCTGATGAAGTAGCAGACCAGGCCGACGAGGATCCAGGGCTGGAACGCCGCGTTCCAGGCGGCCGCGAAGAGCGAGGCCCCGCTGCCCATCGACACCGACCCGATGGCCCTCGCCCCGGCCTTCAGCATGAGCTGCGCCGCGGAGTTCAGCAGGACGCCGGCAAAGATGATCGAAAACGTACCTAGGTTCATGGGCCTCCCAACCGCATCGCATGCAACGATCATGCCGCACGGCGCGGCATGCGCCCATACCTTATTTGGGCCACAAGGCCCAAAGCCGCAGCGGCTGGTTCATCCGCGCGGCCAGGCGGCCGGCCTCGGCGCCGGTGCCCGCGAAGTAGTCGGCCCGCACGGCGCCGACGATGGCGCTGCCCGTGTCCTGCGCGACCACCAGCTTCGCCAGCGGCACCGCCGGCCCCGGCGAGGCCAGCCAGACCGGCGTGCCGTAGGGAATGCTTTCCTTGTCGACCGCGATGGAGCGACCGGCCGTGAGCGGCACGCCTTGCGCGCCCACGGGGCCGAACGACGCATCGAGGTCCGTCATGGGCTCTTCGCGGAAGAAGACGTAGCGCGGATTGCTCCACAGCAGCTGCGACAGTTTCTGCGGGTTCTGCGCGACCCAGAGCTTGGTGTCGTCCGGCCAAAGGCTGACCTTGGTCGCGCCTTGGCTGGTGAGCCACTGCTGGACGCTGCGGTAGGGTTGCTCGTTGGTGGCGGCGAAAGCGACGCGCACCATGCGTTGCGAGCCATCGGCCTCCGTCATGCGCAGGCGGCCGGAGCCCTGGATGTGCAGCATGAGTACGTCGATGGGGTCGGCCAGCCATGCGATCTCGCGTCCGCGCAGGGCGGCCTGCGCTTCGGGCAAGGTGTCGATCTCCTGCCGCGTGTACCAGGGTCGGCGCGCGACCAGTCCGACGGGCGCCTGGTAGAGAGGCACGGTATGGGTCGCCGTGGGCCGGCGCGAGGCATCGAAGACCGGCTCGTAGTAGCTCGTGAGCTTGCCTTCGACCGGCCCGCCGGGCGACTCGACGCGGTAGGGCTGCAGGCGCTGCTGCATCCAGGCGCGCTGCTCGTCGGGGCTCGCGATGGCGAGTTGCCGCACCTCCCTGCACAGCGGCGCGAACGCCGCGTTCGGTCGCGCGCAATTCGAAACCATCGCGCTCCAGCCTTCGTCCAATGCATCCTCGTTGAAGCCGGGCAGTTCGGACCACGGCACCGGTACCCATCGGCTCTTGGGATGCGCGAGCGATCCCGTGAGCGGGCCCAGGTCTCGCGGAGACGGGGGCGTGCCGCCGGGAACCGCCACCGGCGGCTCTGGGGGCAGCCTCGTGCTGAACGAGCAGCCGGCGAGCGTTGCTACGATCGCGAGCCCGACCAGCCACAGGAGTCCTTTTGTCATGGGTTTGATTTTGCTTGAAGCGCTGGGTGCGGGACTCGTGCTGGTGCTCATCGTGTGGTGGACCATGTTCTCGGGCCGAAAGGGCGGCGAGATCGACGACGAGGAGCCGGCCGAAGAGGCGTCGCCGTCGAAGGATGGACCGCCCCGGCGCTGAGCGCACTCTGTAGTTCCGCGCCGCATCGGGGCGTCGGCCCACACCTCGCTTGCTACTCGATTCATAGCATGCGAGCGAACACCCGTGCGCCTTGGAGGCTTTCAGAGTTAAACAACGTTACACGCCGCAACGGAGGGCAAGCGCTGCCGCGCCCCCCGCGCTCGGGATAATCTTCGCTCGTTGGCTTCCAACGGTCGAAAGGAAATCGCATGAAGAAAATCGTACTTGCCACCACCGCCGCGGCGATCGTTCTCTCCGGCTGCGCTGGCATGAGCGACACCCAGCGCAATACGGGCATCGGTGCCGGCGTCGGCGCCCTCGGCGGCGCGGCCATCGCGGCCGGCACGGGCGGACGCGCCGGCACCGGCGCGGTCATTGGCGCGGCGGCAGGCGCGCTGGGCGGCTATCTCTGGTCGCAGCGCATGGAAAACCAGAAGCGCCAGATGGAAGCTGCCACGCAGGGCACCGGCGTCGCCGTCACGCAGACGGCCAACAACGAACTGAAGCTCGCGATTCCGAGCGACGTCTCCTTCGACGTCGGCCGCTCCGCCATCAAGTCCAACTTCGCGCCGGTGCTCGACCAGTTCGCCAGCGGCCTGCGCGGCAACCCGAATGCCGAGGTGCGCATCATCGGCCACACCGACAGCACCGGCACGGACGCGATCAACAACCCGCTGTCGATCGAGCGCGCCGCCAGCACGCGCGACTACCTGATCGCACGCGGCGTGCGCCCCACCGCCTTTCGCATCGAAGGTCGCGGCTCGCACGAACCGGTCGCCGACAACGGCACCGACGCCGGCCGCGCACAGAATCGCCGCGTGGAAATCTACGTCGGCGAGCGGCCGCAGGGCTGAGGGCGCTAGAGGTCCCGCAGGAGGTTGGCCAGTTCCACGGCCGACTTGACCTCCATCTTCTCGAACACGCGCGCGCGGTGGACTTCCACCGTGCGCACGCTGATCGAGAGTTGCTCCGCGATCAGCTTGTTGGGCAACCCCTCGACCACGCGCTGCATCACGTCGCGCTCGCGGTCGGTGAGCTCGTCGACCCTGCTCTTCAGCATGTGCCGCGCGCGCTGCGCCTCCAGGGCCCGCAGCGAAGCGCCCAGCGCATGCTCGATGCGATCCACCAGCGCGTTGTCGGAGAAAGGCTTCTCGCAGAAATCGAAGGCGCCCCGCTTCACCGCGTCGACCGCCGTCGGCACGTCCGCGTGCCCCGTGAGGAAGATCACCGGCATGGTCTCCAGCAGTCCGCGTTCCGCCAGCCGATCGAAGAGCACCAGCCCGCTCGTTCCCGGCATCCGCACGTCCAGCAGCAGGCAATGCGGCTGGTCGATCAGCGGCTGCTCCGCCAGCCGCGCCTCGAAGGCTTCCGCGCTCGCGAAATGCTCGCTCACCAGCCGCCGCGAACGCAGCAGCCAGGCCAACGCCTCACGCACACTGGCGTCGTCGTCCACAATGAAAATCAGCGCATCGATCAAGGGTTGCATAGCCGGATTGTCCCGCCGTTCCAGGAACACCGTGGAGCCGGCTCCGCCGGGCGCGAGCCTGGGGGTCAGGCCAGGGGCAATGTGAAGCGAAACACCGTGCCGCGAGGGAGTTGAGGTTCGTAGGCCAGCACGCCGCCATGCTGCTCGACCACCGTGCGGCACAGGCTCAGGCCCAGGCCCATGCCGTCGGCCCGCGTCGTGAAGAAGGGCGTGAAGAGACGCCCCGCCACCTCTTCGCTGATGCCGCAACCGACATCGGTCACAGAGAATTCGAGCCAGCGGCGCGCATCGGGCGCGGCGTCGGCACCGCCCACGGCGCGCACCCCTGCGGCCTTCAGCAACAACACGCGGTCGGTCAGGCCGGGCATGTCCATCGCCTGCATCGCATTGCGCGCCAGGTTCAGCAGCACCTGCTCCACCAGCGTGCGGTCGCACAGCACAGCGGGCATGCGGTCTTCCAGCGCGATCTCCACCCTCACGCCCAGCTTGCGGGCCTGCAGCTGCACGAGCGGCAACACAGCGTCGAACAGGACCTGCGGCGCGACCGGCTCGCGCGTACGGTCGCGCCGCCGCACGAAGTCGTGCACGCTGCGGATGACCTGGCCGGCGCGGTCGGCCTGCTCGGCGATGCGGCGCACCGCCATCGCGATTTCCTCGTGGTCCTCGCGCCGCGACGCGGCCTCGGGTTCGCCGCCACCGCTGAGCAGGTTGAGCGAACCGCTCGCGTAACTGGCGATGGCCGCGAGCGGCTGCGTGAGTTCGTGGCTCAGGAGGGAGGCCATCTCGCCGACGGTGGCGAGCCGCGCGCTGGCCTGCAGGCGCTCCTGGCTGGCGCGCGACAGCTCCTCGATACGGCGTTGCTCGCTGACGTCGATGAAGGCGCTCATCCAACCGGTTTGCGCACGCTGCGCGTTGATGAGCGGCGCCTCGAAGATCAGCACGGGAAAGCGCGAACCGTCCTTGCGCATGAAGACCGATTCGAAGCCCTCGCGCGGCGGCACGCCGCCGGCCAGCCGCACGGCCTGGCGCCGCTGGTATTCGTGCGCGAGTTCGGTCGGCCAATAGGGGGCCTCGCGGTCGCTGCTCATGAGCTCCTCGGCACTGAAGCCCACCATCTCGCAGAAGGCCGGGTTCACGTAAGTGATGCGGCCCTGAAGGTCGCGCGCCCGCAGACCGGTGATGACCGAATCCTCCATCGCCTTGCGGAAAGCCAGCGCGTCGGCCAGGTCGCGCTCGGCCCGCAGGCGCCTGCGCGTGTCGCGCGCCAGCAGCACCAGCACCGAGACCAACGCGATCGAGATCGCCGTGACCAGCGCGGTCAGGAAGTTCGGGAACAGGTCCGGCGCCGCGCGCCACCCGTCGACGCGCAGCATCAGCGTGGCGCCAGGGAGGTCGATGAGCTGCTGCGAGCTGAAGACGCGCGTGCCGACGCGGCGCGGCGCGCCGACGGCGACGAGCCGGGTGCCGTCGGCCTCGGTGAAGGCGACTTCCTGGCCGCGCGTGAGCGTGGGCGTGACCATCTCGGTCAGCGTGTCGCGCAGCGAATACGTCGCCACGAGATAGCCGCCGCCCGCCTCCAAGGGCAGGCACAGCTCCATCACTTCCAGGCCGCTGCTCGGCGCATAGGCCACGTAGTGGCTGGGCGAATAGGCGGCCGCGCCCAGCTTGCGCGCCGCGGCGCAGGCCAGTGCCACGTCGGGCTGGTCCGCGCTGCGGCCCAGCTCGTCGAAGACGCGGCGGCGGTAGGGCGTGTCCACAGCCTCGAGCGTGCGCAGCACGGGGTCGCGCCATTCCAGACGCAGCCATTCGCGATGCTCGCGCAGCAGGGTCGCGGCCTGCAACTGCCACTCCTCGCGCTTGACGCCGCCGGCCAGCGAGGCGCGCAAGGTCTGCGCATTGCGCTGCAGGCCGCTGCGCAGGTCGGACACGGCATCGACCGTGTCGCGGTCGAGCGCCGTCTGCGCCTGCTCGACTTCGTGCCGCCCGGCGAGCCAGACCACGGTGACGAGCAGCGCCAGCACCAGGATGGCCAGCATCACCCACAGGAACCATCGCTGCCACAGCGAGCGCAGGCGCGCGAACGCGACGAAGAGCGGCGCGCGCTGCGGAGCGGAGGTCGATGCGATGGAAGACACCGGCTTCAGAGCACGCCGTGGGTGAGCGCGGGCAGCTGCGTGCGCGCGCGCTCGACCTGCGCGGCGTCGATGTCGAAGAGGACGATGCCCGCCTCTTCCGCGCGCTGCGCGACCACCGTGCCCCACGGGTCGACGATCATGGACTGACCCCAGGTGCGGCGGCCGTTCTCGTGCGTGCCGCCCTGCGCGGGTGCGACCACCCAGGCCAGGTTCTCGATGGCACGGGCGCGCAGCAGCACCTCCCAGTGGGCTTCGCCGGTGGTGTGCGTGAAGGCGCTGGGCACCAGCAGCAGGTCCGCGCCCTGACGCGCCAGGGCGCGGTAGAGCTCGGGGAAGCGCAGGTCGTAACAGACGCTCATGCCGATGCGCCAACGGTGGCCGTCGCGCGAGGGCAACTCGAAGCTCACCGGCTGCGTGCCGGGCGCGATGACGCGCCGCTCGTCATAGCGCTCGCGGCCGTTGTCGTAGAAGAACAGATGGATCTTGTCGTAGCGCGCGACGCAGCGGCCGTCCGGCGCGAAGGCGAGCGAACTGTTGAAGACCAGGTTCTCGTTGCCCGTCTCCAGCGGCAGTGTGCCGCCGACGATCCACAGCCCCAGCTCACGCGCGGCATGGGCCAGGAAGCCTTGCACCGTGCCGCCGCCGGCAGTCTCGCGAAGCGCGAGCTTGTCGGTGTCGCGCGCACCCATGACGCAAAAGTATTCGGGCAGCACGGCAAGCTCGGCGCCGGCGGCGGCGGCCTCGCGCAGCAGCGCGTCGGCACGCTCGAGGTTGCTCTCCCTCGTGATGGCGGACACCATCTGGATTGCTGCGACTTTCATGTGCGGTCTCCTTCGCTTCCAGCTTGCAGTCTGCGCGCTTCAGCGCCCGATCGGCAAGGACAGGGCCTCCGGCAGGAGCCGGCGCGGCACCTTGACGATCTTGGGGTCGGCCCAGGTCCCGCTGATGTGGAACTCCTGCGTCGCCGCCGCGATGAGCGGCTTGCTCAGCACGATCTGCGCGAGGAAGGTGCCCAGGCCGATCGCCGGGTTGATGGCGGTGGCCACGAGCGCGGCGGTGCCGGCATTGATCTCAGGCACCACGACGACCTTGATGTCCTGGGTCTCGCGCGCAATATCGGCCGAGCCGTCCATCAGCACCGCCGCGTTGACGCCCTTCATCTGGAGGTTGTTGGTGGTCGCGACGCCCTGGCTGATCTTCGCGTCGCCGCGCAGAAAGTCGAAGGCGAAGCCCTGGCTGAAGACATCGCGGAAATCCAGCGTGAGCCGGCGCGGCAGCGCCTGGAGGCTCAACACGCCCAGCAGCTTGGCGATGCCCGGGTCGGCCTTGAGGAACTGGCCTGATTCGACGTCGATCTTGAGCTGGCCGCCGAGGCTCGGGTAGTCGAGCGCGAAGGGGGAGCCGGTCCACAGCACCTGCCCCTCGAGGCGGCCACGGCCGCGGCGCACCAGGTCCTTCATGCCGAAGCGGTTGAGCAGCGCGCCGGCATCGGCGATCTCGAGCTTGAAATCCATGCTCGTGCGCCGAGGCTGGCCGGCCGCCGCGGCCGCCGCCCAGCTGCCCTGCGCGGTGAAGGTGGCGTCGGGGTTGGTGAAGGCGAGCTTGTTCAGCCGCCATTCGCGCCCGGCGCCGCCCCGGTTCACCGCCTCGATCTCGGCCATGCCGAGCCGGTGGCCGAGGAGCTCGAAGTCGTCGACCACGATGTCGAGCGCGGGCAGGGTCTCGGGCTGCTCGTCGAGCAGGGATTCGACCTGCTGGGCTTCGCTGCGCGCGATGGTGAGGCGGGCGAGGCGCGCGTAGAGCCGCCCGGCCTGGGCGTGCCGGTATTCGGCGTAGCCGCTGAGTTCGCGGGCATCGACGTTGGCTCGCCACAAGGTGCCGTCGCGCGTGCCCCCCAGCACCACGTTGTGCAAGGTGCGCCCGCCCACGGCGAGTTCCCGCGCGCGCACCGCGATCGTCGTGGGCAGGTAGGAAAGGGCGTCGTCGGCGCTGCCCGTGTTGACGACCGCCTCTGGCGCCTTGCCCGTGGTTTCGCTGAAGAGCGCCTGCCAGGCGGCGAGGTCGAGCCGGCCGAGCTGGACATTGGCGAACACGCCTCGCTCGGGCATCGCGGCAGCCTCGTCCGCCGCCAGGCCGACGCCGATGCTGCCGCGCAGCACGCGAGCCTCGCTGCCGGAGATGTCGCGCACATAGGATGCCGCGCCGACCCGGCCCAGGTCGATGGAGAACTGGTCCTGCATCGCCGACCCGGCGGTGGCGGCGCGCTGAAGAATCTTCTTCTCGATGCGCAGCGGCAGCGCTTCGTCCGCCGTCTTGGCCAGCGGCGGCGGCAGTTGCAGCGCCAGGCCTTGCAGGCTGCTGGACAGCGAGAACTCGGAGGCACCGTCGCGCATCCCCACTGTCGCCGTATAGGCGGCAGCGCCGCTTGCGTTCCTGGCCAGGCGGGCAAGCCAGTCGACCTCGCGCGCGGCGCGCAGGCCCTCGGCGCTCACGTTGCCTTGTATGCGGACACTGAAATCATGCGCGGCGCCAGCGAAGCGGCCGCTGCCTTCCAGGCGCATCGCGCCGCCGAGTGCGCGAGCCTGCACGCCGGCGAGCGAAAAGCCGCTTTCGGTGAAGCTCAGCGTGCCTCGTGCCTGGCTCAGCGGCGGCGCCTCGGCCGCCAGCTGGAGTTCGTTGTCGGCCAGCGCGATGCTTGCCTGCACCTTGGCCTTGTCCATGGCGTCGAGCGGCAGTTCGAGGTGCAGCTTGTAGTCCGCGTTGCCGGTGGCGCGCATGGCGGCCAGCGCGGCGGCAGCGTCGCCCGCGATCGGCGCTCCGGCGCGCAGAAGCTCGCCCAAAGGACCCTTGGCCTGCGCATCGACCTTGAGCAGCGCATGGTGCGCCATGTCCGGAATCTGCGCCTCGGCCTTGCCCACCTCGATGCCCGAGGCGCCGGCGAGGCGCCCGCGCGCATTGCGCACCTGCATGCCGGCGCGTTCGAAGATCAGGTCGCCCGACAGGCCGTGCAGCGCCGGCCAGACCTTGGTCGACCCCGCCACGGGCGGCACGTAGGCGAAGGTCACCTCCGCCACCTTGGCCGCGATGCGGAAATCGCCCTGCTTCGGGTCGGTGAAAGGCATGTCGTGCAGGTCGCCCCTGACCCGGAAATCGACCGAGCTTGCGGTCCCCTTGGTGACGGCGTCGCGCACGTATTCGCGCGTGTGCTGGGGAATGTGCAGGGGCAGGTAGCGGTAGACGCGCGTGCCGTTGGCGCGGTTGAGCTTGCCCTGCAGATCCAGCACGCCCGGGAAGCGCGAGCGGCCCCGGGAGACGGCCGGGTCGCTGGTGCGCCAGGTCAGTTGCGCCTCGCCCTCGGCGTCGGCGTTGGCGAAGCGCAGGTTCGGCAGCTGCACTTGAGCCTTCTCGCCCTCGAGCTTCCACTGGACCTGGGTGAAGAGCTGGTCGACCGGAACCAGCGACTCCTCGAAGACGCCGGGCAGGTCCAATGCGCCGGCGGCGATCGACAGGGTGGCGGTGCCGCCGGCCTGCGTGGCGTCGAAATCGACCGTGGCGCCGCTGATGCCGGGCGTGCCGCCGGGCTCCGACGCATTGACGTCGGGCTGCGAGGCCACGCTGAGGGCGCTGATCCGGCCGCGCGCCTGGTACTTGTCCGGTGCGTTGGCGGGGCCCTGCCAGCTGGCTTCGATGCGTTCCACGAGGCCGCGCGGCCCATAGCCCTCGATGAGCTTGCGCGTCGCATCGCCGAGCGGCAGGCGGTCCGCGATCAAGGCCACGGCCGCGAGATCGAGCCGGTCGGCCCGCAGGGCGCCGCGCTCGGCGGCCTGGCCCCTGGCCGGCGTGTGCTGGAACCAGAGGTTGCCGCCGGGCCAGCGCATGCCATCGGCCGTGCTGAACTGCAGCGCGGTGGTGGAGAACTCCAGGCTGTCATCCTTCGTCCGCTTGCCGGAGAGGCGGCCAGTGACCTCGCGCAGCACCAACGGCTTCAGTTCCTTGCCGAGCGAGGCATCGACGCGCGCCAGCGCCAGGTCGGCGGCGCCGCCGGCCAGCTTGCCGTCGTCCACGTCGGCCCAAAGGCGCAGGGCGCCGCTGCCTTCGCGGATTCGGGCGTCCAGGTCGACGTAGCGGCCGAGCCGGGTGACGTCGATGGAGGGCAGGTCTGCATAGGCTTCGCCATCCCAGCTCTGCCAGTTGCCACTGCGCACAGACAGCAGCGGCTGGCGAAAGCGGCCGCGCAGGGTGAAGCGCTCGCCCCAGCCGAGCGGCGGCGTGGCGTCCAGCCGCATCGCATGGGTACGGCCGCTGTTGCGGGCCACGAACTGGACGTCGCTCAGCAGCAGCGGCTCGGCGCCGCGGCGCTCGTCGGTCCAGCGCACCGTGCCCCCGCGGATGACGAACTCGCGCTGGGCGAAGAACCAGTCCATGCCGCCCCCGCTGCCACTGGTCTCGGTGGACATGTCGAGGCCGGCCACGTGGAGCTTGCCCATGGCGTCGCGCCGCACCTCGAGCTGGGGGCCTTCGATATAGAGCTGCTCGAAGTTCAGGCGCCAGAGGGAGCGCGGCGACACGCTTGCCACCACCAGGCCCAGGCGCAACGCATCATTCTTCAGGGCGTCGTGGAGCACGACGTCCCGCAGTTCGAAGGCGGGGAAAAGGCTGCCCGGGCGGGCGGCGATCGAACCGATGCTGACGGGTACACCCATGGCCCGGGTGGCCTGGGCTTCCAGCGCGCCACGGTAGTCGCCGATTCGCGGCACAATCCACGCGTGTAGGACCACGACTGACAGCGCCAGCAGGAGCCATGCACCGATCAGCAGACCCAACAACCAGCGCGCCGCCACAGCGGTGATCCTGAGCAGACGTGAGGGGGAAGACGTCGTGTCGTTCATTGATGATCGCGCTGTGTCAGGAATTATGACCGCCAGCCAACCACCGGGTTCCACCGGGATCGACGCCGCTGCACAAGAGCGGTCACCCGAAGCCGTTTCCGCATTGCCCTTGACCCACCTGTCCGACCACTCGCGCTTCGTGCAACGGGTTCGCCGCCGCTACGCGGCCGACCTCGGCCTTCTGCCGGCGGGGGCGCCGGTGCGCGCGCACATCGCGCAGGCCTATGAGGCGCTGCGCGCGCGCGGCGAGAACGTCGCCGATGCGCTGCGCGCCACGCGGCAGCTGGTGATGGAGCGGCTGGTCGTGCTTGACTGCGACCAGCGCGCGCCGCTCGCGGTGGTGACGACCGCCGTCACCGAGCTGGCCGAGTTCGCGCTCGACATCGCCTGCCGCGAGGCCTGCATGGAACTCGACGCCGCGCACGGTGCACCGCTCGGCCCCGACGGCCAGCGCTCGCAGCTCTGGGTGGTGGGCATGGGCAAGCTCGGCGCGCGCGAGCTCAACGTGTCCAGCGACATCGACCTGATCTATCTCTACGACCACGACGGCGAAACGGCGGGCAACGCCAGCGGCCTTTCGCGGCTGTCGAACCAGGAATACTTCGCGCGCGCCGTGAAGCGCATCTATGCGCTGGTGGGCGACATCACGGAGCATGGCTTCGTGTTCCGCGTCGACCTCGCGCTGCGCCCCAATGGCAATTCAGGTCCGAGCGTGGTGTCGGTCGATGCGCTGGAAGAGTATTTCCAGGTGCAGGGCCGCGAATGGGAGCGCTTCGCCTGGCTGAAGAGCCGGGTGGTGGCGCCGCGAGCCGTCGTGGACGACCGCTCGGCGCAGGGCCTGCGCGGCGTGGTGCTGCCCTTCGTGTTCCGACGCTACCTGGACTACAACGTCTTCGACTCGCTGCGCACGCTGCACCGGCAGATTCGCGAGCAGGCCGCGCGCCGCAGCGCGGGCAGGCCCGAGCGCGCGAACGACGTCAAGCTCTCGCGCGGTGGCATCCGCGAGATCGAGTTCACGGTGCAGTTGCTGCAGGTGGTGCGCGGCGGACAGTTCCCGGAACTGCGCACGCGGCCCACGCTGGATGCGCTGCAGCGCCTGGCGCGCGCCAACCTGATGCCACAGGAAACGGCCGACATGCTGGCTTCGGCCTACGAGTTCCTGCGCCGGGTAGAGCACCGCATCCAGTACCTGGACGACCAGCAGACCCATGCGCTGCCGGTCAACGACGAGGACCTGCGCTGGATCGCGGAATCCATGGGCTACCCCAGCTGCTGCCCCTTCCTGGAGCAGCTCGACGCCCACCGCGAGTTCGTCGCGCAGGAGTTCGACAAGCTGCTGGGCGGCAAGAAGCCGTGCACGCGTTGCAAGGGCGCGGACGCGGGCACGCCGGCTGACCTGAAGGACCTGATCCCCGAACTGCCGCCCGCCTTCGCCGAGCGCATTCGCGACTGGTGCGAGACGCCGCGCGTGCTGGCCCTGCGGGACGAGACGCGAGCGCGCCTGCGCCAACTGGTGCAGCGTACGGGCCAATGGCTGCGCGAGCCGGACAGCGAGGCGCCGGGCCAGATCAGCCGCCACGTCGACGCGGCGCTGCGATGGGCCGACTGGATCGAGCCGTTGATGCGGCGGGAGAGCTACATCGCGTTGCTGGTGGAGCGCCCCGCCGTGCAGGAGCGCCTGCTGCGCCTGCTGGGCTCGGCCCGCTGGCCCGCGCGCTACCTGATGCAGCACCCCGGGGTGATTGACGAGCTGGCGAGCGACGAAATGCTCTCCGGCCGTTTCGTCGCCGCCGAGTTCGAGCGCGAGCTTGAGGCCCGCCACGTCTCGCTGACACGTACCGGCGAGGCCGACGAGGAGCGACTGCTGAACCTGCTGCGCCATGCGCACCACGCAGAGCTGTTCCGTACCCTGGCGCGCGACGTCGATGGGCGCATCACGGTGGAGCAGGTGGCCGACGATCTCAGCGCGCTGGCGGACTCCGTGCTGCGCGTGACGGCGCGCTGGTGCTGGGCGCATGTGCGCAACCCGCACCGGGCGATACCGCAGTTCGCGATCATCGGCTACGGCAAGCTGGGCGGGAAGGAATTGGGCTACGGCAGCGACCTGGACATCGTCTTCGTCTACGACGACGAGGACGAGCGCGCGCCGGAGGTCTATGCCGTCTTCGTGCGAAAGCTGATCAACTGGCTGACGGTGAAGACGCGCGAGGGCGACCTGTTCGAGATCGATACGGCGCTACGGCCCAACGGCAGTTCGGGCATGCTGACAACCAGCTTCGATGCCTACGAGAAATACCAGCTCGGCCGGGGCAGCAACACCGCGTGGACCTGGGAACACCAGGCGATGACCCGGGCGCGCTTCGTCCTGGGCGAGGCGCACCTGGGCGAACGTTTCGACCGCATCCGCGAGGCCGTGATCACCGCGCCGCGCGACCGGGAGGCGTTGAAGAACGAGATCGTCGCCATGCGCGAGAAGGTGCGTGCCGCGCGGCCGGTCAAGCCCGGGCGTTTTGACGTGAAGCACAGTGCCGGCGGCATGGTCGACGCGGAGTTCGCGGTGCAGTTTCTGGTGCTGTCCTCGGCAAGCGAGCATCCGGAACTGGTTCCCAACCTCGGGAACATCGCGTTGCTGCAGCGCGCGGAGAAGGCCGGCTTGCTGCCCGATGGCATCGGCCGCGATGCCGCCACCGCCTACCGCGAACTGCGGCGCGTGCAGCACCGCGCGCGTCTCAACGAGGAGCCGACGCAGGTTCCCATGACCTCGCTCGTGCCCGAGCGCGAAGCCATGCTGGCCTTGTGGAAGGCGGTGTTTGGCTAAGGCAGCCATCCGCGCGCGGCAAGGGGCCGGGCTGGTCGCCTGCGCGGCGCTCGTGCTGCTCGCGGGCTGCGCAAGCGGGCCGCGCGGGGGATCGGGCATCGGGCGGGACGGCGCCGATGCGAACCCGCCCCCCGGCCTCGCGCAGGTGCCGGATGCGCAGCCGCGCGTCGAGGCCCTGCGAGGCAGCGGCGGCACGAGCAAGCCCTACGTGGTGCTCGGCCGCTCCTATGTGCCCATCACGGACGACCGGCCCTGGCGCGAGAGCGGGCTGGCGTCCTGGTACGGGCGCAAGTTCCACGCGCAGTCCACCGCCAGCGGGGAACCCTACGACATGTACGCCATGACAGCGGCGCACAAGACCCTGCCGCTGCCGAGTTATGTGCGCGTGCGCAATCCGGCGAATGGCCGCGAGGTGATCGTGCGCGTGAACGACCGCGGGCCCTTTGTTGACGATCGGATCATCGACCTGAGCTATACGGCCGCCTTCAAGCTGGACCTTCTGCGCGGGGTGGCGCCGGTGGAGATCGAGCGCATCACCAACGACGATATACGCACGGGTGCCTGGCGGCGCGGTGGCGAGGCTGGCGGCACTGCGCTGGCGATGCGGACGGTGCCGGCGTCCGTGCCAGCCCAGGGCCAGTCGACGACGCCGGCGCCGGACAGCGTGGCGGTGCCGAGTGCACTCACCGCGCCGGTGGCCGCGGCACCGCGCGCGGAGGTCCGGCAGCTCGATGCCTTGCCGCCGCTGGAATCCGCGGCGCCCATGCCGCGCGCCGACGCAGCCCCGGCATCGGCGAATATCTCCCCGCAGCCCCCGTCCGCACCGTCGCAGCCGGCCGAAACCGCGAGCGCTTCGCCGCCGCCCGGTTTCTGGGTGCAACTCGGCGCCTTCAGCCAACGCGACGGCGCCGCGCGCTTCCAGCGGCAGGTGGCGCGCGAACTGCCCTCGATGGCGGCATCGCTCAATGTGTTCAGCGAACGCGGCACACACCGGCTGCAGTCGGGGCCCTATGTCTCGCGCGAACTCGCCCGCGACGTGGCGGAGCAGGCACGCAACGGGCTGCAGCTGGCGCCGGTGATCGTCGAGCGCCGCTGAGGCCCGCGCTCAGGCGCGGTAGTGCGCGGCGATCCGCGCCAGCTTGTCGGGATTGCGCTGCGTGTTGATGCGCACGATGCGCTCGCCTTCGATTTCGACCGTCTGCACGGATTCCAGCACGCCATCGAAGAAACGCAGCAGGCCGGGCTCGCCGTTGATTTCCACGAGTTCCAGTCGCTGGGTGGCGCCGCGGCGCCGCGCGATGGCGAAGAAGAGTTGCGCGATACGTTGCGCGCCGCGCAGCATTCGGGTGAACGAGCGCACTTTCCCGCCGCTGTCGCCGACCAGTTCCACATCGTCCGCCAGCACGGCCTTCAGTTCCGCGATGTTCCCGCTCGCGGCCGCCCCGGCGAAGCTGCGCAGCAGGCGCAGATGCAATTCGCGATCGACCGCGAATCGCGGGCGCCCGTCGAGGATCTGCTCCTTGGCGCGATGCACCAGCTGCCGGCAGGCTGCCTCGCTCTTGCCCAGCGTGCGCGCCACCTCGTCGTAGTCGGCGTCGAAGACCTCGCGCAGCAGATAGGCCGCGCGTGCTTCCGGCGCCAGGCGCTCCAGCACGGCCAGGAAGGCGACCGACACGTCGTCCGCGCGCTCCAGCATCTGCTCCGGCGAAGCCGGCGCGTCCGTCAGGATCGGCTCCGGCAGCCAGGCACCGAAGTAGTGTTCTCGCTGTACCTTCGCGGCCCGCAGCCTGTCGATCGACAGCCGCGTGACCACAGTGACCAGCCAGGCCTCCGCGCTGCTCAGCGCCTCGACCGTCGCCTCGTTCCAGCGCAGCCAGGCGTCCTGGACCACGTCTTCCGCATCGGCGCGGGAACCGAGCATGCGGTAGGCGATCCCCAGCAATCGCGGCCGATGCTGGTCAAAAGTCCGAGTAGAGGCATCCATATCCACCAGACGTCCAGTCTCCCCGCCCTGTGACACACGGGGACTTTCGTCAGAGCCGCCGCGCCCGGCCGCCCGAAGCGGCCGGCTTGCCCCGGTAGGCGAAAGGCGAAGCGACACGAAGCGCGCGCCGCCTCAGGGCGAGCAACAGCAGCTACGCGCCCTGGTACTCGGGACGGGGGCCCAACGCCGTGGCCAGTTCCTTGCGGTAGCGGTTCAGTTCCTGCACGGTCTTGAAGCTGCGGTTCATCAGCAGGCTCAGGTTGTGCAGGATGCGCTCGCCGACCTTGTTCTCCCACACGGCGTCGAACTTGATCTGCTTGTCCAGCCAGTGCTCGAGCCAGTCCGGATCCGGCACGCGGCTCTGGATGGTGTCATTCGGGAACAGGGCCTTGTTGACGTGCAGATTGGTCGGATGCAGCGCCTGGGCGGTGCGCCGGGCGCTCGCCATCAGCACGCCGACCTTGGTGAAGGCCGAGCGCGCTTCGTCGCCGAACTTCTCCAGCGCGCGCTTCATGTAGCGCAGGTAGGCGCCGCCGTGACGGGCCTCGTCCTGGCTCAGCGTGGTGTAGATGTGCTTGATGACCGGCTCGGTATGCCACTCGGCCGCGCGGCGGTACCAGTGGTTCAGGCGGATCTCGCCGCAAAAATGCAGCATCAGCGTTTCCAGCGGGGGCGCCGGGTCGAAGTCGAAACGCACGTCGTGCAGCTCCTGCTCGGTGGGCGCGTGCTGGGGGCTGAAGCGCTTGAGGTACTCCATGAGCACCAGCGAGTGCTTCTGCTCCTCGAAGAACCAGATCGACATGAAAGCGGAAAAATCACTATCGTGCCGGTTGTCGCGCAGGAACATCTCGGTCGCGGGCAGGGCGGCCCATTCCGTGATGGCGTTCATCTTGATGGTCTGCGCCTGCTCGTCGGAAAGCTTGGCTGCATCGAAAGACTGCCACGGAATGTCCTTGTCCATGTCCCAGCGGACGGATTCGAGCTGTCTGAAGAGTTCCGGGTAGAGCATCAATGTCTTTCTATAGCCGGCGGATTTTAGTCGGCAGGTTTGGCGCGTCCGTGACAAGCGCGCGATGATGCGTGTACGCGCGCCTTCGCGGCGCGGATCCAGCCCCCTTTTCTCTTCGAGGAACCCGCCATGCGAATTCCCTTTCGGTCTGCAGTGACTTTGCTCTGCGCGGCCGCCGCGATTGCCTGTCTTTTGCCGGGCGGCGCAGCGGCACAGGCTGCGCCGCCGGCCACCTCCACCCCGGGGGCGGCCTGCCCGGCCATCCTGCAGCACACCTTCCTGCGGCTGCAGGACGAGAAACCACAGGCGCTGTGCCAGTACGCCGGCAAGGTGCTGCTGGTGGTCAACACGGCGAGCTTCTGCGGCTTCACGCCGCAGTACAAGGGCCTGGAGGCGCTGGACAGCAAGTACCGCGCGCGCGGGCTGGTGGTGCTTGGCTTTCCATCCAACGATTTCTCGCAGGAAACCGGCTCCAACAAGGAGATCGCGGATTTCTGCGAAAGCACCTTCGGCGTGAAGTTTCCGATGTTCGCGAAATCCTCCGTGCGGGGCGTGCAGGCCAATCCCTTGTTCAAGGAACTGGCACAGGCGTCCGGGACGACGCCCAAGTGGAACTTCTACAAGTACCTCATCGGGCGCGACGGCAAGGTGGTCGAGTCCTATTCGAGCATGACCTCGCCGGACGATCGGTCCTTCATCCGCGCGGTGGAAAAGCAGCTCGGTCCGGGTTGAATCCGGAAACACGACGTTCCGTCAACTTCGTCACAAATGCTTACCGGCCTTCGGGGAACCCGCCCAATCGACCTTGGCTCATATCGGTTCAGGGCAACGAAGCCCGACCGTTTTTTGTTGCGAGGTCTTCCGGGCGCACGCCTGGCTGAAATCCCGAGGCGACTCTTCTCCTCCTCCCTCCCTCCCTCCTTCGTCTCGGGGCGCCTCGCAGCATTTTTATCTTCCGGTGGATTCACCAATGAAAAAGGCGCCTTGCGGCGCCTTTTTCGTTTCCGGCCCGGGCGGCCGAAGCGCTCAGGGCGCCGTTTCCGCAAAGCTCGGGCGGAGCATCAGCTTGTCGTAGAGCTTGGCCAGGTTGGCGTGCTCGCCGCGCCAGTCGATCTCCGGGAAGCGGTGACCGATCCAGCCCAGCGCGCACCCCACGGCGATGTCCGACAGGCTCAGGTGAATGCCGCTGCAAAACGGCTTGTCGGCCAGGCCCTTGGCCATCGCGGCGATGCCGTCGAGCACCTTCACGCGCTGACGGTCCGCCCAGGCCTGGCTGCGTTCACCCTGGCCGCGTCCGGCCCAGTTCATCTCAAGGCGCCACAGGATGCCGGCGTCCATGACACCGTCGGCCAGCGCTTCCCAGGTCTTGACCTCCGCGCGCTCGCGGCTTTGCTGGGGGATCAGCTTGCCGACCGGCGACAGCGTATCGAGGTACTCGACGATGACGCGCGAATCGAACATGGCCTCGCTGCCATCCATGATCAGGCAGGGCACCTTGCCGAGTGGATTGGAACTGGCGATCGTCGTGTCGGCGGACCACACGTCTTCGATCACGAATTGGTAGTCGAGCCGCTTTTCGGCCATGACCACGCGCACCTTGCGCACGTAGGGACTGGCAGCGGATCCGATGAGTTTCATGCAGGCTCTCTCCCCATCAGGGTCGTCGTTATAGCGCTTTGATTCTAGGGGAAGGCGCCCAGGGCAGAATCTCGCCAATTATCAAGAGGGCGAAGGAGCGAGGAACAATGGACCACGAAGCGCCGGCGCGCACGGCACCGCAGCGGCATCCGATCGAGTTCACGGCCAGCGGCAGCGAATACTTCCGCATCTGGATCGTGAACCTGCTGCTGATCCTGGTCACGCTGGGCATCTATCTGCCGTGGGCCAAGGTGCGCAAGCTCAAGTACTTCTACAGCAATACCTGGGTCGGCGGCGATGCGCTCGATTTCCACGGCGACCCGCGCAAGATGCTGCGCGGCACGTTAATCGCGGCGGCCTTCCTGATCGTGTACTCGGTCGGCAGCAACTTCTCGGGCTGGGCTGCCGTGCTGGCCGCGGTGGCCTTTGTCGCGCTGTGGCCGGCGCTGTTCCGCGCGGCCATGCGCTTCCGCCTGGCGAACACGAGTTGGCGCGGGCTGCGATTCCACTTCGCGGGCGACATGGCGGGCGCCTATGCCTGCATGCTGCCGCCGCTCGCGCTGGCGCTGCTGCCGGTGGCGATCGCGGGCGCGGTGGCAGGCGTCTCGGACGACGGGCGGGCGGCCGCGCTGCCGATCGTCGCCTCGGGGGCGATGGGCCTGGGCATGATGCTGTTCGTCGTCGGCCTGCCGTATTTCATTTGGCGCGTGCGGCGCTACCAGCACGACAACTACGCCATCGGCGGACTGCAGACGCGGCTGAAGATGGACCTCGGCGTGCTCTACGGCATCTTCATCAAGCTGATCGGCGTGAGCCTGGTGGCGGTGCTCTTCGCCGTGCTGGTCTTCGTCGTCTTCGGCGTCGCCGGCAAGCGCGCGGGCGTGGGCCCGGGCTTCATCATCGTCGCCGCGCTGGTCGGGATGGGCGGCATCCTCGTGCTCAACATCCTGCCCAAGTCCTATTTGCAGGTGCGGTTGCAGAACCTGCTGTGGTCGACGACCGGCAACGAGGTGCTGCGCTTCGACAGCCGCCTGGGCTTCAAGCGCTACTTGGGCCTGCAGCTCAGGAACTACGTATTGATCCTGCTGACGTTGGGCCTGTACTGGCCCTTCGCCGTCGTGAACACGCGTCGCGCCCAACTGGAGGCGGTGGAGCTGGAAACCCGCATCGGGCTGGACGAGATCACCGACGTCGCCGGACGCGAAGAACCCGGCGCTGCCGGCGACATGGCCGCGGACCTGTTCGGCCTGGACATCGGGATGTGAGCGCGCCCCTGGACGTCCGCTTCTTCGACGGCCACAGCAGCCGGCCGCACGCGGCGCGCGCGCATGCGCAAGGCGACGTGCTCACGGTCGCGCCGGCACCCGGCGAATCCTTCGCGTCGCTCACAGTGCCGCTGGCCGATGTGCGCTGGCCCGAGCGGACACGCCACGGCGGGCGCATCGCTCAGCTTCCGCGAGGCGCGAGCCTTCAGGCGCAGGATGTGGTGGCCTGGGACGAATGGACGGCGCAACTGGGCCGCACCGACGGTTGGGTGGTGCGTGCGCAGCAGAACTGGCGCGGGGTCGGCATCGCCTTCGTTCTGCTGATGCTGGCCGCGACGGCAATGTACCAATGGGGATTGCCTTGGGTCGCGCGCGGTGTCACGGCGCTCGTGCCGCACCGCGTCGACGTGATCATCGGCACGCAGGTGCTCCAATCGATCGACGAATCGCTGCTGCAGCCGACCGCGCTGCCAACGGCGGAGCAGGAGCGCATCCGCCGCGCCTTCGCGCAGATGGTGCAGGCGGCCCACCCGTCGGATGCGCCGCCCTGGAAGCTGGAATTCCGGCGCGGACGAGACAAGGAGCTGGGGCCCAACGCACTCGCGCTCCCGGGCGGCACCATCGTGCTGACGGACGAGCTGGTGCAGTTGATGACAGCGGGCAACGACGACGCGGTGCTCGGCGTGCTGGGCCACGAATTCGGCCACGTGCGCCTGCGGCATGCGATGCGGCAACTGGTGCAGACCTCAGCCGTCAGCTTCGCGGTTTCAGTGGCTTTCGGCGACTACGGCACGCTGATCGGCAGCGCGCCGGTGCTGCTGGCGACGCTCGGCTATTCGCGCGATGCGGAGCGGGAGGCGGACGCGGAATCGGTGCGGTTGATGCGCGCGGCGGGTATTTCACCGCGGGCGATGGTGAGCTTCTTCGAGGCGATCGAGCGCTGGCGCGGAGAGCAGAAACGCGCCGGGCGCGGAGACGACGCGATCGGCCTGGCCTTCTCCTCGCACCCCGCCACCGCCGAGCGAATCGCCTTCTTCCGGGACGCCGCCGAGAACTAGTTCCCCCGGTCCGCCACTTCGCGTGCTTCGCCCCCCAGAGGGGGAGGCGCGGCCGCCGTGGGCGGCCCGGCGGCGGCGGCATTCCCGCCCGCCTAAAATTCGGGCATGAGCTTCTCCACCGTCTCCGCCCTTTCCCCCCTCGACGGCCGTTACGCGGCCAAGCTGTCGGCGCTGCGTCCGCTGATGAGCGAACAGGGCTACATGCACCGGCGGGTGCAGGTCGAAGTGGCGTGGTTCATCGCGCTTTCGGACTGCGGCTTCCCCGAGTTCAAGCCGCTCACCGGCGGCGCCCGCAAATACCTGCTGGGGCTGGTCGCGAACTTCTCCGAGGCCGACGCGGTCGCGATCAAGCAGATCGAGAAGACCACGAACCACGATGTGAAAGCGGTCGAATACTGGATCAAGTCGAAGTTCGAGGCCCGGCCCGAGTTGCTTGCCGCGTCGGAATTCGTGCATTTCGCCTGCACCAGCGAAGACATCAACAACACCAGCCATGCCTTGCAGATCCAGGCCGCGCGCGAGAAGGTGATGCTGCCCGCGATCGACGGTCTCATCGTCACGCTGCGCGAGATGGCGAACAAGTTCGCCGAAGTGCCGATGCTGTCCCGCACGCACGGCCAGACGGCAAGCCCCACCACCGTCGGCAAGGAACTCGCCAACGTCGCCGTGCGCCTGGCCAAGGCGCGCGAGCGCATCGCCGGCGTGGAGCTGCTGGGCAAGATGAACGGCGCGGTCGGCAACTACAACGCGCACATGGCCGCCTGGCCCGAATTCGACTGGGAAGCCTTCAGCCGCAAGGTGGTCGAGACGCCGGCGCCGCTGGGCCTGGGGCTCACCTTCCAGCCCTACAGCATCCAGATCGAGCCGCATGACTACATGGCCGAGTTGTTCGACGCCGTGGCGCGCGCCAACACCATCCTGGTCGACTTCTCGCGCGACATCTGGGGCTATGTGAGCCTGGGCTACTTCAAGCAGCGCCTGAAGAAAGGCGAGATCGGCTCCTCGACGATGCCGCACAAGGTCAATCCGATCGACTTCGAGAATGCCGAGGGCAACCTGGGCCTCGCGAACGCGATGTTGCGCCACCTGAGCGAGAAGCTGCCTATCAGCCGCTGGCAGCGCGACCTGACCGACAGCACCGTGCTGCGCAATATCGGCGTGGCCTTCGGCTATGCCGCACTGGCCTACGCCAGCCTCGCGACCGGCCTCGGCAAGCTGGAGCTCAATGAGGAAGCGCTGGCGGAAGACCTCGACAGCGCGTGGGAGGTGCTGGCCGAACCCATCCAGACGGTGATGCGGCGCTTCGGCGTACAGGGTGCCTATGAGCAGCTGAAGGAAGTCACGCGCGGGAAGACCGTGACGGCGGAAGCGCTGCGCGGCCTGATCCGCTCGCTGGAGATTCCGCAGGCCGAGAAAGACCGGCTGCTCGCCATGACCCCCGGCAGCTACACGGGCAAGGCCGCCGAACTGGCGCGGCGGGTCTG
The DNA here is from genome assembly GCA_966211435.1 of uncultured Variovorax sp. Lineage (GTDB taxonomy): Bacteria > Pseudomonadota > Gammaproteobacteria > Burkholderiales > Burkholderiaceae_C > Variovorax. The sequence goes on along the minus strand of CBIHOG010000028.1, from coordinate 38,757 downwards.
ATGGCGCTCAAGTCGACCATCTTCAAGGCCAACCTCGCCGTCGCCGACATCGACCACGGCTACTACGCCGACCACGCACTGACGCTCGCGCGCCATCCGAGCGAAACCGACGAGCGAATGATGATCCGCCTCGTCGCGCTGGCGCTGAACGCGCACAAGCTGCAGGACGTCTGCCACGGCGACGGCACGCTGGCCTTCGGCGCCGGGCTGTCAAACCCGGACGAGCCCGACGTCTGGCTGCGCGACTTCACCGGTGAGGTGAAGTTCTGGATCGAGGTCGGGCAACCCGAAGACAAGCCGGTCATCAAGGCCTGTGGCAAGGCCGACGAGGTGATCGTCTACTGTTTCAACCATGCGGCCGAGATCTGGTGGCGCGGCATCGAGAACAAGCTCACGCGCCCGCAGAACCTGAGCGTGTTCCGCGTGCCGACCGTGGCCTCGCAGGCGCTCGCGTCGCTGGCGCAGCGGTCGATGCAGTTGCAGGCGACGATCCAGGAAGGCGCGCTCATGCTCGGCGACGGCACGCGCAACGTGGACATCGAGCCCGTGCGGCTCAAATAGCGGCCGGTCTCCGGCTTCAGACGCGCGGCATCATCGCCCCGCATTGCCAGCACTGCTCGAAGCCGCCCTCCACCAGTTCGCCGCAGGCGCAGAGCCAGCGGCGCTGCGGGCGGTGCTGGACTTCATGCAGGAGCCGCCCGGCCAGCGCGAACTGGGCATCGTCCTCGATCCAGATCTCGGGCAGGCACTGGTCGGGCGGCAGCTGGCCGGCGGCGGCGCCCAGGTATTCGCGCTGTACCGAGGCCGCGACGCCGTCCTCCCGCAGTGCATGCACCCAGAGCGTCGCGATCGCCAGGTTCGGGGCTTGGGCGAGGCGGCGCATGGGCGTCTTCAGCTGTTGTCTTCGGCGGGCGGTGCTTCGTCGGCGGGCGCGGCCTGCGCGGCCTCGCGGGCCCGCTCCGCGTACTTGTTGAAGCGCCAGGCCGAATCCTGCATCGTGATGCGGCGCCAGGTCGCGCGCTTCTCGACCGGGCTCATGGCCGGCCAGTGCTGGACCTCGTCGAAACTGCGGCCGCAGCCCTTGCACTCGTCGTCGCCCTGGCTGGTCGAGCAGATCGCGATGCAGGGCGTGTCGGGCGTGCTGTGGTACCAGGCGAGCCAGGCCTCCCAGGCCGCGGGCGGGAAGCCGACCTCGTCGGCCTCGTCCTCGTGATAGAAAACCATGAGCGCGTAGACCTCGGCCAGCGCGCGGAGCTCGGGCGCGAGCGTGACGCCGTCGGGCGAAGGCTTCCTCTCGCGCCAGTAGTTGATGGCGGCCTCGATGTCGGTGATGTGAATGGCTGCCATGGAGTGACGGGAAAGCGAGGCGGAATCATAGTCCGGCAGAGCCCCGCGACCGTTGAAGGGTATGTTGCCAGCCCGGGCCGCTCGATGCTCTAATCCTGCCCACGAAGGGGAGTAGTTCCCGTCCGCTTTTCATCAAGGTGGATATCGTCAGGTCGTCAATACGAAGCACAACACTTCCGGCCTGTCGGGCAGCGCTTTTCCGCTGCCGAGCAAGACCTTCGATTTGAACCTGTGCAGGTTTGGTCGAAGCGTTTGCAAGTCCCGGGGGCGCCCAGTCCTCGTTCAATCGCCTCATCCAGCCCGCACAGGATGAATCAAGACGAACAGAGGACTCTATGGAACAGTTCATGACCCCCGAATTCTGGGTCGCCGTCGGTCAGATCATCATGATCGACATCCTGCTGGGCGGGGACAACGCGGTCGTCATCGCGCTCGCCTGCCGCAAGCTCCCGCCCGCGCAACGCACCAAGGGCATCCTGTGGGGAACCGCCGGCGCCATCCTGCTGCGCGTGATCCTGATCTTCTTCGCGCTCACGCTGCTGGCCATCCCCTTCCTGAAGCTGGCCGGCGCGCTCCTGCTGCTGTGGATCGGCGTCAAGCTGCTGGCTCCCGAGCATGACGACGCGCACGGCAACATCGCCGCGAGTGACAAGCTCTGGGCTGCCGTCAAGACCGTGATCGTGGCCGACCTGGTGATGAGCGTGGACAACGTGATCGCCATCGCCGGTGCCGCGCAAGGCGCGGGCGCCGGCCACCAGATGCCGCTGGTGATCTTCGGCCTCCTCGTGAGCATTCCGATCATCGTCTGGGGCAGCCAGCTGGTCATCAAGCTGATGGACCGCTTCCCGATCATCATCACCCTCGGCGGCATGCTGCTGGGCTGGATCGCCGGCACCATGGCCGTCTCCGACCCGGCCGTGGTCAATCCGGCGTCGTGGACCTGGGTTCCCAAGCTGCCGCAGACCGATGTGGTGCGCTACATTGCCGGTATCGGCGGCGCCTTGCTCGTGCTGGCGATCGGCAAGTGGGTGGCGATGCGCCGCCCCAAGCCCGAAGCCGCCACGCACGCCGCCTGATCGATGCCAATGACTCTGCCACTCTAACTAGTGAAAACAGGAGCACCCATGGAAAAGATCATTCTGTACGTCGACGACGCCGCCTACGCGCGCGAATTCCTCGGCAAGCTGCCGGTGGGCACCATTGGCACCGGCGCGCATCACTGGGTGCTGGTGGCCTGCGCGCCGCGCATGACACACCGCATCAGCAAGTGGGTGAGCCACAGCGCGCGCGAGAACTGGCGCACGAAGTGGTTCTCCAAGGTGCAGGAGCAGGTGCTGCCTCTGCTCACGCTACAGGGCAGCCAGGTGACGCCGGTGCTCGCCAAGGGCCCGCTCACCGACCTGACGCAGCGCCTGAAGCTGGAGCACGGCGCGGCGCAGGTGCTCGATGCGCGGCGCCCCAAGATCGGCGTCGACATGGAACCGGTCGCGCCGGACCAGGCGCCTCCGGGGCAGTCGAGCTGGGCGCTGCCCGGCGCGGTGCTAGGCATGGGCGCGCTGCTGGTGCTCGCCAACGAACTGTCGGAATAAGCCCGCCTTCGCTGCCGCATGCGACTCCTCGCCAAGTGGGTGCTGAGCGCCCTCGCGCTGCTCGCGGTCACGTACATCTACAGTGGCGTCCAGGTGACGAACTTCAGTTCGGCCCTGATCGCCGCAGCCGTGATCGGGCTGCTCAACATGGTCGTGCGGCCGGTGCTGGTGGTGCTCACCTTCCCGGTCACGCTGGTCACGCTGGGCCTCTTCCTTTTCGTGATCAACGCGCTGCTGTTCTGGGCGGCCTCGGGACTGCTGCCGAGCTTCCACGTCAACGGTTTCGTCGCGGCGCTGATCGGTTCGCTGATCTACTCGCTGTTGGGCCTCGTCATCGAGGCGGCCCTCGGCGGACTGTTCTCGAAGAAGGCCTGAGCGGCCTCCTGGCTACCTGAGCGGCGGCTCCGCCGCCTGCTCCTTCACCAGCAGATCCACGGCGCGCGTGCGCGCATCGATGATGGACGCCTCGTAGTGGTCAATGCGCGGCGTGCCGGGCTGGCCCTCGGGCATCTTCCGCATGAACTCCTGCGCGGCCTTCAGGCGGTCGCGTGCCCCCGCGTAGTCGAGCGTGGCCACGTTGGCCTCGGCATCGGCACGGATGGCGCGCAAGGTGTCGTTCTGCGCGTTGTAGAGCGTGGACAGCATGCGCCAGGCGCCGGGGTCGCGTGGATGGGCGGCGACCCAATCGCGCAGCGGTGCCACCATGGGCGTCGGGTTGCCGGTGGCGGCGGCGGCCTGGGCGGCAAGAAGCATCTCCGGGCGGTCCTTGGACTTCGGGTCCAGCAGCGCCGCGGCCTTGGTCGCGGCGTTGGCGGAGAGCTCGATCTCGGCCGACAGCAAGCGCGCGAGGCGGGCGGCCGGCACGTCGTCCGCGGTCCGCGCCACCAGTCGCTGCGCGAACGCGCGGGCGGCCTTGTAGTCGCGCAGTTCGTTCGCCCCCAGGGCCGCCGCGTAGAGGCTCCCGGCCTGCTGCGCAGGCGAACTGCGCGCGAACTCGCCGGTCCCGACCGAATCCACCCACAAGCGCAGCACGTCCACACCGGGCCGCGACAGCACGCGCGCCCGGGCAGTGATCATCGCGTGGTCCATGACCAATGGCATCGCGGGCGTCGTATCGAGCTTGAACTGGAAGCGACCCTGCATGTCCGAGATCCGCTCGCTCGTGAGCGGGTGGCTGCGCAGGTAGGGATAGGAGCCGTTGTCGTTGAGGCGCGAGGCGTACTGCAGCTTCTCGAACATCGCGGCGGCGCCTTGCGGCGCGAAGCCCGCCTGCGTCATCACGCCGAAGCCGATGCGGTCGGCCTCGCGCTCCATGTCGCGGGAGAAACTCAACTGGTTCTGCATGAAGGCCGCCTGGCTGCCCATCAGCACGGCCTGGCCGGCATCCGGATTGCGGCTCTTGCCGGCCGCGATCATGCCGAGGATCAGCCCCGCCAGCATCAGCGGCAACTGCTTGCTCTGCCGCGTCATCATCCGCGCGATGTGGCGCTGCGTGACGTGCGAAAGTTCATGCCCCAGCACCGTGGCAAGTTCGTCGCGACTGCCGACTACCGCGATCAGCCCCAGGTGCACGCCCAGGTAGCCGCCGGGCAGCGCAAACGCGTTGATGCTGCGGTCGCGGCCGAGCAGCACCGTCCAGGCGAAGCGCTCGTCAAGCTCCGGAGTGAGCTCGCCGCGCATGCGCGCCGCGGCTAGCAGCTTCTGCCAGATGTCCCCCACGTACTCGTCGAGCACCGGGTCGTCGATGTAGTCCGGGTCCCGGTAGAGCTCGCGCGCGATCTGGTCGCCGAGGTGCCGCTCCGCGCTGGCCGTCATCTCGCCGCCATCGCCCATGCCGGGCAGCAACTGGGCCCGCGCCACCGGCGGCAGTGCGAGCTGGGACGCTATCAAAAGTGCAGCACACAGCGCGCGGAACACACGCCGGTGCGGCCGTTTCTTGGGGGTCGAGAGAGTCAAGCGCGGCATTCCTCGTCAATGGCTCGGCCTCGTATGATGCGTCACTCCGCGGAACGTTCACACATGAGCTCTCTCACCCATTTCGACGACCAGGGCCAGGCCCACATGGTCGACGTGGCGGCCAAGCCGGCCACGCACCGCGTGGCCGTCGCGACGGGCCGCATCGAGATGCTGGCCTCGACGCTGGCGCTGATCGAATCCGGCACCGCCAGGAAGGGCGACGTGCTGGGCATCGCGCGCATCGCGGGCATCCAGGCGGCCAAGAAGACCAGCGACCTCATTCCGCTGTGCCACCCGCTGGCACTGACGCGCGTGGCAGTGGCCTTCGCGGTGGCCGAAGGCCACGTGCCGCAGGTGAGTTGCACCGCGACGGTCGAGACAGTCGGCCCTACCGGCGTGGAGATGGAGGCGCTGACCGCCGTGCAGGTGGCGCTGCTGACCATCTACGACATGTGCAAGGCGGTGGACCGGGGGATGCGGATCACGGACGTGCATGTGCTGGAGAAGCACGGCGGGAAGTCCGGAAGCTATACGGCGAGCGAGGCGTTGCCGCGCTGACGCGCGCGGGGCGCGTTCGCTATTCCGAGGGGTCGTCGACGGGGCGGCCCTCGATCCAGCGGGCGTACTCGTGCGGATACGCGATCCTGAAACGTTCGGCCTGGGCGAGTGCCTCGTCGTTCTTGCCCAGCAAGGTGGCGCTTTCGATCAGCTTGACGATGACGCGCGGCTCCGGCGAGAAGTGGAGCACGCGCTGGGCCAGCGCATGGATCTCGGCCGCATTGGCGGTGCTGACCGGTGTCAACGTCAGCTCGGCGAACTGGACGGGCGCGGCGAACAGCCAGGAGCCGCGAAGCTTCGCCAGCGTGTCGTCGCGGTAGCCCGGCATGCGCGCTTCGCGCGCGAGATAGATCTGGCTGATGCGGGCGTAGTCCCAGCCGCTGTAGGCGACGATGGCCACCAGGGCGATGGCGGCCGTCTTCGGGAGCGCCGCCGCTGACACCCATCCTGCCCGGTGCTGTTCCGGCCTTGGCGCGGAGGCCGGCCAAAGAATGCCGAGGCACAGCCCGAAGACCAGTTGGAAGGGTCCGTACCAAAGCGGGTATTCGAGAAGGCTGTGCAGCACGATGATCCCGAGCAGGCTCCAGGCCATGAGCCGCATCGGATCGGTTTCTCGCCATGGCCTTGCATCAATCACCAGCCAGCAGAAGCCGCCGCAGACCAGCACGGCGACAGGCACGCCGAGTTCGACGGCGAGATGCAAGGGCAGGTTGTGCGCGTTGTCCAGGATCTCGGCGAAGCGCGGGCCGGGATAGAGGGTGCTGTAGTGGGCGAACTTCAACTCGCCCCAGCCCCATCCGGCCCAGGGGTGGGCTGCGATCAGTTCCACGACGTTGCGCCAGAGCACGAGGCGGCTTTGTGCGTCGGGTGCGCCTTCGCGCAGGCGATGCAGCATGTTGTCGACGCCGGTGCCGGCGAGCTTCGGGAGCAGCCAGGAAGCGGCGAAGTAGGTGGCGAGCAACGCGAGGAGGATCCAGGGCTGCGGAAATTTGTGGCGTGATGATTCGCCGCTTGCTTGACGTCGCTCGTGCATCGCGAGAAGCATGGCGATGCCGCCGATGGAGAGCGTTTGCAGCAGGCCGGTCCGCGACGTTGCCGCGGCCGCGGCGAAGACAAGCAGCACGGCGGCCGGCAGCAGCATCGCCCGCACGCGTGCGTTGCAGCTCGCATGCAGCCAGAGCGCTGCGACCAGCGCCATGCTGATCAGGCTGGCGAACTGGTTGCGCTGGCGGAGGTTGCCGTAGGCCTGGCCGAGCTCGGGCACGGTGGTCCAGGGAACGAGGGGGTCGGCCAGGCCGTAGTACTGCAAGAGGCCCAGCACGGCGCTGACCAATCCGGCAACAAGCAGCCCGGCCGGCAGCGCTGATTGTTCAAGGAACGATGCCCTGGCCCATGCCGCGCCAACGCCCGCCATCAGGCCTGCGGCAGCCACAGCCGTGCAGGCCGACAACACCAGGGCCTGGCTGCTCGCCCGGCCGAGCAGGATTGCGGCGCCGGCCATGGCCATCCAGGCCAGTACGCGGCGCGAGGGCAGCGCGCTGGGGCTGACGAGCAGCAGCAGCGCCACACAGAACCACGAGGCCAACTGTTGCCAGACATTGACGGAGGGGCCCGCCGCGAACGGAAAAACAAAAGGCAAGGCGATCAGCGCGGCGCGGCCGGCCACAGCGACCCGACGCGCCCGCGTGGCTTCCGGCACAACTTCAGGCAGAGTCATCTCGCAAATTCTGCCTGCATGCAAAAGTGCACATAACTTGCGCCTGTCCGCGACGAAAGGAAGCGAAAGGCTGACGGACGGTCAGGCGGTCGCGCTACGGTTGGTGACAATTTGTGACCATAGTGATCCATGCGACCAAAGGTCATCAAGTGCAAAACGCCCGCTCCTCTCGCCAACGTTCCGCCGGCTTCACGCTGATCGAAATCATGATCACCGTGGCCATCATCGGGATCATCGCGGCCATCGCCATCCCCAGCTACAACGAATATGTCATGCGCGGCCGCATCCCGGATGCCACTTCGAATCTCGCGGCGCTGGCGGTGCGGATGGAGCAGGCGTTCCAGGACAACCGCAGCTACCAGCCCACCACCGCCAATGTCTGCGCGGTGGCGCCAGCGGATCTGCCAGACACGATGAGCAAGTACTTCAGCTTCTCATGCACGACCACGGCCGCCGACAAGTTCGCGCTCAAGGCTACTGGCAAGACGGGGCCCATGGCGGGCTTTGAGTACACGATCGACCAGGCCAACCAGAAGACCTCCAAGGGCCCGACCGGCTGGGCGACGGTCACCAATTGCTGGATCACCAGCAAGAGCGGGTGCTGAATGCGGTTCGTGACAGCCACCCGACGCTCGTCCGCGCTGGCCGCGCGCGGCCTGTCGCTGATCGAGTTGCTGGTCGGCATCGCGATCATCGCGATCGCGATGGCGATCGGGGTCCCCTCCTTCGGTGAGTGGATCAACAACTCGCAGATCCGCAGCACCGCCGAGTCGATCCAGAACGCGCTGAACCAGGCGCGTTCCGAGGCCGTGCGGCGCAACACCATCGTCCGGATGCAGTTCGCGGACAAGCTGGAATCCGGATGCGTCCTTTCCTCCGCGGGGACCAGTTGGGTCATCAACATGTCGGCCTCCGAGACGCCCGAAGGCAAGTGCGGCAACGCGGTGGACGACCAGACCATCCCCTTCATCCTCGACAAGGGCACCCCCGTGTCCTCTCGCGCGGGCGCCACGGTCAGCGTCACGCAAGGCGGCACCGCGCAGACGACCATCGCCTTCAACGGTTTCGGCCGCGTCGCGCCTACAACCAACCCTTCCACCTCCGTCGGCACGCTGCGCATCGACTTCCAGTCCAGCCGCGGCACCTGCATCAAGGATGGCGGAAAGATGCGCTGTCTCAGTCTCATCGTGCCTCCCGGAGGGCAGGTCCGCATGTGCGACCCGGCCAAGGCGGCGGCTACAGATCCCATGGTGTGCCCATGATCACCCGTTCCTACCCACGACCGCGCAAGACGCGCGGCAACCGGCCGACAGGCCAGCACGGCATCGTGCTGCTCGAGGCACTTTGCGGATTGCTCATCTTCATGGTCGGCATCCTCGGCCTGATCGGCCTGCAGGCCGCTTCGGTCAAGCAGGCGACCGCCGCCGAATACCGCTCTGTCGCGGCGCTCCAGGCCAATGAGCTGATCAGCAACATGTGGGTCAGCGACCGCACGGCCGCCGTGCTGCAGGCCAGGTTCGCATCGCCTGACGGCCCCGGCTATGCCGCGTGGCGGGACAAGTGGAAGACCACGCTGCCCGGCGCGGCGGACAAGGCCCCCGAGGTCACCTTCACCAGCATCGCCGGCGGCGGCGCCTCGCCCACGTCGAGCAGCCAGGTCGAGATCGTCGTCTATTGGCTGGCACCCGGCGACGACGCCACCAAGCCGCACAAGTACTCCGTGCTCGCCCAACTCAAGTAAGCCGCCGTGACAACCTCCGCACATTCACACCTGCGCCGCGAGGCCGGCTTCAGCCTGATCGAGGTGATGGTCGGCCTGCTGATCGGCATGCTCTCGGTCATCCTCATCATGCAGGTCTTCGCGTCCTCCGAAGGCAACAAGCGCACCACCACCGGCGGCGACGACGCGCAGATCAACGGCAACATCGCCCTCTACGGGCTGGAGCGGGACATCCGCGAAGCCGGCTATGGCCTGAATTCGCTCAGCCTCCTGGGCTGCAGTCTCACCTACACCACGACCGGCCCCGACAAGGTCAGCGTGACGCTCGACGCGACGGCTCCGCTCAACATCAATCCGTCGACCGCGCTTGTTCCCGCTGGCGACGACAACACCGATACCTTGCTCGTGATGACCAGCTCGCTCAACGGTCCGCCTGAAGGCGACCTGATGAGCGCCGCGCCGACCGCCGGCTCCTATCCCGTCTCGACGCCCGACTCGTTCGCGAAGGACGACCAGGTCATCGCGCAGCCGGCGGCCAGGCCCACGCCCTGCGCCTTGACCATGAGCACCGTCACCGCGGTCACGGCAACGGCGATCACGGTGAATCCTGGCAGCGCCACGGGCCTGATCCTGGGCAGCATGGTCTTCAACGTCGGACGTTCGCTGACCATCCGGGCCTACGCCGTGCGAAAAGGCAACCTTACGGTCTGCGACTACACCTTCTACAACTGCGGCAACGTGGCCGACGTCAGCAAGGCGGACGTATGGGTGCCCATTGCCAACGGCGTCGTGAGCCTTCGGGCACAGTACGGCCGCGACAACAGCGGCGGCGCCACCTCCCTGATGACGGGCATCGTCGGCATCTTCGACCAGACCACGCCGGGCAGCACGGAGGATGCGAAAAACGGCCGCTCCGCCCAATGCAACTGGGCGCGTACGCTGGCCGCGCGCGTCGCGATCGTCGCCCGCAATCCGCAATACGACAAGTCGAAGCCCACCGCGGCGGCGCCCACGTGGTCCGGCACGGCGGTCTCGACAACCGCCCCCACCAACCCGGTGGCGCTTCCCATCGACCTCACCAAGACCGCCGACGACTGGCAGTACTACCGCTACAAGACGCTGGAGACCACCGTGCCCATCCGCAACGTGCTCTGGCAGGGCGGACAAACGAGTTGCTAGGGAGACCAAAGGCATGTTCCCCACCTTCAACCACCGCCACCAACCCCGGCCGCCGCGCCAGCGACAGGGCGGCGTGGTCCTGATCCTTGCGCTCATCGCACTCGTGGCGCTTACGCTCGCCGCCGTCGCGCTCACGCGCTCGGTGGCCACCTCCAATTCCATCGCCGGCAACCTGGCGTTCCAGCAGGCGGCGACGCATTCGTCGGACGAAGGCGTCGAGACGGCCATCCGGTGGCTCGAGGACAACGCCATCGCCGCAGGCGGCAGCACCTGCGGCGGCAGCACGCCGCTCACCTGCGACCTGGCGACCGACGGCTACCTCGCGAGCCGCAGCGACCCGAGCGCCACGCAGACCTGGGACGACTTCTGGACCGCCACGCTCGCCGCCAAGGCAAAGGCGCTGCCCACGGATTCCGCGAGCGCGAAGAACGGCAACGCGGTCTCCTACGTGATCCAGCGCATGTGCAAGAGCACCGGCGAGCCGAACACCGACGTGAACGCCTGCGCCACCTCGCCGCTGGCCACCGGCGGAACCTGCCCCGGCGGCACCACCTGTACCGGCGGTGGCGGCCGCGGCGGCACGGGCAGCAACGTCAACGCAGCAAGGCAGACCTACTACCGGATCACCGTGCGTGTCATCGGCCCGCGCAACACCGAGAGCTTCGTGCAGGCCATGGTGTCGCTCTGACACCGAGCCAAGAGATCTCACAGGAAACGTTCATGAAAACAAGCTTCAAGACCCTCTGGCAGGGCGCCCTGTGCTCGCTGGCGCTGCTGGCCATCATGTCCAACGCGCCGGCGGCTGTGACCGACCTCGCGACGGCGCCGCTCGAAACATCGAGCCCGACGCTGGTGAAGCCCAACATCTTCTACGTGCTGGACGACTCCGGAAGTATGGACAGCAACTACATGCCGGACTTCGTCAACGGTTTCAGCGGCACGGATGCGCTGTTCCGCAACAGCCGCTTCAACACCATCTTCTACAACCCGGCGACCGTCTACACGCCGCCGGTCAAGTACGACAACAGCTCATACGACACGATGAGCAAGGGCAACACGGCCACATGGAGCAAGGTGCCGAACGACGCGTACAAGATTCAGGACACCGGCACGAGCAACCTGGCAGGCTCCGCGAACTACTATGTGTTCACCCCGGGTGAATACTGCACCTCGATCGACTTGCGCACCTGTGCCACCCAGTCTGCACCTTCGACCACCAACCCGTTTCCGGCCTATGTGCGCTGGTGCAGCGACACGGCGCTGACCGACTGCCAAGCCACGCGAGTCGATACGGCTCCGCCGGGAGGAAAGGCGTACACCCGTGCGCGCTACCCGGGCCTGCTCGTCACGTCCCCCAAAAGCGCGACCAGCACCGTCACTCTGGGCGGCTCCGGCAGTACCCGGGTCACCAGCATCACGGTGAACGGATTGGAGATCATGTCGATCGCCACAGGAGCATCCAGCAGCCTCTCGAACCTGGCCAGTGCCATCGCGGACAGCATCAACAACTGCACCGCCGCGATCTCGGGGAACTGCAAGATCGCCGGCTACAGCGCCACCGTCAGGAACAATACCAACGTCAGGATCACCTCGCCCGCCTCGCTCGGCGCCATTACCTACACGCCGGTACTCGTCAAGAGCGGCGGCATGACCTTTGGTCTCGTGGCCTTCGACAATGGCGTCAATCAAGTCAATGTGCCCGGCCAGAATGTGCAGACCATCGTCGACCCCGCGACCCCCAGCTATCCGCAATCGGGCTCGCGCACGGACTGCGCGAGCCTGACGGCCTGCACCTACGACGAGGAGATGACGAACTACGCCAACTGGTGGGCCTACTACCAGACCCGGATGCAGATGGCCAAGACGGCGGCGAGCCTAGCCTTCGCGCCGCTGACCACGAGCTTCCGGCTCGGGTACATGACCATCAACAACAGTGCCGGCAAGGACTTCCTCAACGTGACCGACATCACGACCGAAGCCGGTGGCCAGAAGAGCAAGTGGTACGCGAAGCTGGTCGCGGCCAAGCCCGGCGGCACCACGCCTCTCAAGAAGGCGTTGTCGACATCCGGGCAGTACTACGCGGGCAAGCTGACATCGATCAACAGCCAGAGCGCGACGGACCCGATGCAGTATTCCTGCCAGAAGAACTTCACCCTGCTTTCCACGGACGGCTACTGGAACGAAACCACGGTACCGACCGACATCCTGGGCAACACCATCGGCGACACCGATGGCATCGCGGGTATATCGCGCCCCTACCTGGACGGCAACAAGGCTTCCGGCACGCTGGCCGACATCACTCAGTACTTCTACACGACGGACATGCGTTCCGCCGCGATGAAGAACGAGAAGAACCCGGCCGGCGTGGACGTCTCCGCCAATGCCACCGAGGCAGCGCAGCAGCGCATGTACACCTACACCATCGGGCTGGGCGTGTCGGGCTACATGCAGTATCAGCCCGACTACGTGAGCGCGACCACCGGCGACTACTATGACGTGCTGAACGGCGTCACCGCCGACGGCACGCGTTGCCGCTGGCAAAGCTCCGGCGCCTGCAACTGGCCGACGCCGAAGAACAACGACCTCACGGGCGTGGACGACCTGTGGCACGCCGCCGTCAATGGCCGCGGCACCTACTACAGCGCCGGGGATCCGGTCGCGCTGCGCTCGGGCATCAAGAGCTTCATCAACAACGTCGAGGCACAGAACAGCGCGGGCGCGGCCGTCACGCCCAGTACCGCCAACGTGACCAGCGGCGACCAGTACCTCTTCGACGCGAGCTTCACCTCCGGGCAGTGGTTCGGTGAGCTCGCGCGCTACACCATCGACGCCAAGACCGGCCTTCCGGCCACGATCCCCGACTGGTCGGAGTCAGGCACCGCCGTCACGACTTCGCCCACGCCGCCCGTGCCGCTGCTGGACCAGACGGCCTACGCGACGCGCACCATCTATACCTACGAACCCACCGTCGGTGCCGGGCTGCTGTCCTTCGACTGGGATTCCCTCACGACCGACATGAAGAAGTTCTTCAACGTGTCGGCGCTGGGCTCCCTGTCGCAGTTCTGCGCCGCCGGCACCGAGTGCGTGCCGGTCTCCCAGCAGATCAACAGCACCACCGCCGGCGCCACCACCGGCATGGGCGGCATCAACCTGGTCAACTTCCTGCGCGGCGACCGCAGCAACGAAGGCGACAACGGCGGCAAGTACTACTTCAAGCGCACCCACGTGCTCGGCGACATCGTCGGCTCGCAGCCTGCCTATGTGAAGCGCTCGACCTTCAACTACCCGGACAAGGACTACGCGACCTTCAAGAGCACCAACGAGACCCGGTCGGGCATGGTGTACGTCGGCGCCAACGACGGCATGCTGCACGCCTTCAGCGCCGACAACGGCGCGGAGAAGTGGGCCTACATCCCGTCGATGCTGCTGCCCAAGCTCTACAAGCTGGCCGACCGCAGCTACGGCAACAACCACACCTACTTCGTGAACGGCTCGCCGCAGCAGGGCGAGGTGTACTTCGACGACAAGTGGCACACCATCATCGTCGGCGGCCTGGCCGCGGGTGGGCGCGGCTACTACGCGCTGGACGTGACCACGCCGGGCACCGCGCCCAAGGTCCTGTGGGAGTTCACGTCCGACACCACCAAGGCCGCGCCCTACATCAGCGATGCCGACCTGGGCTACACCTACGGCATCCCGATCATCAGCAAGCTGAGCGACGGCACCTGGGTCGTGGTCGTCACCTCGGGCTACAACAACGTCTCGCCCGGCAACGGCGGCGGCCACATCTGGGTGTTGAACGCCAAGACCGGCGCGATCATCAAGAAGATCAGCACCGGCGCCGGCAGCGCGACGGCCGTCGTGGCCGGCTCTGGTTGCACCGTGGCGCCCTGCCCCAGCGGCCTGTCGCGCATCAGCGCGTGGATGGACAACGTGGCCGTCAACAACACGCTGACGCAGGTGTACGGCGGCGACCTCTACGGCAACGTGTGGCGCTTCGACCTCAGCGGGCTCAAGTCCGACGGCAACGGCGCGACCTCCGTGCAACTGATGGCCACGCTGAAGGACCCAAGCGGCAATGCGCAACCGGTCTCCAGCTGGATCGAGCTGGGCTACACCAGCAACAGTCACATCATCTATGTCGGCACCGGCGCCTACCTGGGCGTGACGGACATCGGCACGAAGCAGGTGCAGACGATCTACGCGATCAAGGATCCGCTGACGGCCAGCACGGCGACGGGCGGGATATACGGCAGCCCGCGCGCGACCACCTGCACGGCGACGGTCCAGACGAAATGCTTCGTGCAGCAGACCTTCACGGACGATATCAAGACGCAGACGCGAACTGTCGCGAGCACCATGACCTACCCGACCAACCTGGGCTCGATGAACGGCTGGTACATCGACCTGCCGCAGACGGGCGAACGGATCAATACCGATTCGACGCTGCAATTGGGCATGCTGGTGTTCGTATCGAACCTGCCGAACAACGCGAATCCTTGCGGCACGGGCGGATCGGCTTACCTGAACTATGTGGACTACAAGACGGGGCTGACCATCAAGAGTGCGGAGAACACGAAGGCCGGGGTGCTGCTGGCTGGGGGCTCGGGGCTGGGTAGCGCGGCGGCGGTGTTCTCGACGCGGGATGGGAAGTTGATCGCGAGTGTGAAGCTGTCGAGCGGGCAACGGGTTGAGGTGCCGCTGCCGCCGGGGGCGGGAGGGACGGGGACGCGGCGGGTGTCTTGGCGTGAGTTGATAACGCACTGAGCCCAAGACGCAGGAATATTCAAGTTGTCGTGTTCAAGGCGATTTGGCGAATTGGTCTAGTGGTTAGAGACCTCTCTAGTCTTTAGGCCTTTGCCAAGTTGCCGAGGGCGCGTAGTTGAGTGCTAGCCAAGCTCGCCCCGGGTTTCGCCGTCATCGGACACGTGTAGCAATCTTTGTTGCGTGTCGTAAGCTGGTTCATAGCCCCTTGGCATTCTTCAGCTGCACCATTCTTTGATGTCGCATGGCGCAATCAATGCACAAGCTGCCGCGTCATTGTTTTATAGATGTCTGCGCGTTCATATGGACCTGTACTGTCGGTTACGCGGGTTCATCAGCTGTCCAAACCACGGTGCGCAGAATTGGCTTCGGGACGCAGAGACGAATTGTACGATCGTTAGATGAATGTCAATCTTGAAAGAACGTTGCGTCAGTTCTTTATTAATATTCTGTCGAACTCCTTTGACGCAAATTACGACGATTGCTTAATCTAACAGGCATTTGCGTTTTATAGCGCCCTACCAAGCCGTTCAATTAAATGATCCGGCGCAAGGGCTTGACCGTTCAAGTTAAATGAAGTTCTATTTGCTGCTGAGAGGAGCGCCTCGATCTTTTTCAAACCACCGCTTCATCTGCATGCAGCAGGGCGAAAAGGCTCAGCAGCGTTCGTTTGGCAGACCCAACCACCCAGCGAATCACGCGTCCAGGTCAGCGTGTTCCCGACAAGTGTCGAAGCTGCATTGCCCCCAAAAGTGACTTTAATGACCGCCATTGTCGACGGATTTTTAGAAAAGGTCACTTCTGGCACACCGCTACCATCCGGGATACTCGTTAACGTGGGCGCTGCGCCGTTAGCGGCGGGCATCGCCATTAAGTTGGATCCATTTGCTCCCGGGTCGCATTCAGACGACCCCGGGCCCAACCCGCTTGTTCGACCATCGATGACGCAACTTTCCACTGAAGTTTTGAGTGCCCCCGCTTCCGCCATGACGCGAGTAACTTGTGATCGGGAAACATAGGTTTGATATTGCGGCAATGCGATGGCGGCCAAGAGACCGACAATGGCCACAACGACCATCAGTTCAATCAACGTGAAACCACGAATAGTTTGGTAAGCTCGCTTCATGTGCTATCGCCTCTATATTGGTTAAATTCCGATGCGAAAGACATGCCAAGGCAGTTTCGGCAAAAAATGTCAGCGATGTGATGATCAATGTTCCCTCCCGAATCGTGGCCGCTCTCTGTCAACAAGATTGATGGCAATTAGAATTCAGACGCCGGAGATTTTTTCCTAGGACGCAAAAAGGCCGCCCTAGGGCGGCCTGGCTACCACAACAAAGCGTTTAATCAGGGAGCATCTGCGGTGCACCCTGCGGAGCGATACTTGGTGTCGACATCAGTAGCGCACGTCCAAGTGCCAGCAGTGTCACGCGACCAGACGATTTTCTTATCCGTCAGAGGGGCTGCGGCCGAGCCACCAAGAGTCGACGTCAACGAAGATGTTCCGTCGGTTCCAGTGAAACCCAGGACCGGAGCGCCCAGGTTTGCGTCTGCAGGCTTATCCCCATTGACGGTATTGCCGGTAGCTTTCTTGAGAAGATTCGAACCCGTGGCGGTACCGCCGCAAGCGGTGGCTGCGGTGCCCGTGGTCAACTTACCATTCAAGACGCAATCCTCCACCGCTGTCTTCTGCGAGCCGGTTTCCGATACGACGCGAGCGACCTGCGACTTCGCGACATACGTCTGATACTGCGGAATCGCGATGGCGGCCAAGATGCCGATAATCGCGACCACGATCATCAGTTCGATGAGCGTGAAGCCCTTTTGAGCGGAACGATACGCACGGTTCATATGAAACTCCAGGTTGGTTGAGGGGCCCGAGGAAGGCCCCCGGTGCGCTCAACTATCCGCAGCATCTGTGCCACCCCGCCTTCGCCCTTTTCACCCCCGCCGCGCCGCGCATTTGTTCACGTTCGAGTTACAACGTGTGACGAATCTGTTGTCGCCCACCGACGCAAGGTGACGTTTTTTGTCACCCCACCTAACAACCTGCGTCAGACCCGCAGCACACCCGCCGCCTGCAGCCACCGAATGTCCCACCCCGGCATCCCGTCCCCATGCGAGCCCGCCGCCAGCTCATCGATCTGGCTCATGATCTCTTCCGTCTCCGCCGGCTTGGTATGCGTGATGTAGATCGGAAAGCTCTTCCCCGCCGCGATATGCGCCAACTCATCCGCCAGGGTCGCGGGTGACAAATGCAAGCTCCGCTGCGCCAGCGCCTGCTCCCGGTTGCTGAACGCCGTCTCGATGACCAGCATCGCCACGTCCAGCTGGTTCACCCGCTCCCAGAACGGCTCGTTGCGCTCGGTATCCCCGCTGAACACCCAGTTCGGCCCACCCTTGGCGCAGCGCACGGCGTAGCCGCAGGCCGGCACCGTGTGCACGGCCGGCAACACCTCGATGTGCTTCAATGCGGCCGTCCCCAGCTCCAGGTGCTGCCCGACCGCGATGTCATGAAAACTCACGAAGGGCGCCTCCAGGCTCGGGATGCTGGCGAAATCCGGCCAGATGACATTGTTGAAGACGTGGGCGCGCATGGCCTCGATGGTGGCGCGCAACGCGTGCACCCGCAGCGGCTTTCCGCGGCGGCTGGCCACGGCATCGATCATCAGGGGCAGGGCGGCGATGTGGTCCAGGTGCGAATGGGTGAGCACCACGTCGTCGATGGCGGCCATTTCGTCCAGGCTCAGGTCGCCCACGCCCGTGCCGGCGTCGACCAGCAGGTCGTCATCGACCAGGAAGGAGGTCGTGCGGCAGTCCTTGGCGATGGCGCCTGAGCACCCCAGCACACGCACCTGCATTTTTGCGAGACCCTTTTGTTTGTTCGGCCGATCGGCCTTCATTTGGTTTGGAACCGGGTTGCGCCGTCCCAGTTCGGGTCTTTGGGCAGCAACGACATCGAGGCTAAACGCTGCGCGTAGAGCTGGTAAAGGACTTTTTGCGCATCGGCTGCCAGCAGGGGCGCCAGCTGGGCCTGGCATTGCGCCCATTCCTGTATGCGGTACAGGAAGAGTACCCGAGCCCAGCTTTCAAGTTCCTTACGCAGCTTTTCGCTCGCGTGGCGTCGGAGTATGACGGGTGTGAAGACCTGGACGACTTCAGCCTTGCCCTTGACGCGGACGAGGTCGAGTTCCTGCCAGACGTAGGCCGGCGCCGCTGCCTTGGTGGCGGCGCTCGCGACGATGTCGACGCCGTAGTGCACGCCCAGGCCTTCCAGGCGAGACGCGATGTTCACCGCGTCGCCCACCACGGTGTAGCTTCGGCGCACGGCGGAGCCCATGTCGCCGACGCTCATGAGGCCGGTGTTGAGGCCGATGCCGACGGCGATTTCCGGCCGGCCGCTGTGGCGATGGAATTCGTTGACTTCGTGCACGGCGGCAGCCATCTCGAGCGCGGCCGCGACGGCAAGGGCGGCGTGCTCGGGCGTGTCGACGGGCGCCCCCCAGAAAGCCATGACGCAATCGCCCATGTACTTGTCGACGGTGCCGCGGTGTGTGTTGATGATGCCGGTGAGGCGGCTGAAGACGGTGTTGAGGAAGCCCTGCAGTTCCACCGGTGCCATCTGCTCCGACAGCGCGGTGAAGCCGCGCATGTCGCAGAACATCACGGTGAGCTCCTTGCTCTCGGCGCGCATGCTGTATCGGTTGGGGTCGGCGCGCATCTCGTCGACGAGTTGCGGCGGCACGTAGGTGCCGAAGAGGCTGGCCAGGCTGCGGCTGGCGCGAGCCTCGACGAAGTAGCCCCAGCTCATGTTGAGGACGAAGGCGAGCGCGGTCATTCCCAGGGTGGCGGCAAGCGGCAGCACCAGGCCGGCGCGAAGGTAGAGCCAGGTGTTGAATCCGATGAGCAGGGTGGCCAGCGTCGCGGCAAGCAGCACGGCCTGCGGCGCGGAGCGCAGCGAGAGGCCGAAGGCCAGCGCAACCCCGGTGACGATGACCATGAGCACCTCGTAGCCAGGCGCGTAGTCGGGCACGGCGGGCAGGCGGCGGTCGAGCAGGGCGGAGAGGATGTTGGCGTGCACCTCGACGCCAGGGAAGGCGACGCCGACGGGCGTGATTCGCAGATCCTGCAGGCCGGGCGCGCTGGCGCCGACGAGCACGATCTTTCCGTTCAGCTCGCCGGGCGGCAGCCTGCTGTCGATGACTTCGGTCGCGGGGATGTATTGAAATGAGCCTCCCTGCGGACCGCCGGGGCCGCGGAAGGGGACAAGCATGCTGGCGCTGGCGTCGACCGGCACGCGGATGCCGGCCGGACCGGTACCGACGCGCAGGGCTTCCAGCGGCGGCGCCGTGCGGATCGGATCGCCGGAGCCGGATGCGAAAGTCGGCATGACGCGCGGCATTCCGGCCATGAGGCGATGCATGGCCAGCGCGAGGGATTCGTAGTAGCCGGGCTCCGCGTGCAGGCCGTCGTAGCGCGCAATGAGCGGGACGGAACGCACGACGCCGTCCACGTCCGCGTCGAGCAGCACGTTGCAGAAGCCCGCGACGGAGGCCGCGTTGGCGAGCTTCGCGATGTTGCCGCCGAAGCCTTGCCACCGCGTCGCGTATTCACGGCCCGGCGGGAAAGCCCCGAGCGGGAGGACGGGCGCAGGCAGCTCGCCCTTGGCGTAGGGTTCCCGCGTGCCGGCAAAGTAGAAGCCGAGCGCCACCCGCTGCCCTGCAAGCGCGCTGGCGAAGGCGGCATCGTGGTCGAGGTGCGGCGACAGGCGTTCGAGTTCGGCGACGAAGTCGGGGTCGTCGCGCAGGGGCCCGTCGGCCAGGCGCCGCAACGTGTCGAGGCCCGAACTCGCGTCCGCTTCCGCGAAGAACACGTCGAAACCCACCACCGCGGCGTGCTGCCGCACCGTGAGTTCGGTGGTCAGGCGGGCGAGCTTGTCGCGGCTCCAGGGCCACTGGCCGAATTGCTGAAGGCTCTGGTCGTCGATGTCGACGATGACGATGCGCCGATCCATCGTGCGCGGCATGGTGGCGCGCAGCCGGATGTCGTAGATGAAATGGTCGAGGCGTTCGAGGAAGGGGAGCCGCCACACACCCGCCGCGTGAATCAGCGCCAGGACGACCGGCACCAGGGTGATGAGGATCCGGGGCCCGTGCCGTCGAAGCGAAGTCATTGCCCGCCCGCACCCGGCAGCACCAGGCCGCCGGAGAAGGATCAGCCGGCGACGAACTGCATCCGCGTGCCGCCCAGTTCGAGCACGTCGCCATCCTGCAAGGCCACGGCCTCGCTGCCCAGCGGCTCGCCGTTGAGGGCCGTGCCGCCGTCGATGGGCGCGACCACATACCCGTGCAGCCGCCGCGTGACGGCAGCGACGGCCACGCCGGGCTTGCCGATGGTGGTGACGACCTTCTGCAGCGACAGCTCGCGGCCCGCGCCGGAACCCGAGAGCACGCGGATGACCGCCACGCCGGCCGTGCCGCCGCCGAGCGGCGATTGCACGGTGGGCGCGGAAGTGAGGGGGATGGGGCCGGAGGGCGCCGGAGGAACGGTCTTGCCCGCCGCCGCGCTTTCGGCTGCCGCCTGGCCGCTGACCAGGTAGCGGATCTTGTACTTGCCGACCTCGATGACGTCGTTGTGCTCCAGCGCCTGCTTCTTGATGGCGCGGCCGTTGACGTAGGTGCCGTTGGTACTGTTGAGATCTTCCAGGTAGACATCGCCACCGATCATGTGGAGAACGGCGTGCTCACCGCTGATCGCCAGATTGTCGATCACGATGTCGTTGTAGGGTCGCCGACCGAGCGTCGTGCGGTCCTTCGCAAGCGTCACCTCCTTGATGACGACCCCGTCGATCGAAACGATCATTTTCGGCATGGCCGACTCCTGCATCTCGTTTTTCTGCTTGTTGGGCTATCCGGATATCTCGGGCATCTCCATCCCACCTGCCCGGGCCAGGACAACGGAAATGTTATCCCGGCCTCCATTGTCGTTCGCAGTTGCAACCAAAAGTGTTGCTTTTTCAGGGAGTCCGATGTCTTGTAACAAAAGCGTGAAAAGCTGCGTGTCCGAAACCATCTCGCTCAAGCCGTCTGAACATAGCAGGAAAAGGTCGCCAACCTGCACGTCGTGTTCATGCATTTCGAGTTCGACGTGGCGTTCGATGCCGAGCGCGCGTGTCACCAGATTGCGGTGCGGCGACTGCACGGCCTGCTCGGGCGTGATGGCGCCAGCGTCGAGTTGTTCCTGCAGCAGGGAATGGTCGCGCGTGAGCAGTTCCAGCTGGCCGTTGCGCAGGCGGTAGCAACGGGAATCGCCGATGTGGCCGATGATCGCGCGCTCCTGTCCGAAGGCGGCGAGGACCAGCGTGGTGCCCATCCCCTGCAGTTGTGGATTTGCAACACCCGCCTCCAGGACGGCGGCGTTGGCTTCGTCCGTGCCGGCCTGCAGGGCCCGGCGCACGGCCTTGGGATTGGCCGTCGGACCGGCATGGGCCAGCCAGCGGCCGAAACTGGCCTGCAGCAGCGCGATGGCCATGCCGCTGGCGACTTCACCCCCGTTGTAGCCGCCCATGCCGTCGGCGAGCAGCACGAGGCCCAGGGAGGCGTCGAAGGCAATGGTGTCTTCGTTGTTCGCGCGCACCCGGCCCGGATCCGTCAGTGCGGCAAAGTCCCAGGTCAGGGAGCCGCTCGCCGGGGTAACAGGTGCGCCGAAGTTCGCCATAGGTTCGTTAGTTGATAGCCGCCGTCAATGCTCGGTCTTGCCGCGTTTCTGCAGCCATTTGCCGACGGCCACCACGAACACCGCGCCGACCGCCGCGCCTGCGTAATGTAGCCATGGATTGGCCGCCAGCACGCCGCTGAGCGAAGTGTCGCTGACAATCGTCTCGCCGCCCACCCAGCCGATCAGCGCGGCGCCAAGCATGACGATGATGGGGAAACGCTCCATCAGCTTGATCATCAGCGTGCTGCCGAAGATCACCAGCGGGATGCTGATCGCCAGGCCGAGGATCAGCAGCACCATGCTGCCTTGCGCGGCGGCGGCGACGGCAATGACGTTGTCCAGGCTCATCACCAGGTCGGCCAGCAGGATGGTGCGAACGGCGGCCATGAGGCTGCCGTATTCCCGCTCGCCGCCGTCGTCTTCTTCCTCGTCACCCAGCAATTGCAGGCCGATCCACAGCAGCAGCGCGCCGCCGATGATCTGCAGGTAGGGCAGCGCCAGGAGCTTGGCCGCGACCACCGTGAGCACGATCCGCAGCACGACCGCCGCGCCCGAGCCGAAGAGCACGGCCTTTTTCTGTTGATGGGGAGGCAGCGAGCGCGCCGCCATGGCGATGACGACCGCGTTGTCGCCGGAAAGGATGATGTTGATCCAGACGATCTTGATCAGACCGATCCAGAAATCCGTTGTTTGCAAATATTCCACGTCTCTTCTCTTCCACTGTTATATGTATTGAAAAAGCGCTCGCAACATCGATTGCGAGCGCTTTTTCTCTTATGTGGCCCCGTACGAACGGTCAGCTCAGATCAATGCCTTGAGGCGCTTCGCCAGCTCCGAGAAATTGCGCGTCACGGTGAAGCCGCACTCTTCCATGATCGCGAGCTTGGCATCCGCCGTGTCGGCGCCGCCGGCGATCAGCGCGCCGGCATGGCCCATGCGCTTGCCGGGAGGCGCGGTCACGCCGGCGATGAAACCGACGATCGGCTTCTTCATGTTGTCCTTGCACCAGCGCGCGGCGTCGGCTTCGTCCGGGCCGCCGATCTCACCGATCATGATGACGGCGTCGGTGTCCGGATCGTCGTTGAAGGCCTTCATCACGTCGATGTGCTTGAGGCCGTTGATCGGGTCGCCGCCGATGCCCACGGCGCTCGACTGGCCGAGGCCGATTTCGGTGAGCTGCGCCACGGCTTCATAGGTCAGCGTGCCGGAGCGGCTGACCACGCCGATGCGGCCCTTGCGGTGGATGTGGCCGGGCATGATGCCGATCTTGATCTCGTCGGGCGTGATGAGGCCGGGGCAGTTCGGGCCCAGCAGCAGCGTCTTCTTGCCGCCGGCGGCTTCCTTGGCCTTCATCTTGTTGCGCACTTCGAGCATGTCGCGAACGGGGATGCCTTCGGTGATGCAGATCGCCATGTCGAGGTCGGCCTCGACGGCTTCCCAGATCGCCGCGGCGGCGCCCGGCGGCGGCACGTAGATCACGGACACCGTGGCACCGGTCTGCTTTGCGGCTTCCTTCACGGAGCCGTAGATCGGGATGTTGAAGATCGACTCGCCGGCCTTCTTCGGGTTCACGCCCGCCACGAAGGCGTTCTTGCCGTTCGCGTATTCCTGGCACTTCTCGGTGTGGAACTGGCCGGTCTTGCCGGTGATCCCCTGGGTGATGACTTTGGTGTCTTTGTTGATGTAGATCGACATGACTGTTCCTTAGGCTTTGACCGCTGCCACGACCTTCTGGGCCGCTTCCGCCATGGTGTCGGCGCTGATGATGGGCAGGCCCGAATCGGCCAGCAGCTTCTTGCCCTCGGCTTCGTTGGTGCCCTTCATGCGCACCACGAGCGGCACCTGCAGGTTAACGGCCTTGCAGGCCGCGATCACGCCGGTGGCGATGGTGTCGCACTTCATGATGCCGCCGAAGATGTTGACCAGGATGGCCTTCACGTTCGTGTTCTTCAGCATGATCTTGAAGGCCTCGGTCACCTTCTCGGGGGTGGCGCCACCGCCCACGTCGAGGAAGTTGGCCGGCTCGCCGCCGAAGAGCTTGATGGTGTCCATGGTGGCCATGGCCAGGCCGGCGCCGTTCACGAGGCAGCCGATGTTGCCGTCCAGGCTGATGTAGGCGAGGTCGAACTTGCTGGCCTCGACTTCGGCTGCGTCTTCCTCGTCGAGGTCGCGCAGGGCGACGATCTCGGGGTGGCGGAAGAGCGCGTTGCTGTCGAAGTTGAACTTGGCGTCGAGGGCGACGATGTTGCCCTTGCTGTCGCGGTTGAGCGGATTGATCTCGACCAGCGAGGCATCCGTTTCCATGTAGCAGGTGTAGAGCTTCTTGAAGACGTCCACGGCCTGGGCGGTGGAGTTGGCCGGGATGCCGATCGCGTCGGCGATCTTCTTCGCCTGCGCGTCGCCGAGGCCGGTGAGCGGGTCGATGAACTCGGTGACGATCTTCTCGGGCGTGGAGTGCGCCACTTCCTCGATGTCCATTCCGCCCTCGCTGGAGGCGATGAAGGCCACCTTCTGCGTCGCGCGGTCGGTGACGGCGGACACGTAGTATTCCTTCTGGATATCGGCGCCATCCTCGATGTACAGGCGGCGGACCTTCTGGCCTTCGGGGCCGGTCTGGTGCGTCTTGAGCTGCATGCCGAGGATTTCGCCGGCGAGCTTCTTGACGTCTTCGATGGACTTGGCGACCTTCACGCCGCCGCCCTTGCCTCGGCCGCCCGCGTGGATCTGGGCCTTGACCACCCACACGGGGCCGCCGAGTTTCTGGGCGGCTTCCACCGCCTCCTGAACCGTGTACGCCGGAATGCCGCGCGGCACTGGCACGCCGAACTTGGCAAGGATTTCCTTGCCTTGGTACTCGTGAATCTTCATGAGGGTGTCTCTCGGAACGAGGTTGAGATGAGAAGAGTGAGAAGAGAGCGGAGAATCTGGCTGTTGTCCGCGGGCCACGTCGCCCGAAGGGCGGGGGCGGCGAACAACCGGGGACTGTATCATGGTGCGCCGCACCAATGCAGAGCGCGCCGCTGCGGTCAATACGTAGTTTTCCAGAGGCCCCTTCCAATCCTTCCAAGCGATTTCGAGGCTCCCACCATGCCCAAGGTATTCATCGACGGCGAAGCCGGCACCACCGGCCTCCAGATCCGCGAGCGGCTCCAGTCCATGCCGCAGATCGAGCTCGTGAGCATCGCGCCCGAGCTGAGAAAGGACGTGGCGGCCAAGCGCGCGCTGATGGCCGGCGTCGACCTGGTCGTGCTGTGCCTGCACGACGACGCGGCGCGCGAATCCGTCGCGCTGATCGACCAGCTCGAAGGCCGCCGGCCCAAGATCATCGATGCCTCCACCGCGCATCGCACGGCGCCGGGCTGGGTGTTCGGTTTCCCGGAGCTGGTCGCGGGCCAGAAGGATGCGGTCGCCAAGGCCGAACGCGTGGCCAACCCCGGCTGCTACGCCACGGGCGCCATCGCCATCGTGCGGCCGCTGATCGACGCGGGCCTGCTGCCGGCGGACTTCCCCATCGCGCTGCCCTCCGTCAGCGGCTACTCGGGCGGCGGGCGGACCATGATCGAGGCCTACGAGAAGGGCGAGGCGCCCTTGTTCGAGACCTACGCGCTCGGCCTCAAGCACAAGCACATCCCCGAGATCATGAAATACACCGGCCTCAACCGCCGGCCCGTGTTCATTCCCTCGGTGGGCAATTTCAAGCAAGGCATGCTGGTGCAGTTGCCCCTCCATCTGGACGACCTGCCGGGCCGGCCGACCGCGGGCGACCTGCAAGGCGCGCTGGCCTCGCATTACGCGAAGAGCAACACGCCCGAGCAGTTCGTGAAGGTGCTGCCGCCGACCGCGGACGGGAAGCTCGATGCGCTCGCGCTCAATGACACCAACGAGCTCGAAATCCGCGTGTTCCCGAACGAGGACCACCGCCACGCGGTCGTCATCGCCCGGCTCGACAACCTCGGCAAGGGTGCCAGCGGCGCGGCGGTGCAGAACCTGAAGCTGATGCTCGGCCTCTGAGCCTGGCCCGGGCTTCGGCGCGTCACGCCTCGGCGTCGGCGTCGAAGCGCAGCACCCGCGCCACCACCGCGCCCGCGAAGCCGCGGGCCAGCATGAAGCGCATCTGCTTCGCGCGTTCCGCAGCATCCTGCGGCAGGGTGCCGAAGCGCTGCCGCCAGACCTCCCGCGCACGCTCCAGCTCGCTGGCCTGCAAGCCGGCGATGGCCTCGGCCACCGTGTCGGGCGCGATGCCCTTGTGCAGCAGTTCCTGCCGCACGCGCGCCGCGCCATGCCGCGAGGCGCGCTGGTGCAGCACCGATTGCACCACCCTCGCCTCGCTGATGAAATCCTTGGCCGCCAGCTCGTCGAGCGCGCGGGCCAGCGCGCCGGACTCTTCCTCGTACTTCGCGAGCTTGCGTTCCAACTCCACGCGCGAATGCTCGCGCTGGCTCAGGAGGCGCAAGGCGCGGCCCTTGAGCGATGGCCCTGCGAAAGCCACTTCCGCGTGTCCCCGCGCTTACTTCTCGGGCGTGACGTCCGCGGCTTCCGCCAGCAGCGGAATGCCCAGCGATTCGCGCACCTTGTTCTCGATCTCGCGCGACAACCCCGGGTTCTCGCGCAGGAACTCGCGCGCATTGTCGCGGCCCTGGCCGATCTTCTCGCCGTTGTAGGCGTACCAGGCGCCCGACTTGTCGACGATCTTGGCGGTCACGCCCATGTCGATGATCTCGCCCTCGCGGCTGATGCCCTCGCCGAACAGGATGTCGAACTCGGCCGTCTTGAAGGGCGGCGAGACCTTGTTCTTCACCACCTTGACCTTGGTCTCGTTGCCGATCGCCTCGTCGCCCTTCTTGATGGTGCCGATGCGGCGGATGTCCAGGCGCACCGAGGCGTAGAACTTCAGCGCATTGCCGCCGGTGGTGGTTTCGGGCGAGCCGAACATCACGCCGATCTTCATGCGGATCTGGTTGATGAAGATGACCATGCAGTTGGTCTTCTTGATCGTCCCCGTCAGCTTGCGCAGCGCCTGGCTCATCAGGCGGGCCTGCAGGCCGGGCAGCGAGTCGCCCATCTCGCCTTCGATTTCGGCCTTGGGCGTGAGGGCGGCGACCGAGTCGACCACGATCAGGTCGACCGCGCCGGAGCGCACCAGGGAATCGACGATCTCCAGCGCCTGCTCGCCGGTGTCGGGCTGGCTGATGAGCAGGTCGGAGAGGTTCACGCCCAGCTTCTGCGCGTACTGCACGTCCAGCGCGTGCTCCGCGTCGACAAAGGCGCAGGTGCCGGCCTGGCGCTGCATCTCGGCGATGACCTGGAGCGTGAGCGTGGTCTTGCCCGAGGACTCGGGGCCGTAGATCTCGATCACGCGGCCGCGCGGCAGACCGCCGACGCCAAGCGCGATGTCCAGACCCAGGGAGCCGGTGGAGACCACCTGGATGTCTTCCAGCGCCTCGCCTTCGCCGAGCCGCATGATCGTGCCCTTGCCGAACTGCTTCTCGATCTGCGCCAGCGCGGCCTGCAGTGCCTTGGCCTTTTCGGTGTTCGCGCCTGCGATGCTGCTGCCCTTGACGACTGCGTCCATGTGGAATCTCCTTGAATATCAACGGGTTGGATTGGATTCATCCCGCTGCGTTTAACCACAGGCTGGATGCTTGATCAGTAGTGTAGAGGTGGATGCACCGCCAGCAAGCTGATTTTTGGTCAGTTTGCTTTACTATTAATCCGTCATGATCGAACCCCATTTCCCTACCGATCCGGATGCCTGGCGCCAGACGCACCTGGGCCGCCTGCTGGGCCATGCGATGCGCCGCTTCGACGAACGCGTCCTCGCGCTGATGGCGCACGACGCGGACGTCCCCCTCGCGCTCTCCAACCTCGCCGCGCGCGCCCAGGTCAGCGCCGCCCACATCCACATCACGCGGCACCTCGCGCGCGAAGGCTCGCGCCTCACTGAACTCGCCGAGCGCGCCGGCATGACCAAACAGGCCATGGGCACGCTGGTGGACCAATGCGAGGCCTGGGGCCTGGTGACGCGCGGGCCCGATCCGCTCGACGCGCGGGCGCGTCGCGTGCTGTTCACCACCGACGGCCTGGCCTGGCTCGAGGCCTTCCGCAAGGCCGTGGCGCAGGCGGAAGCCGAGTTCCGCGCCAGCGTCGGCGACGAGATCGCCACCGTGGTAACCATCGGTCTGGAGGCCTATGCCGCGGCCTAGAATCCGGCCACGGGGCGGCACGGAGGCGGCGATGTTTGGAGACGCGGCATGCGGATACTGATTGCGGAAGACGACCAGGTGCTCGCCGACGCCTTGCTGCGCAGCCTGCGCACCTCCGGCTCGGCGGTCGACCACGTGGCCACCGGCTCGCAGGCCGATGCCGCGCTCATGACCAACAGCGAATTCGACCTCCTGATCCTCGACCTCGGCCTGCCGAAGATGCACGGCCTCGAGATCCTCAAGCGCCTGCGCGCGCGCGGCTCGCAACTGCCGGTGCTGGTGCTGACCGCGGCCGACAGCGTCGAGGAACGCGTCAAGGGCCTGGATTACGGCGCCGACGACTACATGGCCAAGCCCTTCTCGCTGCAGGAACTGGAAGCGCGCGTGCGCGCCCTCACGCGGCGTGGCATGGGCGGCACCAGCAATGCGATCAAGCACGGTCCGCTGGTCTACGACCAGGCCGGGCGCGTCGCCACCATCGACGGCAAGATGATCGAGCTGTCCGCGCGCGAACTCGGCCTGCTCGAAGTGCTGCTGCAGCGCGCGGGCCGCCTCGTCAGCAAGGACCAGCTCGTCGAGCGCCTGTGCGAATGGGGCGAGGAGGTCAGTCTCAACGCCATCGAGGTCTACATCCACCGCCTGCGCAAGAAGATCGAGAAGGGCCCGGTGCGCATCGCCACCGTGCGCGGCCTGGGCTACTGCCTCGAGAAGATCCCGGGTTGATGCGCCAGCCGGAGGGCGCTCCATGAAGCTCTTCCAGCGCGCCCAGCGCTCGCTGTTCGGCGAGATCCTGGATTGGATGCTCACGCCGCTGCTGCTGCTGGTGCCGGTGAGCATCGGCGTTACCTGGCTGGTGGCACAGGGCATCGCCAACGCGCCCTTCGACCGCGCCCTCGAACACAACATCCAGACCGTCGCGAAGACGGTGGACTTCCGCCAGAACGGCGATCCGCTCGGCCTCGGGCCGGCGGCGCGCGGCATCCTGCGCGCCCATGATGCCGACCACGTGTACTACCAGCTGCTCGACGGCCACGGCGCGCTGGTCGCCGGCGACCGCGACGTGCCGCACCCGGGCATCGACGACCTGCCCTCGCCTGGCGTGGTCTACCTGCGCAACAGCGAGATCCAGGGCAAGCAGGTGCGCGTGGCCGCCCTCTGGATTGCCGGCACGACGCCGCAGGTGCCGCCCGCGCTGCTGCAAGTGGCCGAGACGCGCGAGAAGCAGTCGGTGCTCGCCACCGAGATCATCAAGGGTGTGCTGCTGCCGCAGTTCGCGATCCTGCCGCTGGCCGTGCTGCTCATCTGGCTGGCGCTGGTGCGCGGCATCAAGCCGCTGTCGGTGGTGGAGGCACGCATCCGCGAGCGCCGGCCGGGCGACCTGAGCCCGCTGGACGAATCCTCCGTGCCGCTCGAAGTCGTGCCGCTGGTGCTGTCAGTCAACGACCTGCTGAGCAAGCTCAACGATTCCATCGGCACGCAGAAGCGCTTCCTCGCCGACGCGGCCCATCAACTCAAGACACCGCTCGCGGGCCTGCGCATGCAGGCCGACCTGGCGCAGCGCGAAGGCGCCAACGCCGACGAGCTCAAGCAGTCGCTCAAGCAGATCGGCCGCGCCAGCGTGCGCGCCACGCACACGGTGAACCAGCTGCTTTCGCTGGCGCGCGCCGAAGGCAGCGGCGCCAACATCGGCCGCCAGGCCTGCGACCTCGCGCGGCTGACCATCGAGGTCGTGCGCGAAGCCGTGCCGCGCGCCATCGACAAGCGCATCGACCTCGGCTACGAAGGCGCCGAGGCCGGAGCGCCGGGCGTGGTGCTCGAAGGCAATCCGACGCTGCTGAAGGAACTGGTGCGCAACCTCGTCGACAACGCGCTCAACTACACGCCCTCCACGCCGGAGCGGCCGGGCGTCATCACGGCCCGCATCCTGGCCGACCCCTTCGGCCGCATCGTCGTGCTGCAGGTCGAGGACAACGGCCCCGGCATCGCGGAGAGCGAGCGCGAGCTGGTCTTCGAGCCCTTCTACCGCGTGCTCGGCAACGAGGCCGACGGCTCGGGGCTGGGCCTGCCGATCGTGCGGGAGATCGCACGGCAGCACTTCGCCACCGTGCGGCTGGAGGATGCACACCCCGGCCAGAAGCCACCCGGCACGCTGGTGAGCCTGCGCTTCGACGGCAACGCGTCCGGGCGCACGCCGGGCGCCTAAGGCTTTGCCGGCGCGTCGTCCTTGCGGATCTGCAGCAGGTGCGGCCGCACTTGCTGCGCGAGCCGCTGCGGCTCGGTCTCGGTGAAGCGCGCGGGCTCCATGCCGAACATCGCCAGCCCGCCATGCGTCCAGGCGTAGTAGCCGGCGTTCGCGGCCAGCAGCACCAGGAAGACGACCAGGGCCCGCATGCTCATCGCGGCGCGCGGCGCGGCCGCACGCTGATTTCCGCGCTGGTGATGGGCTTCAGGCCGGATGCCGTGCGCACCAGCAGCTCCCCGCCCCAGCCCACGCCTTCGCAATGGCCCTCGGTGCCGTCGCTGAGCTGGACCTCGCGGCCTCGCAGCACATCGCGAGCGGCGAAGCGCTCGGCGAAAGGCACGAAAGCGCGCTCGGCGAACAGGCGCAGGTCGCGCGCCAGCGGCGGTGCGACCGCGCGCAGCACCGTGGGCGCCGTGGCCTCGGGCCGCGACTCCTGGAGCCAGGCCGGCGCGGTGTTCAGCCCCGTCGGCTCGCGCGGGCCGATGTTGATGCCGATGCCGATCACCAGGTAGCGCTCGGCCGTGTCGGGCTGCAGCAGCGCGGTCTCGATCAGGATGCCGCCGAGCTTGCGGTCCTCGACCCAGAGGTCGTTGGGCCACTTGAGCCCCAGCCCCAGCGTGTTGGAAGGGTCGAGGCTTTCCGCGACGCTGGCGCCGACGGCCAGCGACAGCCCCGACCAGTCGCGCGGCGCGAGCGGCAGGCCGAGCGAGAAGGTCAGCGAGGCCGGGTCGCCGCGCTCCTGCGCGCTCTGCCAGTCGCGGCCCATGCGGCCACGGCCGGCCGTCTGCCGTTGCGCCACCAGCAGCACGGGTTCGCAACGGCCGTCGCGCGCGCGGCGCATCAGCTCGCTGCTGGTCGAATCGATCTCCGCCACGACCTCGACCGCCAGGCCCGGCAGAAACGGGGCCAGCGCACCGGCGATCTCGTCTTCGAACCAGGGCTCGGCCATGCTCAGTCCTTGGCGGACCTCTCCTTCTTCACGGCCTTCCTGGCCTTCTTCTCCTTGGCGCCGGCCTTGTCCTTGTCTTTCTTCCCGCCCTTGGCCGCCCGGGCTTCCTTCGCCCTTTTCTCCGCCTTGGCCTTCTTGTCCTTCTTCTTGTCCTTCCTGGGCTTCGGCGTCAGCAGCGTGCCCCGGCAGTTCTCCGACCCACACCAGCACGGGAACTCGGCCTTCAGCGCCTTGGTGTAGGGTTCGTCGATGATCAGGCCGTAGTCGTAGTTGAGTTCCTCGCCCGCCGCGATGTTGCGCAGCGCCTTGATGAAGACGCGGCCGTCGACCTCGTCGGCTTCGCAGCTCGGATCGCAGGAGTGGTTGATCCAGCGGGCGGCGTTGCCGTTCACCCCGCCGTCGATCACACGCCCGTCATCGATGTGGAAGTAGAAGGTGTGGTTGGGCTGCGAGGGGTCGTGCGGATGGCGGCGCAGCGCTTCCTTCCAGCTGATGACCTCGCCCTTGTACTCGATGAGCGTCTCGCCCTCGGCGATGTCCTGCACGGCGAACACGCCGTTGCCGTGCACACCGGAGCGCCGCGTCTGGATCCGGCGGCCGGCTGCTGCTGGAATAGGGGATTTGGAAGGCATCGCCGAAGTCTGTTAGTTTGAATATGCACACATGCGCGTGCGCGCACGCACGCGAGAAGCCGCAGATTGTAAGGATGACTTGTTGATGAAGACTTTGGTAATTGCAGAGAAGCCATCGGTGGCCCAGGACATCGTCCGGGCGCTCACGCCCGTGGCCGGCAAGTTCGACAAGCACGAGGAACACTTCGAGAACGACAAGTACGTCGTCACCAGCGCCGTCGGCCACCTGGTCGAGATCCAGGCGCCGGAGGAGTTCGACGTGAAGCGGGGCAAGTGGAGCTTCGCGAACCTGCCGGTGATCCCGCCGCGCTTCGACCTGAAGCCGGTGGACAAGACCAAGACGCGCCTGAACGCCGTCGTGAAGCAGGCCAAGCGCAAGGACGTGACGCAACTCGTCAACGCCTGCGACGCGGGCCGCGAGGGCGAATTGATCTTCCGCCTGATCGAACAGTACGCGGGCGGCAAGTCGCCGCTGGGCAAGCCGGTCAAGCGTCTGTGGCTGCAGTCGATGACGCCGCAGGCCATCCGCGACGGCTTCGAGCAGCTGCGCACCGAGCAGCAGATGCAGGGCCTGGCCGACGCCGCGCGCTCGCGCTCCGAGGCCGACTGGCTGGTGGGCATCAACGGCACGCGCGCCATGACCGCCTTCAACTCGCGCGACGGCGGCTTCTTCCTCACCACCGTGGGCCGGGTGCAGACGCCCACCCTCTCGGTGGTGGTCGAGCGCGAGGAGAAGATCCGCAAGTTCGTGAGCCGCGACTACTGGGAAGTGCACGGCAGCTTCGCCGCCGAGGCGGGCGAGTACCCCGGCAAGTGGTTCAACCCGGACTGGAAGAAGCCGCCCCCCGGCCCCGACGGCGTGCCCGATCCCGAGCAGCGCGCCGACCGCGTCTGGAGCGAACGCGAGGCGCGCGAGATCGCCGACGCGGCGCGCGGCAAGCCCGCCACCGTCACCGAGGAAAGCAAGCCCACCACCCAGGCTTCGCCCCTGCTCTTCGACCTGACCTCGCTGCAGCGCGAGGCCAACGGGCGCTTCGGCTTCAGCGCCAAGACCACGCTGGCGCTGGCGCAGAGCCTCTATGAACGCCACAAGGCCCTCACCTACCCGCGGACCGACTCGCGCGCGCTGCCCGAGGACTACCTGCCCGTGGTCAAGCAGACCATGGGCATGCTGGCCAACAGCGGCATGCGGCACCTCGCGCCCTTCGCGCAGCAGGCGGTGGACAACAACTACGTCAAGCCGTCCAAGCGCATCTTCGACAACGCCAAGGTCAGCGATCACTTTGCGATCATCCCGACGCTGCAGGCGCCCAGCGGCCTGTCGGACGCCGAGCAGAAGCTCTACGACTTCGTCGTGCGGCGCTTCCTGTCGGTGTTCTTCCCGAGCGCCGAGTACCAGGTGACGACGCGCATCAGCACCGTCGAGCAAGCCGGCAGGAAGTATCCCTTCCGCACCGACGGCAAGGTGCTCGTCAAGCCCGGCTGGCTCGCCATCTACGGCAAGGAGGCGCAGGACGACGAGAAGGAAGAAGACAAGGACGGCAAGCGCCTGGTCCCGGTCAAGCCCGGCGAGATCGTGCGCACGGAATCCGCCGACCTCAAGGCCCTGAAGACACGGCCGCCCGCGCGCTACTCCGAAGCCACCCTGCTCGGCGCGATGGAAGGCGCGGGCAAGACCATCGATGACGACGAGCTGCGCGAGGCCATGCAGGAGAAGGGCCTCGGAACGCCAGCGACGCGCGCCGCCACCATCGAAGGCCTGATCGCCGAGAAGTACATGCTGCGCGAAGGCCGCGAGCTGATCCCGACCGCCAAGGCCTTCCAGCTCATGACGCTGCTGCGCGGCCTGGGCGTGGAGGAACTCTCCAAGGCCGAACTCACCGGTGAGTGGGAATACAAGCTCGCGCAGATGGAGCACGGCAAGCTCAGCCGCGACGCCTTCATGCGCGAGATCGCCGAGATGACGGAACACATCGTCAAGAAGGCCAAGGAGTACGACCGCGACACCGTGCCCGGCGACTACGCCACCCTCGCCACGCCCTGCCCCAACTGCGGCGGCGTCGTGAAGGAAAACTACCGCCGCTACACCTGCACCGGCAAGCCGGGTCAGGAGCCCTGCGGCTTCTCCTTCGGCAAGTCGCCGGCAGGCCGCACCTTCGAGGTGGCCGAGGCGGAGGCCTTGCTGCGCGACAAGCACATCGGCCCGCTGGAGGGCTTCCGTTCCAAGGCCGGCTGGCCCTTCACCTCCGAGATCATCCTCAAGTACGACGAGGAGGCGAAGAACTGGAAACTGGAGTTCGACTTCGGCGACGACAAGAACGCCGAGACCGGCGAGATCGTCGACTTCAGCGGCCAGGAATCGCTGGGCCCTTGCCCCAAGTGCGCCGCGCGCGTGTTCGAGTACGGCAGCAACTACGTCTGCGAGAAGTCGGTGCCGACCACGGAACAGCCGACGCCAAGCTGCGACTTCAAGACCGGCAAGATCATCCTGCAGCAGCCCGTTGAACGCGCGCAGGTCGAGAAACTGCTCGCCACCGGCAAGACCGACCTGCTGGACAAGTTCGTCTCCATGCGCACCCGCCGCGCCTTCAAGGCCTTCCTGGCCTGGAACAAGGACGAGGGCAAGGTGACCTTCGAGTTCGAGCCGCGCGCGAGCAAGTTCCCGCCGCGCAAGACCTTCGCGAAGGCGGCGCCAGCGGCGGCGAAGAAAGCCGCGCCCGCGAAGACGGCGAAGGCGGCGAAGGCCGCGCCCGCGAAGAAGGCCGCGGCGCCCAAGGCACCGCGCAAGCCCGGCGCCGGCCTGAAGCCGAGCGAGGCGCTGGCCGCGGTGATCGGCGCGGAACCCGTGGCCCGCACCGAGGTCATCAAGAAGCTCTGGGACTACATCAAGGCCAACAGCCTTCAGGATAAGGTCAACAAGCGGGCCATCAATGCCGATGCGAAGCTCAAGCCCGTGTTCGGCAAGGACCAGGTCACGATGTTCGAGTTGGCCGGCATCGTCGGCAAGCACCTGGGTTGAACGTCGGGTTGAACAAAGGAGATGTCCTTGGACAAGATCGTTACAGCAGTTCTCGTGGTCGCAGCCTGCCTCGCCGCCGGCTGCGCCTCGCGGCCGTCCAGCGACGACGGGCGGGCCGCGATCCCCGGCGGCAGCGGCATCACGGTGTTCGGGACGATCGATGCGGGCGTGAGCCGCAGAAGCAACTGAGTCGGCTCAGCGCATCAGCAAGGCCTGGCGCAGCATGCGCGCCGCGCGGTTGCGGATGCGGCCCGGCGCGCTGCGCAGCGGGCCCCGGGGGCTGACCTTCGCCGTCGCGCAGGCCCACAGGAAGTCCTGCAGGATGGCCGTGTCGTCCACCGTCTCGGCACTGCCGTACTTGTGGAACTCCGGGTGCCACTGGGTTGCCGCGATGTAGCTGCGGCCGCGGTCGGCCCGCCGGCGGATGGCCTCCGGTACGCGATCCGGCACGCTCCAGGCGTCGACCTCGAAGCCGGGCGCCAGGTCCTTCACGCCCTGATGGTGGATGCTGTTCACGCGCGCCGTCTCCATGCCCGGGTACAGCTTCGACAGCCGCGAGCCGGGCGTGATGCTGATCTCGTGGAAATTCTGGTCGTAGGTGACCGGGTCGCGATGCCGCAACGCGTTGGGATGCTGAGCCTCGATGTCCTGGTAGAGCGTGCCGCCGAAGGCGACGTTGATGAGTTGCAGACCGCGGCACACGCCGAAGATCGGCTTGC
This sequence comes from uncultured Variovorax sp., assembly GCA_966211435.1. Taxonomy (GTDB): domain Bacteria; phylum Pseudomonadota; class Gammaproteobacteria; order Burkholderiales; family Burkholderiaceae_C; genus Variovorax. The sequence goes on along the minus strand of CBIHOG010000028.1, from coordinate 3,446 downwards.
CCGCCTGCTCGAAGGCCTCGACCAGCGCGAGGTCGTAGAGGTCGCGGATGCGGTCGCCGATCCACGCATCCTTCAGCGGCACCTCGCCGTAGCTGCCGGGCCACACATCGGCGCCACCGTGCATCACCACGCCGTCCAGCCACTCGGCGTAGTGCGAGAGCTTGGTGTCGCCGCGCGCGGTTTCGCCCGTCGGGCAGGGCACCATCACCACCATCGCGCCGGCGGACATCAGCCAGTGCGCGATCGACTGCTCGACGTACTGCAGCGTCTTGTTGGTGAAGAGCGACCGGGCGGGATCGGCGTGCGAGAAGCAGGCGGACAAGCCGATCTTCAGGCGACCGGAGACGGTTTGGGACATCGGGTTCCGTGCAGCGTGTGACAGGCCCATTGTGGAGGCTTCGAAAGCCCCGTGCAGCCGGGCGTCAAACCCGCGGGTGCGTCGGACGGCGCCGCACGCCGTCCGGATCGGCCCGGCACGGAATAGGATCGGCGCTTCGGCCCCCGTCCGCCGGGGCCGCAAGCGACCAAGGAAACACGATGAAGACCATCCAGGGCCCCGCCATTTTCCTGGCGCAGTTCGCCGGCGACACCGCCCCCTTCAACTCGCTCGACGCCATCGCCGGCTGGGCGGCCGGGCTCGGCTACAAGGGCGTCCAGATCCCGAGCTGGGATGCGCGCCTCTTCGACCTGCGGCTGGCCGCCACCAGCAAGACCTACTGCGACGAAGTGACCGGCACGCTGGCCCGGCACGGCATCGCCATCACCGAACTGTCGACGCACCTGCAAGGCCAGCTCGTGGCCGTGCACCCGGCCTACGACGCGGGCTTCGACGGCTTTGCCGCGCCCGAGATGCGCAACGACCCGGTGAAGCGCCAGCAATGGGCCGTGGAACAACTGCACCTCGCGGCGAAGGCCTCCGCCAACCTCGGGCTCGGCGCCCATGCCACCTTCTCCGGCGCACTGGCCTGGCCCTATCTCTACTCCTGGCCGCCGCGCCCGCCAGGCCTGATCGAGGAGGCCTTCGACGAACTCGCGCGCCGCTGGCTGCCGATCCTGAACGCCTTCGACGACGCCGGCGTCGACGTCTGCTACGAGATCCATCCCGGCGAAGACCTGCACGACGGCGTGACCTACGAGATGTTCCTCGACCGCGTGGGCCAGCATCCGCGCGCCTGCCTGCTCTACGACCCGAGCCACTTCGTGCTGCAGCAGCTGAACTACCTCGACTACATCGATCACTTCCACGAGCGCATCAAGATCTTCCACGTGAAGGATGCAGAGTTCAATCCGACCGGCAAGCAGGGCGTCTACGGCGGCTTCCAGCCCTGGCTGCAACGGGCCGGCCGTTTCCGTTCGCTGGGCGACGGGCAGGTGGACTTCGGCGCCATCTTCTCGAAGATGGCCGCCTACGACTTCCCCGGCTGGGCGGTGCTGGAGTGGGAGTGCTGCATCAAGCACCCGGAGGACGGCGCGCGGGAGGGCGCGAAGTTCATCGCCGACCACATCATCCGCGTGGCGGACCGCGCCTTCGACGACTTCGCGGGCGGCGGCGTGAACACCGCCGCCAACCGGAAGATGCTCGGCATCGCCTGAGCCCGGCGCTAGATTCCGGCCGGCTTGCGCAGCGTCTGCATGCGGTCGACCGTGTGCACCTTGACCTTGCGGACCTCGGTGCCCTGCTGCACCGTGAGTTCGACGTCCGCATCGGGCGCCGCGCGCCGCCAGAGCTGCTTGTAGAAGGCCTCCAGCGTCGTCACGCCGACGCCGTCGATCTCCAGCACCACGTCGCCGGGCTGGAGCCCCGCCGCCAGCGCCGGGCCGGACCGGTCGACCCGCACGATCTCCACGTGCCCGCCCTTCTCGGACGAGGACAGCCCGAGCCACGGACGCACGCTCGCGCGCGTCCTGCCGGTCGACTGCATCTCCGCCAGCACCGGCCGCAGCAACTCGACCGGCACGAACATGTTGCCGGGCAGCGCGCTGTCCCCGCCCGCCGCCTCCATCACGAACAGGCTGCCGATGCCCAGCAATTCGCCGTTGCGATTGAAGAGCGCCGCCCCGCTGTGGTTGGCCACCGGCGGGCTGGTGAAGAGGGCCGACTCGATGTGGTATTCCCAGTAGCCGGAGAACGGCCGCTTGGCGACCAGGCGCGTGAAGCCCACCTCCGTGCCACTGCCGCCGCCCGTGGCGACCAGCAGCGGATCGCCCGGCGCAGGCGACGAGCCGCTGGCCAGCGGCACAGGCTGCACGCCGCGCAGTGGCACCAGCGGGCGGACCAGCCCGAAGCCCGTCGCCAGGTCGTAGGCGACCTGCCGCGCCGGCAGCGTGCGCTCGTCGGAGGTGACGATCTCGATCGTCTCCGCCTCCAGCAGCAGATAGCCGATCGTGAGGATCAGGCCGTCCGGCCCGATCAGCACGCCCGAGCCGGAGCGTTGCCGGCCCAGGGTGTCGGCCGAGTTGGCACCTTCCGTCGCGGTCACATTGACCGTCACGACCGCGTCCGCCGCATGCTTGAGCGCCTCGACTTGCGAACTCGCCATCGGCGCGGCGGCCGCCGTGGCCGCCTGCGCCGCGGGGATCATGAAGAGGAGGCCGGCCGCCAGCATCCGCAGAAGCCATCGCGTGCGCGTCCTCGCGAGCGCGGCGGGCCGCGGGAAGGGTTCGGGAGGGTTCATGGCCGCGCTCCTGGGAACGATGGTGCCTCATCGTGCGCCGCAAGCCGCCTTGCCGCAAGCGAGGCCTGCGAGGCGGGACGGCCCGCCGGCAGATGGCCCAGCGGATAGCAACTGTCATGCCAGATCAGGTAGAATCCGGGGTTCGTTTCGATATCACGACGAAGCACTTTCGTCATCACGCCGGCTGGCCTGGAATCTCCAGGCCCCTCATTGCAAGCCGGCCCGCACAGTGTGTTGGAGCGCCAGACCGGGCGCCCATGATTGCCACCACTGCCTTCGTACTTGTTGAAGCGAACAGCGCGCTGTCCGCTCCGGTGGGCGCCATTTGCGTCATCCCCGGACGGCCTGCGCTCGTTTTTTCAATGTTTTCAGCGTTTCGCGGTGTCGCGGGGCGCAAGGGCTTTTTCATGGACATCATTCAACACAGCATCGCGGTGGGCAAATACCTCGTCTCGCCTCTCGTCAAGAACCTGGAAGACGGCCGCTTCGCCGCCTCCGTGTCGATCCGCTCCGGCCACGGCAGCGGCACCAGCGACCGCGTCATGCGCTTCACCCCGCGTTTCGGCAGCCATGCCGCGGCCGTGCGCTACGCCGTCAACGAAGGCCTGCGCTGGGTGCGGGAACGCACCGCACCGCAGGCTCCGGCCGCACACTACGCCGCCTGAACCGACGCAACGATTTCTCATCCAATCACGACAACCATTCAGAGGTAATCCATGCCCAAGGAAGAACTGATCGAAATGAACGGCGCAGTGACCGAAGTCCTGCCCG
>CBIHOG010000027.1:0-71521 GCA_966211435.1 uncultured Variovorax sp. | reverse complement strand
CTGCCATTAACCACTCGGCCACCTCTCCGGCGAACCTCGGAATATAGCACGGTTGATGGGGCGGGTCGATGACACCCCATGCCGAGATTTTGCCGCGTCGCGCCCATGCAACCCTCGCCCCACAGGGGAGGGGCTCGGGCCGGTACGCGAGCGATTCCGGATACCCATTTTGAATCAATGACTTAGGCGTTTCCGGCCGTTTGCCGCCGCGCCTCGCGCCATGCCCGCGCTTGGCCGAAGTGGCCGCAACCGATGAATGGCGCGGGAGGGCGCAGCGCCGACAACGGCGACGGATGATTGGCCGTCAGCACCTTGTGACGAGTTGTGTCGATGAGTGCCCGCTTGCCCTGCGCGTGCGAGCCCCAGAGCATGAACACCACCGGCCGCTCGCCCTGTGCGACCTCTCGGATCACCGCATCGGTGAGCACCTCCCACCCGCGCCCGGCGTGGCTGGCCGGCTGGCTTTCCTCCACGGTCAAGCAGGTGTTCAGCAGCAGCACGCCGTGCGTGGCCCATTTGACGAGGCTGCCGCCGGGATTCGGGAACGACGGCGGCGCGGTTCCGAGATCTCGCTGCAGTTCCTTGAAGATATTGCGCAGCGAGGGCGGAAGCGCCACCCCAGGAGCCACGGAGAAAGCCAACCCCTCGGCCTGTCCGCGCCCGTGGTAAGGATCCTGGCCGAGGATCACCACGCGCACCTCCTCCGGCGGCGTCAGTTCGAGCGCCCGCAACGGCCGGGGCGGGAAGATCACCGCGCCCTCCGCCAGCCGCTCGCCCAGGAAGCCAAGCAGCTTGCGGCCGGCCGCGCCGGCGAAGAAGCCGTCCACCAGCCCTTGCCAGCCGGGCGCCACCGGCCAATCGGCCGGATCGCTGCTCGACAGTTGCGTCGACGCGCTCATTGGAACAATTCGGCGAGCGCCTCGCCAGGTTCTTCGGCGCGCATGAAAGCCTCTCCGACCAGGAAGGCATGTACGCCCGCGGCGCGCAGCTTCGCCACGTCGTCGCGTGTCGCGATGCCGGATTCGGTGACGAGCAGACGATCCGCCGGCACTTTGGCGTGCAGGTCGACGGTGGTCTGCACCGACACCTCGAAAGTGCGCAAGTTGCGGTTGTTCACGCCGATCAGCGGCGTCCTGAGCTTGAGCCCGCGCTCCAGTTCAGCGCCGTCATGCACTTCAACCAGGACCGCCATCCCGAGGCCTTGCGCGACGGCCTCGAACTCGCGCATCTGCGCGTCGTCCAGGATGGACGCGATCAGCAGGATGGCATCCGCGCCCATCGCGCGGGATTCGTAGACCTGGTACGCATCGACGATGAAATCCTTGCGCAGCACCGGCAGGTCGCAGGAGGCGCGCGCCTGCTTCAGGTAGTCGACGCCGCCCTGGAAAAACTGCCGGTCGGTGAGCACCGAAAGACAGGCCGCGCTGATCTTTCCGTCGCCTTCCGCGTAGCTCTGCGCGATGTCGGCCGGAATGAATTCCGCCCGCAGCACGCCCTTGCTCGGACTCGCCTTCTTCACTTCGGCGATGACGGCCGCCTGTCCCGCGGCGATCTTCGCGCGCAGGGCCCCGACGAAGTCGCGCGTGAGCACCCGGCTTTCAGCATCGAAACGCACGGCCTCCAGCGAGGCCTTCTTCTTCGCCGCCGCGATTTCCTCGCGCTTGACGGCCACGATCTTTTCAAGGATGTCGGACATGTTTCGTCGCTCTGTATTCAAGCTTCAGGCCGCCGTGGCCAGCACCAATTCTTCCAGCTTCGCTTTCGCCGCGCCGGACGCGATCACCGCGTCCGCACGCGCGATACCGGCCGCGACCGACTCGGTCACATTGGCCGCGTAGAGCGCGGCCCCGGCATTCAGCACGACGATATCGCGCGCCGGCCCCGCCTGGTTGTCGAGCACGCCGAGCAGCATGGCTCTGGATTGCTCCGGCGTCTCCACGCGCAGGGTGCGGTTGCTCGCCATCGCGAAGCCGAAATCCTCGGGATGAAGCTCGTATTCGCGCACCTCGCCGCCCTTGAGCTCGCCGATCATGGTTGCGGCCCCCAGCGAGATTTCATCCATCCCGTCCCGCCCGTACACGACGAGCGCATGTTCCGCCCCCAGCCGCTGCAGCGCGCGCACCTGGATGCCCACCAGGTCGGGATGGAACACACCCATCAGGATGTTCGGCGCTCCGGCCGGATTGGTCAGCGGTCCCAGGATGTTGAAGATGGTCTTGATGCCCAGTTCCTTGCGCACCGGCGCGACGTTCTTCATCGCCGGATGATGGTTGGGCGCGAACATGAAACCGATGCCCACGTCGGCGATGCACTTCGCGATCTGTTCCGGCTTCAGGTTGATGTTGATGCCCAGCGACTCCAGCACGTCCGCGCTGCCGGACTTGCTGCTTACGCTGCGCCCGCCGTGCTTGCTGACCTTGGCGCCCGCCGCTGCGGCCACGAACATCGAGCAGGTCGAGATGTTGAAGGTGTGCGAGCCGTCCCCGCCGGTGCCCACGATGTCGACCAGGTGCGTGGTGTCGGCCACCGGCACCTTGGTCGAGACCTCGCGCATCACCTGCGCGGCGGCGGTGATCTCGCCGATGGTTTCCTTCTTGACGCGCAGCCCGGTGATGAGCGCCGCCATCATCACGGGCGAGCATTCGCCGCTCATGATGAGCCGCACGATGTGCAGCATCTCGTCGTGGAACACCTCGCGGTGCTCGATCGTGCGCTGAAGCGCTTCCTGGGGTGTGATGGGCATGGTGGTTGTCTCCCTCTAGTGGATCGGGGCCGTTGCAGCAGGATTGTCGGAAAGCGCGAGCTTGATGCCGAAGCCCACGAAAAGCGCGCCCGCGCCGCGTTCGAGCCAGTGCATGCCGCGCTGCACCAGGCCGACACGGCGCGCAGTCCAGCCCGCCAGCAGCGCCCAGGCGGCGTTGACGAAGATCGCGTTGAAATTGAAGAGCATGCCCAGCAGGAAGAAGGCCAACGCCTTGTTCGCGGCGTCGTGCGCGATGAACTGGGGCACGAAGGCGAGGAAGAACAAGGCCACCTTGGGATTGAGCGCGTTGGTCCAGAAGCCGCCCAGGAACACCTTCTTCATGCTCACGGGCCCGGCCGCCTCGACACCGCCCGCCGCAAGCGCCGGTTCGTCCTTGCGCGGCCGCGACAGCAGCATGCGCACGCCGACCCATAGCAGATAGGCTGCGCCCATCCACTTGAGCAGCGTGAAGGCCGTACTCGACGCCGCCATCAACGCGCTCACGCCCACCGCCGCCGCCGCGATGTGCACGAAGCAGCCGGCGTTGATGCCGAAGCCCGCGACGATGCCCGCGCGCGTCCCTGATCGCAGCGCCCGGCTCACGATGTAAAGCACGTCGGGCCCGGGTGTGAGGTTGAGCAGGAGCCCCGCCGCGATGAAGAGCAGCAAGGAATGGAGTTCAGGCACGGAAGAAGCTCCGGATGGCGCCGATCGCCCGGTCGACGCCTTGCGCATCGACATCCAGGTGCGTGGCGAAACGCAGCCGGTACAGCCCCGTCGCCAGCACGCCCTTCTGCTTCAGGTGCGACAGCAGTTCAGCGGAACGCGAACGCGCTTCGCCGGCGAGGTCCACGAAGAGCAGGTTGGTCTGCGGCGCCTCGATGGCCAGGTCCGGGATACCGGCGAGGCCGTCCGCGAGCCGCCGTGCGAGCGCATGATCCTGCGCAAGGCGGTCGATGTGATGTTCAAGGGCATGAGAAGCCGCCGCCGCCAACATGCCGGATTGCCGCATGCCGCCGCCAGCCATCTTCCGGATGCGATGAGCTCGCGCGATGAACTCACGCGAGCCGCACAAGGCCGAGCCCACTGGCGCACCGAGGCCCTTGCTGAAGCAGACCGACACGCTGTCGAAGCATCCGGCAATGCGCCGGGCCTCCGTGCGCGCGTCCGTTCCCCTTTCGGCTGCCTGCGCAACCGCCGCATTGAAGAGGCGAGCACCATCCAGGTGGCGCTGCAGCCCCCACGAACGGGCGAGAGCCGTTGCCGCCTCGACGTAGTCGAAGGGCAGCAGCTTGCCGCCCAGCGTGTTTTCCAGCGCGAGCAGCCGCGTGCGCGCGAAGTGCGCGTCGTCCGGCTTGATGGCCGCCTCGATCTCCTCCAATGCGAGCGTCCCGTCCGGCTGATGATTGAGCGGCTGCGGCTGAACGCTGCCGAACACCGCCGCCCCGCCGCCTTCCCAACGGTAGCAATGCGCCATCTGGCCGACGATGTACTCGTCCCCGCGCTGGCAATGCGAGAGGATCGCGCAGAAGTTGCTCTGCGTCCCGGTGGGAACGAACAGGGCCGCGTCGAAACCCAGCATCTCCGCGATGCGCGACTGCAGCGCGTTGACGCTCGGGTCGTCGCCGAAGACGTCGTCGCCCAGCGGGGCCGACATCATCGCCTCCCGCATCGCGAGGGTCGGCTGCGTGACGGTGTCGCTGCGCAGGTCCACGAAGGTCGATGAAGAGGCCGGCATGCGCTTTACTCCAGGAAGTTCTTGAGCATGGCATGGCCGTGCTCGGTGAGGATGGATTCGGGATGGAACTGCACGCCCTCGATGCGCACGGCGTGTTCAAAGCCGGTGTGCCGCACGCCCATGATCTCGCCATCGGCGGTCCAGGCCGTGATCGCGAGTTCGGGAGGGCATGAGGCACGCTCGATCGCGAGCGAGTGGTAACGATTGACGCTGAATTTCTCAGGCAGTCCCGCGAAGACCCCTTCACGCGTGGTCGTGATCTCGCTGGTCTTGCCGTGCATCAACTGCTGCGCGCGAACGATCCTGCCGCCGAAGGCCGCGCCGATCGCCTGATGCCCCAGGCACACGCCCAGGATCGGCAGTCGGCCCGAAAACGCCTGGATCGCCGCGACCGAAACACCCGCTTCGGCCGGAGAACATGGCCCGGGCGACACCACCAGCCGGGCGACACCACCCGCCACGCGTTGGCGCAGGCCGTCCAGCGTGATCTCGTCGTTGCGATGCACCTCGACCTCCGCGCCGAGTTCTCCGAAGTACTGCACCAGGTTGTAGGTGAAGCTGTCGTAGTTGTCGATCATCAGGAGCTTCATGGCTTGACTCCGATCCGGTGCACGCCCTTGACAACGGGGAACACGTTGAAGTTGATGAGAAGGCCCAGGCGGAGCCCGGAAAGCCGCACCGCCGCCTGCACCTGCGCGCGGTGCAGATCGGTGAGCGCATCCACGGCCTTCACCTCCACCACGACCGCCTGCTCGACCACGAAGCCCGCGCGGCAGACCTCGCCCAGCGCCCTGCCCTTGTAGCTGGCCGACACCGGCACATTGCGCGCAAACCCGATCTCGCGCTCGGCCAGCTCGATCTCCAGCGCCGCGGCGTAGACCTCCTCGGCCAATCCGGTGCCGAGCACACGCTGCACCTCGACCGCCGCGCCAATGATGTCGTGCGAGAAATCCTCGCCTTGGATGTCCTCGGCCATCATTCCAGCCCTTCCTCGACCAGCTCGGCCGCCCGGAGCAAGGCGCGCGCCTTGGCCTCGGTTTCCTTCCATTCGAGTTCGGGCACGGAATCCGCCACCACGCCCGCCGCGGCCTGCACATGCAGCATCTGGTCCTTCACGATGCCAGTGCGGATCGCGATCGCCACGTCCATGTCACCCGCATAGCTGATGTAGCCACAGGCGCCGCCATAGAGACCGCGCTTGGTCGGCTCCAGCCGGTCGATCAGCTCCATCGCATGCACCTTGGGCGCACCCGTCAGCGTGCCAGCCGGGAAGGTCGCCTTCAGCACGTCGATGGCGGTCATCCCGTCCTTCAGCGTGCCCTCGACGTTGCTCACGATGTGCATCACGTGGCTGTAGCGCTCGACCGCGAACGCCTCCGTCACCTTGACGCTCCCGGTCTTCGCGATCCGGCCGATGTCGTTGCGCGCCAGGTCGATCAGCATCACGTGCTCGGCGCGTTCCTTCGGGTCGTTGATCAGCTCGACCTCGGCCGCCTTGTCCAGCTCGGCCGATGCGCCGCGCGGGCGGGTGCCGGCGAGCGGGCGGATGGTGATCTTCTGTTCGCCATCACCTACGTGCTCCTGGCGCACCAGAATCTCGGGCGAGGCACCGACCACCTGGAAGTCACCCAGGTGGTAGTAGTACATGTACGGCGAAGGATTGAGCGAGCGCAGCGCGCGGTACAGCGACAGCGGCGACTCGGTGTAACGCTTGCTGATGCGCTGGCCCACCTGCACCTGCATGAAGTCGCCGGCCGCGATCAGTTCCTTCGCGCGCTCCACCGCCGCAAGGTAGTCCGCCTTGGCGAAGCTGCGCTCCGGGGGATGCGCCTGCGTAGGCCGCACCTGCGGCGCGCTCACCGAGTACTTGAGTTGCTCGCGCAACTCTCGCAGGCGACGCTTGGCATTGGCATAGGCCTCGGGCTGGCCCGGATCGGCGTAGACGATGAGGTACAGCTTGCCCGAGAGATTGTCGATGACCGCCAGTTCCTCGCATTGCAGCAGCAGGATGTCCGGGCAGCCCAGCGTGTCGGGCGGGCAACTCTTCTCCAGTTTCTTCTCGATGTGGCGAACCGTGTCGTAGCCGAAGTAACCGGCCAGCCCGCCGCAGAAGCGGGGCAGCCCCGGGCGCAGCGCGACCTTGAAGCGCTTCTGGTAGGCCGCCACGAAATCGAGCGGATTGCCCTTGGCCGTCTCGACGACCTTGCCGTCCGTCACGACCTCGGTCACCGCCGCGTCACCGAAACCCGAAGCGCGCAGGAGCGTCCTGGCGGGCAGGCCGATGAAGCTGTAGCGGCCGAAGCGCTCGCCGCCCACCACGGATTCGAGCAGGAAGCTGTGCTTGCCGCTGTCCCTGGTGTAGGCCAGCTTGAGGTAGAGAGACAGCGGTGTCTCGAGGTCGGCGAAGGCCTCGACCATCAGCGGGATGCGGTTGTAGCCCTGCGCGCTGAGGCTTTTGAATTCGAGTTCTGTGATCACGGGTGGGGTCTCCGTCCGCCAGGCGACACGCTTCTGGTCGCTGGCGATTCATTCAGGTGGGTGGCCGCTCAGGAAGACCGAGGGCCGCGGGCGCACGGCGTGCGCCGTGCAATCAAACAGGCAACGACGATGGCGTGCGCCAAGGCCAGGCTCCCCGGCTGCCTTGACCTGTCTGAATGACGTGATGAATGAACATGGAACGCCGAGTTTAGCCCAGCCTCGGGGCCGGTACAAAAGATAAAGTCTGCGCTTCGTTTTCAGGGAGATCACTCAAATGCAAACCACCACCCGGCGGCGCCTGGCCGCGCTCGCCATCCTGGCGCTCCTTCCCCTTGCCGCGCCCGCCTCGCAGCTCGACATCGCCGGCATCAAGCACGCGCCGGCGATCGAGCTGCGCGGCAGCGGACTTCAGCTGAACGGCGCGGGCGTCCGCCACAAGGCGCTCGCCAGGGTCTACACCGTCGGCCTCTACCTCGGCGTGAAAGCCTCCACGCCCGAGGAAGCCCTGGCGGCGCCCGGCGTCAAGCGCGTCGCGATCACGATGCTGCGCGACATCGACGCCGCCGAGCTGGGCAAGCTCCTGACGCGCGGCGTGGAAGACAACTGGCCTCGCGGCGAGCTGGCGCCGCTGGTGCCGGGCCTCCTGCGCATGGGCCAGGTCTTCGCGGAACAGAAGCAGTTGAAGACGGGCGACGCGCTCTCGCTCGACTGGGTGCCGGGCACGGGCACCGTCATCGCCATCCGGGGCGTGCCGCAGGGCGAGCCGATCAAGGAGCAGGCCTTCTACAACGCGCTGCTGCGCATCTGGCTCGGTCCGGTGCCGGCCGACTGGCGGCTCAAGGAGGCGCTGCTCGGAAGGGGTTGAAAGCCGCTCAGCGCGCGCGGCCGATCTCAGCGATCGAATCGACGAATCCGTCCGCGTCGACGCCGCGGATGGGCTCGCCGTGGTTGTAGCCGTAGCTGACCAGCACCACCGGGCACCCCGCCGCGCGCGCCGCGAGCGCGTCGTTGCTCGAGTCGCCGACCATCAAGGTGCGCGCGGGCTGACTTCCCAGCGCTTCGCAGGTCTTCAGGAGCGGCAGCGGGTCGGGCTTCTTGCGCTCGAAGGCGTCGCCACCGAACACCTGCTCGAAGTACCCGTCGAGCCCCTTGGCTGCCAGCAGCGGGCGCGCGAAATCCGTGGGCTTGTTTGTCAGGCAGGCCAGCCGCAGGCCATGCGCGCGCAGCGCGGCCAGGCCTTCGATGACGCCGGCATAGACCTCGGCATGCAATCCGTTGACCCCGAGGTAGTGGTGCTGGTAGCGCGCCCAAGCCTGCTCGAAGAGGGCTTCGTCCGGCGCCGCTGCGGGCCGGACATGCCGCAGCACCGAATGGATCAGGTGCTCCGAACCCTTGCCGACCATCGTCACGACCGTCGAGGCGTCGATCCGGGACAGGGCAAGGTCGTCCAGCATGAGATTCAACGCGACCACGAAGTCGCCCAGCGTGTCGACCAGGGTGCCGTCGAGATCGACGATCGCGGCGTCGAAGTTCGACAGGTTGGGGAACTTGGAATCCGGGGAGGTGGCCATCGGGATTGCGATCGTTGAAAGATCGACATTCTTGCCGCTTCGCACAGCCGGCCCGCCGCCGCGATTGAAGTTGCCAATGAGCGGCATCCAGTTTTAGAACTTCACGCAGCTATCGATGTTTTCTAAGCTATAGCTTCTTTCTAAGAACCCAGCCACGTGATCGAAAGGATTCGCATGAACAAGCTCACCACCTCCTTCGGAGCCCCAGTCGCAGACGACAACAACACCCTGACCGCCGGCCCCCGCGGGCCGGCCCTGCTGCAGGACGTGTGGTTCCTCGAGAAGCTGGCGCACTTCGACCGCGAGGTGATTCCGGAGCGGCGCATGCATGCCAAGGGCGCGGGCGCCTTCGGCACCTTCACGGTCACGCATGACATCACGCGCTTCACGAAGGCGAAGATCTTCTCCGAGATTGGCAAGAAGACCGAGATGTTCGCCCGCTTCTCCACCGTCGCCGGCGAGCGCGGCGCAGCCGACGCGGAGCGCGACATCCGCGGCTTCGCGCTCAAGTTCTACACCGAGGAGGGCAACTGGGACCTGGTCGGCAACAACACGCCTGTCTTCTTCATTCGCGACCCGCTGAAATTCCCAGACCTCAACCGCGCGGTGAAGCGCGACCCCCACACCGGCCTGCGCAGCGCCGACAACAATTGGGACTACTGGACACTGCTGCCCGAGGCACTGCACCAAGTCACCATCGTGATGAGCGACCGTGGCATTCCGCGCAGCTGGCGCCACATGCACGGCTTCGGCAGCCACACCTACAGTTTCATCAACGCGGACAGCGAGCGCTTCTGGGTGAAGTTCACCTTCAAGACCCAGCAGGGCGTGCAGAACATGACCGACCAGGAGGCCCGGGATCTCATCGGCGGCGACCGCGAAAGCAGCCACCGCGACCTCTACGACAGCATCGAGCGGCAGGACTTTCCACGCTGGACGCTCTACGTGCAGGTGATGACGGAGGACGAGGCGGACAACTACCACCTCAACCCGTTCGACCTGACCAAGGTCTGGCCGCACAAGGACTACCCGCTGATCGAGGTCGGCGTGATGGAGCTCAACCGCAATCCGGAGAACTTCTTCCAGGACGTCGAGCAGGCCGCGTTCAGCCCCTCGACCATCGTCCCCGGCATCGGCTTCTCGCCCGACAAGATGCTGCAGGGCCGCCTCTTTTCGTACGGCGACACCCAGCGCTATCGGCTGGGCGTGAACTACTCGCAAATCCCGGTCAACGCGCCCAGATGCCCGTTCCACAGCTACCACCGCGACGGCGCGATGCGGGTGGATGGCAACGGCGGCCGCGGCACGCACTACGAGCCGAACAGCCGCGGTGCGCTGCAGGCGCAACCCGACTTCTCGGAGCCGCCGCTGAAGAACGAAGGCGCCGTTGCGCGGTGGAACCACCGCGAAGACACGGACTACTTCTCGCAGCCGGGCGATCTCTTCCGCCTGATGACGCCCGCGCAGCAGCAGGTGCTGTTCGACAACACGGCGCGGGCGATCCACGGCGCCTCGCAGCCGGTTGTCGCGCGCCACATCGCGAACTGCACGCAGGCCGACCCGGCCTACGGACGCGGCGTCGCCGAGGCGGTCGAGCGCCTCGCAGCGCGGCGCGCGGGTCGCTGAATCAGGCTTCCGTGAGAGATTGCGCGGCCACCACCGCCTCGGTGCGGTTGCGCACATTGAGGGCGCGGAAGATCGCCGCCAGGTGGATCTTGACCGTGCCCTCGCTGATGCCCAGCGCGCGGCCGATCAGCTTGTTGGGCTTGCCTTGCGACAGCAGTTGCAATACCTCGACCTGGCGGTCGGTCAGCACGTTGCGCAGATGCTCCAGCGTCTGACCAGCGCCGAGGCCGGAGGACCCCGCCTCGCCGCGCGCACTGGGAACCCCCGCAACGACACCGGGCGGCACGGCCGACAACATCATCGGCGGCACGTACACGCCGCCCGCAAGCACCAGCCTCACGGCGGAGAGCATGACTTCGGGTGAATATGCCTTGGGAATGAAGCCGAGGACGCCACGCTCCAGCGCTGCGCGCATCACGGCCGGATCCTCGTAGCCGGACAGCACGATGACCGGCACGGCCGGATGCCGGCGGCGGATCTCGTCGATGTGGGCCTGGCCTTCGGCGCCGGGCATGTTCAGGTCGATCACGGCCAGGTCGAGCTCGTCGGATGCACCGGCGAGCAACTCGTCCACGCTCATGGCCAGGACGAACTCGATGCCGGACTCCAGTTCCGACAACTTGGCTTTGACCGCCTCGATGACGAGCCGGTGGTCGTCGGCGATCAGGATTTTCATGGCTTACCCCAGCGTAGTGTGAACTATTGCACAGCGAAGATACCGGCGATCTGCCATCGCGGCAAGGACGTTTCGTGGCACAAACGACATAACTCCCAAGCGGTATGGTGCGTGCGGCCTTCCATGGAAGAATCATTTCCACCTTCAGCAACGGACGGGGACAAGGGCATGTGCCATCGAAACAGGCGCACGGTCAGGGCGCCCGTCACCGTCAAAGCCTAGCCGCGAGCGCCGCATGGCTCGTCTGTTCGACTGCTTCTCGGCGCTGTTCTCCTTCGGGCTCGCGCTCGATGCGTCGATCGCCGCGGCAGGCGCGAAGGCCTCCAGCGTCGAGAACGACCGCCAGCGCGCCCGAGCACTGGTCGAGGAGGCGCGTTCCGCCGCCCGGGCCATGGGGGCCAGCGCGCGCCGGGTCGAACTGGCTTCCTTCGCGGCGATCGCCTGGATCGACGAGATCCTCTCGCGCCACCCGGGATGGGCGCCGGAAATGGAGCCTCTGCAGGCACAACTCTTCAATTCGAACAACGCCCACAGCGAGTTCTTCCATCACCTGTCCTCGCTGCAGGCAGGGGACGAGGAAGTCCGCGAAATCTACTGGCACGCGCTGGCCTGCGGCTTCAAGGGCCAGTACTACTTCGAGGACGGCGACGAAGGCGAACTGGGCAAGCTCAAGCGCCTGCACGCACAGCAACTGCCGGTCCGCCCGCTGCCGCTGGAGTCCCTCGCGCAGGACCGCATCACGCCACAACCCTATGGCGTGCCCGATCCGCCCGGCCCGCGCAACCCGCAGCGCCGCGAGCGCGCGCTCCTGCGCGCGGCAGGCTCGCTCGCGCTGCTGGTGCCGCTTCTCTACCTGCTCCTGTTCTGGCTGAGCGCGCCGCGCGAATCGCCCCCCACGCTGGCGCAGCGTGTCGAGCAGCAACTCCAGAACTACGCATGCGCGGACCTTTCCGCCTCCGTCTCGGCGGGCGGCAAGACCAGCGTGCGCGGCTACGTCCCCCAGCCCGAGGACATGGCGCGAGTGGAGAGCGAGGTGCGCTCCCTGCCCGGTGTCACCGCCGCGAGCTTCGACCTGAAGCTGCGCGTCTGGCCCCACTGCGAGGTCGTCGCCATCCTCAAGCCCTATCAGGCCCGCAACCACGACAAGCGGCACGGCCTTCAGGTGGCGGCATCCAGCGCGCGCGACGGACGGCTGCGGGAAGGGGACCTCGTGCTGATCCAGGCCGGCCACGCGGACCATGACGGCTACCTCCGCGTGGACTACTACACCGCCGATGGCGCCGTCATGCATCTCAACGCGGGGCCTGGCCAGCCGCTCGTGCGCGCCGGCCAGGCCATCCAGCTGGGGCGCGACATTCCCTCGAGCTGGCTCGCGGCACCGCCTTTCGGCAGCGTGCTTCTCACGGCCTTGTGGTCACCCGCGCCGTTCAGGGACTCGGCCGACAGGCCCCCCTTCGAACTGGCCTCAGCCTATCTCCAGCAGTTGCGCGAGACCGTCGCCACCGATGCCCTCGCCGACCGGCTGATTGCCGATTTCGTGTTCCTCGAAACCGTGCCGCGCTGAGCGGGCCGCGCCAGGAGCCTTTCCATGAATCCCCTGCCGCCGCTGCCGCCCCATTTCTGGATCCTGGTGGCCGCATGCCTGTCGGTCACGATCCTCATCTGGTGGCTCGTGCTGGGCGCGACGCGCCACGCGCGGCGGCGCATTCTGCGGCAGCGGATCGAGGCGGCCGGCGAGGCCCCCCCGAACATGAGCACGCCGCAGGTGCCGGCGGAGCGCAGCGCCATCTACAGCGTCCCGGCCTTCCTCTTCATCGGCGATGCCGAGGCGGACGTGGCCGGCCTGCTGCGAGACGCGCGCGATGCCGGTGACCTGCACGCCATGGTCGCGGTGGATTCGCCTCCAGGCACGGTCCGCGACGCCACGCACACGCACGAACGCGGGCCGTGGTTCCGCACGCTGCTGGCCCTCGCCAACAAGCGCGAGCGCCTGCCGGTCAATGGCCTGGTCATCTGCGTCGCGGCCCCCAGCCTGCTGCGCGGAGAACCAGGCTTGCAGGCGCTTGCTGCAAGGCTCAGGTGCCTCGCCGATGAGGCGACGGAGCATCTGGGACTGCGGCTGCCGGTCTACCTGGTCGTCACCCGCCTGGAACAGCTGCAAGGCTACGAGAGCTTCCGCGCCGCCCTGCCGCCGGAGGTGCTGGGGCAGGCGCTGGGCCAGCGCATGCCCGAGAGGCCCACCGCGCGAGAGACGGCGGACACGCTGTTCGAGGAATCATCAGCCCAGACCACGCAGCGGCTGCACGCGCTGCGCATGTCGCTGCTGCGCGGCCCGCGGACGCCCGCCTCGCGCCAGGCAATCCACGCCTTCATCGAGCAGGTCAACGCGCTGCAAGCAGGCCTGGGCACAATCGCCGCCCACCTGTTTGACAACAACACCGCCACGCGCCCGCCCCTTTGGCGAGGCGTCTATCTCACCGGCACCGGCACCTTCATCACCGACCTGTTCCGCCGCTTCCTTCCGGCCGACCAACCGCTGGCCCATGCGTTGCGCCATCCGCGTGCAGCCAGAGCGCGACTGCCGTGAAATTGTCGTGGCCCGGCTTCGCCTGTGCCTTGATCCCGGCCTCGACATTCGCAACCCATTGCACGGCCGAGCCCGAAGCGCGAAGCGTCTGGCCGAGGCCCGCGTCGCCCAGCACCTCCCACACGCCGTCGCTGCACAGCAGCAGCGCATCGCCCACGGCCAGCGGCAGACGTTCCGACACCCCGATTTCCAGCACGTCATCCGCCGCACCCAGCGCCGACAGCAGCAGGTGACGCTGCGGATGCGCGCGCGCGCGCTCCTCGTCAATGATCCCGCCGGTCACCAGTTGCTGCACCAGGCTGTGGTCCACCGTTCGCGCGAGCAGGGCGCCTCCGCGGAACAGGTAAGCCCGGCTGTCCCCGCAGTACGCCCAAGCGAACTGCCGCTCGTGCAGGTCGACGGCCACCAGAACCGCGGTCGAGCGCATGGCCGCCAGCTCGCCGCCCTCCGCCTGGCGCGCCACCACGTCGCGGTTGGCCCGCAGCATCCATTTCCGCAACGCTTCGCCGCCCAGGCTGGGCGACGCCGCGAAGCTGCCAAGGATGCTGTCTCGCGCCGTCGCCGCGGCCACGCCGCCGCCGCCGTGCCCGCCCGCGCCGTCGGCCACCAGGCAGGCAACGAAGCGGCCATCCTCGCGGATGCCAAACACATCTTCGTTGTAGCTCCGGCCACCCCGGCTCGAAACACTGGCGATCTCGACTTCCACGACAACTCCTTGCCTTGTGCCTTCGCGTCCCGCGGCGCGGGCCTCAGGTGGCCTTCGCTTCCGCCTGCGCCCCGGCGCCGAAGCCGAAGAGCGCGTCGAACTGGTCGTCCTGCGGCAATCCCTGGCTCATCATCCCCAGTCCACCCGTGGCCGCCGGGTCGGTGAACCACAGCGACTGGCCGAGCAGCGGAAGCGCCAGCGGCAGCGCGCCGTCCGCGCCGGCGGTCGCGGCAGCCTCGCTCGCGAAGGTCTTCAGCAACAGCGCGTCGAAAGCGGCGGCATCCAGCTCGCTCTTCAAACCTTCGCCAGAGGCTCGCGCGGCCAGCGCCCACCACTGCCGCGTGCGCGCCAGCACCGCGCCCTGCAGCTCACTGCGCGAAGAGACGAACTCGGCCGCCACCGTGAATGGAAAGTTGCGCCCGAGGCTGTCGAACGAGGGCATGAGCACGCCGGCCCAGCAGCCCTCGCCGATCACGTTTTCACCCAGCACGAAGCACCACAGCGGGGCTTTCAGGTAGCGCGCGCTCCAGTCGTCGTGGCGTGCGCGCAGACGCACCAGCCCGGCTTGCAACCAGCGGTGCCAGGGCACGCGGAAGGCATTGGGCAGGCGGCACTGGGCGAAGTCGCTCATGCCCGGGAGCTTGCCGTACCAGCCCGGCACGGGGACCGACGCGGCGGGATCGGCCCCGGCTTCGCCCGCGGGCGCCGCGGCGAGCACATGTCGAGGGTGGGGCAACTGCCGACGCATCCGGTCTCCGTCAGTGGCGGTGTCTCCGCCGGATTGGAAACATCCAGTTTCCGGCCCGTGGGCAACGCGGCAAATCTGGCTAACGGGCTAGACGACCGGATGCAAATAGAGCAAAGGGTCTAGGGCGCGCAGCGCCCCAGCCCCTTCTTTTTTTCCCTGTGTCCTCTTGTGTGACCCAGGCATTCTCCGGCGATCGTCCGGTGGCGAATGTCAAGAATTCTCGCGGCGCACACGACCCGTCGCACTCAACGCGCATCGCCCCGCAAGAGTTCCACCTGCTCCGCGTAGACCGCGTCCAGGCGTTTCAGCTTGGCGTCGAGCGCGGCCTGGCTGACCCACTGCCCGACCAAGGCCCGCTGCCTGGCGAGCTGGTATTCGAGCTTCGCCGCCGGCAGGAGCGATGCATCGTCCGCACCCACATAGCCCAGTCCCGCGTGCAGGGATTTCAGCACCTCGCGCTCGGCATCGCCGCGCGCGCCCCGCCGGCGTCCGTAGCCTGCGAGAAAAGCGCGCAGCTTCTCGCGTAACTCTGGCGGATAGTCGCGCCGCGCCACGAACTGCGCGCGTGGGGTCGGCTCCGAACGCCAGATCACCTGCAGGCGACCGGCCTCGACCGGGAACTGCTGCCTGAAGCGCTCGAAATCGGTGGTGTTGTTGGTGGCTACATCCGCATCGCCGTTTGCCACCGCGAGCGCCGTGGCCTGGTGCGTGCCGACGATCTCACTCAGAAAGCGCGTCTCCATCGCGATGCGGTTCGGCAGGAAGAGCTGGACCTGCGGCAGGATGAAGCCGGACATCGAGAGCGTGTCGCCGCGCGCGAGGCGCCAGCGCTCGGGCCGCGCCAGCAGTTCCTTCAGGCTGTTGAAAGGCGGCGCCTTGCGCGCCAGCAGCACGGCGCGATGTTCGCTTTCACCCTTCTGCCGCTCGACCTGCGCCAGCACGCGCATGCGACGTTCCGACACCGCATTGAGCGCGAGTTGCGCCGACAGCAAGGCCATGTCCACCTTGTCGTCGCGGATGGCCAGGTCGAGCGCCTCGTAGGACGTGACGGAGAGTGCCGTCACCGGAAGCCCCAGCGCGCGGCTCATGTCGGCGAGCAACGGCGTCCATTGGTCGCGCGACTCGACCGCGCCGCCGACGGGCAGGACGCCGAAGCGGATGGGCGCCTGGGCGCCCGGCCCCCGCCCCGCCTGCGCCCTGGCCGGCATCTGCCACGCCAGCATCGCAACCAGCGCGCAACACCCCAGCCGCGCCAGGGCGCGCATCACCCGCATCCTCCCGGCCCCCACTCAACGTGGCCCGTCGCGCAACACCGCCACCTGTTCCGCATAGGTGGCCTCGATGCGCTGCAGCCGCGCCTGGCGCGCGGCCTCGTTGACCCACTGCGACGTCATCGCGCTCTGCCGCGCCAGCTGATAGGCCAGCTTCGCCGCCGGCAGCAGCGAACTGTTGTCCGCGGCCACGAAGCCCGCGAGGTCGTGCAGCGACTTCAACACTGCCCGTTCGGCGTCGCCGCGCGAGGTCTTCGAGCGGGCGTAGTCCACAAGGAAGGTCTGCAGCTTCTTCTGGAACTCCGGGCTGTATTCGCGCCGCACCACCACCTGCGCATGCGGGATCAGCTCGGATTCCCAGATCACCTGAAGCCGCTCCGCCTCGGCCGGGAACTGCAACCTGAAGCGCTCGAAATCGGCCGTGTTGTTGGTGGCCACGTCGGCCTCGCCGTTCGCCACGGCCAGCGCCGTCACCTGGTGCGTGCCCACGGTCTCGCTGCGAAAGCGCGTCTCCATCACGATGTGGTTCGGCAGGAAGAGCTGCAGTTGCGGCACGATGAAACCTGAGACCGAGCGGCTCTCGCCGCGGGCGATGCGCCACTTCTCGGGCTCCGCCAGCAAGCCCTGCAGGCTGTTGAAGGGCCCGGCCTTGCGCGTCAGCAGCAGCGCGCGGTAGCCGGGCAGGCCATCGTGGCGTGTCACCTGCGCCACGACGTTCATGCGCCGCAGGGTCACGGCGTCGAGCGCCATCTTCCCGGACAGGAAGGCCATGTCGACCTGGTCGCGCTGGATCGCCTGCTCGAGCGCCTCGTACGATGTCACGGAGAGCACGCTGACCGGCCGCCCGATCGCGCGGCCGAGGTCGGCCAGCAGCGGCTCCCAGTCGTTGCGAGATTCGAAGGCGCCTCCCAACGGCAAAATGCCGAAACGTACCGGCGTGGCGGAGGATGAGCTGGCGGCGCCGGGCAACTGGGCCGAAGCGGCCAGCGGCAGCCCGAGCAGCACAACCGCCGCGCAACGCCGCAGCGACGTGGCGGCGCGGCGCAGCGCCAGGGGGAAACGAGCGGAGAACAATGCGCGGTGGGCAGGAAGCGCACCGCACACGCAAGGGACAGGGACCTGCATCTTGAAACCACATGCCGCCGGCCCGCCGCCAGCAACAGGCTGGTCAAGGGTGCGCCGTCGAGAACACAATTAGAAACCAACTTCAAACAAAAGCGTGACGTTTTTCTCTGGACATCGATTCCCGCACGTGCCTCACGGGCCCTCGCGGCGCCCGCATCGCCCATGAATTGGTCCTTCCGCGCCCTCCGCCTGCTGCTGCGCCTGACCTTCGCGCAGCAACTCATCCTGCTGGCGCTGCTGCCCGCCACCGTGGCCACGCTGGGGGCGATCGGGATTCTCACGCGCCAGCACCTGGAGAACGTGACCGAGCTGATGCGCGCCAACGCCCAGACCGTCGCACTACAAGTAGCGACGGTCGCACAGAACCCGCTGCAGCACATGGACCGCCGCGCCCTCCAGCGCACCGCGGAATCCGGCAGCTACCAGCCGCATGTGCAGCAGGTGCAGATCTGGACCGACGAGGGCGAGATCGTCGCCAACTCGGAAACCATCGACCGCCAGCGCGGCGAAGGCCTGCAGGTGGTGGCGCCGGTCATCGGCGAGGACGGCAAGCACATCGGCAAGGTCATGGTGGAGATCAGCCTGGACGCTGTCCGCCACGCCAAGAACTCGGTCTGGATCAACGTCGTGCTGGTGCTTGCGGCCAGCCTGGTCGGCGTCGGGCTGGCCGGCTGGTGGGCGGCACGCCGCATCAGCGCGCCGATCCGGGCGCTGGGCGAGGCCGTCGACCGGCTCGGCGCGGGGCAGGACGCGCAGGTGGCGGTGGTGGGCACGGCCGAGGTGCGGCGGCTCCAGCATGGCTTCAACCAGGCGGCCCGTGCGCTCACCGAGGGCCGCAGCCTCCTGCAAAGCCGCATCGTGCAGGCCACGGCCGAACTGGCCAGCAAGAACCGGCAGCTCGAAGTGGCGAGCCAGGCCAAGACGCGCCTGCTGGCTGCCGCCAGCCACGACCTGCGCCAGCCGCTGCATGCGCTCACGCTCTTCTCCGACGGGCTCGCCAACGGCGAGACCGACCCCTCGCGCCTGCAGCGCATCGGCCACATCCGGGAATGCGTGGACTCGCTCGATCGGCTGTTCTCCGAATTGCTCAACCTTTCGCAACTCGACGCCGGCGTGCTGCAGCCGCAGTGGGCCGACTTCGCGCTGGACGATCTTTTCGAGGAAATCAGCCGCAACTTCCGTCCCGTGGCCGAGCAGCAGAACCTGCGGCTGGTGGCACGCAAGACCGACTTCTGGGTGCGCTGCGACTATGTGATGCTCTCGCGCATCCTCAACAACCTGGTGTCGAACTCGCTTCGTCACACGGTCGAAGGCGGCGTCCTGATCGGCGCACGGCGGCGCGGCAAGGCCATTCGCATCGACGTCTGGGACACCGGCGTCGGCATCGCCGACCACCATCAGCCCCGGGTCTTCGAGGAGTTCTACCAGGTCGAGCCACAGGGCCGCCAGGGACGCAATGCGCGCGGCATGGGCCTTGGCCTCGCGACCGTGCAACGGCTCGCGTCCCTGCTCAACACGCGGGTGGAGCTCAGCTCGGAGCTCAACAAGGGCACCTGCGTGCGCGTGCTGGTGCGCGCGGCGGAGCCCGCCTTCCCCCTCGCCACGCCGGCCACGGCGCCCGCCGAAGCCGGCGAGGAGGCCAGCCTGAACGGCATCCGCGTGCTGGTGATCGACGACGAGCGCTCCATCCTCGAAGGCCTGCAGGTGGTGCTCTCCAATTGGGGCGCCGAGGTGCTCGCCGCGCAGACCCGCGCCGAGGCGCTCGCGCTCGCCGACACATGGGAGCGACCACCGGACGTGGTGGTGAGCGACCTGCTCCTGCAAGGCGGCGACAACGGCCTGGACGTGCTGGCCGCCTTGGAACGCCATCCACGTGGCATCGACGCCGCCACGGCCCGGCTGCTGGTGACCGGCGAAACCAAGCCCGACCGGCTGCGTGAAGTGGCCAGCGCGGGCGTGACCGTGCTCTACAAGCCCGTCTCCCCGAAAGTGCTGCGGCAGGCCATCTGCGCACAGCTCGCCGCTTCGAGGCAGGCCGCCTGAGGGGGCCATCGGCCATTCGCCATAGGCTGTGCGGCCGACAGGGCATGTCGGCCTTCACGGCCCCCAGACCGCCTGCTTGCCGACATAAGCCCTCTGCCTTATCGCGCCAAAAGAGCCGCATCCGTACATTGGACTCATCGCCCACTGCGGAATTGCAGTCTTCATGCTCCTGTCTCGTCTCCTCTCGCTGCCGGCGCGGCAGCGGACCCTCGCCGGCCTTGCCCTGGCCTGCGCGGCAACGCTGTGCGGCGGCGCGAGCGCGGCGCCGCTCACGGTGCTGATGGCCGACGACATCGCGGCCCACACCGAATTCGTCCGGCTGCTGCGCGAATCGCAGGAGCTCGGCAGCCGCTTCGAGCTCATTCGCGTGGGCGAAGGCCGCTCCGCCGCCGGCAAGCTCGGCGTGCCCGTGGCCGAGGAAGACCGCGTGTCCCCCAACACACGAGCCCGCGGCGCACGTGCCGGCGCACCGGCGCCCGCCGACATGCCGGTCACCATGGCCGTGGGCGTGGCCGCGGCGCGTTCGGCGATCGAGCGGCCCGGCCAGGACCCACTTGTGCTCGCGATGCTGAGCCGGCTCGAATACGAGAGCCTCAAGAACAATCCCGCACTCAAGCGCGCGGACCGGCACGTGGGCGTTCTGCTGCGCGAACCGGCCATGGGCGACCAACTCGCGCTGATCGACGCCGTTCTGCCACAGAAGCGCCGCCTCGGCGTCGTCGCCACGGCCGAGTCCGAACCCATCGTGCGCGAGCTGCAGCGCGCGGCGCAGGGCTGGGACGTGCAGGTCGAGTACGCGCCCGACGCTTCGTCGCTCGCCTCCGTGCTGCGCCTGCTGGTGCCGCGCAGCGATGCGCTCCTGGTACTGCCCGACCTGATCGGCGACAGCCAGGCCGCGACGCTGTCGGTGCTGCGCGCCGGCGCCGGCGCCGGCTTGCCGGTCTTCGGCTCGAGCGACGGGCTGGTCCGCTCCGGCGGTCTGGCCGCCGCGGTCTCCACGCCAGGCCAGCTCGCGCAGCAGGCGCGTGCCTTGGGACTGAAGCTGGCCGCCGCCGGGGGCAACGGCGGCAGCGTCCTGGTCGAAGCCGCGACACCGGCCACGGTGCGCGTCAACAGCACGGTGGCGCGCGGCCTGGGTCTGCGCCTGCCCGAGGAGCGCATCCTGACCGAGCGGGTGACCGCGACCCGATGACGCCGCCCCTCCACAGCCTGGCCGTGCCCGCCGCCGCGGCACGCCCGACAGACCCGCCCGCCGCTGGCGACCGCACGCTGGTGGTCGGCCGCAGCCTGCAGCGCGACCTCTTCCGGCTCGGCGTGGTGCCCTGCGCCGCGGTCGCCCTGGCGCTGACGGGCTGGTTCACCAACAGCCATCTCGACACCCTCGATGCCGCCTTCGACGCCGAAGGCCACGCCGTGGCGCGTCAGGTCGCCGCGATGTCCGACCTGAGCCTCTACGCCGGCGACCTGCCTGCGCTGCAGAACGTCGCCAACGCGGCGTTGCGGGGCGGCCAGGTGACGCGGGTGGAGATCAGCAACAGCGCCGGCATTTACGTGACGGCAGGCTCCAAGGCTGCGCCGCTGGCCCAGCTACGCATGTTCACCGCGCCGGTGACACTGCGCGAAGCCTCGCGCGCCAGCGCCTTCGCGCCGCCCGGCTCCACTGCCGCCGGCGAAACGCCCATCGGCCTGGTGCAGACCTTCCGCGACACGACGATGTACGAGCGCGAACGCACGCGCTCGCTGATGGCGGGCATCGGCATCGCGCTGATCGCGCTGATCGCGGCCTGGGCCTGGGTGCGCCACACGGCGCGCGCCGTCTCGCAGCCGCTGCGCCGCATCTCGCGCACTGTCGCCGCCCTGGAAGCCGGCCACTTCGACGCCCGCTGCGATGTCGTCACGCAGGGCGCCGCGGCCACCGGCCCGGGCGACGCCGAAGCCGCATCGCGCCGCGCGCAGCATGAACTCGCCAACCTCGCGCAAGACATCAACCGCCTCGCCGAGCGCCTGCAACGCAACCGCCAGGTGAGCGAGGAGCGCGTGCGCGAAGCCACCGCCGTCGCCTTGCAGCGCATGGCCGAGGCCGAGCAGGCCGCGCTGTCGAGAGCCCGCTTCCTCGCTGCCGCCAGCCACGACCTGCGCCAGCCGCTGCATGCCATGGGCCTCTTCATCGACGGCCTGTTGCCCACCGCCAGCGAAACTCAGCGCCCGGCCGTGATCCGCCTGCAGGAAGGTACCGAGTTCATGGGTGTCTTGCTCGACGACCTGCTCGAGATCTCGCGGCTGGACGCACAGGTGCTGACCCCGGCGATCAGCGCCGTCTCGCTGGCCATGCTCTTCGACCAGCTCGAGGCACAGCACGCCGCGCCGGCCGCCGCGGCCCGCGTGCGGCTGCTCTGGAAGCACAACGGCCTGGCCGTGAACAGCGATGCGGCGCTGCTGCTGCGCATCGTCGGCAACCTGGTGAGCAACGCGGTGCGCCACACCTCGCCGGACGGCACCGTGCTGGTGGCGGCGCGGCGCCGCGCGGGCAAGGTGCGCATCGAGGTGCGCGACAACGGCGTCGGCATCGCGCCGATCCACCAGGCGCGCATCTTCGAGGAGTTCTACCAGGTCGCGAACACGGAACGCGATCGCCGCCAGGGCTTTGGACTCGGCCTGGCGATCTGCGCGCGCATCGCCGCGCTGCTCGGCACTCGCATCGCACTGCGCTCGGCCTTGCAGGCCGGCAGCACCTTCTCGCTCGACCTGCCACGCGCCAACCCGCGCGAGGTCGCGCCGCCCGTGCCCGAACCGCTGGCTCCCGCACCGCTCGCCGGCCTGCGCTGCCTGGTGGTGGACGACGACCCGGCCATCCTCGACGGCAGCAGCGCCCTGCTGCGCCAGTGGGGCTGCCGGGTGGAATGCGCCGCCACCGGCGCCGACGCCCTGGCACACCTCGGCGCGGCGGACGCTCGCTTCGACGTGCTGTTGTGCGACCTGCAACTTGCGGGCGAGGAAGACGGCATGGACGTGATCGACGCCGCGCGCACCCTCCAGCCCGATGCGCTCGCCGTGCTGGTGTCCGGCGCCACGGGACCCGAAGTGCTGCAGCGCCTGCGCCAGCGCGGCGTGAAGCTGCTCACCAAGCCGGTCGCGCCGGCCAAGCTGCGCGCGCTGCTGTCGACGCGGCGCAACGCGGCCTGACGATCCCGCTCTTGCCCGGGGACTTACCCTAAAGTTTCCGCGCCGCCCGCCGATATACGTCTGCGGACCGCTGCTGCCGAGATTGCTTTTCAGACCCTGGGGGCGGCGCCGTCGCGCGTGCCGCTTTTTCCTGCTTCCCCTCAGTGTTCTGGAGTTTCGATCATGTTTCTGAGCAATGTCTCGATTGGCAAGCGCCTGGCCGTCGTGCTGGGCGCCATCCTCGTCCTCTTCCTTGCCACCAGCGTGGCTGCCGTGCTGAAGCTGCGCCAACTGGGCGATGAGATCGACACCATGGTGCAGGACAACCTCAAGACCGAGCGCGCCGGCTCCGACTGGCTGCGCCACACCACCTCCGGCGTACAGCGCGCCGCGGCCATCGCCAAGAGCAGCGACGCCAGCCTGATCGACTACTTCGCGCCGATGACGGCCGCGGCGATCAAGAGCACCAACGAACTGCAGAAGTTCATCGAATCGAAGCTGGTCAAGCCGGAAGAGAAGCAGCTCCTCGACAAGGTCGCCGGCTTCCGCAAGGAATACCTCGCCTCGCGAGAGGAGGTCAGCAAGCTCAAGCTGGCGGGTGACATCGAAGGCGCGAACCGTGCCTTTGACGCACGCTTTCAGCCCACCTCCGTCAACTACCTCGCCGGCGTGCAGCAAGTGGTGGACCTGCAGCGCGAGCAGCTCGACGCCGCCTCGCAGCGCGCGGAAAACCTCCGCGCCCAGACCAGCGCCCTGCTGGTCATCTGCTCGGGCGTGAGCCTGGTCCTGGGCGCGCTGATGGCCTGGTTCCTCGCACGCAGCATCACCCGTCCGCTGCGCCGCGCCGAGACCATCGCGCAAACCATCGCCGACATGGACCTGCGCGGTGTCGCGCAATCGAGCTATGCCAATGACGAGACGGGCCGCCTGCTGCGCGCCATCGACCTGATGCGCACCGCGCTGCAAGGCTCGCTTCAGCAGGTGCATGGCGTCGTGATGAACGTGTCGACCGCCAGCACGCAGATCGCCTCGGGCAACCAGGATCTCTCATCGCGCACCGAAGAACAGGCCAGCTCGCTGGAGCAGACGGCCGCGTCGATGGAGGAGCTCACCTCCACCGTCAAGCAGAACGCGGACAACGCGCGCCAGGCCAACCAGCTGGCCGTCTCGGCCTCCGAGGTGGCGGTCAAGGGCGGCAGCGTGGTGTCGCAGGTCGTGGGCACGATGGATTCGATCAATGCCGCCTCCCGCAAGATCGTCGACATCATCGGCGTCATCGACGGCATCGCCTTCCAGACCAACATCCTGGCGCTGAACGCGGCCGTCGAGGCCGCCCGCGCCGGCGAGCAGGGCCGCGGCTTCGCGGTGGTCGCGTCGGAAGTGCGCAGCCTGGCGCAGCGCTCGGCGGCGGCGGCCAAGGAAATCAAGACGCTGATTGGCGACTCGGTGGAGAAGGTCGAGGAGGGCAGCAAGCAGGTGGCCGAAGCCGGCAAGACGATGGAAGAGATCGTCGGCAGCGTGAAGCGCGTGACCGACATCATGGGCGAGATCACGGCCGCCAGCCAGGAGCAGACCTCGGGCATCGAGCAGATCAACCAGGCCGTCACGCAGATGGACCAGACCACGCAGCAGAATGCGGCCTTGGTGGAAGAAGCCTCCGCCGCCGCGCAATCGCTGCAGGAACAGGCGGGCAGCCTGTCCCGGATCGTCGGCAGGTTCAAGCTCGACCACCAGGACGCACCGGCCCGCGCGGCGACGGCACCGACTCTCCAGGCAGCGCCCGCGAAGCCGGCCATCGCCGCACCTCAGCGCAAGAAGAAGGAAGCGCCTGCCCTGGCCGGCCCCGGCGACTGGGAAACCTTCTGAGGGCAGGGCACGCGCATGCGCTCGGCCGCGCGTCCGCGCGCTAGTAGCCCCCTACGCGCTTCATTGCAAGAGCACTTTTGAGGAGGCGCCGGCCACCCCGGCGCGCGACACTGCGCCACGACAGGGAGGAGAAGGGGGCGTCGTGGTGAAGAAGATCCAACTCAACGAGGAACAGTGGAAAACACTGGAGGCACTTTTCGAAGCGGGCATGCGGCGCCTGCCGACGGACGCGATCCCGGTAGCGGACCGCCTCCGCTCCAACGGGCTGGTCGCGACCGACCGCCAGGGCGGCAAGTACCTCACCGAGCAGGGACGTGACCGGCTGCGCCAGGGGCGCTAGCGGGTTCACGGATCCATCATCAGGTAGGCCGGGTTCGACGACGGCACCGGCCGGTTCCGCTGCAGCCTTGCCGGCGAACCGAAGAAGCGCAGCGCCTTGCGACCGAGCGGCGTGATCTCCAGGACGATGGCCGGTTTCTGCGTCTGGTCATGCGCGACCGGAGGAATGACGGCATCGATATGACCTGCGGCCAGGAGCACGCGCAGCTTGTCGACCTCCACGCGATCGGAGATCTCGCACGGCAGATCCAGGTCCGCGAGCTCTTCCAGCAAGTCCATCGGCATGGCGAAACTCCTTGGTCGGGTCGGTCTGGAAATTTGCTCTGATGAGCGTAGACCCGCAAGGATTCCCGATGCCGGAGAAGGTGCTTTGGTGGCCTTTCGGCTTATGCGCAGCACGCAACGAAAAGGCTCGTTACACGCCGACCCTCAGGCGGGAACCGCCTCTATGTTCGCGCGATCCCAGTGCCGGTGCTTCGCGATCGCGGCGACGAATGCCTGCGCGATCTGCGTAGCGGCCGTGGTGTCCCCGAGGTTGGTGACTGGCGTGGCCGCGACCACCACCCCGGCGGGCGGTGTCTTCACGTCCGCTCCGATGCCCAGCGAGGCAAGCAATTGCACGCCCTCGCCCACCGTGCAGATGGCCTTGCAATGCTTGTAGGCCTCCAGCACGAAATGCACCGCGTCGCCATTGCGGACCATCGCCTCCGCCCCTTCGCGGCCGGCGGGGACGAGCACCGCATCGAACATCACCGAGGGCATGTTCACAAATGTCGCGTCCACGTCCAGTTGGCGCTTGGAGGCGCTCGCGATGGTGCCCAGACGCGGCCCGACCACCATGCACTTCGCCCCGGCCTGCTCGATGGCTTCGCGAATCGGCTTCAGGGATGCGGAATCGACGCCATCGGCCACGAGGATGGCAACCTTGCGCGTCTTGATCGAGCCGTCGCCGGTGTCGGCCATGCTGAGTGCCGGCGACTCCTCGATGGGCATGCTCATGCGGTGATCGCGGAAGCCGGCGCGGCCCGCGGCCGCCCTGGCGTCCGGCGCGCTGATGCCCAGCGGCTCGGCCACGCGGCGGGCGAGCTTCTCGTCCACGTGCGCGAGGTTGTCCACCATGCGCTGGCGCACCGCCGGCACTTCCACCTTCGACAGCTCGAAGCGGAAGGCCGCGACGATGTGCTCCTTCTCCGCCACGCTCTGGCTGTTGAAGAAGAGTCGCGCCTGCGTGAAGTGATCGTCGAAGGAAGGGCTGCGCCGCCGCACCTTCGGCGGCTCCAACTCCTCGGGAAAGGACTGGAAGCCCGCGCTCGCGCCGTCGACTCGGAACTCCTTGCCTTCGCCCAGCGAATTCGGCTCATAGGCCACCTGCCCGCGCGCGATGGTCTGGCGATGCATGCCGTCGCGCTGGAAGTTGTGGAAGGGGCACACGCCCTTGTTGATCGGCAGCTCGTGGAAGTTCGCGCCGCCCAGCCGCGAGATCTGCGTGTCGGTATAGGAGAAGAGCCGCCCCTGCAGCAGCGGATCATTCGAGAAATCGATGCCCGGCACCACGTGGCCGGGATGGAAGGCGACCTGCTCCGTCTCGGCGAAGAAGTTGTCCGGATTGCGGTTGAGCACCAACCGGCCGATGCGCTGCACGGGCACCATTTCCTCGGGCACCAGCTTCGTCGGGTCCAGCAAGTCGAAGCCGAAAGCATGCTCCTTGTCCTGCGGGATCAACTGCACCCCGAGCTCCCACTCGGGAAAGTCGCCCTTCTCGATGGCTTCCCACAGGTCGCGGCGATGGAAGTCGGCATCCTTGCCGGCGATCTTCTGCGCCTCGTCCCAAGCCAGGCCGTGGATCCCGAGCTTGGGTTTCCAATGGAACTTGACGAAGTGGCTTTCGCCCCGCGCGTTCACCAGGCGGAAGGTGTGGACGCCGAAACCTTCCATCATCCTGAAGCTGCGCGGGATCGCCCGGTCCGACATGGCCCACATCAGCATGTGCGTGGTCTCGGGCATCAGCGAGGCGAAGTCCCAGAACGTGTCGTGCGCGCTCGCGGCCTGCGGCATTTCGTTGTGCGGCTCGGGCTTGACGGCGTGGATCAGGTCCGGAAACTTGATCGCATCCTGGATGAAGAACACCGGGATGTTGTTGCCCACCAGGTCGTAGTTGCCCTCGCGGGTGTAGAACTTCACGGCAAAGCCGCGCACGTCGCGCACCGTGTCGGCTGAACCGCGCGAGCCCGCCACGGTCGAGAAACGCACGAAAACGGGCGTCTTGACCGCCGGGTCCTGCAGGAAGTCGGCGCAGGTGAACTGCGACATCGACTTGTAGACCTCGAAGAAGCCATGCGCCGCCGCGCCGCGCGCGTGCACCGCGCGCTCTGGAATGCGCTCATGATCGAAGTGCGTGATCTTCTCGCGCAGGATGAAGTCTTCGAGCAAGGTGGGCCCGCGCACGCCCGCCTTGAGCGAGTTGTGATTGTCGGGGACGCGCAGGCCCTGGTTGGTGGTGAGAAGCGGCGCGTTGTCCGTCGTGAAGGCAGCGAGTTGCTCCTGCTTCGCGTTGCTGCCGTCCCCTGGCTTGGGGCGGCGGCCGCTGGCTGCCTTGTTCTGTGGCGTCATCAAGATTTCTTTCTTCTGTGAAGAGGCGGCGCGCGGGCGCCGCGGGATCAGCCTGCGTCCGAATCGAACGCCATTTCGAGGGAGTTCACGATCGCCAGGGCACCGACGATCGCGCTGGCGGATGCCACCGACCATATGAGGAATTCGTCGATCCAGTTGTTGGCGAAGAAATCGAGCAGCGCGGAAAACTCCATGGTTCGCTCCAAATGTCCTGGCGGTTCGGTCGGATGAGGTGCCGCGGCAGCAAGCTCCAAAGGGAGGGCGCAAGGGCGGGGTGCAATTGCGGGCGACGGCACAGCTTATGCGTGCGGCACGGAGCGCCCCGTAGTGGCCGCGCGCTCGCCCATGTGGGAGCGACGATGTGAACGGGGTAGGAGCGCGCTGACGCTCACGCGAGGCCGCCTACGCAGCATCGCGCGCAAGTCTGCGCGCGATGCATCGGCATCCGTCGTTAGGATGAGTACGTCCTATCGGGCGCCGCAGGCCCCGGCACCGAACGTGCTTGGGATGCTTCACACTCCTCAACGGGCTCGCGCCACACCATGCTCATCAAAATCGGTTACGACATCGAACTCGGCGTGACGGCCCCCACCGCGCTCATCTACATGCTGCAGGTGCACCCCTCCCGCGCGCATGACATCCCACAGGGCGAGCAGATCTCGATCAGCCCGCCATTGCGCACCGACTTCTACCGCGACGCCTTCGACAACCAATGCGCCCGGGTTGCCGTGCCCGCGGGCGTCAGTACCGTCCGCCTGCGCAACGAGGCAGTGGTCTTCGACACCGGCTGGCCCGACCCGGTGGACCTGGGCGCGCTCGAGCACGACCCGGCCGACCTCCCCGTGGAAACGCTGCACTTCCTGCTGCCGAGCCGCTACTGCGAGGTTGACAGCGAACTGCTCCAGTTCGCCTGGAGCCAGTTCGGCGGCGTGCCCCGGGGCTGGCAGCGCGTGCAGGCCATCTGCGACTTCGCGCACCAGCACCTGCGCTTCGACTACCAGCGCGCCCGCGCCACCCGCACCGCGCTGGAGGCCTACCGCGAAGGCGTGGGCGTCTGCCGCGATTTCACCCACCTCGCCATCACGCTGTGCCGCTGCATGAACATCCCGGCGCGCTACGTCACCGGCTACCTGGGCGACATCGGCATCCCGCCGGTGCCCTACCCCATGGATTTCAGCGCCTGGTTCGAGGTGTACCTGGGCGACCGCTGGCACACCTTCGACGCCCGCCACAACGTGCCGCGCATCGGCCGCATCGTCATCGCGCGCGGGCGCGACGCGGCGGACGTGCCGATCACCATGGTCTTCGGCACCAACACGCTGCGGCGCTTCGAGGTGACGACGGAGGAAGTCTTCCAGTAGACGCTCAGGCCGGCGGCGTGTAGCCGAGCTTCTTCATCGCCGCGCCAAGACTCTTGCGGCTCGTCTCCATCGCCTCCCACGGCTGGTTGCCGATGGCGAGGCGCTCGCCCGCGCCGCGGACGTTCCATTGCGATGCGCTCTTCAGCGCGGGCAGTTCCTCCCAGGCCAAGGGCACCGAGATCCCGAGGCCCGGCCGGGAGCGCGCCGACCAGGCGCTCACCGTGGTCGCGCCGAAGCCGTTGCGCAGGTAGTCCACGAAGATCCTGCCCACCCGGTTGCGCGGCCCGCTCTTGGCGACGAAGCGATCGGGGATGGTCTGCGCCAGATGCAGCACGATCGCGTGCGAGAAATCCTTCACCGTGTCCCAGCCGTGGTGCCGGCGCAGCGGCACGACCACGTGGAGCCCCTTGCCGCCACTGGTCTTCAGGAAGGCCGGCAGGCCCAGTTCGTCCAGCAGCGTGCGCACCAGCATGGCTGCTTCCAGCATCCGCGGCCATTCGATGCCTTCGCCCGGGTCCAGGTCGAAGGTCATGCGGTCGGGCTTGCCCATGTTCGCGGAGGTGGCGTTCCAGGTGTGGAACTCGATCACGTTCATCTGCGCGGCCGAAAGCAGCCCGCGTGCGGTATCGATCTGCAGCAGGGGCTCGTGGCCCGGGTCGAGCGCAGGATCCAGCAGCCTCACGCCGGGCATCTCATGCTGCTGCGCGTGCTTCTGGAAGAAGAGTTCACCGCCCACGCCGTCCGGCGCGCGGACCAATGCCACGGGCCGGCCCTTGAGGTGCGGAAGCATCAGCGCGGCGGCCTGTTCGTAGTAGGCGGCAAGTTCACCCTTGGTGACGCCACTCGCCTTGTCGATCACGCGCTCGGCGTGGGTGATGCGAGGCTGGGGTGGCGCTTCGGGGCGCCGCGTCGCTTCCGCCACGCGCGACCTCAGGCGGCCTTGCGCCGCGCCGCGCCCTTGGCCGGCGCGCGCTTGCGCGGAGCAGGCTTCGCCGCGGCCTTCGGCGGCGCCTTGCGCGCCTTCGGCTTCTCAGCGGCCTCCTCCTCCTCCTCATCCGCCGCCGGCGCCGCCTTCGCGCCTCCCTTGCGCAGGCTGCGCTGCAGGAGTTCGGTGAGGTCGAGGATCTTCGCGCCGCCCTTGGCGCTCTCTTCCTCCGGCTCGGGCTGCGTCACCTCCTCGGTCTGCCCGGCCTCCACCTTCTGGTCGACCAGCCGCATGATCTCGTCCTTGAAGGAGTCCTTGAACTCGTCGGGATCCCAGTCCGAACTCATGTCCTCGACCAGTTCGCCCGCCATCTTGAGTTCGCGCTCGCTCAGGCCGGCCTGCTTCGCGTTCTCCGAAGGCAGCGGCAGGTCCTTCCAGGGCCGGATGTCCGCGCCCCAGCGCAACAGGTTCAGCACCAGGCCCGGCCCGGTGGGAACGAGCACGGCCAGATGCTGCTTGGTCTGGATGACGACGCGCGCCACGCCGACGCGGCCGGTGCGCTGCAAGGTCTCGCGCAGCAGCGCGTAGACCTTGGCCCCGCGGTTGATCGGCGCAACGTAGTAGGGGCGCTCCAGGTAGACGAAGGGAATGCCGTCGGCAGGCACGAAGGTCTCGATCTCGATGGTCTGCGTGGTCTTCGGATACGCGGCCGAGATCTCATCGTCGCTCAGCACCACGTACTGGCCGTCCTCGTACTCGATGCCCTTCACGATCTGCTCGCGCGCGATCTCCTTGCCGGTCTTCTTGTTGATGCGCTTGTAGCCCACCGGATCCATGGTGCGCTTGTCGAGCCAGTCGAAATCGATGCTGTGGTCGACCGTCGCCGAATAGAGCGCCACTGGAATGTGGACGAGGCCGAAGCTGATCGCGCCCTTCCACAGGACGCGCGGGGCAGGGGCTTTGGATGTCGTGGGCATGTGGATCGATCCTCCGGGCTGGGAAGCGTACGGGGCCGGGCGCCAGGGGGCCTGTAGGAACGCGGCGGCGAGACGCGTGGGTCACGGCGCCACCACCATGCCATGAATCCGGAATGGCTTCCAGCCCGTATAGCAAGCAGCCGCCGCTGCCCGCGACGGCGCCACCTACCAGGAGCATTCCATGCACAGCACATCCCATCGCATCGCGTCGCTCTCCCTCGCCGCCGTCCTCGGCCTGGCCGCCTTCGGCGCCAACGCCTTCCAGGGCGAGCAGAACCCCTTGCCGCCGCAACCCTTCGCGTCGACCTTGTCGCGCGGCGCCGTGCAAGCCCAGGCCCGCACGCCGGTGCGGATCAGCAATGGCGGCACCGGCGTCACGGCCACCACCGGCATGGCCGACCGCGCGGCCGTCCGCGCAGCGGCGCGCTCCATCACCGCCAACGGGGCGGCAACCTACGGCGAGATGTAGCCCTAGAAATGCGTGGTGCGCAGCACGACCGGCTCCTGGCCGGTCTCCGTGTAGCGCAGCTCGGCGGCCACCTTGATCGCGAGCTCGTTCTGGCGATAGGTCTCCAGCGCCCACGCATCCGAATCGTGCACGTGGCCGGAGCCGCCGAAGTGGTCCGCGAGGGCCTCGTACGTGATCATGCCCTCGACCGGCCGGCCACGCGCCCCGAAAGTGAAGCTGACCGCCTCCCCGACCCAGGAAGGTCCCCGCACGCCGCCGGCGGGCGCGTTCCGGTCGGGCTTCGGGATCGGCCTGGGCGCCTCCAGCAGACCGGGCTCGGTCGGCGCGACGGGCTCCTGCACCTCCGCCCTGAGCGGGGGTTCCAGCCGCCACGCGACGTGAACGGAGGTTCCGGGCTGCGGCGCACGGAGCGCTTCCACCGATGCAGGCGCGGGGGCCTCGGCGACGCCAGGTTCACGCTCATCGGCCTCGCCCTCGAAGAAACGCATCATCACGTCCCCGACCTGGACGATGTCGCCATCGACCAGCGGACAGACCGTCACGCCCCTTCCATTGACGAAAGTCCCATTGGTGCTGCGCAGGTCCCGCACGGTGACGAAGCCGCCCTGGCGCACGAGCAGCGCATGGAAACGGCTGACGCGGGTGCTGTAGATGACGATGTCGTTCGAGGTCTCGCGCCCGATGCGGGTCTCGGGCTCGAAGAGCGGCAACTGGCGACGCTGGGCCCCGGCATTCATCAGGAGCAGAGTGGGCATGCCGCCAGCCTAGACGGTCCGCCCTCGCCTTTCCATACGCCTTCCGGCGAGCGTCGTGTAAGCCAGGGCCTCAGCCGCGCTTGGCCACCAGCGTCAGGATGTCGTAGCTCGCGACCAACTCACCGTCCTGATTGGTCACCTCGACGTCCCAGGCCACCACGCCCTGGCCCACGCCCTTGGCGTCCTTCTTCTGGCGGTCGATCTTGCGCTTGCAGGTGAGGCGCGCGCGGATGGTGTCGCCAATGCCCACCGGCTTGACGAAACGCAGCGTGTCCAAGCCGTAGTTGGCCAGCACGGGTCCCGGGGCGGGCGAGACGAAGAGTCCCGCTGCCGCCGAGAGCACGAAGTAACCGTGCGCGATGCGCTTGCCGAACGGGCTCTCCTTCGCCGCGATC
Organism: uncultured Variovorax sp.; assembly: GCA_966211435.1. GTDB lineage: Bacteria > Pseudomonadota > Gammaproteobacteria > Burkholderiales > Burkholderiaceae_C > Variovorax. The sequence goes on along the minus strand of CBIHOG010000027.1, from coordinate 39,350 downwards.
TCGTCGAAGTGCATGTAGAAGTAATCGCCCGAGATGCCGCCGAAGGCCACGATGTCGGCCTCGCCGACCGTGCGGCGGTGCGTGAGCAGCGAGTCGCCGATGGCGAGATCCTCGAAATGCTTGCGGAACGGGTGCAGATCCGACTCCCGCAGCGCCGCGCCGCGCATGTACTCGCCGGTGACTGCCGCGAGCATGGTGGGCGAGCCCTGCACTGCCGCGCGCTGCAGGTAATGCTTGACCGCACGCAGGCCGCCCAGCTCTTCGCCGCCGCCCGCGCGGCCGGGGCCTCCGTGCTTGAGGAAGGGCAGCGGCGAGCCGTGGCCCGTGGACTCGGCCGCCGCCTCGCGCTCCAGCACCAGCAGCCGGCCGTGGTGCGCCGCGGCGAGCGGGATGGCTTTCGCCGCCGTGGCCGGGTCGCGCGTGACCAGCGTGCCCACCAGACTGCCGCGACCGCGCGCGGCGAGCGCGAGCGCCTCGTCCAGGCCGTCATAGGGCATGAGGGTGCTCACCGGTCCGAAGGCCTCGACGTCGTGCGCAGCGTCATGGGTCAGCGGGTTGCGCGACAGCAGCAGCGTGGGCGCGAAGAAGGCGCCTTCGGCCACGCCCTCGCCACGCGGCGAAAAGCCGTCGCGCTCGCCATAGACCAGCTCCGAGTCCTGCATCAGCAAGCGCACGCGCGCGGCCACGTCGGCCTGCTGCGCGTGCGAGGCCAGCGCACCCATGCGCACGTCCTCGATGGCCGGGTCGCCGATCACCGTCTTCGCGAGGCGCGCGCGCAACCTCTCGGCCACGGCGTCCAGGTGCCGGCGCGGCACGATGGCGCGGCGGATGGCGGTGCACTTCTGGCCCGACTTGACCGTCATCTCGCGCGCCACCTCCTTCACGAAAAGGTCGAACTCCTCGTCGTCCGGCGAGATGTCCGGCGCCAGGATGGCGCAATTGAGCGAATCGGCCTCCGCGTTGAAGGGAATGGACTGGCGCACGATGTTCGGATGCACGCGCAGCTTCGCCGCCGTGTCAGCCGAGCCGGTGAAGGTGACGACGTCCAGTCCGTCGAGCCGGTCGAGCAGGTCGCCCGTGCCGCCGATGACCAGTTGCAGGCTGCCTTCGGGCAGCAGGCCCGAGCGGTCCATGAGGCGCACCAGCGCTTCCGTGAGGTAGCTGGTCGCCGTCGCGGGCTTGCCGATGCAGGGCATGCCGGCCAGGAAGCTCGGCGCCCATTTCTCCAGCAGGCCCCAGACGGGGAAGTTGAAGGCATTGATGTGCACCGCCACACCCCGGCGCGGCACCAGGATGTGGGTGCCCGCGAAGCCGCCTTTCTTGCCCAGCGGCATGGCCGGCCCCTCGTGCACGAGGTTGCCGGAAGGCAGCTCGTTGCCGCCGATGCCCGCATACGCGGCCAGCGTGCCGAAGCCGCCTTCGATGTCGATCCAGCTGTCGGCGCGGGTCGCGCCGGTGTGGGCCGAGATGGCGTAGAGCTCTTCCTTGTGCTCGGTGAGGTATTTCGCGATGGCGCGCAGGCGCTGCGCGCGCTGCTGGAAATCCATCGCGAGCAGGTTCGCGAGCCCGGCTCCGCGCGCATGCGCCAGCGCCTCGCCGAAATCGATGGCCTCGGCATGCGTGCTCGCCACCGGCTTGCCATTGACGGCGCTCAGCAACTGCTGCGCACCCTGCTGGCCAAGCCAGCGGCCGCCGATGAAGCTCTGGAGGATCTGGGTCATGGTGTTCTCCGCGAAGGGGTTCGGAAAGGCTCAGGCCGCCGAAGGCACGGCGGTCGCCGTGCCCTTGTTGCCCAGGCCGAGGTAGGTATCGATGATCCGGCGGTCGTGCAGCAGCGCCTGGGCCGGGCCGCTGAGCGCCACGGCGCCGGTCTCCAGCACGTAGCCGCGGTCGGCCACCTGCAGGGCCGCGCGCGCGTTCTGCTCCACCAGCAGCACCGAGACGCCGTGCTGGCGCAGCGAGGAGACCACGTGCAGCACCTCGCGCACGATCAGCGGCGCGAGGCCGAGCGAGGGTTCGTCCAGCATCAGCAGGCGTGGACGCGCCATCAGCGCGCGGCCGATGGCCAGCATCTGGCGTTCGCCGCCCGAGAGCGTGCTGGCCAGTTGCGCGCGGCGCTCCTTCAGACGCGGGAAGATCGCGAAGACCTCGTCCATGCGCTCGCGCTGGTCGCGCCGGCCGGTGCGCCAGCGGTAGAAGCCGCCGAGCAGCAGGTTGTCCTCCACCGGCATCTCGCCGAAGAGCTCGCGCCGCTCGGGCACCAGCGCCACGCCGCGCGCGACCATGGCCTCGACGCTGGGCCGCGCGATGCGCTCGCCCGCGAGGCTCAGGATGCCGCTGGAGGGCAGCAGGCCCATGGCGGCGCACAGCAGCGTGGTCTTGCCCGCGCCGTTGGGGCCGATGACGGTGACGATCTCGCCCTCGTCGACGTGCAGCTCGATGCCGTGCACGGCCTCGACGGCGCCATAGGCCACGCTGAAGTCCTGGAGTTGGAACAAGGGATTCATGGAAAAACCTCCGTGCTGCGCACTGCGGTGCGAGCTTGCTTGGGGCGGCCCGGCGCTGCGCTCACTGAAATACCTCCGTGCTGCGCACTGCGGTGCGAGCTTTGCTTGGGGCGGCCCGGCGCTGCGCTCATGCCGCCATCGCAACAGGTTCGTCGCTGCCGCCCAGGTAGGCGTCCAGCACACGGGGGTTGGACTGGACTTGCGCCGGCGTGCCTTCGGCGATGACAGCGCCGAACTCCAGCACCGTGATGCGGTCGGCCAGGTTCATCACGAATTCCATGTCGTGTTCCACCACCAGGATGCCCAGGCCCTCGGCGCGCAGTTGCGCGAGCAACGCGGCCAGCGCCTGCTTCTCCAGGTGGCGCAGGCCGGCCGCGGGTTCGTCGAGCAAGAGCGCGGCCGGCTGACCCGCGAGGGCCCGCGCGATCTCCACCACGCGCTGCTGGCCCAGCGCCAGCGACGCGGCCGGCGCATCCGCGTGCTCGCCGAGGCCGCAGCGCTCGATCTGCCGCCGGGCCTCGGCCAGCAGCGCGGCCTCCTCGGCGCGGTCCATCCGCAGCATGGCGGCGATCCAGCCGCGGTGGCCGCGCCGGTGCGCGCCAAGCGCCACGTTCTCCAGCACGCTGCGGTTGCCGAGCAGGCGCACGTGCTGGAAGGTGCGGCCCAGCCCGCGCGCCGCATATTCGCGCGAGGGCTTGCCGTTCATCGCCTCGCCAAGCAGGCGCACCTCGCCCTCGCTCGGATCGTCGACGCCGGAGATCATGTTGAAGAAAGTACTCTTGCCCGCGCCGTTGGGCCCGATGAGCGCGTGCACCTCGCCGGCCCTGAGCGTCATCGCGACCGCGTTGTTCGCCACCAGACCGCCGAAACGCTTGGTGACCTTGTCCGCTTCCAGCAGCAGCGTGCCCGCCACGGGCAGCGTGCGCCCGTCCAGCGTCGCGACGGCCTTGGGCGCATGGATCGGCTCCGGCCGCAGCACGCGCGCCGACCAGCGCGCCAGCGTCGGCCACAGCCCTTCCGCGAAACGCTGAAGCACGAAGAGCATCAGCAACCCGAAGACGATCACCTCGAAGTTGCCGCTGGCGCCCAGCAGCCTGGGCAGAATGTCCTGCAGCTGCTCCTTGACCAGCGTGATCAGCGTCGCGCCGAGCACCGCGCCCCACAGGTGGCCCGCGCCGCCGACAACGGCCATGAAGAGGTATTCGATGCCGATGTTGAGGTTGAAGGGCGTCGGGTTCACGAAGCGCTGCAGGTGCGCATAGAGCCAGCCCGAGAGCGCCGCCAGCAGCGCGGCCAGCACGAAGACCTTCACGCGGTAGCGCGCCGTGTCCACGCCCATCGACTCGGCCATGACGCGGCCGGAGCGCAGCGCGCGGATGGCGCGGCCCTCGCGCGAGTCGAGCAGGTTGTGCAGCGCCCACAGCGCCAGCAGCAGCGCCCCCCAGATCACCGGCCCCAGCGCGCGCGGCGACGCGAAGGAGAAGCCCGCGACCGTGAGCGCGGGCACGCCCGTGATGCCGGTCTGCCCGCCCAGGAACTCGAGGTTGCCGAACAGGTAGTACAGGCTCAGCCCCCATGCGATGGTGCACAGCGGCAGGTAGTGGCCCGAGAGCTTCAGCGTGATCGCGCCCAGGCCCCATGCGACGAGGAAGGTGACCACCAGCCCGAAGGCCAGCCCGACCCAGGGCAGCAGCGCGGCCGGCACCACGCCGCTGAGCAGCGCGGCCGCCTGGGGCGAGGTGCAGACCCACGCGGTCGCGTACGCGCCGAGGGCGACGAAGGCCGCCTGCCCGAAGGAGGTCATGCCGCCGATGCCGGTGAGCAGCACCAGCCCCGCCGCGACCAGCGAGTACAGGCCGATGTAGCTGAAAAGCGTGACCGTGAATTCGGGCAGCCAGGCCCAGCACAGCGCCAGCGCGGCCACGGCCAACAGAGTGAAATAGCGCCTAGTCATGCCACGACCCCCCTGAACCGACAATGCAAGAAACACCGCGCAACCGGCTCCGCCGGGCCGCTGGCGTTGACCCCTGCAAGGGGGAAGGCGAAGCGACACGAAGTGCGCGCAGGCTGGGGTTGCTCACTCCTCGTCCTCCACGTGGCGGCTGCGCAGGGAGCGCCACCAGAGAACGGGGATGATGAGCGTGAAAACCAGCACTTCCTTGAAGGCGCTGGCCCAGAAGGAGGAGAAGGATTCCAGCTGGCCGACCAGCAATGCACCCGCCAGCGCGATCGGGTAGCTCGCGAGGCCGCCCACGATCGCGGCGACGAAGCCTTTCAGTCCGATGAGGAAGCCGGTGTCGTAATAGACCGTCGTCAGCGGCGCGATGAGCAGGCCGGAGATCGCGCCGATCAGCGCCGCCAGCGCGAAGCTCAGGTCACCCGACAGGTCCGTCGGAATGCCCATCAGCCGCGCTCCCACGCGGTTCATCGCGGTCGCGCGCAGCGCCTTGCCGATGATGGAGCGCTCGAAGAAAAGGAACATCAGTATCACCAGAACGAGCGCGACGCCGACCACCACCATCGACTGGCCGGTGACCGGCACGCCGCCGAGATCGAGGCGCGCTTCCGAGAACGCGGGTGTGCGCGAACCCTCGGCGCCGAAGAAGAGAAGGCCCAGGCCGACCAGCACGCCGTGCAGCGCGACCGAGACGATGAGCAGCATCAGCACCGAGGCATCGGCCAGCGGCCGGTACGCGAGGCGGTAGAGCAAAGGGCCGAGCGGCGTGATGAGCAGCACGGCCGTGGCCGCCTGCGCCGTGAGCGAACTCGCGCGCACGCCCAGCACCATGACGGCGGCCAGCACCGGGAAGGCCACCGTCCACACCAGCGTCGAGCGCCATTCCACCGTCGCGCCGCGCTTCCAGCGCCAGCCCTCGACGCCGAGCACCGCCACCGCGAGCGCGACCAGCAGCCACAGCGTCGCGGGCGTGCGCCCGGCATTGAGCGCCGCCATCGAGAGCGCGCCGAAGGCGACCAGCTCACCCTGGGGGATGAAGATGACGCGCGTGACGGAAAACACCAGCACGAGCGCCAGCGCCATCAGTCCATAGACCGCCCCGTTGACGATGCCGTCCTGCCCCAACAGCAGGGCGATTTGCAAGTCCATATCAATTCCAAGCTCGCCGCAAGGCAGCCATGTTCAAGGCCTCAAGCCCCGCCGCTCGCGGCCATTCCGGAAACAACGGCGACCGGCTCCGCCGGTCACCAGGTGCTGCCCCGTTGCAAAGGGGCCAGGCGCAGCGACGCGAAGTGCGCGAAGCCCGGGGGTTGTCACAGTGTCAGGGCTGGTATTTCCAGGCGCCGTTCTCGATCTTGACCATCACGCGTGCGCGTTGGTCGAGGCCGAGGTGGTCGGTCGCGGTCATGTTGAAGACGCCGTGCGCTCCAGAGACTTCCTTGACCTGTTCGAGGGCGTCACGCAGCGCGGCGCGGAACTCCGGCGTACCGGGTTGCGCCTTCTTCAGCGCGACGGGCACGGCGGAGGTCATCAGCAGGCCCGCATCCCAGGCATGCCCGCCGAAGGTCGACACCGTGCCCTTGCCGTTCGCGGCCTCGTAGGCGGCGATGTAGGCCGAGGCGGACTTCTTCACCGGGTTGCTCGCGGGCAGCTGGTCGGCGACCAGCACCGGGCCCGCCGGCAGGAAGGTGCCTTCCACGTCCTTGCCGCCCACGCGCAGGAAGTCGGCGTTCGCGACGCCGTGGGTCTGGTACATCTTGCCGGTGTAGCCGCGCTCCTTCAGCGCCTTCTGCGGCAGCGCGGCCGGCGTGCCGGAACCGGCCACGAGCACCGCGTCGGGCTTGGCGGACATGAGCTTCAGCGTCTGGCCCGTGACCGAGGTGTCGGTGCGCGAATAGCGCTCGTTGGAGACGATCTTCAGCTTCTTCAGCTCCGCCGCCTTGGTGAACTCCTGGAACCAGCCTTCGCCGTAGGCATCGGAGAAGCCGATGAAACCCACCGTCTTCACGCCGTTGGCGGCCATGTGCTCCGCGATGGCGAGCGACATCATGATGTCGTTCTGCGGCGTCTTGAAGACCCACTTCTTCTTGTCGTCCATCGGCTCCACGATGCGGGCCGAGGCGGCCATCGAGATCATCGGCGTCTTCGCTTCCGACACCACGTCGATCATCGCCAGCGAGTTGGGCGTGACGGTGGAGCCGAGGATGATGTCGACCTTGTTCTCCGCGATCAGCTTGCGCGTGTTGCTCACCGCCGCCGTCGTGTCGCTGGCGTCATCGAGCACGATGTAGTTGATCTTCTGGCCGCCGATGGTCTTGGGCATGAGCGCGATCGTGTTCTTCTCCGGAATGCCGAGCGAGGCCGCCGGCCCCGTGGCCGACACGGACACGCCCACGTTGATATCGGCCTGCGCGAGCGCCGAGGCCAGCAGGGTCGCGACCAGGGCGACGGGTTTCAGGAATTTCATGCTTTGGCTCCGTTGTGGTTGGTTGATGAGAATGAAAAAGAACTTGTGCAAGGCATCTCGTGCTCAGGCATCCGCGGGCGCGAGCTGCTTCGGCAGCTTCACGGCCGGCAAGCCGCCCAGGAAGAGATCGGCCACGACCGGTGCCATGCTCTCGTAGTCGAGTTCGCCGTCCGGGCGCATCCAGATGAACATCCAGTTGATCATGCCGAACAGCAGCATGGTCAGCGGCTTGGCGAGCGCGGCCTGCTGCAGGTCCGGACGCAGCAGCGACACCACGCGCGCGAACCCCGCGACCACCGTGCGCTCCTTGTCGAGCACGCGCTGGCCGTCGGCGGGCTCCAGGAATTTCACGTCCTCGGTCAGCACGCGGTGCGCATGGCGCGCGCCGGCATATTCCTCGACGAAGCGACGGATCAGCTCGCGCAGGCTCTGCTCGGGCGCCAGGCCCTGGGACTCCACGTCGGCCACCAGGTCCTCCAGCCGCGTGACGTGGTTCTCCGCGATGCTGACCAGCAGGCTGTATTTGTCGCGGTAGTAGTGGTAGAGCGAAGCCTTGGAGAAGCCGCACGCCTCCGCCACCTGGTTCATCGAGGTCGCCGGATAGCCGCGGTTGGCGAAGAGCAGCGCGGCTTGCTCCAGGATCAGCCCGCGCTGGTCGTCGTATCCGGGGGAACGTCCTCGGGCCATGGCTTCCTTGCGTGTGGTTTCAGCGTTCGTCGAAGGACAGGACCACGCGCTCCGTGAGCGGATGGGCCTGGCAGGTCAGGACGAAGCCGGCGGCGACCTCGTTCTTGTCGAGAGCGAAGTTTCGCTCCATCCGGACCTGGCCTTCGATCAGCTTGGCGCGGCAGGTGCCGCAGACGCCCGAGGTGCAGGAGAAAGGCACCTCCATCCCGGCCGCCGAGGCGCAATCCAGGATGCTCGGCTGGTCGCGCCGGAACTCGATCTCGCGCTGCATGCCGTCGCGCACGATGACGATGCGTGCCACCTCGGCGTCGCCCGGCTGCGCCTCATGCACCACGGCGCCCACCGGTGCGCCCTCGGGCGCCGCGACGCCGAAGCGCTCGATGTGGATGCGCTCCTCGGGCACCCCGGCCGCGAGCAGCGCGGCCTCGGCCTCGTCGTTCATCTGGAAGGGGCCGCAGATGTAGGCATGGTCGATGTCGGCTGCCGGCACCACCGTGGCGAGGAACTCGCCGAGCTTGGCGCGGCTCATGCGGCCCATGTTCAACGGCGCGTCGGTCGGCTCGCCGCTGAAGACGTGGTGCAGCACCAGCCGCGTCATGTAGCGGTTCTTCAGGTCCTCCAGTTCTTCCTTGAACATCGTGGACTGCAGCTTGCGATTGCCGTAGATGAGCGTGAAGCGCGACAGCGGCTCGCGCGCGAGCACCGTCTTCATGATCGACAGGATCGGCGTGATGCCGCTGCCACCGACGATGCCCACGTGGTGGCGGCGCGACGCCGGATCGAGCGGCACGAAGAAGCGGCCCTGCGGCGCCATCACGCTGACGGTGTCGCCGGGCTGGAGCTTCTCGTTGATCCAGTTCGAGAAAGTGCCGCCGCGCACCTTGCGCACGCCGACGCGCAGCTCCCCGTCGTCGACGCCCGCGCAGATCGAATACGAGCGGCGCAGATCCTGGCCGTCGATCTCCTTGCGCAGCGTGAGGTACTGGCCCTGCGTGAAGCCGAAGGCGCCGCGCAGGTCTTCCGGCACGTCGAAGGTGACGATCACCGCTTCCTCGGTGTCCGGCTCGATTTTGCGTACGCGCAGTGGGTGGAACATGACGCTCATCACCAAGCTCCCCCGCGGGCTTGCCCGCTTCGCGTGGCCGCCCGGCCCCTGCAGGGAGCGCCACCATCGGCCCGGCAAAGCCGGTTCCGAGGCGGCTTCGGCACAGGGCCGTGCGCCCGAAAGCGCATGGATCCGGGTCGGAGGTCTTCACTTCCGGCGACACCGTGGATCCGGCTCCGCCCGGCCACCGGTGCTGCCCCCGGCGAGGGGGTGGGCGCCCACGCGAAGCGGGCAAGCCTGGAGGTGGATTTTTTCATAGGGGCTTGAAGTGCTCGAAGGGTTCACGGCAGGCGATGCAGCGATACATCGACTTGCAGGCGGTGGAGCCGAAGGCGGAGAGGCGCTCGGTGGTCTTGCTGCCGCAGCGCGGGCAGGCCACGCTGTCGGCCTTGCGCCCGAAGATGCGGATGGGCGACAGCCCGTCGGGCAGGGCCGGACCCGGCGGCGCGATGCCGTACTCGGCGAGCTTGCGGCGGCCTTGCACGCTGATCCAGTCGGTGGTCCAGGCCGGCGCGCGTTGCAGCGTGACATGCGCCGGGCCGAGGCCGGCCTTCGCGATGGCATCGAGGACGTCGTGCTCGATGACCTCCGTGGCGGGGCAGCCGGAGTAGGTCGGCGTGAGCACGACTTCGAGCGCGTCGCCACGCTCGATCACGTCGCGCACGATGCCGAGGTCGCGCACGGAAAGCGCCGGCACCTCCGGGTCGAGCACGGTGTCGAGCACGTTCCACGCAGCGGCAACGCGCGATGCCCCCTCTTCGCGAGGGAGCCGCCGCGCCCGGTCGCCCGAAGCGGCCGGCTCGCCCCCGGAAAGGGGTTGGCGAAGCGACGCGGAGGGCGCGGAGCCTGGGTGGGAGCTCATCACCACACGCCTCCCGGAAACGCACGCTGGAGATGCTGCATCTCGGCCAGGATGTAGCCCATGTGCTCGCTGTGCACGCCGCGCTTGCCGGTGCTGCGGAAGGCCGCTTCCTTCGGTTCGGCGAGCGTCGCCTCCGCCAGGATCGCACGCATGTCGGCCAGCCAGGGTTCGCGCAGGTCCGCCCAGCGCGGGCCCAGGCCGGTGGCTTTCGCCTCCTCGTCCACCACGTCGGACTCGAAGAACTCCGGCACATAGAGCCACAGCTCGGCCAGGGCTTTCTCGATCCGGCCGCGCGCCTCCTCGGTGCTGTCGCCCAGCCGCACGACCCAGTCGGCCGCATGCTGCTGGTGATAGCGCGCCTCCTTCACCGCCTTGCCCGCGATGCCGGCGAGTTCCGCATCGGAGGATTCGGCCAGCCGCTCCCACAGCAGCTTCAGCAGCGTGGAAGTCATCGCGTTGCGCAGCACGGCGAAGGCGAAGTCGCCGCGCGGCAGCTCCACCATGGTGAGGTTGAGGTAGTCGCGCTCGTCGCGCAGGTAGGCGAGCTGGTCCTCGTCGTGCCCACGCCCTTCGAGCCGGCCCGCATGCGTGAGCAGCGCGCGGGCCTGGCCGATGAGGTCGAGCGCCATGTTGGACATGGCGATGTCCTCCTCCAGGATGGGCGCGTGCCCGCTCCACTCGGCGATGCGCTGGGCGAGGATGAGGCAGGTGTCGCCCGCGCGCAGCAGGTACTGCACGGCGGGGCGGTGGTCGATGGCGATGGAAGCTTGCATCACGCGCCCTTCACATGTGGTCCACGGAGCCGGGCAGCTTGTAGAAGGTGGGGTGGCGGTACACCTTGTCTTCCATCGGGTCGAAGTACATGTCCTTGTCGGCCGGGTCGCTGGCGACGATCTGGTCGGAGCGCACGACCCACACGCTCGTGCCTTCCTGGCGCCGCGTGTAGACGTCGCGCGCCATCTGGATGGCCATCTTCGGGTCGGCCGCGTGCAGGCTGCCGCAATGCTTGTGGTCCAGGCCCGACTTGCTGCGCACGAAGACTTCCCAGAGGGGCCATTCGGCTTGCGATGCGGCGGTGGTGGCTTGTTCGGTGGTGCTCATGGTGTTTCCCGTGGCCGCCGTTTCAGGCGGCAAGAGGTTCGGCGCGCTCGCGCCGGGCGGCGTGTGCCAGCGCGGCCTCGCGCACCCAGGCGCCGTCCTCCCACGCCTTCACGCGCGCGCCCAGGCGCTCGCGGTTGCAAGGGCCGTCGCCGCCGACCACGCGCCAGAACTCGCTCCAGTCGATGGTGCCGTGGTCGTGGTGCTGCCGCTCCTCGTTCCACTTCAGCTCGGGGTCGGGCAGCGTCACGCCCAGCACCTTGGCCTGCTCGACGGCGGCGTCGATGAAGCGGGCGCGCAGCTCGTCGTTGGAGATGCGCTTGATGCCCCAGCGCATCGACTGCGCCGAGTTGGGCGACTGGTCGTCCGGCGGGCCGAACATCATGATCGAAGGCCACCACCAGCGGTCGACCGCGTCCTGCACCATCACCTTCTGCGCCTCGGTGCCGTGCTGCATCATCGTGAGCAGCGCCTCGAAGCCCTGGCGCTGGTGGAAGCTCTCCTCGCGGCAGATGCGGATCATGGCGCGCGCATAGGGCGCGTAGGAGCAGCGGCAGATCGGCACCTGGTTCATGATCGCCGCGCCGTCGACCAGCCAGCCGATGGTGCCCATGTCGGCCCAGGTCAGCGTGGGGTAGTTGAAGATCGAGCTGTACTTGGCGCGACCCGTGTGAAGCGCGTCGACCATCTGATCGCGCGAGGTGCCCAGCGTCTCCGCGGCCGAATAGAGGTAGAGCCCATGGCCCGCCTCGTCCTGCACCTTCGCCAGCAGGATGGCCTTGCGCTTGAGCGTGGGCGCGCGGGTGATCCAGTTGCCTTCGGGCAGCATGCCGACGATCTCCGAATGCGCGTGCTGGCTGATCTGCCGCACCAGCGTCTTGCGGTAGTGCTCGGGCATCCAGTCCTTGGCCTCGATGAAGTCGCCAGCGTCGATGCGGGCGTCGAAGCGCTGCTCCAGCTGCATCTCCTCGGCCGAGCGCACGGGCTTGCGGGCGCCTTCGTCCTTGCCCTGGGTATCCATTGCCTGGGTGTACATGAGGGTTCCTTTGCTTCCGGTCTACTTGGGTCGCTTGTCGATCACGCGCCGCGCCTTGCCGGTGAGCGTGCGCTCGATGCTGTCGGGCGTCAGCACCGCGACGTGGGTCGTGATGCCGACGAGGGTCTTGATGCGCTGCTGCAGCCAGTCCGTGATCTCGCCGACCTCGGCCGCGCCGGTGGAGGCCGCCGCCTGCGGCTGCAACTCGCACTGCACGTGCACGGTGTCGAGCAGGCCGTCGCGGCTCACGTGGATCTGGTACTGGCCGGAGAGCTTGGCGTGCTGCAGCACGATCTCCTCGATCTGCGTGGGAAACACGTTGACGCCGCGGATGATCAGCATGTCGTCGGAACGCCCGACGATCTTGCCCATGCGGCGGAACGCGCGCGAGGTGGGCGGCAGCAGCCGCGTGAGGTCGCGCGTGCGGTAGCGGATGATGGGCAGCGCTTCCTTGGTCAGCGAAGTGAAGACGAGTTCGCCCTCCTCGCCCTCGGGCAGCACCTCGCCCGTCTCGGGGTCGATGATCTCGGGATAGAAGTGGTCTTCCCAGACCACCGGGCCGTCCTTGGACTCGATGCATTCGCTGGCCACGCCCGGTCCCATCACTTCGGAGAGGCCGTAGATGTCCACCGCGTCGATTCCGGCCTTGCCCTCGATCTCGCGGCGCATCGCCTCCGTCCAGGGCTCCGCGCCGAAGATGCCCACCTTGAGCGAGTTCTCGCGCGGGTCCAGCCCCTGGCGCACGAATTCCTCGATGATCACCTGCATGTAGCTGGGCGTGACCATGATGATGTCGGGCCGGAAGTCCTGGATGAGCTGCACCTGCTTTTCGGTCTGGCCGCCCGACATCGGGATGACGGTGCAGCCCGCACGCTCCGCGCCATAGTGCGCGCCCAGCCCGCCGGTGAAGAGGCCGTAGCCGTAGGCCACGTGGACGATGTCGCCCGGCCGGCCGCCGGCGGCGCGGATGGAGCGCGCCACCAGGTCGGCCCAGTTGTCGATGTCCTTCTTCGTGTAGCCGACCACCGTCGGCTTGCCCGTGGTGCCGGAGGACGCGTGGATGCGCGCCACCTGCTCGCGCGGCACGGCGAAGAGGCCGAACGGGTAGTTGTCGCGCAGGTCCTTCTTGCCGGTGAACGGGAACTTCGCGATGTCGGCGAGCTGCTTCAGGTCCGACGGATGCACGCCCTTGGCGTCGAAGGCCCGCCGGTAGTGCGGCACGTGGTCGTAGGCATGCTGGAGCGTCCAGCGCAGGCGTTGCAGCTGCAGGGCCTGGACTTCGTCGCGGCTCGCGCGCTCGATGGGCTCCAGGTCGCCGGGGGCGGGTTGTCTGACGGGCATTCGTGTCTCCTCTGTCGCGTCTATCTGTGGCTCATTCCGCAACGGCCGGCTTGCCCTTGAGCGTGTAGGAGCGGCCGCGGAACAGGGCCACGCGCTCGCCCCTCTGGTTGGTGACCTCGCTGTCGTAGACGCCCGTGCGGCCCGCTTTCGACATCTCGGTGCTGCGCGCGGTGAGCACGTCGCCCAGCCGCGCGGGCGCGAGCAGGTCGATGGAGAAGCCCGAGGCCACGGTGAGCTCGTTGTACGAGTTGCAGGCGAAGGCGAAGGCCGTGTCGGCCAGCGCGGCGAGGAAGCCGCCATGGCAGGTCTGGTGGCCGTTGAGCATCGACTGCCGCACGGCCATGACGGCCGTCGCGTGGCCGGGCGAAACCTCCGTGATCTCGATGCCCAGGCCTTGCGTCGCGTGGTCGACCGCGTGCATGCGCTCGCGCACGTACTCGGCCGTCTGCTGGGGGGTGCGTTCGGTCATGCGTCGCTCAGCGGTCGGTGAAGAGAGGCGCGCGCTTGGCGCTGAAGGCGGCGACGCCTTCGAGGTAGTCGTGCGCGCGGCCCAGCTCGGCCTGCACGCTCGCCTCCTCGTCGATGGCCTGGTCCAGCGTGAAGTGCTGGGCGCGGTCGATGGCGCGGCGCGTGGCGGCGAGCGCCTTGACGGGCATGGCGGCCAGGCGCGTCGCGAGCTTGCGGCTTTCCTCGCCGAGGGCGGCGTCGTCCACGCACTGCCAGATCAGGCCCATGCGCTCGGCCTCCTCGGCGCCGAGCTTGTCGCCCAGCATGGCCAGGCCGATGGCGCGCGCACGGCCGACCAGTCGCGGCAGCAGCCAGGTGCCGCCGGTGTCGGGCACGAGACCGATCTTCGAGAAGGCCTGGATGAAGCTGGCCGAGCGGGCCGCCAGCACCAGGTCGCAATGCAGGGCCAGGCTGGCGCCCGCCCCGGCCGCGACGCCGTTGACGGCCGCGACCACGGGCACGGGCATGGACTTGAGGCGCTGCACCAGCGGCTTGTAGAACTGCACGATCGCGCGGCTCAGGTCCTTGGGCGGCTCGCCGGGCCGCGGCGGCGCGACGACGGGGTCAGCCAGGTCCTGCCCGGCGCAGAAGGCGCGGCCCGCGCCGGTCAGCACCAGGCAGCGGACTTCGGCATTGGCGGCGGCGGCATCGAGCGCGGTCAGCAGTTCGGCGTGCATCGCGCCGTTGAAGCTGTTCAAGGCGGCGGGCCGGTTCAGCGTCAGTGTCAGGACCGGGCCGTCTTGCGAGACGAGGATGAGTGCGTCGGACAAGCTGTGTCTCCAATGTGGGGTGGGCCGGCCTCGTTCCTGCGCCATTCTTATTGTTGACCGACCGGTCGGTTAATCATAGGATCGACCGGAGTTTGACGCAAGTCAAAAATTTGCCGGGAAAACCCGAGCCCACCTCCAGACAAGGAGCCCCGCCTTGACCTGCTATTCCATCGAAGGCGTCATCCCGGTCGTCGACCCCAGCGCCTACGTGCACCCGAGCGCGGTGCTGATCGGCGACGTGATCGTCGGCCCCGACTGCTACATCGGTCCCTGCGCCGTGCTGCGCGGCGACTTCGGCCGCATCGTGCTGGAGCGCGGCTCGAACCTGCAGGACACCTGCGTCGTCCACGGCTTCCCCGCGCAGGACACGGTGATCGAGGAGAACGGCCACATCGGCCACGGCGCCGTGCTGCACAGTTGCCGCGTGCGGCGCGACGCGATGGTGGGCATGAACGCGGTCGTGATGGACGAAGCCGAGATCGGCGAGGCGGCCATCGTGGCGGCCTGCGCCTTCGTGCCTGCCGGCCGGACGATTCCGGCGCGTTCGCTCGCCGCCGGCATCCCGGCGAAGGTGATGCGAGAGTTGAGCGACGACGAAATCGCCTGGAAGCGCGAAGGGACGATGACCTACCAGCACCTCACGCGCCGCAGCCTCGCGACCATGCGCGAGGTCGAGGCGCTGCCCGCCGTGGAGGAAAACCGCCCGCGCCTGGATGCGCCGGACATCAAGCCGCTGATCGCGACCCGCCGAAGCGCAGCCTAGCGCTCCAGGAACTCGAAGCCCATGGTCCGCGCGTGATAGTGCAGGCCGCCGTCCTGCACGATCAGGAAGCGCGCGCCGGCCGGGCCTTCGTTGTGATGCGAATGCGGGGCGCCCGCCGGCGTGACCAGCGTGGCGCCGGGCGTCCACGGGCAGCGCTCGCCGCCCACCATCGAATGGCAGTCCTCGCCCTGCACGGCCAGCGTGACGGCGGCGGAGTTGTGGCGATGCGAGGGCTGGTGCGTGTGCGGCAGCAGCGTGTTGAAGCTCAGTGTCAGCGTGGGCGTGAGGTTGCGCGCCGCGGCCTGACGGTCGGACGAGAAGATCAGCGCGCGGCCGGAGGTGTCCGCGGCCGCGCGGGTCGCGAAGAGAATCTCGAACTGGCGCTCGATCTCGGCCGCCGGATAGTGCACCGGCTCGATCGGCGCATCGGCCGGCAAGGCCGGCCGCACGCCGTCGAAGGCCAGTTGCGGCTCGTTGCCGACGGTCCACAGGCGCACGCCGGCGGCGCCGGCCGCCATGCGATACGCCGTGCCGCCGGGCAGCAGGAAAACGTCGCCGGCTCCGAAGCCGAAGCCTTCGTCCATCGGGCCGTCGCAGCGGCCGTCGCCCACCATCACATACCAGACC
Source organism: uncultured Variovorax sp. (assembly GCA_966211435.1). GTDB lineage: Bacteria > Pseudomonadota > Gammaproteobacteria > Burkholderiales > Burkholderiaceae_C > Variovorax. The sequence goes on along the minus strand of CBIHOG010000027.1, from coordinate 23,623 downwards.
GAGCCGCTCGCGGCGATGTCGAAGCGCAGTTCGCCGCCGGCCGCGATGCACGCGTAGCGCGCCAGCATCAGCGGCGTGGTGGCGGCGAAATCGCAGCCGAGGGCGGCCGATTGGTCGCAGGTCCACCAACCTGCGTGGCCTTCGGGCGGCGCCTCGAAGACGCGCGCCGGAACTTCAGGCAAGTGGATGTCGAAGGCGTTGCCCGAGTTGAAGAAGCGTGCCCGCGCCTGCGCCGCGCTCGACGGTGCCTCGGGGTGCTGCATGGGCAGGTCGCCCATCTCGACGAGAAGATCGGACCGCGCACTCATGTTCAAGCCTCCAGCGCGAGCCCCGCGAAGGGCGCCAGCACCTGCAGCAGCACATCGGCGCCCGCGGCCACGTGCGCCGGCTCGGCCCATTCGTTCTCCGCATGGCTGATGCCTTCGCGGCAGGGAATGAAGATCATCGCGCTCGCGCACAGCGGCGCCATGTGGCGCGCGTCATGTCCGGCGGCGGAGAGCAGGCGCATGTGCGAATGCCCGAGCCGCCGCGCGGCATCGGCGATGGCCCGCTGCAGCCCCGCGTCGAAGACGTTGGAAGGCGCATCGACCAGCGCCGTCACCTTCGCGCGGCAAGGCGCGGCATGCGCTTCGCAGAGCCATGCGAGGCGCGCGCCCAGGCGGTCCAGCACGGCGTTGTCGGGATGGCGCAGGTCGATGCGCAGCGTCACGCGCTCCGGCACCACCGAGGGCGCGTTGGGCTCGACCTGCACCCGGCCGATGGTGAACTTCACGATCGGATCCTCGCCGCCGATGTCGGCATAGAGCGAAGCCGCGACGCGCACGAAGGCGGCCAGCGCGTCCCGCCGATCCGCCATCGCCAGCGTGCCGGCATGGCCGCGCTCGCCCTCGATGACGACGTCGAAAGTCTTCTTGCCCTGGATGCCCTCGACCACGCCGATGACGCGGCCCTCGGCCTCCAGCACCGGCCCCTGCTCGATGTGCGCCTCGACGTAGGCCGCGAGCGGGAAGCCGAGCGGCCGGCGGCGCAGCGCGGGGAAGGCGGCATGCAGCGCATCCAGCGCGTCGGCCACCGTCACGCCGTGCGCATCCGCCGTCGCGCGGATCGACGCCAGGCCGCGCTCGCCCGCGAAGGCCTCCGAGCCCATCATCCCGGGCGCGAAGCGCGAGCCCTCCTCGTTCATCCAGGCCACGCAGACGATGTCCGCCGGCGGCCGCACGCCGCGCGCGGCCAGCACCGTGAGCGCCTCCAGCGCGGCCACCACGCCATAGACGCCGTCGAAGCGCCCGCCGCCGGGCTGGCTGTCGAGATGGCTGCCCGCGAGCACGGGCGGCGCATCGCGGTCAGCGCCGGGCAGTGCGATGAAGAGATTGCCCGCCGGGTCGGTCGAAGCTTCCAGGCCCGCCTCGCGCGCCCATTCGAGCATCGCGGCCCAGGCCTGGATCTCCTCGGCGCTGAGCGCCTGCCGGTCGACGCCGCCGCCGGGCGTCGCGCCGATGCGCGCCAGCGCCATCAGACGCGCCCACAGGCGATCGGCGTCGATGCGCAGTGCCGTGTCGCGCATCAGTCGGTCTTCATGATCTGGCTGGGCAGCGCGCGCGGATCGCGCGGCTTCCACTGGCCCGCCTCCACTTGCGCGAAGAATTCAGACAGCAGGCCGTTGAAGGCCGCGGGCTCCTCCAGGTTCAGCGTGTGCCCCGTCTTCGGCATCACCGCGAGGCCGCAGGCCGGCACGGTCTTCTTCAGGAAGATGCCGGGCTGCAGGCAATGATCGTCCTCGTCGCCCACGACCACGAGCGAGGGCACCGCCATCGCCTTGAGTTCCGCCTCGAGGTCGTAGATGGAGGGGCGCCGCGCCTGCACGCCGCGCATGGTGTTGGCGGCGCCGACCGCATCGTGCTGGCCCAGCCAGCGCGCGAACTCCTGCCAGCCGCGCGGGTCCTTGTTCTGGAACTGCACGCGGCTCGCGCCCAGCGAATAGGTCTTGGCGAAGCGCTCCGAGCCTTGCGTCTCGAACTGCCGGGCGACCTCCATCGACACGCCGCGGAAGTAGGCCTCGTGTTCCTTCTCCGCGCCGTAGCCCGCGCCCGCGATCACCAGCGACAGGGCGCGGCTGGCGTGCCGCAGGCCGAAGTGCAGCGTCGCGAAGCCGCCCATGGAGAGGCCGACGACGTGCGCCTTGGCGAATCCCAGCGCGTCCATGACGGCCGCGATGTCGTCGGCCGCCGTGGCCTGCGAATAGCGCTCGACGTCGGCGGGCACGTCCGAAGGCGGATAGCCCCGCGCGCCGAAGGTCACGCACTGGTGGCGCCGCGCGAAGAAGCGCATCTGCGGCTCCCAGCTGCGGTGGTCGCCGCCGAACTCGTGCACGAAGACGATGGGCGTGCCGCTGCCGGCACTCTCGTAGTAGAGGCGGACGCCGTCCGCCGTGGTCGCGAAACTCATGGTCGATTCCTCAGAACAGGGCCGTCGTCGCGGGCAGGCCGCGCGCGCGCTCGACCGCGCGCGGCAGCACGTCGCACAGGGCCTGCGCCCAGGCCCTCGGCACGGTGGTGGAGATCTTCACGAAGCGATGGCCGAAGCGCGGCGTGTGATACGCGCCCTGCCGCACCATGATCTGGTGCTCGCCCAGGGCCGTCACCAGCGCCTCGGGCGTGATGCCGGCCTCGGTGCACTCCACCACGATGAAGTTGGCCTGCGAGGGGAACACCGGCACCCGGAAGCCGGGCAGCTTCGCGAAGGCGTCGACGATCATGCGCTGGTTCTCGCGCTGCTGCGCGATGACCTCGCGCATCCACTCGTCCTTCACCTTCAGGCCGGCGATGGCCGCGCGCTGCGCCATCACGCTCGCGCCCAGCGGCGCCTGCGAATGCGGCAGGATGCGCTCCAGCAAGGCCGGCGCCGCCACCAGCGCGCCCAGGCGCAGGCCGGCCAGGCCCAGCCACTTCGAGAAGCTCAGGATCGTCACCGTGCCTTCGGGATAGAAGCGCGCGGCCGGCGTGTGCCCTTCGGCGAAGTCGCGGTAGGTGCAGTCGTGGATGAGGATGGCGCCGATCTCGCGCGCGCGTTCGGCGATTGCGCGGATTTCGTCTTCCGTGCAGGTGGTGCCCAACGGGTTGTTCGGGTCGACCAGGTAGATCACGGCGGTCCCTGCATCGGTCGCCGCGGCGAGCGCCTCGGCCGAGAGCTTGTAGCCGTATTCCTCGCCGTAGATCGGGATCTCGGTGATCTTCGCGCCGGCCTTGGCCGCGAACTGCAGCGGCCACTTCCAGCCCGGATCGGTGGTGACGAAGCCGCTGCCCGCCGTGCAGAAGGCGCGACAGGCCAGCGCCAGCGCGGCGACCGCGCCGTCGGTGACCACGGCCGACTGGCCCTCGATGCCCAGGTCGGCCACGATGGCGGTGCGCAACTCCTCCATGCCGAGCGGCGGCGCGTAGGCGTGGAAGCTCTCGTCATCCACCGCGTCGTGCAGCGCCTTGCGCACGGCCGGGTGCAGCGGGTAGTGGTTGGTGTTCTGGCCCAGCCACATCAGGCCCGGGTTGCTGAACAGGCGGTCGAAGTACTGGTTGCGGATCTCGGCATCGCTCGGCTGCGCGGCCGGCTGGGCGGCCGGCGTGAAGGCGGGCAGCGCGCTCATGCCGCCAGCCTCCGCGCCTGTTCCATCGCGACCGCCTTCTTGCTGGTCTTGATGATCGAGCCGCGCGCGGCGATACCGCCGTCGATGGTGACCACCGTGCCGGTGATGTAGGCCGCGCGGGCCGAGGCCAGGAACACCATCAGCTCCGCCACCTCGACCGGGTCGGCCGGGCGGCCGCCGGGGTAGTTGTCGAAGAGCTCCTCCCAGCGGCCTTCGTCGCCGTGGGTGTCGAGCGCGCGGCGCTTCATGAGCTTGACCATGCGGTCCGTCGCCACCGGGCCCGGGTTGACGCCGACCACGCGGATGTTGTCGTCCAGGCTGACGCCGCCGAGCGCGCGGGTGAAGGCCATCACGGCCGCGTTGCCCGTGGAGCCGGCGATGTAGTTGGCGTCCCAGTTCTCGCCCGAGTTGCCGATGTCGTTGACGATGACGCCGCCGCCCGCCTTCTTCATGCGCTCGTAGTAGATCTGCGTCAGCTCCATGTAGCCCAGCACCTTGAGCTGGAAGCCGCGGCGCACGGCCGCGAAGTCGAGCGACTCGATCGGCCCGGACGGAATGTCGCCCGCGTTGTTGACCAGGATGTCGACGTGGCCGACGGCCTCGGCCAGCGCGGCCATCGCGCCTGGCGCGACCAGGTCCATGGGATGGATGTGCACCTGCACCTTGAATGCATCGGTGATCTCGGCGCGGGCGGCCGCGAGCGCGACACCGTCGCGCGCGGCGAGGTGGACGTGGCAGCCTTCGGCCGCGAAGGCGTGCGCGGCGGCGAGGCCGATGCCCTTGGAGGCGCCGGTGATGAGGACGATCTTGCCTTCGAGTTCGAGTTTCATGAGGGAATCCTGGTGCGGAAGGAATGAGTTGGATGAGCTGTCAGCCGTGGCCCGCCTGCTCGTCGGAGAGCGCCGCGATGAGGTCGACCATGTCGTCCTCCAGCAGGCTCACATGGTCCACGGCGGAGGCGAAGGCCGCGGCCGGGTCGTTGGCGCGGATGGCGCTCAGGATGGCTTCGTGCTCGCCGATGGTCGCGGTCATGCGGCCGGGCTGGAAGGTGACGTAGCGGCGGTAGACGCGCACGCGCTTGCGCAGGGCGCGCGTCTGCTCGGCCAGGTAGTGCGTGTTCGATGCCTCGTACAAGGCATCGTGGAAGGACTGGTTCACGTCGTAGAAGCGCGAGTGGTCGCCCGATGCGAGCGTGGCCGTCAGCTCCTCGTGCAGCAGGGCCAGGCGCTGCTTCTGCGGCTCGGTGGCGCGGCGCGCGGCGAACTTGGCGCACAGGCCCTCCATCACCGCCATCATCTGGAACATCTCGATCAGCATCGGCAGCGACAGGCGCGCGACGCACACGCCCTGGCGGTTGCGCAGGTCGACCAGGCCGGTGCCGGCGAGCGCCTTGAGGGCTTCGCGCACCGGCGTGCGCGAGACACCGAAGCGCTCCGCCAGCTCGGCCTCGTCGAGGCGGGTGCCGGGCTTGAGCACGCCGCTGACGATCAGGTCTTCCAGCGTGTCCTGCAGCTCGTGCGAAAGGGTCACGCCCTTCACGCGGGACGCGCGCTCGCGTGGGGGTTGCGACGGCGGCGCCGTGCTCGAGTCTTCTGTCTCCATGGAATGGCCTTCGGTTGTCATGTGTTGTTGTGGGTTTCCTGGCGCGCAAGAATCAGTACGGCCGGTCGCCTGCCACGGTCGTCCGGTGCATGACGCGGCGGTACTTCTGGTCGTCGTAGGGCGTGGCGCGGTGCATGGTGCAGCGGTTGTCCCAGAGCAGCAGGTCGCCCGCCAGCCACTTGTGGCGGTAACTGAAGGCGGGCGAGATCGCGTGCTCGTTGAGCGCGTGCAGCAGCGCCTCGCTTTCCTCGGGCGGCAGGCCGTCGATCTTCTTGACGACGTCCTGGCCCACGTAGAGCGACAGGCGCCCCGTCTCGGGATGCGTGCGCACCAGCGGATGCACCACGTCCGGCGTCGCGGCGAGCTGTTCGGGCGTGAGCGGGTTGCGATCGGCGAAGGCGCGGCCGTAGTAGTTGGCGTAGCTGTGCGTCGCCGTCATGGGACGGATGCGCGCCTTCGTCGCCTCGTCGAGCGCCTCATAGGCCGCATGCATGGAGGCGAAGAAGGTGTCGCCCTCCTCCGGCGGCACTTCCAGCGCGTAGAGCAGCGCACCCATCGAAGGCTCGGCCTTGTAGGAAAGGTCGGAGTGCCAGTTCCAGCCCTCCTTGTGGTTGCCGATCGGCTTGCCGTTCTCCGACACGTTGGACAGCACGTAGACCTCGGGATGCTCCTTTTTCAGGAACTGCGTCAGCACGTGGCCGAGCAGCGAGCCGAAGCGGCGCGAGAAGGCCACGTGCTGCGCCTCGTCGATGCGCTGTCCGCGAAAGAGCAGCAGCGAGTGCTGGTTGAAAGCCGCGCGCAGCCGCGCGAAGTCGTCGTCCGCGACCGGCTGGCGCAGGTCGATGCCGGTGACGGCGGCACCGATGAAGGGGGTGAGGGGTTCGATGTGCATGCTGTGTCCGTGTGCCGGATGAATCAGGATGAAGGGTGTGGAGATGCGTCAGTCCGCGTAGCCGGGCTGGGTGCGCTCCAGCAGCCGCAGGAAGGCGGGCCATTCGCGCGTGCCGGGCGGCAGGATGTCGCCCGCGAACTCGGTGAACTGGCGCGCGGCCAGTTCGGTGATCTCGGGCCGGGGCAGCGCGAGCCGCTCTCCCTGCGCCAGTCCGCCTTGCGCGAGCAGTTGCACCCGGGCCGCCTTCTCGAAGTAATACATGAGGATGAAAGCCTCGGGAATGGTGCGGCCCACCGTCAGCACGCCGTGGTTGCGCAGCACCAGCGTGTGGTGCGCGCCGAGGTCGCGCACCAGGCGCTCGCGCTCGCCGGTCTCCAGCGCCACGCCTTCGTAGTCGTGGAAGCCGGTGTGGCCCTGGTAGCGCATGGCGAACTGGCTCACGGGCGCGAGGCCGCCCGGCAGCGCCGAGATGGCGGTGCCGGCATCGGAGTGGGTGTGCAGCACGCACAGCGCGTCGGGCCGTCCGCCGTGGATCGCGCTGTGGATCACGAAGCCCGCCCGGTTCACCTCGAAGTCGCTCGGCGCGACCTTGCGGCCGTCGAGGTCGATCTTCACCAGGCTGGAGGCCGTGATCTCGGAGAAGAGCAGGCCGTAGGGATTGATCAGGAAGTGATGCTCCGGCCCGGGCACGCGCGCCGAGATGTGGTTGTAGATCAGGTCGTCCATGCCGAAGTGCGACACCAGCCGGTAGCAGGCGGCGAGCTGCACGCGCAGTTCGGCTTCGGTGGCGGGATACGCCGCGGGATTGTTCGTCGTGTTCATCGCCACCACACCAGTTTCTGGTCCAGCCAGACCAGCACGCCATAGAACACCATGCTCGCGACCGAGGCCACCAGCACGGCCGCCCACACGCTCAGCAGGTCGACCTGCTGGGTGGATTCGTAGATCATCCGGCCGAGGCCGGCGTAGGCGCCCAGCATCTCGCCGACGATCGCGACGATCATGCTGCGCGGCACCCCGATGCGCAGCGCCGTCACCACCGAGGGCATGGCGGCCGGCAGGCGCAGGCGCCGCACGATCTCCAGCGGCCCGGCGCCGAAGCTGCGCATCAGGCTGATGGCCGCGGCGTCCGCCAGCTTCAGCCCGTGCAGCGCATTGACCAGCATGGTGAAGCCGACGGCAAGCGCGACCAGCGCCACCTTGGAAGCCGGGCCGAGGCCGAACCAGATCAGGAAGAGCGGCGCATAGGCCACCGTGGGCACCGCGTTCACCGCCACGGCCAGCGGCATGACGATGCGCTCCAGCGGGCTCACCAGCACCAACAGCACCGCCAGCAGCAAGCCGAGCACCGCGCCCAGCGCGTAGCCGCCGAAGGCCTCGCCGAGCGTGGAGGCGAGCGCCATGCCGAGCCGGCCAGAATCGCCCGCGGCATGACGCACGATCGCGTGCAGGCTGGGCAGCACGAAGGGCGGGATGTCGAACAGCGCGATGGCGCCCTCCCACACCGCCAGCAGCACGGCGATGCTGCCCAGCACCGGCATGCCGGCACGCCAGCTCAGCTTTCGCTTCGCCACCACACGAGCCTCCTTTCGACGAAAGTGAGCGCGCCGTAGAGCAGCGCGCCCATCAGCCCGCAGGCGAACATCACGACCCACAGGCGCAGCACGAGGTCGCCGTTCATCGCCTCCATCAGCATCACGCCCAGGCCCACCGTCTCGCCGAACCATTCGCCGACGACCGAGCCGATCAGGCTCAGGCCGATGGCCACGCGCAGCCCGACCATCACCTGCGGCAGCGCCGAAGGCACGGCCAGGCGGAAGAACATGACCAGCCCGCTGGCGCCGAAGCTGCGCATCAGGGCAATGCGCTGCGGGTCGCAGGACTTGAGCCCGCGCAGCGTGTTCACGGTGACGGGGAAGAAGGTGAGGAAGAAGGCCGTCATCACCTTGGCGAGCAGCGAGTTGCCGAACCAGATGACGATCAGCGCGCCGAAGGCGACCACCGGCACCGTCTGGGAGACCACGAACAGCGGAAACACCGAGCGCTCCATCCAGCGCGAGTAGGTGAAGAGCGTGCCGCAGAAGCAACCGAAGACGGTGCCGAGCGCGAAGCCGAGCACGGTCTCCAGCAGCGTGCGGCCGAAGCCGCGCAGCAGCTGCGGCCAGACCGACCACGCATCCAGCGCGATGGCGCTCAGCGCCGGCAGGAAGCGCGGCGAAGGCGCGAAGGCGTGCACCATCGCCTCCCACACCAGCCCGAGCGCCAGGAAGACCCAGACCGGATGGCGCACCATGCGCCTGGCGGCGGGCTTCACGAGGCGCGCTCCTCCTGCGCGAAGGACTTGCGGCTCTCCTCCTCGATCTCCGCCAGCAGCCGCTGCTTGATGCGGATGAATTCGGGCGAAGTCACGATCGACGGGTCGCGTGGGCGCGGCATGTCGATGACGGTCTCGCTCTTGACCGTGCCCGGGCGCGCGGTCATCACCAGCACGCGATCGCCGAGCACGATGGCCTCGTCGATGTCGTGCGTGATGAAGAGCACGGTGCGCCGGTGGCGGGCCCAGATGTCGAGCAGCCAGTGCTGCATGCGGCTGCGGGTGAGCGCATCCAGCGCGCCGAAGGGCTCGTCGAGCAGCAGCAGGTCGCGCTCGAAGAGGAAGGTGCGCATCAGCGCGACGCGCTGGCGCATGCCGCCGGAGAGCTGGTGCGGATAGTGGTCGGCGAAGCCGGTGAGGCCGAACTCGGGCAGCATGGCCCGCGCGCGATCGCGTGCCTCCTTGCGCGGCACGCCCTCCACTTCCAGCGCCAGGATGGCGTTGTCGAGCACCGAGCGCCAGGGAAAGAGCAGGTCGCGCTGCGGCATGAAGGACACCTTGCCCAGCAACTGCCCGTCGCGCTGCGGCGCACCGGCGAACAGCAGCGAGCCATCGTCATCCGGCGGCAGCAGGCCCGCGATCATGTTGAAGAGCGTGGACTTGCCGCAGCCCGAGGGACCGACCAGCGTGACGAACTCGCTGCGGGCGATCTTCAGGTTGACGTTGGAGACGGCGACTGTCTGCGACTGCGCCTCGCCGAAGCGCTTCCAGACGTTGACCAGCTCCAGCATCATCGGCGGGCCATCCACCGGACGGGCGGCCGCGGCGAAGGCGTTCGCGTCCTCGGGCATGAGCTTCATGTCGCGGTGCTTCAGAACTTCTTGTCGGCCACCGGCACCTTGGCCCAGAAGCTGCCGTCGTAGGCCTTCGTGAGGTCGGCCGGGGTCTTCAGCGCCTTGTAGTCGATGAGCTGCGTCTGCATCTTGCCGACCAGGTCCATGTCGAGCGCCAGGATGCCGTCGGTGCCGCCACGGCCGGCCTTCACCAGTTTCTCGAATTCGTCGAGCATGGCTTCCTGGTGCGCGCGGTTCAGGCTGGGCGCGGCGGCCATGATGATGTCGATCGCTTCCTTCTTGTTCTGCAGCGCGTACTTCCAGCCCTTGACGGTGGCGTTGAGGAAGGCCTGCACCTGCTCAGGCTTCTCGTTGCGGTATTTCTCGGAGACCAGCAGCGTGTCCTGCTGCACGGTGACGCCGTAGTCGTCGGGTCGGATCAGTTGCAGCTTGTCGCCCAGGCCCTGCTCCTTCAGCGTGTTGAGCTCGTTGTAGTAAGTGGCGGCGGCGACGTCGAACTGCTTCTCGACGAAAGGCGCCATCGAGCCGGACTGCGGCACGATGGTCAGATCGCTTTGCTTGACCCCGGCGGAGGCGAGCATGGAGTACAGCGTGTACTGCGTGCCGGTGAACCAGGTCGCGACCTTCTTGCCGGCGAAGTCCTTCACCGTCTTGATGCCCGAGTCCTTGTAGGTCACGTAGGTGAAGGGCGTCTTCTGCACGGTCACGCCGATGCAGACCAGGGGCAGGCCCTTCTCGCGGGCAAAGAGCACGGTCTCCGTGCCGCCGGCGAGGCCGAAGGTGTCGTTGCCCGAACCCACCAGGGTCTCGACGTTGAGGTTGGGGCCGCCGGGGTTGATGGTCAGGTCGAGGCCGGCTTGATCGTAGAAGCCCTTGGCCTTGGCGACATAGAAGCCGGCGAACTGCGCCTGGGCCAGCCACTTCAGGCGGACCGACACCTTCTCGGCGGCGGACGCTGGAAGCGACGCCAGCATGGCGAACGAAACGGAGGCAATCGTCAGGAGATGCAGGGGCTTGAAGCGCATAACAGACCTTTGTTGAATACGAAATCTCCTTCAAGCAGTATCCATGCCAAGCAAAAACAGCTGCGGGAGACCGCTTGCCGCGCGCGATTGGCCCGGAAAGTGCACCCGCCGTGCATGCATGCCCTGTTTTGAGACTTCCATGAACCAAGCTGAACCCGGCCTCGAACTCACCGACCTGTGCGCGCGCGATGCGAGCGAACGGATGGTTCGCGGCGAACTCCCGGTGGCCGCATACGCCGCCGCGCTGCAACTGCGGACCGCCGAGATCGCCCATCTCGGCGCGATGCTGCACACCGACGCCCGGTCGCTGGCCGAAGGCGCCGCCGCGCTCGACTGCCTGTCGCCCGAAGACAGGAAGACGCTGCCCCTTTTCGGCGTGCCGATCGCCTTCAAGGACAACATCGACGTCGCCGGCCTGCCGACCACCGCTGGCAGTACCTATCTGCAAGGCCATGTGCCGAAGCGCTCCGCCCCGGTCGCCGAGCGCCTGCTCCAGGCCGGCGCACTCGTGCTCGGCAAGACCAACCTGCACGAGTGGTCGCAGGGCGTGACCGGCCATAACCACGTCCACGGCCCGTCGCGCAACCCCTTCGACGCATCGCGCATCACCGGCGGCTCCAGCGGGGGCAACGCGGTGGTGCTCGGCATGCGCGCGGCGCCGGTCGCGATCGGCACCGACACCGGCGGCTCGGTGCGCGTGCCCGCCGCGCTGTGCGGCTTCGTCGGCTTCCGCCCGACCACCGGGCGCTGGCCGGGCGAGGGCCTGGTGCCGATCTCGCCGACCTTCGACACGGCAGGCGTCATGGCGCATCGCGTGGACGACTGCGTGCTGGTCGACGGCGCCGTCACCGGCGGGCCGACGCGCCTCGCGCCCGCGCCGGTGCGGGGCGCGCGGCTGGGCGTTCCTTCCAGCTGGTTCTGGGAATCGCTGGACCCTGGCGTGGCCGAGGCGGCCGATGCATGCCTGGCGCGGCTGCGCGAGGCCGGTGCGGTGCTGGTGCCTTGCGAGTTGGACGAGGCCGGGCCGCTCTTCAAGGAAGGCGCGATGTCGATCTCGCTCTACGAGATCCTGCCCGCGATCGGCGCCTACTTCGCGCGCCACGGGCGCCCCTTCGACGCGCGCGCGCTGACCGCTGCCGTGGTGAGCGCCGACGTCCGGCCGCTCTTCGAGCGCCTCTTCGGCGACGGCGCGATCACGCCCGAGGCCTACCGCCATGCGCTGCTGGAGCTTCGCCCGCGCATGCAGCGCGCCTACGCGAGATGCTTCGCGCAGCACGGGCTGGACGCCCTCATCTTCCCGACCACGCCGCTGCCCGCGGTGCGCATCGGCGAGGACGTCGAGGTGATGCTCGGCGGCCAGCGCGTACCGGCCTTCTCGACCTACATCCGCAACACCGGGCCGGCCGGCATGGCGGGGCTGCCCGCCATCAGCCTGCCGATGGGCCTGACGCGGGAAGGACTGCCCGCGGGCATCGAGCTGGATGGCGCGGCCGGCGGCGACCACGCGCTGCTGGCCCTGGCGCTGGGCATCGAAGGCGTCCTGCCGCCGGCGCCCCGGGCCGTCACGCAGGCACCGCCGGCCCGTGGCCTTGCGGACGCGGCCACGCCCTGAGCGCTACTGCTTGACCAGCCCCAGCTGTCGAATGATCCCGCCCCACTGATCGTAGGTCGTGCGCGTCAGCTCGCCGAGCTGCTGCGGCGTCGAGGACTCGGCCTCGTACGCGCCCTGGCGGAAGAAGTCTTTCGTCGCCTGCATCGCCAGCACCTCGGCCAGGGCCGCGTTCAGCTTCGCGAGCACCGGCGCCGGCATCTTCGCCGGCCCGTAGAAGCCCAGCCAGCTGGGCATGTCCAGGCCGCTGACGCCCTGCTCGCCCATGGTCGGCACATCCGGCAGCATCGGGCTTCGCTTGGGTGCGGCGACCGCGAGCATGCGCACCTTGCCGGTGGCGGTGTTCTGGATGGCATTGGGCGCGGCGTCGAAGTAGTACTGCACGCGGCCCGCGAGGAAATCCTTGGCCGCGTCCGAGCCGCCCTTGTACGGCACGTGCACCACGTCCAGGCCGGCCTGGCGCGCGAAGGCCTCGCCGTAGATATGCGAGGAGGTGCCGGTGCCGAAGGAGGCATAGCTCATCTTCCCCGGGTTGGCCTTGATGTAGGCGATGAGCTCCTGCACGTTCCTTGCCGGCACGCTGGCGTGGACCGTCAGCACCAGCGGGCCGCGCGCGCCGAGGGAGATCGGCGTGAGGTCCCTGAAGGGGTCGTAGCGCACCTGCGCCAGCGTCTGCGGGTTCTGCGCCACCACGGAGGAAGGCGCATACATCATCGTGTAGCCGTCCGGCGCGGCGCGGATCACCTCCTCGGTCGCGAGGATGAAGCTCGCCCCGGGCCGGTTCTCGACGATCACCGGCGTACCCAGCACGTCGGTGAGCTTGTTGGCGACGAAGCGCGCCTGCGCGTCCGACGCGCCCCCGGGCGCGAGGCCGAGCACGATGCGTACCGTGCGGCCCTTCTCGGGAAAGGCGGTCGGCGCGGCGAAGGCCGCGGGCGCCGTGACGCACAGCGCCAGCGCGGCGACCGCTCGCCGGCGGCCCAGGCCAGGGAAGGTGCCGCTCATTGCTTCGCCAGCCCGACCTGCTTGACCATCACGCCCCACTGGTCGTAGGTCGTGCGCGTGATCTTCGCGAACTCTTCCGGCGAACTGCCGCCGGCCTCATAGCCGCCGTTGCGATAGAACTCTCGCACCTGCGGCATGGCCAGCACCTGCACCAGCGCCGCGTTGAGCTTGGCGAGCACCGGCGCCGGCATGCGCGGCGGGCCGTAGAAACCCAGCCAGCTCGGCAGGTCGAGGCCGCTCACGCCCTGCTCGGCGAAGGTGGGCACGTCGGGCAGGGCCGCGACGCGCGAACTGGCGGCAACGGCCAGGATCTTGACCTTGCCCGACTGCGAGGTGATGAGGGCCGACGACGCCGAGTCGAACATGTACTGCACCAGGCCCGCGATCAGGTCTTTCGCCGCGTCGGAGCCGCCCTTGTAGGGCACGTGCACCGCGTCGATGCCCATCTTCTTGACGAAGAGCTCGCCGTAGACATGAGAGGACGTGCCCGCGCCGAAGGATGCATAGCTGACCTTGCCCGGGTTGGCCTTCACATAGTTCACCAGTTCGCGCACGTTGTTCGCCGGCACCGAGGTGCTGACGGACAGCACCAGCGGCCCGCGCCCGCCCATCGAGACGGCGGTGAAATCCTTGAAGGGGTCGTAGCTCACTTGCGAGAGCGTATGCGGGTTCTGCGCCATGGTCGAGGAGGGCGCGTAGAGCAGCGTGTAGCCGTCGGCCGCGGCGCGGGCAACCTCGTTCGCGGCCAGCATCGTGCTGGCGCCGGGGCGGTTGTCCACGATCACGTTGGTCTTCAGCACCTCGCCGAGCTTCTGCGCCACGATCCGCGCCTGCGCGTCCGTGCCGCCACCGGCGGTGAAACCCACGACGATGCGGATCGGCTTGCCGTGGACCGGGAAGTCCTGCGCCGCCGCCAGCGGCCCGAGGCCCAGCAGCACGAGGCCCGCCGACAGCGCGACAACGCGGCGGGAAACCCGCCGAAGGGAATGAAAAGCCATGGGGTCGTCTCCGAGTTCTCTAGGTTTAATGGACTATCAACTCATTAATATCATTCAAATTACAGGGAATACCCTGAATCAACGACATTTATGTTGACTAAATGGACATCGAGTCCAAAATACAGCCCAAGCAACCGAGCAAGACCGAATCCATGAAAACTGTCGTCCGCACCGACGAGCGCATCCTCTCCTCCGACATTTTCGACCGCGACAGTCGGGTGAAGCGGCCCGATCACGGCCAATGGGCGGAGCCCGGCAAGACCATTCCCGTCTACCACCGCTGCGGCGTGCTGGTGGTCGGCGGCGGCCCCTCGGGCACGGCGGCGGCGGCGGCCGCCGCGCGCCAGGGCGCGGACGTGGCGCTGCTGGAGCGCTACAACCACCTGGGCGGCCTCTCCACCGGCGGGCTGGTGATCTGGATCGACCGCATGACCGACTGGGAAGGCAAGCTCGTCATCCGAGGCTTCGCCGAGGAACTCTTCGACCGCCTGCCGGCCGAGGCCATCGCCGGCCCGGCGCCGGCGGACTGGGGCTCGCAGGACGCGGGCAAGGCCGCCCACTGGTCGCAGCGCACCGCCGCCTACCACGGCATCGTCACCTGGTCGCCCACCATCGACCCCGAGCGCCTCAAGCTGCTGTCGCAGGAGATCGTGCTGGAGCGCCAGGTCAAGCTGATCTACCACTCCTGGGCCGCCATCCCGATCGTGCAGGACGGCGCGGTCAAGGGCGTGGTCTTCGAGAGCAAGGAAGGCCGCATGGCCATCATGGCCGACGTGGTGGTCGACGCGACCGGCGACGGCGATCTCTTCGCCCGCGCCGGCGCCGCCTTCGTGAACGACATCGAGGAAGCGGACGTGCACCATTGCATGAACACCTCCTGGCTCTTCGGCGGCGTGGACATGAACCGCTGGATCGAGTTCAAGGCCGGCCAGCCCGAGAAGTTCAGCGCCTTCATGGCGCGCGGACGCGAGGAGCTGGGCCTCTTCGAACGGCCCTTCGTCTCCTGGCGCAACGAGGTCGCGCTCTTCATGGGGCCGCGCCAATCCGGCTACTCCGCGCTCGACGTGGACGACCTCACCGCCGTCGAAGTGCGCTCGCACCGCGCGATGGCCGCCCACCTCGACTACTACCGCGCGCATGCGCCGGGCTTCGAGAACGCCTTCCTGATGCTGAGCGCGCCGCAGATCGGCGTGCGCCACGCCCGGCGCCTGAGCGGCGTGGACGCGGTGCTGCGCAGCCGCTGGCCGGACGGCGTCGCGCTGCCGGACGAGGTGGGCGTCACGCCCGCCGTGTCGCCCAAGTTCCCGAACATCTCGATCCCCTACGGCGCGCTCGTGCCGCGCGAGCTCGACGGCCTGCTGGCCTGCGGCCGGCACATCTCCTGCGACCGCAACTCGCACGGCTTCATGCGCGAGATCCCGCAATGCTGGATCACCGGCCAGGCGGCGGGCGTGGCGGCGGCGCTGGCCTCGCAAGGCGGCATCGCGCCGCGCGCCGTCGACATCGACGCGCTGCAGGCCGCGCTGCTGGCGCAAGGCGTCTACCTGCGCCCCCGCGCGGGCGCCGAGCCCGCTGCGCAGGCCCCGGCCACGGTGGCCGCGGGCTGAGGCAGGCGCGGACTTGAACCATGAGCCGGAGCGCGGGCGTGTCGCTAGCCTCTACATTGGGAACTCTTTTCGAGGGTTCCCCCATGGCTGCTGAAAAAAACGACACCTCCTCCACCAACGCCGACCGCTCCGACACCGTGAGCGCGCTGGAGCGCGGCATCTCCGTCCTGCGCTGCTTCAGCGAAGACCAGCCGGTGCTGGGCCATGCCGAAGTCGCGCGGCTGACGGGCATCCCGCGCCCGACCGTCAACCGGCTGGTCGCCACGCTGCTGTCCATGGGCATGCTCAAGCCCTCGCCCACCTCCGACCGCTTCATGCTCGGCCCGGGCGTGGTGTCGCTCGCGCGGGTGTTCCTGGGCAGCCTGGACGTGCGCGCCGCCGCGCGCCCCAGCATGCGCACGCTGGCCGAGGAGGCAGGCGCCTCCGTCTACCTCGCGGTGCGCGACGGCATGGAGATGGTGCTGATCGAGGCCTGCCGCCCGCGCTCCTCCATGCTCTCCGCCCGGCTGGACGTGGGCTCGCGCGCGCCCATCCCCAATTCGGCATTGGGCCGCGCCTACCTCTCGGCAATGCAGGACACCCCGCGCGCGCAACTGCTCGACTCCCTGCGCCTGATGCGCGGCACCGAGTGGGACAGCGTCGCGCCCAGCATGCTGCGCGCCATCGACGAGGCCCGCCGCCTGGGCTACTGCCTCTCGCTCGGCGAGTTCCATCGCGAGATCAACTCGGTGTCGGTGCCGCTCATCGGCCCGGGCGACGAGATCATGGCGCTCAACGGCGGCGGCGCGGCCTTCGTCTTCACCGAGGCGCGTCTGCGCGAGGAGATCGCGCCGCGCCTGCACGACATCGCGCTGACCATCGCCCGCGACATCGGCGGGCATGTGCCGGTACCCCAACCCCCACGGGGGTAGCGCCGCACGGCGCCACCCCACGAGACACGAGCCACAAGAACGGAGACACAGGCCATGCACCTGAGCGATGAAGAAAAAGCCATGCGGGACGGCCGCGACGGCCCCGCCGTCCAGAAGGCCATGGACCTGCTGGTGCGCTCGGGCGCGGCGCTCGGCGCCGAGCGCCTGGTCGAGACCCGCAACGTCTGCGCCACCATCACCTCGACCACGCCCTTCCAGCGCGACTTCGCCCTCGCCAAGGGCGGCGGCATGGACGCGGTGTTCTCCGAATTCAGCCTGGACAGCCAGGAGGTCGTGCCGATCCCCAAGTTCAAGGTCTTCACCAGCCACCTGCAACTCGGCTTCGACCCCCACCAGCCCGAGCGCATGGGCGTGAGCGAGGACATCGTCCAGTTCTACAACAAGAGCGAGCGCCACGCGGCCGGCCTCGGCGCGCAGATCATGAACACCTGCACGCCCTACCAGGTGGGCAACATCCCGACGCGCGGCGAGCACTGCGCGTGGATGGAGTCCTCCGCCGTCGTCTACTGCAACTCCGTGCTCGGCGCGCGCACCAACACCGAGGGCCGCGAGAGCACGGGCGCGGCCATGCTCACCGGCCGCATCCCCTACTGGGGCTACCACCTCGACCACAACCGCCGGGCCACGCACGTGGTGGAGCTCGACATCGAGGTCGAGTCGGTGCAGGACTGGGGCCTGCTCGGCTACTACATCGGCGAGCACGTGCAGGAGCGCGTGCCCGTCGTCCACAGCCGCAAGGGCATCGCCCGCGTGCCCAACCTGCCGCGACTCAAGCACTTCGGCGCGGCCGCCTCGTCCTCGGGCGGCGTGGAGATGTACCACATCGCCGGCGTCACGCCCGAGGCGCTCACGCTGGAGCAGGCGCTCGCCGGCTGCGAGCCGGTGGAGGTGATCCGCTACGGCGAGGCCGAGCGCCGCGCCACCTACGAGAAGATCAACACCACCGGCAAGGACGCCGAGGTGCAGTACGTGATGCTGGGCTGCCCGCACTACACCATCGAGCAGATCTGGGAAGCCGCCCAGCTCATCGAGGGCCGCAAGGTGCATCCGGACTGCGAGCTGTGGATCTTCACGCCGCGCGCCATCAAGTCGCTGGCCGACCGCAACGGCTACACGAAGATCATCGAGGACGCGGGCGGCATCATCATGTCCGACAGCTGCTCCGCCATGAGCCGCGCCGTGCCCAAGGGCACGAAGACGGTCGCGCTGGATTCGGCCAAGCAGGCCCACTACCTGCCCGCCATCCTCGGCGTGCAGGCCTGGTTCGGCAGCACCGCCGAATGCATCGACGCGGCCTGCACCGGGCGCTGGAACGGAGGCTATGCATGAGCGCCGCGCCAGGCCACCCCAAGCAAGCGCGCAGCACAGTGCGCGGCACGGAGCCTTGACCATGAGCACTGAAACCATCGAACAACAGACCATCGTCATCCGCGGCCGCAAGGTCGTGGGTGGCGTCGCCGAGGGCGAGGCCCTCGTCACGCGCGACCGCATCTCCGGCTGGGGCGGCATCGACCCCCGCACGGGCAGCGTCATCGAGACCCGGCACGAACTGCGCGGCGTGAGCTTCGCGGGCAAGGTGCTGGTGTTCCCGGGCGCCAAGGGCTCCTCCGGCTGGTCCGCCATGTTCCACATGACGCGGCTGCTGAACACCGCGCCGGCCGCCTTCCTCTTCAACGAGATGACGACCAAGATGGCGCTGGGCGCCGTCGTCACGCACGCCCCTTCGATGACCGACTTCGAGCGCGACCCGCTCGTGTGCATCGAGACCGGCGACTGGGTGCGCGTCGACGCCGAGCGCGGCATCGTCACCATCACCAAGAAAAAAAAGAAGAACGGAGACACCACGTGACCCGCCCCCTGCGCAGCAATTTCCCGCGCGGCTCCTACCTCTGGTCCGTGCGCAACGCCCACTGGCGCGCGCTCGGCATCCCGGAGGAGGACTGCGAGAAACCCAAGATCGCCATCGTCAACAGCTCCTCGGAGCTGGCCGCCTGCTTCAGCCACCTCGACCAGGTCGCCGCGGAGATCAAGACCGCCATCCGTGCCGCCGGTGGCGTGCCCTTCGAGATCCGCACCGCCGCGCCCAGCGACTTCATCACCGGCGCCGGCGCGCGCGGCGCCTACATGCTCGGCGCGCGCGACCTGGTCACCAACGACATCGAGGTCGCCGTGGAGGGCGCACAGCTCGACGGCATGGTCTGCCTCACCTCCTGCGACAAGACCGTGCCCGGCCAGCTCATGGCCGCCGCGCGCCTGAACATCCCGACCCTGCTCGTGCCCTGCGGCTATCAGCCCAGCGGCGAGTACAAGGGCCACCACATGGACATCGAGGAGGTGTTCATCGGCGCCATGCACGCCGTCACCGGCAAGCTGCCCGTCGAGGAACTGGTCGGCATGAGCCGCGAGGCCATCCGCGGCCCCGGCGTGTGCTCGGGCCTCGGCACCGCGAACTCGATGCACATCGTGTGCGAGGCGCTCGGCATGGCCCTGCCCGGCAGCGCGCCGGTGGCCGCGCTCAGCCCGAAGATGATGGCCGACGTGCGCGCGGCCGGCACCCGCATCGTGCAGATGGTGTGGGACGACCTGAAGCCGCGCGACATCCTCACGCCCGGCGCCTTCGCCAACGCGGTGCGCGCGGTGCTCTCCGTCGGCGGCTCGCTCAACACCGCGAAGCACCTGCAAGCCATCTCCAGCGAGGGCCAATGCGGCGTGGACGTCTACGGCCTCTTCGAGCAGCTCGGGCCGCAAACGCCCGTGCTCGCGGGCGTGCGCCCCATCGGCGATCACAGCATCGAGGCCTTCGAGGCCGCCGGCGGCTGCCGCGCGCTGATGAAGCAGCTCGCGCCGCTGCTCGACAACGACGCGCCCACCGTCACCGGCCGCACCGTCGCCGAGAACCTGCGCGACGCGACGGTGGTCGACACCGAGGTCATCCGCCCCATCGCCAGCCCGGTCGCGCCGCATCCGGCCATCGTGCTGCTGCGCGGCAACCTGGCGCCTGAATCCGGCCTCATCAAGACCGGCATCGTCGAGCGCAAGGTGCGCCGCTTCAGCGGCCCCGCCATCTGCTTCTGGACCGCGGACGGCGCCATCGCCGCGCTGAAGAGCGGCGAGATCCGGCCCGGCCACGTGGTCGTGATGCGTGGCGCGGGCGCCTGCGGCGGCCCGGCCATGGGCGGCGGCGCCTCGCGCGTGGTCTTCGCCATCGACGGCGCGGGCCTCGGCGACCAGGTCGCGCTGCTGACCGACGGCCACCTCTCCGGCCTCGTGTGCAAGGGCCTCGTGGTCGCCGAAGTCTCGCCAGAGGCCGCGCTCGGCGGCCCGCTGGGGCTGGTGCGCGACGGCGACACCATCACCATCGACCTCGACGGCCGCCGCCTCGACGTCGACCTGAGCGATGCGCAGCTGCAGGCACGCCGCGCCGACTGGCAGGCACCGCCGCCGTTGCACGACACCGGCTGGCTGCAGCAGTACCGCCGCAACGTGAGCCCCTTGTCCCAGGGTGCCGTTCTCGTGCGCTGCGAGCCCATGAAGCCGCCGGCCTAGCCGCCGGCCCAACCCCGACCCCGGCACGACCCGGCTTGTTGTTTCAAGACCGGTGTGGACGACGCACGTCCGCACCCGGCGGCGCAGCCCTGCCCGCCATTCGAATTTTTCAACCAGAGAAGAAGCAGGAGACAGGAAAGATGACGAAGAAGACATTGCTGTGCGCGGCCCTCGGCCTGGCGGCCGGCGCCATGGGCGCGGCCCATGCACAGTCCACCGTGACGGTGTTCGGCGTGATGGACCTGGGCGTCCAGCGCACCGAAGCCAAGGGCGTCGGCACGCTCGACACCGTGTCCAACGGCGGCCTCTCCACCAGCCGGCTGGGCTTTCGCGGCACGGAAGACCTGGGTGGCGGCCTGCGCGCCAACTTCTGGCTGGAAGGCAGCCTGAACCCCGACACCGGCTCGGGCCGCGCCACCAACACCAACAACCAGGCGAGCGGCGCCACGACGGCGGGCCCGCTCACCTTCGACCGCATGTCCTACGTCAGCCTCTCGTCCAACACCCTCGGCGAAGTGCGCGTGGGCCGGGACTTCATCCCCACCCACTACAACAGCATCTACTTCGACCCCTTCAACGCCAACGGCGTGGCCCGCGCGGGCAACCTCACCTTCGCGGGCGCCACCGCCGCGCCGCTGCCCACCGCGATCACCGGCAGCAACACGGTCAGCTACTGGCTGCCCTCGAACCTCGGCGGCTTCTACGGCGTGGTGATGGCGGGCCTGGGCGAGAACATCTCCGGCGCACCCACCGACCACGACGGCAACTTCGCCGGCGCGCGCTTCGGCTACGCCTCCGGCCCCTTCGACATCGCGGCCGCCGTCACCCGCAGCCGCAACTTCGCCACCGCCACCATCGGCAACTACACGCACGCCAACCTCGGCGCCTCGTGGGACGCGGGCTTCGCGCGCTTCTTCGCGCTCTACAACGACGTCACGGTCAAGCTCCTGGCCGGCGAGGTGCGCAAAGGCACCCTGGAGGTCGGCGCGCACATCCCGGCCTTCGAGGTCGGCCGCATCCGCCTGAGCTACGCCGTGCTGAACGACCGCAGCGACGACACGCTGCGCAACGCCGACCGCTCGCTGCTGAGCACCAACGACGCGCGCCAGTTCGGCATCGGCTACGTGCACAACCTCTCCAAGCGCACGGCCCTCTATGCGACCTATGCACGGCTCACCAACAAGGGCCAGGGCCGCTACTTCGTCAGCGGCGGCGTCGCGCCGCTGGGCGGGCGCAGCTCGACCGGCATGGAAGCCGGCATCCGCCACCTGTTCTGAACCCGATCGCCTGACCGGTCCAACCGACAAAGGAGAACGCCATGCAACGCAGAACCGTCATCCGCTGGGCCGCCAGCGCCACCGGGGCCGCGCTGGCCCTGCCCGGCGGCGCGGCCTGGAGCGCCGAGGACTTTCCGCAGAAGCCGCTGCGCCTGGTCGTCGGCTTCGCGTCCGGCGGCGGCGCCGACGCCATCTCGCGCATCATCGCGGAGGGCCTTTCCAGGCAACTGGGACAGCAGGTGATCGTGGAAAACCGGCCCGGCGCGGACGGCGTCCTCGCGGCGCAGTACGTGTCGGGCGCGCGGCCCGACGGCTACACGTTCTTGCTGGGCACCAACACCGCGATGGTGGCGGCGCCCAGCCTGCGGCCCAACCCGCCCTACGACCCCTTCAAGGCCTTCACGCCCATCAGCTCGGCGGGCCAGTTCTCGATGTTCCTCGTCGTGCCATCCGGCCTGCCGGCGACGAACGTGAGTGAACTGCTCGCGCTGGTGGCCGCCAAGCCCGGCGCCTACAACTCGGCATCGAGCAACAGCGCGGCGGAGCTCGCGATGCTGCAGCTGCTCGGCGGCGGCGGCGAGCGCAAGGTCGTCAACGCCCGCTACAAGGGCGACATGCAGGCCATGACGGACCTGCTCGGCGGCCAGATCCACATGATGTTCACCACCGGCACGCTGGCGCCGGGCTTCGTGAAGGACGGACGCATCCGCGCCCTCGTCACGCTCCAGCCCGAGCGCAGCGCGCTGCTGCCGGACGTGCCGACGGCCGCCGAACTCAAGCTGGGCAAGCTCACCATCACGCCGTGGGCCGGCTTCTTCGGTCCCCCGGGCCTGCCGGCCGCCATCACCGACAAGCTGTCGGCGGAGTTGCAGGCCACCCTCAAGCGGCCGGAGGTGCACGGCCAGCTGGTGCAGCAGGGCTTCGAGGGCTACGGGCTGAGTCCCTCGAAGTTCGCGGCATTCTTCAAGACGCAGTACGACGCGTTCGGGGCGACGGTGAAGCAGCACAACCTGAAGTTCGACCAGTAGCCGCCAAGGCCCACCTTTGTCGCAATCGCGGGGCCATGCCGGCCGGCACGCCGGCGCCATGGAAAGCCTCGAACCTTGATCCAGATCAAGGTTCGAGCCTGTTCCCCTTCAACTTTCGCGCCGCCTGCCGATAGGTTCTTCTGCCAGTCCCCAATAGAAGAGAACCATGCGAATCAACGAGCCGGTCACCCAGCGCGAATACGAACTGCCCGAGGGCGCGACGCTGATGTCGACCACCGACACGACGAGCCGCGTCAGCTACGCCAACCAGGCCTTCGTCGACGCCAGCGGCTTCACCCGCGTGGAAATCCAGGGCCAGCCGCACAACATCGTGCGCCACCCCGACATGCCGCCCGAGGCCTTCGCCGACATGTGGGCCACGCTCAAGGGCGGCGAGCCCTGGACAGGCATCGTGAAGAACCGCCGCAAGAACGGCGACCACTACTGGGTGCGCGCCAACGCCACCCCCGTGGCGCGCGACGGCAAGCCCGTCGGCTACATGTCCGTGCGCACCAAGCCCACGCGCGAGGAGATCGCCGAAGCGGAAGCGCTCTACCGCGACCTGCGCGAAGGCAAGGCCGGCCGGCGCATCCACAAGGGCCTGGCCATCCGCACCGGCTGGCTGGCCTGGGGCTCGGTGCTGCGCACCCTGCCCGTGCGCTGGCGCATTCGCTGCGCGCTCTTCGCCCCGCTGCCGGTGCTGCTCGGCGGCGCCTTCGCGCTCGGCCTGGCCGGCAGCGCCCTGGCTGCCTTCGCGGGCGGCCTGGCCGCGACCCTGGCGCTCGCCTGCTGGGTGCTCGAAGCCCAGATCGCGCGGCCGCTGGAGCAGTTGCTCGCCCAGTCGCTGCGCATCGCCTCCGGCGAGAGCCAGAAAGTCGACGAGATGAACCGCGTCGACGAGATCGGCA
This sequence comes from uncultured Variovorax sp., assembly GCA_966211435.1. Classification (GTDB taxonomy): domain Bacteria; phylum Pseudomonadota; class Gammaproteobacteria; order Burkholderiales; family Burkholderiaceae_C; genus Variovorax. The sequence goes on along the minus strand of CBIHOG010000027.1, from coordinate 389 downwards.
TGACACTGCGCACCGTCGGCCAGCTGGGCCTGATGTTCCGCTGGCTCATCGACGACGTGAGCCAGCAAGTCCTCACCGTTCAGACGGCCGTCACCGAGATCGCGCAAGGCAACACCGACCTCAGCGCGCGCACCGAACAGGCCGCATCGAGCGTCCAGCAGACCGCGTCGTCGATGGAGCAGATGACCTCCAGCGTCAAGAACAACGCGGACACCGCCATCGAGGCCAACGAACTCTCCGGCACCGCCAGCGACGCCGCGCTCAAGGGCGGCCGCGCCGTCTCGGAAGTGGTCGCGACGATGAGCGGCATCACCGCCAGTTCGAGGCGCATCGCCGACATCATCGGCGTCATCGACGGCATCGCCTTCCAGACCAACATCCTCGCGCTC
>CBIHOG010000026.1:0-72884 GCA_966211435.1 uncultured Variovorax sp. | reverse complement strand
CGGTCATCTGCTCCATCGAGGCGCTGGTCTCTTCCACGCCCGCGGCTTGCTCGCTCGCGGCCTGCGACAAGGCCTGCGCCGTGGCGCTGACCTCTTCCGATGCACCGGCCAGGGCCTCGGCGCCGCCGTTGACCTCGGTCACGACGCGCGAGAGCTTCGCCACCGTGTCGTTCACGTATTCCTTCATCTCGCCGAAGGAGCCCTGGTAGGGCTTGTCGATGGTGCGCGTCAGGTCGCCCTGCGCCATCGCACCCATCACCCGCACCACGTCGTTGATGCTGTCGCCGGCGGAAACAACCATCTGCCGCGTCGTGAAGAGCAGGCTGCTGGTGTCGCCGGGCCGCACGGCCACGTCCACCGTGAAGTCGCCGATGGCGACCTTCCCCATCACTTCGGCCGCGTACGCGGGCTCGCCGCCCAGCACCTTCAGCAGGTTGCGCGTGATGAGGAAGCCCACGAGCGCGGCCACCAGCACGGCACCGATGGAAAGCGCGATCACCAGCGTGCTGGTCGACTCGTAGACTCGCTCGCCCTCGTGGTCGGCGTCCTTCATCTCGCTGTCCTGGAGCTTGACGAAGTCTTCCAGCGAGGCCATGTAGGCGTCGTTGGCCGGCGCGAAATCCGTCCGGAGGTACTCGATGGCGCGGGCCTTGTCGGTCCGGTTCAGTTCGTTCAGGCGGTCGTAGCGCGGATTCATCGCGGCGCGGCGCTCCGCGATGAGCTTGAAGAGGTCGCGCTCCTTGTCGGTGACCAGCATCGACTCCAGCTTCTTCGCGTTCTCGCGGTTCTGGGCCCGGCTCTCCTGCACGGCCTGCCAGATCCTGTCGGCCTCGGCCTCGTTGGGCGCCAGCAGCATGTTGCGCACGGTTCGGCCGTCGTTGAGCGCGCGCTTGATGATGGTCTCGCTGAGGTCGAACCTCGGATAGACGTCATCCATGATGACCGCGGAGGCGTGGTAGACGGTGCCGAGGCGCAGCACGCTGATCACCGAGATGAGGAGGAGCAGCGCGACCACCGCGCCGAAGCCGAGGGCGAGACGGGTCGCCACTTTCATATTGCCGAACATGGGAGGTCCTGGGAGATGGGCGGAGCGCGATGCTGGAAGCGCGAAGAGCGAGGTGCGAAGAGGGAAGTGGGGGTGGGGATGTTCTTATGAGTGTGCAGGTTGGTCCTGCATCTCGGTCTGCATGGCGGCCAGGGCGCCCACCTCGTCCAGCGAGAGCACGTGGTCCACGTCGAGCAGGATCACGAACTTGCCCTTGACCTTGCCCATGCCCTGGATGAACTCGCTGCGGATGCGCGCGCCGAAGGTGGGCGGCGGCTCGATGTCGGCCGGCGCGATGTCCAGCACCTCGTTGACCGCGTCCACGACGACGCCGATGACCTGGCTCTCGTCGCCCGTGGCCACTTCCACGATCACGATGCAGGTGCGCTTGGTGATCTCGCTGGAAGGGCGGCCGAAGCGCGCGAGCAGGTCCATCACCGGCACGACGGCGCCGCGCAGGTTGATCACGCCTCGCACGCTGGCGGGCATCATCGGCACCTCGGTGAGGCTGTGGTATTCGATGATTTCCTTGATGGCCAGGATGCCGATGGCGAAGACTTCGCCGGCCAGCATGAAGGTCAGGTACTGGGTCGGCTCCACGGCCGCCTGGGCGGCTGCGCCGCCGGCGGCGCGGGTGTTCTGGGCCACTGCGTTCATTCCCGCCTCTCCTCAGAACCTGGCGAACTGCGATTCGTCGGGGCCGTCCACGCCCGCGAAGGCGAGGGCGCCGGCCGGTGCGAAGCCGCCCGTCGCGCGCTTGGGTGCCGCCGTCTTGCGGGCGGATGCGGCCTTGCCTTGCGGCTTGCCGCGCGTGGGCGTGCTGCCGCCGCCGTTCAGCTTGAAGAAGGCCATGGTCTGCTGCAGTTGCTCGGCCTGGCTGCTCATCTCCTCGGCGGTCGCGGCGAGCTCTTCCGAGCTGGATGCGTTGGACTGGGTGGTCTGGCTCAGCTGCGTCACGGCGGCGTTGATCTGGCCGACGCCGGAAGACTGCTCCTCCGAAGCGGCGGTGATCTCCTGCACGAGGTCCGAGGTCTTCTTGATGTTCGGGACGATCTGGTCGAGCAACTGGCCCGCCTTCTCCGCGAGCTCGACGCTGGAGCTGGCGACGGTGCCGATCTCCTGCGCGGCGACCTGGCTGCGCTCGGCGAGCTTGCGCACTTCGGCGGCGACCACCGCGAAGCCCTTGCCGTGCTCGCCGGCGCGCGCCGCCTCGATGGCGGCGTTGAGCGCCAGCAGGTTGGTCTGGTAGGCGATGTCGTCGATGATGCCGATCTTCTGCGCGATCTGCTTCATCGCCACCACCGTGGCTTTCACCGCGTCGCCGCCTTCGCTGGCTTCGCCGGCGGCCTTGGTGGCCATGCCGTCGGTGACTTTGGCGTTCTCTGTGTTCTGCGAGATGGAGGCGGTCATCTGCTCCATCGAGGCGCTGGTCTCTTCCACGCCCGCGGCTTGCTCGCTAGATGCCTGCGACAGCGATTGCGCGGTGGCGCTGACTTCCTCCGACGCGCCGGCCAGGGCCTCCGCGCCGCTGTTGACCTCGGAGACCACGTGCGAGAGCTTCGCCACGGTGTTCTGCATGGCCGTGAGCAGTTGCCCCGTCTCGTCGCGGCTGGCCGACTCGACCTGCACGGTGAGGTCTCCCTCCGCCAGGCGGTTGGCCACGTCGACGGCGCGGGCCAGCGGCTTGGTGATGCTGCGGCTGATGAGGAAGCCCAGCAGGATGCCGACCAGCACGCCGCCGGAGATGATGCCGATCATGGTGCTGCGGCTCGCGCGGTAGAGCGCGTCGGTCTCGGCCGCGGCCTGCTTCGCGCGGTTCTCCTTCTGGAGAATCAGCTCGTCGAGCATCACGTCCAGCTTGTCGGCCTTGTCGCGCACCTGGTCGAGCGCCTGCACCAGCGCGTCGTCCCGCTCCTGGAGCTTCTTGGTCGCGGCCATCGCGAGCGCGCGCTGCATGTCGTTCTGGTACTCCTGCGACAGGCTGTTGAATGCGGCGAAGACCTGCTTGGCGCGGTCGGTCACGAAGAGCGGCTGTGCCTTCTCGATGTATTCCTTCATCGCGGCAGTGCTCTTGTTGATCATCGCCAGGTGCTTCTCGCGCTCATCCTGCGAGGTGGCCAGCAGGTAGTTGGAGCGCGCGCGGCCGGCATAGATCAGGTTGACGTTGGCTTCCTTGATGTGCGAGAGCCCCATGAGCTCGTTGTTGTACATCTCGTCGGCCTTGTCGTTCATCATGCTCGTGTTGTTGATGCCGATGAAGCCGACGACGGCGCTGATGGCCGCCACCAGCACGAAGCCTGTGATCAGACGGGTGCCGATCTTGAAGTTGCTGAACATGATCTTCCTTTCGTGAAGAACGCTGGGTGGACCTCAGGCTGCCGAGGCTGCCGCGGGGGAGGGAAAGGGGGTGTCGCCGCCGGCCGGCGCGACCTGGATGGCCTGCTGCATCAGCACCGGCACGTCGAGGATGAGCGCGACGTCGCCGCTGCCCAGGATGCTGGAGCCGCTGATGCCCTGGACCTGGGCGAACATCTTCGACAGCGGCTTGATGACGGTCTGGGCCTCGCCCATCAGCGTGTCCACCACCAGGCCGAACTTCTGGCCGGCATGCTTGACGACGACGATGTTCTGCCGCGTCGCCGGCTCGCCGCGCACCTCGAAGAGTTCGCGCAGGCGGATGAAGGGCAGCACCTGGCCGCGCAGGTCGATGTAGTCGTGGCCCGGCTCGGCCGAGTACTCCACGCATTCGTCGACCATGTCCAGCGGCACGACGAAGACGCTCCTGCCCACGCCGATCTGGAAGCCGTTGATGATGGCGAGCGTGAGCGGCAGGCGCACCGTGACGGTCGTGCCCTGGCCGGGCTGGCTGGCGATGCCCACGCTGCCTCGCAGCGCCGTGATGTTGCGCTTGACGACGTCCATGCCGACGCCGCGGCCGGAGAGGTTGGTGACCTGCTCGGCGGTGGAGAAGCCGGGCTCGAAGATGAGGCCGTAGATCTCGTTGTCGCCCAGGTTCTTGCCGGGCTCGACCAGGCCGCGCTCGACGGCCTTGGCGAGGATCTTGTCGCGGTTGAGGCCGCCACCGTCGTCGCTGACCTGGATGACGATGCTGCCGGAGTCGTGGTACGCGTTCAGGGCCACGGTGCCTTGCGCGGGCTTGCCGCGCGCGGCGCGGACCTCGGGCGCGTCGATGCCGTGGTCCATGGCGTTGCGCACCAGGTGCATGAGCGGGTCGCCGATCTTCTCGACCACGGTCTTGTCCAGTTCCGTGTCTTCGCCGCTCACGCGCAGTTCGATGTCCTTGCCGAGTTCGCGCGCGACGTCATGCACCACGCGCTTGAAACGGCCGAAGGTGGCGCCGATCTTGACCATGCGCAGCTGCAGCGCGCTGTCGCGCACTTCCTCCACGAGGTCGGAGAGGGTGGAATTGCTTTCCTGCAGCTCGACGTTGCCGGTGCGGCGCGCGATGAGGTTGGCGCCGGCCGTGGCGATGATCAGCTCGCCGACGAGATTGATCAGGCGGTCGAGCTTGTCGGCGTCGACGCGCACGGACTGGCTTTCCTGCGGCTTGGCGTCCCTGGATGCCTTCTGCGCTGCCTGCGCGGCGGGTGTCGGCTCGATCGTCGCGCGCGGCGCGCGCGGGGCTTCGGGCTCGGCCGTGGCGGCGAGGGCCGCGGCCGTCGCTGCCGGCGCGGTGATGTCGAGCTTGCAGTCGTCGATCACGAACTCGAAGACGTTTTCGATCACCGCGCGGTCCGCGTCGCTGCGGAACTCGATCTCGAAGCCCAGGTGGCAGGCCTCCGGGTCCAGCGCGCCGAGCGCGGGCAACTGGTCGTGCAGCGTGACGATGTGCTCGATGCTGCCGAGCGTGCCCAGGTAGCGGATGAAGGAGAGCGGGTCCATGCCGTTGCGCAGCACGTCCTCGCCGAAGCGAACGGCGATCTTCCAGAGGCCCGGCACCTTCGCGCCGGGCGTGCCGATCGTCGTCTCCGTCGCAGTGTTCGCGACGGCCTCGATGGCCGTCGCGGCGTGGCTCGCGGCCATGTGCAAGCGCAGCCTGTCGAGCAGCGCGGCGCCGGCCTGGTCGGCCTGCGGGTCGGTGGCTGTGTCGCCCGATTCCACCTTGTCGACCAGCGTGCCGATGTGGTCGGCGCAGGCCAGCAGCAGCTCGATGAGCGAGTCGCCCAGCACCACCGTGCCGGCGCGCACCTCGTCGAGCAGGCTTTCCACGACGTGCGTGAAGGCCACGACGCCGTCGAGCCCGAAGAGGCCGGCCGAGCCCTTGATGGTGTGCGCGGCGCGGAAGATGGCGTTGACGCTTTCGCTCGCGTCATATTCGTCGGCCACGCGCAGCAGGGCGGCCTCCATGTCTTCCAGCAGCTCGCGCGCCTCGACAAAGAAGGTCTGCAGCGCTTCGTCGAGGTTCATGCCTTGCTCCAGGGTGAGTCGATGTCCAGGCCGAGCAGGCCCAGCACCTCGTCGACGGCGGGGCTGCGCCCGGCCAGCCGAAGCGCGCGCCGGGCGGCCTCGGCGCTCTTGCCGGCGGCCAGCAGGAGCTGCACGCCGGCGGTGTCCATTTCGGTGACGCCCGAGAGGTCGAGCGCGAAGTCGCCGTCGCCGGCCTTCATCGCCGCCTGCAGGCCGGCGCACAGCTCGGCGGCGCGGTAGATGGTCATTTCGCCTTCGATGGCGTAGCCCGGCGCGCCGCTCATGGCAGCACCAGCTTCTGTACCACGGCCAGCAATTGCGGCGGGTTGAAGGGCTTGAGCATCCAGGCCTTGGCGCCGGCGGCCTGGCCTTCCTTCTTCTTGCCCTCCTGCGACTCGGTGGTCAGCATGACGATGGGGGTGAACTTGTAGGCCGGGAGTTCCTTGATCTTTGTCACCAGCGTGATGCCGTCCATGTTGGGCATGTTCACGTCGCTGATGATGAGGTGGACCTTCTGCCCGGTGAGCTTCTTGAGCGCATCGACGCCGTCGCAGCCTTCGATCACGTCATAGCCCGCGCCGCGCAGCGCGATGCTGACCACCTGCCGCAGGGAGGTGGAGTCGTCGACGATCATGATGGTCTTTGCCATGTGTGTTTCCTGTGGTGTGCCGGTGGTCCGGAATCAGAAGAAGACGACCTCCTCGGCCGCCGCGGCGTTCGCGCTGGTGGCGTTGCCGCCGCTGTGGGTGGCGCGCTCGTCGGCCATCGCGTAGCTGCTTTCGAGCTCGGCCAGCAGCGCGGCCGCGTCGACCGGCGTCAGCGTGCCGGCTTCCTCGAAGCTCTGGCGGCTGTCGGCGAGCAGCACGGGCAGGCGCTCGATGCTGTGGCGCACGTGGGTCATGCGCTGGCTCACGCGGTCCTGGAACTGCAGTTGCACCAGCGCCTCCACGATCTCGCCCTGGATGCCGATGCTTTCGCGCTTGAGCACGTCGGCGGAGGCCTCCAGCACTTCCGTGACGCCGCGGAACTGCGCCATCACGCCATGGATGGTCTGTTCGGATGTCACGACCGACGCGGCTTCGCGCTGGGCCGATGCCTCCGCGCTGCGATGGGCCGCGGCGATGGCGCCGCTGATGACGCGCACCTTCTCGCTCATGCGCTTGCCGGTGTCGCCGGACATGGCGGCGAGCTTGCGCACTTCCTCGGCCAGCACGCCGAAGCCGCGGCCGGCGTCGCCCGCATGGGCGGCCTCGATGCGGGCATTGATGGCGAGCAGGCTGGTCTGGGCGGCGATGCTCGCCACTTCCGTCGCCATCTGCTGGAGTTCGTCGACGAAGCGGCTGAGGCTCTGCACCTCGGCATGCATCGCGCCGTTGCTGGCCATGGCCGCGCGAAGGGAGTCGAGCACGGCGCGCAGCGATTCGCTGCTCTGCTCGAAGACGCCGGCCACGCCCTGGTCGCCGTCCTGCGTGGAGGCTTTCAGTGCCTGGTCCAGGCGCTCGACGATGCCGGCGAAGCGTTGGGCGAGGGCGGAAACGGCATCCTCCATCTGCGAGCGCGAGCTTTCGATGTGCGCGCTCCAGACGGGGAGCACGTCGCGCCCGAGCTGGTCGGTGCCCGCGACGAAGCCGGCTGCCGCCGCGTGGCTGATGCAGCGGTGGCGCAGGCGGATGCGGTCGGCCTGGGCGCCGGCGGCGAGCAGGGCGGCAGCGGTGAGCGCGCCCCAGGGGTTCCAGCCCCAGCCGCCCGCCCCCCAGATGCCGATGGTGCCGGCAAGGGCGATGCAGGTGGATGGGAAGCGGCTCAGCGCATCCTTGCCCGCCGGCCAGAGCGCGCGCGCCAAGGCCGTCGTTCGCGGGGATGTGCCGAGTTTCTTGAAATCCATGGGCCTGTCTTGTTGCAAGAGCGGGTTGCTCGGTTGAAAGATGGTCGCGCACGGAGGTGCGGCCGGTTTTCAATGTATCGAGCAAGCGCGTTTTCCAATGGGCCGATCAAGGCTGGAAAAACCCCGCATCTCTGGCAACAGGCGGACGGGCGGCAGGCAAAAAAAAGCCCCTCGAAAGAGGGGCCTTTTCTGCTTGCGAGCGGAGAGGATCAGCGTCCGAAGGAGCGGCCACCGCCGCCGCCACCGTAGCCGCCGCCGGAACGGCCACCGCCGCCGCCACCGCCATAACCGCCGCCACCGCCCGAGCGGCCACCGCCGCCGGAGCGATTGCCGCCGTAGCCACCGCCGCCGCCGCGACGGCCGCGGCCGCCCAGGCTGTCGACGCTGGTGCGCAACGGATCGGGCTGACCCGCCGCCGCGCCCGCTACCGCTTCAGCGCGCAGGTGCGCGACCGCGTCGGCTTGCGTCGGGCTGTGGCTGTTGCCGTGATGGCGCGGCTGGCGCTCCTCGTGCGGCAGGTGCGCCGGTTGTGCATGGTGCGGTGCGTGGTGAGGCGCGCGTGCCGGACCTTGGCCGCGACCGCCGCCGCCCTGGCCGCGCGGGCCCTGGCCGTTGCCGTTCGCATTGCGCGGCGCACCCTGGCCGTTGCCTTGCCCGTTGCCGTTGCGGCGCTGGCCGCCGTTGGCATTGCCGCCACCACCGCCGCCGCCGCCATTGCCGCCACCGGCGCGTTCGCCGCCGGCCTTGTTCTCGCGGATGCGCTGCATCATTTCCTGGCGCGCGGCCTTGGCCGCGGCCTGCATCACCTCGCGGCTCGGCGGACGGCCGGCGCCGCCCCAGATGGTCTGGCGGCCCATGGCGATGGGCTCGGCGCGCTCGCCTTCCTCGGGGCCGAAGCCTTCGATGACCTTGACCGGGATCTGCTGCTTGGTGAAGCGCTCGATCTCCTGCATGAAGCCTTCCTCGTCGAGGCAGACCAGGCTCACGGCCTCGCCGCTCGCGCCCGCGCGGCCGGTGCGGCCGATGCGGTGCACGTAGTCTTCGCTGACGTTGGGGATCTCGTAGTTCACGACGTGCGGCAGTTCATCGATGTCGATGCCGCGTGCCGCGATGTCGGTCGCGACCAGCGCGCGGATGTCGCCGCTCTTGAAGCCGGCCAGCGCCTGGGTGCGTGCGCTCTGGCTCTTGTTGCCGTGCAGCGCCATCGCCTCGATGCCGTTCTTGGTGAGGAACTCGGCCACGCTGTTGGCGCCGAACTTGGTGCGGGTGAACACCAGCACCTGGCTCCACTCGTGCTCGTTGATGATGTGGGCGAGCAGGGCCTTCTTCTTGCCGCGGCCCACCGGGTGGATCACCTGCGTGATGCGCTGCACGGTGGTGTTGCGCGGCGTGACCTGGATGCTCTGCGGGTTCTTCAGCAGCGTGGCGGCCAGGTCGCGAATTTCGTCGCTGAAGGTGGCGGAGAAGAGCAGGCTCTGCTTTTCCTTGGGCACCAGCGCAAGGATCTTCTTCACGTCATGGATGAAGCCCATGTCCAGCATGCGGTCGGCCTCGTCGAGCACCAGCATCTGCACGGTCGAGAGGTCGAGCATGCCCTGCTGCTGCAGGTCGAGCAGGCGGCCCGGCGTGGCCACCAGGATGTCGACGCCGCTCTTGAGCTTGCTGATCTGCGGGTTCATGCCGACGCCGCCGAAGATCACGGTGGAACTCAGCTGCAGGTACTTGCCGTAGGTGCGGACCGATTCCTCGACCTGGGCCGCGAGTTCGCGCGTGGGGGTCAGCACCAGGGCGCGAACGCCGGTGCCGCCGAACTTGTTGGTGGCGCTGCGGGCCATGGTGAGCTTGTGCAGCATCGGCAGCGTGAAGGCCGCCGTCTTGCCGGTGCCGGTCTGGGCGCCGCCGAGCAGGTCGTGCCCGTCGAGTACCGCCGGGATGGCCTGGGCCTGGATGGGGGTGGGGGTTTCGTAGCCTTGCTCGTGCACGGCCTTCAGGATGGCCGGGGCCAGCTTCAATTCATCAAAGTTCATTGAGTACAACAAGCGCCCTACACGGCGCAGTGGTATCCGCCCGCCCGTGCGTCGTGTTGCTTGACGCAGGGCCAGTAGAGACGGATGAAGGTCAGGAGTGGGAGCCAGAGGGCCTTGGATGGGCCTTCTTCGTCCCCGGCAGAGAGCCGGTGTCGCGGGCAACTGGACCCGGCAACGGTGTGCATTGTCGCACGAGTAACGGTTCGACCCTGGTTCTGGCCTCTGGCACCGGGGCCGGGGAATGCGTGAGATCGATCACGCGTCCCGCGATAGAGATGGCTTTTGGGCGGTGCGTGATGCAGGCATCGGCAGAGCCCCGCACCTGGCTATCGAGTGTCTCCGCGCGGTTGCATCCGATCGGTCTCGCAAATCCGTTGCGACGGAAATGCGCCAAGGGGGACGAGATGGATGGTGGCGTCCCCAAAGCGCCACGCGCTGCGTCAGAGCAAAGTGACACATGGCGTCTCCCGAGTGGCGTCCGCGCGGAGTCATCGCGTGATGCCCCTTGCGCTGCAACGCTTCCTCCCTCTGGCGGATAGGCGCCGCGATGCACTGGCACCGGATATGCGAGTCGGTCGCCGGGCCATCGACTAGATTTTTACAGGAGGGGAATATGGCTGACCAACTGAAGACTGATTCCGGGGTGACTTTCAACATCTTGCGGGAGGGGATGCACTTTTCCGAGGCCGAATGGTATCGCCTGGCGGAGGACAAGCAGGCCCATCAAATGGGTCATATTCAATTATCGAATCCATTTCAAACCGAGGGGATGGCCGTTCATCTTGCGTTCGATTTAATTAACTGGGGCGGAGATGGCTTATTCGACGGATGGGCGGTATATTTGTTCGATGCCAGCGTTCCTGGGGCCGGTACCGGCGGCGCCGAAGGTGGCGGATTAGGATATCTCGAACTCAAAGGCGCTTATGTCAGCATCGGAATTGATTCGTCCGGGGCGTTCAACCGGTGGGTGCGCACAGGCACGGGGATCACTCCTCCGCTGAAGAGCAATGTCACTGTTCGCGGCTCCCACGCCCGAGACTATGCGCGGGAAGCAGCCTTTCAGCTCAAGAAGCCGCTAAGTTTCCCATCGACGACGCAACAAGAGGCCATGGCATTCGGCGCCCTGAATCATGTGGAGGTCACATGGGTCATGCGCCACGAAAGACCGGGTTGCTATATAGACCTGTCGATCAATGGTGAAACCGTCTTCAAGAAATTGGACTACCCCTACGCGGCACCCGCTTCGATGAAAATAGGAGTGAGCGCGACCACTGGTACAGGGCGGGTCAATCAGGAATTCCGAAATCTGCAGGTCGGCCTTTCAAAGCAGCCAAGAAACCTTGCTCCCGGAGCGAGAGCGGAGCTATATATCGATAATAAACTTGTGAGCCCAACTCCCTACCTCACGGACGGCGACAGAATACATGAGAACTGGGCCCCATCGGCATCCTGGTCTGGAAAATTAGGTACGCATGCGCAGAAGTCTACCTATATGCTGAGTTTTGACTCAGGCGCGGTCGAGCTGAACTCCCTGACGGTCTATTTTTTTCAGGGTGACAAGAAAGAGGCTGAACCTTCCGATACCACCAAATTTACCTACGATGGCGCGACTCACTTTGAGGTAAAAATTCTAAATGAGGCCCGTACTTGGACGACCGTGGCCACCGTTACCCATAATCTGCTTGCCAGGCGAATCATCAATTTTCCAACCCAGCGAGTCGTGGCATTGGGGGTCTGGGTTCTTTATACAAACGGCAAGCATACCGATCAACGCGTCTACCCCGCTGTTACCGAGATGGAAGTCTTCAAGCTGTGACGCAGGCGGCAAATTGATGGTGACGCTGGTCGACGTGTGCCAGCGCGATTTTTAAGCGGTGCTGCGCCCGTCAGCCTCCCGCGTCACCATTCGGCAGACAAGCGTCGCGATGAATTGACGCCTGATATGCATACCCGTCACCGACCATCGATTAAAGTTAAAGGAGAGGCACATGGCATACGAACTGAAAACCGATTCAGGGATGATTTTTAACTTCACGCGGGAGGACATACAACCTTTCGATGGCGAATGGTATCGCTTGGCGGAGGACAAGCAAGCCCATCAAATGGGCCATATTCAATTATCGAGTCCATTTCAAAGCGCGGGAACGACCATTCATCTGGCGTTCGATTTCATCAACTGGGGTGGCGATGCCTTGTTCAACGGATGGGCAATATATTTGTTCGATGCCAGTGCTCCAGGCGCCGGCACTGGAGGCGCCAACGGTGGGGAAATGGGCTACATCGAACTCAAGGGTGCCTATGTGGGCATTGGAATTGATTCATTTGGAGTGTTCAACCACTGGGTTCGCACGGGCCAGCGTCTCATGCCTCTGCTGAAAAACAATGTCACCGTTCGCGGCTCCCAGGCCCGCGATTATGCGCGAGAAGGAGCTTTTGCACTCAAGAAGCCATTGAGCTACCCATCGACGACGCGACAGGAGGCCATGGATTTCGGCGCCCTGAATCACGTGGAGGTCACATGGGTACCGCACCACGACAGGCCGGGGTACAGCATCGACCTGTCGATCAATCGTGAAACCGTGTTCAAGAAACTGGACTATCCCTACGCGGCGCCCTCGTCGATGAAAATTGGAGTGAGTACGACAACTGGTACGGGGCGGGTCAATCAGGAATTCCGGAATCTTCAAGTCAGCTTTTCAAAGCAACCTAGGAACCTCGCACTCGGGGCTGAAGGCAAGGTATTTATTGGAGCTAGTCATATTCCGATCCCTGCTCCGTATCTCACGGACGGCGATAAAATACATAAAGACTGGAGTGGCTCCGGATCTTGGACTGGGAAATTGGGTACGCATGGGCAAAAATCTGGCTATGTGATCGATTTTGCGCCGAACACCATAGAGCTAAACTCCGTGACAGTTTATTTTTTCCAGGGCGACAAGAGCCAGGTGGAACCGTCCGACACAACATTATTTACCTACGATGGCGCGACTGAGTTCGAGTTACGATTTTTCGATGGGGCGAATTGGGTTAGTGTGGCGCAAGTTACCCATAATCTGCTCGCCAAGAAAACCTTCAATTTCCCAACCCAGCGAGTTTTCGCACTGGATGTCCGGGTTTTCTATACAAACGGTAAACATGCCGATCAACGCATGTACCCCGTTGTCACCGAAATAGAAGCCTTCAAGCTGTGAGCCAAGCGGGAGATCAGGCAGGCCGAGTCAAAACGGTGGTCGCTGCAGGAGCCGATCCTTCCCCGGGATCGATCACTCGACCACCTCGCCGCCCACGACCTCCATCGGCTTGCTCTTCTGCGCGCAGCCATCCGCCTGGATTCGCGCCGCCAGCCTGGAGAGCTTGCGCTTCAGCAGCACGCCGCCGTGCATCGACAGCACGGGGCCATCGTGCCGTTCAAGGTAGCGCACGACGGACGCCAGGTGCCGGCTGCGCAGTTCGCTCAGCCCGCAGACCGCGTACGCTCGCGCGGCGTCGGTCGCATGGGCCGAGTACGCCATCTGCAGGAAAACCGTCTCCGCATTCGATGCGCGCAGCACCTGCTCGAAGCGCTGCTCGGCTTCCGGCCGTTGCCCCGTCTCGCTCACATAGCCGCGCAGGAAGTGCGTGGATTTCTGCAGCAGTTCGATGTTTTTCGGGCAGGCCGGGGCGGTCTCGGCATTGCCGAGGGTGGACGAGGCGAGCAGGAAGAAGAAGGTCGCGATGTGCTTTTGCATGGTTTCTCCGATCTAGAGCATGAACTTGCCAAGGCCGAAGCGCGCGGCCGGAGCCCCCGCGATCAGCTGTCTGCGCGCTTGCGCGCTATCCGCATGCCGCGCCGTCACGCGCGGCAGGGGCAGGAATGGGGCCGCGCGCGAGGGCGCGAAGAGATGGGAATGCGCAGCCCGCTCGGGGTGCCGGCTCACGGGCACCTGCCTCAGGAACGGGGCGGGGTGAAACGGCGCGGTGGCGAAATTGGCCGCGGGCGCGGCGTGCGATGGTTCGGTGTCATGTTTTCTTCCCTGCTGAGCGATTGGCCGCGCCGGGCCTGGCGCGTCCATCGGCCACTCCTGGATGGGTGGCGATCTCTGTGGCCGGGAATATAGCAGGGCCTGCGTTAGACTCGAGGCAACCCGGTCGGCACCGGCGCTTCAGTCGCAAGCGCCCTTCGTGCAAGACGGATTCCCAGTCGATTCAGCGCTGCGGGCCCCCCGGCCCGGCCAGATTTCCCCCTGGATACGTGCAAGGTCGACGGCAGGGGATGCCGACCCTTCCCAGCAAGTCCCACTCACCGAACAGAGATAGACATGGCCCAGTACGTCTACACCATGAACAAGGTCAGCAAGACCGTGCCGCCCAAGCGGCAGATCTTGAAGGACATTTCGCTTTCCTTCTTCCCCGGCGCCAAGATCGGCGTGCTCGGCCTGAACGGCTCGGGCAAGTCTTCGCTGCTGAAGATCATGGCCGGCATCGACAAGGAGATCGAGGGCGAGGCGCTGCCAATGCCGGGTCTGACCATCGGCTACCTGGAGCAGGAGCCGAAGCTCAATCCCGCGCACAACGTGCGGGAGTCGGTCGAGGAGGCCATGGGCGCGGTATACGCGGCCAAGGCCCGGCTCGAAGAGGTCTACGTCGCCTACGGCGCGGAAGACGCCGACTTCGACGCGCTCGCGGCGGAACAGGCCGAGCTGGAAGCCATCATCGCCACCGCCGGCACCGACTCCGAGCACCAGCTGGAGATCGCCGCCGACGCGCTGCGCCTGCCGCCATGGGACGCCAACATCGGCGTGCTCTCCGGCGGCGAGAAGCGCCGTGTCGCGCTGTGCCGGCTGCTGCTGAGCAAGCCCGACATGCTGCTGCTCGACGAACCGACCAATCACCTGGATGCCGAATCCGTCGAGTGGCTCGAAGTCTTCCTCCAGCGCTTCCCGGGCACCGTGGTGGCCATCACCCATGACCGCTACTTCCTCGACAACGCTGCCGAGTGGATTCTCGAACTGGACCGCGGCCGCGGCATCCCGTGGAAGGGCAACTACAGCACCTGGCTCGAGCAGAAGGGCGAGCGCCTGGCGCAGGAGCAGAAGAGCGAGGAGGCCCACGCCAAGGCCCTGAAGAAGGAACTCGAATGGTCGCGCCAGAACCCGAAGGCGCGACAGGCCAAGAGCAAGTCCCGGCTGGCCCGCTTCGAGGAGCTGAGCGACTTCGAATACCAGAAGCGCAACGAGACGCAGGAAATCTTCATCCCCGTCGCGGACCGCCTGGGCAACCAGGTGATCGAGTTCAAGAACGTCAGCAAGTCCTTCGGCGACCGGTTGCTGATCGACAACCTGAGTTTCGAGATCCCGGCGGGCGCGATCGTCGGCATCATCGGCCCGAACGGCGCCGGCAAGTCCACGCTTTTCAAGCTGATCGCCGGCAAGGAGCAGCCGGACGCCGGCGAGGTCGTGATCGGCCAGACGGTCAAGATGGCCTTCGTCGACCAGACCCGCGATGCGCTCGCCAATGAGAAGACGGTGTGGGAGGACATCTCCAACGGCCTGGACATCATCAACGTCGGCAAGTTCCAGATGGCGAGCCGGGCCTACGCCGGGCGCTTCAACTTCAACGGCGCCGACCAGCAGAAGAAGGTCGGCACGCTCTCGGGCGGCGAACGCGGTCGCCTGCACCTGGCCAAGACGCTGATCGCCGGCGGCAACGTGCTGATGCTGGACGAACCGTCGAACGACCTCGACGTGGAAACCCTGCGCGCGCTGGAAGACGCGCTGCTCGAATTCGCGGGCTCCGTGCTCGTGATCAGCCATGACCGCTGGTTCCTCGACCGCATCGCCACCCATATCCTCGCGGCCGAAGGCGACAGCCAGTGGACCTTCTTCAACGGCAACTACCAGGAGTACGAGGCCGACAAGAAGAAGCGCCTGGGCGAAGAAGGCGCGAAGCCCAAGCGCATGCGTTTCAAGGCGCTGAAGTAGCGGCGCGTGGCGCTGCGGCAGCTGCAGCGGCTGCGGCACTGATCGCGCGAACAGAGCGTGGCTTGCCGCTCATATTGGGGATTGCCGCGCGCCGCGCCCGTGCGATCCTTCGTGCCATCCGATGAACCCATCACAGGAGGCACCATGGATACGACTCGCGCCAAGCTGCAACCCCAGGACCCCGTCGCCGCCAGGCTGGGCGCCTACGTCATCCGGGCGGGCGTCATGCTGGCGGCCGTGATGGTCGCCGCGTCCTTCATCCGCGGCTGAAAGGCCGGGCCTTTCAGGCCGCAGCCGCCGGCGCCTTGCCGGCGAGCAGCCGCTTGCGCACGGCGTAGATGTTGTTGCGCAGCGCGTAGAGCTCGTCCGCATAGGACAGCGGCACCGCCACCTTGTTGACCACGCGATCGAGTTCGTCGAGGTCTTTCACCAGCGCATCGCGGTCACCCTGGCCCGCATCCAGCTTCGCCTCCACCTCGCGCAGCCGCGCGTACCAGCGGAACACGCGCCGCCGCACGCGGAACTGGTAGAGCGGCGGCACCACCCGGCTCAGCGGCAGCATCAGCACCAGCAGGCCGCCCAGCACCAGCCACATGCGTTCCACCAGGTTGCTCGCCCAGAAGGGCAGGTAGCGCTGCCAGAAAGGCGGCGTGCCGTTGATGGCGCGGTCCCCTTCGGGGCTCACCGGCAGCTCGCTGGTGCGGGTGTTGGGGAAGTCCCGTGCGCGATTGAACCAGCCGGCGTCGCCGTGCAGGGTCTGCGCGCTCTGCGCGAAGAGCTGCCGCAGGGCGGGGTGCGTCTGCTCGCGCGCCAGCAGGGAGGTCGTGGCGGCGAGCATCGAGACGTCGGCCGGCGGCAGGTCGGCGGCCAGGTCCACGACGCCGCGCGGCAGCGTGACGGCCTGGAAGAAGGGGAAGCGGCGCGAGTACGCGTCGCTCTGGCCGAAATCCATCAGTTCGACGTCATGCGCGCGCAGCAGCCGCTGCACCAGGGGCGACTGCGGCGCCGAGGCCAGCACCATCACGTCGATCAGGCCGGCCTGCAGGGCCTCGGTGGCAGGCGTCTGTTCGAGGTTGGACAGTTGCAGCGCCTGCGGGTCCAGGTGGTTGGCGCGGAACATGCGTTCCATGATTTCGGGCACGCCGCTGCCGGCCTTGTCGACGTTGATGCGCAGGGTCTTGAGTTGCGCCAGGGACGTCAGCTTGCCGCTCTTGCGCTCGATGCGGCGGCCCGCGTCGGCGCGGTAGAAGATCCAGAGCGGCTCGTAGAAGAGGGCGCCCAGCGAGGTCAGGCCCGCTTCCTCGTCCGCCACCGGGTCGGCGCTGCCCCCGCGCACGAAGGCCACGTCGGCGCCGCCGCTGCGCAGCATCTGGAGGTTGTCCAGCGAACCGTCCGTCGGCTTCAATTCCACCTCGATGCCGTTGGCCTTCAAGGCATTGGCGTAGCGCTTGCCGAACTCGGCATAGGCGCTGCCGGCCGGGCCGGTGGCGAGCGTGACGCGCTTGGGCGGCTGCGGGTCCAGCCACCAGTAGGCCGCGACCAGCAGGCCGATGACCAGGAAGACCACCGGACCGGCCGAGGCGATCAGGTCGCGGATGGACAGGAGGAAGAGGCGGATGGCTTGAGGCATGCGGAGGGCGCCTTCAGGCGAGGTCGGCAGCGCAGGGGAAATGGCTCTCGCCGATGCGCACCGTGCGCGCGGCCTGCACGGCGCGCAGCGTGGCCCGCGCCACGGCCTCGGCGGCCATTGCACCCAGCACCGTCATGCCGGGCGCGTCGCCGTCGAGCGGCACGCGGCCGGTGGCCAGCGCGAACAGGGTGTCGCCGTCGCTCATGGTGTGCACCGGGTTGATCGCGCGCGCGAGGCCGTCGTGCGCCACCATCGCCAGCCGGTTGGCCTGCACCTTGGTCAGCACGGCGTCGGTCGCGACCACGCCGAGCGTGGTATTGGTGCCGGCCAGCAGTGGCTTGGGCAACTCGCCGCGCATCAGGGCGCGACGGGTGTCGAGCAGCGCGCGGCCGTCCTCGGTGCGGGCACCTGCGACGACCTGCGCGGTGTCCGGGTCGAGCACGTCGCCGAGCGCGTTGCAGGCGATCAGCGCGCCGACCGTGACGCCGTTGACTGTCACCGACGCGCTGCCGATGCCGCCCTTCATCGCGCGGTGCACGCCGAAGAGCTTGCCCACCAGCGCGCCGCTGCCGGCGCCGACGTTGCCTTC
The DNA here is from genome assembly GCA_966211435.1 of uncultured Variovorax sp. Taxonomy (GTDB): domain Bacteria; phylum Pseudomonadota; class Gammaproteobacteria; order Burkholderiales; family Burkholderiaceae_C; genus Variovorax. The sequence goes on along the minus strand of CBIHOG010000026.1, from coordinate 55,320 downwards.
GGCCGGCGCGGCGGTCGAGGCCGCTTCGCAGGCCGCATAGCCGGCGGCGGCATCGGGCCGGATGCGCGCGTCGCCGACGGGCAGGTCGAAGAGCACCGCGGCCGGCACGATGGGCAGCGTGCCGTAGCGCACGTCGAGCCCCACGCCATGCGCTTCCAGCCAGCGCATCGCGCCGTCGGCGGCGGCCAGGCCCCAGGCGCTGCCGCCCGAGAGCATCACCGCGTGTACCTTCTGGACGAAGTTGCCGGGCGCGAGCAGGTCGGTTTCCCGCGTGCCGGGCGCGGCGCCGCGCACGTCCACGCCGGCCACGGCGCCCTCGCGCGCCATGACCACGGTGCAGCCCGTGGGGCGGCGGCTGTCGCTGAAATGGCCGACCTCGATGCCGGCGACATCGGTGATGGACCCGGCGGAGGAGGCGGCGGAAGAAAGATCAGTCATCGGGCGGGATTATGTGCGCGGGCCCTTCGGCGCTAGGATCGCGCGGATGTCAGTTCCCGCAGATCAGGCCCCGCCCGCCGGCCGCCACGTGGTCGTCATCGGCGCGGGCGCCGTGGGCAGCGCCGCCGCCATCGAGGCGTTGCGCGCGGGCCACCGCGTGACGCTGCTCGACCCGGCCGCGCCGGGCGCCGCGCATGCGACCAGCTACGGCAACGCCGGCTGGCTCTCCTCGCACTCGGTCGTGCCGCCGGCGCTGCCGGGCGCTTGGAAGAAGGTGCCGGGCTACCTGCTGGACCCGCTCGGCCCGCTGGCCTTGCGGCGGCGCTACCTGCCGCGCGCCACCACCTGGCTGCTGCGCTACCTGGCCTCGGGCTGGACCGAGGCGCGCGTGCAGCGCACGGCCGACGCATTGCGCACGCTGCTGGCCGACGCACCGGCCCGCCACGCCACCCTGGCCGCCGAGGCCGGCGTGCCGCAACTCATCGAGCGGCGCGGGCTCCTGCATGTCTATCGCTCGCGCGAGGAGTTCGCGGGCGATGCGCTGGCGTGGCGCGTGCGCAAGCGCGTGGGCGTCGAATGGGAGGAATGGAACGCGGCCGAGCTTCGCACGCGCGAGCCCGACCTGGACGAGCGCTACACCCTCGGCATCTACGTGGCGGAGGCCGGCCATTGTCGCGATCCGGGGGCCTACGTCGCGGCGCTCGCGAGGCATGCGCAGGCGTTGGGCGCGGCGCGCGTGGCCGCGCAGGCGACGGGCCTGCGCATCGAGGACGCACGCCTGCGCGCCGTGCGGACCGACACCGGCGAGATCGCCTGCGACGCCGCCGTCATCAGTGCCGGCGCGCGCTCCAGGGCGCTGGCGGCGGAGGCCGGCTGCCCGGTGCCGCTCGAATCGGAGCGCGGCTACCACGTGGTCTTCGACGCGCCCGAGGGCGGCCCCCGCACGCCCATGATGGCGGCCGACGGCAAGCTGATCGCGCACTGGATGGACGGAGGCCTGCGCGTGGCCGGACAGGTCGAGATCGCGGGCCTGGAGGCCGAGCCCGACTGGCGCCGCGCGGACATCCTGCGCGAGCACATGCAGTCGATGTTCCCCGGCCTGCCGACGCCCTTGCCGCCCGAACGGCTGCATCGCTGGATGGGCCATCGCCCGAGCCTGCCGGACGGCCTGCCGTGCATCGGTCCTTCGCGAGCCACACCCGACGTGGTGCTGGCCTTCGGCCACGGACACATCGGGCTCGGTGCCTCGGCCCGCACCGGGCGGCTGGTGGCCCAGGTGCTGTCGGGCATGCCGCCGGAGATTCCGCTCGCGCCCTTCGATCCGCAGCGCTTCGGGCGCTGAGCCGTCTCTCTAACCGGGGGCCCTGGTGCCCGGCGTGACCGCCCAACTCGCCGCGCGCCCGTCGCAGAGCGGCGCGCGCGGGCGGCACGCCATGTGTCGTGCGTTTCAGCGCGCGACGGGGGTCGGCAGCGCGAGGCCGCGCTCGCGCATCACATCGCGCAGCAGGAGCGGGTCGTCGGTGATGATGCCATCCACCTTCCAGTCCATCAGCCGCGCGAGGTCCGCGCGCTGGTTCACGGTCCATGGCAGCACCTGCAGGCCGAGCGCGTGCGCCTCATCCACCTGCGCGGACGTGAGGTCGTTGTAGGCGGGCGACCAGATCACCGGCGCCTTGCCGCCGCCTGCCGCCGCCTTCACCAGCCGCGGCGCGGAGCCGAAGTCCTCGATGCGCAGGCCCGAGGTCCAGCGGCTGTCCTTCAGCGTGCGCGAGCTCGTGAGGTATGCGCGCGGCAGGGCCGGCGCCCATTGGCCCACCAGCGCGAGCGAGCGCCAGTCGAAACTCTGGATGGTCACGCGTTGCGCCATGCCGGCCTTGTCGATCTCGGTGAGCAGCGCGCGCACCATCAGTTCCGGCGAGGCTGTCTCGTCCGGGCGGGACGGCTCCAGCTTGGTCTCGATGTTGAAGCGCACACCGTCGGCGCCGAGTTCGCGCACGCGCGCGAAGACGGAGGCAAGCGTGGGAATGCGCTCGCCGTCGCGCGGCACCTGTCGCGCGAACTGCCTGCCGTACGCAGTCGCGGGATCGATGCGGCCCACGTCATAGGCCTGAAGCTGCGGCAGCGTCAGCGAGCGGATGGACGGCCCTTTCGATGCGAGGAAGGCGCCGCCGGCATCTCGCGTGTGGTCGGGGTTCAGGACGGTGTCATGCGACACCACCACCACGCCGTCGGCGCTCAGGCCGATGTCGAGCTCCAGCGTGTTCACGCCGATGCCGACCGCGTTCGAGAAAGAGGCGAGCGTGTTCTCCGGCGCGAGCGCGCGGCCGCCACGATGCGCCTGCAGGTCGAAGCCCTGGACGGCCTGCGCGCCGGGCGCGGCGCAGCCGGCGAGCACGGCCGCGGCCAGCAGCGAGGCCGCGAGGCGGGAAGAGAGAAAAGCGTTCATCGCGTCTGCGTTGTCGTCATCATTTGAGTTGCACCGTGATTCCGTCCTTCTGCACCGTGATGTCGCCGATCTCGTAGGTCTTGCGGCCCACCGTCAGTTCCTGGGCGGTGAATGTGCGCAGCGCCTGGTCGCGCAGCAGTTCCTGGGCGACGGCGGCGCCGACCTGCTGCAGCCGCTCGGCGTCGCGTCCCGTCACGCCCTGAAGTTCCAGCCGCTCGGCCTTCGGCCGGTCGAGTCGCAGTGCGCGTGTGGATGCATCGTACTTGAGCGCGCTGCTGACCGAGACGATGCCTTCGACACTCGACGGCCGCAGCAACGGGCTCGCGATCGACAGCATGGCCGTGATGGCCGCGCGGTTGTTGCGTTCGTCCAGGCCGAGTTGCGGATCGCGCAGGCCGACGGTGAAGAGTTCGGCATAGCGCTGCTCCACCGGAAAGCGCTTCGCGATCTGTGCCTGCAGCTCGTCGCGGCTCGCGGTGTATTCGCTCGTGAAGAAGTTGAAACCCGCAAGCGCGGCGAAGGGCACCGGCACCGTGGCGGCGCCCAGCAGCGCGCGCAACAGGAAGCGGCGTGAAATCGGCGAAGTGCGGTCGTGCATACCGATGGGAGCTTGCCACAGCCGCGAGGTTCCCCCCACGGCCGTCATGCCGATGCGCTGAAGTCCGGCTATAAATACGCGCTGCAAGGAGAAGCCATGTCCGCCAGAGAAGAAGACGACGAGTTCACCCCCGACGAGTTCGACAGGCGTCTTTCGCGCCTCGCGGCCGCGACCGCCGAGCACAGCGACCCTGGCATTCATCGCGCCGTGGCCGAGGTGCTCAAGCTGGTGCGGGAGCACATGGCGATGGATGTGGCCTTCGTCTCGCATCTCACCGGTGGCCGGCGCGTGTTCCGCCATGTGCAGCCGGAGAACCACGAACACGTGACGGCCGGTGGCTCCGATCCGCTGGAGATGAGCTTCTGCCAGCTGGTCATCGACGGCCGCCTGCCCGAACTGGTGAAAGACGTGTCGGCCTACCGCGGCGCCGCGGGCCTGCCGGCCACGCCCTTTCCGATCGGCGCCCACGTCAGCACGCCCGTGGTGCTGGGCAGCGGGCAGACCTACGGCACGCTCTGCTGCTTCAGCGAAGCGCCCAATCCCGAGCTGACGCAGCGCGACCTGAAGCGCCTGCGCATGATGGCGCAGATGATCGCGCGGCTCATCGACAAGGCCAGCGCGAACGCCGACGCCGGCACGCCTTGACCGGCCCGGGAGGGCGCCCGGCCCCGCTCAGTCGTGCAGCGACGAGAGGAACTGCTTCAGCTCCGCCGTCCGCGGATTGCCGAAGATCTCGGTCGGCGGCCCCATCTCGTGCACGCGCCCCTGGTGCATGAAGATCACGCGGTCGCTGACCTTGCGCGCGAAGCTCATTTCGTGCGTCACCATGAGCAGCGTCATGCCTTCCACGGCCAGCGATTCGACCACGCGCAGCACCTCGCCCACGAGTTCCGGGTCGAGCGCGGAGGTGATCTCGTCGCACAGAAGCACGGCCGGCTCCATCGCCAGCGCACGCGCGATCGCCACGCGCTGTTGCTGGCCGCCGGAGAGCTGGTCGGGCATGGCATCGAACTTTTCGGCCAGGCCCACGCGCGCGAGCAGCTTGCGCGCCTGCGAGGCCGCTTCCATGCCGCTGCGCTTCTTCACCAGCGTGGGCGCCAGCATCACGTTCTTGCCGACCGTGAGGTGCGGGAAGAGGTTGAAGCTCTGGAAGATCATGCCCACGTGCTGGCGCAGCTCGCGCATCGCCATCGCGCTTTCATGCAGGAGCGGCTTGCCGTCGACGGTGAGCGAGCCGTCCTGGAAGACCTCCAGCCCGTTGATGCAGCGCAGCAGCGTGCTCTTGCCCGAGCCGCTCTTGCCGATGATGGCGATCACCTCGCCGCGCCGGACATCGAGATCGATGCCCTTGAGCACCTCATTGCTGCCGTAGGACTTGCGCAGCGCGGTGATGCGCACGATGGGGGCGGCCGCCTGGCTGGCGGCGGCGATGGCTTCAGCGACGAGCGCCATGGATCTTCCTTTCGAGGTTCTTGGCGTACAGGCTCACGGGAAAGCACAGCACGAAATACAGCAGGGCCACGCAGCTGAACACCACGAAGGGCTTGAAGGTCGCGTTAGAAATCATGCTGCCCGCCTTGGTGAGCTCGACAAAGCCGATCACCGAAGCCAGCGCCGTGCCCTTGATGACCTGCACCAGGAAGCCCACCGTGGGCGCCACGGCGATGCGCGTGGCCTGCGGAAGGATCACGTGGCGCATCTGCTCGCCGAAGCTCAGCGCCAGGCTGCCCGAGGCCTCCCACTGCCCCTTGGGAATCGAGGCGACGCAGCCGCGCCAGATCTCCGTGAGGAAAGCGCTCGTGTAGAGCGTGAGCGCGACCGAGGCAGCCGTCCAGGCCGAGACGTCGATGCCGAAGAGCGCGATGCCGAAGTAGGCCAGGAAGAGCTGCATCAGCAGTGGCGTGCCTTGGAAGACCTGCACGTAGAGGCCGATCACCCGCTCGGCCACGCGCCCGCCCGACAGCCGCGCGAAGAGCAGCAGTGCGCCCACGATGCCGCCGCCAACGAAGGCGATCAGCGACAGGACGACCGTCCAGCGCAGCGCCATCAGCAGGTTGCGCAGGATGTCCCAGAGGGAGAAATCGCTCATGCCCGCCTCACTTTCCGAAGAAGAACCTGGGCCCGGCCCAGTTGAGCAGCTTGCGCGTGCCCACCGACAACGCGAGGTAGATCAGCGTCGCGATGATGAAGGCCTCGAAGGCGCGGAAGTTGCGGCTCTGGATGAGGTTGGCTGCGTAGCTCAGCTCCTCGGTCGAGATCTGGCTGCACACGGCGGAGCCCAGCATCACGATGATGATCTGGCTCACCATCGCGGGCCAGACCTTCTTCAGGGCCGGTGGCAGCACGACGCGCGTGAAGACCTGGATCTTGTTGAGCGCAAGACTCACGGCCGCCTCGATCTGTCCGCGCGGCGTCGCCTCGATTCCCGCGCGGATGATCTCCGTCGCGTATGCGCCCAGGTTCATCACCATCGCGATCACCGACGCCGCTTCAGGCGAGAGCTTGAACCCGGCCGCCGGCAGCCCGAAGAAGATGAAGAAGAGCTGCACGATGAACGGCGTGTTGCGGATCAGCTCCACATAGCTGCCCACGATCCAGCGCAACCAGGTCGGCCCGCTCGCGCGCGCCCAGGCGCAGGCCACTCCCACGACCATGCCGATGAGCGTCGCGATCAGCGTGAGCCCCAGCGTCCAGGCCACCCCGACAGCCAGCAGCCGCCAGTCGACAAGCACCGCACCAAAATCAAAGGTCATAGACAAGCTCCGCAAACCCATTCAAATGCCGCGCCGCGCACCTCGCCCTGCGAACCGGTACGGGAAACACCGTGGAACCGGCTCCGCCGGTCCACCGGTGTTGCCCCCTCGAGGGGGATCCGGCTACACGAAGTGAGCAAGAAACGGGGGTGGACTCAGGACGGAAGGTCGCCGGCCGGGCGGCCGAGCCACTTCTTGGCCATTGCGTCCAGCGTGCCGTCCTTCTTGGCCGTGGCGATGATCTCGTTGACCTTCTCCTTGAGCTTGTCCTCGCCCTTGGCGATGCCGATGAAGCAGGGGCTGTCCTTCAGCAGAAGCTTGTATTCGGCGCCGAGTTGCGGGTTCTTCTGCATCATGTCGCCGGCCACGGCCGCGCTGGTGGCGATGGTCTGCGTCTGGCCCGCGACGAAGGCGGCGATGGTCGCGTTGTTGTCCTCGAAGCGCTTGTAGTCGACGTTCGAGGGTGCGACCTTGGCGAGTTCCTGGTCTTCCATCGCGCCGCGCGTCACGGCCACGCTCTTGCCGCCCATGTCGGCGAAGCTCTTGATGTTCACGCTCTTGGCGGCGTACACGGCCTGGAAGAAGGGCGCGTAGGCCGCCGAGAAATCGATGACCTTCTCGCGCTCGGCGTTCTTGCCGAGGGTGGAGATCACCAGATCGGCCTTGCGGGTCTGCAGGTAGGGAATGCGGTTCGCGCTGGTCACCGGGACGAGTTCGATCTTCACGCCCAGCTTGGTCGCGATGAGCTGCGCCATCTCGACGTCGAGGCCCTGGGGCGTCATGTTCTTGTCGACCGAACCGTAGGGCGGGTAGTCGGTAGGCACGGCGATCTTGATGGCCTTGGCCTTGAGCACGTTGTCGAGCGCGTTCTGGGCATGGGCGCCCCCGGCCAGCAATGCGGCGGAGGCGAGGGCGATCGCGAAGGGGCGGATGGAAAAGGTCATAGCAAGGCTCCTAGGTAAGTCGATGAGTCGTCGGGTGATGCGGTGCCGGCGGCCTTGCGTCCCCCCTTGCGGGGGCTGGTACGCAAGACCTGTGCCTTTGCCGTCTGGGTGCCGGGTGCGCCCTGCATGGGTGCGAGAGCGTCGCGCAACTGGGCGAGCGGGTCGGTGCTGGACTGCACCCGCAGCGCGGACTGCACGGTGCCGATGTGTTCGGCCATCAGGGCCTCGGCGGCGGCGGTGTCGCCACGCTCCAGCGCCGCCACGATGCGCACATGGTCCTCGCAGGATTGCGCCGCATCGTGCGAGGACTGGTAGAGCATCGCGATGAGCGTGGTGCGCGCTGTGAAGTCGCGCAGCGTGTCGGCCAGCAGCGAGTTGCCCAGGCATTCAGCCAGGCATACATGGAAGTCGCCCAGCAGGTAGCTGCGCGTGCCGATGTCGCTGTCTTTCAGCGCGGCCTTCTCGCGCTTGAGATGCTCCTTGAGCGCGGCGAGCGCCTTCTTGTCGATGCGGCCGACGCTGCGGATCAGCCCGGATTCGATGACGCGCCGGGCCTCGAAGGCCTCGCGCGCCTCGTCCTGCGAGGGTTCGATGACGAACCAGCCTCGGCGCGCGCTGACGGTGACGATGCCGCGCGCGGCCAGTCGGGTGAGCGCTTCCCGCACGATGGTGCGGCTGCAGTCGAAGAGCATCGCGAGCTGCTGCTCGCCCAGGCGCGAGCCGGGCGCGAGCTTCTGCGCCATCACCGCCTCGACGATGCGCGCACTGATTTCGGGAGCTGTGATGGACATGTGCCTGCATACCAGCAGGTTCCGTGCCTGCTTGTATGCAAGATCTGTGCACCAAATAGGTGGTTCACCGCTGGTGCGCCGGCGCGCCGGAGCCTCGGCGGGGTGCGCCGGGCCGGCTCCGCCGTCTCGGCACCGACCGATCCGCCCGCGCCGGGCCTGTAGTCGACGACCCGCGGCTGGCCGAGCGCGGCCTGCAGACAGAGTCCCGTGCGGTTTGCCGCACGAGGACCGCCATCCATTCGCCGCCTCAGTTCTTCAGTGTCGCCTTCAGCGTGATCTCGGGCACGCTCGCGAGCGCCTTCGACAGCGGGCAGCCGGCCTTCGCGGCGGCGGCCAGTTCCTGGAACTTCGCCTCGTCGATGCCCGGGATGCTGGCGTCCAGCTCAAGCTGGATGCGATCGATCTTGAAGCCCGGACCGTCCTTGGCCAGGCGCACCGCGGCCTTGGTGTCGATCGCGCTCGCGGTGAAGCCGGCCGCTTCCAGGGCGAAGGCGAAGGCCATCGTCAGGCAGCCGGCGTGGGCCGCGCCCAGAATCTCTTCCGGATTGGTGCCGCGCTTGTCGTCCTCGAAGCGGCTGGCGAAGCCGTAGGGGTAGGCCTTGAGCGCGCCGGTCTCGGTGCTGATCTGGCCCTTGCCGGTCTTGCCGGCGCCTTCCCAGTGGACGGTCGCGATTTTGTCTGCTGCCATGTGAACTCCTCGGGGGTGGTTGGAACGAAGCTGCCCTTTTAAGGCAGAACCGACGCCGCGTCTGTCGGCCGCCGGCGCAAGCGAATCCTCCCCAATTGGGGAGTCGCGGATGTGACCGCTTCGGGGCTTCCCCGATACGGGCCCGCCCGGGCGCATCGTAGGCTCGGGCGCTGTTTGGAGACTGTATGGATCGCCCGCACTACAAGTTCTGGCCCGAGCGCCTTCCCCGCTCGATCACCGTGCCCGCCACCTCGCTGTGGCACAACCTCGCCACCTCGGCCGCGCGCTTCCCGGACAAGGCCGCGCTGGTCTTCTTCGGCAGCGAGATCAGCTACCGCGAGCTCGCTGCCCAGGCCGAGCGGCTGGCGGGCACGCTGCACGCGCTGGGCGTGAAGCGCGGCGACCGCGTGATCCTGGACATGCAGAACACGCCGCAACTCGTGATCGCGCATTTCGCGATCCTGCGCGCCAACGCGGTGGTGGTGCCGGTGAACCCGATGAACCGGGCCGAGGAGCTGAAGCACTACATCACCGACCCGGACGCGAAGGTCGCCATCACCACCGGCGACCTCGCGCCCGAACTGGTCAAGGCCAGCGACGCGCTGGCACCGGAGGACCGGCTGGCGCACCTGATCGTCACGCAGTTCACTGACACCTTCGACGCCGGCGTGAGCGGCGACGAGGCGCCCGTGCCCGCGTGGCGGGACTGGCTGCTCACGCGCCACCCGCTTCCCGCGCTCGCCGGCGGCGCCGTGATGAGCTGGAGCGACGCGCTGGGCGCGGGCCATGCGCCGCCCGAGCATGTGGTCGGCGCGAACGACATGGCCCTGCTGCCCTACACTAGCGGCACGACCGGCTTGCCCAAGGGCTGCATCCACCATCACTCCAGCCTGAACCACAATGCATTCGCCAGCCAGATCTGGGGGCTCGGCTCTTCCGAGGCGGTGGTGCTGGCGGTGGTACCCATGTTCCATATCACCGGCACGGTGAGCATGATGCACACCACCATCCTCATCGCGGGCACGCTGGTCATCATGCCGCGCTGGGACCGCGAGGTCGCGGGCCGCCTCATATCGCGCCGCAAGGTCACCAGCTGGACCAACATTCCCACCATGGTGATCGACCTGCTCGGCAGCCCCAACTTCGCCAGCTTCGACCTCAGCAGCCTGAGCTACATCGGCGGCGGCGGCGCGGCGATGCCGCAGGCGGTGGCGCAGCGGCTGCTGGAGCAGTACGGCCTGCGCTACCTCGAAGGCTACGGCCTCACCGAGACCGCCGCGCCCTCGCATGCCAACCCCTTCGAGAACCCCAAGCAGCAGTGCCTGGGCATCCCCTACATGAGCAGCGACTCGCGCGTGGTCGACCCCGACACGCTGCAGGAAATGCCGGTGGGCGAATCGGGCGAGATCATCACCCACGGGCCCGAGGTCTTCCAGGGCTACTGGAAGCGGCCCGATGCCACGGCCGCGGCCTTCGTCGAGTTCGAGGGCAAGCGCTTCTTCCGCACCGGCGACATGGGCCGCATGGACGAGGACGGCTACTACTTCATGACCGATCGCCTCAAGCGCATGATCAACGCAAGCGGCTTCAAGGTCTGGCCCGCCGAGGTCGAGTTGCTGATGTTCCGCCACCCGGCGATCCAGGAAGCCTGCGTGATCGCGACCCGGGACGACTACCGCGGCGAATCGGTCAAGGCGGTGGTCGTGCTGCGCGCCACGCACAAGGATACGACCGCGCAGCAGATCATCGACTGGTGCCGCGAGAACATGGCGGTCTACAAGATCCCGCGCCAGGTGCAGTTCGTCGACGCACTGCCCAAGAGCGGGAGCGGCAAGGTGATGTGGCGGCTGCTGCAGGAGGCGGAGAACGGCGCGGGTGCCGGATAGTCTCCAGCGCGCGTGCCATCCCTCCGAGGACCGCGAACAGGCCGCGCCGGCATGCGCCAGCCCCGGCGCCGCAAGATTCAGTCGAGCCGGGCCAGGTTCCAGACGGCCTGGCCGTTCTCGATGAACATGCCGCGGGGCAGGCCGCACACCTCGCCACCGGCGCCCCAGTTGACCAATGTCGGCGTGACGTCCGCGCCCCGGTTCGAGAAAATGAGGCACTTCTCGACGCCGCCATGCGCGTTGTTCGTGATGAACGTGCCGCCGTCGACATTCTTGATTTTCCAGAGCAACTCCGGCCGGTTCTTCAAGTCCGCGTCCGACAACGCATGGCACTCGTCGTATGTGCCGGAACGCGTGTGCGCGACCGCGCCCGAGGGGTAGGCCTGCAGGCAACCCTGGCCGGCTCGGTACACCTCGCCAATGGACCAGCCCCACTGGACTTCCCAAACCCACTGCGCGGACAGGAAGACGTAGTGCTCGTCATCCACCTTCCGAAGCTTGATCATGGCCTGCTTGTTGTCGTAGATGACCGCCACGTCGCCCAGGCCGCAAAGCCCGGCGCCCCCCCAATTCAAACGCCGGGGCACCGCGTCACGCCCGCTGTCGCTATGGACAAGACATTGATCCTTGTACTGGAAGATGAAGTCGCCATTGCCGAGAAGGCCGTTGGTGATGCCGGTCGACTTCCCGAACGCAGGCAAGGTCGTGGATATTGAAGCCACTCCGCGCGCCCTCTCTCTCATCACGCCGCGGTTCTCGAATATCAGCGCGTAGTCGCCGTTTCCGTCGATATGGAAACGCATGCGCGCGACCGTGTCTCCAGTCGGCCACGGGCGCGTGGCGCAGATCTCGCCCACCAGGCGCTCGTTGCCGGTGCTGACGGTCTTCTCGAAGAGCTTGACGGGGAAACCCCATGTAATTCCTTCGTGCATGCAGCCGTCCGTCCATTTGCTGCGGATCTCTTCGAACCGATACTCCAGGGCGCGGCCATCAGGCGCCGTGACCGTCACCCGGTCGGTCTCCCGGAACCATCTGCTGGACGAGGCTGGCACGACGGTCGCGGTACCGGAAGCCGTGACCTGAACGCTTTGGTTGATCTCGTTGAGCGCCACGATATCCACGGCGATGGCGGGCACGGAGGCCGCCATTCCAAGGAAGAGTGCCAATGGCCGAATCAGCCGCTTGATGGAGGGAATCGTATTCCTCATTGTTTCGTCTCGGATCAGGTTGGAATGATGGAAGCAATGCATCGCGCTTCCAGCGGCAGTTGCTGCCGCCGCGCATTGCATCAGCCGCCAATTGGATGCCATGGAACGCAGGGAGGGCGCGAGGGCTTTCCCAGACGAACTACGCATTAGTTGTCCATCGTTGTTGACGAATGTGCCGCGAGCCTCGGACCTGCGAGGTGGCTACGACCGCTTCAGGCGCGCAGCACGCACTTCTCGTAGAGATGGGGCGCGCGGCCGTGCGGGTCGTAGCGGGCTTTCAGGGCCTCGTACGTGTCCATGCCGTAGGCGCGAGCGAACTCATCGCGGGTGAAGAAGCTGTCGGAGTAGAGCGACTTGATACCGCCCAGGCGCATCACCTCCTGTTCGACCAGCCGGTTGAAATGACCGGGCTCGCGGACCGTCCGCGTCTCGATCACGTCCCAGAAGCCGAAGTTGACGTAGAGCATGGATGCTTCGAGCGGATAGAGCGTGAACGCCGGCGCCCGCGCGGGGCTGCGCATGGGACAGATCCAGACCGGGAGGATGCCGATCTCGCGCAACAGGAAGTCCAGGAAGGCGGGCGCCCCGTCGATGGGAATGTCCACGTCCTGGATCACCGACTCCTGGTGCACGCCGCGCCAGCGCGCCAGCCGCCGGGTCACGCCCCAGCGGGCGTTGAGGCGCATCAGCCGCGCATAGGTCCGCGAGTTCAGCCGCTCGCGGCCCAGCAACTGCCGCACCAGCGGATTCTGCGCGCCGAAGTTCCTGGAGCACCAGAACCAGTCGGTGTCCCAGCGCCAGATGTAGTCCTCCACGGCCAGGTGGTCCACGGGCGTGTCGAGCAACGAACGGTAGTAGATGCGCTCCAGGGTGTAGTCGCTCTGGTCGGGCGCCTCGGGCTCGAAGCGTGCGGCGTTGAGCACCAGCGTGCCGCGGTCGAAGACCACGCCGTCGACAAAATCCTCGCTCCCCTCGGTGCACAGTCGCGCCAGTGCCTGGAAGAAATCCGCGGATGAGCCGAAGCGAAGGTGCTCTACGCGCACTGAGGGTGAGACGGGCAAGGTGCGAAGCACCAGGCGCAGCGCGTAGCCCAGCGAGCCGTAGGAGTTGGGAAAGCCGAGGAAGAGGTCGCGGTGGGCGTTGTGCGGCGTGCAGGTCAGGACCTCTCCGCCGGGCAGGAGCACATCGAGTTCGACGAGCGTGTGGTGCACCAGCCCCTGCCGGAACGAACTCGCCTCGATGCCGACGCCCGCCACCGCGCCACCGGCGGTGATGGTCTTGAGTTGAGGCACCACCGCCGGCATCACGCCGTGGGGCAGCGTGGCCGCCACCAGCGTCTCGTAGGTGGCCATGCCCTCCACCTCCACCGTGCCGGCCAGCTCGTCGACGTCCAGGACATGGTCGAAGGCACTCAGGTCGAGCCTTTGCCTGGCGCCCTCGTGCCTGTCCCTGAAGAGATTGGATGTCTTCTTGCGCAGGCGCAGTGGCGCGCTGCCGGCGCCGCCTCGGCGCATGGCGGCCAGCAGCGCCTCGCGGCGCGCGGCGTGGCTCGCGGCCTCAGTGCCCATAAAGATGGGCCCGTGTCATCGGGTAGTTCTCCCGCGTGATGTTGCCCTTGCTGAAGACGATCTGGAACAGATGGGTGTACCCCGCCGGTGAACGGAACATTTCAGCGCAGGCAATGAGGTAGGTCCGCCAGATGCGCCGGAAGCGCTCGTCGAAGCGCTTCGGGTCGAGAGCCTGGATCGTCTCCCAGTTCGCGTCGAAGCGCGAGGCCCAGGCATCGAGCGTCGGCGCGTAGTGGCGGCGGAGGTTCTCGATGTCCACCACCTCCAGGCCGCAGCGCTCCATCTCGACGATGACTTCGGCGAGGCTGGGAATCCAGCCGCCCGGGAAGACATGCTTGCGGATGAAGAGTTCGGTCTCGTAGCGGCCGACGTGGCCGATGAAATGCAGCATGCCCAGCCCGCCCGGCTTGAGGAAATCGGCGTGCGCGCGGACGACCTCTGGCAGTTGGTCGCGTCCCGCGTGCTCCAGCGTGCCGATGGAAACGACTTTGTCGTACTGCGCATCCACCTCGCGAAAGTCGGCTTCGCGGACCTGCAGGCTTTCTTCCAGCCCGCGCCGGGTGATCTCGCCGCGCAGCCAGTCCACCTGCTCGGTGGTCGTGTTGACGCCGACGCCGGTCGCGCCGCACGTCTCCAGCGCGCGAAACATGAAGCCGCCGAAGCCGCAGCCGATGTCGACGAAGTGCTCTGCGGGCGCCAGGCGCAGCTTGCGGCAGACGTGGTCGATCTTGTTGCGTTGGGCTTCTTCCAGCGTACGGGTTCGCTCGTCCCAGTAGCCGCAGGTGTACATCATCAGCGGGTCATCCAGCCACAGGCGGTAGAACTCGTGTCCCAGCCCGTAGTGCGCGCGTGCGTTGGCCTTGGCATTCGCCAAGTCGCGATTCGAATGGCGCAACTCGTGGAAGTCGTTCTCGATGCCGTTGAGCATGCCGGACTGCCGGTCGAAGCCGGAGGCCATGCCCGCCGCAAGCGCCTTGCCGAAGTCCCCCTCGAACTCGATCTCCTGGTCGAAATAGGCGTCCATCAATCCCATGTGGCCGCGCGTGGCGGTGGCCAGCACCGCCACGTCGGTCCGGAAGGTCAGCGTGAAGACAGGCTCGCCCGTCCCGGCCCTGATGATCGCGCCGTCAGGCATGCGCACGGCGAAGGCAACGCCGGCCCGGGCAGCGATTCCATCGAGGATGCCGCGCAGTGAAAGTGAAGGCATGAAGAAACCTTTTTCTTGGGGCAGCCCCGGGGGGGCCAGTCTTCCAGCATTCAACGGCCGCCTGGAAGCGCCCGCCTTGCGCTGCGTCAAGCGCGCCGCCGTTCGATTTCCCCGGCATCGGAGGGCTGCTTGTTGATCTGGCGCAAGCCATGGCCGCCTCGCGCTTCCTACAGTTGGCCGGACAGGTCCCCCCGTTCCATCCATCCACAGAAAGACAGAGTCATGAAATCCGATGCCCAACTTCGAAGCGACGTCCTGGCCGAACTCGACTGGGATCCCGCCATCCAGGCCGCCACCGTTGGCGTGACGGCGAAGGACGGCGTGGTGACGCTCTCCGGCCACCTCGCCAGCTTCTCGGAAAAGTACGCCGCCGAGCGCGCCGCCAGGCGCGTCAGGGGCGTGAAGGCGCTCGCGGTGGAGATCACCGTCAAGCTGCCCGACGGCGGCGAGCGCTCCGACGCGGACATCGCGCTGGCCGCGGAGCGCGCGCTCGAATGGAGCGTCCTGGTGCCGCCGGGCAGGATCAAGCCCATGGTCGAGGGCGGCTGGATCTCGCTCACCGGCGAGGTCGAGTGGGAGTACCAGCGCCGCGGCGCGGAGAACGCCGTTCGCCACCTGCTGGGCGTGCGGGGCGTGTCGAACATGGTGAAGATTTCGCCGAAGGTGCGCGCAGCGGACGTCGAGAAGAAGCTGCACGACGCGTTGTCGCGGCAAGCCGATCGCGAGGCCTCGCGCATCCAGATCGCTGTGGACGGCTCGCAGGTGACGCTGCGCGGCAAGGTGCATTCGTGGTCTGAATCCATTGCCGCGCAAGGCGCCGCGTGGTCCGCGCCGGGTGTCGATTCCGTCGTCAACAGCCTGGTGGTGGAAGACTGAAATCTTGCCTGAAGGCCGCGCCTCGCCCGATGGTTGTCTTCTCTCGCGGCGCCTTCCTGCGGCGCGTTCTGCTTCTGCTGCTTTGCGGCGCCTGCGCGGCACATGCCGTGGCCGGCCCCACCGATCTGGCCGCCCTTTACCGCGAACAGGTGGACCGTCGGCTGGAGGTGCCGGCGGATGAGGCGCAAAGCTACGGCACCCTCCTGCATGACGCGCTCGAACGCGCGGGCGTGCTGCCGCAAGGCGCGGAGTATGTCGCCTTGGTCGACCGCAGCCCCAAGGTGCAGGCCATCTTCATCTTCTGGCTGGCGCCGGGTTTCGCACCTTTGCTGGTGGGCGCGTCGCCGGTCTCGACGGGGCGCGGCGGTGCGTTCGACCACTTCGAGACCCCGCTTGGCGTGTTCGCGCACACCGGCGCCAACCCCGACTTTCGCGCGGAAGGAACGCGCAACGAACATGGTATTCGCGGCTACGGCGCCAAGGGCATGCGAGTGTTCGACCTCGGCTGGCAACGTGCGGAGCGGCTGTGGGGCGGCGGCGGCGTCAGCACGATGAGGCTGCAGATGCATGCGACCGACCCGGAACTGCTGGAGCCGCGCCTCGGCAGCGTGCAGTCGAAGGGCTGCATCCGCATTCCGGCCAGCCTGAACCGCCTGCTCGACCGCTTCGGGGTGCTGGATGCGGACTACCTGGCCACCGAGGCCGAGGGCCGGACGATGTGGGTGTTGCCGCCCGACCAGACGCCGGTCGAAGGCGCAGGCCGATGGGTCGTGATCGTCGACACGCAGCGCGGCGAGCGCCCGACATGGTCGCCCGCACCCGGCGGCGCGCGGCAGGAGACCCGGTAGGCCGGCCGGGCGCCATCGCGCCGGAAGGCCGGTGCCTGAAAGTCCACGCGCCTTGCGCGATATCAACAAGCATCGGGGCGCGATGCGGATACTGGTTCCATGCGTCCCGTCTCGCTTGCTTCCGCGGCCGTGGCAAGCGGGCCTTCATCACGGCCGAAGAGGAGCATCTCCATGTACACGAACATCCTGGTCCCGCTGGACGGCAGCGCCACTTCGGAGCGGGGCCTGCGCGAGGCGATCCGGCTCGCCACCGATCAAAAGAGCAAGTTGCGCCTGCTCCACATCATCGATGACTTCCCGATGCTCATGGAAATGTCCGGCGTCAGCAGCTTCGAGTCCAACGTGCGCAAGCTGCGCGAGTACGGCCAGAGCCTCCTCGACAAGGCCGCGCGGACGGCCGCGGACGCGGACGTGACGGCACAGACGGTGCTTCGCGAAGTGACGCAAGGCCGCATCGCGGACGTGATCGTCGACGAGGCTCGCGAGGCAGGCTGCGACCTGATCGTCATCGGCACGCACGGCCGGCGGGGATTCAGCCGACTGGCGTTGGGCAGCGACGCGGAACTCGTCGTGCGTTCGAGCCCGGTGCCGGTGCTGATGGTGCGCGGCGAGGAGGCGCCGGCCTGAAGCGCCGGCGCGGGCCGCTGTTCATTCCTGCGGGCCCGGCGAAACCAGGACAACCGGCAGCTGCGAGCGCACGAAGGCCAGCGCGTACTGCAGCGCACCCAGGCTGCCCGCGTGCAGCGTGAAAAGCGGCTGGCCGCGCTCGACCCGGTCGCCCATGCGCACGTGCACCATGGCCCCCGCGGCCGCGTCGCGCGGTGCGCCGGCCAGTTTCGCCACGCGCGCGACCAGGCGAGTGTCGATGGCGCGGACGGTACCCTCCGCCGGCGCCGTCACACTGTGTGTCTGCGCCGCCTTGGGAGGCACGCGCAGGCCGCCTTGCGCCTCGCAGATCGCGATGAACTTTGCCAGCGCGCGACCGCTGTCGAGCGTCGCGCGCGCGAGGGCCAGGCCTTCGCCCACAGCGGCGCGATCGGCCATCTCGAGCACGAGCCCGGCAAGCAGCAGTGCCCGCTCGCGCAGGTCTGCGGGCGCGTCCGAGGCGCGCTCCAGCACAGCCATCACGTCCATGGCCTCCAGCGCGGGCCCGATGCCTCGGCCCACCGGCTGCGTGCCATCGGTGAATACAGTGCGCACCTGCAGGCCGAGCGCGGCGCCGGTGCCCATCAGCCTGCGCGACAGCGCCTCGGCGGCAGCCACGCTGCGCACCTTGGCGAGCGGGCCGACCGGCAGATCGACCAGCACGCGCTGCGACCCCACCGCCGCCTTCTTCGACAGGATGGAAGCGACGAGCAGGCCCTCGCTGTCGAGGTTCAACGGGCGCTCCACGCGGATCAGGATGTCGTCGGCCGGGCTGATGCGCGTTGCGCCACCCCAGGCGATGCAGCCGCCTTCTCTTTCGACAACGCGCCGCATGGTGGCGAGATCCAGGCTGACGGGCGCAAGCGTTTCCATGGCGTCGGCGGTGCCGGCCGCCGAGGTGATGGCGCGCGAGGAAGTCTTGGGCATCCACGCTCCGCAGGCCGCGGCGATGGGCACCACCAGCAGCGTCGTGCGGTTGCCGGGCAGGCCGCCGATGCAATGCTTGTCCACCACCGGCGAGACGCCCCAGTCGATGCGCTCGCCCACGTCCACCATGGCGCGCGTGAGCGCGATCGTCTCATCGAAGTCCAGGCCCGTGCCAGCGCACAGCGTGACGAAGGACGAGAGATGGATGTCGGAGACGCGTCCGTGGCTGACGTCTTCGATCAGTGCGCGCAGGGCTGGATAGGCCAGCCGGTTACCGTGGACCTTGGCGCGCAAGTGCGCGAGCGAAGCCAGGACCGGCGGGTGCCGAACCTCCACGCTTTCGCCGTCCTGCGCGTCGAGCAGGTCCCACGCGGCCTCGGAGAGCGCGATCTCATCCTCGCGAAGCCAGTCAGCCGCGACATGGTTCAGGATCGCGAACACATGCCGGCCCTTGGCGATGACCTCGACTTGCGCCTGCGCCTCGAAGCCTTCGGCGCGGCACACCGGGCCGTCGCTGCGCATGTAGACGACCGCCTGCTGGTAGGTGTCGATGCGCGCGCGGCGGGCGAGCAGGCAAGCCGGAGGCATGCGCGACTCTCGCGTCAAGACGAAAGGGGCGCGCAGCCGCCCGTCGCCCTGCCGATGTTGACCCCGAATTCGATGCGCATGACCTTGCTCCTCCTGCTTCCGAGCTTCCGATGGGAGCCTCGGCCCGGCATTGACGGCGGTCAAGGAAAGGCCCTGGCTCAGGCCCTGATCTCGACCTCGGCCTCGATCTCGACCGGAATGTCGAAAGGCAGTTCGGCCAGCCCCACCGCGCTGCGTCCGTGCGCGCCGGCCTCGGGTCCGTAGAGCTCGAGGATCAGGTCCGAGAAGCCGTTGATCACCGCGGGCATGCGGTTGAAACCCGGCGCCGCGTTGACCATGCCGAAGACCCGCACCCAGGCCGTGATGCGGTCCAGGTCGCCGAGCGCGCGCTGCAGGTTGGCAAGGATGGCCAGCGCGGTCAGCCGCGCGGCCGCATAGCCTTGCTCCAGCGTGAGTTCGCGCCCGACCTTGCCGAGCGGCGTGGCGAGCGAGCCGTCCGGATGCTGCGGGCCGTGGCCCGAGACGATGACTCGCGGGCCGACGATGCGCACCCAGGGGAAGGGCAGCGTCACGCCGGGCGGCATGGGCAGCGGCGGCGGCAATACCAGGCCCAGGGCCTGGAGCTTCTGTTCGATGTGGCTCATGGCGCCGGAGCCTAGCGCGATTCGGCGAAAACGCGAAGGCGCCGGCGTGCCGGGCCTCAGCGGCCCGTTTCCTTCAGGTAGGCCGCGCGCGCCGCGACGCCGGTGTTCGCGAAGTCGGTGAACACGCCGTCGATGCCCGCACGGAAGTAGGCCAGGTACTCCTGCACCGGGTCGTTGTTGAAGGCGCCGGCGAGGTACTGCTTCTCGTTGCGGAAGGTGTAGCTGTGCACGAAGAGGCCGGCCTTGTGCGCGTCGGCGATCAGGCTGGTAGGCTTGACGGTGTTGACGTCGGCCAGCGTCCCGTTGGCCTTGAAGGGCACGATGGTGTGCGCCATGACCTGCGGCTTCCAGGGGCCGATGCCGTCGGCATAGGTCTTCACTTCCTTCAGGCCGTCCGGCGTCAGCATGGCACCGAAGAATCGCGGGTCGCCCGCCAGTGTCCAGCTGTAGGGGCGGCCGTCGACGAAGGTGTATTCGTCGTTCGTGACGTAGATCATCTCGCCGGTCTTGTAGTCGATGGCGTTGCCGTCCACCAGCTGCACCGCCCGCGCCTTCATGCTCTTGGAGCGCAGGTACTTCAGGCTCGCGGGGTCGAAGCTCTGCACGATGACCGGCGCGTCCTTGCCGTCGAGGTTGTTGTCCCGCAGCGCCTTGAGGATCGCGTCTTCGAAGGGATGGCTGTTGGCCGGGCCGCAGCCGTTGGCGATGGCCTGCGCGTTGTTCCAGACCGGGTTCTTGCTCTCCGGATAGATGATGAGCTTGCGGCCGGTGGATGTGCTCTTGGCCTTCGCGATGTCGATCACGTCCTGGAAGCTGAGGATCGGCAGCTTTCCGTTGAGGTCCGTCGGCCGGTCGGCCTTGGCATCGTAGGTCGTGCCGGCGATCCACTGCCTGAGTTCGGCCATCGTGAAGTCCGTGATGGACCAGTCGTTGGTGTGGTCCTCGCCGTCGACCACCAGCGAGCGCAGCACGGAGCTCGGATCGGCGGGGTCTGTCAGGTCGCTCAGGTACTGCGACGGACCGTTCGCCGGGATGGCGGGGTAGCTGACGTTGACCAGCACGCCGGGCACGGTGCGCTTGCGGGAGGCGACCGTCGGGTTGGTGGCGGCCACGGCGGCCACGTTGGTGTTGTCGCTCAGCCAGGGGTTGTGGCGCGCAACGAGCACGCAGTCCTTGGTGAGGTGCAGGTCGGTCTCCAGCGAGTCGGCGCCCGCATCGGCGGCTGCCTCGTAGGCCGTCCTGGTCTCTTCGGGGTACAGGCCGGGGAGGCCGCGGTGGCCGATGACCAGCGGCACCGAGCCGTCGAGCGTGCCCAGCGGCGCCGGCGTGGGCGCGGGGGCAGGGGCGGGCGCCGGAGCGGGGTCGTCGCTGCCGCCGCCGCAGGCCGTCATCAGCAGGGCGCCGCTCAGGGCGGCAATGGCGTACAGCGCGCGCGGCTTCGGCGCGGGCAGAGGGGCGATCTTGTTCATGGTAGTTCTTCGTTGTGGACAGGATGCGCGGCAGGCGGCGCCCGCGCGCACCGCGATGCTGTCCTTTGCAAATGACGAAGACATTTCACCGCCGTCATCCCGCCGTCATGCGGACTGGCGCCGCGGCAACTGCGCCGCGGGACGGCTTACGGATGCGACTCCAGTTCGCGCTGCGACAGCGCCGCGATGCGCGCCTCGTGGTTCGACGCCTCGCCCAGCACGGAGGGTGCGATGTAGAACACAGCCTGCCGCGCCGCCGTATAGCTTTGCAGCCAGGAGAATTCCGGGTGCCGATGCGCTTCGGAGATGAAGACGCCGACGTAGCCGGCTGACTTGAGGTCGCCCACCAGGTCGACGGACAGCCTGAGCTTTTCATCGCTGGAGCCGGGGTGCAATGCGACGGTGCCGTGCCAGGGCGTGCGCCGGAAGCTCGGCGAGACCGACACCGAGAAATGGCCAGCGGCCTCGTCCTTGCGGTGGATCGACATGCGCAAGGCGTTCGGCAGGATCGAGGCCACGTCGTCGAAGCCGGACGGATTCTTCGAGCCGGTGTTGGCTTCGTACGCGGCGCAGTACTCCGCCGTGCCCTGCAGCGTGTCGGCGATGATGCGGCGCCTCAGGTCTTCCCGCGCCGCTTCCCTGGAGCGGCAATAGACCTCGCTCAGGGTCTTGGCATAGAAGTGAAGCTTCGCGTGTTCCGAATCTTCCTCCCCCGTCTCCAGCCCGGCCTGCGGGAGCGACAGCAGGAGTGGCTCGAAGAGGGCGGAGAGCTGGGGCCCGCCCTCCATGGCCCGGACGATCGCGTGAAAGGCTTCGCGCGAGGGCGCCGCGTGCAGGCGGTCCAGGTTCTCGCGGATCGCGCCGGTGTAGCAGGCGAGCCGCGACTGGAAGAATGCCATCTGCGCATAGCGCGCCGAGCCGCGTATGCCGTCGACGATTTCGCCATAGGAAAGCAGCCGGAAGTTCCTCTCGGGCAGGTCGAGGAAGCGGATGTAGTCGAGCAGGAGCGCCCGGTAGTTCGACACCGTTTCGTCCGGGATGCCGCCGAAGCAGGGATAGCGGCCGGCGTCCTGCACGCCCAGCACCGTCACCGGCAGGATGCCGGCCTCGAAGAAGGCGAGGAAGGCATCGAAGGCGATGTTCCGCTCGCACAGCCGGTTCAGGAATTCGCCGAACCGGCGGGAGTCCTTGACCACGATGCCGCGCAGCGCCTGCACGGATCCCACGAGCTTCTTGCGCCGCACCACATAGGCTTGCTCGTCGCCGCAGTGCTGCCGCGCGAAGACGAGGGCGTCTTCCATCACGGTGTTGCGCGCCAGCGGCGGCGGCTCGGCGCTTTGTTCGAACACGGATGCGATATCGCCCCGCGCGACATGTTGCACGACCTCCGCGCATGCGGCCCGCATCCGCATCTGCACCTCCTCGCCCGCACGCGCCAGCGCGGCGAGCAGCACCAGCGTGTAGGCCTCCCCCAGGTCCGGCAGCACGCCGCAATGCTTGAGGCGCGAGGGCGCGCGGCATGGCAGCAGAAGGATGGCGAACTCGAGACGGCCGGACTTCAGCGACTGCGCGATCAGGTCCCGCCGGCTTCTCCGGCCCGCGGTGCTCAGCAGGCCCTTGCGGATGGACCGGTCGGTCATGACTTCGCAGATCAGCTCGCTCGCCGTGATCCGCTCCCAGCGCCCCGGGATGCCGGCCCGCTCGATGGCGCGCGTGGCAAGTTCGTCCACGAGCCGCTCGAAGAGTCGGGAGAAGGTGCGCTGGATGAAGCGTCCCGCGATTTCGGGACGCACGGTCACGGACCGCGCCTGCGCCCCGGCGCCCGGCGCCTCCAGCCAGGCCACGATGGATTTCAGCCGATCGAAGGTTCCGGCTAGGCTGTCGGTGTTGTATTCGAGCGTGCTCGAATCTTGCATCTCACTCCCCCTGGACTGCGCCGATACGGCGGGCAGGATGTCGCCGCCGTCAATCGCGGGCCAGATCGTAGGGATGCCGCTTCGTGCCTTCTCGGTGCAACGACAATTCGTCAGATTCGGGAGGCCAGGGCGTTCTCAGGACTCGCCCTTGCCGCGCACGTCGGCCACCACGCGCGCGTTGCGCTGGAAGCTCCAGTACGCGCCGGCCCAGTCCATCAGCACCACGATGCGGTTTCGGAAGCCGATCAGAAAGTAGGCGTGGGCGAAGAGCCAGAAGAGCCAGGCCAGCCGCCCCGAAAAGCGCAGCGGCCCGAAGGGCGTGCCGAGGTCGACGACGGCCGAGTTGCGGCCGATGGTCGCGAGATTGCCGTAGTCGCTGTATCGGAAGGGCTCGCTCTCCTTGCCCGCGATGCGGCGCAGCACATTGGCCGCGGCCGCGCGGCCCATCTGCTTGGCGCCGGGTGACACGCCGGGCACGGGCGTGGGCTCCCTGCCGGGCCGGTGGCTCATGGCGGCGGCGAGATCGCCCACCACGCTGATGTCCGGATGTCCTGGAATGCTCAGGTCGGGCAGCACCTTCACGCGGCCCGCGCGGTCGGTTTCCACGCCCGTTGCCGCGCCCAGCAGCCGGCCCAGCGGCGAGGCGGCGACGCCCGCGGCCCAGACCACGCAGTGGCAGTCGATGCGGTGCCGGCCCATGCCCGCGCCGCCGTCGCTGAAGGGAGAATCGACCTGCAGGCCGGTGTCGTCGATGGCGGTGACGCGCGCGTTGAGCCGCACCTGCACGCCGAGCTTCTGCAACTGTTCCAGCGCGCGCTGGCTCAGCGACTCGGGCATGGCCTGCAGCACGCGCGGGCCGCCTTCGATCAAAAGGATCTCGGCACTGCCCGGGTCGATGCGGCGGAACTCACCTTCGAGCGTGTGGCGCGCGATCTCCGCCAGCGTGCCGGCCATCTCGACGCCGGTGGGGCCCGCGCCGATCACGGCGAAGGTGAGCAGGGCGCGCTGCCGTGCCGGGTCAGGCTCGATCTCGGCCGCCTCGAAGCTCAGCAGGACGCGGCGCCGGATCTCGAAGGCATCGGCCAGCGTCTTGAGGCCCGGCGCGAGGCGCGACCATTCGTCGTTGCCGAAGTAGCTGTGGGTTGCGCCCGCGGCCACGATGAGATGGTCCCATGGCAGGCGCGCGCCGTCGGCAAGGTGCACCTCGCGCGCGGCGGGATCGATGTGCGTCACCTCGCCCAGCAGCGTCGTGACATTGTGTTGCTTGCGAAACAGCAGTCGAACGGGCGCCGCGATGGAAGGCGCCGCCAGGCCGGCCGTCGCGACCTGGTAGAGCAGGGGCTGGAAAAGATGGTGGTTGGTCTTGTCGACGATGGTGATGTCGACCTCCGCCCGCTCCAGCCTGCGCGCCGCCTCCAGGCCGCCGAATCCGCACCCGATGATGACGATGCGTGGGCGGCCGGGCGCAGTAGACGTACTCATTCGGCGGATGATACGCAGCCCCCTGGCACGGTCGAGCGTGTTGTGCCAAAGTGGCCGGCCGCGGTCGTGACAGGCCCCCCGATGCAGGCGCTGGCGGGGACTTGTCCTACGGCTTTCTCCTGCCCATGTGGGCTAAAAACCGACAAGACAGAATCCGGAGAACCCATTCCCATGAACCTCATCCGGCCGGCCACGCCCGCGGCGGACGACCTGCGTGCCCGATTCGAGGCCGTGCGGGCGCTGAGTCTCGCCCTGGCCTCCACGCTCTCGGTGGAAGACCAGTGCATCCAGTCGATGCCCGATGCGAGCCCAACCAAATGGCACCTGGCTCACACGACCTGGTTCTTCGAGACGGTATTGCTGCAGCCGCATGCGGAGGGCTACGGCGTGTTCGATGCGCGCTTCCACTATCTCTTCAACTCCTACTACGAGGCGCTCGGCCCGCGCCATCCACGCCCGCAGCGCGGGCTGCTGACGCGGCCTTCGCTCGAGGAGGTGCATGCCTATCGCAAGCACGTGGACGAGGGCGTGCAGGCGCTGCTGGACGCACCGGGCACGGCGGACTGGGCCGCGATCGACGCCATCCTCACGCTGGGCCTGAACCACGAGCAGCAGCACCAGGAGCTGATCGTCACCGACATCCTGCATGCGCTCTCATGCAACCCGCTGCTGCCGGCATACCGGCCCGCTCCGGCCAATGCGCTGCGCCTCGCGTCGGTTCCGTCCGCGATGCGGTGGATCGAGCGCCCCGGCGGCGTGGTGGAGGTGGGGCATGAGGGCGTCGCCTTCGCCTTCGACAACGAGACGCCCCGCCACGCGGCCCTGCTGCAGCCGTACGCGATCGCCGACCGGCTCGTGAACTGCGGCGACTATGCACGGTTCATCGAGGACGGCGGCTATCAGCGGCCCGAGCTGTGGTTGTCCGACGGCTGGGCCGCGGTGCAGGCGCAGGGCTGGCGCTGTCCGGCCTATTGGCTGGCGCCGGACGATCCCCGCTTGCGGCACCAGGGCGCGACGGCGGGCTGGCAAGTCTTCGGACTGCACGGCGTGCGGCCACTGGAGCCGGAGGCACCGGTGGCGCAGTTGAGCTTCTACGAGGCGGCCGCCTACGCCGAGTGGGCGGGCGCACGGCTGCCGACCGAGTTCGAGTGGGAGGCGGCGCACGACGCACCCGGCATCTCGCAGATGAGCGGCCACGTGTGGCAATGGACGCGCTCCTCGTACGACCCGTATCCGGGCTTCCGTCCGCTGCCGGGCGTCGCGGCGGAATACAACGGCAAGTTCATGGTCGGCCAACTGGTGCTGCGTGGCGGCAGCGTCGCGACCCCGGCGGGCCATGCGCGGCCGAGCTATCGCAATTTCTTCCCGCCGGCCGCGCGCTGGCAGTTTTCCGGGCTGCGGCTCGCGAAGGACCTTTGATGCGCAATACCGCCTTCAACCTCCATGCCTTCCGCAGCGCGCAGCGCGCGGCGCCACTGTCCGACTTCGGCCGCGAACTATTCGACGGCCTGAGCCGGGACGCACGCAGCGTGTCGCCCAAGTTCTTCTACGACGTCGCGGGCTCGGCGCTCTTCGACCGCATCTGCGAGTTGCCGGAGTACTACCCCACGCGCACGGAGCTTCGCATCCTCACCGAATGCGCGCCGGAGATCGCCGCGCAGATCGGCCCGCAGGCCGAGATCATCGAATTCGGCGCGGGCTCGCTCACCAAGGTGCGGCTGCTGCTGGACGCACTGGAATCGCCGCGGCGCTACGTGCCCATCGACATCTCCGGCGAGCACCTGGAGGCGGCCGCCGAGCGCCTGCGCGCCGACTACCCGCGCCTGCAGGTGCAGCCCGTGGTGGCGGACTACACGATGCCGCTGGTGCTGCCCGCGCACGGCGAAGGCATCGGCCAGCGCGTCGGCTTCTTCCCCGGCTCGACGCTGGGCAACTTCAGCCCCGACGAGGCGCTGGCCTTCCTGCAACTCGCGCAGCGCCTGCTGCGCGGCGGCGGCCTGCTGCTGGGCGTCGACCTGGTCAAGGACCCGGCCTTGCTGCATGCCGCCTACAACGACGCGCAGGGCGTGACGGCGGCCTTCAACCTCAACCTGCTGCGGCGTGCCAATGCCGAGCTGGACGCGGACTTCGATCTCGACGGTTTCACGCATGCGGCTTTCTACAACTCGCCGCTGCGTCGCATCGAGATGCACCTGGTGAGCCGCCGCGCGCAGACAGTGACGCTCGATGGCGAGCGCTTCGAGTTCGCGGAGGGCGAGACCATCCACACCGAGTACTCGCACAAGTACACCGTCGAGGGGCTGCGCGCGCTCGCGGTGAAGGCCGGCTTCAGGCCCGCGGCGGTGTGGACGGACCCTGACCGTTTGTTCAGCGTGCACTGGCTGCAGGCGCCCACGGCACAATGACAGACGGCCCGCACCCGCGGGCACGGAGACTTCCCCATGAAAGCAACCTGGAACGGCGCCACCATCGCCGAGAGCGACGACACCGTGCTCGTCGAAGGAAACCACTACTTTCCCGTGAGCGCGCTCAACCGCGACTACGTGACCTTCAGCAACCACAAGACCACCTGCCCGTGGAAGGGCACGGCGAGCTACTACTCGCTGCTGGTGAAGGGCGAACTCAACCCCGATGCCGTCTGGTACTACCCGCAGCCCAAGCCCGAGGCCGAGATGGTCCGTGACCGCGTCGCCTTCTGGAAGGGCGTGAAGGTGGCGCGGTGAGCGCCGCGTTCAGCCCGCCATTCACTCCACCCGACCGGCTCGTTTCCACCTTGCGGCAGGACGGCTATGCCGTGCTGAGCCCGCAGGGCGTGGCCGGCTGGCTTGGCACGCCGCTCGCCGAGCTGGAGGCCCTGCACGGCGACTGGGACCACCTGCCGCCTGACGAGTACCTGAAGGACGGCGGGCACTACCGCACGCGTCGCCATGCCTGCTTCACGGTGGACGGCGACGCGCTGGCGCAGGCCCCGCATCGCGCGCACTGGCAGCCGGTCGAGTACAACGCCCTGCATGGCGGCATGCAGCGCTGGTTCGCGCCGATGGAGCCCGCCACCGTGGCGCGGCCCGCGTGGCGGCGCATGATGCTCGCGCTGGGCGAGGTCGCGAGCGGGCTGCGCGGCGCGCAGCGCTGGTACGTCGAGGCGCACCAGTTCCGCATCGACACGGCCGACGGCATCGGCCGGCCGACGCCCGAGGGCGCGCACCGCGATGGCGTCGACCTGGTGGCCGTCGCGCTGGTCGGCCGCCACAACATCAAGGGCGGCGAGACGCGCGTGTTCGAGGCCTCGGGCCGCCGCGGCGAGCGCTTCACGATGACGGAGCCCTGGAGCCTGCTGCTGCTGGACGACGCGCGCGTGATCCACGAATCCACGCCGATCCAGCCGCTGGTCGAAGGCGAGGCGGGCTGGCGCGACACGTTGGTCGTGACCTGCCGCGCGAACGCTTTTCAAGGCGATTGACGCCACGATACGGGCCGTGGAAATCCTACAGCCCGTGCAATCGCGGGGATGTACATTCGAGGCCCGGTTCGCTTGCGAGCCCACGTGAACGAAAGAGGTCCGCATGTTCAATCACATCCTGGTTCCGATCGACGGGTCCGAAACGTCGATGCTCGCCGTCAGCAAGGCCAGCGGGCTGGCGCTGGCCTTCGGAAGCCGCATCACGCTCATCCACGTGGTGGACAACTATCCCTTCATCGGCGTCGGCGCGGACTATGCGCTCGGCCAGAACGAATACCTCGCGGCCGCCACCAGCAGCGCCAATGCGGCGCTTGCGCGCGGCGTCGCGGCGCTGGCGGCCGAAGGCCTGCACAGCGACCAGCGCGTGATCGACGGCCACGTGGTGCATGAAGGCATCGTCGACACCGCCAACGCCATCGCGGCCGACCTCATCGTGATGGGCTCGCATGGCCGCACGGGCATCGAGAAGCTGCTGCTCGGCAGCGTGACGCAGCGCGTGCTGCAGGAGTCGCGCGTGCCCGTGCTCGTGGTCAAGGGCGATCTTCACTGAGGCGCCTGAGGCGCATCGAGGAGCGACGAAGAAAAGGGCACCGGGCTTTCGAAACGCATCGAGCGGCCGTGCGCCGGATGCGCGAACGCCAGCGCCGTGGCATGCAGCAGCAGCCGGGGGGCGCGGCGCTGCACGGCCTCGTTGCCGTAGAGCGCATCGCCCAGGATCGGATGGCCGATCGACAGCAGGTGGACGCGCAGCTGATGGCTGCGGCCCGTCAGCGGCTCCAGCAGCAGGTGGCTGGCATGCAGTGCCGGCAGTTGTTCCTTCACGCGCCATCGCGTCTGGCTGGGCTTGCCGGCCGCATCGATCTTCTGCAGCGGGCGCCGCGGCCAATCGGGCATCAGCGGCGCGTCGATGAGCGACCAGTCCTGCGACACCGGCGGCAAGCCCTCCACGATGGCTTCGTAGCGCTTGGCGATGCGGCGTTCCGCGAAGGCGTCTCCCAGCGCGCGCTGCATCGCTGGGCTGCGCGCCATGAGCACCAGCCCGCTCGTCGCCATGTCCAGCCGATGCACCACCAGTGCACCCGGCCACCGCGCGGCCGCGCGGGAACTCAGGCAGTCCTGCTTGTCTTCGCCGCGTCCGGGCACGCACAGCAGGCCGGCGGGTTTTTCAAGCACCAGCAGGTGGTCGTCCTTGTAGAGCGGCTGGAGGGGTGTCATCGGGGCTCAAGTCTAGAAGAGCAGGCTCGGCTATCCTCGTCCGGATGCCTGCCGCTGCCTTATCCCCCGAGCCACCGAGTTTTTCCGACCTGACGCGCGAGCGGCCCTTCATGCGCCTGTGGATCGGGCGGCTCTTCGGCACGGCCGGCAGCCAGATGATGCTGGTGGCGATCGGCTGGCACATGTACGAGCTGACTTCCAGTGCCTGGGACCTGGGCCTGGTCGGGCTCTACCAGTTCGTGCCGGCGCTGTTGCTCGCCTTGCTCGCGGGCCACGTGGTGGACCGGCACCATCGCGGCCGCATCGTCGCGGGCTGCTTCGCGGTGCAGGGGCTGGTGGCCTTGCTGCTGCTCGTCTCGGTCGCGACGGGGCACGACTCGCGCGCGCTGCTGCTCGGCCTCTCGCTGGTGCTGGGCGCGGTGCGCGCCTTCCAGATGCCGGCGCAGCAGGCGCTGACGCCCTTGCTCGTGCCGCCGCTGATGCTGCCGCGCGCCATGGCCTTCAGTTCGGCCGGCATGCAGGGCGCGATCATCGGCGGGCCTGCGCTGGGCGGGCTGCTCTTCGTGGCGGGCATGGGCGTGGTGTATGGCGCCAGCCTCGCGCTCTTCATCGTCGCCAGCGTCCTGATGGCGCGGCTGCGCTACGTCTACACGCCCACGCCGCGCGAGCCCGTCACGCTGCGCACGGTGCTCGCGGGCGTGGACTTCATCTGGAAGCGCAAGCCCGTGCTCGGCGCGGTCTCGCTCGATCTCTTCGCGGTGCTGCTGGGCGGCGCGGTGGCGCTCCTGCCCATCTACGCCAAGGACATCCTGCACACGGGGCCGTGGGGGCTGGGCCTTCTGCGCGGGGCGCCCGCGGTCGGCGCGCTGTTCATGTCGATCTTGCTGACGCGCCGGCCCATCGAGCGCCGCGTCGGGCGCACGCTGTTGATGGCGGTCGGCACCTTCGGGCTGTGCATGATCGTCTTCGGCATTTCGCGCAGCTTCGTCCTCTCGCTGATCGCGCTGGCCATCTCGGGTGGCGCCGACATGGTGAACGTGGTGATCCGGCAGACGCTGGTGCAACTGGAGACGCCGGACGCGATGCGCGGCCGCGTGAGCGCGGTCAACTCGATCTTCATCGGCGCGAGCAACCAGCTCGGGGAGTTCGAGTCCGGCGCCTCGGCGGCGCTGCTGGGGCCGGTGGGCTCGGTGGTGCTGGGCGGCGTGGGCACCATCGCGGTCGCGCTCGCGTGGTTCCGCCTCTTCCCCTCGCTCGCGCAGCGGGACCGGATCGTGCGGACCAGCGATCAGAAATTGGAGAAGGCGTAGGGCACGTCGAGCACGACGTCGCCCACCGGCTCGGCCACGCAGGGCAGGATCCAGCCCTCGGCCTTCTCATCGGCGCTCACGCCGGGCCACTCGATGCGGTAGCGGATCTCGCCGCTCAGCAGCCTGCACAGGCAGGTGCGGCAGGTGCCGTTGCGGCAGGAGCTCGGAAGCTCGATGCCGGCGGCATCCGCGGATTGGAGGAGGGTGCGCCCCGCTTCGGTGTCGAAGCCGAAGCCGCCGGGCTCCACGCGCGCCTTCATGCGCGCGGGCCGGGGGCGGGCTGCTGCTGGCGGCGCAGGTCGCGCAGCATGAAGAGGTACAGGCTCTCGACCTTCTCGCGCGCCCACGGCGTCTTGCGCAGGAACTTGAGGCTGGAGCCCACGCTCGGGTCGCTGGTGAAGCAGCGCAGCGCGATGCGCTCGCCCAGGCCCTCCCAGCCATACGTCGCCACCAGGGCGTTCAGGATGGCCTCGAGGGTGAGCCCGTGCAGCGGGTTGCGTGGCTGCTGCGCGGGCGGGGGCGGCGCGTCCGCGCTCATCACTTGTTCTTGAGCTTGCCGCGCGGGATGACCGCCGTGGTGATCGTGCGCACCGGCTCCACGCTGGCCGCGCCCGGCGGCTTCGGCGGAGAGGTGTCCTTCTTCGGTTTCTTGGCTTCCTTCGTGCTGCGTTGTTGACCTTTGGCCATGGTGATGCTCCGTCGTCTAGGTGAATTCAGGGGGCAGTTTAGCGGCGCGGCGACAATACGGCCCTTTACCGTTCGCTCCCTCGCAGCCATGCCCGATTACGAAGTCCGCCCCGCCACGATGCGCGATGCCAAAGCCATCGCCGAAGTCCATGCCGCCGCCGCCAAGGCCGCCTACGCGGGGATCCTGCCCGAAGAAGAACTGCGCGCGCTGGCGCCCGCCACGCGCGAGGCCAAGTGGCGCGAGGCCATCGAGTTCAGCGAGCCGCAGGTGCAGGTCGCGGTGCTGGGCGAGGAAGTCGTCGGCTTCGTCGGCTACGACCGCTCGCGCGACGCCAAGACGCCGTCCACCACCGGCGAGATCTGGGCCATCTACGTGAAGCCCGAGCACTGGGACAAGGGCGTGGGCGTGGCCCTCTGGGACGCCGCGCGCGACGGCCTGGAGGAAGAAGGCTGCACGGTGGTCACCATCTGGGTGCCGCTGCGCAACGACCGCGCGATGCGCTTCCACGAGCTCGCCGGCTTCAAGCGCGAGATGAAGACCGCCAAGACCACGGCCCTGGGCAGCGTGAAGATCGAGGAAATCCGCCTCAAGCGCGACGTCTGAGGCCGAGACCGGAACCCGCATGGCCTCCAGCCTCCTGCTCCTGCTCGACGACATCGCGACCATCCTCGACGATGTCTCCGTCCTCACCAAGGTCGCCGCCAAGAAGACCGCCGGCGTGCTGGGCGACGACCTGGCGCTGAATGCGCAGCAGGTCTCCGGCGTGAAGGCGGAGCGCGAGTTGCCGGTCGTGTGGGCGGTGTGCAAGGGGTCCTTCATCAACAAGGCCATCCTGGTGCCCGCCGCGCTGGCCATCGGCACCTGGTTGCCCTGGCTGGTGACCCCGCTGCTGATGATCGGCGGCGCCTTCCTGTGCTTCGAGGGCTGCGAGAAGCTGGCCCACAAGTTCCTGCACAAGGAAGAGCACGCGGCGGACACCGCGCGCCACGAGCGGGCCGTCGCGAGCCCGGAAGTCGACGTGGTCGCGGTCGAGAAGGACAAGATCAAGGGCGCCGTGCGCACCGACTTCATCCTCTCGGCCGAAATCATCGCCATCACGCTGGGCACGGTGCAGGGCCAGCCCTTCACCACGCAGTTGACGGTGCTGGCCGGCATCGCGCTGATCATGACGGTCGGCGTCTACGGGCTGGTGGCCGGCATCGTGAAGCTGGACGACGCGGGGCTGTACCTGAGCCGGCGCGAAGGCGCGGGCGCACGTGCGCTGGGCAGGGGCATCCTCGCGACCGCGCCCTGGCTGATGAAGGCGCTGTCCATCGCCGGCACCGCGGCGATGTTCCTGGTCGGCGGCGGCATCCTGGTGCACGGCGTGCCGGCGGTCGGCCACGCGGTCGAGGCCTGGGCACAGCAGCTGGGCGGCCTCCCGGGAGTGCTCGGCGCCATGGGCGCCAATGCGGGTGTCGGCATCGTGGCCGGTGCCATCGTGCTCGCCGGAGTCGAAGCGGGCAGGAAACTGCTCGGGAAATCCTGAAACGGGCCTCCGCGGCCTGATGATCCCGTCCAGCGGCGCTTTTCAGCGCCGCTTGTCCTTTGCGCGCTGCACCAGGTCCACCGCGACCAGGGCGATGCCCAGTACCAGCGCGAACCATCCCACCAGGTAAGCCCCGCCGACCATGTCGCGCCACATGGGCGATTGAAGAAAGCGCGGCGCGATCAGCACCGCCGCGCCGATGACGGCGCACATGACGCCGCGCTCAAGGGTGCGCAGCGGTCTGGAGGGTTTGGAAGCCATCCCGTGAGTTTACGTCTGCTTGCTTTCGCATTACATGTGGCGCCACGGTCTCAGGCCGACCCGTGCTGTTGCGTGCCCGTGACACCTTTGATCCGCTCCGCACGGTGTATCGATCAGTTGCTATCGAAAACATAGCGACTAGCGTGCAATGTGAGCCAAAAGTGTTAACTTGTTCCTTCGATAATGAGTACCTACGGATTACATTCGTAAGTACTCGTTTCACCCAGGTGAAGCTCATTATCTGAAAGAGAAACAACATGAACCGCGTTTTCAGGGTCGTCTGGAATTCCTCGCTGGGCCTCTGGGCCGTGGCGTCGGAACTGACGCCCGGCGCCGGCAAGTCGACCGCGCAAGCCCGGTCCGCACCGGATTCCATCGGCATCCTGCCGGCTTTCGCTCGCAGTCGCGGGCTCCAGGCCGCCGTCGCGGGTGCGCTGCTCGCTTTCGCGGGCGCCGCCTCGGCCGACTGCACCAGCGCTCCCGGCACCATCACCTGCGCCCCTGGCGCCACGCAGACGATGATCGTCGGCAGCGGCCCGGGCACGCCCTCCGGCACCTCGGTCGAGATCCAGTCCGGCGCGGACGTCAGCACCGGCGGCCTGCCGGCCATCAGCACCGGCGACAACGCCAACATCGTCGTGCGCGGCGGCGCCACGGTGCAGAACAATGCGCCGGAGGGCGCCATCGGCTACTACGGCACGGGTGCCAACACCGTCGAGTTCAACTCGGGCAACACGCTGACCATCGAGCAGGGCGCCAAGGTGCTCTCCACCGGCACCGCGCACGACGCGGAAGCCATCAACCCCATCGGCAGCGGCAACACCATCGTCAACCACGGCGAAGTCCGCTCGCAGGCCGGCGGTGCGGCGATCTGGTTCGAGGCATCGAACGGCTCGAACACGGTCGTCAACGGCCCCAGCGGCATCATCGAATACAAGGGCGGCACGGGCAGCGTCATCCACGTCGGCGGCACGATGGCGATCGACTTCACCAATGAAGGGCAGGTCATCGGCGGGCTGCGCTTCGCCGACGGCGACGACAAGCTGCGCATCGGCACGGGTTCGTCCATCACGGGCGCGGTCGACGGCGGCGGCGGCAGCAACGAACTGCACCTGATGGGCAGCGGTACCGACACCTTCACCAAGGCGGTCACCAACTTCCAGTCCCTGGTCAAGGACGGCAGCGGCACCTGGACCTTCGGCAACGTGCTGCCCGGTTCCGGCATCACGAGCACGCGCGTGGCGCAGGGCACGCTGATCCTCGGCACCGACGCCAGCGCCTACACCGGCAGCATGACGGTGGATGCCGCCGGCACGCTGCAGACGACGGCGCAGTTCGCGCCGGCCACCATCACCGACAACGGCCTCGTGCGTTTCGCGCAGGCGGACGACGCCAGCTACGGCGGCCTGCTCAGCGGCAGCGGCGGCATCGAGAAGACGGGCACGGGCGTGCTGACGCTGACCCGCGCGCAGGCCGTCACCGGGACGACCAGCGTCGCCGGCGGCACGCTGACGGCGAGCGCGGCCGGCATCTTCGGCAAGCTCTCCGCGCACACGGTCGCCGCGGGCGCGACGCTCGACACCGGCGGCTTCGACCAGACCGTCGCGGCGCTCAACAACGCGGGCACCGTCAAGCTCCTGAGCGGCACGGCCGGCAGCACGCTGACGGTGAACGGCGCCTACGTCGGCAACAACGGCGTGCTGAAGCTGGGCACGGTGCTCGGCGACAGCAGCAGCGTGAGCGACCGACTGGTGCTCAACGGCGCGGGCGCCAGCGCCAGCGGCCGCACCACGGTGCAGATCACCAACCTCGGCGGCCTCGGCGCGCGCACCTCGGGCAACGGCATCGAGGTCGTGAGCGCACGCAACGGCGCGACCACCACCGCGCAGACCACGCGGGACGCCTTCGCCCTGGCCAATGGCCACGTGGACGCCGGCGCCTACGAGTACCGCCTCTACGCGGCCGACGCCGGCGGCGCGGGCGAGAACTGGTACCTGCGCTCCGAGACGATGGTGCCGCCACCCACCTCCAACCCCGGCATGCCGACGCCGAGCAACCCGGATCCGGGCACGCCGAACCAGAACCAGTCGCCCAGCGACAGCAGCCAGCAGGCGCCCATCAAGGCCGATGTGCCGCCCGCGGTGGCGATTCCGACTTACCGTGCCGAGGTCCCGCTGTTCGCCGCGCTGCCCGCGCAGCTGCGCCAAGGCGATCTCGCGATGATCGGCAACCTGCACCGCCGCGTCGGCGACGAAGCGGCGACCGACGGGCGCCAGGCCTGGGCCCGCGCCGTCTACACCGACCTCGACATCCGCCAGGGCGGCACCGCCGCCCCGCAGAGCCAGGGCCATCTGGCCGGGGTGCAGGCCGGCACCGACCTGCTGGTTTCCGGCAACTGGCGGGCCGGCCTCTACGTCGGCACGCTGGACGGCGGCGCGGATGTGAGCGGCAATGCGCGCGGCGTCTTCGGCCCCGTGGGCAACAACGACCTGCAATCGCGCTACCTCGGCGCCTACGCGACCTGGCTGGGCGCGGACGGCTGGTACGCCGACGGCGTGCTGCAGGCCGGCAGCCATCGCTACACCGTGCGGCCCGACGGCAACCCGAACGCGCAGGGCAAGGCGCGCAGCGTGACGGCCTCGATCGAAGGCGGCAAGGCCTTCGCGCTCACCGAGCGCTGGACGATCGAACCGCAAGCGCAATTGATCCACCAGCAGGCCAGCTTCGACGACGTGCTGATCAGCGGCGCGCGCGTGCGGCAGGATGCCCACGACGGCTGGATCGGCCGTATCGGCGTGCGCGTGAAGGGCGACATCGCCACCGGCGCCGGCCGGCTGCAGCCCTACGCGCGGCTGAACCTGTACCGCGCTTCCTCGGGCTCCGACGTGGCGACCTTCGTCGGCCCGGCCGCGAGCACACCGATCGCAAGCGCCAGCGGCTACACCACGACGGAAGTCGCGGGAGGCTTCACGCTGGCGCTGACGCCGACCACGATGCTCTATGGCGAACTCGGCCGCCTCTTCAGCTCGGGCGGCGATGCGCGGGTCAAGTCCTCGGTCCAGGGCTCGCTCGGCGTGCGCGTCAGCTGGTAGAAGGCGGGGAAGGCGGACAGGGAGGTCCTTCCGGTTTCGGTTCAAATAAGGCATCGAAGCCCTATTCGCGACCGAAACCATGGATTCCCTTCGCCACCGACTCCTCGCGCTCCTGCTGGGCGCCTTCGCCGTCAGCGGCGCCGTCGCGCAACAGCAGGATGCGGAGCGCTTCCCCTCCGCGGCCATGTTCTTCCTCGACACCGAGCTGCCCGCCATGGAGCGGGCCGTCACCGAGAAGGACCGCGACTACTTCGAGGACGCGATGGGCCGCATGCTCGATTTCTCCGACGCCTGGGGCTTCAAGACGCATGCCAACCCGGCGTTGGCGCGTTTCCCGATGTGCACCGAGGCCGTCAGCGATTTCCTGGTGGTCGGCCTGTGCCGCTTCAGGCTTTCGGCGGAGACCTGCCAGCCGATGCTGATCTCGAACTTCAACACCAACCTGGCGCGGTGCCGCGAACTCGCGGCGCGCAACTAGCTGCCCGGAGGCCCCATGACGGACTACGCCCGCTACACCACGCTCGCCATCACGCGCCGCGGCGCCGATGGCAGGGTGCTCGACATCCAGATGCGCGCCGCCAACGGCAAGTTGCCGACGGCGGGCCATGAAGGCCACCGGGAGCTGGCCGGGATCTGGCGCGAAGTCGCGGCCGACGAGACGGTGCGCTGCGCCGTGCTGCGCGGCGAAGGCCTGGGCTTCTCCGGCGGTGGCGACCTCGCGCTGGTCGAGCAGATGAGCGCCGACGACGCGGTGCGCCTGCGCGTCTGGAAGGAAGCGCGCGACCTGGTCTACAACATCGTCAACTGCGACAAGCCCATCGTCAGCGCCATGCACGGCCCGGCCGTGGGCGCGGGCCTCGTGGCCGGGCTGCTGGCCGACATCTCCATCGCCAGCAAGACCGCGAAGATCGTGGACGGCCACACGCGCCTGGGCGTCGCGGCGGGCGACCACGCGGCCATCGTCTGGCCGCTGCTGTGCGGCATGGCGAAGGCCAAGTACCACCTCTTGCTGTGCGAGCCCGTGAGCGGGGAGGAGGCCGAGCGCATCGGGCTGGTCTCGCTCGCGGTGGACGAGGCCGAGCTGCTGCCGCGCGCCTACGACGTGGCCGACCGGCTGGCGGCGGGCAGCCAGGGCGCGATCCGCTTCACCAAGTACGCGCTGAACAACTGGCTGCGCCAGGCCGGGCCGACCTTCGATGCGTCGCTCGCGCTCGAATTCATGGGCTTCGCGGGCCCGGACGTTCGTGAAGGCATCGCATCGCTGCGCGAGCGCCGCCCGCCGCGGTTCCCTTAGGCGTTCTTCAGGCCCTGCACGGTCTGCAGCAATGCCACGCGTGCCTGGCCCAGCACCATGCCCTTCCATTCGTCGTTGTCGCAATAGAAGGCGTCGCGCAATGCGCGGCGGATGCTGCGCTGCAATTCCGGCGCCGCTTCCGGGTGGCTGCGCAGCCAGGTGTCTGCGCGCAGGCGGTCGAGCACCTCCTGGTCCGGCAGGGTGCCGAACTCCAGGCCCATCAGCGCCGCGCTGGCGTGCGGGCACTCGTCGTAGATGGCCGAGACCACGGGGCCTGAGACATCCGCCGAGGCCGACGCGCCGTCGAAGGGCGCGAACACGTCCGCACCCCACCAGGCGCGCGCCTGCGCGATGTCGGCCGGCGCGTTGCGGCCCGGGTAGATCTTCTCGCCGTGCCCGTAGGGGCCCAGGCCGGTGTGGACGTCGATCCAGCCGATGTTCGTCGCGCCCGCGCCGTACTTGCGCAGGATGGCGCGCATGGTGCGGTTGCTCCACGAGGGCCCGGAGCCGCCATAGAACACGCCGTTCGGCGAGTGGTACTGCCCTGCCGTGACGGCGGTGCGGTAGGCCCGCATGCCGTGCTTCGCGATGTAGGCCGCCATCGCGGCCTGGTCCTCGGCCGTCGGCGGCCAGGTCGCCGGCAGCACGAAGGGCTCGACCTCCGCGTAGCCCGCATTCACCGGCAGTGGCGCGTCGAAGGAGATGTGGTTGCGGTTCAGGTCGATGTTGTCTTCGTTCGTGCGGTGCAGGTGCGAGAAGCCGTGCGGGTTGACGGCATGCACCAGCAGCAGCCCGACGCCCGCCTGCTCCATGCGCGACATCAGATCGGCGTCGTTCAGCGTCGCGACCTGGCAGCCCGAGCCGCAGAAGCCTTCGGGGCCATGGGTGCCGGAACTGACGATCAGGAG
Source organism: uncultured Variovorax sp. (assembly GCA_966211435.1). GTDB lineage: Bacteria > Pseudomonadota > Gammaproteobacteria > Burkholderiales > Burkholderiaceae_C > Variovorax. The sequence goes on along the minus strand of CBIHOG010000026.1, from coordinate 17,642 downwards.
CTTGGCCGCGCCCGGAACGCCGACGTAGGCGACGTCGGTCGCCAGTGTCTCGCCCAGCGCGCCGCGATGGGTTTCGAGCACGAAGGATTCGACGGCCGCGCCGCGCTGCGCGGCGGCCTCCAGGAACTTGCGGCGGGCTTCGGCGTAAGTGCCGGAGAAGTGGCGGGTGGCTACGGTGCTGTACATGGCGATTCGGGATGAAAGGGAAGAGGGCGCGATCGGGGGTGGGGTGATCAGTGCGCGGCTGCGTGCGCGGAGGCCTTGTCGATGTCCTGCCCGGTGAAATCCTTCAGCCAGAGCAGGCCCAGCAGCGAGACCAGCGTCATCGCCAACAGGTACCAGGCCGGCGCGAGCTTGCTGCCCGTGGCCTGCAACAGCCAGGTGCTGATGAAGGGCGAGAAGCCGCCGAAGAGCGCCACGCCCACGCTGTAGACCAGCGACATGCCGCTCGCGCGCACATGCTTCGGGAACATCTCGGGCAGCATCGTGATGCCGGGCACCGTCTGCACCACCAGCGCCGTGCTCAGCACGCCGACCACGATGAAGAGCACGGCGGGCGTCGGCGAGGCGTTGAGCCACAGGAAGCCCGGGTAGATCAGCACCGCCAGCGCGACCCGGCTCCAGAGGATGAGCGGCTTGCGGCCCACGCGGTCCGACCAGCGGCCCACGAAGGGCGCCAGACCGAAGGACAGCAGGCCCGTCAAGGCCGCGCCGAAGAGCGCCACCGGCGGTGGCAGCCCCAGTTCGCGGATCGCGTAGGTCGGCATGTAGAAGGTGACCACATAGGCCGCAACCGTGCCGCCGACGATGCTCAGCGTGGCTGCGAGCACCGTCTTGCCGTGCTCGCCGCAGACCTCCGCCAGGCTGCTGCGGCGGGCCGAGCTGCCGGTGGGCGAGACCCGCACGTCCAGCGATTCCTCCAGGTGCCGGCGGATGTACATGCCGACCGGCGCGATCACCATGCCGAGGAAGAAGGGCACGCGCCAGCCCCAGCTTTCCATCGCCTGCGGCGCGAGCGTGAAGGACAGCAGGCCCACGACCACGGCGCCCATCAGGATGCCCAGGCCCTGGCTCGCGAACTGCCAGCTCGCCATGTAGCCGCGATCGGCCGGCGTCGCGTGCTCGACCAGCAGCGTGGTGGAGGCGCCGACCTCGCCGCCGGCCGAGAAGCCCTGCACCAGCCGCGCCAGCACGATGAGCAGCGGCGCGGCGACGCCGATCCGCGCATAGGTCGGCGCGAAGGCGATCAGCGCGCAGCCCAGCGCCATCAGGAAGATGGTCAGCGTCATCGCCTTCTTGCGCCCGGCCCGGTCGGCGTAGGCGCCGATCACGATGCCGCCCAGCGGCCGCATGATGAAACCCACGCCGAAGCTCGCCACCGTCAGCAGCAATTGGCCGTAGGAGTCGAAGGTGGGGAAGAAGAGCTTGCCGATCACCAGCGCCAGGAAGCCGTAGACGGTGAAATCGAAGAATTCGAGGGCGTTGCCGATGGTGGTGGCGACGATGGTCTGGCGCCGGCTGGCCGGCGTGCCGCGGGAGGTCATCAATGATCCTGGCTTGGTGTTGTTATGGGATGCGTCCGGATCGTAGGGAATCGCGCCCGTGCTGGAAAGACAAGACTTCGTCGGGGGAGATAACCTTGAGTTATCTCCCAGCGCCCTCCATTGCCCCGCTAGGCCGTGGCCTGCGGCAGGCTGCGCATGCGCTGCAGGTCGCGCACCGGCGGGGCCCCGAAAAGCCGGCGGTACTCGCGGCTGAACTGCGACGGGCTCTCGTAGCCCACGCGGTGGCAGGCGGTCGCGGCATCGGCGGCCTCGTTGCTCAGCAGCAGGCGCCGGGCCTCGCGCAGGCGGAGCTGCTTCTGGTACTGCAGCGGACTCAGCGCCGTCGCGGCCTTGAAGTGGTGGTGCAGCGACGAGGTGCTCATGTGCACCTCGCGCGCCACTTCCTCGATGCGCAGCGGCTTGTCGTAGTTGGCCTTGAGCCACCCGATGGCGCGCGCGATGCGCCGGGCCTGGCCGTCGCCGCCGGCGAGCTGACTCAGTCGCCAGCCTTCCTCGCTCTTGAGCAGGCGGTAGAGGATTTCGCGCGCCGCCAGCGGCGCGAGCGTCGGGATGTCCTCGGGCGTCGCGAGCAGCTGCAGCAGGCGCAGGGCGGCGTCGAGCAGCGCCGGCTGCGTGCGGCTGACGAAGACGCCGCGCGCGGGCCGCTGCGTCGCGGGCGGCGGCGCCTCCATCTCCAGGAGCATCGCGGCGATGTCGCCCGGATCGAAATCGAGGCGGAAGGACAGGTAGGGCGCGTCGGTCGAGGCTTCCAGGATCTGGCCGGAGATCGGCAGATCGAGCGACACGACCAGGTGGTGGGCTGCGTCATAGTCGAAGGGCTCGCCGCCCAGCATCACCCGCTTGCGGCCCTGCGCGATGAAGCAGACCGCCGGCAGGTGGACCGCGTGGGCCGGCTCGGTGGGCGCCGAGACGCGCGCGAGCGTCAGGCGGGGGATGGCGGTGGTGTGGATGCCGTCGGCGGGGGTGAATCGTTCAATCGCGGCGGCCAGGACGCGGGATTCGGCTGGAGCGGCAGGGCGCCCGGCGGATGCCGGGCTTTCATTGGGAGAACGAGGCGCGAGGACGGTCGTTGGCATTCCGCCCAGCTTAGCCGGCCGCCCGCTTCCTGTCCGCCGCAAGGGCATGTTGTTGCAGGATCAGGCAATCATCGCCCACGATCCGGCTATCAGCGGTAGCGCTGCAGCAGCGCCTCGGTATTCGTCTTCCGGTCGGCGTTGATCGTCCGCACATGCGGCCGTTCGTTCATCCGCTTCACATACTCTCGCGCGGCTGGCAGCTGCTCGGCCAGGAAGTCGCGCCCGTAGATCACCTTCGTCGCGCTGCCGACCAAGGGCAGGTGCGTGATGGCCGCGCAATCCGCCAGCGTGAACCGCTCTCCGGCGATGAAGGGCGTGTCGAATCGCGCCAGCTTGGCGAAGGCGGGAATGTTCTTCTCCAACTGCTTGCCGATCTTTTCCTTCAGCCCGTCGCTCACCTTGCCGCCGAAGAAGGCCTCGGGGTAGAGGTTGCGCACCACCAGTTCCAGGTGCAGTTCCATATAGAGGGTCAGCTCCCGCACCTTGGCCGCGGCATAGGGGTCGGCGGGCAGCAGCGGCACGTCGGTGTACGCCGCCTCGATGTACTCGTTGATCGCCGCGGATTCGCACAGCATGCCCTGGTCCGTGCGCAGGTAGGGCACCTTGCCGAGTGGCGAGGCGTCCAGGTCGGTCTCGCCGAGCCATGCCAGTTCCTCCTCGAAGCGCACCCCCTTCTCCAGCAGCGCCAGCTTGACCTTGTTGTAGTAGTTGCTTGCAGCAAAGCCGATCAGGGTGAGCATGTCCGTCTCCTTCGTGGTTGTGACGGAATTGTGCAGGGCCCTCAGCGGAAGATCCGCGCAAGGCGGGTCGCGGCGGCGACAGCCTCCTCTTCGCCGCGCACTTCGGCCGCCTGGAGCGAGCCGCCCGAGGCGACCGCCGCCACGGCCATCGCCTTCTTCGGGCACAGGCCCAGGCAACTGCACTGGACGATGCGCGTACGCACCGCGAGGTTGCCGAGTTCCTTCCGGAAGGTCTTGCGGACGTCCTTGGCCTTCAGCTTCGACGGGCCGTTGCCGCGTTTCTGGCACTCGCCGCAGACGAGCACGAGCCCGCCGAACTTGGGTTTGAAGAGCAAGGTGTCGTCGGATGCGTGGGTCATGGGTGGAGACTAAGTCGAGGCGGGCCGGCGCGCAGTCAGCCAAGGGGCCGTTCCAGCGCGCCGCGTGCCGGTTTCTGCGGTAACTTCGGGGCCATGTCACTTTCACCCATCGAAATCGAGACCGGCCCGCAACCCACGGCCACGGTCATCGTCATGCACGGCCTCGGCGCCGACGGCAACGACTTCGTGCCGATCGTCAACGAGATGGATCTTTCCGGCGTCGGCCCCGTGCGCTTCGTGTTCCCGAACGCGCCGGTGCAGCCCGTCACCATCAACGGCGGCTACCGCATGCCGGCCTGGTACGACATCCTCGGCCCCGGCCATCCGGAGGACGAGGCCGGCCTGCGCCGCTCGCAGGCGGCCATCGAGGCGCTGATCGCCAATGAAAAGACGCGCGGCATTCCTGCCGGCCGCATCGTCATCGCCGGTTTTTCGCAAGGCTGCGCGATGGCCTTCATGACCGGCTTGCGCCATGCCGAGAAGCTGGCCGGCATCGTCGGGCTGTCCGGCTACCTGCCGCTGGCCGACAAGGTCCCCGCCGAGCGCCACCCGGCCAACCAGGGCACGCCCATCTTCCAGGCCCACGGCCTGCGCGACGGGATGATCCCGATCGCCCGCGCCATCCACAGCCGCGATGCGCTGCTGGCCCTGGGCTACCAGGTCGAATGGCATGAATACCCGATGGAGCATTCCGTCAACCCGCGGGAGATCGCGGACCTGAACGCCTTCCTGCTGCGCGTGCTTGCCTGAAAAGCCGGCCCGGGGCGGCCGGAAGCGTGCAAAGCCCTCCATTCCAGCCCTCATGCGCGCCTTTTGCCTCCGTGCTACCTTCCTGCCCCATAAAGAACGATGGGCTATACCGATATGAGCAAACTGAAGGAGCGCCTCGACGCGCTCTCGCCCGCGCGGCTGAAGGGGGTCCGGCGCGGGATCGAGAAGGAGAGCCTGCGGGCGCAGCCCGACGGGAAGCTGGCCCTCACGCCGCATCCGGCCGCGCTGGGCTCGGCGCTCACGCATCCGCACATCACCACCGACTTCAGCGAGTCGCAGCTCGAACTCATCACCGGCGCCCACAAGGACGTGGAAGCCGCGCTCGAGGAGCTCACTCGCATCCACCAGTTCACCTACCGCGTGCTGGCCCAGGCCGGCGACGAGCGGATGTGGGTTTCCAGCATGCCTTGCGGCCTGCCGCCGGACGAAACCATCCCGATCGGGCGCTACGGCTCCTCCAACGTGGGCCGTGCCAAGAGCGTCTACCGCATGGGGCTCAGCCATCGCTACGGCCGGCGCATGCAGACGATCTCGGGCATCCACTACAACTGGTCGCTGCCGGACGTGACGAGCGAGCAGTACTTCGCGCTGATCCGCAACTTCCGCCGCCACGCCTTCCTGCTGCTGTACCTTTTCGGCGCCTCGCCTTCGCTGTGCTCCAGCTTCGTCGACGGCCGGCCGCATGAGTTGCAGCCGATCGGCGAGGGCAGCATGCACATGCCCCATGGCACGTCGTTGCGGATGGGCCGGCTCGGCTACCAGAGCGAGGCGCAGGCCTCGCTCGCCGTGAGCTACAACAGCCTCGAAGGCTATGGCGCTTCACTGCAGGACGCGCTCACCCGCCCCTGGCCGGCCTACCAGGCCATCGGCATCCGCAACCTGGGCGGCGACTACAACCAGCTCGCCACCAGCCTGCTGCAGATCGAGAACGAGTTCTACGGCACCATCCGCCCCAAGCGCGTCATCTTCCCCGGCGAGCGTCCGCTGCATGCGCTGCGCGAGCGCGGGGTCGAATACGTCGAGGTGCGGCTGATGGACCTCGACCCCTTCGAGCCGGTCGGCATCACGGCGCAGACCATGCGCCTGCTCGACGTCTTCCTGCTGCACTGCCTGCTGGCCGACAGCCCGCCCGACACCCGCGAGGAGATCGCCGAACTCGCGCACAACCAGCACCTCACCGCCGCGCGCGGACGCGAGCCGGGGCTCAAGCTCAAGCGCGGCGGCGCCGAACTCGCACTCACCGAGTGGGGCGCGGAACTGGTCGCGCAATTCGAACCCATCGCGGCCGCGCTGGACGCCGCGCACGGCGGAACCAGGCATGCGGAAGCCGTGCGCGCCGCCGCGGCCGCCTTGCGCGACCCCGACAGCCTGCCATCGGCGCGCGTGCTTGCCGCGATGAAGAAGGACCACGACGATTCCTTCGTCGGCTTCATCCGCGCGCAAGCCGCGAAGACGCGCGACTCGCTGCTGGCGCTGCCCTTCCCCGCGGAGCAGCAGGCACACTTCGAGCGCATGACGCAGGCCTCGATCGAGGCGCAGAAGCGCATCGAGGCGAGCGACACCATGCCCTTCGAGATCTACCGCGAGCAGTACGTCTCGCCCGCGCGCCTGGGCTTCAGGAACTACTGGGTCGACACGCCGGCCGGCCCGGTCAGCCAGCGCGCGGCGTTGTAAGGCGGAACAGGTCCTTCGGCGCACCGGCGCCGGGGACCAGCGCGATGTCCTGCCCGATGCCGTGCTCGAGCGCGAGCCGGTGGATCAGGCGCAACGCCGAATAGTCCTCCAGCGCGAAGCCCACCGAGTCGAAGACGGTGACCTGGGCGTCATTCTCCCGGCCCGGCGCCAGCCCCGCGAGCACGCGCCAGATCTCCGTCACCGGGAAGCCGGCCTCGAGCTGCTGGATGTCGCCTTCGATCCGCGTCTGTGGCTCGTATTCGACGAAGACGCGCGCGCGGCGCAGCACCTCGGGATGCAGTTCCGTCTTCCCCGGGCAATCACCGCCGACGGCGTTCAAGTGCATGCCGGCTTCCAGCATCGCCGGCGTCACGACGGCCGCGCGGGCCTTGGCGGCCGTCAGCGTCGTGACGATGTCCGCGCCGCGCACGGCCTCCGCGATGCTGCTCGCGCGCTCCACGTGCAGCGCCGGGAAGGCCGCGAGGTTGCGCACGAGCTTGTCCGTCGCCTGCGGGTCGATGTCGTACGCACGCAGTTCGTCGATGCCCAGCAGCGCATGGAAGGCCAGCGCCTGGAACTCGCTCTGCGCGCCGTTGCCGATCACCGCCATGCGGCGCGCGCCGGGCCGCGCCACCGCCCGCGCGGCCAGCGCCGACATCGCCGCCGTGCGCAGCGCGGTGGTCAGCGTGAGCTCGGAGAGCAGCAGCGGGCAGCCCGTCGCCACCTCGGCGAGCACCCCGAAGGCCATCACCGTGGGCAGGCCGCGCGCGGTGTTGCCGGGATGGCCGTTGACGTACTTGAAGGCGAAGCGCCGGGCGTCCGAAACCGGCATCAGTTCGATCACACCCGCGGCCGTGTGGCTCGCCATCCGCGCCGACAGCTCGAACTCGGACCAGCGAAGGAAGTCCTCGTTCAAGGTCGCCGCGAGTTCGCGGGAGAAGGGAAGGAGGCCGATGCGGCGGACCAGGTCCGCCAGGGCCGGCACGTCCACGAAACGCGTCATGTCGAATTTCCCTGAAGTAGAAAGCTCACAAAAGAGGCACCGCGCAGGGCCGGGTAGGCCATTGCCTACCCGCACTGGCCGAGATGGCCCACCGTGGCGTCACATTCGATGTCGATGATGTCATCAAGTACTCACCCTCCCGCCAAACCCCATTCCGTATCGCGTTCTGACAATGACTTTCAAGACCTATCTGGTCGAGGACAACGACGTCATTAGAGAAAATCTCGTCGGCTTCCTCGAAGACATCGCCGATGCCACCGTGGTCGCGCATGCCAGCGGCGAAGCCGAAGCCGTGACCTGGCTGCGCACCCATGCCGACAGCTGGGACGTCGCCATCGTCGATCTCTTCCTCGACCAGGGCAATGGCCTGGGCGTGGTCAATGCCTGCAGGCGCCGCGCCGCGCACCAGAAGGTCGTCGTGCTCAGCAACTACGCCACGCCCGACATGCGCGCGCGCTCGAAGGCCATGGGCGCCGATGCCTTCTTCGACAAGTCCGCCGAGATCGACCTCCTGCTCGACTACTGCGAGAAGCTGAGTCGCCGAAACGACTGAGCCGCGATCGTCCAAGGGCCGGCGGCCCGCTTTCTGGGGTAAAACGCGTCGCGTCATCGACTCCCAAGGAAAGCAAAGCGACATGCGCAACAGCACCATCGACTTCAAGGGCCGCGTGGCCATCGTGACCGGCGCCGGCGGCGGGCTCGGACGGCAGCATGCGCTGGCGCTCGCGGCACGCGGCGCGAAAGTGGTGGTCAACGACCTGGGCGGCGCGCGCGACGGCTCCGGCGGCTCGGCCGGGGCCGCCCAAGCGGTGGTCGACGAGATCCTCGCCGCCGGCGGCGAGGCGATCGCCAATGGCGCTTCGGTCACCGACTTCGAGGCCGTGCAGGCCATGGTCCAGCAGGCCGTGGACACCTGGGGCCGCGTCGACATCCTCGTCAACAACGCCGGCATCCTGCGCGACAAGAGCTTCGCGAAGATGGAGCTGGCCGACTTCCGGCTGGTGATGGACGTCCACCTCATGGGCGCGGTCCATTGCACCAAGGCCGTCTGGCCCCTCATGAACGAGCAGAAGTACGGGCGCATCGTGATGACGACCTCGTCTTCCGGCCTCTACGGCAACTTCGGCCAGAGCAACTACGGTGCGGCCAAGATGGCGCTCGTGGGCCTGATGCAGACACTGAGTATCGAAGGCGCGAAGAACGACATCCGCGTCAACTGCCTCGCGCCCACGGCCGCCACCCGCATGACCGAAGGCCTGATGCCGCCGGAGGTGCTGGAGGCACTGAAGCCCGAGGCGGTCGTTCCCGCGATGCTGGTGCTCGCCGCGCAGGACGCGCCCAACCGCACCATCCTCTGCGCGGGCGCCGGCAGCTTCGAGGCCGCGCACGTCACGCTGACGCAGGGCGCCTGGATCGGCTTGGCCGGGGACGCGCCCGAACAACTCGCCGCGCGCCTGGCGGAGGTGATCGACCGCAACGGCGAGATCGTGCCCCAAAGCGGCTCGGCGCAGGGCACGAACGAAGTGGGCAAGGCCCTGGCGAAACTCGCATGAACATCGCCGCCACGCTGCCGCCGCTGCCCCTGCCCGAGGGCATCCGTTCGCGCTTCGTCGACAACGGCAACGGCCTCTCGGTCCACCTCCTGGAGGCCGGCTTCGAGACGCCCGGTCGGCCCTGCGTGCTGCTGCTGCACGGCTTTCCGGAACTGGCCTACAGCTGGCGCAAGGTCATGCTGCCGCTGGCCGCCGCCGGCTACCACGTCGTCGCGCCGGACCAGCGTGGCTATGGGCGCACCACCGGCTGGCAGACCGGCTACGACGTCGATCTCGACAGCTTCCGCCTGCTCAACTTCGTGCGCGACGCGATCGGCGTGCTCGCTGCGCTTGGCTACCGCAAGGTCGATGCCGTGGTCGGGCACGACTTCGGCTCGCCCGTCGCCGCATGGTGCGCGCTGGTGCGGCCCGACGTGTTCACCTCGGTCGCGCTGATGAGCGCGCCCTTCGGCGGCCCGCCCGCGCTGCCGCTGGGGACGGGCGCGTCGCCGTTGCCCACCGGCCTCGCGCTGGTCGGCAAACTGCTCGACGGGCTCGCCGCGCTGTCGCCGCCGCGCAAGCACTACCAGTGGTACTACGCGACGCGCGAGGCCGACGACCACATGCTGCACGCGCCGCAGGGCGTGCACGCCTTCCTGCGGGCCTACTACCACCACAAGAGCGCCGACTGGCCGGAGAACAAGCCCTACCGCCTGCAAGCCTTGACGGCCGCCGAGCTGGCGAAGATGCCCACCTACTACGTGATGGAGGCGGACAAGACCATGGCCGAGACCGTCGCGGCTGAAATGCCCACCGCCGCGCAGATCGCCGCCTGCGCCTGGCTGCCCGAGGCTGAACTGGCCGTGTATGCGGCCGAGTACGCGCGCACCGGCTTCCAGGGCGGCCTGCAGTCTTACCGCTGCGGCACCAGCGGACAGTACACGGCGGAACTGCAGACCTGGGCGGGGCTCTCGATCGACGTGCCTTCGTGCTTCATCGCGGGACTCAGCGACTGGGGCACCTACCAAAAGCCAGGAGACTTCGAGGCGATGCAGGCGAGCGCGTGCACGCGCATGACCGGCGTGCACCTGGTCGAAGGCGCAGGGCACTGGGTGCAGCAGGAGCAGCCCGAAGAAGTGAGCCGGCTGCTGCTGGACTTCCTCGGCCGCGGCTGAGCCGGCCGGCGCTCAGCTCGTCTGCCGCGCGGCGGGTGCGTGCTGCAAGGCGGCGGGCAGGCGTGCATCCAGCAAGCCGAGCTGCCATGCCAGCACCGTCACCACGGCCGCCAGCAACAGCGCCGCCATCGCCCCCGCCATCCCCCGCCGGTCCGCGTAGGGGTCGTGGACCAGCCGCTTCGCGTCGCGCGGAATGCGCGCCGTCTTCGAGAGCGAGGCGCCCAGCCGCACATTCACCTTCATCCGCCCGTTGATCGCCCACCCGCTCGCGTCCAGGATCGGCCCCAGGTTGCGCTGCCGCAGCTTGAGCCACGCGATCAGCATGCTCGGCCCCGAGATGGCGAGCACGATGCCCGCGATGGCGATCGGTATCCACTGCCCGAGGTCGATGAACTTGCTGAAGATGGCGACCAGCACCGCGCTGATGCTCCCCATCGCGACACCGATCGCGGCCACGGTGCCGACGTCGATGCGGCTGCCGGGAATGCGCGGCGTGACGGCGGGCTTCACGCCCGGCGCGGGCGGCTGGCCGGCGGAGGTGAGCGTGGTCGCGAGCGAGCCCAGCGAACCCTGCGCGTTCGCCTCGCTCGCCGCGGCACGCCTGGCCACCTGTTCCTCGATCATCCGCACGAACTTCTTGTATGGCGAGAAGAAGGCCTGCGCCACGCTGGTCGGGTTCTCGATGAGCCGGGTGATGGTCGCATCCCAGTCACGGCCCTGCCGGTCGTAGAACACGCCGTTGCGGCCGGTGAAGAGGAAGTCCACGTCGCCCGCCGTGAAGGCCGCGACGATGGTCATCTTCCGGCCCTCGCGCGTGCAGTCGCAGTAAGCGAGGCAGGTCCTGGCGAGGCCCGCGAGGGCCGCATGCTGCTTCACGTCGCCCACCTGCACCGTCAGCTCGCAACTGCGGCTGTCGAGGTAGAGCGTGCCGGCCTGGAAGATCGCGCCTTCGCGGCGGTAGAAGGACTTGAAGGAGACGAAGTTGTGCAACAGCCGCAGCAGGTCGCGCTTGAAGCGCAGCAGCTTCTCCAGGTCCAGCAGGCGTGCGTTGTGCCGCGCCACGCCGAGGTCTTCATCAAGCAGCGCCATCACGGCTTGCCGCGTATCGAGCAGTTGCGAGATCCCGGCCGCGTCGAGCTGCGACAGCGGGTTGACCGGCTTCGCGGCCAGCCATGCCTGGCAGGGTGCGACGCGGCGCTTGAGTTCGGCCCATGCGGCTTCGTCGAGCGTCTCCGCCGCCTGGCCCCCGAGCACTTCGACGGCACGCATGCGCAGCGCCTGCAGCGCATCCGCCCAGGCCGGGTTGACGCTGCCGTGCAACGGCAGGCTGCGCCCCGGCGTGACCGGCGCCAGCGGAAGCGCCGCGATGCCTTCGGTCTTCAGGTGGAGTTCCTGAGCCGCCAACGCCTCGTAGGCCTCGGGCGATGCATTGAGCGCCGCCACCGCCTGGATGTCGTAGGCCGCGACGCGGCAGCGCGCGAAGAAATCGTCGACCTTCTCGCGCACCGCGTTCACGGCTTCGGTTGCCTCGAGCATGCCCGCTCCCTGGCAGGTCGCCGAGCCTTCGCCGTCGCGCCAGGCCTGCAGCGCGAGCGCGTCGGCGAAGAAGGCTTCCGCGCGCGCCCGGTCGATCCCGTCCTTGCCGTTGCGGTCCTTCGTGCTGCCCTGCGTCTCCATGATGCGGCGCAGGGTTTGGCGCACCGCCTCGTCGTCGCTCGTCTCGGGCGTCACGACGCCGTCGCCATTGAAGCGCATCGCCGCCAGAAGTTCGCTGCGCTGGAGCACCTCGTCCAGCGTGATGCGGTCCGCGCCCTCCTTGCCCGCGAGTTGCAGCACGCGGCGTGCCTCGTCCGCGAGCGAGATGCCTTCCGCGGCCGGCGCCAGCATGTCGAGCGCGATCGTGTCCTCGCCCGTCATCAGCTCGCCGGGGTCCTTCAATTGCGCGCAGGCCCATTCGCACGCGGCAATCAGTTCGGGTGGCCGGATGCGCCCGTCATGGTCGGTGTCGATGAGGTCGAGCGTGCGCGTGTCGAATTCGATGCCCCGCGTGGGGCAGGCCAGCGCCACCCACAGCTTCTTGTCGAGTTCGCCGATGCGGGCGATGTCCGCGCCATCGCGGATCACCACCTGGTCCACGCCGCCGGCGCGGAAGAACTGCCATCTGTGCTTCGCCCCGCTCATGCGTCCGGAAGCCCTTCTTCGACGACCCCGTCCTTGCGGATCGATTCGCGGGCGCGGTGGTCATTCAAGCGGCCGAGGGCGCTGTCGAGCGCGCGCTTGAGCTTGTCGTTCGCGCCGCGGAAGGCTTCGTCCATGTTCGCCGCATGGTGGGTGACGGCCACCGGCGCATGCCCCGCGAGCCGCGCCTCCATCATGCAGCGCGTGTCGATGCCGCCCTTGGCCTCGTGGTTCTCGTCGCTGAGATGGATCTCGACGCGCGTCACGTCGGCCGCGAAGCGGCTGAGGCTCTGGCGGATTTCCGCGTCGGCCCACTGGTCCAGCGTCTCCTTGTTCTGGATGCCGTTGCTCGTGTTCAGTTGGATCTGCATGGTGTCCTTTCGCTAGAGTCCCCACTGTGCGCCCTTCGCGGCCTCGCGGGCGTAGGCATTTCGGCAACAGGGCTGAGGCGCAAACCCTCACAAGCCCTGCGTGGCGGCTTTCAACCGAAGGAGATCCCGTGTCCTCCAGTCCCGACTATTCGAAAGGCGTGGCCTTTGTCCGCGGCCGTTACGTGCCCATCGCCGAGGCGGCCATCCCGATCACCGACTGGGGCTTCCTGCGCTCCGACGCCACCTACGACGTGGTCACGGTGTGGGAGGGCGCCTTCTTCCGGCTCGACGCGCACCTGGAGCGCTTCATGCGCAGCTGCGAGCGCTTCCGCCTCGATCCGGGCCTCACGCCCGGCGGAGTCACCGAGGTGCTGGAGGCCTGCGTGCGCAAGAGCGGCTTGCGCGCTTCGTATGTCGAAATGATCGTCACGCGCGGCCAGCCGCCATGGGGCTCGCGCGATCCGCGCCAGGCGGTCAACCAGTTCTACGCCTTCGCCGTGCCCTTCGTGTGGATCGCCAACGAGGAGCAGCGCGAGCGCGGCCTGCACCTGATGGTGAGCGACGTGCAGCGCATTCCGGCGCGTTCGGTCGACCCCACCGCCAAGAACTACCACTGGAACGACCTCACGATGGGCTTGCTCGGCGCGCTGGATGCGGGACGCGATTCGGTCGTGCTCACCGATGCCGCCGGCAATGTCGTCGAAGGGCCCGGCTTCAACGTGTTCTGCGTGCGCGACGGCACCATCGTCACGCCGAAGGAGGGCGTGCTGGAGGGCGTCTCGCGCCGCACCGTGATCGAGATCGCCCGCTCGCTGGGCATGCCGGTCGAACTGCGCGCGCTGCCGGCGGACGAGTTGCGCGGCGCCGACGAGGCCTTCCTGAGCAGTTCCGGCGGTGGCGTGCTGCCCGTCACGCGGGTCGACGACGCCGTGCTCGGCGACGGCCGGCCAGGCCCCGTCACCCGGCGCCTGCTGCAGGCCTACTGGGCGTGGCACCGCGACCCAGCCTACAGTCGGCCTGTCGACTACGGCGCTTGAAGGCTGCTGCCCTACAGGCACAGGTCAGATGCATGAGGTAACTTCTTCACGTGCCGATTTGCGCACGTCAGAAAGAACTCTTACATGAAAAAAATTCTTATCGCCTTGGCCGCCGTCGCAACCTGCGTTTTCTCCGCCGGAGCGATCGCTCAGCCCGGCCCTGGCATGCACCAGGCCCGCATGGCGCCGCCTCACCATCGCAAGCACAAGGTCTGGGTCCCGGCGCACCGCGAGCACGGCCGCATGGTTCGCGGCCACTACGTCTACCGCTGATTCGCGGCCCGGCGTCAGGGCGTCCGCGACGCGGACCTGAGGCGCGACAGCCGCGGCCTGGGAGCGGGCCGGCAAGTCATGGGCATCCCTCGTTGGTCCGCGACGCGGGAAGCGTGCGGATTGCGGGAGGCCGCGTCGTGAGCCCGAACAGGGGGCGCAGCCAGCCGACGCGGCGGACCAAGCCGTCCGTCAGCACCCAGCAGCCCAGCACCGTGATCGTCGTCAATGCCAGGGGTTCGAGCCAGGGTCCGAGCCGCAGCGGGGCCAGCGCCACCGCGCCTGCGATGATGAGCGTCTGGTGCAGCATGTACCAGGGATAGACCGATTCGTTGGCCCAGGCCAGCCAAGGCCAGGGGTGGTCGAGATACCGGTAGGCGAAGCCGAGGATCGCCGCGATAGCAGCCCACAGGTAGGCCGAGCGCAGCACGCCCAAGGCCGCCGGTCCCCACGCGGCTTGCGTGCCGGCGCCGGCCAGGCGCAGCGCGATCCAGGCGCCCAGGCACGCGAGCGCGAGCCCCAGTGCCCACCGGCGCAGGCGCCGCAGTTCGGCCCAGATGCCCTCGTCCACGCCCATCCCGTAGCCGTACAGGAAAACTGTGAAGTACAGCGCGTGCAGATACCAGTCGTGCACCAGCGCATGCGTGGCCGGGAAGCGCGGCCCCAGCACCAGCGTGAACAACATCAGCGGCAACGCGGGCAGCAGCAGCAGGCGCCAGCGCCGCAGGCCCGCCGCCGCGCGGCGGACCCGCCGCGCGGCAGGCGTGCGCAGCATCGGCAGCAGCAGGGCCAGGATGGCGGTATAGACGAAGAGGTAGGGCAGGTACCAGAGGTGGTTCCAGGTCAGGCCGAACTCCGAGCCGTCGAAGGCGCCCCTGGGCCAGGGCCCGCCCGCGAGGTAGCGCGCCATGAACGCCGCGAAGCCTGGCGGCACCAGCCCGTTGGCCACGCCTTGCGCATAGGCCTGGTAGGGCACGACCACCGTCATCCCGAAGGCCAGCGGCAGCAGCAGCCGCCAGGCGCGCTGCCGCAGCAAGGCCAGCGGCGCCCGGCCCCGGCTCAGGAAGCCGAAGGCCACGCCGGACACCAGGAAGATCAGGTCCATCCGCCAGATGTTCAGCGCCTGCATCGGCCAGCGCAGCCATTCGGCCGCGTGCGGACTCTTCAGGTGCCAGGGCCAACCCGCCACGTAGTACATGCCCACGTGGTAGAGGATCAGCAGCAGGAAGACAGCCGCGCGCAGCGCGTCGATGTCGTGTCGTCGGTGGGTGGCCATGTCTTGCTCCTTCGTCGAAGTCCGGCCGCCATGCTCGGCCGGCGATGCGGCTTCGGCGCCTGCGAGGGGACGGATCGCGGGCCTTTGGTGACGAGCGGTGCATCCCGGGGACGAAAATCCCGCCCATGTCATCCCATCCCGCCGCCCCGATGAACCTCTTCGAGCGCTACCGGCCCTTTCGCCGCTGGGCCGAGGCGGGCTTCTGGATCCTGGTGATGGCGGTGCAGGCCGCGTTCAGTGCCGCCGTGGCGGTGATCGACGCGCGCAAGGCCGGGCTCGGCATCCCGGCCTGGCAGCCGGTGGCCTGGGAGCTATCGAGCCACCTGGCGCTGCTGGTGCTGGTGCCGGCGGTGGTCGCCTTCGAGCGCCGCTTTCCGCTCGACCACGACGGCTGGCGGCGGAACTGGGCCTGGCACCTCGCCGGCAGCGTGGCCTTCAGCCTGGTCCACACGCTGCTCATGGTCGGGCTGCGCCACGGCGTCTACGCCTGGGCCGGCCTGCGCTACGACTTCGGCGGCTGGCCGGAGAAGTGGCCGTACGAATACCTGAAGGACATCCGCACCTATGCGTTGATCCTCATCGCGATCTTCAGCTACCGGCTCTTCATGCTTCGGCTGCAGGGCGAGGCGCGCGTGCTCGACGCGCCGGAGAACGCGCCGACGCCGCCAGCGCCGGAGCCGGGGGACGCGCCCGCGCGGCCCGAGCGCTTCCTCGTGCGCAAGCTGCGGCGCGAATTCCTCATCGCGGCCGACGACATCGACTGGCTGCAGGCCCAGGGCAACTACGTCGGCCTGCGCGTCGGCGGGCACGACTACCTGCTGCGCGCCACGCTCACCGACTTCCTGACGCAACTCGACCCCGCGCGCTACGTGCGCGTGCACCGCAGCTACGCGGCGAACCGGGACCGGATCAGGGAGATCGAGCCGCTCGACGGCGGCGATGCACGGCTGCACATGCGCGACGGCACGCAGGTTCCGTGCAGCCGGCGCTACCGGGCCGGCCTGGCGGGCGCCTGAGGGCCTGGCGCGCGGGGGGACTCAGGCCGCGGCGGCCTGCGTGCCCGGCACCAGGTAGCCGTTGCGGTAGATGCCGATGATGAGCCCGTTCACCGTGTCGGACGGCCGGGCGGTCACGAACTTGCTGGCGGCCGCCTGGTACACGACCATCGTGCAACTCGCGCTCTTGCTGAGCGTGCGCGCGACGCCGGTGGCCTGGCTGGCTGTGGCGTAGGTGTTCATGGCGTCTCCTCCAGGAATGCTTGAAATGTAGTGTCTTTCCTGGCGTTTCAGGCACGTGCGACGGACAACAGCCCGTCGATCGCCTGGACCACGCTCTCCTGCGCGTCCTTGGTGGCCCCGCCTTCGCTGAGCAGCGAGCGGATGAGGCCCAGCGTGTTGATCAGCTCGGCTTCCATTTCCGTCATCAGCGGAATCACCTCGAACTTCGGGTACTTGCCCTTGGCGCCGAGGGGCCGGCCGGGGCCGGAGAGGTCGACGTTGTAGCCTTCGCGGATGGCTTCGGTTTGAGTCTTCATATTGGGGACCAGAGGAAGTTGAAAGGGAGAAAGCGAAATCGGGGGCGCTTCAGCTCAGCTGCATGAAGGCCGACAGGCGCTGGCTCACGGCCTGGAGACGGCGCCGCTCCGCATGGGCGCGCCGCTCGGCGAGCATTTCCAGCGCGTCGGCGACGGAATCCGCACCCTCGTCACCGGCCGCCGAGCGGCAGCGCCACTTGCGGGCCAGATCCGACAGCTGGCGGCTGCCAAGGCGGGCCGGCGGCGGATTCAGCTCCGCCGAACCGGCCGCGGGCGCCTTTTTCGCGGGCGGCAGCGTGGCGCGCAGGAGGCTCAGCAGGCCCTTGGAGGACCACTTCGGTTGGGTGGGGGTTTGCAGTTCCATGTAATACATTGTGCCTAGCCTAACGCGGCGTAACAAGATAATTCCAGCACTTTCGCATTACTTTTTGTGCCGGGTTTCACGTTTGAGACGCGCCCGACGCGCCGGTGTAACCCGGCCCGGGCGCGGCGACAATCGGGCCTCCCCGCAGAAAAACCGCGGAAACCGCGCAGAAAGAAACCCTCGATGGCCATCCAATGGTTCCCCGGCCACATGCACCTGACCCAGAAGGCGATCGCCGAGCGGATCAAGGACATCGACGTCGTCATCGAACTGCTGGACGCCCGGCTCCCCGGCTCCAGCGCCAACCCGATGCTGGCCGAGCTCACCGGCCACAAGCCCGGCCTCAAGGTGCTCAACAAGCAGGACCTGGCCGACCCGGAGCGCACGGCCCAGTGGCTGGCGCACTACAACGCCCAGCCCGAGACCCGCGCCATCGGCCTGGACGCCAGCCAGGCGGCGCCCGCGCGCCAGCTCATCGAGGCCTGCCATGCCCTGGCGCCCACGCGCGGCGGCCTGGCCAAGCCGATGCGGGTGCTGATCTGCGGCATTCCCAACGTCGGCAAGTCCACGCTCATCAACACCCTGACCGGCAGCCGCAAGGCCAAGACCGGCGACGAGGCCGGCATCACCAAGCTGGAGCAGCGCATCACGCTGGCCGACGGCTTCTACCTGTGGGACACGCCCGGCATGCTGTGGCCGCGCATCATCGTGGCCAAG
>CBIHOG010000025.1:0-73290 GCA_966211435.1 uncultured Variovorax sp. | reverse complement strand
ACTGCGACTTCGTGATCTTCCCGCCGCGCTGGCTGGTGATGGAGGACACCTTCCGCCCACCCTGGTACCACCGCAATCTCATGAGCGAGTTCATGGGACTGGTCTACGGGCAGTACGACGCCAAGCCCGGCGGCTTCAAGCCCGGCGGCGCCAGCCTGCACAACTGCATGGTGCCGCACGGCCCCGACGAGGAAGCCTTCGACAAGGCCAGCCACGGCGACCTGAAGCCGCACAAGCTGGACAACACGCTCGCCTTCATGTTCGAAAGCCGCTACCGCTTCATCCCGAGCGCCTTCGCCATGCAGAGCCCCGCGCTCGACGACGACTACGCCGACTGCTGGGCCGGCCTCAAGGATCAATTCAAGCCCTGACCCGGGCACACCGCACACACTGGACATTCGACCGATGCACTTCTTGATCACTCGCCGCCACGGCCTCGCGCTGCTGGCCGCGCTGGCCGCGGCGCCCCTTGCCGCCAGCGCGGCCGACTATCCCGCCAAACCCATCCGCTTCGTCGTGCCTTACCTGCCCGGCGGCACGACCGACCTCGTCGCCCGCACCGTCGGCCAGAAGGTGGCGGAGAAGCTGGGCCAGCCCGTCGTCATCGACAACCGCGCGGGCGCGGGCGGCAACATCGGCATGGACGCGGTCGCCAAGGCGCCCGGCGACGGCTACACCATCGGCTTCGGCGCCATCTCCACCAACGCGCTGAATCCGCACATCTACAAGTCGATGGCCTTCGACCCGCGCAAGGACTTCACCGCCATCAGCCTGCTCGGCACCTCGACCATCGTGCTCGAAGTACCCGCGAGCTCGCCCGTCAAGACCGTGGCCGACCTCATCGCCGCCGCGAAGAAGAACCCGGGCGTGCCTTACGCCACGGCCGGCGCCGGCACCTCGATGAACCTGGCCGGCGTGATGTTCGCGCAGATGACCGGCACCGAGTTCACGCACGTCGCCTACAAGGGCAGCGGCCCCGCCATCACCGACATGCTGGGCAACAACATCGGCGTGATGTTCGACAACCTGCCCGCGTCGCTGCCGCACATCCAGGCCGGCAAGCTGCGCGCCCTGGCCGTGGCCGGCCCGGCGCGCTCGCCCTCGCTGCCCAACGTGCCGACCATGGCCGAGGCCGGCCTGCCGGGTTATGCGCTCGACCCGTGGTTCGGCGTCTACGGCCCGGCCGGCATGCCGGCGCCGGTGGTGAAGGCGCTGAACCAGGCTTTCGTCGAGGCGCTTGCCATGCCCGACGTCAAGGAAAAGCTCATCCAGGCCGGCTTCTCGCCCAAGGGCTCGAGCGCCGAGGAACTGGCCTCGCTCACGCAGACCGAATACCGCCGCCTCGGCGAAGTGGCCCGCAAGGCCGGCATGACGGCCGACTGAAGAGAAACGAGAGACACGACATGACCTTCCCCATCGACGCCACCCACGACCCGAAGCTGCGCAGCTGGGTCGACTCGGCCAACGCGGCCGGCTGCGACTTCCCGATCCAGAACCTGCCCTTCGGGCGCTTCCGGCCCGCCGGCAGCGGCGAGGCCTTCCGCATCGGCGTCGCGATCGGCGACCAGGTGCTCGACCTGAGGGCGGCTGGCCTGGTCGACACCGATGACATGAATGCATTGATGGACACGGCGCCGAAGGAGCGTGTTGCACTGCGCGCCGCCATCTCGGCCGGCCTCGCCGAAGGCAGCGACAAGAAGGCTGCGTGGAACAACGCACTGTTCGCGCAATCGGCCGTCGAGATGACCGTGCCCTGCCGCATCGGCGACTACACCGACTTCTACACCGGCATCCACCACGCGACCACCGTCGGCAAGCTCTTTCGCCCCGATCAGCCGCTGATGCCCAATTACAAGTGGGTGCCCATCGGCTACCACGGCCGCGCGTCCTCCATTGCCGTGAGCGGCCAGCGCTTCAAGCGGCCGCAGGGCCAGACCAAGGCGCCGGATGCCGAGACGCCGTCCTTCGGCCCCTCGAAGCGGCTGGACTACGAACTGGAACTCGGCTTCGTCATCGGCACGGGCAACGCGCTCGGCGAGCCGATCGCCATTGCCGACGCGGAGCGGCACCTCTTCGGCGTCACGCTGCTCAACGACTGGTCCGCGCGCGACCTGCAGGCCTGGGAATACCAGCCACTCGGGCCTTTCCTGGCCAAGAACTTCGCCAGCACGCTCTCGCCCTGGATCGTGACCATGGAGGCGCTCGCGCCCTTCCGCGCGAAGTTCGAGCGCGCGGCCGGCGAGCCGCAGCCGCTGCCCTACCTCGACTCCCCCGCCAACCGCGAGGCCGGCGCGCTCGACATCACGCTCGAAGTCTGGCTGCAGACCGCGAAGATGCGCGAAGCCGGCGAGAAGGCCGTGCGCCTCACGCGCGGCAACACCACCGAGGCGGCCTACTGGACCGCCGCGCAACTGGTGACGCACCACACGGTGAACGGCTGCAACCTGCAGCCCGGCGACCTGCTCGGCTCCGGCACGCTCTCCGGCCCGAAGCCGGACGAAGCGGGCTCGCTGCTCGAACTCACGCTGGGCGGCAAGCAGCCCATCACACTGCCCAACGGAGAGAAGCGCACCTTCCTCGAAGACGGCGACACGCTGAGCCTGCGCGGCTACTGCGAGCGCGGTGGCGCGGTGCGCATCGGGCTGGGCGAGGTGAGCGGCACCGTGCTGCCCGCCGCCTGAACGGCCGGCTGCCCTAGCTGCTGCCTGAAGCCGCGCGCGACGCTTCCAGGTGCAGCCGGGCGCGCTCGGCCAGCGCCATCTCGCCCGGCGTGCCGGGAACGAAGCTGTCGACCGGCATGGTCCGCCCGTGCGAATCCACCGCGACGAAGACGATCAGGCACTCGGTCGTCTTCTGCATCTCGCCGCCCTTCATGTCGCCGCTGCGCACCTCGACCGAGATGTTCATGCTCGTGTTGCCGGTGTAGGCCAGCCGCGCCTCGACCTCCACCAGGTCGCCGATCATGATCGGGCGATGGAAGCGGATGCTGCCGATGAACACCGTCACGCAATAACGCTTGGACCAGCTCGTCGCGCAGGCATAGCCCGCCTCGTCGATCCACTTCATGACGGTGCCGCCATGGACCTTGCCGCCGAAGTTGACGGTGCTGGGCTCGGCCAGAAAGCGAAGGGTGATGGACGACATGGTTGCCTGGGGCGGAGTTGATCGGTGGAAATGCCCGGCCCGATTATGCGAGCGCGGCGGGCGCCTGGGGCGCAAACAGGCTGGCCACCGTGCGCCGCAACCAGGCATTGCCCGCATCCGCATGGAAGCGCTCGTGCCAGTGCTGCTTGACCGCATAGGAAGGCAGCGCGAAAGGTGGCTCCAGCAGCTTCACCGGCTCCTGCGTGGCCAGCACCTCGCCCAGGATGCGCGGCACGATCACCACCAGCTCGGTGTGCGCCACGATCCGCGCCACGCTCAGGAAGCTGGAGAGGCGCGCCACCACGTTGCGCTCCAGGCCCAGGCGCGCGATCGTCTTGTCGACGATGGCGTGGCCCGTGCCGGAGGACGAGATCACCGCGTGCGCCTCCGCCTCGAAGCGCTTGCGCGTGAGCCGCGCGCCGATGCGCGGGTGATTGCGCGCCGCCAGGCAGACGAAGTTCTGCATGAAGAGCGTCTGCTGGTAGAAGCCCGCGTCCAGCTGCGGCATGAAGCCGACCGCGAGATCCACCTCGCCGTCCTCCAGCCGGCGGCCGCTCTCGACGGAAATGATCTCCGTCTCGATGTGCACGCCCGGCGCGACGCGGCGCAGGTGGTCGAGCAGCGACGGCAGCAGCACGACCTCGCTGATGTCGGTCATGCAGATGCGGAAGCTCCGCCGCGCCCGCCCGGCATCGAAGGCGGTGCGGCTGCCGCGCGCCTGGTCGAGCTGGGCCAGCGCCTCGCGCACGTGCGGATAGATGTGCTGCGCATGCGGCGTGGGCTGCATGCCCGGCGCGGTGCGCACGAAGAGCCGGTCGTCGAAGTGCGCGCGCAGCTTGTTGAGCATGGTGCTGGCCGCCGCCTGCGCCAGCCCCAGCCGCTCGGCCGCCTTGGAGACGCTGCCGGTCTTGTAGACCTCGTCGAAGACGGCGAGCCATTCGAGATCGAGCTTGGACATGGAGACCCCTTGAAGAACCCCCATTATTCAAAATTCGAATTCAAGGTATTGGAACGAAGGGCTTGAACAAATAGTAGGGGCGGCGAACAATGCCCCCTTCGGCGCCCGATCCCCCAACCCCGGGGCGCCCGGAGACACCCCGATGACCACCGCCACCCAGCCGGCGCGCACCGACGCAGCCGAGCGCCGCGCCTACTACGACCGCATCCTGCCGCTGAACCTGACGCCCCTGTGGGAGTCGCTGCACGCGCTGGTGCCGCGCGAGCCGCAGACGCCCTGCGTGCCCGCTCTCTGGCGCTACGACGAGATCCGCCCGCTGCTGATGGAGTCCGCCGACCTCATCACCGCCGAAGAAGCCGTGCGCCGCGTGCTGGTGCTGGAGAACCCGGCCATCCCCGGCCGCTCGTCCATCACGCAATCCCTCTACGCTGGCCTGCAGCTCATCATGCCGGGCGAGGTCGCGCCCTCGCACCGCCACGTGCAGTCCGCGCTGCGCTTCATCGTCGATGGCAAAGGCGCCTACACGACCGTGGGCGGCGAACGCACCACCATGTACCCGGGCGACTTCATCATCACGCCCTCCTGGGCCTGGCACGACCACGGCAACGAGGGCATCGCGGGCACGAGCGAGCCGGTCGTGTGGCTGGACGGGCTGGACATCCCGATGCTGCGCTTCTTCGACGCCGGCTTCGCGGAGAACGACGACGCCAAGGTGCAGCATGTCGCGCGGCCAGAGGGCAACAGCCTCGCGCGCTTCGGCCACAACATGGTGCCGGTGCGGCACGACCACGTGTCCGCGACCTCGCCGATCTTCAACTACCCCTACGCCCGCAGCCGCGAGGCGCTGGCGCAACTGCAGAAGCAGGAAACGCCGGACGCCTGGCTGGGCCACAAGCTGCGCTACATCAACCCGCTGACCGGCGGCTCGCCGATGCCGACCATCGCGACGAACCTGCAGTTGCTGCCCAAGGGCTTCGCGGGCAAGACGCATCGCGCGACCGACGGCGCCGTCTACAGCGTGGTCGAAGGCCATGGCACCGCCGACATCGGCGGCCAGCGCTTCAGCTTCGGCCCGCGCGACACCTTCGTCGTGCCCTCGTGGGCGCCGCTGCGGCTTTCCGCGAGCGAGGACAGCGTGCTGTTCAGCTTCTCCGACCGTCCCGTCCAGCAGGCCATGGGCATCCTGCGCGAAGCCTTCCTGCAAGACACCTGATTCCGCCGACCTTCGGCGGCCCCGTTTCTTCAACTCCAGAGCCATGTGCCGCCGCGTGCGGCAGGAACCCCCATGTCCTTCGTCGTCACTCCCCCCGCCATCGTCGGCCTGCCCGTCGCCGGCACGTCCGAGCTGTTCCCCGTGCGCCGCGTCTACTGCGTCGGCCGCAACTACGCGGCGCATGCCCGCGAGATGGGCTTCGACCCCGACCGCGAGCCGCCCTTCTTCTTCTGCAAGCCGAACGACGACGCCTCGATCGTGCCGGTGCCCGCGGGCGAGACGGTCGGCATCCCTTACCCCAGCCTCACCATCAACTATCACTACGAAGCCGAACTCGTCGTGCTGATCGGGAAGGGTGGCCGCGACATCGCCGTCGATGACGCCGTCAACCACATCTATGGCTACGCCGTCGGCCTGGACATGACCCGCCGCGACCTGCAGATGAAGATGCGCGAGCAGGGCCGCCCGTGGGAGATCGGCAAGGCTTTCGACTTCTCCGCCCCGGTCGGCGTGGTGCATCCGCGCAGCGCCACGGGCGAGATCGACGGCGG
The DNA here is from genome assembly GCA_966211435.1 of uncultured Variovorax sp. Lineage (GTDB taxonomy): Bacteria > Pseudomonadota > Gammaproteobacteria > Burkholderiales > Burkholderiaceae_C > Variovorax. The sequence continues at coordinate 67,424 of CBIHOG010000025.1, read as the reverse complement.
CGCCATCGCGCTGGAAGTCGACGGCGAGACGCGCCAGAAGAGCGACGTGCGCAACCTCATCTGGTCGGTCAACGAGGTCATCGCGAACCTCTCGACCTTGTTCGCGCTGCAGCCCGGCGACCTGATCTTCACCGGCACGCCCGAAGGCGTGGGCGCGGTGAAGCCGGGCCAGACCATGAAGGTGACGGTCGAAGGGCTGACCCCCATCTCCGTGCGCGTCGACTGAAGCACCCATCGCATCCGAAATCCCGAAGAGAGGCATCCCATGAGCACGGCCAGCAAGAACAAACCTTCCGTCCTGCTGGTGGGCGGCGGTATCGGCGGCATGTCGGCGGCGCTGGCGCTCGCGCGCCTGGGCATCCCGGTCGACCTGCTGGAGCAGAGCGCCGCCATCGGAGAGATCGGCGCCGGCCTGCAACTCGGCCCCAATGCCTTCGCCGCGCTTGATGCGCTGGGCGTCGGCGAGGCGGTGCGCCGCGGTTCGGTCTTCACCGACCGGCTCGTGATGATGGATGCCGTGGATTGCGGCGAGGTCGCCTCCGTGCCCGTGGGCGAGGCCTTCCGCGCGCGCTTCCACAACCCTTACGCCGTGAGCCACCGCGCCGACCTGCACGGCGCGATCCACGAGGCGGTGAAGCAGCATCCGCTGATCCGTCTCCACACCTCGGCGCAGGTCGAGTCCCTCGACATCGGCGAGAAGCGCGTGCTCGCCGTCACGCGCGACGGCCGGCGCTTCGAGGCCGATGCCGTCGTCGGATGCGACGGCGTGAAGTCGGTGGTGCGCGCCCGGCTCGTCGGCGATGCGCCGCGCGTTTCGGGCCACGTGGTCTACCGCGCTGTCGTGCCGGCGGCCGACATGCCCGCGGACCTGCGCTGGAACGCGCCCGTGGTCTGGGCCGGACCGGACTGCCACCTGGTGCACTACCCGCTGCGCCATGGCGAGCAATACAACCTCGTCGTCACCTTCCACAGCCGCGAGAAGGAGGAGTGGGGTGTCACCGAAGGCAGCAAGAAGGAAGTGCTCTCGTACTTCGAGGGCGTGCACGCCCGGCCGCGCCAGTTGCTGGACCGGCCGACCTCCTGGCGCCGCTGGAGCACCGCCGACCGCGAGCCGGTCGCGAACTGGAGCCAGGGCCCGGCGACGCTGCTGGGCGACGCCGCGCATCCGATGATGCAGTACCTCGCGCAGGGCGCCTGCATGGCCATCGAGGATGCGGTGACGCTGGGTGCGGCGGTCGAGGCTTGTGGCTTCGACCTGACCGCGGCCTTCCGCCTGTACTCCGACGCGCGCGTGGCCCGCACGGCCCGCGTCGTGCTGTCGGTGCGCGAGATGGGCCGCCTCTACCATGCCAAGGGCGTGGAACGGCTGGTTCGCAACAGCCTGTGGGCCGGCCGCACGCCCGAGCGCTTCTACGACGCGGTCGAGTGGCTCTACGCATGGGATCCGGCGCGTTGCCTGGAAGATGCGAAGCGCGCTCCCTGAACGGCCTGATACTTGCACGCGGCAACCAATCCATCACACGAAGACCTGGAGACCCCCGCACCATGAACCGCTTCCTTCCACTGATCGCCGGCCTCGCCGCGACGCTCTTCGCCGCCACCGTTTCGGCGCAGTCCGGCGCGGCCGACTATCCGAGCCGGACGGTCACGCTCGTCACGCCATTCGCGGCCGGCAGCGGCCCCGACGCCGTGCTGCGCCTGGTCTCCGACAAGCTCGGCAAGCTCTGGAACCAGCGCGTGGTGGTGGACAACAAGCCCGGCGGCGGCGGCTTCATCGCCATCGACCAGGCACGTCGCGCGGCACCCGACGGCTACACGCTGCTGCAGCTCGACAGCGAGCACATCGCCGCGTTGCCGCACCTCTACAAGTCGAAGAACTTCGTCACGCTGCAGCACTTCGACCCGGTGGCCTCGCTCTTCCGCACGCCTTTCTTCGTCGCGGTGCCGACGGATTCGAAATGGAAGAACATGACCGACCTGATCAACGAGGCCAAGGGCGGCCAGGTGACCTACGGCTCCTGGGGCGTCGGCAGCCCCGGCCACCTGGGCGGCCAGCAGCTCGAGGCGCTGACCGGCGTGCACATGCAGCATGTGCCCTACCGCGAGGTCTCGCAGCTCTTCGCGAACGTGGGCTCGGGCGAGGTGCCGTGGAGCTTCGCGAGCATTCCTTCCAGCCAGGGCATCTACAAGGCCGGCAAGCTGCGCTACATCGCCATCGCCGCGCCCCGGCGCATCCCGCAGATGCCCGAGGTGCCCACCATGGCCGAGGCCGGCGGCCCCGCGAGCCTGGAGGTCAACTCCTTCGTGTCCCTGCTCACGCCCAAGGGCGTGCCGCCGGCCATCAAGGCGAAGATCAACGCCGATGTGGCCAAGGTCATCGCCGACCCGGAAATCCGCGCGCGCTTCGACACCTTCGCCTTCGAGCCGCTGGCCTGGTCGCCGGAAGAGATCGAACGCAACGCCGAGGCCAAATCCAAGGTCTATGGTGAACTCGTGCGCCGGGGCAATATCAGCCTTGAGTAACGAATCGACACAAGTGCGTTTATCCTGCCTGTCTCTTTCCATCTTTTCGCTGACCACCTTATGCACGCATCCAAGAGAGCCCTCCTGATCGCCGCTTGCAGCCTGGCCGCCGGCACCTTGCCGCTGGGGGCGGCGGCCCAGGGCGCCGGCTGGCCCACCAAGCCCATCCGCCTCGTCGTGGGCTTCCCCGGCGGCTCCACCCCCGACATCGCGGCGCGCACCATCGCCGAGCCGCTCGCCAAGGCGCTGGGCCAGCCCATCGTGGTGGACAACAAGCCGGGTGCCTCCGGCAACATCGCGGCCGACTTCGTGGCCAAGGCGACGGACGATCACACCCTCGGCGTGGTGATCAACGGCAACCTCACCTCGTCGAAGATGCTGTACCCCAAGCTGCCCTACGACCCGGCGAAGGACTTCACCTACCTCTCGCTGCTCACCACCGCGCCGCTGGTGCTGGTGGCGCAGAACAGCCTGCCCTCCGGCGCCGCGTTCTTCGAGGCCGCGCGCAAGGGCGGCGACAAGTGGAACTACGGCTCGGTCGGCGTCGGCTCCGTCGGCCACCTGGGCACCGAGCTGCTCAAGAGCCGCGTGCCGGGCCTGAAGGCGGAGCACGTGCCCTACCAGGGCAACCCGCAGGTCATGACCGACCTGATCGGCAACAACCTGCAGCTCGCGCTCATCCCGCCCGGCGTGGCGATGCCGCAGGTGAAGGCCGGCAAGGTCAAGGCCATCGGCATCTCGACGACCGGCCGCAGCACCTTGGTGCCCGAACTGCCGCCGCTCTCCGACGCGGGCGTGAAGGACTTCAACCTCGAGGTGTGGACGGCGCTGCTCGGCCCGGCCAACCTGTCGAAGACCGCGCAGGACCGCATCACGCGCGAGCTTGCCGTCGTCATGAAGTCGCCCGAAGTGCGCCAGAAGCTCTTCGACCAAGGGTGGCAGGCCGTGGGCACCTCGCCGGACGGCATGCGCACGCGCGTGAAGGAGGAAGCGGCCATCATGACCAAGATCATTTCGACAAACGGGATCAAGCTGCAATGAGCGCGACGTCCACCGTCGTCGAGCCGCAGCGCGCGCTGCCGGTCTTCGGTGAATTCGACGTCGTCGTGGTTGGCGGCGGTCCCGCCGGCATCGCGGCCAGCGTGAGCGCGGCGCGTCACGGCGCGCGCACGCTGCTGGTGGAGCGCTACGGTTTCCTCGGCGGCATGGGCACGGCCGGCGGCGTGACCAACTTCGCGGGCCTCTACGGCAAGCGCGAAGGCGAGATGACGCAGCTCGTGCACGGCGTGGCCGACGACCTGCTCGCGCGCATGGACGCGATGGGCGGGCTCAACAAGCCGCAGGACGGCATGCAGGGCCGCATCCGCGTGCGCTCCTACGACACCTCGGTCTACAAGTGCGCGGCCGACCAGCTGCTGCTCGACGCCGGCGTGCAATTGCTCTTCCACGCATGGGCCGCGTCCGTGGTCATGGACGGCGCGCGCATCGCCGCGCTGGTGGTCGAGACCAAGTCCGGCCGCCAGGCCATCCGCGCCAACGCCTTCATCGACGGCAGCGGCGACGCCGACGTGGCCGCCTTCGCGGGCGTGCCCTTCGCGGTCGGTGACGGCCACGGCAGCGGGCTCTTCCCGACCACCATGTTCCGCGTCGGCCAGGTCGACGCGCCGCGCGCGCTCGCGGCCGTGGGCGAGTTCAAGGCCATCAACGACCTGATGGACAAGGTGCGCGCGCGCGACCCCAAGGCCTACAGCTTCCCGCGCGAAGGCGCGATCCTGCGGCCCAACATCGACCCGCGCGAATGGCGTGCCAACGTCACGCAGATCCGCAATGCCGAAGGCGGCGCGATGAACGGCGTGGATGCGCGCCAGCTCAGCGACGGCGAAGTCGAGGGCCGGCGCCAGATCAGCGAGTACTTCCGCTTCCTCAAGGCCGAGGTGCCGGGCTTCGAGCAGTCGGCCATCGTGGAGATCGCGCCGCAGGTCGGCATCCGCGAGACGCGGCGCATCGACGGCATCTACGCGCTCACGGGCGAGGACATCCTCTCCTCCGCGCGCTTCGAGGACAGCATCGGCATCAACGCCTGGCCAATGGAGATGCATGCCGCCGGCAAGATCGAGTGGGCCTTCCCGCGCGACGAGCGGCGCACCTACAACCAGCTGCCCTGGCGCATGCTGGTGCCGCGCGGCGTGGACAACCTGCTCGTGGCCGGGCGCTGCGCCTCGATGACGCACGAAGGCCAGTCGGCCGCGCGCGCGAGCGGCGGCTGCTTCGTGATGGGGCAGGCGGCGGGCACGGCGGCGGCGGCGCTGGGCGCGGGCCGCTTCGCCCAGGCCGACGTGGCGGCGCTCCAGCGCAAGCTCGTGGCCGACGGCGCCGACATCGACCGCTGACAGCCGCGCGACAGCGCCGCGCCTGCCTGTTTGCTATCGTGAGGGGCCCCACTTCCCTCGCGACCTGCTTCATCCGATGACCGACCCCGCCCACGCCGCCCGCCTCGTCGCCGATCTCGTCGCGCTGATGCGCCTCGAACCCCTCGGCGGCGACCGCTTCCTGGCGCAGAGCGAGGACATCGGCACCCGCGCCGTCTTCGGCGGCCAGGTGCTGGGCCAGGCGCTCATGGCGGCGAGCCTGACGGTCGACGCCGACCGGCCGGTGCACTCCATGCACGCCTACTTCCTGCTGCCCGGCGAGCATGCGCCCATCGAATACGCGGTGGACCGCGTGCGCGACGGCCGCAGCTTCACCACGCGGCACGTCGTGGCGCGGCAGGAAGGCCGCACCATCTTCGAACTCTCCGCCTCCTTCCAGACGGCCGCCACCGGCGTCGAGCACCAGCTCGCGATGCCCGAGGTGCCGGCCGCCGACGGCCTGCGGAGCGAGCTGCAGATGCGCATCGCCCTCGGCGACCGCCTGCCCGACCCGTGGAAGGTCAAGGGCGTCGAGCCGCACGGCATCGAGTACCGACCCGTCGAGCCCGACGACCTGCTGAACCCGGCCATCCGGCCTTCCGACAGCGCCATGTGGCTGCGCGCCATCGCGCCGCTGCCGGATGATCCGGTGGTGCACCGCGCGCTGCTCGCCTATGCGTCCGACCACGGCCTGCTGCGCGCCGCGGTGCGCCCGCACGGCCTGAGCTTCCTGCGCCACAACGTGCGCCCCGCCAGCCTGGACCACGCGATGTGGTTCCACCGCGACTTCCGCATGGACGACTGGCTGCTCTACGCCATCGATTCGCCCAGCGCCAGCGGCGCGCGCGGCCTGTGCCGCGGCAGCCTCTTCACGCGCGACGGCCGGCTGGTGGCCTCGACCGCGCAAGAGGGCATGCTGCGGATTCGCGGCTGAGGCCCGTCGGCGGACGCGCTCAGCCGATCACCGACCACACACTGCTCGCGCGCACGAAGCCCAGCGCCTCGTAGAGCGCCAGCACCGGGTTGCGCGGATCCACCCGCAGCAGCACCGGCGTGCCCGGGTCGTCCGCGTGAAGGTCCGACAGCAGCCGCGTCAGCATCGCCCGCGCATGGCCGCGCCGCCGGGCCGAGGCGCGCACGTACACGTCCTCGATGTACCAGAAGGCGCCGAAGCGATGCGCCGAAGCGCTCGCATGCAGGATGCCGCCCTCGAACACGCCGATGAACCAGCGCGGCCCGTCCTGCCAGGCGCGCAGGCGGTGCGCGCCGAAGAGCGCGACGCGCGCGTCGTCCGCGCCCTCCTCGCGGTCGCCTTCCTGCATGAGCCGGAGGAAGGCGTCCCGGTCGAGGCTGGGCATCAGCCAGCGCACGTCGTGCGAAGGCCGCGGGGCGGGCGCCGTCCACTGCGCCGCGCCCGGGTTCATCGTCATCACCCAGTTCTCCCACAACATGCTGCTCCGGTGGCCCGGCAGCTCGGCCACGGCGGACGGCCGGTTCGCAGGCACTTCCCAGCTCACCTGGAAGTGCGCGCCGTGCGGGCGGCAATGCGCCTCCCAGATGGCCTCGAGCCGAGGCCAGTCGCCCAGCCTCGGCACCGCGGGCGCGAGGATGCCGTTGCACGGAACCTCCGGCACCTCGCACAACTGCGCGACCAGCACATCGCCCTGTTCGGGCAAAGGCGTGATGCGCGGCGCACGCGCGCAAACGGCGTAGAGGCCCGGCGTGCGCCGGGGCGACAACCACGCGGGCGGCGTGGCCGTATCGGGCCGATGGGCAAGGGACATGGCGGCTTTCCTGTTCCGGATTTGCGATGCGGACAGCGTAGGTCTGCGCGCCTCGCGCGAGTCGGCGCCGATGCGAAGCTTCGGGCGCGCTTCGGAAAGCCCCGGAGCCAGCGGCCCGCCCGGCGTGTTGCTATAACGGACGCAACCACTCGCCGACATCCCCATGAGCGCCCTCTTCGCCCCCTTCTCGCTCGGCTCGCTGCCGCTTCGCAACCGCATCGTCATCGCGCCGATGTGCCAGTACTCCGCCGAGCAGGGCAACGCACTCGACTGGCACATGATCCACCTCGGCCAGCTCGCGCTCTCCGGCGCCGGCCTGCTGGTCATCGAGGCCACGGCCGTCGAGGAAGCCGGCCGCATCACGCCCGGCGACCTCGGCCTGTACTCCGACGACAACCAGGCCGCGCTGGCACGCGTGCTCGCCGCCATCCGCCGGCATTCGCGCATTCCCGTCGCCATCCAGCTCGGCCACGCGGGCCGCAAGGCATCGAGCCATGCGCCGTGGGAAGGCGGCCAGTGCCTCACGCCCGAGGAAGGCGCATGGCAGACCGTCGCGCCCTCCGCGCTGCCGCACGCGGCCGGCGAGCCGCCCCCGGCCGCGCTGGACGCCGCCGGCCTCGAACGGGTGAAGGCCGCCTTCGTGCGGGCCGCGCGGCGCGCGGAGGCGCTCGGCATCGACGTCATCGAGCTGCACGCCGCGCACGGCTACCTGCTGCACCAGTTCCTCTCGCCCATCGCCAACCAGCGCGACGACGCCTACGGCGGCTCGCCCGAAAACCGCATGCGCTTCCCTCTGGAAGTCTTCGAGGCCGTGCGCGCGGCCGTGCCCGCGCGCATGCCCGTCGGCGTGCGCATCTCCGCCACCGACTGGGTCGAGGGCGGCTGGGACGTGGAGCAGAGCATCGTCCTGGCCAAGGCGCTCGCCGCGCGCGGCTGCGGCTTCGTGCACGTGTCCTCGGGCGGCGTCTCGCCGCAACAGAAGATCGCGCTTTCGCCCGGCTACCAGGTGCCGCTGGCCGAGCGCATCAAGGCCGAGATCGACCTGCCCGTCATCGCCGTCGGCCTCATCACCGAACCGAAGCACGCCGAGGCCATCGTGGCCAACGGCCAGGCCGACTGCGTGGCCGTCGCACGCGCGGTGCTCTTCGAGCCGCATTGGCCCTGGCGCGCTGCTGCCGAACTGGGCGGCCAGGTCGAGGCGCCGCCGCAGTACTGGCGCTCGCAGCCGCGCGAGCTGAAGGCGCTCTTCGGCGACACGCGCATCGGCATGCGCTGAGCGTCAGGCGCTGGTGAGCGCGGCGCGCATGCCGCCGAAGCGCCGGCGGTACTGTGCCGGCGTGAGGTTCACCGAGCGCCGGAAGAGCCGGCCGAAGAAGGCTGCATCGTCGTAGCCCACCTCGCCCGCCACCGCCTCCACCGGCGCCTCGGTCGTCTCCAGCAGGTGCTTGGCTTCCTCGATGCGCAGCGTCTGCACATAGGCCATCGGCGTCATCCCCGTCGCGAGCTTGAAGCGGCGCTGGAAGGAGCGCTCCGCGAGACCGCTGTGCTCCGCCATCCCCGCCACCGGCGCGGCGTGCGCGTAGTGGTCGGCGATCCATGCCTGGCAGCGGCCGATGACCGCGTCCTCCACCTGCCGCGCGCTCGCCACGCGCGCGAAGGGCTGCTGGCCGATGTGGTGCCAGTCGATCAGGTTCAGCTTGGCGACCTGCATCGCGGCCTCGATTCCGGCGATGCGCGCGATCAGGTACAGCGCGAGGTCCATCCATGAGCAGCCGCCGCCGGCCATCACGAGGCGCTGGCCCTCGCCCGAGGTGACCAGCGCGCGCTGCGGGCGCACGCGAATGCGCGGGTAGCGGCGCTGCATCACCTCGCAGAAGGCCCAGTGCGTGGTCGCATCCTCGTCGTCCAGCAGGCCGGCCTCGGCGAGCAGCATGGCGCCGGAACACGCGGTGGCGACCAGCGCGCCGGCTGCGTGGCAGCGGCGCACCCAGGCGGCTTCCTCCACGTAGAGGCCGTCGAGCGGGCCGTGCGGCGCGATCATCAACTCCGGCACGCAGACGACCGCCGGCGTGTCGAACTCCGCGAGTGCGCGATGCGCTTCGATCGGCACGCCGTTGGCCACCTGCACCGGCCCCGCGCGCGCGCTGACGATGACAGGCTCCAGCAGCGCGGGGCCGGGCGTGCCGTCGGTGATCATCGGCCAGTCGCGGCCCGCGCACTTGAAGAGGTCGAACATGCCGTACACCACCGAGGCGGCGCTTTCGGTGGTGACGAGGATTGCAATCGTGGGGAGTGGTTGTGTGACAGACATGGTTTGACGGTGTTTGGCGGATTCGTCAGGCTTGTTGCGGAAACCACTGCGGGTCGTCGTCGCGCCTGAACTTACGCTCTTTGGACTTTGAATTCTAGGAGCCAGCCATGACCTTCCACGACGCGCGCGGCGAAGCGCTGTCCACCGACCAGCCTGCTTCCGTGGCTGCGTACGAGCACGCGCTCGACCTCTTCAACAGCCTGCGCCTCGACCCGGTGGCGGCCCTCCAGCCGGCGCTGGAGGATGACCCCGATTTCATCTCCGGCCACCTGATGATGGCGGGCTTCATGCTCAGCGCGTTCGACGCGCAGACGCTGCCGGCGGCGCGCGAATCCCTGGCCGCCGCCGCCGCCTGCGGCCGCCAGCCGAACGAACGGGAGCGCTCCTTCCTGGCGGCGCTGGCGCCATGGGCGCATGGCGACATCGGCCGGGCCAACCTGTTGCTCGAATGCCACCTTGTCGATCACCCGCGCGACCTCTTCGCCTTGCAGCTCACGCACATGAGCGACCTCGTGCTCGGCCAGACGGCCATGCTGCGCGACCGGATCGGCCGGGCGCTCGGCCGGTGGGATGCGCGCGATGCCGGCTACGGCTATGTGCTCGGCATGCATGCATTCGGCCTGGAGGAATGCAACGAATATGCACGCGCGGAGGCGCTCGGCTTGCAGGCCCTGTCGCTGAATCCACACGACACCTGGGCCGTGCACGCGGTGGCGCACGTCTACGAGATGCAGGGCCGGGTGGAGGAGGGCATCCGATGGCTCGGCACCGGAGCGCGGCTTTGGCAGGAGGACAACATGCTGGCGGTCCACAACCACTGGCACCTGGCGCTGCAGCACCTGTCGAACGAGGACCACGCCTCGGCGTTGGCACTGTATGACCGCGCCATCGTGCCGGGACCCGCGTCCATGGCGATGGACCTCTGCGATGCGAGCGCCTTGCTCTGGCGCCTGCATCTGCGCGGGGTGGACGTGTCCGCGCGCTGGCAGGCGCTGGCCGCCCGCTGGCATGCGCATTCCATCTGGGGCTGGTCGGTCTTCAATGACGTGCACGCACTGCTGGCGCAGATCGGCGCAGGCGAGCCCGCGCTGCTGGACGCCGCGCGCCGCGCGATAGCGGGCGTGCCGGACGATGCGCCCGCGCCGTGGTGGTGCAAGGCGGGCAGCTTGTGCGAAGCCCTGAACGCGTTCGGCGAGGGACGCTACGCGGACAGCACGCAGTTGCTGCTGCCCTTGCTGTCCGCCACCCATGGCTTCGGCGGAAGCCATGTCCAGCGCAGCCTGATCCACCTGACCGCGACGGAGGCCGCGCGCCGCGCCGGTGACAGCGCACTGTGGGAGGCGCTGCGCAGCGAAGGGACCAGCCGGAAGACGAGATCGTGCACCGCCGCGGCCAGCATGGACTTCGAGGTCAAGCTGATGGCGGCTTGAGCGGGGGTCCGTGGGGCTTCAACCCTTGAACGGATTCGCCGTCGCGAACCACAGCCCGATCCCGGTCGCGATGATGAACGCCCCATCCGTCACGCCGGCGATCAGGAAGAACATCGTCTGCAACGTATCCTTCAGCTCGGGCTGGCGTGCCGTGCCCTCCAGCAGCTTCGAGCCGACGATGCCGATGCCGATGCAGGAGCCCACCGCGGCGATGCCGATGAGGAGGGCGACGGCGAGGGGGAGGATGTCGAAACCTGAGGTCATGGTGCGCTTTCGTGGCCTGGGTGCGTTCGGCCTGGTTGCCGCCGGAACCACCCTGGTTCCGGCTTGCCTCCAATGTCTCAGGGCACCGGCGCGGCGTCGATGACCTCCGAGGTCATGCGGCCGGCGCGAGGCCGTCGAGCCAGGCGGCCAACTGCTTCGTCACGCCCAGCGCGAACTGCTCGAACACCGGCTCGGCGACGAAGCCGGTGTGGGGCGTGAGCAGCAGGTTCGGCACTTCGCGCAACGGGTCGTTCGCGGGCAGCGGCTCGACGTCGAACACGTCCAGCGCCGCCATGCCGGGCCGGCCCGCGCGCAAGGCGGCCGCCAGGGCCGCGTGATCGATCAGCGCCGAGCGCGAGGTGTTGACCAGCAGGCTGCCCGGCTGCATCAGCGCGAGCCGCTCGGCGTTCAGCAGGTGCCGCGTGGCCGGCGTCGGCACCAGGTGCAGGCTCACCACCTTCGAGGTGGACAGCAGCGTCTCCAGCGTCACCGAGGTCGCGCCTTGCTCGGCCGCGCGCTCGGGCGTCATGCGCGGGCTCCACGTCACGAGCTCCATGCCGAAGGCCTTCGCGATGCGGCCCACGCGGCCGCCGATTTCGCCCAGGCCGATCAGGCCCATGCGCTGGCCGTGGAGCACGCCGGGCAAGGGGCCGGCTTCGGCCGAGCGCCACTGGCCGTCGCGCAGCAGCGCGGTGTACGCCGGCATCTGCCGCGTCGCCGCGAGGATCAGCGCCCATGTCATCTCGCAGGTGCTGTCCTTCGACGGGCCCCATTCGGTATGGCCGACGGGAACGCCGCGCGCTTCCAGCGCCGCCGTGTCCAGCGTGGTGTTGCGCGTGCCGGTGAACATCAGGTAGCGCAGCTTGGCCAACTGCGCGATCAGCGCGGCGTCGAAGGGCGTGCGGTCGCGCACCAGCACGACGGCATCGGCATCGCGCAGCGCGTCCAGCAAGGCGGCGCCGTGCAGCGGCACGTGGTGGATGCGCAGCTCGGCGCGCGAGCTGATCGGGCGCCAGTCGGCCAGCCGGTCGAGCGCGCGCTCCCAGTCGTCGAGGACGACGATGCGCGGCTTGCCGCTCATGGCCGCGCCAGCGCCGTCAGCGCGCGAACGTCCGAGGCCTTGGCCAGCGACCAGCAGGCCGCGAGCAACGCGTTGGTGCGCTGCTCGCCGAGGATGGCGTCCGACAGGCCATGGAACTTGCGCTCCAGGTCCGCGTCGCTCATCGGACGCTGCAGCGAGCCGATCGCGTGCTCGACGAACACGTGCTCGCGGCGGCCGTCCTTCAGCACGGCCGTCACGTCGGCGCTGGCCTCGTCGATGCTGTCGTCCACCGTCGCCACCACCTTGCGGCGCAACGCGACCACGTCGGGGCGGTTCACGATCTCGTCGGCGAATTCCTCCTCCGCCGCGCGGCCGAAGAAGAGGCCCGCCGCGCAGCCGTGGTAGACGCTGAACTTGCCTTGCAGGCCGTCGGCCGGCTCCTTCTTGCCGGTGAGCTCCAGCACCAGCGAGTGCACCTTGAGCTCGATGCGCTCGACGTCTTCCGGCCTCACGCCGCGCTCGCGCAGCTGCACGCAGGCGTCGATGCTCGGGTGGATCACGATGCCGCAGGCGAAGGGCTTGTAGCTGTTGAAGGAGATCTCGAAGCGCTGGCCCAGCGCGTCGGTGACTTCGTTCCAGTCGCACTTGGTCGACACCACCTGCGCCCAGCCGCGCGGCGCCTCGATGGCCTTGGGGCTGGCCGTGTAGCCGTGCCGCGCCATCAGCGCCGACATCAGGCCCGCGCGCGCCGCGCCGCCCGGGTGGAAGGGCTTGGTCATGGTGCCGAACTGCTCGCGCAGGCCGACCGGCTGCGAGGCCGCGATGCCCAGCGCCATCGCGGTCTGGTCGGCGTTCAGGCCCAGCAGGCGCGCGCAGGCCGCGGCCGCGCCCAGCATGCCGGTGGTGCCGGTGATGTGCCAGCCGCGGTCGTAGTGCTCGGGGTACACGGTGTTGCCCAGGCGGCAGGCCACGTCGATGCCGAGCACCAGCGCGTCCAGCACGGTGCGGCCGCTCGCGCCCGTGTGCTCGGCCAGCGCGAGCACGGCGGAGGCCACCGGGCCGGCCGGGTGGATGATGGTCTTCAGGTGCGTGTCGTCGAAGTCGAAGGTGTGCGAGGTGATGCCGTTCAGCAGCGCGGCGCTGCCGATGTCCACCTTCTCGGCGCGGCCGAGGATGGTGGCCTGCGGCGCGGGCTGCAGCACCTGCACGGCCGCGAGCGCGGCCTCGGCCGCCTCGTGCCTGGCGGCGCCGACGGCGCAGCCGAACCAGTTCAGGAAAGTGCGGTGCGCCTCGTGGTCGACGGCGTCGCTCCAGCCGCGCGAGGGATGGTCTGACACGTATTCGGCGAGGATGCGGGTGACGGGCGGTGCGTCGTGGTCTGCGGCGACCTGTGTGTTGCGGGCCATGGAGTCTTGCTCGAAGTTGGGAAGGAAAAGGAAAACGGAAACGGAAATGGGGAACGCGAATGGCGGGCTCAGCTGTCGAGCTGGATGTTGCGGTCCTTCGCCAGCTTGGTCCAGCGCGTGATGTCGGCCTTGATGTAGTCGCTGAATTGTTGCGCGGTCATCGGCATCGGCTCCACCGCCTCCACCGAAAGCTTCTCGCGCAGATCCGGCGCCTTCAGCACCGCGTTGAGCGTGTCGTTGAGCTGCTTCACCACGTCCGCCGGCATGTTGGCCGGGCCGACCACGCCGTACCACTGCATGGCGTCGAAGCCCTTCAGGCCCAGCTCTTCCAGCGTGGGCGTGTCCTTCAGCGCCGGATGGCGCGTCTTGCCGGTCACGGCCAGCGGGCGCACGCGGCCGGAGCGGATGTGCGGCAGCGCCGCCGCGAGGCCGGGGAACATCGCCTGCGTCTGCCCGCCCACCAGGTCGGTGAAGGCCGGCGCGATGCCGCGGTAGGGCACGTGCACCATGAAGACCTCGACCTGCTGCTTGAAGAGCTCCATCGTCAGGTGCGTGAGCGAGCCCGCGCCAGCCGAGCCGTAGCTCACCTTGCTGGGGTTGGACTTGACGTAGGCGACGAAGGACTTGAAGTCCTTCGCCGGCACGTCGGCATTGACCACCAGCACGTTGGGCGTGCCGCCGATCATGCCGATGGCGGTGAAGTCCTTCACCGCGTCGTAAGGCAGCTTGCGCGTGGCCGGGCTGGTGCCGTGCGTGGCGACGTAGCCCTGCATCAGGGTGTAGCCGTCGGCCGGCGCGCGCGCCGTGTTCTGCGCGGCCAGCACGCCGCCGCCGCCGCCCTGGTTGTCCACCACGAAGGACTGGTTCAGCACGCGGCCCCAGCGCTCCGTCACCGTGCGCCCGACCATGTCGCTGCCGCCGCCGGCCGAGACCGGCACGATGTAGCGGATGGGTTTGTTCGGGAAGGCCTGCGCTCGGGCCAGCTGCGGCAGCGCGATCAGGGCCGGGGGGAGCGAGAGGACGAAGGTGCGGCGTTGCATGGGTTTGTCTCCTTGTGCAAGGTTTTTCTGGAATGAAGAGGCTGGAGAGGCCGGCGGTCAGCCCGTGGCGCCCAGCAGCCGGTTGAAGGCGTCGCCGACGTGGCGGGCCATGAGCGCCTCGACGCGCGCCACGTCGCCCTCGCGCAGCGCGCCGGCAATGGCCACGTGCTCGGCGATCGAGGCGCGCATGCCCGTGTCGTGCGAGAGATTCTTCAGCCGCGAGAGGTGCAGCTTCTGCACGACGCCCCGGTAGGTCCCGGCCAGTGCGTGGTTGCCGGCGGCCTCGACGATGGCCCAGTGGAAGCTCAGGTTCTCGCCGTAGTAGCGCTGCACGTCGTGCGCGGCGGCGGCGTCGTTCATCGCGGCGATGGAGGCGTCGAGCGCATCGGCCAGCGCCAGGCGCGCGGCATCGGGCAGGCGCGCGGCGCGGCGGCCGGCGAAGCCGTCGAGCAGGCCGCGCATCTCATACAGGTCGCGCACTTCGGCCGCGTCGGGCTCGCGCACGAAGACGCCGGCGTGCTTGCGGGCGACCACGAGGCCGGTGCTCTCCAGTTCGCGCAAGGCCTCCCGCACCGGCACGCGCGAGATGCCCAGGCGGGCGGCGACGTCGGGCTCGTTGATGCGCTGGCCCGGCACCAGCTCGCCGCGCAGGATCATGGCCAGCATGTCGTCGCGCACCATCTTCGCGAGCGGGATGTCGCGCACGGCGGTCATGTTGTTGGGAGCGGCCTCGGCGAGCCAGGGGAGCATACGGCGACCTCGAATGGTATTTCGAATATCGTATACGAATGAACTCAAGCCGGATCTCAGGGTTGACCCTGTGCCGCGCGCGGCCCGCGCCCTTCCCCATCCGTGTGATTGCGCCTCCCCGGGCCTTCTGTTAGCTTCATCCGCGGATCACTGTGGTCGAGGGGACATCCGATTCGCTCGGTGCGGTGGTCTGCAAACATGTAGCTCAATCGGAAGAGCGTCAGCCTTCATTAGGGCTGGAGGAGCGGGTTCGAAACCTGCCATGGCTCCCCCCCGATGCTCGCCAAAGGGGGCCTTTCAAGTTTTCGCGGAGGGGCGGCGCGTGTTCCTCGTGGTCCAGTTTCCCTTCGCGGATTCGCGCGGCTTCATCGAGCAGGGCAGCGGGCGCCTGTCGCGGCCCGCGTGGCCGATCGCCGACCCCGGAAAGGATTTCGTCCGCTCCTCCGGCCTGGTCCGGCCCCGTTTGCTGGGTGGGGTGGAGAACTGGGCGGGCGAGGATCTTTACGGCGACGCGGGCGCGGCCCTCAAATTCCCCGACCACCTTCGAAAGCGCGTCATCGCGACCAACGGAGACAAGGGCTTCCTGCGCTGCGCCTTCCGGCGCTTCCATTCCGACAGCACCGTCGCCCACCTGGACGTGGGCCTGAAGCTTCAGTTCGAGGCCGAATCGGCGACGCACGCGGTGGACGTGATCACCGTGCTGCGCCAGGTCACGCAGCTGGAAGTGAGCGTCGCGGCCGGCAATGAAGCACGCAAGCCCGTCAGGCTGATCGAGGCAGGCGAAGCGCTGGCCGCCCATTTCCTCGGCGCCACGACGGACCGCAAGCAGGTGCCCGCGGGCGGCATGAAGCCTTGGTGGTTCTCGCCCGGCCTGCCGGCGGTGATCCTCGAACACGCCGGGCCCATGGCCTTGCCGCCGCACACGCGCCGCGTGCTCGACCTGGAAGGCCCCGGCGCCGCGCTCTCGCATGCCTGGCTGCAATTCGGCAAGCAGCGCTGCAGCGTCTGGATCATCGCGAAGAATGGCGGCGACCCGGACGCATCGCGCAGGCTGCGCATCCACCTCGTGCGCCTGCATGCCGAACGCGAATGCCTGAAGTGCATCCTCGTGAACCTGCGTGATGCCAATCGGCTGGCGCCGCGGAAGAACACGCCGGCCTGCGATGCGGTCCAGCTCTACCTGCGCGACGCGCTGAAGCTGCTGCAGAAACCCGAACGCTACGGGCTGGACCAGGCCGCCATGCTCGGTGCCGCGCAGCAGGCCTTCGGCATCGCCTTCGAAGGCGAGACGGCCTCGCTGGAGTCGATGCGCCGGCAGGTCGCGGCCAGGGTCGACGACTACATCCGGCGCGCGCAGAACACCTCCACCGTCATCAACATCGTCCAAGGAGATCTCGTGAGCACAACCATCCAGATGGGCAACGTCAGCGTCACCGGCGACTTCAACGTCGTGACCGCCAGGAACATCGAGAACAGCTTCAACAAGGCGGCCAACGCCGCCGTGAGCGACGAGCTCAAGGAGAAGCTCAAGCTGCTCAACCAGGAGGTCGCCAAGCTCACGGCCAAGCTGCCCGAGGAGGCGCGCGAACAGGTCACGAAAGACCTGGAGACGCTCACCTCCGAGGCCGTGTCGAAGAAGCCGCGCAAGGCCTGGTACGAACTCTCGGGCGAAGGCCTGATCGATGCCGCCAAGACGGTGGCGGAGATGGCGGCGCCCGTGACCACGGCGGTCAAGGCGGTGCTCGCGCTGCTGGCGCTCTGAGCGGTGCGCGGGCCGCTTCGCGCGGCCGGCTTCGTCGGCGTGCGCCGGGCGGCATCCGAAAGGGGGGTGTAGGACAAGCACCCGTCTTGCCGGGCCTTTCGAAAACCGAGAACTATGTCCTTCGACGCCAGCGCGTCTGGCGGTGAAATGCCACCTCCCCGAAACATGTGAGGTTGCTGAATGCAAGACGAGCTCGGCCTGGTCATCGACGAGCCCATCGAGGGCCACTACTACTGGATCCTCGCGTCCTCGCCGAGGGCGGGCGGAGCGCCGGTGGTGGTGGACTTCTCGCTCGGCCCGCTGCCTACGCCCAAGACCGCGATCGATGCCGGCGCGGCCGCGATGCGCTGCCATCGGGGGCTGCGGCGCGGCCCGAACGGGCCGTACTCGGAGTTCCGCGCCGAGTGGTACGCGGACACCGTGCCCATGCCCTTGGCCTGAGAGCACGGCCGGTCGCCAGGTCACCGGCCGAAGGGGACACGCGGCTTTCTCCCGCTGCATAGAATTCCCGTCTCCGCCGAGCCTCCGACCGCCCTTCGCTTGATCTACTTCGCCGACACCATCACCCGATTGGGGCCCGAGGCCAAAGGCGCGGTCCTCGTCTCCGGCTCCCACGGGGGCGTCTATCCGGGCTACCTGGCCGCCAGTGCCCGCGCCGCGGCGGTCATCCTCAACGACGCGGGCGTGGGCCGGGACGAGGCGGGCATCGGCAGCCTCGCCTACCTCGCATCCTTCGGCATCGCCGCCGCCACGGTCGCCCACACGAGCTGCCGCATCGGCAACACGGCCGACATGCGCGAGCGCGGCATCGTGAGCCATTGCAATGGCCTGGCCGCCGCGCTGGGCGTGAAGCCGGGCGACCGCTGCATGGATGCCGCGGCCCGCATGGAGCGTGCATCCGCGCCCACGCGCGTGCCGCCGGGCCAGGCCGAAGCGCGCTTCACGCAGCCCGCGCCGGGACCGCGCCGCATCGTTCTCATGGATTCCGCCAGCCTCGTGCTGCCGGAAGACGCGGGGCAGCTCGTGGTGACCGGCTCGCACGGCGGCCTGATCGGCGACCTGCCCGCCAAGGCGCTGGCCGTCGATGCCTTCGCGGCCGTCTTCCATGACGCGGGCATCGGCATCGACCGCGCGGGCACCACGCGGCTGCCGGCGCTCGACGCGCGCGGGATCGCGGCGGTCACCGTCGCCGCCGCGTCCGCGCGCATCGGCGACGCGCGCTCGGTGTTCGCGGACGGCGTGATCTCCTGCGCGAACCAGACCGCTCTGGGCTTGGGCGCCACGCTCGGCGAGGCGCTCGCACCCCGGCTCGCACTGTGGAGCCAGCTGGGCTGATGCACTCCGCCGGCTAGGTGCGCAGGCTCGAGAGATCCGGCCGCCGCCGGTGCCACGGCGTCGCCTGCTCGTAAGCCCAGCCCAGCTGCAGCACGCGGGCTTCGGTGAAGGACGCTCCCACGATCTGCAGCGACAGCGGCAGGCCCTCGGCGTTGAAGCCGCAAGGCAGCGCGAGCGCGCACAGCCCCAGATAGTTGGCGAAGCGCGTGAGGTCGGAGAGCGGCGAGTTGTCCTCGTCGATCGAATCCAGCCGCGCGGCCGGGATGGGCGTGCTCGGCAGCAGCAGCGCATCGACGCCGTCGAAGACGCGCGCCATGCTTACCATGTCGGCCTGGCGCTCCACCAGCGTGGCGGCGTAGTCGGCGGCGGTGCCGGACTTTCCGGCGAGCACGCGGGCTTTCACGGCCGGGCCGAAGGCGTCGCTCGGTGTCTCGATGATGTCGCGCAGGTTCGCATAGCCCTCGGTGCGGATGATGCGCGAGGCGCCCTCGCAATAGTCCACCGGCCGGCGCGGCAGGGCCACCTCCTCGACATGGGCGCCGAGCCGTTCGAAGACCTTGGCCGCATCGCGCACGGCGTCGATGGCCGATGCATCCGTGCCCGGCATCTGCCCTGCATCCACCAGCCCGAGCCGCAGGCCGGCCAGCGGCACGCGCAGCAGGGCGAGCGGGTCGCGCGCGGGTGCGTGGACGGTGGCGGGGTCTTGCCGGTCCGGCCCCTTCAACGCCGCGTACACCAGCGCCGCATCCTCCACGCTGCGCGTGAGCGGCCCGATGGAGTCGAGCGTCTGGCTGAGCGGGAACACGCCGTGGTTGCTCACGCTGGCGGCGGTCGGCTTCAGGCCGACGGTGCCGTTGAGCGACGAGGGAATGCGGATCGAGCCACCGGTGTCCGAGCCGATGGCGGCGGGCACCATGCCCGCCGCCACGGCCACGCCGCACCCGCTGGACGAGCCGCCGGGCGAGCGGTGCCGCGCCAGGTCCCATGGGTTCCACGGGGCGCCGAGACGCGGGTTGGTGCCCCAGCCGCCGAAGGCGAACTCCACCATGTGCAGCTTGCCCAGCAGCATGGCACCGGCGTCCGCGAGACGCCGCGCCGAGGTCGCCGTGAACGTGGAGACGCGCTCGCGCCAGAAGGCGGAGCCCACCGTGGTGCGCCGGCCCTCGACCTCGACCAGGTCCTTCAGCGCAAGCGGTATGCCATGCAGCGCGCCGCGGTAGCCGCCCTTGGCGATCTCGCCCTCGGCCAGCGTGGCGGCGCGCATCGCGTCGTCGGCCCACAGGTCGATGAAGGCATGCAGCTTGCCGTCCGTGCGCTCGATGCGAAGAAGGCACGCGCCGACCACGTCGCGCGGCGAGAGCTCGCCCGCGCGAATCCGGGGCGCGAGTTCATGGATCGGCTGGTCTGCGAGGTCGGTCGAGGTCATGGGGTCCGAAGCGTAAATGGATTCAGTCGATGCGGTATTCGAGCCATTCTGCGATGAGCCGCTGCAGCTGCGAATCGCCCTCGAACATCTCGCGGCCGCCTTCTGCACGGTTGCGCCCGAGTTCGAGCACGTAGAGGTAGTCGGACACCGCCGCGCACTGCCGCACGTTCTGGTCGACGAGGATCACCGTGACGCCCTTGGATGGCAGCGTGCGGATGAAGTCGTAGATGTCCTTGGAGAAGCGCGGCGCGATCATCGCGGTCGGCTCGTCCAGCAGGATCACCTCGGGTTCGAGCGCAAGCGCGCGGGCAAGCTCCAGGAAGCGCTGCTGCCCGCCGCTCATGCTGGAGGCCGGGTCGTGCCGCTTCTCGCCGAGGATCGGGAACTGCGCGTAGGCCGCGTCCAGCGCGCGGCGCACGCGCGCCTTGTCGCCGCGGAACACCCAGCACCCCAGGCGCAGGTTGTCCTCCACCGAGAGCTCGCCGAAGAGGCTGCGATTCTGCGGCACGAAGGCCACGCCGCGCTCGATGAAGGAGTAGGGCGGCTGCCCGTTGAGGCGCTCGCCCTTGAAGCGGATGTCGCCCCCATGCGGCTTGAGGAAGCCGTACAGCGTCTTCAATGCGGTGGACTTGCCGGCGCCGTTCGGGCCGATGATGCCGGTGACCGTGCCCTTGCGAAAGGACATGTTGACCTCGTTGAGGATCGTGATGTCCCCGTGGTAGGCCACCGAAACGCGCTCGAGCGCCATCAACGGCTCGCCGGTCGCCGGGCTTGGAGAGGAGGAGGCTGGCTGGGTGTGCTGCATCTGTGGCGAATGGTTCATCGGCCGAGGAAGGCTTCCACGACGGCGGGATTGCCCTGGATGTCGGCGGCGTTGCCCTCGGCGATCGCCTCGCCCTGGTTGAGCACCAGGATGTGGTCCGACAGGCGGTACACCGAGGTCATGTCGTGGCTCACCAGGATGAAGCTCTTGCCGCGCTCCTTCAGCCGCAGGATCTGGTCGATGAAGACGCGGCAAAGGTTGGGGTGCACGCCGGCGAAGGGCTCGTCCAGCAGGATGAGCTCCGGGTCGAACATCATCACGCGCAGCAGCTCGACCAGCTTCTGCTGCCCGCCGGAGAGCTCCTCCGCATAGTTGTCGCGCAGCCGGAAGAGATCGACCTCGGCCAGCAGCGCCTCGGCGCGATCGGTCAGCGCCTTGCGGCTCTCGCGCGTGTGGATCACGGGGACGAGCAGGTTCTCCACCAGCGTGAGGCGGCGGAACAGGCGCGGCACCTGGAAGGTGCGGCCGATGCCGAGCGTGGTGACCTCATGCGGCGGCCGGCCGCTCACTTCCCGGTCGTTGAAGCGGATCGATCCCCCGCTCGCGTGGTAGATGCCGTTGATGCAGTTCATCACCGTCGTCTTGCCCGAGCCGTTGACGCCGATCAGCCCGAGGATGCTGTTGTCCGGCACCACGAAGGACACGGACTTGACCGCGACAAGACCGCCGAAGTTCTTTTGCAGGTTGGAGACTTCAAGCATGGAGAAGCGGCGCGCGCCCTTTCAGCGCAGGCTGACGCGGCCGAACAGGCCGGCCGGGCGCAGCATGATGGTGGCCACGAGGATGACGAAGCCGACGACCGGCGACATCGACTGCGGCAGGATGACGATGGCGAGCTGTTCGGCGATGCCGAACAGGATGCCGCCCACGATCGCGCCGACCGGATGGCCCAGCCCGCCCAGGACGATCACGACGAAGCCGATCAGCGTGAAGTCCATGCCCGAGAACGGGCCGAAGGCCGGGAACACCATCGCGATCAGCACGCCGGTCACGGCGCCCAGCCCGACGGCGAGCCCGAAGGCCATGGCGGAGAGCCGATGGATGTTCACCCCCACGATCTGGATCGCGTCGCGGTTCATGATGGCCGCGCGCAACGCCTTGCCGTGCAAGGTGCGATAGAGGAAGGCCGTGAGGCCCAGGATCAGCAACGCGCCGACCGCGAGCGCGACGAGCTGCGCGGTGGGGATGATCAGCCCGCCCAGCTTCAGCACCGAGGGCGTGAAGCTGTAGTTCAGCGATCGGGTGTCGGCATCGAAGAAGTGCAGCAGGCCGGCGCTTGCCATCAGCGACACGCCGTAGAAGCTCAGGAAGGAGGACAGCTCCGGGTCGTCCGAGCGCATGAGCCGGGGCATGAGCCCGTAGTAGAGCAGCACGCCGACCGCGGCGAACACCACGAACACGATCGGCAGCACCAGCAGCGGGTGCAGGCTCGTGAGGCCGACGAAGAGCAGCACCGCGTAGCAGCCTGCGACCACGAACTCGCCGTGCGCGAAATTCACGACCCGCATGGTGCCGTAGAGGATGGTGAGGCTGCAGCCGATCAGGCCGTAGAGCGCGCCGAGGATCACGCCCGAGAGCAGGGCTTGCGCGAACAACGCGGCGCTCATGCCCCGTGCTCCTCGATCCGCAGCCCGATCACGGAGGCCAGGTGGTCCGCCTCCTCGCGCAGCAGCGTGGCGAGTTCCAGCGTGCGCTCGCCGTGCACGCGCGCGGCGATGGCCGTGATGCTGAAGGCTGCCACGGGCCGCTTCTGCGCATCGAACACGGGCACGCCAATGGCGTTGACGCCCGGGATGATCAAGCCTTCGATGAAGGAGAAGCCCTGCGCCTGCGTCTGCCGCACCAGCCCGCGCAGCTTGTCGGGCGTGAAGGCCGGGTACTCGCGCAGCCAGCGCTCGTTGCCTTCGATGAGGGCATCGATCTCGGCCTTCGGCAGGAAAGCGAGCAAGGCGAGGCTGCCCGAGCCGACGCCCAGCGGGCGCGTCTGCCCGACATCCAGCGACAGCGTCTTGATCGGGAAGGCACCCTGTTCGCGGCCCACGCAGACCGAACGCAGGCCTTCGCGCACCGAGAGATAGGCCGTGTCCTGCGTGAGTGCCGCCAGCCGCTCCAGCGAGGGCTGGGCGAGCAGCGCGACGTCCTGCTGGTGCGCCTGGCGGCTGATCATGCCGAGCCGTGCGCCGAGGTGGTAGTGGCGCGTCGCGCCGTTCTGCGTGGCGAAGCCCACGTCCGTGAGCGCCGCCAGCAGCCGGTGGGTGGTGGCCTTGCCGAAGCCGGTGAGCCGCGCGACCTCGGTCAGCGGTGCCCCCTTCACGCCGAAGCCGGCGAGCACCTGAAGCACGGTGGCGGCGCGCGCGATCGACTTGACCGCGGGCTTGCCGTCCTCCTCGCCGACGGCGGTGGAAGCCTCGGCTTCGTGTTCCATTTTCAAGCTATCCATTTTTCGAATTATTGAGTAGAACGATGGTTGGCGCAATGCTTGCAGGAGCGCATCGGCCCCGCAGATGTGGCGCACCTCATTGGTTCGTCGACGGAAAGAGCGCACCGAATCGAAGCCTTGACATCGATTTTTCATCGTGCCAATATTTCCGTAAATGATCTGTCCTGGTTCCGTATAGCAGAACTTTTCTGGAAAGAGCACCTCATGAAATCAGCGCTTGCAAAGCTTGTCCTGGCCTCCGCGGCGGTCGCCGCATCCACCTTGGCCCTTGCGCAGGAGCGCACCGCCATACGGATAGGCATGACGATTTCCTCGACCGGCACCTTCGCCTCCGCCTCCCAGTCCGGCGAGCGCGGCGTCGCCATCTGGCTGGACGACGTGAACAAGCGCGGCGGCATCCAGCTCGGCGGCAAGAAGTACCCCGTCGAACTCGTGAAGCGCGACGACCGCAGCGACAAGCAACTCGTCGCGCGGGTCTACGACTCGCTGATCAACGAGGAGAAGGTCGACGCGCTCATCGCGCCCTTCAGCTCCACGCTCGTGGGCGTCGCCGCGCCCATCGCCGAGAGCAACAAGAAGTTCATGGTCAGCTGGGCCGGCTCGTCCGACCAGCTGTTCCAGCAGGGCTACCAGAACATCGTCTCGGTCACGGTGCAGGCCTCGCAGATCCCCGTCACCAGCACGCAGCTCACGGCCAGGCTGGGCGTGAAGAAGATGGCCATCGTCTTCGCCGACGATCCCTTCCCCGCGAGCACCGCCGCCGCCGCGCGCGACATGGCCGAGAAGGCGGGCATCACGGTCGTGCTGTTCGAGAAGTACGCCAAGGGCACGAAGGACTTCGGCATCCTCCTGCAGAAGGCGCAGGCCAGCGGCGCGGAAGCCTTCTACTCGCCCTCCAACGACGCCGACCTGATCAGCATGGTGCGCCAGATGAAGGAGCGCGAAATCGACTTCCCGTTCACCTACATGGTCTACGGCTCCGCGCCGCCGGTGATCGAGATGGGCAAGGACGCCCAGTACCTCTTCAGCCACACCCAGTTCGACGCCACCGTGAAATGGAAGGTCACAGACGGCCTCGACACCGACCAGTTCCTCGCGGCCTACGCCCGGCTCTTCCCCAAGGCCGTGAGCCCGGCCGACTTCCAGACCGCGCTCGCCTACGGCGCCGGCGTGGTGCTGGAGAAATCCATCGCCAAGGCGGGCTCGGTCGACGCGGCCAAGCTCAAGCAGGCCGCGCTCGACATCAGCGGCAAGACGACGATGGTCAGCGGCCAGTTCGAGATCGACAAGACCGGCTTCCAGACCGGCATGAAGCCGATCGTGCTGCAGACGCGGCCCGAGGGCCTGAAGATCGTGGCACCCGAGGAGATCGCCACCGCCAAGCCGATCTACCCGGCCCCCGCATGGACCAAGCGCTGAAGTCCGCGGCGGTGCCCGAGCGCACCGCGCCCTCCTCCTCCGGCTCGGTCGCGCGCACGCGCACGGCGGTGTGGCTCGCCGTGGTCGCCGTCGGCGCGCTCGGCCTGGCGCTGGTGCCGGCGCTGGGCCTGAGCCTCTCGTTCTGGTTCTACCTGGTGCTGTGGATCACGCTCGCCTCGGGCCTGAACATCATGGGCGGCTTCACCGGCTACCTGCCCTTCGGCTACGTGGCCTTCTACGGCATGGGCGCCTATGCGGTGGCGATCGGCGTGCGCAAGCTCGGGCTGCCGGTCGAGGCGGGCCTCGCGCTCGCGGCGCTGGTCGGCCTCGGCCTGAGCCTGCTCTTCGCGCGCACGCTCGCGCTGCGGGGCATCTACTTCTCGATCGTGTCGCTCGCGCTGGCGGTCATCTGCCGGCTGCTCATCGCGAACCTGCCGGATTCGATCGCCGGCGGCAGCTTCGGCATCACGCTGGGCATCGGCAACCCCAAGGCCGCGTACTACGTGATGGTCGCCCTGATGGTGCTCACGCTGCTCGCCGTGACCTGGCTCGCGCAATCGCGCCTCGGCGTCGCCCTGCGCGCGATCCGCGACGACCCGGAGACCGCCGAGACCATGGGCATCAACGTCGCGCGCGCGCGGCTGAAGGCCTGGATGCTCGCGGCGGTCATCGCCGCGCTGACCGGCGCGGTCGAGGCCTGGTTCACCAACATCGTGGACACGGAGACCGCCTTCAACCTGCTCGTCAGCACGAAGATCATCATCTACGCCGTCGCCGGCGGCCTCGGCACCGTCGTGGGGCCGGTGGTCGGGACCATCGGCATGCTGGCGGTGGACGACCTGATCTGGAAGAACTTCCCCGTGCTCAACGTGTTCTTCCTCGGCCTGGTGATCGTGCTGCTCATGCTCTTCCTGCCGCGCGGCATCGTCGGCACCCTGATCTGGCGCCTGCCGCGCCTGCGCAAGTTCCTGTTCTGAGAACGCATTCACCGAGAAACCAAATTGACAAACCGTCTTCAGGACAAGGTGGCGCTCGTGTTCGGCGCCGGCTCGTCGGGCCCCGGCTGGGGCAATGGAAAAGCCGCCGCCGCGCTCTTCGCGCAGGAGGGCGCGTACGTGGTCGCGGTCGACGTCGACCTCGCGGCGGCGCAGGAAACGCGCGCCGTCATCCGTGAGCGCGGCCAGGACTGCGACGCGCTGCAGGCCGACGTGACGCGCTCCGACGCCGTGCTCGCCGCCGTCAAATTCACCGAAGCCAAGTACGGCCGCATCGACGTGCTGCACAACAACGTGGGCGTCACCGTCATGGGCGACCCCGTCGACCTGAGCGAGGCCGACTGGCAGCGCTCGCTGGACGTCAACCTCACGGGCGCCTTCCTCACCTGCAAGCACGTGCTGCCCATCATGCAGGCGCGCAACGCGGGCTCCATCATCAACATCTCCTCGCTCGCCTCGAT
Organism: uncultured Variovorax sp.; assembly: GCA_966211435.1. Lineage (GTDB taxonomy): Bacteria > Pseudomonadota > Gammaproteobacteria > Burkholderiales > Burkholderiaceae_C > Variovorax. The sequence goes on along the minus strand of CBIHOG010000025.1, from coordinate 41,805 downwards.
CCAGGTCAACCGCATGCCGTACTTCGGCTACTACGCCTCCAAGGCGGGGCTGAACCATTTCACCAAGGCATTGGCGGTCAACTACGCGCCCTACGGCATCCGGGCCAACGCGCTGCTGCCCGGCGTGATGGACACGCCCATGATCTACAAGCAGATCGCGGGCAACTTCGAGAGCGTCGACGAGATGATCAAGGCGCGCAACGCGGCGTCCCCCATGGGCCGCATGGGCGACGCATGGGACGTGGCCTACGCGGCGCTCTTCCTCGCCTCCGACGAGTCGCGCTACATCACCGGCACGCTGATCCCCATCGACGGCGGCAAGAGCTGCGCGGGCCGCTGAGGACGAAACAGGACCGAGCATGCTGCCCATCGACTTCTTCTTCCGCGCGGTGCGCCGCCACGCGGACCGCATCGCCATCGAGACCGACGGCGAGACGCTGCGCTACGCCGAACTCGGCGCGCGCGTGAATGCCTTCGCCAGCGCGCTGCAACAGCTCGACCCGCAGGCGGGTTCGCGCGTGGCGGTGAGCGCCGGCAACACCGTCGACCACATCGTGGCGGTGCTCGCCGTCCTCGCGGCGGAGAAGACCTGGGTGCCCCTGAACGCGCGCAACGCGCCGGCGGAGCTCGACCGCGCGCTCGCCTTCACCGCGCCCACCATCGTCGTGGCGGAGCCCGAGCACAGCCGCAGGCTCGCGCTCGACGCGTCGATGCAGCTGGTGGCCGTGGGCGAACCCATGCACGCGCTGATCGCCGCCCATGCGGGCCGCGAGCCGCTGCGGGGCCGCGCGGGCCCCGAGGACGTGCAGGCCATCAAGTTCACCGGCGGCTCTACCGGCGTGCCCAAGGGCGTCGTGCAGCCCTGCCGCGCATGGACGGCCGGCCTGCTCAGCCAGATCCACGAATGGGGACTCGACGCGCACGACATCTACCTCGTCGCCGCCCCCGTGACGCACGGCACCTCGACCTACCTGCTGCCCATCCTCGCGCAAGGCGGCCGGCTGCTGCTGCCGCGCGACAACAAGCCCGCCACGCTGGTCGAAGCCTTCCGCGCCCGCGGCGCGACGCTCACCTTCATGCCGCCGACGCTCATCTACATGCTGATGGCGGAGCTTGGCGGCAAGGCCGGCTTCCCGCGCCTGCGCCACCTGATCTACGGCGGTGCGCCGATGCCGCCGGAGAAGATCCGCCTCGCGCGCGAATGCTTCGGCCCCGTGCTCGCGACCACCTACGGCCAGACCGAAGCGCCGCAGATCGTCACCGTCATGCGGGCCGAGGACTTCGAGGACGAAGCCAACTGGCCCTCCGTGGGCCGCCCCGCGCTGATGGCCGACGTGGGCATCATGGACCCGCAGGGCCGCCTGCTGCCGGCCGGCGAGATCGGCGAGGTGGTGGTCCGCGGCGACCTCGTCATGACCGGCTACTGGAAGCAGCCGGAGAAGACCGCCGAGACCCTCATCGACGGCTGGCTGCACACCGGCGACGGCGGCTACCTCGACGCGCGCGGCTACCTCTTCCTGCGCGACCGGCTGCGCGAAGTGGTGATCACCGGCGGCTTCAACGTCTACCCCATCGACGTCGAAAGCGTGCTCGACCGGCACCCCGCCGTGCACGAATCCGCCGTCTTCGGCATCGACGACGACAAGTGGGGCGAGGCCGTGCAGGCCGCCGTGCAGCTGCGCCCGGGCATGCAGGCGGACGAGGCCTCGATCATCGCCTTCGCCAAGGAGCAGCTGGGCTCCGTGAAGGCGCCCAAGCGCATCCACTTCTACGAGAGCCTGCCGCGCAGCGTCGCGGGCAAGGTCCACAAGCCCACGCTCAAGGCCGAAGCGAAGGCCAAGGCAGGCGCCAAGTCCGCCTGACCCACCCCTGAAGGAGACCACCCCATGACCGCCAGCAAGACCCCGCCCGAGGACGCGCCGTACACCGAGCTGTGCACGCACTCCCACACGACCATCCACTACCGCAACAGCAACCTGGTGGACGACATCCTCGGGAAGAAGAGCTTCACCGAAGTGCTCTTCTCGCAGATCACCGGACGCGACGCGAGCCCGCACGACCTGCGCCTGATCGACGCCGTGCTCATCGCCATCATGGAGCACGGCCTGACGCCCAGCGCCATCTCGACCCGCCTGGTCTACATGAGCGCGCCCGAGAACCTGCAGGGCGCCGTTGCCGCGGGCCTGCTGGCGGTGGGGAGCCAGTTCATCGGCACGGTGGAGAACTGCGCGACCAACCTGGCGGAGATCATCGCGGACCCGGCCGGCATCGAGGCCGCCAGCACGCGCATCGCGCAGGCCTATCGCGCCGGCAAGCACGCCATCCCGGGCTTCGGCCAGCACCTGCACAAGCCCGACGACCCGCGCGCGGCCAAGCTCATCCAGCTGGGCCGCGAGCATCCGCAGGCCGGCGGGCAATACCTCGACGCCATCGAGGCACTGTCGCGCGCCGTGGACGCCGCGTACGGCAAGCACATCACCATCAACGCGACGGGCGCCGTCGCCGCGCTGCTGGGCGAGCTGCAGATCCCGACCACCGTGATGCGGGGCTTCGCCGTCATCTCGCGCGCCGCGGGGCTGGTGGCCCACGTGGCGGAGGAACAGCGACAGCCGACGGGGCGGATGATCTGGAGTTTGATCGATGAGGCCGTTCCCTATCGGGGGACCGGCAAGTCAGGCTGAACGGCATCGGCCCCATCCGGGGAGGCGGGATGCCGCAGATCTTCACGCCGCTGGCGCTGGCGCTGGAGCTGGTGCTTGCGCCGGAATCAGTCCGCTCAGCGTCTTGATGAGCGCCGTGTACTCCGCCGTCTGCGTGAAGTTCGGCGTGAACTTGGCGATCCAGGCGGGATCGACAAACATGTAGCCCTGCAAGTGATACTTGAAGTCCACCGCCTGCGTGGCAACCTTCACGCAAGGCGTGCTCACGAGGGTCTGGGTCTCCCCGGCCATGACGTAGTAGATCTGCACCATGACCAGCGGCACGCCCATGATCTCCTCCAGCCAGAGGACCATCTTCGCGACCTTCTTGGTCATCTGCTTGTTGTCCACGGCGACAGTCAGCTTGCCACCCAGGGACTGCACCACGCCCTGGAGCGCCGCCGCGGCCTCCGGTGCCGCGGCCATGCCCACCACCTCGGCAATGATGGCGAGATCCAGCGTGACCGTCGTCGAGTCCGCATGGAAGTTGCTGTCCTGAAGGTCCAGCGGCATGAAGTAGCCCGACTTGCTGATCACCGTGTTGTAGATGTCGAAGTCATAGAGACTCGCCTTGTCGCCCAGTGCCGTCGTGATCGCGCCCATGAGAACCACTGCCTTCTGGAACACGTCCTTGGCGGCGGGGTTCAGCGAAGCCTCATCCTTGGCCGTCGTCACGAAGATGACGTTGCCATTCAAGGCCGTTGCGTAGTACTTCTTGATCTCGCCGTCAGGCGGGGCGTCCGCCGCCGCGCTCAACGCCGCCGATGCCCGATGGGCAGGCGGTATCAGCGCCTTGTAGGCCGGGTTGGTCTGCAGGATGCTCTTGACGTTTTCTCTCCATCCAGTCGTGGTCGGCATTGCGATCTCCTCAATTGCGGGACATGGGATGCCTGGGCCAGAACGAATGGAACGGACGCGCAGGCGCGGTTGCCGGCCTGTCTGCCGCAGCCATTTCCGCGGGGGGCAAGTCGTCAATTCGGTGAGTGCGAAAAGGGGGCTTGAAGCGCGCCTGGACTTGCTCGAATGGCCTCGGCAGTGAGCAATTGCCCAGTGCGTCTGCGGCGCAGTGTGTGCCTGCCGCGGCTTCGAGGCAAATGGATGGAATGACCTTGTGGGCAAAGAGGCCGGCCGGCGCGAGCGTGGCGAAGCGCCGCCTCACCAGAACATGTGAGGCACGCTGGATTCGCGCCTTGCCAAGGACATTCCGTGTCGTCCCCGCCGACCGGGGATGCAGGCCCCAGTTCATGAGACAGCTTCAACAGCCGATGAACGAGTGCTCTTCATCCGCGTCAGGAACAGGCTTCGCAGCCCGACCGCGATGAGTTCATGCAGCCGGAGCTGGTGGAGCTGCTGCGGCAGAAGGTGGGGCGACATCCGCCTTGGTCGCGGTGCGAGGATTGATCCGACGGTCAGCACCCGTTCCAACGATGTAGATCGGCTTGGGGTGTCCAGGGTGTGGATGAAACTCGAGGCATAGCGCACTACAGTTCGGCCATGGCGCCTGTCCAAAAGCATCTCATCATCCACGGGCACGTTCAGGGCGTGGGTTACCGGTGGTCCATGGCTCGGGTCGCCGAGATGTGGAGCGTGCGAGGTTGGGTACGCAATCGCCGCGACGGCACGGTGGAAGCCCTTGCCATCGGTGACGCGGCTGCCATCGATGCGTTGGTGGGCTGGGCGCGGCATGGGCCGCCGTCAGCGCGGGTCGAGCGTGTCGAGGTAGTGGATGTGATTGAACCCGCAGAAGGAGTGGGAGGGTTCGAGCAACGCGAGACGGTCTAGTGTGCCGGCTCGCGGACGACTGAACAGCCGGGACTGGGTGCCTAGAGGTGATGCTCGTGACTAGGTTTGAGGCACTGATCCTGATTCCGCCCGTGGTGGGCGTGGTGTGCGCGCTTCGATAGTGGCAGGGGGCAGGATTGTCATGGCCGTGCGAAATAGACTGGTTGCGGTCAGTCGACTTGGTTTGCTGAATGCCAGCTTTTGCCAATACCTGACTTGAGAGTCATCGGATGCGGGGCGGTGGATCGCCTTTCGCGGAGCGCGTCATCGGAATTGAGCGAATCCAGCCTTGAGCCCGACATCACTCATGAAATCCCTTGAACCTTGCCGCGTACGCCCGAAATCTCCCATTGCGCTGGTCGAGCGCCTCCTGAGTCGCGGGCACCATGATCGGTGCGCCTTCGTGCGCGAACGCCTGGCATTGTTCGACATAGGGGCGCAGGCGCTCGTGATAGATCGGGGATGCGGCTGCCATTTCGCAGCCGAACTCGTTCCAGCTTGTCGCGAGCGTCTCGGCCGCCACCATGGCCAGCGTGGTGCCCATGCCCGACAGCAACGCTGCACAGTGGCCCGCGTCGCCGATCACTGCGACATTGCCACGGGTCCATGTCGGCATGTGAGTCTGGCTCACCGAATCGAAATAGAAGCCCCTGGCGGCGGGGTCGGCGAAAGCAGCGCGGATCGCGCCCACCTGCCACGCGTCGACGCGCGACAGGAAGCCGTCGATCAGACGCCGGTGCACCGCCAAGTCGCGGTAGTCGTAGCCGATCTCGGGACTGGCGGCGAGCATCAGCGCCTGCGGCCCGTCACCCGCATCGCGTACGGCGATCGTGAGACCGGGCACGTTGAGCATGCCGCGCCGCCAGTCGCGGTCATCGGGGAGATCGACGAGCGCGACGTAGTAGCCGAAGTGCCGCACGAAGTCTTTCTCGGGCCCGAAGGCGAGCTTGCGCACGTTGGAGTGCAGGCCGTCGGCCCCGACCACCAGGTGGTAGTGACCATGTTGCGCATCGGTGAAGACGACGTCGACGCCCTCAGGGCCGTCGACCATGGATGCGATGGACGCCTTGAAGCGGAACTCGACATTGCCGGGTATGGCGCCCAGCAGGATGCGATTGAGCCGATCGCGCGAGATCTCGATGTCCTCGTCGGTCTCGTTCGCGAACCACCGCAGATCCAGCGTCGCGACCTGCACGCCCGCGCCGTCGAGCACCGGCGCCGGTTCCGAGACAACGACCTTCTGATCGTCGATCTGACCCAGGATGCCCATGCGCTGCGCCGTCCCGAGGGCGCGACCACGCACGTCGATCGGCGCGCCGCCGGGGCGCAGGCCGTCGGCCCGTTCGATCACCGTCACCCGATGACCGAGTTGGGCGAACCAGTAAGCCGCCGACAGACCGGCCATGCTGGCGCCGGAGATAAGAACGTCCATGGCCATCCTCCTCGCTGCGCCTCAGAGCTTGAAGCCCTGGGCCAAGCGGACCACCCCGGCCTTGTCGAAGGCATTGATCTCGTCGATCAGCTCGTTCGTGAACAGGCGGTTCGGGTCGCCGAGCTCATCGGCCAGCTTGGGGTTCTTGCTGCTCTCGGCCGCAATCTCGATGTTGGTCTTCCACTCCGCCAGCGACGACGCGCCCATGCGCTGGTCCGGATCGTCGGGCCGGCGCATCCAGCTGTTCTTGCGGTCCTTGAGGATGAAAGCGAGTTCCTTGCGCGCCTCGTCCTCGCTGCGACCCTTCGGCTTGCTCTCGGGGTAAACCGCCCAATGCAGGTCGATCGCCGCATCGAGATTGGCGTTCGAGAAGATGGTCGACTTCGCGATGCCCTGGAACAACGCCACCACAGACTTGCGCTCTTCCTTCAGCAGCTTGCGCGGTACGCACAGCCAGCCCGACCCGAGGAGCGCGAACTTCGGCGTGAGCGGCACATAGCGCAGCTTGGTGCCCACCAGCTCGATTCGCGCGGTGGCGGTGTCGAAGGCGACCATCGCGTCGACCCGGTCGTTGTCGATCGCCGCGCCAGCGGGTGCGCCGTCACCGATCGCGATGTACTCGCACTTGTCGTCCTTCAGTCCCAGCTCGGCCAGCATGGTCTTGGTGACGACGATGCCAGCGTCGCCCTGGCTGCGCACGCCGATGCGTTTGCCGGCCAGGTCGGTCGCCGTCTTGATCGGGCTGCCGGGTTTGACCACGATCACATTGGCATTGCCGGGCAGCCACTTGTAGACGCTCACCAGGTCGAGCGACGAGTCCTTGGCCATCGCGGGCAGCAGGATGCCCGGCACCGCCGGCCCGAAATCCACATGCCCGGCGCGCAGGCTCTGCAGCGCCTGCGTCATGCTCGACATGTTGACGTACTCCGGATCCACCCCGTTGGACTTGTAGAAATTCAGGCGCGGATGCTGCCCCGCGGTCACAAAGCACTGCTGCGGATCGTTCACCGCCGCCGTATTCGCCAGCTTCATCACGCGCACACTCTGCGCCAGTGCCGGAAATCCGGCGCCAAGTCCCAGGGCGCTCAGGCCCAGGCCGAAATCACGTCGCGTCAACATGGTCTGCTCCTTCAGGAAAGAATGGGGTTGCGTCGAGTTCAGGTGCTCACCGTGCGCTGCGAGGTGTCGGCCGGCATCCAGTGCAGCACGCGGCGCTCCACGCGGCGTAGTACCGACGTCAGCGCGATGCCGATCACGGAGAGCACCACGCACACCGCGAAGCTGCCACCGGTATCGGCCTGAGCCTCCATCTGCAGGATCAGCACACCGAGTCCGGCCTGTGCACCGACGAATTCGCCGACCACCGCACCGACCACGCTGAAAGCGGCGGCCATATTCAGGCCCGCAAAGATGTAGGGCAGCGCGCCGGGAAACTTGGCCTTGCGGAAGATCTGCCAGGGCGTGGCGGACAACGAACGCAGCAGGTCGATGCGATCGGTGTCCACCGCCTTGAAGCCCGCGATGCTGGTGACCAGCACCGGAAAGAAGGTGAGCAGGCAGATGATCACGACCTTGGAGCTGATGCCGAAGCCCAGCCACACCACGATGATTGGCGCCACCGCCACCTTGGGCACGCTCTGCAGCGCCGCCACGTAGGGTTGCAGCAAAGCCTCCAGACGGGGCATCTGCGAGATCACGATGCCGATCGCCAGCCCGATGCCACCCCCGACGAAGAAGCCGAGCAGGATCTCGGTGAGCGTGATGCCGCCGTGGTACCAGAAGCCGTCCTTCGCCATCGGTGAAGTGGCCAGGCCGCGCCACAGCGCCACGGCGATGTCGCTCACCGGCGGCACCAGATGGATGGGAACCTTGAACAGCCGCACGGCTGCCTCCCAGGCGCCGAGCAGCGCGACCAGCAGCAGGATCGATTGCACCCGGGTCGATGCCAGCGGATGGGCTCGCGGGCGACGCGGCGGCACGACGGGAGCGATGACGGGTTCGGCGGCATCGCCAGAATTCATCAGGGCGGTAGGCATGGGAGCGGCCTTTCAGTCGAAAGAAGCGGCGTGCGAGAAGCGCTCGCGGATCGACGCCGACGCAGCGGCGAAGACGGGGTGCGACATCGCTTCCATCGAGCGCGGTCGCGGCAGGTCGATGGGCAGCACGCGCTCCAGCGTGCCGGGGCGCGGCGACATCACGAACACCTGGTCGCCCAGGAACACCGCCTCGGGTATCGAATGGGTGATGAGCACCACGGTCTTGCCGCTCTCCATCCAGATGCGCTGCAGCTCCAGGTTCATGCGCTCTCGCGTCATGGCATCGAGCGCGCCGAAGGGCTCGTCCATGAGCAGGATCTTGGGGTCGTGCAGCAGCGCACGTGCGATCGAGGCCCGTTGCTGCATGCCGCCGCTCAACTGGCGCGGCAGCTTGTGCTCGAAACCTTCGAGCCGCACCATCTGCAGCAACTGCATGGCGCGCTCGCGTGCCTGCTTCATCTCGAGGCCGAGCACTTCGGCCGGCAGCATGACGTTCTCGAGAATGGTGCGCCACGGCAGCAGGATGGAGCTCTGGAACACCACGCCGACATCGCGCCGCGTGCCGCGGATCGGCTGGCCGTCGAGCACCACCGAGCCCGTGCTGTAGTCGAGCAGGCCGGCCAGGATGCGCAGCAGTGTGCTTTTGCCGCAACCGCTGGGCCCAACGATGGTGACGAAGCTGCCCTCCCGGATGGTGCAGTCGATCTCTTTGAGCGCGAGCACGCCTTCGCTGCCGCCCCCGAAGGTCTTGGACAAGCCATCGATGCGGATGTAGTCGGGCCGTACTGGTGCATTCATGCGAGAACTCCATCGGGCTTGAGGAAGCGAATCATGTGATGGGCGAGTGCTTCGGGCGCCTGCAGCGCCGTCACATGCCCGACAGCCGGCAGCAGTACCGCATCGGCGCGGCGGATGCGGGCGGCCATGGCGAGCGTCACGCTCGCCGGCACCACTCGATCGAGCTCGCCGGCGAGCACCAGCGTGGGCGCGACGATGTCGGCCACGCCGCTGTCGATGGCGGTCTGCACCGTCGCGGCGCGGCGTGCGGATCGCGCCGAACCGGGGCGCGCGGTCGCGAAGATGCGGCGCAGCTCCGGCCGCTGCTTCAGGAACGGCTCCGGAAAGAACCACGTAGCCAGCTCTTCGGCCGTGCCCGGCAAACCGCCGCGCAACACGGCGAGCTGCCGGGCGCCTGAGCACAGTTCCTCGTAAGGCCGCGGCAACGGCCAGGTGCTGCCCAGCACCAGGTGGTCGACCGCGCGCGGATGTATCAGCGCCAGCGCCTGCGCAACCCGTCCGCCGAAGGAGGATCCGAACACATGCGCGCGCTTGAAGCCAAGCGCGACGATAAGCCGCTGCGCGTCGTTGGCCAGGTCAGCCAGCGCGCTGGCTTGTTCGGGGCCTTCGGTGTCACCGCAGTCGCGCTGGTCGTAGCTGATCACGGTGAAGTGGCTGCGCAGCCGCGGCACCAGCGCCGCGAACATCTGCCGGGAGGCTTCCGCGCCATGCATGAGCACCAGCGGCGGGCCGTCGCCCTCGCGCTCGTACGCGGTGCGCACCTCGCCGGTCTGCACGAACTGCGTCATGCGGTCGCCCCTGCTTCGTCGGACAGCCAGAAGGTCATCTCAACCTTCAGGCCGCGTGGGTCGTGCAGGAACAGCTGGTGGATGTCCCAGCCGGGGATCGGTGCTTCGCTGAATGGAACGCCCAGCGCACCCAGGTGCGCGCGCATCTCGCCGAGCCCGCGCGAGCGGAAAGAGATGTGGTCGACGTGGCCGGTCGGCGGCTGCGGTGCGGCACCAGCCGTGGCAAGGTGCGCGTACAGGTGCACGATCGGCTGGCCGTCCGCATAGAGCCAGACACCGGGCGCCGGGATCTGTGGTCGGGCTCCGACCTGCAGGCGCATCACGCGCGTGTAGAAGTCCGTCAGCTCGGGCAACTCGTCCGGCGTGCAGCGGATCGTGTAGTGGTGAAGCGCGGTGACGGGCATGGCGTTCCTTCCTTTCTTCAGTCGGACAGGGCCGGAGATCGGTTGAACCGGTAGGCCAGCCCGGATGCCACCGGTACCCAGCGCGTCGCGGCGAGCCCCAGCAGCCGAATGCCGAAAATTTCCTCCGGCAGCCAGCGGTCGCGGGTGCCGAACACATTGAAGGTGGCATAGCAGAGCGTGCCCTGCATCAGCGGCACGTTGACCACGCTGCGCAGCCGGTGAGCGCGCATCTGCTCGAAGTCGTCGAAGTGCTGCGCCAGCACCGACTCGCCCTCGCCGACGAAGACGCGCCCCTCGACGAAGAGGCACTCGGCCCAGGGCGTTAGCGTCTTGCGTTTGGTGCCGTTGACCGGAAAGCTCTCGGCTTCCGACGAATGGAAGCGGCGAAGAAGCACCTGGCCTTCGGCATCGAGTGCCGTCGTCACGTTCTGCTGGATGCTGAAGATCGACTGCGGCGCGATCCGGCGCCGCAGGCCGTCGAGCAAGGCCATCCCCTGCTCCCGCGTGGCACAGGCCGCGAGGTCGTCCAGATCCTGGTTGTCGAGGTCACGTCGCGATGTCATGCAGAAAGTCTAGGCCTGCGATTTCACCAGAAGCACCTATAAACTGATGGTCCGATAACCCGGGAGTTATGACTTAGCGTCCTCTCACGATCCCGCCGCGGCACTCCATCACGCACTGGTCTCTCGCCTGAAGCTGCGCCAGCTCGCCCTGCTGCAGCGCATCGACCGCCATCGGACGTTGGGCCGCGTCGCTGCCGAGATGCGGCTGAGCCAACCGGCGGTGACAAAGGCGCTCAAGGAGGTCGAGGAGATCTTCGGCAGCGCCATCTTCGACCGCACCCCGCGTGGCTTGGTGCCAACGCCCGCAGGCGGCGCCGTGCTGGCCTATGCGAAACGCTGGCTGGCCGAGCTGGAAGCCACGGCCCAGGTGCTTTCATCGTTCAAAGCCGGCCAGGCGGGACGCGTGCGCGTCGGCCTCACGCAGCAGGTGCCGCAGAAATTCATCTCGGCCCTGATGGACCACCTCCTGCGGCGCACGCCGCGCGTGGCGACCATGGTGCGCGAAGGCACCACCGACGAGCTGGTGGGCCTGCTGCTCGCCCGCGAGCTCGACTGCGCCATCGGCCGGTCCTACGACGGCGACGCCACAGGGCTGGTGCAGGAGGCGGTCTACGAGCAGGAGCCTTGCCTGGTGGTGTGCGCCAAGAGCGCGAAGCGACTCTCGCGCGGGCCGCTCGACTGGGCCCGGCTGGCCGAGCTCGACTGGATCCTGCCCCCGCCGAACACACCCATGCGACGCACCTACAACGCCGTCTTCGTCGGGGCCGGCGTGCAGCCGCCGGTGCCGATGCTGGAGTCCACCTCCATCCGGACTTTGGAGACCGCACTGCGCGACGAGCCGAACGCCATTTCGATCTTGGCCCGTGATGTGGTGGACGAGATGGAGGCCAAGGGCCATTGGCGCGCGCTGCCCTACCGGCTCGGCTGGAACCTGCCGCCTGTGAGCTTCCTGACGACCAGCGCCCTGCAAGGAGATCTCCTGGTGAAGGAATTGAGGGATGTTGTCGTGAAGGCCACGGTCGACATGAAACAGAAAAGGCCTGCTGCGCACACCGAACGCTAGTTGCGTTTTCGCGGGTGTCCTCACGCGCCCTTAAGCCGCGTGTCGATGCAACACCCCGTAGAGTCCAAATGACCGCAATCGTCAATACAGCGTACGTTCGCACTCCGAGTGCGTTAAGGCTGCAATCGCTGGCGGATTCAACCGGTCGATCAAGGTTTCACTTACCCGTCCAGCGCCTCCAGGATTGCCTCCAGCCCATGCTCAACAGTGTCGATGCGCCGCGTCAGTTCTCCATTGACAACACGCAACAGGGCACTCAACTCGTCACGCGTCGCGTGAATGTCTTGGCTGTCAGCCAAGACAACCACCCCGACCAACTTCTCGATGGCCGCATAGGCCAGAAACGCATCGCGAAGACTTGTCAACTCGTTGATCGCGTCGAGCGCAAGAGTGGACGGCGGACGCTCGTCGTTCAAGTCAGTGCAAACGACAGCTGAAACGTGGGTTGCGGATTTTGCGCGAGCGCGGCGGGACTTAGCCATGTGGCCTCCAAGAGGTGCAATTGCAAAAGCGTCGCGCCCCCTTCACAGGAGACACGACTTTCTCAGAGGTGCGTGGGACGCCAATCCCAGTCCCGCTTCAAGCGAGACGGGCGCAGTATAGCGATGGAGAACGAAGGCGCCCGCAGTGTCAGAGCAGCCGCTGGAGATACCGCCCGGTATGACTGGCCTCATTCGCCGCGATGACCTCAGGCGTCCCCACCCCCACCACGGTCCCCCCGCCAGCCCCGCCTTCCGGCCCCATGTCAATCAACCAGTCCGCCGTCTTGATCACATCCAGGTTGTGTTCGATCACCACGATCGTGTTCCCCGCATCCCGCAACTGGTGCAGCACCTTCAGCAGCAGCTCGATGTCCGCGAAGTGCAGCCCCGTCGTCGGCTCGTCCAGGATGTAGAGCGTGCGGCCCGTGTCCCGCTTGCTCAGCTCCAGCGCCAGCTTCACGCGCTGCGCCTCGCCGCCCGACAAGGTGGTCGCCGCCTGGCCCAGCTTGATGTAGCTCAGCCCCACGTCCAGCAGCGTGCGCAGCTTGCGCTCGATGGTGGGCACGGCCTTCAGGAACTCGTGCGCGGTCTCCACCGTCATCTCCAGGATCTGCGCGATGTTCCGGCCCTTGTATTGCACCTCCAGCGTCTCGCGGTTGTAGCGCTGGCCGTGGCACACCTCGCAGGGCACGTACACGTCGGGCAGGAAGTGCATCTCCACCTTCACCACGCCGTCGCCCTGGCAGGCCTCGCAGCGCCCGCCCGCCACGTTGAAGCTGAAGCGGCCGGGGCCGTAGCCGCGCTCGCGGGCGGTGTTGGTCTCGGCCATCAGCTCGCGGATGGGCGTGAAGAGGCCGGTGTAGGTCGCGGGGTTGCTGCGCGGCGTGCGGCCGATGGGTGACTGGTCGACGTTGATGACCTTGTCGAAGTACTCGATGCCTTCGATCGCCTCGTGCGCGGCGGGCTCCTCGTGCGCGCGGTAGAGCGTGCGCGCCACGGCGGTGTAGAGGGTGTCGTTGACCAGGGTCGACTTGCCCGAGCCCGACACGCCGGTCACGCAGGTGAGCAGGCCGACGGGGAAGGCCACGTTCACGTTCTTCAGGTTGTTGCCGGTCGCGCCGATGACGCGAATCTCCTGCAGCGCGGTCTGCGTGGCCAGGTGCGCGGCCTCGCGCGCGGCGCGGCGCTCGGCGGCCGGGCTCTGCGGGAAGCGCGATGCCTTCTTGCCTTCGTTGAAGGCCGGCTTGGCGACCACCGGCAGCCAGGGCGTGCGGCGCGCGGGCACGGCGATCTTGCGTGCGCCGCTGAGGTACTGCCCGGTCAGCGATTCGGGGTTGGCCGCGACTTCGGCGTAGGTGCCCTGCGCCATCACGCGGCCGCCGTGCACGCCGGCGCCGGGGCCCATGTCGATCACGTGGTCGGCGGCGTGGATCATGTCCTCGTCGTGCTCGACGACGATCACGCTGTTGCCGATGTCGCGCAGGTGCTTCAGCGTGCCGATCAGGCGGTCGTTGTCGCGCTGGTGCAGGCCGATGCTGGGCTCGTCGAGCACGTACATCACGCCGGTCAGGCCGGAGCCGATCTGCGATGCCAGGCGGATGCGCTGCGCCTCGCCGCCGGAGAGCGTCTCCGCGCTGCGGTCCAGGCTCAGGTAGTTGAGGCCGACGTCGTTCAGGAACTTGAGCCGCAGGCCGATCTCGCGCACCACCTTGTCGGCGATCTCGGCCTTGGCGCCGCGCAGGTGCAGTTGCTGGAAGTAGGCCAGGCTCTCGCGCAGCGTCGCGTGGCTGATCTCGTAGATGGCCATGCGCTTCGGTTCGGGGCCGCTGTCGTCGACCAGGAAGACGTTGCGTGCCTCGCGCCGCAGGCGCGTGCCGTCGCAGTCGGGGCAGGGTTGCAGGTTGCGGAAGCGGGCGAGGTCCTCGCGCACCATGATCGAGTCGGTCTCGCGGTAGCGCCGCGCCATGTTCGGGATGATGCCTTCGAAGGGGTGCTTGCGCACCAGCTTCTTGCCGGCCTGCTGGCCGCTGTCCATCACGTAGCTGAACTTGATCTCTTCCTGCGCGGAGCCGTTCAGGATGGTCTGCTGCGCGGAGGCGGGCAGGTCCTCGAAGGGCGTGTCGAGGTTGAACTTGTAGTGCTTGGCCACGCTCTCCAGCATGCTGAAGTAGTAGCCATTGCGCCGGTCCCAGCCCTTGATGGCGCCGCTCGCGAGGCTGAGCGACGGGAAGGCGACGACGCGCGCCGGGTCGAAGAACTCGCGGTGGCCGAGGCCGTCGCAGCTCGGGCACGCGCCGACGGGCGAGTTGAAGGAGAAGAGGCGCGGCTCCAGTTCGGCCAGGGAGTAGTGGCAGATGGGGCAGGCGAACTTGGCATTGAACAGGTGTTCGTGGCTGCTGCCGTCCTCGCGCATTTCGAGGGCGATGGCGCGGCCTTCGGCCAGGCGCAGCGCGTTCTCGAAGCTCTCGGCCAGGCGCTGCTGCATGTCGGGGCGGGCGCGCAGGCGGTCGATGACGACGTCGATGTCGTGCTTCTCGGTTTTCTTGAGCTTGGGCAGGTCGTTGTATTCGAAGGTCTCGCCGTCGACGCGAAAGCGCACGTAGCCGGCAGCCTGCATCTCCGCGAAGAGTTCGAGGAACTCGCCTTTCTTCTCCCGCGCGACGGGCGCCAGGATCAGCAGGCGCGGCTCGTCGGGGATGGCGAGCGTGGCGTCCACCATCTGGCTCACGGTCTGCGCCTGCAGTGGCAGGTGGTGGTCGGGGCAGTAGGGGGTGCCGGCGCGCGCGTACAGCAGCCGCAGGTAGTCGTGGATCTCGGTCACCGTGCCCACGGTGGAGCGCGGGTTGTGGCTGGTCGCCTTCTGCTCGATGCTGATGGCGGGGGAGAGGCCCTCGATCACGTCGACGTCGGGCTTGTCCATGAGTTGCAGGAACTGCCGCGCATAGGCCGAGAGGCTCTCGACGTAGCGGCGCTGGCCTTCGGCGTAGAGCGTGTCGAAGGCGAGGCTGGACTTGCCCGAGCCCGACAGGCCGGTGATCACCACCAGCTTGTTGCGGGGGATGTCGAGGTCGACGTTCTTGAGGTTGTGCGTGCGCGCGCCGCGGATGCTGATGCGTTGCTGCGCGAGCACCGCGCCGAGGTAGGCGTCATCGGAGGGCGAATTCACTGGGGGGCGGTCCGTTCTGGGCAACCGGGCATGATAGTGCCCGCGCGGATTCCGGTCCGTGGCGCCCCGTGGCGCCCGCACGCCGCGGCGGTCTATTCGCCCCGGCCCCCGCGCGCGGCGCTGCCGCGCATCGACGCCCAGCCCGCCGGCGTCAACCCCACAGCAGGACTGCCGCGACGGTGGCCACGGCCAGGCCGGTGAGCACCGGCAAGGTCAGTTCGCGCACCGCATCGAGCACCGGCACGCGCGCGAAACCGGCCACGGCGATCAGCGAGGACCAGGCGATGAGCGTGCCGCCGCCCGTCCAGACCGCGCCCATCTGGCCGATGGCCGCCAGGGTGGCGGGCTCCAGGCCCACGGCCGGTGCGAGCGCGCCCGACAGCGCGCCGGTCAGCGGCAGGCCGGCGAAGCCGGAGCCGTCGATGCCGGTGATCATGCCGACGATCAGCACGCCGAAGGCGACGAAGACCTGGTTCTGCGGAATCCAGTGCTCCGCGCCCTGCACCAGCTGGAACAGCAGGCTGGGCGCCTGGTCGGCCGGCAGCGAGAGGATGGCCGAGAAGGTCTCGCTCGCGCCCATGAAGAAGAAGCCCGCGATGGGCAGCACCGCGCCCATGGCCTTGAAGGCGAAGACGAAGCCGTCGGTGATGTGGTCGGCGCTGACGTCGAGCATCTTGCGCGGGCCGTTGGCCGCGAGCGAGGCGAGGATCATCAGCAGCGCCGCGACGCCGCCGACCAGCGCGGCGGCATCGCCGCCCTTGAGTTCGGGCATGCCGGTCGCCAGTTTCGGCAGCACCATCACGGCGATCACCGCCAGGAAGGCGACCGGCGTGAGCACCGCGAACAGCTTGGACCACTTGACGCGCTTGGCCTCGACCAGCGCGAACTCGCGCTGGATGTCGGAGTCGCTGAATGGCCCCTTCTCGTTGCTGGTGCCGCGCGCGATCTCGGCCTTGTCGAAGGTGGTGTGGCCCTGCTCGATGGCGGCGGCCTCGGCGGTGTCGACCGATTGCGCCTGCCAGCGCGCCAGGTGCTCGTTGCTGGCCGGGCGGATGGTGCCGCGCAGGCGCAGGTAGGCGAGCACCAGCGCGATGCCCCCGACGATCAGCGAGAGCACCAGCGCGTGGTGGGCGACCAGCGCCGCGCTGGTACCGGCCGCCTTGGCGCTGATGCCCGGCGCGACGCCGATCACGTAGTCCGACGAGAGGGCCATGCCCTGGCCCGCGATGGCGATCGCCACCGCGCCCGCCAGCGGCGGCAGGCCGGCCGCGATGGCCGCGGGCAGCAGCACGGCGGACACCAGCGGCACCGCCGGCGTGGGCCAGAAGAACATCGAGATCGCGTAGGTGATGGCGGCCAGCACCAGGTAGGCGACGTGGCCGTTCTTGATCACCGCTCGGAAGGGCTCGACCATGCGGATGTCGGAGCGCAGGGTCTTGAGCGCGTTGAGCAGCGCCGTCATGAGCGCGATGACCAGGAAGATGTTGAACAGCTCCTTAGCGGCCACGAAGCTCGCGTTGAAGACGCTGGCCAGCGCGGCGATGGGGCTGTGCGTCCAGGCCAGGGCCACGCAGAAGGTGGCGATGATCGAAGGCACGACGACGTTGGCGCGGAAGATCATCGTGAGCACGATCGCACCGACGCCCAGCAGGTAAACCCAGTGGGCGGCGGTGATGGTGATGGAATCCATCTTGAGGACCTCGTGGAGTGTGTGAATGGTTTGAGGAGAAGGCAGGTAAAACGGTATACAGTATTCCAACCACGCAAAAAACAGGCCACGGGGTAAACACTGTGGCGCACGCCCGACGTGCGTCGCGATGGTGCGCGGATGCCCCGGAAAGGCACTGTTTCAGAGGGAAATGGCCGCAGGCGGGGCGCTCTTTCAGTGCGTCGGCCGGCGCGGTGGCCTTGTTTTGTGCTGCGGTGCAAGATTGCGTCTGGCCCACGTTTTGCATACTGTATTGCCCATATCAACCTGAGGAGTCCTTGCCATGTCCCTGTTCCAGCGCCGTCCGTCGGCCCTCTCCCGCGTCATGCCCGCCCTGGCGGTGGCTGCCGCCCTGCTCGGCTTCGTGGGCGGGGCCGTCGCCCAGCCGCTCGTCAAGGTGCGCTACGAGGAGGTCATCCGCTCGGTGCTGTACGTGCCCATGTACGTCGCCCTGAATCAGGGCTACTTCAAGGACGCCGGACTGGACGTGGGCATGAAGACATCGCAGGGCACCGACAAGGGCATGGCCGCGCTGCTCTCCGGGAGCGCCGACATCGTGCTGATCGGGCCCGAGGCCTCCATCTACGTCGCCAACAGCGAGTCCCCCAGCAAGCCGAAGATCTTCGCGGGACTGACGGCCACCGACGGCTTCCTGCTGATGGCGCGCAAGCCGGTCACCGGCAGCTTCGACTGGAACCAGCTCAAGGGCAAGTCGGTCATGGCTTTCCGCCCGGGCTCCAATCCCGATGTCTTCCTGGAGACCGCCCTGCGCAAGCACGGCCTGGACCCGAAGAAGGACCTGAAGCTGGTCAACAACATCGGCCCGGCCGCGCGCACCGGCGCCTGGCTGGCCGGCCAGAACGACTACGCCATCTTCCTGGAGCCCGAGGCCGGCAACCTGGAGAAGGACGGCAACGGCTACGTGCTGGCATCGATCGGCAGCGAGGTCGGCCCGGTCGACTACACGGTGTTCACCACCACCGACACCTTCATGCAGAAGAACCCCGCCGTGCTGCAGGCCTGGACCAACGCGGTGGCGCGCGCGCAGAAGCATGTGCAGTCCGCGCCGGCGGCCGACCTGGCGAAGCAGATCGCCGAGTACTTCCCTGGCATGTCGCAGGCCGAGTTGGTGAAGGCCATCGACCGCTATCGCGGCTACAAGCTGTGGAAGACCTCGCCGCTGGTGGAGAAGGCCGCCATCGAGCAACTTCAGGACATGCTCACGGCCAGCGGCGTGCTGGAGAGCGCCAAGCGCGTGAAGTACGAGCAGGTCGTGGTGACCGACTTCGCCAGCAAGGCCAAGTGATGGCGGCGGCAGGCATTCCGGCGGGGCGTCCGCGCATCGACGTGCGCAAGGTCTCGTTGCGCTACTTCACGCTGCAGGGCGAGACGCAGGCGCTCGACGACATCTCGCTGGCGGTCGCGCCCGGCGAGTTCGTCAGCATCATCGGCCAGTCCGGCTGCGGCAAGAGCACGCTGCTGTCGATCATCGCGGGCATCCTCGAGCCGTCCAGCGGCAGCGTGGCTGTCGACGGAAAGCCGGTGAGCGGGCCCTCGCCCAGCATCGGCTACATGCTGCAGCAGGACTATCTCTACGAGTGGCGCAGCATCCTGGACAACGCGCTGCTCGGCGCGCAGATCCAGAAGCGCGACATGCGCGAGGCGCGCGAGCGCGCCATCCACCTGTTGCACAAGTGCGGCATGGGCGATTTCCTGCACCACTATCCACGGCAGCTCTCGGGCGGCATGCGCCAGCGCGTGGCCCTGGCGCGCACGCTGGTGACGAACCCCGACGTGGTGCTGCTCGACGAGCCGTTCTCGGCCCTCGATTCGCAGACGCGCCTGGCGATCGCCGACGAGGTGGTCGAAGTGCTGCGCAGCGAAGGCAAGTCGGTGGTGCTGGTGACGCACGACATCGGCGAGGCGATCGCCATGACCGATCGCGTGGTCGTGCTCTCGCGCCGGCCGGGGCGCATCAAGTCGGAGCACCTCATGCGCTTCCCGAGCCACGGCAGGCGGCCCATGCCCTTCGAGGCGCGGGCGCTGCCTGAATTCAACACCTACTTCAGCACACTGTGGGACGAACTCGACGTCCACGTCGAAGGCTGATCTGAAAGGCAAGAGATGAACATGCCCCCCACCCTGACGATCCCGAGCGTGGCCGCATCGGCTCCCGCCGCCCCGCCCGCCAAGGCGCCGAGTGCCGCCTATGCGAAATGGCTCGCCCGCCAGCGGCGCGAGAAGACGCTGGTGTTCGCGAGCCGGCTTCTGCTGCTGGCCGCCTTTTTCGGCCTGTGGGAGCTTCTCGCCAAGACCAGGATGGTCAATCCGATGCTCACCAGCTACCCGAGCGCGCTGTGGCCGACCTTCGTCGACCTGCTGTTGAACGGCAACCTGGTGACGCACACCTGGGCGACCTTCAAGGCGACCCTGGTCGGCTTCGTCCTCAGCATGGTGTTCGGCGTCGCCATCGCGGCGGGGCTGTGGTGGTCGCGCTTCGCCAACAAGGTGCTCGACCCCTTCCTGGTGGTCGCGAACGCCATGCCGAAGATCGCCTTCGTGCCGATCTTCTACATCTGGCTCGGCTCCGAGTACTCGGTCTACGGCATGGCCGTGGCCATCGCGATCTTCGTGACCATCATGGTCGCGTACGAAGGCTTCCAGTCCACCGACCCCAACAAGATCAAGCTGGCGACGACGCTGGGCGCGAGCCGCGCGCAGGTGCTGCGCATGGTGGTGCTGCCCGGCAGCGTGCCGACGCTGATCGCGGCGCTGAAGATGAACATCGGGCTTTCGCTCGTCGGCGTGATCGTGGGCGAGTTCCAGTCGGCCAGCGAAGGCCTGGGCTTCCTCATCGTCAACGGCAGCCAGGTCTTCAAGCTCAACATCGTGATGACGGCGATCGTGGTGCTGGCGCTGATGTCGGCGCTGATGTACCTGGTCATCGCCCGCGTCGAGCACGCGCTGGCGCGTCGCTACGGCTGAGCCCTCATCCCAGGAAGGAACACATGGAATTCCCCGCATGGATCGTCGAGCGCGTGATGGCGCGGCAGGGCAGCCTGCATCCATACCCACGCTTCGATGCGAGCCGCACGGCCTTCGTGGTGGTCGACCTCCAGAACTACTACACGCAGCCGGGCTTCATGGGCGAGTGTGCGCCGGCGCGCGCCACCTTTGGCAAGGTCAACCAGCTGGCGGCCGCGCTGCGCGAAGCGGGCGGCACGGTCGTCTGGGTGCAGACCGCCTCCGACGGGGCCGACACCTTCTGGTCGCATCATCACGCCCACATGCTGACGCCGGAGCGCAGCGCGCGCCGGCTGCGGGAACTCAGCCGCGCGCATGCCGGCTTCGAGATCGCGCCCGGGCTCGACCCGCGGCCGGAAGATCCGCGCGTGGTCAAGCGCTGCTACAGCGCCCTGGTGCCGGGTTCCTCGACGCTCGACGAAGTATTGAAGGCGCGCGGCATCGAGACGGTGCTGATCGGCGGCACCGTGACCAACGTGTGCTGCGAGTCGACGGCGCGCGATGCGATGATGATGAACTACGCCACCGTGATGGTCGAGGACGCGCTCTCGGCCGTCACGCCCGAAGAGCATGTGCAGTCGCTGCACAACTGGATGCTGTTCTTCGGCGACGTGCTCAGCGTGGACGAGGTCGCGAGCCGGCTGGCCAGCGTGCCGGCCCTGGCCTGAACCGCGGCGGGCCGCCGCTAGAAAGTCCCTGGGTAGGCGCCGCCGTCGATCAGCAGGCTCTGCCCGGTGATGTAGCCGGCATGCATGGAGCAGACGTAGGCGCACAAGGCACCGACTTCCTCGGCCCGGCCGAAGCGGCCGGCCGGGTTGTTGCGCCCGCGCTCGTCCCACAGCTGCTCGAAGGACTTGCCTTCGGTCTTCGTCAGCGCCTCGATGTGGTGGCGTTGCGCATCGGTCGCGAACACGCCGGGCAGGATGTTGTTGATCGTCACGTTGTGCCGCACCGTCTGGCGTGCCAGGCCGGCGACGAATCCGACCAGGCCGGAACGCGCGCCATTCGAGAGGCCCAGCTCGGCCTGCGGCGTCTTCACGCTGCGCGAGACGATGTTGACGATGCGGCCGAAGCCACGCTCGATCATCGGGTCGACGGTGCGGCGGATCATCTCGATGGGGCCCAGCATCATCGCGTCGATGGCCGAATGCCAGTCCTGCGTCGACCAGTCGCGGAAGTCTCCCGGCGGTCGGCCGTCCGCGTTGTTGACCAGGATGTCGGGCGCGGCGCAGGCGGCCAGAGCGGCGTCGCGCCCCGCCGCGGTGGTGATGTCCGCCACCGCGAAGGCGACCGGCGTGCCGGTCTCCGCGGAAAGCTCGGCGGCGGCCTGCCGCAGCGTGGCCTCGGTGCGTGCGGCGATGGTCACCTGCGCGCCTTCCAGCGCGAGCTGCCGCGCGCAGGCCCGTCCCATGCCGCGGCTGCCGCCGAAAACGAGTGCCTTGCGTTGTGCGATGCCGAGGTCCATGGCGCGTGTCCTGGGTCGGCCCTCAGGCCGCGACGGGGGATTGGAAGGTGAAGCTGTCGCTGTACAGGTGGTCGACGCTCGCGCCGTGCGCGATGAAGGCACGCTTCGCGTCGGCGATCATCGCTGGCGAGCCGCAGAGGTAGAGGGCATGCTCCGACAGATCGTCGACATCCGCCACCACCGCGTCCTGCACGTGGCCGCGCCGTCCTTCCCAGCCGGCGCCGGCGCGCGAGAGCACCGGCACGTAGCGGAAGTCGCACCGGCGCCGCGTCCACGATGCGATCTCGTCGTGCAGGTAGAGGTCCGCCTCGGTGCGCATGCCCCAGTAGAGGCTGACCGGCGGACAGTCGTCGTCGTCCATCAGCGATTCGAGGATGCTCTTGATCGGGGCGATGCCGGTGCCCGTCGCGACCATGATCAGGGGCCGGTAGTCCTCCGCGTGATAGCAGAAGGTGCCATGCGGCAGCTCTACCGGCAGCTGGTCGCCGGGCCGCAGCCGTGCCGCCTCGCCGCTGGTGAAGCGACCCTCGGGGATGCGCCGGATGTGGAAGTCGAGCGCCTGCGGGTGCGGCCGCGATGCCATCGAGAAGCTGCGGTGCCTGCCGTCGGGCAGCAGGATGTTGATGTACTGGCCGGCGCGGTAGAGCAGTTGCGCCTCCGCCGGGATCTCCAGCGCCAGGTGCAGCACGTCGTCGCCGAGCGGGCGCACGGCCGTCACCGTCGCCATGTGGCGCGCGGGCTCGGAGCACGGCGGCAGGCGGCGCGCGCTGCTGATCACCAGGTCGCTCAGCGGCTGTGCCTGGCAGGCCAGCGCGTAGCCCTCGGCGGCTTCCTCGGGCGTGAGGCCGGGCGGAAACTCGCCGTAGGCCACCGAACCTTCGACGAGCTTGACGCGGCAGGTGCCGCAGCCGCCGAAGCGGCATTCGTGCGGCAGGCGCCGGTCCTGGCGCAACGCGGCGTCGAGCACCGACTCGCCGGGTTCGGCATCGAAAGACTCCGCCGTCTCCAGCAGCTGGATGCGATAGGCCATGGCGTGCTCTCCCGTCGTCGTGGCAATGCCTTACTTCTTGATGTCGGCCTGGACCGTCACCGCGTGGCCCTTGCCTTCGAGCAGCGCGTGCAGCGCCTGAAGCGCGGCGAGGCCGCACTTCGTGTCCTGCTCGCCGTTGCCGCCGGACAGGCCCACGCCGCCGATGACTTCGCCATCCACCACGATCGGGAAGCCGCCCACGAAGGCGGCGAAGCGCCCCTCGAAGCTCAGCTGGATGCCGAAGGCCTCGTTGCCGGGCAGGGCCGGGCCGTTGGGCGGCGTGGTGAACAGGTGGGTCGAGCGCTTGTGGCCGGCCGCGGTGAAGGCCTTGTTCCATGCGATCTGCGGGCCGGTGATGCGCGCGCCGTTCATGCGGTCCATGGCGATCGGGAAGCCGCCGTCATCGGTGATGCAGACGGTCTCGAGCACGCCGATCTCCTTCGCCTTGCGGATGGCGGCGTCGATCATCAGGCGGGCTTCTTCGAGTTCGAGCTTGAGTGCGGTTTTCATGAGTGTCCTTGCAGGAAGAGGGTCGGGGGATCAGCAGCCGCGGTAGACGGTCTTGATCTGCGTGTAGAACTCCAGGCCGGTGCGGCCCGATTCGCGGAAGGTCGAGGTGCTGGAGCGCTTGAGGCCGCCGAAGGGCGCGTTGATCAGGTTCCCGGTGGTGGTCCGGTTGATCTTCACCGTGCCCGACTGGATGTCGTGCGCGAAGCGGTGCGCATGCACCGGGCTGGAGGTGGCGATGGCGGCGGAGAGGCCGTATTCGGTGTCGTTGGCCTTGGCGATGGCGTCTTCGTAGCCGTCGACCTCGATCAGCGCGATGACCGGGCCGAAGATTTCCTCGCGCGCGATGCGCATCTGCTGCGTCACGTCGGTGAAGATGGCCGGCGTGACATAGAAGCCGTGCGCGAACTCGCCATCGGTCAGCGGCTCGCCGCCGCACAGCAGCGTGGCTTCGGAGCGGCCGATGTCGATGTAGCGCAGCACCGTCTCCAGCTGCTTGCGCGTCGCGAGCGGGCCCAGGTCCATGCCGGGCGTCATGCCGCTGCCGATCTTGAGCGCGCGCACCCTGGCCAGCAGCTTGTCGGTGAAGGCGGCCTTCACGCTCTTCATCACCAGCACGCGGCTGGTGCCGGTGCAGGCCTGGCCGCTGAGCGAGAGGCCGCCCTTGATCGTGAGATCGACCGCCTTGTCCAGGTCGGCGTCGTCCATGACGATCAGCGGATTCTTGCCGCCCAGTTCCATCTGCGTGCGGGTCGTCATGGCGGCGGCGCGGTGGATCTGCTCGCCGGCGGCGGTCGAGCCGGTGAAGGAGATGGCGCGCACCACCGGCGACTCGGTGATCACCGGGCCGACCTCCGACGCACGGCCGGTGATGAAGTTGAGCACGCCCTTGGGCAGGCCGGCCTGGATGAAGGCCTCGGCCAGGCGCAGGCCGGAGAGCGGCGCGTCGGAGGAGGGCTTGAAGACCACCGTGTTGCCGGTGATCAGCGCGGGCGCGATCTTGCGCGCCGGAATCGACACCGGGAAGTTCCAGGGGCTGATGACGGTCACCACGCCGAGCGGCTCGCGCTGGCTGTAGACCACCATGTCCGGGTCGTCCTGCGGGAAGGTCTCGCCCGAGAAGGATTGGCCCTCCACCGCATAGAAGCGAATCGTCTGGGCCGAGCGCAGGAATTCGTCCTTGGCCTGTGCGAGGGGCTTGCCCTCTTCGCGGGTCAGTTCCTCCGCGAACGTCGCGGCGTGGGTTTCCAGGTAGGTCGCGGCGGCGTTGAGGATCGCGGCTCGCCGGGAGACCGGGGTCTTCTTCCATGCATCGAAGGCGGCGGCGGCCGCGGCGACGGCGGCACGAGCGTCCTCGGCCGAGGACGCCTGGAAGCGCGCGACCACCTCGCGGGCATCGGCCGGGTTGATGTCGTCGAAGGTCGCGCCGGTGCTGGCCGGGGTCCAGGCGCCGTCGATGTGGTTCTGGTGTGTGGCGGGCGAGGCGATGGTCATGGGCTTTGGAGGTTGAAGCGGGTGGCGGATCGTATTTTAGAGGATACTGTATACCAAATATCGTGGAGATGCCACTTCTACGCACGATGGCGGGGGTCGGCTCCACGGCTCCCAGCGTCGCCGCATTCAGGGCTTTGCAAGAAGAAATGCATCGGAAGCCGGCAGCACTTGCGGCAATGCGATGTTTGGTATACAGTATCCATAAGAGTTCGAAAACGACTCTTTTCCCGATTGCCGCCTTCGACCACCTCTCGACCAGGAGCCCGCCGTGACCACCCTCATGAACCGCGATGAATTCCGTACCGCCCTTGAAAACGCCATCAAGGGCAAGAGCGCCAACAAATCCCCCTTCAGCCTGGCCTGGGCCGGCGGCACGCTGAGCCGCGACCATCTGGCGCGCTGGGCGGAGAACCACTTCCACTATGTCGGCCCCTTCGCTGACTACCTGGGCTATCTCTACGCCCGCATGCCCGAGCGCTACACCGAGGCCAAGGATTTCCTGCTGGCCAACATGTACGAGGAAGAGATCGGCGGCGACCGTCATACCGACCTGCTGATCCGCTTCGCCGAAGCGTGCGGCACCACGCGCGAGCGCGTGACCGACCCGGACAACATGTCGCCCACGACGCGCGGCCTGCAAAGCTGGTGCTACGCCGTGGCCATGCGCGAAGACCCGATCGTTGCCGTCGCCGGCCTGGTGGTGGGCCTGGAGTCGCAGGTGCCCTCCATCTATCGCAAGCAGACGCCGACGCTGCGCGAGAAGTACGGCTTCAGCGACGAGGAGGTCGAGTTCTTCGACCTGCACATCGTCTCGGACGAGATCCACGGCGAGCGCGGCTACCAGATCGTGCTGGAGCACGCCAACACGGTCGAGCTGCAGCAGCGCTGCCTGAAGATCTGCGAGATCGGTGCCCAGATGCGCCTGCTCTACACCACCGCGCTGTACCACGACTACGTGGCGCCCGAAGAAGCGGCGCAGCGCGTGCTCGAAACCGCCTGAGCGTCAACCCCCGCCGCCCACCCGTCGAGCGCGCATGCCCCTCATCACCTTCCACAAGGGCGGCCAGGTCTACCGCGACGAGGTCAAGGACAACACCAACCTCGTCGTGCGGGCAGGCATCAAGCAGTTCCCCTACCCGCACTTGCGCTACGAGTGCGGCATGGGCAAATGCTCCAAGTGCGCCTGCCGTGTGCTCGCCGGTGCGCAGCACCTGCCGCCGCCCAACTGGAAGGAGAAGAAGCAGTTGGGCGAGCGGCTCGACGCCGGCTACCGGCTGGCCTGCCAACTCTGGGTGCGGCAGGACATCGAACTGGCCCAGGACGATGCCCCGGCCGCCTGAAACCGAACGCCTTCCCATGTACGTGATCCTGACCAGCAAGCCCGGCCAGTTCCGCACGGAACTCGTCGACGGCCTCCGTCCGCTCGAATCCTTCGACTACCTCTTCTTCGGCCGCTGCAAGGCGCGCTTCGTGATCGCCGAACTCCAGGCCGCATGCAAGGTGAAGGTGATCGACGAGACGCCGCCCGAGGTCGTCAACCACGTGCCCACCAAGTTCCTCGAGAAGTTCGAGAGCGTGCAGCTCGCACGCGAGGCGCTGCGGCAGCTCGTGCGCGACGGCGATGCCGACGTGGCGCTGGTGCGCACCTGAACACAGCCGCGACGCCCGCGGCTTCCGCTCCCATGATCCAGATCACCTTCCTCAGCAACAACGCCAAGGTCGTGTCCGCGCCCGAAGGCGGCAACCT
This sequence comes from uncultured Variovorax sp., assembly GCA_966211435.1. Classification (GTDB taxonomy): domain Bacteria; phylum Pseudomonadota; class Gammaproteobacteria; order Burkholderiales; family Burkholderiaceae_C; genus Variovorax. Next base: position 15,617 of record CBIHOG010000025.1, on the reverse strand, counting down.
GCTGCGCATCTCGCTGCGCGAGCAGGGCGGCATTCCCTTCAAGTGCGGCGGCGGCCTGTGCGGCACCTGCAAATGCCTCGTCGAGACCGGCATCGAGCACACCGACGCCATCAAGCCGAAAGAGAAGAAGCACCTCACCGAGGCCGAGGTGACGCAGGGCTACCGCATGGCGTGCCAGACTTTCGTCAACGGCGACATCGCCGTCTCCTGGCAGCCGCGCGAGCTCAAGAAATGATCGCCGCACTGCTGCCCGAGGGCATGAGCCTCGCCCACTACGCCGGCATGGCGGCGATGGTGCTGGTCGGCGCCTGCCTCCAGGGCATCGGCGGCGTCGGCTTCGCGATGTTCTCGGCACCCATCGCCGCACTTTTCTTCCCCGAACTCGCGCCCGGTCCGTTGCTCGCGCTCGGCGGGCCGCTCGCGCTGATGTCGGCGCTGCGTGAATTCGACCAGGTCGACTGGGGCGCCGCCGGCGTGGCGCTGATCGGCCGCGTGCTCGGTACGCTCGGGGCGGCGGTGTGCCTTCTGCTGCTGCCGGGCGATCTGCTCACGGTGCTGTTCGCGCTCTTCATCCTCGCCGGCGTGGCCCTGAGCCTGAGCGGGCAACGCATCGAGGCCTCGCGCGGCAACATGGTCGGCGCGGGCATCGCCTCGGGGCTGATGGGCACCATCACCTCTGCCGGCGCGCCGCCCTTCGCGCTGGTGATGCAGTACCTGCCGCCACCGCGGCTGCGCGCCACTCTGGGCTGCGTGTTCTTCGTCGGCGCCGCCTTCTCGCTCGTGATGCTGGCCAGCGTGGGGCGCTTCGGGCGCCACGAGCTGTGGCTCACGGCCTGGCTGCTGCCGCTCATGGTGGCGGGGTTCGCACTGTCCGGGCCGCTCAACCGCCGTGTCTCTCGCCGGGCCGTGCGCGGCGTGCTGCTCGGCCTGTCGGCCTTCGGGGCCGCCGCGCTGCTTCTGCGCGAAGCCTTCGGCACCTGATTCACGAGGAGCGCATGTTGCAACACATCCCTGACGCGATGGTCGACGCGCTGGTGACGCCGGCCGATGCGCAGCGCGCGCTGCGTGAAGCGTTCTTGCGCTTCGACGAGGGCGCCGCCGCCATGCAGGAGCGCATCCGCACCGAGGCCGGCGGCGTCAAGCTGTCGACTCTGGGGGCCGTGATCCCGGGCCAGGGCGTGGCGGGCGCCAAGGTCTACACGACCATCAAGGGGAGATTCTCCTTCGTCATCCTGCTGTTCTCCACCGAAGACGGCCGCCCGCTCGCCTCCTTCGACGCCGGCGCCATCACGCGGCTGCGCACCGCCGCGTGCTCGGTGATCGCGGCGCATCACCTCGCGCGCGCCGATGCGCGCCGCCTGGCGTTGTTCGGCGCGGGCACGCAGGGGCAGGCGCACGCGGTCCAGATGGCGGCGGCCCATGCGCTGGAGGACATCCGCGTGTGCACGCCGAACCCGGCGCCGGATCTCTCCGCCCGGCTTTCAGCGCAATGCGGCGTGCCGGTGCGGCTGTGCGGCGCCGACGAAGCGCTCGACGGCGCCGACATCGTGGTCACGGCCTCGCGCGCGGTCACGCCGCTGTTCGCCGGCGAACGCCTGCCGGCGGGCGTCTTCGTCGCCGCCGTCGGCTCCAGCCTTCCGCACACGCGCGAACTGGACGACGTGGCCCTCGCGCGGGCTTCCCTGGTGGCGGTCGAATGGCGCGCGCAGTCGCTGCGCGAAGCCGGTGAACTGGTGCAGGCGGGCGAGGGCGTGCTGCCGCCTGAAAAGATCGTCGAACTGGCGGCGCTGGTGGCCGGGCGCGTGCCGGGTCGTCGCAGCCCGACGGACATCACCATCTACAAATCGGTCGGCGTGGGCCTGGAGGACATTGCGTTGGCCGGCCTGGCCTGGCACCAGTTGCAAGCAAGCGGCGGCTGAGCCCGCCGCGGCGCTCAAGCGGGCGTCTGCTGCTGGATCGCCTGCGGCAGTTCGGCCGCGCTGAAGACGTGGCGCGCGGCCAGCAAGGCGGCGAGTTCGGCATCGCCTGCCACCACGGCACGCAGGATCGCGGCATGCTCTTCCCAGTTCTGCCGCATGCGTTCGCGGTTGTTCACCGTGAAGAAAAGGGCCGTGCGCTCGCGCAGCGACCGCATGATCTCCTGCAATACCGAATTGGCGGCGACGCTGCCCAGCGCCTCGTGGAAGCTGAGGTTGAGCGCCGAGATGCGCGTCAGGTCGTCGTCGCTGGTGAGCTGCGAGCCTTCGGCCAGGATGGCCTCGAGCCGGGCGATCTGCGCCGGGTCGTGGCGCCGCGCCGCCAGCTTGGCGTTGAGCGCCTCGAGCGTCGCGCGCACCTCCACCATTTCCCGGATCTGTTCCTGCGAGAAGGTGGTGACGGTGGCGCCGCGCCGCGGCTCGATGGCCACGATGCCTTCGGCGGCCAGCGCGCGAAGCGCCTCGCGCACCGGCATGCGCGAGACACCCAGTTCCTCGGAAAGCCGCCCCTCGACCAGCCGCTCGCCCGGCGCCAGCGCGCCGCTCAGGATGCGCTCGCGCAGGGCGGTCAGGACAAGCGTGGTGAGCGGCGCGTGGCGCTCTCCCAGTTTGCTATCAATCGTCGAATCCATAGCCATCATGCGTCGCCGGAACCCGATGTGGTCCGGCTGGTGGAAGTCCGTGGCGCGGCGCCGGGCCGCTGCATGTGGCCTGTGTGCGTTCGCCGCGCGGTATACAGGCGTCCATTGTGCCCGCACTGGCGGTTGGACGACGCGTGCAGCCCGGCGCGCGGGTTCCGCCCAGCGTTCCGGCCGGCCCTTTCCGCAGCCGGCATGCGGCACAATCTCCGGTTTCCTCCTCCTTTCATCCATTCATCAGGGGCAGTGCACATGGCATCGGTCAACAAAGTCATCCTCGTCGGCAACCTCGGACGCGATCCGGAAACACGGACCTTCCCGAGTGGCGACCAGGTCTGCAATGCGACCCTCGCCACCACCGACAAGTGGAAGGACAAGCAAAGCGGCGAAATGCGCGAGGCCACCGAGTGGCACCGCCTCGTCTTCAACGGCCGCCTGGCCGAGATCGCCGCGCAGTATCTGCGCAAGGGCTCGCAGATCTACGTCGAAGGCCAGATCCGCACGCGCAAGTACACCGACAAGGACGGCGTCGAGAAGTACGCGACGGACATCCGCGTCGACCAGATGCAGATGCTGGGCAGCCGCCAGGGGCAGGGCGGCCCTTCGGGCGGTGACGACGACGGCGGGTACTCGCAAGGCGGCGGCGGCGGCGGTGGCGGCGGCTACTCGCGCCCGCCGGCAGCCGCGGCTCCCCGCGCCCCCGCGCCCGCACCGCGCCAGGCACCGGCCAAGTCGTCGTCGGGCTTCGATGACATGGACGACGACATTCCCTTCTGATTCCCGTCTTCCGGGCGTTTTCGTCCGAGGCTGCCGGAGGCAGCCACTGCCCCGGGGCAGTGAAACATAGTGTGTGGATTTCCTTCGGCAGACACAGTGGCATACACCCTGTGCGCCGGCGAGGTGGAACGCGGCCAACAATCCGGCCCATCGTTCCACAACCCCGCCGCATCGCCGAAGGAAAGCACCATGAACCTCCGCTCCAACGTCCTCTTGCTTGTCGCCGCGATCGGTGCCTCGGTCGCGGCATTGACCTTCGCCGCCCCGTCCCTCGGCGGCGGCACGCAGGCCAGCGAGGCGCGTGCCGCGCCAGACTTCCAGGGCATCGACACCTGGCTCAACTCCCAGCCGCTGAAGGCCGAGCAGTTGCGCGGCAAGGTCGTGCTGGTCGACTTCTGGACCTACACCTGCATCAACTGCCTGAACCATCTGCCCTACGTCCAGTCCTGGCATGAGAAGTACAAGGACCAGGGGCTCGTCGTGGTGGGCGTGCACACGCCGGAGTTCGCCTTCGAGAAGTCGACGAAGAACGTCAAGGACGCTGTCGAGCGGCTGAAGATCAAACATGCCGTCGCGCAGGACAACGGCTACGCCACCTGGCGCGCTTTCAACAACCAGTATTGGCCAGCCGTCTACCTGATCGACAAGCAAGGCCGCATCGTCTACTCGCACTTCGGCGAGGGCCGCTATGGCGAGACGGAGAAGAAGATCCAGGCACTGCTGGCCGAGCAGCCCGGCGCGGGGACTTGAGATGAGGAAGATCTGGTTCGCCCTCATCTTCTTCGCGGGCGGCATTTCGCACGAGATCCGCAACCCCGTCAGTTGCTTGTGCATCGTGGGGCGGCGGTCTGCCGCGCCGTGTACGCGCGGTTTCAAGTAGGCCTTCGCGCGGCCTTTGCCTGTTCGATCGGCCGCGAGATCGAAGTCGCGACGCTGCTCGCCGCCGCGTGCTTCAGTCCCGTGCCTCGACGGCCGACGAGAAGACGTAGCCTTCGCTGCGCACGGTCTTGATGTAGCGCGGCTCGCGCGCATCGTCGCGCAGGCGCTGGCGCAGGCGGCTGACGAGCAGGTCGATCGACCGCTCGAAGAGTTCGGCCTCGCGGCCCTGCGTCAGGCCGAGCAACTGGTCGCGGCTCAACACCTTCCGCGGGTGGTCGAGGAACACGCGCAGGAGCCGGTACTCGGCGCCGCTCAATGCCACCATCACGCCGCTCTCGTCCAGGAGGTGGCGAGCGGTGGTGTCCACCAGCCATTCGCCGAAGGCGAGCTTCGGTGCCGATTCGGTGGAGCGCATGTTCGGCGGCAGCATGCGCGTGCGGCGCAGAACGGCGCGCAGGCGCGCGAGCAGTTCGCGGGCGGAGAAGGGCTTGGCCAGGTAGTCGTCGGCGCCCATCTCCAGGCCGAGGATGCGGTCGGCCTCTTCGCCGCGGGCGGTCAGCATCAGGATGGGAATCGCCTTGTACTTGCTGGTGCGCAGGTCGCGGCACAGTGTCAGGCCGTCGTCGCCCGGCAGCATCAGGTCGAGGATGATCAGGTCGAAGGGGCCGGATTCCTCCAGCGCGATGCGCATGTGGCGCCCAGTGGGCACGGAGGTCACGCGCAAGCCGTTCTTCACCAGGTAGGCGGTGAGCAGCTCGCGGATCTCCCGGTCGTCGTCGACGATGAGGATGTGGTCGGAAGTCTTGGAGATCATGGCGGGATGGCGTGGATGCTGGGTTCGGCACGGGAATGTAGTGCGCTCCCCGGGCCGGAGCCACTGCCTTTGTATGCTGAAGTATCCGGCGCGGTCGGCGGCGACAGTATGTTTCGCCGCGCCGGACGACGGCTGCGTGGCGCCGTGGAGGGTGCGCGCCGGAGGTGGGGAAGCGCTCGCCTGTGAAAAGTAGTGTGTCCGGCTTCCCGGGCAGATACAGAGGCATACGACATGCCTGCCGGTGCGGGTGCTCGTGTCCAACAATCCGCCCCTTCGTTCACCAAGGCGCTGCCTGCCCAACCAGGAAATCACCATGACCCACGTCGACAAAGTCCTCTACACCGGCAAGACCCACACCACCGGCGGCCGCGACGGCAGCTCCCGCAGCTCCGATGGCCGCCTGGACATCCAGCTTTCCTCGCCCGGCACGTCGGGCACCGGCACGAATCCGGAGCAGCTCTTCGCCGCCGGCTGGTCGGCCTGCTTCATCGGCGCGATGGGCCTGGCGGCCGGCAAGATGAAGATCAAGCTCCCGGCCGACCTGGCCGTCGACACCGAGGTGGACCTGTGCAACACGGACGGTGCCTACTTCCTCCAGGCGCGTCTCAACGTCAGCATTCCGGGCCTGGATCGCGAGGTTGCCCAGGCCCTGGCGGACGCCGCGCACCAGACCTGCCCTTACTCGAAGGCCACGCGAGGCAATATCGATGTCGTGATCAACGTGGCCTGATCGCGCCATCGCCTGCAACCCGCCCAATCCGCTCATGTCCATTCCAGCGCAGCTTTCCGAGAATCCGGCCAGGGGGTTGCGCCGGTGGGTGCCCCGTTCGCTGTTCGCGCGCGTGACGCTCATCATCGTGGTCGGCCTCACGATCGCGCAGATGCTGACCTTCGTGGCGATCCGCTACGAGCGCGGTATCGCGCTCAAGGAACTGATGATGACCGGCATCGAGCGCGACATCGCCAGCTCGGTTGCCCTGCTGGACCGTCTCCCGGCGGCGGAGCGCGAAGGCTGGCTGCCAAGGCTGGAGCGGCGCAACTACCGGTTCCTGCTCGACGGAAGCGTCGAAGGCTCGCCGCCCCAATCGCCGGTGCTGCTGGAGTTCACCGAGGCCATCGTCAACGCGCTGCGTCCGTTCGAGGTGTCGAAGGTGGCGCAGGTCAGCGCGCCGCGCGAGGGCATCCGGATCGCGGTGCGCCTGAGCGATGGCAGCACGCTGGTCGTCGACGCGCGGCGCGCGGACATACCGGTGTCGGGCTGGGTGATGTGGCTGCAGTGGATCCAGCTGGCGGTGCTGGCGGTGTGCGCCTGGCATGCGGTGCGGCTGGTCACGAGGCCGCTCGCGCAACTCGCCGCGGCGGCCGACGAGCTGGGGCCGGACCTCAAGGGCCGCGTGCTGGCGGAGGAGGGGCCGACCGAGGTGGTGCATGCAGCGCGCGCCTTCAATGCCATGCAGCGGCGCATCGCCGGCTACATGGCCGAGCGGGTGGAGATCCTGGCGGCGATCTCGCACGACCTGCAGACACCCATCACGCGGATGCGGCTGCGCACCGAGCTGATGGACAGCGAGAAGGACCAGCTGAAGTTCCGCCAGGATCTCGACGCGATGAACCTCCTCGTGAAGGAAGGCGTGACTTATGCGCGCACCCTGCACGGCGCGACGGAGCCGCCCTGCCGCATCGATGCCGACGCGCTGCTGGAGAGCATGGTGGCCGACTACGAGGACACGGGCCAGCCCGTGCGGCTGGAAGGGCACATCGGCGGGCCGATCGTGACGCGCCCGAACGCGCTGCGCCGCATCCTCGTGAATCTGGTCGACAACGCGCTGAAGTTCGGCAGCGAGGTGAGCGTGCGTGTCGAGAACGATGCAGGCCGCCTCGCCGTCGCGGTGCGCGACAACGGGCCCGGCATTCCGCCGGACCAGCTCGAAGCCGTGCTCAAGCCCTTCTACCGCGTCGAAGGCTCGCGCAACCGCGGCACCGGCGGCACAGGCCTGGGCCTGGCCATCGCGCACCAGCTCGCCATCGCCATGGGCGCGGAGCTGAAGCTCCACAACCGCGCCGAGGGCGGGCTCGAGGCCCGGCTCACCCTGGGCACGCCGTCCGCCACGGCGGACTGACAACCGCGGACAAGGTCCAAGATCATGCTCATCTTCCTCATTGCCTACGTGGGCGGCGTGCTCACCATCCTGAGCCCCTGCATCCTCCCGGTGCTGCCTTTCGTGTTCGCGCGCGCGGACCCGCCCTTCCGTTCGCACGGGCTGCCGATGCTGGCGGGCATGGCACTGGCCTTCGCCGCGATCGCCACGCTGGCGGCGGTGGGCGGCGGCTGGGTGGTCACGCTCAACGAATACGGGCGCTACGCTGCGATCGCGATGCTGGCGGTGTTCGGCATCACGCTGCTGGTGCCCTCGCTGGCCGACCGGCTGAGCAGGCCGCTGGTGGCGCTCGGCATCCGCTTGGCCGAGGCTGGCCCGGCGGGCGGCGGCGCGCGGCATTCGCTGCTCACGCCGGTCCTGCTGGGCGTCGGCACGGGGCTGCTCTGGGCGCCCTGCGCGGGCCCGATCCTGGGTCTCATCCTGACGGGCGCGGCGCTCAACGGCGCGAGCATCGGCACCTCGCTGCTGCTGCTGGCATACGCCGCCGGCGCGTGCACCTCGCTGGCGGCCGCGCTGCTCTTTGGCGGACGGCTGTTCTCGGTCATGAAGCGTTCGCTGCACACCGGCGAATGGATCCGGCGCGGCGCGGGCGCGGCCGTGCTGGTGGGCGTGGGTGCCATCGCGCTCGGGCTGGACACGGGCGTGCTCAGCCGCCTTTCAATCGGAACCACCTCGGCACTGGAGGCGGCACTCGTGAAGCACATCGACATGCCGAAGCCGCAGCCGTCGAGCGACGAGCAGAGCGCACGCACGCAGGCCACCGGCTTGATGCCGACGGCGGCGAGCGGCGAGCCGGCACCCGCGCTGGCCCTCGGCACCGAAGGCTTCTTGCCGCCGCTGGCCGGCGCGCTCGAATGGATCAATTCGCCGCCGCTCACCGCCGAAGGCCTTCGCGGCAAGGTGGTGCTGGTCGACTTCTGGACCTACTCCTGCATCAACTGCCTGCGCACGCTGCCCTACCTCCGCGCCTGGGCCGGGAAGTACAAGGACGCGGGCCTGGTGGTGATCGGCGTGCACACGCCGGAGTTCGCTTTCGAGAAGCGCTCGGCCAATGTCCACCGCGCGGTGAAGGATCTCGGCATCGGTTTCCCGGTCGCCGTCGACAGCGACTTCACGATCTGGCGTGCCTTCGGCAACCAGTACTGGCCCGCGTTCTATTTCATCGATGCGCAGGGCCGCATCCGCCATCATCAGTTCGGGGAGAACCAGTACGGCAAGTCCGAGCAGGTCATCCAGCAACTGCTGGTCGAAGCGGGTCGGACTGACGTGCCGCGCGACCTGGTCTCGCCGCAGGGCGAGGGCACGCAGGCCGCGCCGGGCCCGACGCCGGCGCAGTCGGGCGAGACCTATCTGGGCTACGAGAACGCGCGCGGCTTCGCCTCGCCGGGCGGCATCGTGCGCGATCGCTCGCAGGCCTACCAGGGCAGTGCGTCGCCGCGCGTGAACCAGTGGACCTTGGCCGGCGAGTGGAAGGTGGAGCGCGAGCGCGCGGTGCTGGACGCCGCCGGCGGACGCATCGCCTACCGCTTCCAGGCGCGCGACCTGCACCTGGTGCTGGGCCCCATGGCCGACGGCAAGCCGGTGCGCTTCCGCGTGCTGGTGGACGGCAAGCCGCCGCTGGCGGACCACGGCTCGGACATCGACGCGCAGGGCAACGGGACGATCGACAGCCAGCGGCTCTACCAGTTGGTGCGCCAAGCCACGGGCGGCGGGGAGCGCCTCTTCGAGATCGAGTTCCTCGACCCTGGCGCGCAGGCCTACGTCTTCACCTTCGGTTGATCGCTAGCCGATCGGGGCCAGCCGCTCGACCAGGAACTCGCGCAGCAGGCGCACCACGGGCCGCAGCTGGCTGCGGTCCGCGCAGGCGAGGTAAAGCGGCGCGAGTTCGCCTTGCCAGTCCACGCACAGCGGCACCAGCGTGCCCCGCCGCAGGTCTTCGGCCACGTCCAGCTGCGATTTGTAGGCGATGCCTTCGCCCATCACCGCGAGGCGCCGCACCGCGTCGCCGTCGTCGCACTGCACGTTGCCGGAGACCTCGACGGTGAGCTGCTCCTTGCCGCGCGAGAAGGACCACCGGTTGTGCGGCCGCTCGCTGAGCATGAAGCACAGGCAGTTGTGGCCCGCGAGATCGCGCGGCGTCTTCGGCGTGCCATGGGCCTTCAGGTAGCGCGGCGCGGCGCACAGCGTGCGGCGGTTGTCCGGCGCGACGGGCAGCGCGATGAGGTTGGAGTCCGGCGGCTCGCCGTAGCGCAAGGCCACGTCCACCTGCTCGCGGTAGATGCCTGCGATGCGGTCGGACAGTTGCAGGTGCAGGTCGACCTCGGGGTAGCGTGCGCGGAAATCGTGCAACCATCCCAGCACGAGGTTGCGGCCGAGGTCCGAGGGCATCGACAACTGGACACGACCGCGGATCACGTCGCGCCCGGCCATCAGGCTCTCGCGCGCGTTCGCGATGATCTCCAGGCCCTGCTCGCACTGTTGCAGGAAGCCCTGGCCCTCGGTCGTGAGACGCAGGCTGCGCGTGGAGCGCACGAAGAGCTTCACGCCCAGTTCGGCCTCCAGCCGCTTGACCGCCGCGCTCGCCGCGGCCGGCGTCACGCCGAGCGCGCGGGCGGCTTCGGAGAGCGAGGCCGCACGGCCCGCGCGCACGAAGAACTGCAGGTCGTGGAGGGGATTCATCTTCAAGGCGCCGTTGAAAAAGCGGCGATTCTTCGACGCCGGGTTTGACGCTGTCAAGTCGATGGCGGAAGCTTCCCGGCGTGCAGCAGTGCCCGCGCTTCCCGCTCCGGGACGAAGCGCCAGCCGGATGTGAGCGGCGCCACGGCGCTGGCGCCAAGCCAGCGCGCGCCGCAGTGGCTGCAGGTGTACATCACGAGCGGAAAGGCATCGGGTCGGCCGAGGTCCATGGCGAAGGAGTCCAGCATCGGCGTGCCGCAGCAGGACCAGTCCATCGTCATGTCGCGGTGCTGCCGGAGATGCCGGGCCCACTCGAGCAGGCCGCTCCACAGGCCGGGCGCTCGCGCATCCCCTTCCCCTGACGTCGGAAAGGCGTGATGCAGCTTGGCTTTCATGGTCGGTACGCGGGCTGGTGACGAGCCATGAGCGTACGGCCGGGCCCGTAAAGGGCTCGTAAAAAATCAGGGCCCGCGCATAAAAGTTCGGGCCGCGCGCACGCTCAGCGTTTCGCCAGCGAGCGCCCCAGCGCGAAGACCGAGTTCGGTACGTTGACCGCGGGCGGCTTGGCCGGGACGGGGCGTGGCGGTACCCGCGCGTCGGCGGCTGCCGCGTCTTCCTGGGCCGCGTTGTTGGCGGCTGCCGCGAGGTCCTTGGCTTTCTGGCCCTCGACCAGGCTCTGCAGCGTGATCGAGTCCAGGAACTCGACCGCGCGCAGGTTGACCGAGGCCCAGAGTTCCTCCGTCGAATAGCGGCCAGGGCCCTGCGCGGCTTCACCGCCGCGCGCCCTGGCATCGGCGGACGGCTCGTCCTCGATCGAGAGCACGATGTCCGCGACGGTGATCTCGATCGCCTTGCGGGCGAGCGAGTAGCCACCGCCTGGCCCGCGCGTCGATTCGACCAGCTTGTGGCGGCGCAGCTTGGCGAAGAGCAGTTCAAGGTACGACAGCGAGATCTGCTGCCGTTGGCTGATGGATGCCAGGTTGACCGGACCTTCGCGCCCGTGCAGCGCCACGTCGATCATGGCGGTCACCGCGAAGCGGCCCTTGGTAGTGAGGCGCATCGGAGAAGTCCTTCCTGTACGTCGGGTGGCTGGCGTTATTCGTCGCGCCCGCCCGCGATGCCGAGCAGCGCGAGCAGCGACTGGAACACGTTGTAGAGGCTCAGGTAGACACCCAGCGTGGCCGTGATGTAGTTGGTCTCCAGGCCGTCCTTCACGCGCTTGAGGTCGTGCAGGATGAAGGCCGAGAAGATGCCGATGGCCAGGACGGACAGCGTCATCATCAGCGCGCTCGACTGGATGAAGAAGTTGGCGATGCCGGCCACCAGCAGCAGGATCGCGCCGATGAAGAGCCACTTGCCCATCGACGACAGGTCGCGTTTGATGATCGACGAGAGGGAGGCCATGCCCAGGAAGATCGCGCCGGTGCCGGCGAAGGCGGTCATGACCAGGCTCGCGCCGTTGGCCAGGCCGAGCACCGTGCCGACCAGGCGCGACAGCATCACGCCCATGAAGAAGGTGAAGGCCAGCAGCACCGGCACGCCGGCGGCGGAATCCTTGGTCTTCTCGATGGCGAACATGAAGCCGAAGGCACCGACCAGGAAGACGACCAGGCCGACGCCCGGCGACATGGCGCGCGCGATGCCGGTGGAGACGCCCAGCCAGGCACCGAGCACGGTGGGCACCATCGACAGCGCGAGCAGCCAATAGGTGTTGCGCAGGACGCGGTTGCGTTCCTGGACGGAAGCGATCGGCTCGTGGAAGCCCGAATCGTAGGTGGGTTGGTTGTTGAACATGATGTCTGGTTCCTTGGAACGGAAAACGGGGAGATGACTTGGGGGTTTGCGCCGGGGGGCGCGTCCGCACGGCGAGTGCGGCATGAGGGCATTGCAGCCCGGGCTTCAGGCCGCCGGCAAAGGCGGCGCGGGCTCGGTGCCTAGGCTGCGAAAGCGCCGCGGCGGGGCGGGCGCTCGTGCCGCGCGAGGATGGCGGACGGTGCGGGTGTGAGTGCCGGCTTCGGTGGCGATTCCGACAGCGGGAACGGGCCGGCAGCCCGGTAGCCGTAGTCGACGGCCTCGGCATGGTCGGAGCCGGTGTCGCCGTGGGAGGGCGGTTCGTCCCCGGCGTCGCCGAGGTCGAGCGCCACCGCCTGGTCGAGCAGCGAGGCGAGTTCGGACAGCGCACTGTCCGCTTCGTTCGCCTGCATCAGGCTGCATTGCTCCTGCGAATGCACGCCGCCCGCCACGTTTTGCGCAAGCGCGGCGAAGCCGTAGCAGGACAGCACGATGGCAAGAACGAAGGCGACAAGCCGGCGGGGCATGGATACATCTTACCCGGGGCGTCCGCCCCGGCGCATCGGGAAGGCCGAGCGGCCCTCCCCGGTCAGAGCAGGTCTTCAGGCACCAGCGGATCCAGCAGCAGCCGCTGCAGCACGTTGAGGGGCGATACGCCCGGCTCCGCTTCGAGCGGCTCGTCGGCGTCTTCGGGGGGTACCCATTGCAGCCGGTCCCCTTCGCTGCCGAGACGCACGCGGTAGGCCTCGGCCTTCATCGCCTCGACGATGCGCAGCGCCTGCGTGGCCAGCGCGGGGCTGTCGATGGCGACGCCCAGTTCCGTGTTCACGCGGGCGGAGCGCGGGTCGAGGTTGAGCGAACCGAGCAGCACCGTCTGCCGGTCGATCACCGCCAGCTTCGCGTGCAGGCGCCCCTGCGAGGAACTGCCGAAGCCCAGCTTGCTGCCGTGCGAGGTGATGGCGCTGATCTCGAACAGCTCGACGCCGACGCGGACCATGCGCGGGCGGTAGCGCGCATAGCCGAAGTAGACGAAGACCGAGTCGTTGGCGCGCAGCGAGTTGGTGACGACGGTCATCCGGACGTCCTTGCGCGCCAGGCTTTCCATCACCGCCATGCCGCGTTTGCCGGGCACCAGGTAGGGCGAGGTGACGACCAGTTCGGTGCTGGCGCCAAGCATCTGGCTCATCGCGCCGGCCATGAGGGCCGAGTTCTCCATCTGCTCCGGCGCATCCAGCAGCTTGGAAGGGCGGTCGGCGACCGCATAGGCCACGCCGGGCACGAGGCTCAGGCGGTTGGCATCCAGTTCCTTGCCGACGGGCTCGCGCCCGAGCAGGTCCGTTTCCGGCAGGTTGAGCTGCACGCTCGCCCCGCGTGGCAGCATTTGCGCGAGCCTGGCCTGCGGCGAGACACCCGTGTCGGCACGCGGCGCGAAGTAGGTGGCCGGATAAGACTGCTCGCTGTTCCAGTAGCGGTCGAAGAGAACGCCCAGTTGCGGCACCACGCGCCCTGCCGCGATGGCGTCGAGGTCGATGAAATTCGCGACCGGACTGCGGCCGAAGTACTCGTCCGCGACGTTGCGCCCGCCGACGATGGCCAGCGCGCCGTCCGCCACCAGCAGCTTGTTGTGCATGCGGTGGTCGAGCCGAGACAGGTCGCCCAGCGACGCCATGAAGCGGCCGAGGAAGCCGCCGCGCGCGCAGCAGAAGGGGTTGAAGAGGCGGATCTGCAGGTTCGGCACGGCGGCGAGCGCGTGCAGCAGCGCGTCGGTGCCGCCGGTGTTGAGGTCGTCGAGCAGCAACCGAACGCGAACGCCGCGTTCGCCCGCATCGCGCAGCGCGCTGAAGATGGCGCGGCCGGATTCGTCGTTCTCGAAGATGTAGTACTGCAGGTCCAGCGTGCGCGTGGCGCGGCGGATCAGTTGCAGGCGGGCATCCAGCGCGTAGCTGCCGAGGGGGAGCAGCCGGAAGCCGGAAGGTGCGTCGGGCGGGAGTTGCGCGGCCGCGAGGGCTGCAAGGGGGCTTTCGGCGGGCGAGGCCTGCTCGCTGCTCGACACCGGGCGCTGGACGCCGGCGGGAAGCGATCCGCAGCCGCCCAGGATGATGGCGATGACAGCAAGCCAGAGTTTGAAGATGCGGGGTGCCACCGGGCGAGCCTACCCGGTTGTGGCATCCCCGGTGCGGCCAGGCCGCGCCCGGCGCATGCCGTCATCTGAAATTCAGGATTCTTCAGGCCGGTTTCCCGTACCCCGCGCTTAGCATCCCGCGCAGTGTCAGCCTCACGAACCCCATGCGCAGCTCCCTGTCTTCCAGCGCGGCACTTGCCGCGATCCTGTTGCTCGGCGCCTGTGCGCCGGCCGTCTTCCACCCACGGGCCTCGGGGCCGCGCCTCGCGTCGTCGGACGCGCGTGATCCGGTGACGCGAGCCGAAGTGATCCGTCCGCGCATTCCGCCGACGCGCACGGTCTTGAAGATTGCCGCAGCCGCCGCGGTCATCGCGGCGGCGGTTGCGATGTCGGGCTGCGCCACCCGCGCCAAATGATTTGCCTGCCTAACGAAGCGCCTCCGGATTCACCACATCCTTCAACGTCCCCTCCGCAAACCGGTTGATGTTGTCGAACGCGATCCCGAAATACCGCTCGTAGTTGTCCTTCTCGACGTAGCCGATGTGCGGCGTGCACAGCGCATTCGGCAGCTTCAGCAGCGGATGGTCCGCGCCGAACACCGGCTCCTGCTCATACACGTCCACCGCCGCGAAGCCCGGCCTGCCTTGGGCCAGCGCGTCTTCCAGCGCGCCCTGCGCGACCAGCTCGGCCCGGCTGGTGTTCACCAGCAACGCCGTCGTCTTCATGCGCGCCAGGTCCTGCGCCGTCACCAGCCCGGTGGTCGCCGCCGTGAGCCGCACGTGCAGGCTGATCACGTCGCTTTCCGCAAAGAAAGCCTCGCGCGACGGCGCCACCTCGAAGCCGTCCGCCCGCGCGGCGGCAGTGGAGGCTTCGCGGCCCCACACCCACACCTTCATCCCGAAGACGCGCCCGTAGCCCGCCACTTGTCGCCCGATGCGGCCGTAGCTCCACACGCCGAGCCGCTGCCCGCCAAGCTGCTGCCCGAGGTGCCCCTGCCATTGCCCTTGTTGCAGCCGGTTCACTTCCGCGACCAGGTGCCGCCGGCTCGCCAGGGCCAGCGCCCAGGTCAGCTCCGCCGTCGCGGAGCCCGCGCCGCTGCCTTCCGCCACCACGATGCCGCGCGCCGTGCAGGCCGCGAGGTCGACGTGGCCGGCCAGCTTGCCGGTCTGGCTGATGATGCGCAGCTTCGGCAGCCGCGCCAGCAGCGCCGCGTCGATGCGCGTGCGCTCGCGCGTGAGCACGATGGCCTCCGCGTCGGCGAAGCGCGCGGCAAGCGCGTCGGTGCCGGTCACCGTGTCGTTGTGGATTCTGACCTCGTGGCCCGCGAGCTTGCCGAAGCAGTCGAGCGTGCGGACGCAGTCCTGGTAGTCGTCGGGGATGACGATGCGCATGCGGGGTGTTCCTCTATTCCAGGGTGATGTTCAACTGTTTCACGGTGCGCTGCCACAGCGCAAGGTCGTCGCGCACCAGCGCCGTGTACTGCGCGGGCGGCATGCCGCCCGGCTCGATGCCCTGGGCCTGGAAGATGTCGCGCACCTCCTTGGTTTCGAGCGCCTTCTTCACTTCCTTGTAGAGCTGGTCGACGATGGGCTGCGGCGTGCCGGACTTCAGCAGCAGGCCGTACCAGCCATGCACGTCGAAGCCGGGGTAGCCCTGCTCCGCCACCGTGGGCACATCCGGCAGGCCGGAGAAGCGCTTCGCGGGCGCCACCGCCAGCGCGCGCAGCTTGCCGGCCTTGATCTGCGCCAGCGCCGAGCTCATGTCGAGGAACATGAACTGGATCTG